>JANSYS010000001.1 GCA_024742275.1 Alphaproteobacteria bacterium | reverse complement strand
CCATCGACAGGCCCTGGCTGTGCAGAACCTCCGCCTGCCGCAGCTTGCCGACGATCTCCTCAGGTTTGTACCGCTTCATCGCCATATCAGGTCCTCCTTCCAAAACTTCAGGATGGACCAATTCATTGGGGGAGGATCACGGGCTTTTAGGCGGTCAGTCCAACACCGTCGGTTGGTTGGCATGACCCATCATGGGGCAAGTCAGGAGGCCATGTGACGGCTGCTACGACTCACCATCGAGGGCGCCGTCAGAGTGGCGCTGTGGCGCTGTCACAAGAACGCGGTTGGGCTCGGGTCTGACGCTATGATCGGCCGATGAGCAAGATATCGTACGCCCGTTCCCAAATTCCCACCGACTGTCATCCAGCATGTTGTCTGGCTCTATCTTCGGTTCAATCTAGAGAGACCTTCAGAGGTCGTCGTAGTCGCAAATCGTATGAAAATGCTCGGTTCCTAGGGCTCCGCTCCGATACCACGACGGTCATCACTAACTCGTGCCGTCAACCGAACGCCGATGTGCTTAGAGCTTTGATCAGCTGCGGAAATCTTAATGTACCCCCAAAATGGCGAGGAGAGACTTTCAGGGCATGGGGGCCGAAGTTCCGCCACCACATGTGTCTCTGGGTACACTCGCAATAGCGGCCGGGTCCCCAAGGATTTGAAAAGTCGTCACAATTTCCCGCTCACCCAGAGGCGCCCCGCAGAGACCGACATGTCAGGAGAAGAATGGCTGGGGGACCTGGATTCGAACCAGGGTTGACGGAGTCAGAGTCCGTAGTCCTACCGCTAGACGATCCCCCAGCAGGATCGGGACGGGCCGAAACCCGGCCAACAGGCCGTTCCCGAGCGGTGGCGCGGCTTCTAACACAGCCCGGGGGCAGGATGCAAACAACTCGAACGGACTCCACGCGCCGAAAGCCGCCCCGCGTGCCGCGGTTCCCTGCAGTCCAGCGCCGTGGCGAGCACGAGGCTGGTGGGCGGCGCCGGGGCTCGCTAGACTGACCTTCAGAAAATCGCGCCGGAGACAAACAGGCGCGGCGAACAGGGAAGGACGCCTTGGGAATGGTAACCGGTGCCGAGCGTGCCGGCCGTTCCCGCCCGAGGGCCCCGCAGCGTCGGTCGGATGACCGGTCGCCGGTGGCCGCCATTCGGGATGGGAGCGGCGACGGGAGTATGAGACCGGCGATGCGCCGGCAGGGATCGAGACATGACGGGCCGGCCCGGAGGGACGATGTGCTGGCGGCGCTCGACCTGGGAACCAACAACTGCCGCCTGCTGGTGGCGCGGCCGACGGACCGTCATGGGTTTCGGGTCATCGACGCGTTCTCCAGGATCGTCCGGCTGGGCGAAGGGATCGGTGCCTCGGGCGAATTGACCGATGCCGCCATGGAGCGGACGCTTGACGCGCTCAGTGTCTGCGGGTCGAAGATGCGCCGTCGCCACGTCACCCGGTTCCGGGCGGTCGCGACCGAGGCCTGTAGGCGCGCCCGCAACGGGCCGGAGTTTCTGGAGCGGGTGAAGCAGGAAACCGGGATCACCCTGGAAGTGATATCCTCGGCCGAAGAAGCCGGCCTGGCGCTCGCCGGGTGCGGCCCGCTGCTCGATCCGGCGGTACCGGGCGCACTCGTATTCGATATCGGCGGCGGGTCCACCGAATTGGCCTGGTCGCAGCGGGACGGCAATGCCGACACAGCTGCGGTCACCTCCATTCCGATCGGCGTCGTGACGCTCGCAGAGACCTACGGAGGCGATCGCTACGACGCCGGCGTTTACGACAGGATGGTGGCCGATGTGGCCGCGTGGCTCGCGGCCTATGAGCGCGAACATGCCATCTCCGCCGAGGTCGCTGCCGGTCGGGTACAGGTCATCGGCACGTCTGGAACGGTGACGACGCTGGCCGGCGTGCATCTCGACCTGCCGCGCTATGTCCGCGACCGGGTGGACGGACTGTTCCTGAATGTGGCAGACACGCTGGCGATCGGCCGCCGCCTGGCGGACCAGAGTTTCGAGGATCGCGCCGCGCATCCCTGCATTGGCCGCGAGCGCGCCGATCTGGTCGTGGCCGGTTGCGCGATCCTGGAGGCGATATGCCGACAATGGCCGGTGGCGCGGATGCGGGTTGCCGACCGGGGGGTGCGGGAGGGCATCCTGTTCGGACTGATCGCGGGGACCTCCTGAGCCCCGCGGCGCAGCGGGAAAGACGGAGCGATATGGCGAACAGGGGATCGGGAGGCGCGCGCCGCGGCTCGGGCAGTCGGCAGACCACGGTCAAGCTGAAGACCGCTCGCGGCCGTACGCCGTCGTCCCAGCGCTGGCTGCAGCGCCAACTCAACGATCCCTATGTGGCGGAGTCCAAGCGGCTCGGCTATCGGTCACGCGCCGCTTTCAAGCTGATCGAGATCGACGACCGGTTCAAACTCCTGAAGAAGGGGCAGCGGGTGGTGGATCTCGGATGCGCTCCCGGCGGATGGACTCAGATCGCCGTGCAGCGGGTCGGCGCGCCGGAGAGGGGGCAGGTGGTCGGCCTCGACATCCTCCCGCTCGATCCGATCCCCGGCGCCGAGCTGCTCCAGGCCGATTTCACCGAGGCGGACGCACCGGAAAAGCTGAAGGTGCTTTTAGGCGGTCCGGTCGATGTGGTCCTGTCCGACATGGCTGCGTCCTCCACCGGGCATCGGAACACCGATCATATCCGCATCGTGATGCTGGCCGAACTGGCGCTCGACTTCGCCTTCGAGGTGTTGGCACCCGACGGAGTGTTCGTCGCGAAGGTGTTCCTGGGCGGCAGCGAGCGCGAGCTCCTGAACCCGATGCGCCAGGCATTCCGTCAAGTCCGGCATTTCAAGCCGCCGGCGAGCCGCTCCGAGTCGGCGGAAACCTATGTGGTCGCAACCGGCTATCGCGGCCGCCCGAATGCGGCGGAACCGTCGGAAGAAGGCTGAGTCTGACGCCTTCCGGGGGACTGGAGCGTGCTTGGTGCGGCCATTTCTCTCGGTCCGATGATGTCGCTTGGCATGTGGCGGTTGCGGTGTATATTGCGCCGCCACCGACCCCCGGAGGCACCATGGACATTCGCGACGCGCTCACTTTCGACGACGTCCTTCTCGAACCCGCCCGCTCGAACGTCCTGCCGGCTACGGTCGACACGCGAACCAAAGTCACCCGAAGCATTGAACTCGGCATCCCGCTACTATCCAGCGCAATGGATACTGTCACCGAGTCCCGGCTTGCGATCGCCATGGCCCAGGCTGGCGGAATCGGGGTGATCCACAAGAACCTCGACATCGAGGCGCAGGCCAACGAAGTCCGGGCGGTTAAGAAGTTCGAGGCGGGGATGGTGATCAATCCGGTCACGATCCATCCCGACGCGACCCTCGCCGAGGCGTTGGACCTGATGAAGCGGTATGGCATCAACGGCGTGCCGGTGGTGCAGCCGCGGAGCGGAAAGCTTGTCGGGATCCTGACCCACCGCGATGTGCGCTTCGCCACTGACGAGAGCCAGCCGATCAAGGAGTTGATGACCAAGCGGCTGATCACTGTCGGGGAGGATGTGCGACCCGGAGAGGCCCGCGCCCTGCTTCACAAGCACCGGATCGAAAAACTGCTGGTAGTCGACGGCGACAAGCGCTGTATCGGCCTCATCACCGTCAAGGATATGGAGAAGGCGCAGCATCATCCGAATGCGGCGAAGGACGACAAGGGGCGGCTGCGGGTCGCCGCGGCGACCGGCGTGGGCAAGGAGGGCATCGCGCGGGCCGAAGCTCTGATCGATGCGGAGGTCGACATCGTCGTTATCGATACCGCCCACGGACATAGTGAAGGCGTTCTCGGCGCGGTCGAGGATATCCGCAAGCGCGCCAACTACACCCAGATCATCGCCGGCAACGTGGCGACGGCGGCGGGCGCCCAGGCGCTGATCGACGCCGGTGCCGACGCGGTCAAGGTCGGGATCGGGCCGGGCTCGATCTGCACCACCCGGATGGTTGCCGGCGTCGGCGTGCCGCAGCTCACCGCCATCGTCGATGCGTCGGAGGTGTGCCGAAAGGCCGGCGTGCCGTGCATCGCGGATGGGGGCATCAAGTATTCCGGCGATCTCGCCAAGGCGATCGCTGCCGGTGCGGACTGCGCCATGATCGGCTCGCTGCTGGCGGGCACCGACGAGAGCCCAGGCGAGGTCTATCTCTACCAAGGACGGTCCTACAAGGCGTACCGCGGCATGGGATCGATGGGCGCCATGGCGCGCGGCTCGGCCGACCGGTATTTCCAGGAAGAGGTGAACGACACGCTCAAGCTGGTGCCGGAGGGTATCGAGGGACAGGTTCCCTACAAGGGGCCGACCGGTGCGGTCGTCCACCAGCTCGTCGGCGGTCTGCGGGCGGCGATGGGGTATACCGGCAGCGCCTCTATCAAGGATCTGCAGGCCAATGCCAAGTTCCTGCGGATTTCGAGCGCCGGCTTGCGGGAAAGCCACGTGCATGACGTCACCATCACCCGCGAGGCGCCGAACTATCGGCCCGGCATGTAGGCCCGCAGCCCCTCTGATGGGATCCACGAGATGAAACCAGCGGGCCGCCTGGCGGCAGCCATCGAGATTCTCGAGGCGATCGACGCGAGCGCCCGCCCGGCGGATCGGGTCCTTGATCGGTACATCCGGGATCGGCGCTACATCGGTGGCGGCGACCGGTCGGCGATTGTCGGCAGGGTCTGGGGGATCTTCCGGCGACGGGCTCGCCTTGACTGGTGGATCAAGAAAGCGGGGAAGGGCATCGGCCGCGACGCCCGTGGCCGGGTACTGGCCGATCTGGTGCTGCACGACCGCCAGGACGTGGGCGGAATAGCCGAGATGTTCGACGGGTCACGCCACGCACCGGAGACGCTTGCCAAGACCGAGAGCGACGCGCTGCGCCGCATTGTCGGCAATGACCTGGACAGCCCTGAGATGAGCGACGCGGTTCGGGCCGAGTGCCCGGCGTGGCTATGGCCGCACATGCAGGCCCGGTTCGGGGACGATGTATCGACGGCGGTCACCGGTCTCGGTCGGGAAGCGCCGTTCGACTTGCGGGTCAATCCGCTCGCCGGCCTTCAGCGGCAGCAGGTGATCGCCGCGCTGGCCGAGGAGCAGGTGCCCGCCGTTCCGACCGAACTGTCGCCGTTGGGGCTGCGGCTCGACCGCCGTCGCCCTGTCGACAAGATGGCCGTGTTCAAATCCGGCGCGGTCGAGGTGCAGGATGAGGGCTCGCAACTCGCCGCCCTCCTGGCCGGGGCCGGCCCGGGGATGCTGGTCGTCGATTATTGCGCCGGCGCGGGCGGCAAAGCGCTCGCTCTGGCGGCGGGCATGGAGAACAAGGGACGCCTGATCCTGTTCGACGTCTCGAAGGGGCGCCTGGACCGGGCGGCGGTTCGGCTGCGCCGTGCCGGCATTCACAATGCGGAGCGCAAGGTGCTGGCCGACGGCGATAAGTCGGTCAAGCGGCTGGCGGGAAAGGCTGACCGGGTGCTGGTCGATGCTCCATGTTCCGGTACCGGCACATGGCGCCGCAACCCGGATGCCAAATGGCGCTACGGAGCTGACGATCTCACGGAGCTGACCAGATCCCAGCGGTCGATCCTCGAACGCGCAGCGAGCCTGGTGAAACCCGGGGGACGGGTGATTTACGTTACGTGCTCGGTCTTGCGCGCCGAGAACGAGGACGTGGTCGAGGGCTTCCTTGCCGAGAGCGACCGGTTCTCCGTGCTGCCGATTGCCGGCGTCTGGGCCGAGACGATCGGCGGCGCAGCCTGTCCGGCGACGGGCCCGTATCTCACGCTGGCGCCGCATCGCGAGGGTACCGACGGTTTCTTCGTCGCCGTCCTGGAGCGCGCGCGTCAGCCGTAGTTCGGTCCGACCCGACGTCCGGTTTCTCGAGCGCAGGGAACTGCAGGAGATCAACGGCCTGTACGCGTCATCCGCGTACAGCATGTCGGGAGTGTGTGCTGCGGGCACCGCAGGCGCAGCCATGCGCTCGGAAGGCGTCGGCAAAGACAGCAACCTTGAAAACTATCGTAAAATTGCCATGTTGTCGCAAACGCGACAATTGGAGATGACTATGTGCGGTTTAGCCGGCGAGCTGAAGTTCGACGGAGGGTTTGTTGCATTCGACGTGTTGTCGTCGATGGCCGAGGCCATGGCGGCGAGGGGACCGGATGCCCAGGGTACGTATGTTCAAAGCGGCATCGGCTTGGCCCACCGACGCCTGTCGATCATCGACCTTTCCGACCGCGCGCAACAGCCGATGCATGACCCCGCGCTCGGCCTGACGATCGTCTTCAACGGCGCGATCTACAACTACAAGGAGCTGCGCCCGCAGCTCGAGGCCAAGGGGTATACCTTCTACAGCGACGGCGACACGGAGGTGATCCTCAAGGCGTTCCACGCCTGGGGAGAGTCCTGTGTGGAGCGGTTCCACGGCATGTTCGCCTTTGCCGTCTGGGATCGCGGCAAGCGGACCCTGACGCTGGCGCGCGACAGGCTTGGCATCAAGCCGTTGTATCTCGCGCGGGTCAACGGCGGACTGCGTTTTGCGTCCAACATGCAGGCCATTCTGGCCGCGGGCGGCGTCGACACCGACATCGATCCCGTGGCGCTGAACCACTACATGAATTTCCACGCCGTCGTTCCGGCGCCCTACACGATCGTCTCGGGAGTGCGCAAACTCCCGCCCGCGACCACCATGACCGTCACCGCCGACGGCAAAGAGACCCAGCGTCGCTACTGGGAGCCGGTCTACGGGACGCCCGGCGAGGATGCGCGCGTGTCGGAAGAGGAATGGCGCGACCGGGTCCTCGAGTCCCTGCGTGTCGCTGTGCGCCGACGTCTCGTCGCAGACGTTCCGGTGGGCGTGCTGTTGTCGGGCGGCGTCGACAGTTCGATGATCACCGCCCTTGTCGCGGAGCAGACTGGAGGCGACCTGGACACCTTCAGCGTGGGCTTCGAAAGCGTCGGGAACGAACAGGGCGATGAGTTCAGGTACTCCGACGTGATCGCCGAACGGTTCGGTACCCGCCACCACAAGATCCAGGTCGACAGCCGGGAGCGGCTGTTGCCGAGCCTGCCCGGTTGCATCGCGGCGATGTCCGAGCCGATGGTCAGCCACGATTGCATCGGCTTCTATCTTCTGTCCCAGGAAGTCGCCCGGCATGTGAAGGTCGTGCAGTCGGGTCAGGGGGCCGACGAGGTCTTCGGCGGCTACCACTGGTATCCGCCGCTGATGGAGGACGGCGCAGGCGTGGCCGACTATGCACGGCTCTTTCGCGATCGCACCCACGCGGAATATCTGTCGGCGGTCCATCCGCGATTCCGAAACGGCGACCACGCCGGCGAGTTCGTGGAGGAAATGTTCGACAAGCCGGGAGCGAGTGCCGCCGTGGACAAGGCGCTGCGGCTCGATACCACGGTAATGCTGGTCGACGATCCGGTGAAACGGGTCGACAACATGACGATGGCCTGGAGCCTGGAGGCCCGGGTGCCTTTCCTCGATCACGAATTGGTGGAACTCGCGGCGAAGATACCGCCGGACTTGAAGGCCGGGCATGGCGGCAAGCACATCCTCAAGGAGGCGGCGCGCCAGATCGTCCCTTCCGAGGTGATCGACCGGCCTAAGGGCTACTTCCCGGTACCGGCCCTGAAATACATCCGGGGCGATACGCTCGACTACGTGCGCGGCATCATGGACAGCGCAAAGGCGCGGGAGCGGGAACTGTTCGATCGTGGTTTCGTCGACCAGCTCCTGGACCGGCCGGAGGATCAGATCACGCCTCTTGGCGGATCGAAGCTCTGGCAGGTCACGCTCTTGGAGGCGTGGCTGCAGTCCAACGGGCTGTAGATCGACCATCGGATAGAAGATCCCCCGGAGGACCGGAAAATGACTGAACGCGCTCAGCGAGAGTTCAAGCAGCGCCGTGCCCGGGCGCGTGGCCGTTCGCGCCGCGCCTGGACCCGCCACCCCGGCGAGGGCCCGCCCGAGGACCGCGGGCAGCCAAATGCCGTCGTCAATGTGGGGTGGGGCCGACTGATCTTCGCGGACACCTTCGAGACCGCGGAAGGGCTTGCCGAGGTGATGCGGCAGGAGGCGCCGGACGAGCGGGACATCACGATCAACGTCAACAACCCGCACGTCGTACTCGCCCAGGCGCCTGAGGCTTTCTTCCTCGACCCGTCACACACCTTCCGTCTGGAGTTCGAGCACTATCGCCCGCGGAGCGACCGGGTCGTGGGAATCTATGTCCGGCGACTGCGCTCCAGCGCCGACGCAGAGGCGGTGAACCGGATCTACGCAAAGGTCGGAATGATCCCTGTCGCGCGCGACTTTCTGCTCGCCCATCGCGGGTCGAGGCGCATCGTCCATCTTGTGGCCGTGGACAGCACCACGGGGCAGGTGGTGGGAACGATCACCGGAGTCGACCACGAGCGCGTTTACGACGACCCGGAGGGCGGCTCCAGCCTCTGGTGCCTAGCCGTCGATCCGCAGGCGCCGCTGCCGGGGATCGGTGAGGTCCTGCTGCGTCATTTGATCGAAACTTTCCAGACACGCGGACTGGCGCATTTGGACCTGTCGGTGATGCATGACAACGGTCCTGCTATAAAGCTCTATGAGAAACTCGGGTTCCAGCGGGTGCCGCTGTTTTCTCTGAAGTACAAGAATCCGATCAATGAGAAGCTGTACAGCGCGCCCATGCCCGAGGCGAAGCTGAACCCCTATGCCCGGATCATCATCAACGAAGCCAGGCGCCGCGGCGTGAATGTGGATGTCGAGGATGCGGAAGGCGGCCTGTTCGCGCTGTCCCACGGTGGACGCCGCGTCTCCTGCCGGGAGTCGCTGTCGGAACTGACCAGCGCAGTCGCGCTCAGCCGATGCGACGACAAGTCCCTGACCCACCGGCTTCTGGCCCGCCATGGGCTGCGGGTCCCGGCACAGCACGAGGTCGACGACGAGAGCGACGCGCGGGCTTTCCTGGAGCAATACGGTCGGATCGTCGTCAAGCCGGCGCGCGGCGAGCAGGGCCGGGGGATCTCCGTCGACATCAGCGATCCGGTCGACATGGTCCGCGCTATAGAGGCGGCGGAAATCGTCAGCGACCGGCGGGGAGAGCCGCATTCCTGTCGACTCGGAGACCGAACGCTGTGTTCGGTCGGCCGGGTACGACTTTGACATGATCCTGCCCAAGGGTCAGTCTTTGGCGGTGCGTAAGACGGCCAACCTGCATACCGGCGGTACCATTCACGACGTGACCGACCGGCTCAACCCGCGCCTGAGGGAGGTGGCGGAGGAGGGGGCCCGCATCCTCGATATCCCGGTGGTGGGGTTCGATTTCCTGGTGCCGGACGTCGAGCGCGACGACTATGTGATCATCGAAGCGAACGAGCGGCCGGGTCTCGCCAATCACGAGCCGCAGCCGACGGCCGAGGCGTTCGTCGATCTTCTGTTTCCCCAGACCACGGACCGCTTTCTCGAAATGAAGGAGCCAAGACATGCCAGCGGCTGAACACGGCCACCTGCGACCGATCGATGCCCGCGATCCGATGGCGCGGGTGCTTCGGCGGATCGACGGTGAGCGGATCATCGAGCTGCTGCTTGAATTGCAGGCCATCCCTAGTCCGACGGGATATACCGACACGATCGTCCATCACGTCTGCGGGCATCTGAAAGAGTTGGGCGTCGAGTACGAGATCACGCGACGCGGCGCGATCCGGGTCAATCTGCGCGGGGACGTCTACAGTCCGGATCGGGCCGTGGTCTCTCATCTGGATACCCTCGGGGCTCAAGTGACCGCCCTCAAGGAGAACGGCCGGCTCTCCCTCCGTCCGATCGGTACCTGGGCGGCCCGCTTCGCCGAGGGAGCGCGGGTGACGATCTTCACCGATGTCGGTCCGCGACGCGGCACGATCCTTCCCTTGAAGGCGTCTGGGCACGTTTTCGACACCGGTATCGACACCCAGCCTTCGGATTGGGAGAACCTCGAGATTCGGATCGACGAGCGCGTCTCCTCCCACAGCGATCTGGTGGGAGCGAGATTCAACGTGGGCGACATCGTCGCGGTCGATCCAAATCCCGAGGTGACGCCGGCCGGCTTCATCAACAGCCGCCATCTTGACGACAAGGCGGGCGTCGCCGCGATGCTCACCGCGCTCGAGGCGGTGCTGGAGGAGAAGCTGCCGCTTCCGGTCGATTGCCACTTCCTGTTCACCATCTCCGAAGAGACCGGCTCCGGTGCCTCGTCCATTCTGCACGGCGACGTCTCGGAACTTCTATCGGTGGACAACGCCACCGTCGCGCCCGGTCAGAATTCGTCGGAATACGGCGCCACGATCGCCATGGGCGATATGACAGGTCCTTTCGACTACCACCTTTCCCATGGCCTCATCGCCCTCGCGGAGCGTCATGGGATCGAGCACAGCCGCGACGTGTTCAAGCACTATCGTTGCGACGCGGCCTCGGCCATCGAGGCGGGGAACGACATCCGGACCGCCCTGATCGCCTTCGGTCTCGATGGCAGCCATGGTTGGGAGCGGGTGCATGTAGAGTCTCTGATCGCCATCGCGCGCCTGATCGCGGTGTACATGGCTTCGCCGCCGGTGGTCGCCCGCGATACTCAGGGACTAGGCCCCATCGACGGTTTTCCCGACGTCCAGGAGTAGCGTCGCCTCGCCGGCTCTAGATCAGATGCTTCCCACCGTTGACCGGGATCGTCTGGCCGGTGATGAAATCGTTCGAAATCGCCATCAGGGTTGCCTGGGCAACCTCTTCGACACGTCCCATGCGGCGAACGGGAACCCGGTTGATCGCGGACTCCTCGATCGCCGAGGCCATGTCCGTTGCAATGAGCGATGGAGCGACTGAATTGACCGTGATTCCCTCGCCAGCGACGCGCATCGCGTATCCACGCGTCAGTCCCTCCATTCCGGCCTTGGCCGCATTGTAGTGGACGCCGATTTCACCCGCACCGCGCGCCGCGCCCGAGGATATGTTGACGATCCGGCCCCATTTCCTGGCCCGCATCTTCGGCAGGACCGCCTGCGTGCAGAGGAACGCCGACTTCAGATTGACCGCGATCGTTCGATCGAACTCCGCCTCGGTCAGTTCGTCTATCGTGCGCTTGAGACCGATGCCCGCGTTGTTGACGAGAACGTCCACGGGACCGAGGTCTTGTTCGATCTCAGCCAACATTCGGGAGACGTCGTCGCTATCGCTCACGTCGGCTCTCACCAACAAGACTCGGCGACCGAGAGCCGCCACTCGAGAGGCGACACTTTGTGCTGCGGCTTCATCCGACCTGAAGTTGACCGCTATATCCCCGCCGGCAGCGGCGAGTTCCAGGGCAATCGCTTGACCAATGCCTTTCGAGGCCCCGGTCACGAGACAAACGCGCCCGGTAAGCTCCATTGCTCGGTTCATGCGTAGACTCCTGGGAATATCCGGTGGTTCGTGTCGAAGCATGTTCCAGGACGGCCGAGAGAGCGCTCCTGGACATCGCGCTTTTAGCCCATTGGACCGACAGCCATCATCAACTTAGCGTACGAATGCCGGAGGGAGCGTGTCGATGGCCGATGATCAAACAGCGCAGGAAATCGCCGAGGCTTGCGCCGCCTCCATGTGGGAGAGGGACGGGGTGTGTCGGGACTTCGGTCTGTCGCTCGATCGCGTGGCTCCGGGCGAGGCGGTGCTGTCGATGACGGTGACGGATCGGATGACAAACGGTCACGGGATCGCCCATGGCGGCCTTGTTTTCACTCTGGCGGATGCCGCTTTCGGCTACGCAAGCAACACACGGGATCAGCGCACCGTGGCCCAGCACTGCGCTATCACATTCATCCAGGCGGCCTCCGTCGGTGATCGGCTGACCGCGACTGCGCTGGAGCGTTCGTTGGCCGGGCGCAGCGGCATCTACGACGTCACGGTGACGGATCAGACGGGTAGGACGGTCGCCGAGTTCCGGGGCCATTCGCGGACCGTTGCGGGGGCGATCCTGCCCGGCGCTGACAGCGGGCAGGGAGCCAGATAGGAAATGGCACGGATCGGCCGGGGCGACGCGGCGTGTCCATCGCCCCTCAGGGCTCGTTCACCCGGTCGAGCGGATAGATCGGACGGCGCACCTTCTTGAAATCCAGGATCGAGTTGTCCGATGTGGTGACGCCGTCGCCGTCGAGCGTGATCGTCTCCTTGCCGAGATCACCGAAGCCTGCCCGGTAGTGGATGCGGGATTTGAGCAGCAGGTAGCGCTTGTGCTGCGGCTGGATGCCGACCGAGGTGAAGACCCCGATATCCCAGGGTTCATGGTGGTTCGAGGTGACGACGATCTCCACCTTGCCGGTGTCCAGCACGGCGCTGTGCCCCATGCTGACCTGCACCCCGGTATACATCGGTCCGCGCACGGTCCAGCGCCCGTCGGTCAGCGCCTTCACGGTTCCGGTTACCTCCAGCGGTCGGCCCTCCATGTCGATGGAGGGCATGTCGGTCTTGCCGCCGAGCTGGAGCGTCACGGTGGCGCCAATGCCGGCCGTCTGCATCTGCTTCACGGCTTCCGGATCATAGACTGCGGCGACCGCCACATCCTCCAAGCCTTGGGCCAGGATCTCCTCGATCACGGTCATCACGTCCTGGGTGCCGCCGGAGCCGGTGTTGTCGGCATGGTCGAGCAGCAGGGTCGGCCCGCCATCCGTTTTCTGGGTGTCGATCTCCTTCGCCCGGGCCACCGCCTCGCCGAGAGGCTCGTGCTGATAGACGAACTCTTCGCGCCGCTTCCACATTTCTTCGACCAGCCGGTCGCGCCAGCGGTCGGCGAGCGCCTGGTCGCCGTCGGTCACCACCACGACACTCGACCCGGCGTCGTGGAAATCGGCGAGCGGGAAACCGCCGAAAACGGTCGCGGCCAGTACCTTGGGGTCTTCCTCGGCCTCGCGGGCGAGCGCCAGCAGGGTCTTCATCGGCTCGTCGTCGTGTCCCATGCGCAGGGTCTGGGCGAGAAGGGCCGGCTGGCCCCACGCCATGACCGGGTTCACCTCGCCGGCAATGGTACGCATGAGCACATGGGCGATCTGGCTTCCCACCTCGGCCATGTCGACATGGGGATAGGTCTTGTAGCCGATCAGGCAGGTGCAGTTGTCGACCATCTTCTGGGTCAGGTTGGTGTGCAGGTCGTAGGTGACCGCGATCGGAAGCCCCGGGGCGATCTTGCGGATGTTCTCCAGCAGCGTGCCCTCGCCGTCGTCGGTGGTCTCGGCGACCATGGCGCCGTGCAGGTCGAGCAGGCAGGCGTCGACGCCCTCGCGCACCGCGTCGAGGATCTTGTCCGTCAGGAACTCGTAGGCCTCCGCCTTGACCAGCCCTGACGGCATGGCCTCGGCGGCGATTGGGGTGACGACCTCGTGGCCGGCGGCTTCGGCGATGTCCAGATAGGCGCCGAACGGCATTCCCGTCCCTTTGTAGGCTTTGTACGCCGCCTCGCCCACGTACCCGCCCCAGGCCATGAACCGGTCCAGATCGGTGACCACGGGGGAGAAGGTGTTGGTCTCGTGCTTCATCATGGCGACGAGCAGGCGCATGGGAGCGGCTCCGATCAGGTGAGTGGCAGAAGGCGGTCGGGCAATCCGGAGATTTTGTGGGCTCGCGGCGCGCTTGTCGAGGTGCCGGGTTCCCGCGATCCATTGGAGCACCACTGGAGCCGCTCGACCGCGTGTGACGCTCAGATCCTGCGTTCTAATCGAGTCGATCCCGGCCGAAGGTCATCGGCCGGGATCTTTTGTCTTCGCGGACACACGGGGCGGGCGACGGATCGCTCGTCCCGCTGGTCATCTCACAGTGGCGGTCAGGCCACCTTTACCTTTTGGATGAACTCACCGACCGCCTCTCGGATTTCCTTGGCCTCATCATCGGTGCGACCCGCAGCGTCCGTCACGCCCGACACGGCGGCAGAGGTCCGGTCGGCCGTCTGATTGAGCTGGGCCATGTTCTCGGAGAGCTGGGACGTGCCTTCGCCCGCCTGTTGCATGTTGCGCGTGATCTCCGTCGTCGCCGCTTTCTGCTCCTCGACCGAGGCCGAGATCGCGGCCGAGATTTCGTCGATATCCCGGATGCTCTGCGCGATGGTCCGCACCGACTCCATCGAGGCGCCTGAAATCTCCTGTACGCCGCGGATCTTGTCGCCGATTTCGACTGTGGCTTTGCCGGTCTGGGTGGCAAGGCTCTTCACCTCGTTGGCGACAACCGCGAAGCCCTTTCCGGCGTCGCCGGCCCGGGCGGCTTCGATGGTGGCATTGAGCGCCAACAGATTGGTCTGCTCAGAGATGCCATTGATCAACTCGATCACTTGAGCGATCGCTTCCGACTGCGCCTGAAGATCCTCCATAAGGGTCAGGGTCTCCTGCGCCTTGGCGGAGGTGTCCCGGACCGAGGTGCTGGCTCTCGTGACTTGCGAGACGATCTCTCCGAACGATGCGTCCATTTCTTCCGCCGCGGCGGAGACGTTCTGCACGTTGGAGGAGGTCTCGTCCGTCGCCGAGGAGGCGATCATGCTCTGTTGCTTGGCGCTCTCCGCGGACCGGGCCAGCTCTTCCGCCGACCGGCCAAGCTCCGAAGAGACACCGGACAGGCTGTCCAGCCGCTCTCCGATCGTGGTCTGGAAGGAACGGACGGCTTCTTCAACCTGCTTGGCGCGGCGGTCGCGCTCTGCCTGCTGTTCCTTCTCGCGGGCCTCGAGTTCGCGGGCTTTGATCATGTTCTCCTTGAACACCGAGACTGCACCGGCCATCTCGCCGATCTCGTCCTTGCGATCCGTCCCGGGGATTTCGGCCTCCGCTTTGCCGTCGGCGAGCTCGCGCATCGTCCGGGTCATGTTGACGATCGGGGAGCCGATCTGGCCGCCGATGAAGACGGCTGCGACGACACCGATAATCAACCCGGCGATGACGCTTGCGATGATCGCGATGTAGGTGAAGGACGTCGTCGATTCCTTCTCCGCCATCCGCTCGACCATGAGGGCTTCTTCTTCGTCGGCAAATGCCTTCATCAGGGCCCTGAACTTGTCGAAGTAGGCTTTGCCGCGAGCTTCTCCGATCAGGTCCGCCATATCGTCCATCGTCGCCGCGTCGCCGATCTCCCGACGGAGTTGGATGGCGGGGTCGACGACCAAGGAGTTCCATTCGCGGATCGTCGCGGAGATCTCGTCCAGCAGTTCAACCTGGGCGGGATTGTCCGAGACTGTGTTGCTCAGCTCAGTGACAAGAGCCGCGAACCTCTCACGTCCGCCGTTGAGCGGCTCGAGGAACTCTTCCTTGCCGGCGAGCAGGTAGCCACGCATACCGGTTTCCATGTCAACGGCGGCAAGCAGAATCTCCTTAGCCTCGCCGATGACCCGATAGGTGTGGCTGACCCAGGCCTCGTTCTCGCGAAGGGTCTCGAGGGCTGCCGGGTTCGGATTGGTCTGCATGACCTTGAAGGCCTCTTCGAACTCCTGCCGGCGCTTCACGAGCAGTACCGCCTCGCGCTCCACGAAGGTGGCGAGTTGGCCGCGGAACTTGTCGAAGAAGATCTTGCCGCGGGCCTCGCCGACCAGCTTGGCCATGTCATTCATGGTCTTCGCGTCGCCGATCTCTCGGCGGAATTCGATCGTCGGCGTCGTGACGTTCGACTGCCAGTCCTTCAGGACCTGGCGCACTTCATCCAGGCGCGCGACCTGGCCGGGATTATCGCTTACCGTCTTCTGCAACTCGTCGATCCCGGTGTAGGCCCGGCTTTCACCGCCCTTGTACGGATCTAGAAAGTCTTCCTTTCCGGCCAGTAGATACCCGCGCATGCCGGTTTCCATGTCGACGGCCGCCGCCACCAATCCACTCGCTTCGCTGAGAACGACGCGGGTGTGATCGACCCAGTCCGTTGTCCTGACGATCGATGTCACGCTGTAGAAAGTGACGCCGCCCAACACGACCAAAAGTGAAAGAGGCGAGAGAACGCCGACAAGGACCTTGGTGCGGGTCTTGAGGCTGGAGAACATAGTAATAACTCCCGAGATCTAGAACGAGCGTAGGCGCTTCTCCGGCCTGGGTGGCTCAGGACGCCAGATCAGTGGGGAGTTTAAATTTCTATATTTTAAATTATCGTTAAATTTTGTTAGATTGTATTTAATTGTTGTAAATGCCTTAAGGGTTGTGAGCCGAAATGGCAATCTACCGTTCGGCGATGGTTGCCGTCTTAGAGGCGCGGCTGGAATCGAGCGTTTGCGAAGATCGGTACGAGTTTGGAGTTCATTGCCTGCATTTCCGGGGAGCGCCGCGCGGCTCGGATGATTTCGATTTCCGCAATCAGTGGACGGTGATCCGACGCCGTTCGGCCCAGATGCGTCTGCTATACCTCGAGTGTGCGCGGTATGATCAAACCGTTCGTTAGAATGCGGTCGAGGGCGAGCAAGGGAAGGCGGCTCGGAAAGGTGGGAACGCGTTTGAACGGGCCGGGGAGCAGGTCGAGCGCGCGGCACAAACGTCGAACGGCCGGCGAGAACGGCAGCCAGTCGTTGAAATCGCCCAGGACGATGGTCGGCAAGGCCCGCTCCGTTCCTACCAGACCGCCGATCGTTCCGGCCTGCCGCCATCGCTCTCCGAGTTTCAGGCCGAAATGGCTGGCTATGATGCGGAGCGGACCGGCCGGTGAGGCGAGGGTCGCCACGATGGCCGTACGGGGTTCTCGACTGCCATAGGTCAGATCGGCAACGCGCTGGTCGATCACCGGCCACTTGGACAGCAGCAGGTTGCCGTATCGCCTCTCCGGATCCAGCAGCGCGGCTCCCTCGACCGCGTAGCCGCCGAACGACCGCGACAGAACGGCAAAGAGATCCGGGCGGGTCCCCTTCACCCCGCCGGGTCCCGAGACCTCCTGCAGGGCGACGACATCCGCGCTTGTCTCCTCGATCGCCCGAGCGATACGGGCGATGTCTCGGACACCGTCCGTCCCGACCGCGTCGTGGATGTTGAAAGTCGCAACGGTGATCGGCATCGGGCGTCAGTCGTCGTTCTCATCGTCATCGTCGTCGGAACTGAGCATGTTGACCACGCGTTGGAGCAGAATGCTGAGGCCGAGCCATCCCAGCAGCACGCCGACGAGGATCGCCACTCGGGTCAACGTCGGGTCGGAAAACAGCTGCCAGATGCTCTCGCCGACGGCGGTCAGCGCGATCACGCTCGGCAGAAGACCGAGAGCCGTCCCGATCACGAAATCCCAGGGTTTGATGTGGGTCGCACCGGCGAGCACGTTGATCAGAGTGAAGGGCGCGATCGGGGTGATCCGCAAAGTGAGAACCGCCACGATTCCCTGTTGGCCGACCTTGCCTGACAGGGCCTTCAGGCGATGGCCCATCAGTCGGTGGACCAGATCGCGCCCGCCCCAGCGTCCAATCCCGTAGGTCAGAACGGCGCCCAACGTCGTTCCCAGGATCGAGTAAAGGACCGCGACTACAGGTTCGAAGGTGACCGCGGTCAGGACCAGAAGCACGGTGATTAGGAACATGGTCAGGCTGGCGACGGTATAGACCGCGGCGACCAGCAGCGGCGTCCACGCACTCCCCGTCAGTCTTTCGAAAAGCGGCCCCAGGCGGTCGACATTGGCGAACTCCGCGAGCGGCGTCGTGGTCCAGACCGCGCCGAGACCGATCAGGCAGAGAATCGTGATGGCGAGCACCAGCTTCTGCAGGCGCGGGCGGAAAGACGGAACCGAGTCCATCGACAGAAAGCCGAGCACCCCGTCCTTCAATTGGCGATCCGGGTCCGCCAGGTCCAGGAGGACGCTGGTCGCCGGGTCGAGCGTGAAGGAGGCCGGTTCCTGGATCGGCAGCAGGCCGCGGCCCTCGCCGGAGCCGGATCTGTATTCCTCGGCTGTTTCGCGCACCAGCGCGCCCACGCTGCCGCTCGCCTCTGTACGCTCGACAAATTCTTCTGGCGTCAGGCCGAGGTGCTCCCCGAGCAGGCGATGTCGCAGGCCGGCGATCGTCCGGCGGCGGTCGTCGGTATCGCCGACCAGCGCCAGATTGGCTTCTGTATCGAACCGCATCGAGCGGCGGTTCAGCTTCGCCGAGCCGACCGTCAGGAAGCTGTCGTCGACGATCATCAGCTTGGAATGCACCATCACCGACGCCTTGGATCCGTCGGCCGCGCGGGTTTCCGGGGCGACCAGCGTGACGCGATCCGTCACGCCCGCCTCCTCGAGCTGGGCCCGGAACATCCGCCTGCCGCCGCCCATCGACTTTGTCTCGAGCCAGGTTTCCTGGACCGCGGGGGTGATGATCACGGCTTCGAGTTCCGGTTGTTCCTGAAGTCTCTCGGTCAGCGCCTTGGCGACGACCGGAGCGGTCAGGAACTGGTTCTCGATGAAGACGAGGCGCTCGGCCTTGCGGATCGCTCTGGCGTAGAGGGTTTCGATCTGTCGGAGAGCGGGCTTGCCGTTGAGGGACGGCTCGGTCAGGGACAACCCGACGTCGATATCGGTGAACTGCGGCTCCAGGTCTTCGGGCCAGATCGAGTCCACCGCCTCGACCTCGGGAATGCTGTCCGGACAGACGGCCTGCCAGCGCTTGCGGGCCAGATCCCCAAGCGCCCGCGCCGCCGGGCCGGTCACGGCCATGTGTGTGTCGTGGAACGGTGCGTAGAGGCCGCCTTTCGGCGAGATCCGGCGAGGATCGTGCGGGGTGTGCTCGCTCGTGTCCCAGCGTTCCCGGGTGACGTCCAATCCGCCGCAGAAGCCGATGGCGTCGTCGACCACGGCGAATTTCTGATGGTGGCAGGCGCCGAACGGCAGGGCGTCGTCGAGTTGCAACTGCACCCGCGACGAGGTGGTCAGCTCAAGGTTGACGACCGGGAGCGGCTCGCGTTCCCGCACGAAAAGGGGGGTGAAATCCCAAAGCAGGAGGCGCACCTCGAGTTCGGGCGTTCTTTCGATCAGGTATTCGAGCAGTGCCTTTAGCTGCGTCGGAACGCCGTCGGCATCGACGCCGGAACCGTCATGCAACTGCGGCGCGAGATCGACCTGGCTGTCCAGGTCCCATCCGACCAGCACGATCGTTCGCTTTGCCTGCAGCATGGCACTCCGCAGTGCCGCGAAATACTCCATGCCGTCGACCATCAGCGCAGCTCGGTCGGCGCGCACGATGGTCGAGCAGGACTTATCCTCGACCATGACGCTTTCGAATGAGGATGCGGCGTCGTGCGACTGTGTCATGGCGAGGTCTTCTCAAAATATCATCAGACAGTGCCCGGAACCGAGCACACGGTGAAGTCGAACGCAGGGGGAATGATTGATACCGGCGGTCTATGCCTTGGAATTTGGCCATTGATCCGGTGGCGTCAAGCCTGTGCCCCTGGCCACGTGTCGCTCAGCCGGTAGCCCCCGGGCCAGGGGTCGCTCGGGTCGACCAGGATCTGCCGGGTGTCGGTGATCCAGGCCCGGCCTTCCAGGGATGGGGTGATCCAGTCCCGCCCGTCGCGCCGCTCCACCGACTCGATCCGGCAGTCGAAGCGACTGTCGATGAGTGAGACGCCCGTGAAACGCTGACCGATCGCCAGCAGGCCTCTGGCGTGCAGGACCGCCATGCGCGCCGAACAACCAGTGCCGCAGGGTGAACGGTCGATTTTTCCCGGCCGGATCGCAACGGCGTTGCGGCTCAGCAGTCCGTCTCCGTCGGCTTGGACCGGGGCAGCGACCTGGCAAAATGAGATATGCCGCCAACCGGGTAGGGTCGGATGGGAGAAGCCGAGCTGCTCGTTAGCGGCGGCGGTGATCCGGGTGCCGATGCCTGCGATGTCGCGGGCCTCGTCGGGGGTCAAAGCAAATCCAAGCGTGTCGGCGGAGACGATGACGAAGCTGTCGCCTCCGAAAGCGGTGTCGACGGTGAGCGTGCCCAGCCCCTCGACTTCCAGGGTCGCATCAAGCCGATCGGCGAAGGACGGCAGGTTGCGGGTTCGAACCCGTTCGACCTTGCCGTCGCGGCATCTGGCGGTAGCCTCCACCAAGCCGCCGGGAGCCTCCAGGACGATCCGGGTCTGCGCGCCGGTTATCGGCAGAATTCCGGTCTCCAGCAATACGGTCGCGACGCACAGGCTGTTCGAGCCGGACATGGGCGGCGTATCGGCAGGCTCCATGATGATGAAGCCCATGGCGGCGTCCGGATGTCTCGGCGGAACCAGCAGGTTGATGTGGCGGAAAACGCCGCCTCGGGGCTCGTTCAGCACAAGGTTTCGAAGCGTCTCATCCGTCGCGATGAAGCGGGACTGCTCCCAGAGGGTATCGCCTGGAGGCGGGGCGACCCCGCCGACGATCACGTCGCCGACTTCTCCCTCGGCGTGGCAACCGACGATCTGGATCATGGTGCTGGATCGCATCGTTTCCCTCCGGAGACGGCTTCCGGCTCTCATGCTGCCTCTTGCAGCCTGCGATGCCTGCGCAAGAGTGGATTGCTAAGGCCCGTGTCCGTCAACCCATGACCTGGACGGAACTCTTACGGGCGAACAGAGGCCGATATCCTTCGAGAACCGTCGGTATTCGGGGCGGCGGCTTCCCGCCCCGCGAATCTGAGCGCCCGGAGAGTCGCGCCGTGCGATCGGTTGGCACAGTGTTTGCTTGGTCTGAGCCGGGAGCGGAAGCTCCATTCACTGGAGGACAGAGCGATGCGACATGTTCCGAGGTTTTCCGATGACTACGGCCTGATCCCGACGGATGCGGCCGAGGCCGCCATCCTGACGGCAGACATGGACGAACTGATCGACGCGATCGGCGATGACTGGTCCCTGGCGGACGCGGAGGAACTGGATCTCGGCCTACCGCACTGACCGTCAGCGTCCATCCGCCTTTCGCGACACGCTCCCGAACCAGCGGAGCGCCGGTGCCAACTCGTTGCGCCAGAGCCGCCATTCGTGATCTCCGTCGTGAACCCGCAACTCGACGCGATGATCGGCTGCCCGCGCCGCCCGGAAGAATTTGAGAGCGCCGTCCCAAAGCCCGAGACCGTCGTGGTCTCCGGTCATGACATAGAAATCCATCTCCAGATCCGAGGGGATGGAGGAAAGTGGCGAGAAGACGTTCGCCGTGTTGAACAGGGCCGGTTCGAACGGCTCGCCGAAGGCGCCTGCGAAAAAGCGGAGTTGGAACGCGGGAAAGTCGTCCGCCGAGGTGACGTCTTCGAAGATGGCGGGGCTGAACGCGGCGGCAGCGCTGAACAGTCGCGGATAATGCAGCGCAAGGCGCAGCGCACCGTATCCACCCATCGACAGACCGGCCACGAAACGCTGGTCACGGTCGCGCCGCGCGGGGAAGAGGGATTCGACGGTGGGGATCAGATCGTCGATCAGTGCCTGCTCCCAGGCACCGAACTTTGCGGAGTTCACATACCAGGAATTGCCGACCCCCGGCATCACCAGCAGCATCGGCACGGCGTCTGGATCCGCAAAGACCGTCTGCGCGGTCGCCGCCGCGTCTCCCGCACCGACCCTGTCTACGGCACCGCCGCCGAAGCCGTGCAGCAGATACAGCACGGGGAGGGGAGCGGCCCCCGTGGTCGTCGGGACGTAGACCTGGACATCGATCGGGTGACCGAGGACCGGGCTCTCTATGGATCGGGTCTCGACCTTTCCGGCCAGAGCCGGTGCCCCTGCGAGCAGCAGCCCGAATGCAAGGATGACGGCGGCTATTCCGCCGGGGCCGGATGCGCGGAGCCCGCGCCATCGCGGGCGCGATCGGCGCCTGGATGGCGGACTGCCGGTGCGAGCCGATTGCGGGCGTCGTGCGCGGCGGCCAGGTGTCGCCAGGGTTGTCTCTTCAGCAGCGTGCACCAATACGCGAACCCTATCATGATGGTCAGCCCGGCGATGTTCACCACGGCGAAGGTCATCGTCGAGCGACCGATTTGATCCAAGGCGATCCCCGCGACCCGGGACAGCCCCATACCCAGCAGGAAGACGGCCAGCGAGTTCTGCCCGACGGTCACGATCGGTTTCGCCCAGTCGGACCGCAGCGCCTCCAGACGCGGATTGACGACGGCCAGCGCCAGATACGCCAGGGCCAGGAAATGAATGTAGCGCAGCAGGCCGAAATCGGTCTTGTCCTGAATGCCCCAGATGACCTCCCGTACCCACCGGAGAAACGGCACGTCCTGGGCGAAACCCCAATTCGCGGCAGGAATGCACGCGATCACGAAGATGGCGGCGGTGATCACCCAGGGGCGGGATATTCGGGGTGCCGGCAACCAGCCCATGGCGAACGCGAAACCGGTGAAGAAAAGAAGCTGCCAGGCCAGCGGGTTGAAGAACCAGCGGATCTCGGTGTTCTCTGGGTGCGCCGGCAACTTCAGCCCGAAGGCATAGACGCTTGCGTAGACACAGGCGATGAAGGCCAGCGCGGCCGTGGGATGGAGACGCGCCATGGCCATGACCGCCGGCACCAGGATGAGCGCCCCGATATACATCGGCAGGATATCGAAATAGTTCGGGACGTAAGTCAGCGTGAACAGCCCGATGAGGCCCTGGCCCGGATTGTCGAAGAACCAACTCAGGTTCAGCTGATCGACGTAGCTTCTGGTCTCCCCGAAGACCGATGTCGCGGCATAGACCAGCGCGGCGATGAAGATGAACATGGCAATGTGTGCGGCATAGATTTGCCAGACGCGATAGCCGATCCTCAGTGTGCCGTACGCGAAGTTGGCTTTGGTGAACGTCGAGCCGAAGGCGAGCGCGGCGGCGAACCCTGAGCAGAACACGAACATCTCCGTCGCGTCCGACCACCCGAACCGCGCGGGAATGTAGTTTGCCCATAGGTTGCCCGGGACATGCGCGACGAAGATGATCAACATCGCGATGCCTCGGAAGAAGTCCAGTCGTGGGTCGCGCGGTGCGCGGCCGGTTACGCTCATTTCTGCTTCCTCGACGGAAGATGGGGTGCTGCTTCCCGAGCCGCCCGACGGGTGCGAAACGACCGGCTCCCCGATACATATGGCAGGTTGGCCTTCAAGACCAATCAAGTCCCCGTAAGGCCTGGAGCACGGGTTCGTGAACGCCCGGACTCACCCGTTCTCACGTTTCGGTCATCTGTTTGCCGATCCGCTGGAAGGCGGCGTCGACCGCATCCATATTGTCGATCGTCGGCGCTGGGCCGACACGCCGGCTGGCGCGTAGCCGCGCGGCCTGCATCGTCGTCGGAAGGGGTTCATGACTGTCAGCGATTTCGGTGCTGCCGGAGCGCAGCATCCGGCGGCGCGGCAAACGCATGTGATGCGTCGTCGCCGATTGATATTCCTCGGCCTGGTCGCGGTGACCTGTGTCGGGCTGCTGGGTTGGATGACGCGGCTGCTCGGGAGCGACGGCATCGACCCGCTGGACGTGCTGATGCTTGCGCTCTACGCCGGTACGCTCCCCTGGGTGATCATCGGTCTTTGGAATGCCGTTATCGGCGTCGGCCTGATCAACCTTCGGCGGGACTGGCTGTCGGAGGTCTTGCCGCTCGATGGTCTGGAGGACGATCGCTCACCCGTCACGGCCGCGACCGCGATCGTCATGCCGGTCTACAACGAGGACCCGCAGCGCGTGTTCCGCCATCTGCGGGTCGTCGAAAGCTCGCTGGCGTCGACCGGGCAGGGCTCTCACTTCGAGATATTTCTGCTTTCCGACAGCACCGATCCGGAGATCGCCGCCGAAGAAGAGCGCCGCTTCGCCGCCTGGCGGGCCGTCTCGGCGGCTCCCGACCGCATTCACTATCGCCGCCGCGTTCTGAACACGCGACAGAAGGTCGGGAATATCGAGGACTTCTGCGACAGCCACGGCGACCGTTTCGAGAACATGATCGTCCTTGACGCGGACAGCCTGATGTCCGGGGAAGCGATCCTCCGACTGGTCCGGCTTATGCAGCGAAATCCGCGGCTAGGCATCCTTCAGACCCTGGCGGTCGGCCTGCCGTCCTCAAGCGCCTTTGCCCGGGTCTTCCAGTTTGGGATGCGCCACGGCATGCGCGCCTACACGACAGGCAGCGCCTGGTGGCAAGGCGAGAGCGGCCCATATTGGGGTCACAATGCGATCCTAAGGATGTCGGCGTTCCGCGCTCATTGCCGGTTGCCGCGTCTGCCGGGTGCCGCGCCGCTGGGCGGTGAGATCCTCAGCCACGATCAGGTCGAGGCGGCACTGATGCGAGCGGCCGGCTACGAGGTTCGGGTTCTGCCGATCGAGGGCGGATCCTACGAGGAGAATCCGCCGAGCCTGCTGGACTTCATCAAGCGCGATCTGCGCTGGTGTCAGGGCAATCTGCAGTATTTCAAACTGATCGGCTGGCCGATCTGGCGTCCGCTGGGCCGGGTGCAACTCGCGCTGGCGATCCTGATGTATCTGTCGGCGCCCATGTGGCTCGGTTTCATCGCTCTCAGCATGACCCGGCTTTTCGCCGGTGGTATCGCCCCGCAAAGCGACCTCGCGTTCTCCGACGCTCTCTGGTCGGCGGTGCAATGGAACGAAGGCGTGGCGCTCTTCGCCACGATGATGGCGGTGACGTTCGCCCCGAAGATCATGGGCGTGGTCGATATCATGCTCTCCGCAGCCAAGCGACGTCGCTACGGCGGTGGGGTCCGGATGACGGCAGGAGCCTTGCTCGAGCTTGTGTTCGGTATGCTCGTGGCGCCGGTGGTGGCGGTTGCCCAGACCATCTTCATCGCCGGCCTGTTCTGCGGCAAACGTATCACCTGGAACGCACAGATGCGCGATCCGCGCGAGGTGCGGTGGGGCCACGCGCTGTCGACGCTCTGGCCGCAGACTCTGGTCGGGGGGGCGTTCGCGGGCGTGCTGGCGGTCTTCGCCCCGTCGATGCTGCCCTGGGCGGCGCCGATCGTTCTGGCCTGGCTGCTCGCGGTCCCGTTCGCGGTGATATCTGCTGCGCCGGGGCTCGGCCGGGCGCTGCTGCGTCGGCGACTCTGCGCCGTACCGGAAGAGTTCGACATCCCTCCGGAGGTCGCCGCCGCCCAGGCGCCGGCGGACCGTGAAGATATCGTCGGCGTGCTGGCCGCCGGTGGTCCGGTCGCTCTGATGCTGTCGAACCGAATTCCGGTACCGATGCGGCCTGAGAGCTAAGCGCGGAGTTGACGAAACGGGGAAGGTCGCGTTCGCTCCCGCCCATGACGCATCAATCACCCGCCTGGATCGACTGGGAACACTTGACCACGACCGACTTGAGCGGCGGCGTGCCGACACATGCGGTCGCTCTGCTGCCGGTGGCCGCTGTCGAGCAGCACGGCCCGCATCTGCCGCTCGGGACCGACGCGATCCTCACCGATGCTGTGGTGGCCGCCGCGCGGGCGAAAGGGGTGCCCGGCGCGTCTGTGCTGCGGCTACCGACCCAGCGCGTCGGCCTGAGCCCCGAGCACACGGCGTTTCCCGGAACCCTGTCGCTCGACGCTGAAACGGTGATCGCGGCTTGGAGTGCCATCGGCGCCTCTGCGGCACGCGCGGGCGTGTCCAAGCTGGTCATCCTCAACGGCCATGGCGGCCAGACCGGCCTCGTCAACGTGGTGGCGACGCGGCTGAGAGTAGAAAACGCGATGACGGTGGTCCGGGCGACGACCTTTCGCCTGTTGGGCGATGCGGTGGATCTGGGTGCCCGCGAGGCGCGCTACGGCCTGCATGGCGGGATGTTGGAAACGTCGATGATGCTGGCCGTCGCTCCGGATCTGGTGCGTCGGGAAGCGCTCGCCGATTTCGGCAACTCCGCCGAGACGTGGGAGGCGGGGTTTGCCGCCCTTGAGGGCGAGGGTGCAACGGGTCTGGGGTGGATGGCGCAGGATCTCAATTCCTCCGGCGTCACCGGCAATGCTGCGGCCGCGTCAGCCGAACTCGGCGACCGCATCATCGACGCGATGGCTGTCCGTCTCGCCGCGGTGATCGGTGATCTGGCGGCATTCGAGGGTTTGGCGTGAGTGTGAGCTGGGAGACGCTGTGTCAGGCGATGGTTCGCGCTCGCGAAGTGCGCCGGCTGGGCGGCGATGCGCGGCCGCTGATCGCCGATCTGACGGCCATGCGGTCGCAAGGATCAGCTATTCCCGCCTTCGGCGCCTTGCTGGATCTGGTCGAAGCGGCGGTTCGCGGGCCTGTCGCCGTCGGCCAAAGCGGTCAGACCCTGGACGGCAGGATCGCAACCGAGCGGGGTCATTCCCACTACGTGAACGGCCCGGAGGCTCTGGATCACCTGCATCGGCTGCGGGCGCTGGTCGACGCGGTGGTGGTCGGGGCGGGCACCCTGAGGACGGACGATCCCTCGCTCACCGTCAGACGCTGCGCCGGCGACAATCCGACCCGCGTGGTGTTGGCGGGAACCGCCCGGATTCCCCGCGACCGCAAACTGTTCAAGGACGATGCCGCTCCGACCCTAGTGACCGGAGTCGACCTGCCCTGCGAGCCGGATGGGGACGGCCTTGTCGATCCGCGCGGGGTCCTTGAAAGCCTGTCGGCCTTCGGGTTGGACGTGGTGCTGGTGGAAGGCGGCGCGAAGACACTGTCTCGGTTCCTGGCGGCGGGATGCCTTTCCCGCCTGCATCTGCTTGTGGCTCCGACGATCCTTGGCTCAGGCCGCGCGGGGTTCATGCTCGACGCGGTCGACACCATGGACGAGGCCCGCCGATTTTCCTCGACCCGCTACGATCTGGGCGCCGACACTCTGTTCGATCTGGTCCCCGAACGGTTGGAGCCGGACGAAGAGCGGGGCCGGGAAATCTCGGATGCGGCCGTCGTTCGCTAGGTCCAGCGTGCCGTGTCGAAATCGGTTCTAGCCGTCTGCGCCCGGCTCCACGATCAGGCGGCAGCAGCCCGACTGACCTGGTTTCCAGGTCCTGCCTTTGAAGACGAACCCCGCCCGCTCGAACAGGCCACCGTCGATCCGGCCTGCCGCCCGACATAGTCGTTCGATGTCCGCGTCGGACCGGCCGTCGGCGACCCAGAAGTCCTTCAAAGGGCAGCGGTGGAACTGGATTTCCATCCGGGCGTCGCTGCGCTCGATCACCTCGGGCGCGAACAGCGCCTCGCGCCCGGGTATTCCGCCGAGAAAGGCATCGCACAGCCCGACGGTATCGTCCGGTCCGTGCGATGCGAAGTGTTTCCCCATGTCGGTGCCGAGCCTCCGGGTCGCCTCGCCGAGAAGATCCACGGCTTCCTCGGATCCGAAACGTTCGGTCAGCACGTCGAAGATATGACCGTAGGCGGCGGCCCGCATGTTCACGGCGGCCCTCAACTGGTCCAGGGTTACCGCCTCCGGCTCTCCCTCATGCGCGTCTTGGGACGATGTCTCGGTCGACATGGGCGCTCCTGCGTCAGGTTTTCAGCATGATCTTGCCGATGTGGGTGCTGGATTCCATGAGGGCGTGGGCCTCGGCGGCCTGCGTCAGCGGGAAGGTCTTGTACATGATCGGCTTGACCGTCCTGGCTTCGAGCAGCGGCCAGACCTTCTCCTCGAGCTGGCGGGCGATCGCGGCCTTCTGAGCGACCGTGCGGGGTCGCAGGGTCGAGCCGGTGATCGTCAGCCGGTTGACCATGACCTTCTGGAAGTTGAAGTTCTCGACCTTGGGCGGCTGCAGGAAGGCGATCTGCACCAGCCGGCCCTCGAGCTTCAGGCAGTCGACGTTCTTCTGGATGTAGGGACCGCCGACCATGTCGAGGATGACGTCGGCGCCGCCGGCTTCCTTCATGACCGCTTCGAAGTCTTCTTCCCGGTAGTTGATCGCCCGGTCGGCACCGAGATCCATGCAGACCTTGCACTTTTCTGCCGATCCGGCGGTGGCGTAGACCGTCGCGCCGAAGTGATGGGCGAGTTGGATGGCGGTCGTGCCGATACCGGAAGACCCGCCGTGGATCAGAATGGTTTCACCCTTCTGCAGTCGGCCGCGTTCGAAAACGTTGGTCCACACGGTGTAGTAGTTCTCCGGTATCGCCGCGGCTTCTTCCAGCGAATAGCCCGTAGGGACCGGCGAACAGGTGTCGGATGCGGCGGTGCAGTATTCCGCGTAGCCGCCGCCCGGCACGAGGGCGGTGACGAGGTCGCCCACCTTCCAGCGGGTGACGTCCGGCGCGATCGACACCACCTCGCCGGCGATTTCCAGGCCCGGAATGTCTGAGGCACCCGGCGGCGGCGGGTAGCCGCCCGAACGCTGGATGCAGTCGGGCCTGTTCACGCCGGCATAGGCCACCTTGACCAGTACCTCGCCTGCAGCGGGGGCGGGGACGTCGCGGGTGGTCGGCTTGAGAACCTCGGGCGGTCCGCCGGCCCCCTCGATCTCGATCGCCGTCATGGTGGCCGGAATTTCAGTCATGGATGTCCTCCCAGTGATTGGCTGCCCCTTCCTAAACCATCGGATGCCGCCTTGGGAATTGCCCAAGCGTAAGGTCGCCGATCCGGGCGTGCCTGTGCAGTGCACAATAGCGCGCCATAAAAGCGGCGCATTCGTGTAAGTTTAGCATCTTGACTCTCAAGTGCTTCGCTTTCGACACTTGTCGTCCAATGAACGATCCGGGGTCACCGGACGTAAATGCTCAAAAGAGCTGGAGGAAACGTCATGAAATCCATTGGTTACGCCCGCCGGGCGGCGTTGTCCGTACTTGGCGCGGCGGCGGTTGCCGTGCCGATCGCCACGTTGGTTCCGGGTTTGGCGCAGGCCGCCGACCCGATCCGGATCGGGGTTATCTATGACTTCACCGGCCCGTTTGCCGCCGGCGGATCGACGGCGGCCGCCATCGGCAACGAGATCGCGGTCGAACTCATCAACGAACAGGGTGGCGTTGAGGGGCATATGATCGAGACCATCGTGGCCGACGCGCAGTCGAAGGCCGAGGTGGCGATCAACGAGGCGACACGGCTGCTCGATCAGGAGAATGTCGACCTGATCATGGGCGTGTTCTCGTCGGCCCATTGCGTCCCGATGGCCCAGAAGGTCGACGCTCAGCAGAAGTTCATGTGGGCGAATGTCTGCGTGTCTTCCGCGGTGTTTAAGGACAAGAACCTCAAGTACGTGTTCCGGGGTCAGGTTCATTCCGACCAGTTCGGCTGGGCGTCCTGCACGTTCCTGAACGAGTATGCCGAGAAGAAACTCGGGATGAAGCCGTCGGATCTGAAGGTTGCGATCATCTATGAAGATGGACCCTACGGCTCCGGCGTGGCCTCCGGCAACGAGGCGACCTGTAAGGAATACGGCATGGAGGTGACGCTGAAGGAAGGCTACTCCGCCACCGCGCCGGACCTTTCCAGTCTTGTCACAAAGCTCCGGCGTGCCCGGGCGGATGTGATCCTGCACACCGGCTACAATCCGGACATCACGTTGTTCCTGCGCCAGGCCAAGGAGCAGGGACTGAAGTGGAAGGCGTTGATCGGTCACGGTGCCGGCTACGGTCAGATCGACAAGCTGACCGAGGCTTTCGGCAAGGACGCCAACTTCATCTACAACACCGATCCCGTCGCGGCCCAATTGCTCGATCCGTCGACCCTGGCGCCGGGCCTCGGAGACCTGACGGCGGAGATGGTCAAGCGCTATAAGGAGAAGACGGGCGCGACCGAGGTGCCGCCGCACACCTCAATGGGCTTCAATCAGGCCTGGATCTTCTTCACCGACGTCCTGCCGCGGGCCATTAAGCAGCATGGCGGTTACGATCCGGAAGCTCTCCGCAAGGCCGCGCTGGAAACCGACATTCCGGTCGGCGGAACGGTCCAGGGCTATGGCGTGAAGTTCAACCCTCCGGGCCACAAGATGGCCGGTCAGAACGAACGCTCCTCGCCGGTGGTCATGCAGTACGTGGACGGGGCGACCAAGATCGTTTGGCCGACCGCGATCCAGACCATGGATCCGGTTCTTCCTCTGCCGGACGGCCACACCTACGCGCGCTGACGCCGAATTTCGGCGTCCAGATAGTCGGTCACGTCGGCCGACTTATGTCGGCACAGGGGGTTCGGCGATGGGAGAGATGCTGCAGGTGCGCGGCCTGACCAAGAAGTTCGGCGGTTTCACGGCCGTCAACGAGGTCGCGTTCGATCTGGGCGAGGGAGAGATCCTCGGGCTTATCGGACCGAACGGGTCGGGAAAAAGCACCACCTTCAACCTGATCGCCGGCGCGCTGACGCCGACAGCCGGCTCCATCACTCTGGAGGGGCGGGACATCACCGGTCTCGCCCCCACCCAGGTTTGCCATAAGGGAGTGGGCCGCACCTATCAGATCCCGCGGCCGTTCCGGAAGCTGACCATCCTCGAGAACGTGGCCCTCGCGGCGTATTTCGGCGCCAACGGTTCGATCTCGCGCGCCGAGGCTTGGAAACGGGCGGAAGATGCCCTGGATCTTACCCAACTCCCGGTCGATGACCGGTCCCGCGTCGACGGTCTGGGCGCGGCCGGCCTCAAGAAACTCGAACTTGCTCGTGCGCTGGCGACCCAGCCGCGCCTGCTTCTGGCGGACGAGAGCCTCGGCGGTCTCGACGAGAAGGAGATGGATCAGGCGGCGGATATGCTGAGCCACATCCGCGAGCAGCGGGGAATCACCATCATCTGGGTCGAGCACATCATGGGTGTTCTCATGCGTGTCGTGGACCGCTGCATCGTTCTCGACCACGGGGAGATCATCGCCGCCGGCCTGCCGCAGGAGGTGGCCCACGATCCCAAGGTGGTAGAGGTCTATCTCGGGTCCGACGCCGAGACCATTCAGAGCCAGGTCGGAGGTCAGGCCGCCGGCCAGACCGAGACGGTCGGCGCGTGACGGGGGGCGGCATGCTGGAACTGAAGAACGTTTCCGCCGGCTACGGAACTTTCCAAGCCCTGTTCGATGTGAGCCTGGAAGTCCGCGCCGGCGAGGCGGTGGCGGTGATCGGCCCGAACGGTGCCGGGAAGACGTCGCTGTTGCGCGTGATCTCGAAGGTCATCGACCTCAATGGCGGCCAGATCTCCATGGAGGGCGTGGCGCTGAACGACGTGCCGGCCCACCGCATCATCGAGCTCGGCATCGCCCACGTGCCCGAGCACCGGCGTCTTTTCCCCCGGCTCACTGTTGAGGAAAACCTGAAGATGGGGGGCTTCATCGCCGATGCCCGCGCCCATTTCGAGGAACGGCTCGCTTATGTCTACGAGCTGTTTCCGCGCATGAAGGAACGGCGCCATCAGCTCGCAGGTACCATGTCCGGCGGCGAGCAACAGATGTGCGCGATCGGCCGCGGCCTGATGTCGGGACCGAAGCTGCTTCTTCTGGATGAACCGTCCGCCGGGCTGGCGCCGGTGATTGTTCAGCAGGTGTTCGATCTGGTCCGTCGGATCCGCCAAGAAGGCTACACCGTGCTGATCGTCGAGCAGAACATACAGCAGGTTCTGAAGGTCGTGGATCGGGCCTACCTGCTCGAAGTCGGCCAGATCAAGATGAGCGGATCGTCCCAGGAACTCCTGGAGAATGACGACGTCCGCCGCGCGTATATCGGTCTCTGAAGGAGAAGCGCCGTGGATTTCCCGCTCACCGACCCGTTCTTCTGGGAGACCGTCATTCAGGGGCTGCTGTTCGGCGGTGTCCTGGCCCTTCTGTCCCTGGGCCTCAACATCATCTTCGGCGTCATCGACGTCGTGTGGATTTGCTACGCCGAGCTCATCATGATCGGCATGTACACGATCTACTTCCTGTACAGCGATTACGGCGTCCCGCTGCCGCTGGCCATGGGGGGAGGGGTTCTTGTCGTGGCGGTGCTTGGCGCGGCGCTGCACCATTTCATCATCCGGCCGATCCTGCATACCGAGCCGATCAACCAGCTTCTGGTCACCGGCGGCGTGCTGTTCTTCCTGCAGGGTTTCGCGACGCTCGCCTTCTCGGTGGAGTTCCGCAATCTCGGCGTCTCGTTCGGCAGCATCGAGGCCGGTGACATGTACATCCCCACCACCCGCCTGCTGGCCTTCGTGGTCAGCCTGGTGGCGGTGGTCGGGCTGTGGCTGTTTCTCAAGCGGACCTATCTCGGCACGGCGATCCGGGCGATCAGCCAGGACCGGGACGTCATGCCGCTCATGGGGGTGAGCCCGCGCAAGATCTACCTGGTGACCTCGGCGCTGGGCGGCGGCCTGGCCGGGCTCGGCGCCTGTCTTCTGGTCCTGCTCTACGACATCCATCCGGCGATCGGACTGACCTTCGGACCGATCACCTTCATGGTCTGCGTCATGGGCGGACTCGGCAACATGATCGGCGGCTTCATCGCCGCTTTCATCTTCGCCGAGTTCATCGCGCTTGGCGGGTTCTACGCCGAGATCGAATGGGGCTACGTGATCGCCTTCGCCTTCTTCATCGTGATGATGTTCATCCGCCCACAGGGCATTCTCGGAACCAAGAACTGAGGGGGCGGGCATGACCGTAGCAACGGTGTTCAAGGCGGTCGGTCTGCTGGCGATCCTCGCCTTTCCGGCCTTGGGGTTCAGCGACTACGTACTGCACATCGCGATCTCGATCCTGCTCTGGGGCTACATCTACACCGGCTGGTCGGTGATGGGCCGTTTCGGCCTGGTATCCCTAGGCCACGGCGCCTTCATGGGGATCGGGGCCTATGTGGTGACGATGCTCTGGAACCATGCCGGCATCACGCCGTGGATCGGTATTCCGGTCGCGGTGATTGTGTCCATGGCGGTCGGATTCATGATTGGGTTTCCGTGCTTCCGCTTCCGCATCACCGGTCACTATTTCGCCCTGGTCACGCTCGCGCTGTCGGAGGTCGTGCGCCTGCTGATCGTGGCGCTGCGCGACTACACCGGAGGCTCTCTCGGGGTAACGCCCGTAAGCGTGATCTCGGCAGACAACCCGTCCTCCTTCCTGGCGATGCAGTTCTCCGACAAGGTCAGCTGGTTCTACATCGTCGTGGCGGTCTGGGTGATCGGGTTGCTGATCTGGCGGGCGGTTGACCGGTCGATGATCCGCTACGCCATGGAGGCGGTCAGCCAGGAGGAGGACGCGGCGGCCTCTGTCGGCGTCCACGTCACCCGAACCAAGTTGATCGTGACCATGATCTCGGCGGCGATGACCGCCGTCGGCGGCGCGATCTACGGCCAGTATCAGCTCTACATCAATCCGGAAACCACGTCGGGCATCGCCATCTCCCTGCAGATCGTCTTCGCCGCGATCGCCGGCGGGATGTTCGTGCAGCTCGGTCCGACAGTAGGCGCGGTGATCACCCTGTTGCTGACCGAAACGCTTCGGCAGACCGTCGGCCACGACGTTCACGGTCTTGACGTCATGATCTACGGTGCGATGCTGGTCCTGTTCATCATCTACATGCCGCGCGGCGTCGTCGGGCGGCTCATCGACGCGTTCGAGCGGCGCTCCGAGACACCCGGGACACCGGGCCAAGCGAGGCCGCAACCGGGGGAATAGTGGCCTTTTCTTCATCGACCGTTCTTCCCGATCACGCGCCGTCGCTCTGGGCGGCGACCGCGCCCCCGGCACCCGAGACGGTCCAACTGACCGATGCCGTTCAAGCGGACGTGGTGATCGTCGGCGGCGGCGTGACCGGTTTGTCCAGCGCACTGCACATGGCCGAGCGGGGTATCTCCGCTGTGGTGCTGGAAGCGGCGCGCACCGGTTTCGGCGGCTCCGGCCGCAACAGCGGGCATATCATTCCTGCGCTGGGGGCCCGTGATCCGGACATGCTGGTTGCCAAGCTCGGCGCGGATGCCGGCGAGCGGATGATCGCGTTCCTGCGCGACAGCGCCTCGCTCACCTTCGACCTCATTCGCAAATACGGCATCGATTGCGACGCCGTGCAGAACGGATGGGCCCAGCCGGCGCATCGGGCCTCTCGCATGAAGGTCCTGGAACGCCGCTATGAGGAATGGACGCGGCGTCAGACACGGGTCGATCTGCTGGATGCCGGCGCCATCGCCGACAAGCTGGGGACGGATGTCTATCACGGCGCTCTGTTCATGCGCACGGGCGGCCATGTGAACCCGCTGGCATTGGCCCAGGGGCTGGCGAGAGCGGCGATGGAGCAGGGGGCTCGCGTATATACCGGTTCCCCCGCGCTGAGCGTCGAGCGTGCGGACGGCAAGTGGCGGGTCGCCACACCGTCAGGGCAGGTGATCGCGGAGCGGCTGGTGGTCGCGACCAACGCCTATACCGGGGCGTTGATCCCTCAGCTCGCCCGAAGCCTCGTCCGGATCATCAACTACCAGGTCTCGACCCATCCGATGCCGAAGGAGATCGCGGCCGGAGTGATCCCGAGCGACATTTCCTCTTCGGACACCCGAGCCGATCTCTATCCGTTCCGCAAGGATCGGGCCGGTCGTCTGGTCACCGGTGCGACCCTGGCTCTGCCACTGAACATGGATGCCCGGATTCGGCCTTGGATCGCCGAGCGGATCGGAAACGCTTTCCCGCAGATCACCGACCGCCGGCTCGAATACGTCTGGAACGGGCGTATTGCCCTGACGCCCAACCGCTTGCCCCGGATCCACGAGATCGGCCCGGGCGCGATTTCTCCGATCGCCTACAACGGACGTGGGATGGCGATCGGCGTCGCCATGGGCCGGGAATTGGCCGACTGGGCAGAGGGCAAATCGGCCGACGCGCTGGGACTGCCGAAGCTGGAGATCACGCCGATGCCGTTCATCAGTTCCCTCGGCCGACTCGCCCAGGCGGCGCTGGTCCGCTATCGCCAGCTCGACGCGCGGGACTGAGCGGCAAGCGGCCTCCCGGCGGGCCGCTCCGGTTGACCTCGCCCCAATCTGTGATGTGATAGAGACAGGATCGTCCGCAACCTGGGGATGGTCACGACACGTTATCTGAAACGGGAGAGCCTTTCGCGATGAGAATCAGAACCGCCGCGCTTGCCCTGGCGCTGAGCCTTTCCGCCGGCACCGCTTACGCGAGCTGCGACACCGTCACCTTCTCCGATGTGGGCTGGACCGACATCACAGCCACCACCGCCGCGACGACGGAAGTGTTGCAGGCGCTCGGCTACGAGACCGATATCAAGGTGCTGTCGGTGCCTGTCACCTACACCTCCATGGCCCAAGGGGACATCGACGTGTTCCTCGGCAATTGGATGCCGACCATGGAAGCCGACATCGCGCCCTACCGCGACAAGGGAACGGTCGACACCGTGCGCGAGAACCTGGAAGGGGCGAAGTACACCCTGGCCACCAACGCGGCCGGCGCCAAGCTCGGCATCAAGAGTTTCGCGGACATCGCCAAGCATGCCGACGCTCTGGACGAGACGATCTACGGCATCGAGCCGGGCAACGACGGCAACCGCCTCATCATGGACATGATCGAGAAGAACGCCTTCGGCCTGAAGGGTTTCGAAGTCAAGGAGAGCTCCGAGCAGGGCATGCTGGCTCAGGTCGCCCGGGCCGATCAGCGCGGCGAACCCGTTGTCTTCCTCGGATGGGAACCGCATCCGATGAACGCCAATTTCGACCTGACCTACCTCACCGGCGGCGACGATTATTTCGGCCCGAACCTGGGCGGTGCCACGGTCTACACCAACACCCGCGCCGGCTATGTGGACGAATGCAAGAATGTCGGCATGCTGTTGAAAAATCTTAAGTTCTCCCTCGCGATGGAGAACGAGATCATGGGCGCGATCCTGAATGACGGTACCCAGCCGGACGCCGCCGCCACCGCCTGGATGAAGAAGAATCCGGAGGTGGTGATGGGCTGGCTCGACGGCGTGACCACGCGGGACGGCGGCGACGCGAAGGCGGCGCTGAAGGCTGCGCTGGGGCTCTGAGCCAACGCAGGAACAGAACCGATGGACGGGAGGGGCGGTCGTCCCTCCCGTCCGCTTTTCCACTTAGCGGCGGAGTGATCCCATGGAGTGGCTGACCGAGACGAAGATCCCGGTAGGGCGCACGGCCGGATCGGTTTTCGACTGGCTGCAGACCCATGGCGGCTGGTTTTTCTGGGGGCTGTCGGACGCGCTGGAATGGATGATCGACGCCATTCTGCTGGTCCTGCAATGGCCCCATCCGTTGGTGATCGTCGCCGTCTTCGCGGGCATCACTTATGCCCTGCAGCGGAGTCTGAAGACGACCACCCTGATCGTCCTTGGGTTTCTGTTCATTCTGAACCAGGGGTATTGGGAGGAGACGACGGAGTCCCTGACCCTCGTGCTTTCCGCCTGCGTGGTGTGCATGGGCGTGGGCGTGCCGATAGGGATCGCCGTCGCCCACCGCCCGAAGCTGTACCGGGTCATGCGGCCGGTTCTCGACCTGATGCAGACCCTGCCGACCTTCGTCTACCTCATTCCGGCGATCGTGTTCTTCGGAATCGGCATGGTTCCCGGCCTGATCGCCACGGTGATCTTCGTCGTGCCGGCGCCGATCCGACTGACGCACTTGGGCGTTGTGTCGACCCCGACCCACCTGCTGGAGGCGGCCGAGGCGTTCGGCGCCACGCCGGCCCAGAAACTCTGGAAGGTCGAGTTACCCTATGCTTTCCCGCAGATCATGGCCGGGCTGAACCAGACCATCATGCTGTCGCTGTCCATGGTCGTCATCGCCGCCCTGGTCGGCGCCGATGGTCTCGGGGTCCCGGTGGTCCGCGCGCTGAATCAGGTCAACACCGCGCTGGGTTTCGAGTCCGGGTTCATCATCGTCGTGGTCGCCATCATGCTCGACCGCATGTTGCGGGTGACAAAGGGATGAGCGGCGGGACGACGGCGGCCGTCGAGTTCCGGAACGTCTCGATCGTCTTCGGCGAGACCCCCCAGACCGCGCTGCCGCTGATGGACGCGGGGCAATCGCGCGGCGAGATCCAGTCGGCGACCGGTCAGGTGCTGGGGGTTCACGACTGTTCGCTGACCGTGGGCGAGGGCGAGATCCTGGTGCTGATGGGCCTGTCCGGCTCCGGAAAATCGACCCTGCTACGGGCGGTGAATGCGCTGAACCCCGTGACGCGGGGGTGCGTCATGGTGAACGACGGCGCCGACATGGTGAACATCTCCGAGGCCGAGCCGGCAATGCTGAGGCGTCTGCGCCAGCAGCGGGTCGCGATGGTGTTTCAGCAGTTCGGTCTGCTTCCCTGGCGCAGCGTCCAGGAGAATGTCGGCTTGGGTCTGGAACTGGCCGGCATGGCCCCCAAGGAGCGCGCCGAGCAGGTGGCCGAGCAGCTCGCGCTGGTGGGCCTCTCCGATTGGGCCGATCGAAAGGTGGCCGAACTCTCCGGCGGCATGCAGCAGCGTGTCGGCCTGGCCCGTGCGTTCGCCACGAAGGCGCCGATCCTTCTGATGGACGAGCCGTTCTCCGCTTTGGATCCGCTGATACGCACTCACCTTCAGAACGAGTTGCTGGACCTCCAGGAAAGCCTGAAGCGCACCATCATCTTCGTCAGCCACGACCTGGACGAGGCGTTCAAGCTCGGTGACCGGATCGCCATCATGGAGGGTGGACGGATCGTCCAATGCGGAACGCCCCGGGAGATTTATTCATATCCAGCAAATAATTACGTCGCGGAGTTCGTCCACAATATGAACCCGCTGGGCGTGCTGACGGCTGGCGACGTGATGGTGCCGCTACAAGGGGACGTGTCCGACGTCACGGTCGGCCGGGACACCGAGATCGAAAGCGTCATGGAGCAAACTCTGCGCGACCCGAAGCCGGTGGTCGTGCTGGACGGCGACGGAGCGGTGGGAATGGTGACACGGGACTCCCTGCTGCAGCGCCTCGTGTCGCTGGGCGAGGCGAAGGGATAGGGCTCAGGCTCAAGCTCAAGCCATCGCTCGGCCGCTCTCAGGTCAGCCCCATCAGTCGGTCGATCTCACCTGAATCGGGGCCGTCGGGGCGGCCGGAGAACACCACGCGTCCACGGCTCATGACGGCCACGCTGTCGGCCAGCGCCTTGGCGAAGTCGAGATACTGCTCGACCAGCAGGATCGCCATCTCGCCGCGGTCGCGCAGGATTTCGATCGCGCGGCCGATATCCTTGATGATCGACGGCTGGATGCCTTCCGTCGGCTCGTCGAGGATCAGCAGCTTGGGCTTGGTGACCAGCGCCCGGGCGATCGCCAGCTGCTGCTGCTGGCCGCCGGACAGATCGCCGCCGCGTCGGTCCAGCATGGAGTTCAATACCGGGAACAGGTCGAAGATTTCATCCGGAACCCGCCGTTCGCTTGCCGGCAGGCAGGCGTATCCCGTCTGGAGGTTCTCCTTCACGGTCAGCAGCGGGAAGATTTCCCGCCCCTGCGGCACATAGGCGATGCCGGCCCGTGCCCGCTCGAAAGAAGGCAGGCCTGTCAGATCGGTCGTGTCCCAGGCCAGGGTCCCGCCGCTGACCGGGTGATGCCCGACGATCCCGCGCAGCAGGCTGGTCTTGCCGACGCCGTTGCGTCCGAGTACGCAGGTCACCTTGCCGACCTCCGCCTGCAGGTCGATGCCCCACAGGATCTGGGCGGCGCCGTAGTGCAGGGTGAGATCCTTGATCGTCAGCATCGTCTGCTCCCCGGTTCCCTGGCCTCACCGGCCGAGATAGACGTCGATCACGCGCTCGTCCGCGCTGACCCGGTCGAGCGATCCCTCGGCAAGCACCGAGCCCTCGTGCAACACGGTGACCATGACGCCCAGATCCTGCACGAAGCTCATGTCGTGTTCGACGACCACGACCGAATGATCCTTGGCGATCTCCTTCAGCAGAGTGGCGGTCTGCACCGTTTCCGCGTCGGTCATCCCGGCCACCGGCTCATCCACCAGGAGGAGCGACGGGTCCTGGGCCAGCAGCATACCGATCTCCAGCCACTGCTTTTGGCCGTGGCTGAGATCAGCCGCCATCGTCCCCGCCCGGTCGGCCAGCCGGATGGTGTCGAGCACGCGGTCGATCCGATCGGCTTCTTCTTCTGTGGCACGGGCGAACAGGGTGTCGAATACCGTTCGTTTGCCGGCGAGGGCGAGCACGATGTTGTCGCGCACCGTGTGGCTTTCGAACACGGTCGGACGCTGGAACTTGCGGCCGATACCGAGTTGGGCGATCGACGCCTCGTCGAGTTTGGTGAGGTCGTGCTGGCCGGCGAAGAGGGCGGTTCCGACATCGGGCCGAGTCTTCCCGGTGATCACATCCATCATCGTCGTCTTGCCGGCGCCGTTCGGGCCGATGATGGCGCGCATCTCGCCCGGTACCACGACGAACGAGAGGTCGTTGAGCGCCTTGAACCCGTCGAACGACACGCTGATGCCGTCGAGATAGAGGACGGTGTGGGTCAGCTCCTTGCTGAGAGTGTTCATGCCCGCTCCTCCGCCTTTTCGTCGGTTCGGGGAGCGGTCGACGCTGCCGTTTCGGCGGGTGCCGTCTTGCGGCGCCACTGCGACAGCACGCCGAGGATGCCCTTCGGCATGAACAGGGTCACGACGACAAACAGACCGCCCAACGCGAACAGCCAGATTTCGGGCAGGGCGCCGGTGAAGTAGCTCTTGCCGAAGTTCACCCCGATGCCGCCGATCACCGCGCCGACCAGAGTTCCGCGACCGCCGACCGCGACCCAGACCACCGCCTCGATCGAATTGGCCGGCGCGAACTCGCCCGGATTGATGATGCCGATCTGCGGTACGTAGAGTGCGCCCGCCACTCCGGCCATCATCGCCGACACGGTGAACACGAACAGCTTGTAGTGCTCCACCCGATAGCCGATGAAGCGGGTCCGGCTTTCGGCGTCGCGCACGGCGATCAGCACCTTCCCGAGGCGGGAAAGCACGATCCCGCGGCATATCAGGAACATGAGCGCGAGCGCGAGCACGGACAGCAGATAAAGGCCGATCCGGGTACCGTCCGCCTGCAGGTCGAACCCAAGCACATCCTTGAAGTCGGTCAGCCCGTTATTGCCGCCGAAGCCCATCTCGTTGCGGAAGAAGGCCAGCATCAGGGCGAAGGTCATGGCCTGAGTGATGATCGAGAGATAGACGCCGGTGACCCGGGAGCGGAAGGCCAGGAAACCGAAGACGAAGGCCAGGGCGCCCGGCACAAGCAGCACCATGACCATGGCGAACCAGAACATGTCGAAGCCGTGCCAGAACCAGGGCAGTTCCTCCCAGTTCAGGAACACCATGAAATCCGGCAGAATCGGGTTGCCGTAGACGCCTCGCGGTCCGATCTCGCGCATCAGATGCATGCCCATGGCATAGCCGCCGAGCGCGAAGAACGCGCCATGGCCCAGCGACAGGATTCCGCAGTAACCCCAGACCAGGTCGATGGAGAGCGCCAGCATTGCGAAACAGAGATACTTGCCGAACACAACCACCGATGCGGTCGAGACGTGGAAGAGGGAGGTTTCGGGGATGAACTGGTTGGCGACGGGCACGTAGATCGCCGCCGCCGCGAGGCAGGCCAGCAGGATCAGCCCCGAAGTACCCGTCAGGCGGAGGAAACGAGCGGTCATCATCATTCCACCGCCCGGCCTTTGAGCGCGAACAGGCCGCGCGGGCGCTTCTGGATGAACAGGATGATGAAGACCAGCACAAGGATCTTCCCGAGCACTGCGCCGGCATAGGGCTCCAGGAACTTGTTCAGCACGCCGAGCGAGAGGGCGCCGACCAGGGTTCCCCAGAGGTTCCCGACCCCGCCGAAGACCACGACCAGGAAGCTGTCGATGATGTAGGACTGGCCGAGGTTGGGGCTGACGTTGTCGATCTGAGACAGGGCGACGCCGGCGACGCCCGCTATCCCGGAGCCGAGACCGAAGGTGAGCGCGTCCGTCCAGTTGGTGCGGATGCCCATGGAACTCGCCATCCGCCGGTTCTGGGTGACGGCGCGCATCTGCAGGCCGAAGGACGTGTGGCGCAGAACCAGCACCAGCACGGCGAAAACCGCCAAGGCAAAGACGATGATCCAGACCCGGCCGTAGGTGAGCGTCAGTCCGCCCAACTCGAACGCGCCGCTCATCCAGCTCGGGGCGCCGACCTCCTGGTTCGTCGGGCCGAACAGGCTGCGCACGACCTGCTGGAGGATCAGCGACAAGCCCCAGGTCGCCAGGAGGGTTTCCAGCGGCCGCCCGTACAAGAACCGGATGATACCCCGTTCGATCGCCATGCCGACCGCGCCGGCGGTGACGAAGGCGAGGGGGAGGGCGATCAGCAGGGACAGGTCGAACAGGAAGGGAGCATGGTTGCGGATGATCTCCTGGACCACATAGGTCACGTAGGCACCGATCATCACCATTTCGCCGTGGGCCATGTTGATGACGCCCATGACTCCGAAGGTGATGGCGAGCCCGATGGCGGCCAGGAGCAGAACGGAGCCGAGGGACAGCCCGTACCAGACGTTCTGGGCCGCCGACCACATGGCGAGATCGCGTTCGACCTGGCGCACGGCGTAGGCCAGCGCCTCCCCCAACTGGGCACTGGCACCGTTGCTGGCGGCCATAAGGATGGCGCGGGCCTCCTGGTCGCTTTTTTCGGCGATGGTCTGCGCTGCCGCGATCTTATCGGCGTCGGAGGCATCGCTGTTCAGAACCGCGGCGGCGCGCGCCCGTTCCATGACGGTGCGCACCCGTTCGTTTTGCTCGCGCCCGATCGCCGCGTCGAGCGATCCGATGGCCTCGGGATCGCGACTTTTCAGGACCGCCTCGGCGGCGGCCATGCGCACGCCTGGGTCGGGGCTCTGAAGCGTGAGGGTGCCGATGGCCGAGCGTACGGCACGGCGCAGGCTGTTGTTCACGCGGACCTTGGTGACCTCGCGTCGTCCCGCTTCGCCGGCATCGGCGCCGGTGAGCGGATCGGTCAGCAGGTATCCGGCCCCGCCGCGCCGGGCGATGAAGACCGCGTTGTCCGAGCGCCGATAGAACAGGTCGCCCTCGCCAAGCGCCTCGAGGACCGGGGCGACCGCAGGGTCGCCGGTCGCCGCGAGGGCCTCTACGATCCGCTCGGTCTCGCGGAAGTCGGCGCCGGCGAGGCGGGAGATAAGCTCGGCAGGGGAGTCGGATTGTGCTTGTGCTGGCCCACCGAGGAAGGCGGTCGCCAGGACAAGCACAAGCGTGACCCGCTGAAGGATCGAAAAACAAGAGCGCGCCATGGCTCGGGGTGCTCGCATGCTGACTGGGAGAGGACCGGAGAGAAGGAGCCCCGCCGTATTGGACGGGGCTCCCCGGTTCACGCGTGGCGTCAGCTACCCTTGCCGCCGCATTTGCCGGTGGCGGTGTTGAAGTTTCCGCAGTTCATCGGCTTGCGCCAATCGGCGATCAGGTCCTTGGAGTCCGGAAGGAAGTCCGACCACGCATCGCCGACGACGAGGCCGGGAGTCTCGAACACGGTTTCGAACTGGCCGTCATCCTGGATTTCGCCGATCAGAACCGGCTTGGTGATGTGGTGGTTCGGCATCATCGCCGAGTAGCCGCCGGTCAGGTTCGGCACGGACACGCCGATGATGCTGTCGATCACCGCGTCGGTGTCGGTGGTGCCGGCCTTCTCGACCGCCTTTACCCACATGTTGAAGCCGATGTAGTGGGCTTCCATCGGGTCGTTGGTGACCCGGTTCTCATCGCCGATGAACTTGTGCCAGGCAGCGATGAACTCGTCGTTCTCGGGAGTGGGAGCTGACATGAAGTAGTTCCACGCCGCGAGATGGCCGACGAGCGGCGCGGTGTCGATGCCCGCCAGTTCCTCTTCGCCGACCGAGAAGGCGACGACCGGAATGTCCTCGGCCTTGATGCCCTGGTTGGCCAGTTCCTTGTAGAATGGCACGTTGGCATCGCCGTTGATCGTGGAGACGACCGCCGTCTTTTTGCCGGCCGAGCCGAACGACTTGATGTCGGCGACGATGGTCTGCCAGTCGGAGTGACCGAACGGCGTGTAGTTGATCATGATGTCCTCGGCGGCCACGCCGCTATCGAGGAGATAGGTCTCGAGAATCTTGTTTGTGGTACGCGGGTACACGTAGTCGGTACCGGCAAGCACCCACCGCTCGACGCCCTCGACCTCGGCAAGGTAGTCGACGGCCGGGATCGCCTGCTGGTTCGGGGCGGCGCCGGTGTAGAACACGTTGCGCTGGCTCTCCTCGCCCTCGTACTGAACCGGGTAGAACAGGATGCTGTTCAGCTCCTCGAACACCGGCAGCACCGATTTGCGCGAGACCGAGGTCCAGCAGCCGAACACGGCCGCGACCTTCTCGCCGGTGATGAGTTCGCGTGCCTTCTCGGCGAAGAGCGGCCAATCGGAGGCCGGATCGACGACCACCGGCTCGAGTTTCTTACCCAGCAGACCGCCTTTGGCGTTCTGCTGTTCGATCAGCATCAGCATGGCGTCTTTCAACGTCGTCTCGCTGATCGCCATGGTGCCGGACAGCGAATGCAGAATGCCGACCTTGATCGTCTCCTGCGCCTGAACAGCGGTGGACAGCATCAGTCCGGCGGCCAGGCCGAGCGCCGATCCCCTCAACATCTTCGTCATTTTCATGGATGAAGCCCCTCTTAGGGCGGGCGGAAGCCCGCGACCCCGACGGGAGCGCAAGAGCTGTGCCACTCGGTTAGTTTGTGGGTGTCTGATAACAAGATGATATATTTCAATTGGTTAGATATTCTTGGGGCAGAGAAGACAGGGGGCTGATTGCTTGGGGTGCTTGCTGCCCACAGTCGTATGCTTCTTTTTTGGGCATCCACGCGCATCTGGCTGCATAAAAATTTCTCCGGTCCTGGCCCGGTAGTTCGAAAATATTATGCAAATTAAACGAAAAAAACCGGGAGAGTTTTATTGAAAAATAAAGTCTTACATCGTTAACCGGACGTTCATTCTTTTAATTCATAGGCTCTGCGAAATCGTACATTTGGAGCCTCATGATGAACCCGCTTTCACTGCTGGCCCGACTCCCAGTCGCGGCGAAACTGACGGCTTTGGCCGTCGTCACCGCAGTCTCTGTCCTCGGACTGTCGGCCGTCTCACTGTACAACACGTATCATCAGCTGCGCGCCGATAGGCTGGAACTCGTCAAGGCGGTTGTTGATTCCACAAGCTCATACGCCGAGCACGTCTACGCGAAAGCGGACGCCGGCGAGATCACCGAGGATGAGGCCTTCGCGAAGCTTCGGGAGTTCATCCACGGTGTGCGGTACAACGAGATCGACTACGTTTTTGCCTTTGGCATGGACGGCTCGGGACGTATTCATCCGATCAAGCCTGAGCTCGATGGTCAGCCCCTGATCGGCCTGAAAGACAAGAACGGTGTTCTCCTCGTCAAGGAGATGGTCGAGGGGATCAGGAAGAGCGGCAGTGCGGTCGTCCAGTACCACTGGCCGAAGGCCGGTGTTGAGGGCGATGTCCTGAAATTGAGCTATGCCGTCGGGTTTCCGCGGGGTGACATGTTCCTGGGATCGGGCGTCTACGCTGACGATCTCGAGGCGGCGTTCGTCGACAAATTGACTGAACTCGGGTTGATCTGCGGCATCGTTCTCCTGATCGCGCTCAGCCTCATCACCCTAACGGTCGTCGACCTGCGCCGTGCGATCGGCGGACTCGGCCGATCCATGACCGCGCTGGCGGGCGGCGATTTCGACGCCGGAATTCCCGGGACCGATCGCGGGGACGAGATCGGCGCCATGGCTCGTACGGTCGAAGTGTTCCGCGAGAACGCCATCCAAAGGGCCGCCGTGGAGGCGCGGCAGGAGGAACTGGAGCATGAGGCCGAGTTGAAACGCGCCGAACTGCTATCCGAACTCGCCGGCGATCTCGATGCCAAGGTGTCGGCCATCGTGCGCGACCTCGGCGATGGCGTTCGGGGCATGACGGACCGGATCGCCACCCTGCGCGGCGTGACCAACTCCGCGCGATCCATGAGCCAGGACGTTGCGGTGGCGACGGAACAGACCACCGCGAACATGCAGTCCGTTGCAGCGGCGTCGGATGAGATGAGCTCGACCGCGGCCGAGATCAGCCGCCAGGTCACGCTGTCCACCGAGGTCGTCGGTGAGGCGGGCGATACGGCCTCGGCGGCTGCCGACCAGGTGGCCCGCCTCTCGGAGTCCGCGGACAAGATCGGTCAGGTCGTCGGTCTGATCACCGAGATCGCCGAGCAGACCAACCTGCTGGCTCTGAACGCGACCATCGAGGCGGCGCGTGCCGGAGACGCCGGCAAGGGCTTTGCGGTCGTCGCCTCGGAGGTGAAGAGCCTCGCGACTCAGACGGCCAAGGCGACCGAAGAGATCTCCGGACAGATCTCGAACAACCAGGCGATGATCCGCGAAACGGTCCAGGCGATCTCGCGTATCAACGAGATCATCTCCCGCGTGAGGGAGACATCCACGTCGATCGCCAGCGCGGTGGAGGAGCAGAACGCGGCTCTCGGTGAGATTGCCGGCAGCGTTCAGCAGGTCGCCGGAGCGTCCGACGAGGTTGGCCAGAAGCTTCGTGAGGTTGCAGAGGGCGCGCGTCGGGGGGCCGAGGCTACCGATGAAGTCTCGACTCTCGGGTCCGAGCTCGATCGGTTGTCCGCCAGCCTGCGTCAGACGGTCGACTCCGTCGTGACCGAGATCCGGAACATGTCCAAGGTTGCGTGACGGCGGACGGGTCGCGTTGTCCGCGTTCTTCTCAAATTAATCCTTTATTCAGCCGCCCGGCCTTCAGGTCGGGCGGCCTGCGGTCGCACGGACCGCATCCGATGGCGATCCAGTCGGTCTTTCTGAGCTTTTCCGCGCCGTACGGCTCGTGTAGGACTGCCCCAATCAGACTTCCGGCCTTGAATGCCGGTCGCTTCGTCAGTTTGGGAGAACGCCATGAAGTTCGTGAAGTCCCTGGCCGTCGCCGGCCTCGCGGTGGCCCTGTCGGCTACGGTCGCCTCGGCCGAGACCCGGGTGACCTACAAGTCCGCCAAATCCTCGTCGTCCTACTATCAGATGGCCGTGCAGATTGCCGAAGCCATGAAGGCTGGCTCCGGCGGCGAGATCATCGTCACGGTGGAAGAGAGCCAGGGGTCGGTCCAGAACGTGATGGAAACCGTCGCCCGCACAGGCAACTACGTCTTCACCACCCCGCCCGTGCTCGTCAAGCTCGCTCAGGGCGGCAAGGCGATGTTCAAGGACAAGGGCAATCCTCGCTTCGATGAGATCCGCGCCCTGTTCCCGATCCCGTCGCTGACCATGCATTTCGTCGTTCGGTCCGACGCCGGCGTGACGAGCTTCGCCGATCTGGAGGGCAAGACCATCCTTCTCGGCAAAGGGTCTTTCGGCGCCAGGGAAGGCGAGAAGTACCTCAAACTGTTCGGGCTGGAGGGCAAGGTCGACCTCGCCGATGTCGAGCTGTCCAACGCCGTGCCCGCGCTGAAGAACGGACAGATCGACGGGTTCGTGACCGCCGGCTCCTATCCGGCTCCGAACGTGATCGAGGCCGCCGCCGGTACCGGCGTCACGGTCCTGTCGCTGACCGACGCTCAGATCGCCGAGACCAAGCGCGCTAAGTTGGTCATCCCGGCGGGAACCTATGCCGGTCAAGACAAGGACATCGTAACAACCTCGCTGCCGGTGGTGGCCTATTCGACGACCGACATGGACGATGAGACCGCCTATCAGCTCACCAAGACCTTCTGGGATCAAAAGGCCAAGATGGGCAAGGATGCGGCGTGGTGGAATGGCGTGAACGAAGGGCTGATGTCCAACATCAGCGGCAAGCTGCATCCGGGCGCCGTCCGGTTCTACAAGGAGAAGGGCTTCGCGCTCAGCGACGCGCAGCAGTAACGGTCTCCCAGCGAACCTTCCGGCCCGGGCGCACGCGCCCGGGCCGGTCCCGTTCAGAGAGCGCGCATGTCACCCTCCGCCCGATTGATCTGGAGCGCCCTCGGTGCGGTCTCGATCGCCTTTCATCTCTGGCTGATCTTCTCGGGCCTCGTTCCGAACCTGGTCAGTCGGCCGCTGCATATGGCTTTGGCGTTGCCTTGGGCGATGCTTTTCGTCGCCCGCAGCCGGGCTGAACTGATCAGCGGCGCGGCGCTTGGAGCGGCCGGTCTGGCGGCCTGCCTCTGGCTGGCATTCAACGCCGATGCGCTTTCGGATCAATACGGCTTCCTCGACGGCGATTTCCAGGTCGTTGTCGCCGCCACTCTCCTTCTCGTCGTGTTGGAGATGGCTCGGCGGTCGATCGGCTGGCCGTTGCCGCTGGTCGCGATGCTGGCGCTCGCCTACGGCCTGTTCGGCCAATGGATCCCCGGCGAATTCGGCCACCCCGGCACGCCGCTTTCCAGTTTTCTTGGAACGCTCACCATCGCAGAGGGCGGCCTTTGGGGCAGTCTGACTGCGGTCTCGGTCAACATCGTCGCGATCTTCGTGATCTTCGGTGCCGTGCTCAATGCCGGCGAGGCCGGCCAGGGCTTCATGAACGTTGCGGCCGCAGCTGCCGGCCGTTTGCGCGCCGGCGCCGCCAAGGTCTCGGTGATCTCCTCGGCCCTGTTCGGCTCGATCTCCGGCTCGGCCTCGGCGAATGTCGCATCGACCGGAGCGATCACCCTTCCGACCATGCTAAAGCTCGGCTATCCGCGCTCTCTCGCGGCGGCGGTTGAAGCGGTTGCGTCGTCCGGCGGACAGATCATGCCGCCGCTGATGGGGGCGGGCGCCTTCGTCATGGTCGAGCTTACCGGTACGCCCTATACCGGGATCATGGCCGCCGCGCTGCTGCCGGCGATCCTGTATTTCCTGGCGGTCTGGGTCGGTATCGACGGCTTCTCGCGGCGCTACGATTTGCGCGGGCTCGACGAAGACGCCCGGCCGTCGGGCGGCGACGTGCTCGTCACATCCGCCTTCTTTCTGGTTCCGTTCACCGTACTTCTGTGGGGCATGTTCGGCGCCGGCTACACGCCGCAGTATGCGGCCTGTCTGGCGATCCTCGCCGGCACGATTCTGCTGCTGGTCGATGGTCGCCTCTCCTTCGATTGGCGGCGCACCGTGGAGCGGGTTGAGGCGGCCTGTATGGGGGCCGGCAAGCAGATCGCCACCATCGCCTCCATCATCCTCTGCGCCTCGATCATCATCGGCGTGCTCGGCATCACCGGTCTCGGCGTGAAGATCACGTCTCTGATCTTGTCGGGGTCGGGCGGATCGCTATGGCCCGCGCTGCTTCTGACGGCGGTGGCCTGCCTGGTGCTGGGAATGGAGGTGCCGACCACGGCCGCCTATGTGATCTGCGTCTCGGTCGCGGGCCCGGCGCTCATCGAACTCGGCCTGACCCCGTTGCAGGCGCATCTCTTCGTGTTCTGGTTCGCACTATTGAGCACGATCACGCCACCGGTTTGCGGGGCGGTCTTCATCGCCGCAGGGATGGTCGAGGAGAACTGGCTGAGAGTCGCCGTCCACGCCATGGCGCTCGGGATCGGTCTGTATCTGATCCCCCTGGCGATGATCGCGAACCCGGACCTGATCGCGCTGGCCTCGACGCCTGGGTTGGCCCTGCTGGCGGCCGGCAAAGTCGCACTGGGCCTGGCGGCGGTTTCGTTCGCGGTGATCGCTCCGGGGCGAGGCTTGCTTCGCCTCCTGCTCTTTCCGTTCGGCGCTCTGCTGTTGTTCTATCCGATCTGACCTTACTTCCGCAGCTTTCGAACGGATCGCGCCAGCGTCTTGTGTGAGGTGAAACGATCCGTCTACCCTCCATGCGGGAAATGAGAAACCGGCATTCGCACTCAGGTCGGGTAGGAGACGTTACATGGCCGAGCGCGAGGGAAAAACCGCACGCCCGGACAGACTTGACGAAGCTGGTGGCAAGGCAGCGGAAGAGCCGGGCTGCAGCGGTCTTCGACCGCGCCAAGGATTGGTCGCCCGATTGCTCCGTCGAGCTTTCGCCCGGCCTTTCATCCGTCATGGGTATCGGGTGTTGATGATCTGCATGATCATGCTGGCGCTGGATCGGTTGGACCCTGTTGGCAGCAAATCCGCGGCGGATGCCATGGCGCATGACGTCGTAATGCAGGCCGGAAACCTGATCGGTGTTTGGCCGGAACACGACCGGCTGCGGGGCTCTGGAGTCGACCAATCGGCTGTCGCGGAAACGTGGCGAGCCGACCGTCCGGACGGCGTTACACTCGTCCTGTGGACCGACGAAGCGATGTCGGTGATGAGAGAGGAGAAGTACGCGGAGGAGATCTGGCCGATCAGCTACGCCGCTCATGCCGCGGCACTATACGAGGCCAGGGAGATGCAGGCGAAGGCCATCTTTCTGGATTTCGTTTTCCTTTCCAAACGGGTCGACGATACATGGGGGGAGCTTGCGGCTGAGATCCGGGCATTTGCCGGATCGTCGACCCCGCTGTTCATCGCGTGCGACCTCGACTGGGAGGGGCCGCCCGCCTTTGCTGACATGATCGATGCCGTAGCTGCGGCGAACGCGGAGGCCGGGAAGACGGTCGTCTCGTTCGTCCCCGCCTTTCTGCCGGTCCGCCCGGTAATCCGCGACTACGATATGTGGGTCACGTCCGCTCGCCCGATAACCGGACTGGACAGCGAGGAATTGTCGGGGGGCTTGGGGAGGGTGGATCCTGGGGCGCAGTGTGGTGGGGCCCAAGTCCTGGATCCGGATGGCCCGGAGACTGTGTCGATGACCGTGGCTCCGACTCTTTTCGGCGCCGCGAGGGAGAAAGAGCGCCCCGTCTCCCGGACCCAGATTCCGAGCATGTCACTGTTCTGGGACCGCCGCTCCCATGTTGTCACTCGCACTCTGTTCGCTGCTGATCAGACGGAAACGGTAGGGTGGTGGCGCAATCTGAAAGAGATGGTCGGCGGCATCCTGTTCGATATGTCGCTTCTGTCGCGCCCGATGAGCGGACCGCCCATGATGCCGGCTCACTTCCTTGTCTTCCCGGAAAACCCGATGGACGGAACCTTGGCCACGCGCGACCTGATCGAGGGGCGGGTTGTAGTGATCGGTTCGGCTCAGAGTTCTGCAGCTGACGTTCGCACGACGCCGAACGCGGTTTCCCGCCCCGGCGCTTTGGTGCATGCGGTCGCGGTCGACAACCTGTTCAAGTTCGGTCTCGATTACGTCCGGGATCGGGCAAGTCCGATCGGGATCGACAAGTCGACGGCCATCCTGATCGCTGCCGTGTTTGTTTCCGCCTTGGCCTATTCGATCCAAGTCGAGAGGGCCCCTCTGGCCAAATCAAGCGCCTTGTTTGTCGAGGATTTGCGAACCGGCTATCGAACGCGCCTGTCACGTTCCGTTCGGACCGGGGTCCTTGTTTTTTTTATTTTTTCGTTCGTGCTGATTTTTTACAGATTTCCTCCTTTCGGCTGGTTCTCCTCTTTGGTGGAGTTCTCGATCGTGGCTGCTCCGCTGGCTCTGACTTGGATCAGTACTGCCTTGGTCAGCGTGATGTATGAGCACTGGGACGACGACACGGAGAACTGAGACGGTCACGGCTGTTTGCAGTCGTCGCGCGCCTCAAGCGGATCGCTGCCGACGTGGGCCAATCCGCCAATGAGTTATATTCTGACTGGCCCAACGAGCGTTAGGAGAATCATCTTCGGATAATGCGCGTTTATCGGGATTAAGGGCTTGAACTGTCCTTGCGAAAGTCACTAGCCTTGGTTGGTGGCAGCGGGGGGACTTCATGATGATCCGTTACATAGTCGGCGTCCTCGGACCAGTTGCGATCTGTTTTGGCTTTGTTGTCTTTGCCGCATCCGTGACCCTTGCAGGAAACGGTCTCGTTACGGGTGTACGGGGCCCAGTGATGAGCCTGTATGCCGAGCCGGACGGGGAAAAGCTGGGCGAGATTACCCGGCACGACGGCCGGCAATTGAAGAAGTCTCCGCTATCGATCGTAACCGTTCGAGGCAAGTGGATGGAGATCCTTCATCAGAAACAGCGACGGTGGATCCTGTCCGATCAGGCGCAGGTTTCAGGGCAGCGCCCTGAGTTGACCTGTGGCAGCCGTCTTGGCGGCTCCAGTGCCGGTGCAAGCCGCGGTATCGGCGGCGACTGCAAGAATTGATCCCTCCAAGTAGCGAGTCGAACGATCGCGCGACGGGGTTGCGCCGGCGGAATGGGAGAGGAGAACCGTGATGTGGAACAAAAGGCTCCATTCGCTACAGGTGGTCTGCCTTCTTTCGGGACTGGTGCTGACTCCTGCGGCGCAAGCGGATGGGGATCGGGCCGACCCGTTTGCCGGTAGCGGTGTTGCGACCGGCGGCACTTCGACGGATGGGTCCTTCTTCGGACTTTTCGGGAGCGGCGGAACCGAACTTTCGGAGTTCGAGAGGCCGGCCGAAGGTTACGGTCGATTGATGACTCGGCGCCCGGAAGCGATCCGGCTTCAGAATGCGCGCGGCGCCGGACTGATTACGGAACCTGAAACAGAAAAGTACCTCAACGGCATCCTGCGGAAGATCCTGGTGGCCAACGGTCTCGGTGATCTCGCGCCCCGGGTGTTCTTGCACGCCGATATGGATGCTCAAGCGCTCGCGACGCCGGATGGTGGCCTGTTTCTGAATATCGGTCTCGTTCAGGCTATGCGAACTGAAGGAGAGGTCGCCTTTTTGCTAGCGCATGAGGTTTCCCATTTTCTACTCCAGCATCATTCATCCGATTGGTTCGTCCAGACCGAGTCGCGGATGCTGACCGGAGTAGAGACGCTGCGCAGCATCGGGAACGGGCTTGCGCAGAAGGTCGGCGGATCGGATTCCGCCATTTCCAGGAAGCTGGAACGGGCCAATCAGATCGGCGCGATCATCTACGACATCTCCGATCGTGTCGTGTTCTCCGCCTGGGGCCGAGAGCAGGAGCAGGAGGCCGACCGCCTCGGCTTGGATCTGATGGTTGGTGCCGGCTACTACCCTTTTGACGCTGAAGGGGTGATGGAAATCATTGCGGACCACGAGGCGCAGATCGAACTCAATCGACAAGGATCGCGGACGCTTATGGAGACCCGCAGCGCCGAGGCTTTCGGGTTGAGCGATGGAGACGTCTCTTCGAATCCGATCCTTGCGGGCATTGCGGCCGGGCTGGGCGAGATGATTGCGGCGATCAGTTCGGAGCACTATCCCGCCGAGGTGCGGGCCGAGGAGATTTTCGAATACAGCGAGAAGCACTACAGCGAGGCGATCCCCGGGTTGAAGGTCTCCGTGCCCTGGGTGGCTTCGGACGATCATCCCGTAAACCGGATCATGCGAGCCTACGACGCTGCCAATGAAGCGATCTCCGCGCTTGGCGATGAGGACCTTCGGCGGGCGGAGCAAATGGCCCGCAAAGGGGTGACCGGCATCACTTCGAGCCATACGTTTCCGCGGGTGGTGTTCCAAAAGGTTCGCCGTGCTCAGAAGCGTTACGCCAAGGCGGAACAAAATCTCCAGCTGGCGCAGCGAAGCGACGTCGTGCCCATGCTGGTGTATTTCGAATACATCGATCTCGAGAACGAAAAGGGCGCGTATGACGGGATCTTGGATGTCGTCGCGAAGGCCCAAGGGGACGCAGGCGGCGAGATCCCACAGCTCATGCCCTACGCTATCTTCGCTTATCGAGCCCTTGGCAATCATCTGAAGGCTTTCGAGATACAGAAGTCCTGCGAAATCGACCGTCCGGAAATGCAGCGCAGTTGCAAGCTCGCGGCCCAGGGCGAGTTTCCAGGGACGCCGCCTGTTACCAGGAAGCAGAAGCCCGGAGAACGAACGGCCACGCTCTTCGATCAATTCAATAAGTTGCGTTGAACGGCGCCAGGGCGGGAGCAGGGCACTGCCAATCTGGATCGCACACCGCTCATTCGGACCATTCTCCTACCGCCGTCCGCGCGCTACGCTTGCGTTCCGCGGTGGTGAGATGGAGTGGGCCGATGAAGATCCTGATGGCGATGATGCAGCACGAGACCAACACCTTCTCCACGGTGCCGACGCCGCTTGCCCGGTTCTCGCGCAGCAACCCGGCCGGCGTCCCCTGGGAAGGGGGCGCTGCGGTGAAGGCGTTCAAGGGGACCGGCTCGGCGCTTGGCGCCTATATCGAGATCTGCGAGGCCGAGAACTTGGCCTATGTGCTCCCGCTCGCGGCGATGGCCTGGCCGAGCGGCCCTGTTGAGGACGGGGCCTACCACTACATGAGCGACAAGATCTGCGACGCGGTCGCCGCCGAAAAGCCGGACGCGATCCTGCTGCATTTGCACGGCGCCATGGTCACCGAGAGCCTGGAGGACGGCGAGGGGCCGCTGGTCGCCAGAGTGCGCGCACTGGCACCTGAGACGCCGATCGGCGTCACCTTGGACATGCACACGAACATGTACCCGGCCATCGTCGAAAATGCCGACGTCGTCGCCGGCTACCAGACCTATCCGCATATCGATGTCTACGAGACCGGACGGCGTACGGCACTGCCGATCCTGGCCATGTTGCGGGGCGTAGCCAAGCCGACCATGGCCTGGGGAAACCGCCCGATGCTTCCTCATGTGATGCGCCAGGGCACCGACGATTTCCCGAACAAACAGATCCAGGAACTAGCCCGGAAGATGGAGGCCGATGGCGCGCTCTGCGCCAGCTTCTTCACCGGATTCCCCCATGCCGATATTCGACTGGCGGGATCCAGTGCGGTGGTGGTGACGGACAACGATCCTGAGGGCGCGCAATCCATGGTCGATGAGCTTCTGGACCTGGCCTGGCGGGAACGCCGCGCCTTCGTCTATGAGATCGAGCCGCTCGAGAAATCGCTGGAAAGGGCCGCGTCCCTGAAGGCGGACGGACCGATCATCCTGCTTGACCATTACGACAACGCCGCCTCCGGCGGCTCAATGGATACCATGGCGGTGCTGAAGGGCGTCCTTGAAGCGGGCCTGGAGGACGTGGCGGTCTTCGCGATTTGCGATCCGACGGCGGTGGAGACGATGATCGCGGCCGGCATCGGGAACGAGGTTACCGTGTCGCTGGGCGGCAAGACAGACATGCCCGCGATCGGGCGCACGGGCGAACCCCTGGAAGTGAGCGGCCGTGTGAAGCTGATTTCCGACGGCAGGTTCCGAAATGTCGGACCGATGGGGCGCGGAGTCATGAACGCGATGGGGCCGACCGTCGTCCTTGACACCGGAAACGTGGAGATCGTGGTCACGTCCAGCCAGCAGGAGCCGAACGACACCGCCGCCTTCACCTCGCTGGGAATCGATCCGCGGGCGAAACACTATTTGATGTTGAAGAGCCGGGTTCACTGGCGCGCCGGGTTCCGCGACATCGCCGCCGAGACAGTGGAATGCGCCGGTGTCGGGGTCTGCACCTCCGACTACTCGATGCTGAACTTCGAAACCGTGCGGCGGCCGATCTTTCCGCTGGACGAGGATCTGCAACCGGTCTCCGTCACGGATTGATCAGATCTGAGACCGCGCGGGCATAGCGGACCCGGATCTCCTCGCGCCTCGGATGACGGCCGCTGCGGATCACATGGCGGCCGGCGCTCCAGACATCTGTTACGACCCGGTCTCCGGCGGCGAAGCAAAGCCCGTCGAGCAGTTGGCCATCGGAGAGGGCGGCGAGGCTCGGATCACTGCCGTCGATCGCCACGAGATCCGCGAGCGAGCCGGTTGCCAGGGTCCCGGCACCACGCCCCAGCGCCTGTGCGCCGCCTGCGGCCGCCCCAAGGTAGAGTGTCTCCCCCACAGACCCTTCCCGCGGCACGAGGACGTTCCGCGCCCGATCGCGCAGGCGCTGAGAGTATTCCAGCATCCTGAGCTCTTCGCCGAGAGCAATGCGCACGTTGCTGTCCGACCCGATACCGAAGCCGCCGCCGGCGGCTAGGTAGCGCGGGCCCTCGAAGACTCCGTCGCCCAGGTTGGCCTCGGTGATTGGACACAGTCCGGCCACCGCGCCGGAACGGGCGGCTCCGTCGATTTCGTCCGGCGTCATGTGGGTGGCATGGACTAGGCACCAGCGCCGGTCGACCGACTGGTTCGCCAGCAGCCATTCGACCGGCCGCGCGCGGAGCCAGGCTTCGATCTGCTCGATCTCACGGGTCTGTTCGGCGATGTGGATATGGACCGGACCGACGGGATGAGCGGTCACGGTTGCGGTGAGACCGTCGGGATCGGTGGCCCGAAGGGAATGCGGCGCGATGCCGACCACCGTGTCCGGAGGGAGCGCGGACACGGCCGATCGGGTGGACTCGACCAGGCGGGCGAACCGATCGGGGCTGTTGGCGAACCGCCGCTGACCGCCCTCGACCGGCTGACATCCGGCGCCTCCATGGGTGTAGAGCACGGGTAGGAGGGTCAAGCCGATTCCGGTCTCTGCGGCGGCGGCCGCGATGCGCGCACCGGTTTCGGCCAAGTCGTTATAGGGGCTGCCATCGGGTTGATGGTGCAGGTAGTGGAACTCTCCAACCGCGGCGTATCCCGCCTCGAGCATTTCCAGGAACACCTGGGCGGCGATCGCCTCGATATGCTCCGGTGTGAGTCGCTCGAGAAAGGCGTACATCAGCGTCCGCCAGGTCCAGAAGCTGTCCTGTCCCGCCTGCTTGCGTTCCGTCATGCCGGCCATGGCCCGCTGGAAGGCGTGGCTGTGCAGGTTCCCAAGGGCCGGCAGCAGCGTGTCCACGGCGATGGCACCCGGCGGGCGAGACACGCCGATATCGATCGCGGTGATACGGCCGCTTTCGATCCGCAACGTGATGTCGCGCGCCCATCCGTCGGTCAAACGCGCGCGGCGGGCAAAGACGGTGCCGGCCTCGGCTGTCGCCGGAACCTCAGCGGCGTTCTGCATAGGGTTCGGCACTCCGTCGCCTTTCTAGGATTTCCGTTCAAGCCGAGAACAGGCCGGCGGGTGTCTTTGCGGCTAGGCGATCAGGCCGCGATTCTCCCGAAGCCTTCTGGGCGGTCCGCTTCAGGAGGGGATGCCGCGCGCGCCGTTGGGTCGAGGTTCGGCTTGGGTCGCCGATGTCTCCGCCCCGGGATCAGTCTCCGGCTTTCACCGCAACGTAGCTGCCCGGTGCGTCCTCAATCGGCGCCAATCCGCCGTCTCCCGGCACGCGCGCTGGGACCTGGCCGCCGCCATGGCGATCGAGCCACGTCTTCCATTCCGGCCACCAGGAACCGTCGTGGGCGGTTGCGCCGGCCAGCCACTTCTCCGGATCCTTGGGCGCGCGCCCGGCCTTCGTCCAGTAACCGTATTTCGGCGGCTCGGAGGGCGGATTGACCACCCCGGCGATGTGTCCCGACATGGCGAGCACGAACTTTACGGGGCCTTTGTAGACCTGAGTGGCCGCATAGGTCGATTTCCAGGGGGCGATATGGTCCTCACGGGTCGACAGGACGAAAGTCGGAAGCTTGATCTGGCCGAGATCTATCGGTACGCCGCCCAGGGTAATGCCGCCCGGCTGCACCAGCTTGTTCTGCTGGTACATGTTCCGAAGATAGAAACTGTGCATCGCCGCCGGCATCCGCGTACTGTCGGAGTTCCAGTACAGCAGATCGAATGGAAACGGCTCCTTGCCCATCAAGTAGTTGTTCACCACAAACGACCAGATCAGGTCATTCGCCCGCAGCATGTTGAACGTTGTCGCCATGGCCCGGCCATCCAGATAGCCGTCCTTGTTCATCCGGTCCTCAAGGGCCGCCAATTGCTCTTCATCGATGAACACCGACAGTTCGCCCGCCTCGGTGAAGTCGATCATGGTAGTAAAGAACGTGATCGACTTGATCCGGTCGTCGCCCTTGGCGGTCATGTAGGCGAGGGTGCTCGCCATCAGCGTTCCGCCGATGCAGTAGCCGATGGCGTTGATGTCGCGCTCGCCGGTTGCCTGCTCGATGGCGTCCAGTGCCGCCAGCGGACCTTCGAGCATGTAGTCCTCGAAGCTCTTGGCCGCCAGCTCGGCATCCGGGTTAACCCAGGACACGACGAAGACAGTGATGCCCTGGTCGACAGCCCACTTGATGAACGAGTTCTTGGCCCGCAGATCGAGGATATAGAACTTGTTGATCCAGGGCGGCACGATCAGCAGCGGTCGGCGGTAAACGGTCTCGGTGGTCGGCGCATACTGAATCAACTGCATCAGATCGTTTTGATACACCACCTTTCCGGGGGTGGTGGCGACGTTCTCGCCGATCTTGAACGCGCTCTCGTCCACCATCTTGATGGACAGCTTCCCCTTGCCGCGCTCGAGGTCGTCTAGCAGGTGCTCCAATCCCTTCAAGAGGTTCTCGCCGCCGCTCTCGACGGTGGCGCGCAGGACTTCGGGATTGGTCATCAGGAAGTTGGTCGGGGCGACGGCGTCGGCGAACTGCTTGGTGTAGAAATCGACCTTGCGGCGGGTCTTGTCATCCAGTCCTTCAACGTCGTTTACCGTGCGCTGCATCCATTCGGCGGTCAGCAGGTAGCTTTGCTTGATGTAGTCGAAGACGACGTTCTCGTTCCAGGCCTCGTCCTTGAACCGGCGGTCCTGACGATCGGCCGGGATAAGCGGCTCTGCGGTGGCGCCCATCATGCGCGACGCCGTGGTCTGCCAAAGCGTCATGTATGACTGCCAGAGGTCCATTTGCGCTTTCATCAACTTCGACGGATCGGCCATCATCTTCGACGTCATGTCGATGAACGCCTTGCCGATGTTGAGCGGATCGGACAACCCGAGGGCGTTCGGGTCCTGATGCTTCAGGAACTCCGTCACGAGCCGCTGACTGCGTTCGGCTATCTGGGTCATCGCAATAGACATCTGGACGGGGTCCGGTGCGGTGACTTGCGTTTCTTTTGGGTTGGCCATGATGTCTGCCTTCATTCCTGGTACTCGGACGCGGCTCTACCGCGTCGATTACTAGCAGAGATGAGGAGCGCTTGGCTAACGGCAAGCATGACTTGGCGATCAACCGGGATCGTAGAACGAGGTTGGCCGACCGTTGAGACGCGGGGGCGGGCTCTATGGCGCGAGCCCGCCCGATCGTCTAGCTCGCGGGGACAAGAACGGTTGTCGCGCTAAGCCCGGCCACATCAGCGAATAGCTGGGTGTTGGTTTCGCTTCCGGTTCCGGGCACCGGCTGGATCGTGAAGTACGTTATCGCATCGAGCGTTTCTTTAAATAGTTTCTCCAAATCGTCGTCCGGGTCGCCGTGGATAACGCTTGCCGTCGGTGTCAGGGTCAGGACGTTCCCGCTCACTTGGAAGCTGACGTTCTGCGACATCGATGCACCGCCGGATGTGGGGGTGTAGACGATTCTGCCACCGTCGCCGCTGGACGTTGTGCTCAGGGACAGTGTCCCGGAGATCGGGACAAGGCCGAGTACCAATTTCCCAAATAGAATAATGACTTGAGGAGCCCTGACGAGGAACACGGCGGACGAATTCGGTTGGACATTGCCATTGAACGAATAGTTCAACGGCGCGCCCACCGTAGACGTGCTGCCAAGAAACTGTGTGAGATCGATCATTGGTTTCTCCCAATTTAAGCTCGGCAAGGATGCAAAATTGATAATAAAAACCATCATGGATAGTTCAGTGATAAAAACAGCAATTTCGATGTGTGGTATCCGTCGATCCGCAGGTTGGAAGAAGCGGGTGAATGGGTGGACTTTCCGGTTCGCCCTAGAGAAAGCTCAGTGGTTCTAAATGCTTGCAGTGCTGGTGTTGAGGTGCCAGGACACGTAAACTGCGGTCTCCGACGGGAGGTGACCTCGGAAGCGATGCGGGAGAGTGTGATGATCAAGAGGGTGAGCCCGGTCCAAGGCGCGAAGCGCTGCAGTCTGTGGAACGCGCCGATGACGAGTATGGCGGCCGTCTTGCTGCTTGCCGGGTGCTCGTCGGTACCCGACGCCCTCAACCCGGTCGAGTGGTATGAGAGCACGACCGATGCGGTCGGCGGCTGGTTCTCCGACGATGAAGGTGCCGCGACAGCCGACGCCGGATCGGCCGCAGCCGATAGTTCTTTTCCGAATCTGGCGAGCGTTCCCGAGCGTCCGACCCCGAGCACAACGGCGGAGCAGCGGGCAGAAATTCAGCAGGGGTTGATCGCCGACCGCAACAATGCGCGCTACACAGACAGCGCCGACGCGTCGGCTCCCGCCGCGGCGCCGCGTCCACGCACGACGAGCCAAGCCGCTGACGCGCAATCCGCCCCTGCCCAATCAACGGTGACGGTCGCCGCTCCGCCGCCGCCCCCGCAGACTGTCGCGGTTGCGCCGCCGGCTCAGGTCCAGGCCGCTCAGCCGACGGTCCGGTCCACAGAACCGGCCTCGACAGCGGGATCCGACCTCTGGCCGCGTCGCCCGGTCCCCCAATCGGAAAACCGCGCGCCCGTGACGACCGGCAGGGTGACCGACAGTCAGTCGACGGTGGCGCGCTCGCCGGCCGCTTCGGTGGACACGGTTCCGTCCAGCGGACGTCCGCTGGCGGAGCCGAGCCCCGCGGTTGTGGCGGCTGCGCGAACACAAACCGAAACGGCGACGACGCGCCTGGACTCCGCGGGCAATACCGGCGCGGCCAGCGCGCAGGTCGCGGCAGCTCCGGCGACCGAGACAGCGACACCCGATAAGATGACCGCGCCGGCGAGTCCGGCGCCGGCTGACGAGTCCCCGTCGGTCATCGTCGACGGTCCGAGCCTCGATCAGTACCAGCTCGGGTTTTCCGGACCGGCTTACCTGGTCGGCACGGTGAACTTCGCCCATGGTTCCGCCCGGCTCAACGCTGACGACCTGGACATGGTCCGGTCGATCGCGTCCGCCGCGCAGGAAACCGATGCCTTCATCCGGGTGATCGGCCACGCGTCGGCTCGAACCGCTGAGATGGATCTGTCGAGCCACGAGCTGGTGAACTTCCAGGAATCCCTCGCGCGGGCGGAGAGCGTGGCCCAGGCGCTAATCGGGGCCGGGGTGCCGGCGGAACGGGTGTTGGTCGAGGCCATGAGCGCCAGCCAGCCGCTCTACTTCGAGAGCATGCCATCTGGCGAAGCCGGCAACCGCCGGGCCGAGATCCTGTTCCAGTACTGAGAGATCAATTAAGCGATTTCAAGTCACTAGAAAAGTTTTCTTATAAAACAGGTGAGAACATGAGCGAGGCGCTACGGGTAGCCGTCGCAGGGTTGGGTACGGTTGGCGCGGAAACGGTGCGGCTCCTGGCCGAGCGGCGGCAGTCGATCGCATCCCATGCCGGCCGGCCGGTCGAGGTGGTGGCGGTTTCCGCCCGCGACAGGTCCAGAGACCGAGGAGTCGACCTGTCGGGTGTGGATTGGATGGACGATCCGATGGCGCTGGCAGGACGTGACGACGTGGACGTCGTCTGCGAGTTGATCGGCGGTTCTGAGGGCGTGGCAAAGGCGCTGGTCGAGGCCGCGATGGAGTCGGGCAAATCGGTCGTGACGGCCAATAAGGCGCTGCTCGCCCACCATGGATCCGATCTGGCGCGGCGGGCCGAGAAGGCGGGCGTGACACTTGCCTACGAGGCGGCCGTCGCCGGCGGTATCCCGATCATCCGGGCACTGCGCGAAGGGCTAGTGGTCAACGAGGTGAGCCGCATTTACGGCATTCTCAATGGCACCTGTAACTACATCCTCACGGCCATGCGCGAGAGCGGCCGGGCGTTCGACGATGTGCTCGCCGAGGCCCAGGCGCTGGGGTATGCGGAGGCAGATCCGACCTTCGACGTCGACGGTATCGACGCCGCCCATAAACTCGCACTGCTCTCGGCGTTGGCCTTCGGTCATGCGGTGGATTTCGACGCGGTCCATACCGAAGGCATCAGATCGGTCTCGGCCCTCGACATCGCCTATGCGGAGGAGTTCGGCTACCGGATCAAGCTGCTCGGCATTGCCGAGCGGACCGAGGAGGGTGTGCGCCAGCGGGTCCATCCCTGCATGGTCGCCAAGAATGCGCCGATCGCCCAGGTGGAGGGCGTGTTCAACGCCGTTATGGCCGAGGGCGACGCTGTCGGAACGACGCTCCATTACGGACGGGGAGCCGGTGCCGGCCCGACCGCGTCGGCGGTGATCGGCGACGTGGTCGACATCGCCTCCGGCCGAGGCGCGCCCGTGTTCGGTCGCCCGGCTGACGAGCTTTCTGAAAATCGGGAGGCGCCGTGGGAAAGCATGCGCGGCGGGTACTACGTCCGCCTGATGGTGATCGACCGCCCCGGCGTCCTGGCCGACGTCACCGCCATCATGCGGGACCAGAACGTCTCGATGGAATCGATGGTCCAGCGGGGCCGCGACCCGGATGAGAAGGTGCCGGTCGCGCTGACCACCCACGAGGTCGATGAAGCCTCCATGCGGAGGGCCCTGGTGGAAATCGGCAAGCTCGATGCCGTGCAGGAACCCCCGGCGATGATCCGTATCGTCGACCTGTGACCCGGCAATCCGGAGTCGCGAAGACGTTTCGGATCGGTTAAGAACCCGGCCAACGGGAAACACCGCCGCCCGCCGACGGGCGGCCCAGGAAAGACCGGGAGAGAAAGATGTCCGACACCGCCGAAGTCTTCACCATGGACCGCAACCTTGCCCTGGAGGCCGTGCGGGTCACCGAGGCTGCGGCGCTCGCGGCCTCGCGGCTGATGGGAAGGGGCGACGAAAAGGCGGCGGACCAGGCGGCGGTCGACGCGATGCGCACCGCGCTGAACAACCTCGAGATGGACGGCACGGTCGTGATCGGCGAGGGCGAGCGCGACGAGGCGCCGATGCTGTATATCGGAGAGAAGGTCGGTCGCGGCGGCCCGAAGATCGACATTGCCCTCGACCCGCTGGAAGGCACGACCATTACCGCCAAGGGCGGCCAGAATGCGCTGGCGGTGGTTGCGCTCGCGTCCGAGGGCGGCTTCCTGAACGCTCCGGACGTCTACATGGACAAGATCGCCGTCGGCGGCGGTCTTCCCGAGGGTGTTGTCGATCTCGACAACACGGTCGAGCAAAACATGAAGAATCTGGCCGAGGCCAAGGGCGTCGACGTCTCCGATATCGTCGCCTGCATCCTCGACCGCCCGCGTCACGCTGACCTGATCGCTCAGGTACGCGAGTCGGGCGCGCGGATCATGCTGATCTCCGACGGCGATGTGTCCGGCGTCATTGCCACCTCGCAGCCGAGCAGCGGCGTCGACATCTACATGGGTTCGGGCGGCGCCCCGGAAGGCGTTCTCGCGGCCGCGGCTCTGCGCTGCATCGGCGGCCAGATCCAGGGCCGTCTTCTGTTCCGCAATGACGACGAGAAGGCCCGCGCCAAGCGCTGGGGCATCACCGACCTCGACATGAAGTACGACCTGATGGGACTGGCCGGCGGAGACGTGATGTTCGCGGCCACCGGCGTGACCAACGGCGCGATGCTGCGGGGCGTGCGCCGCTATGCCGGCGGTGCGACCACCCATTCGATCATCATGCGCTCGAAGACAGGGACGGTCCGCACGGTCGAGGCGACCCACGACTTCACCCGCAAGCCGTCGGTCGACTGACCGCCGAGATCACTGAAGAAAGGGCAGGGCGCGTGCCGAACGGAGACGCGTTCCTCGGTGTAGATCGATCGATGACCGCGCGTCGCTGGACGCTGCGCGGCGGGAGCGGGATCGAGGTCGACCGTCTGGCGCTCGCCATCGCCCAGCGCTTCGACCTGCCGGAGATAGTGGGCCGCATCTTGGCCCAGCGCGGCATCGACCTGGACGCGGTCGACCGTTTCCTGGAGCCTACCCTTCGCACGGAATTGCCGGACCCGAGCCGGTTTCGCGACATGGATGCCGCCGCCGAGCGGCTGGCCGACGCCGTCGTATCCGGCCAGGCCATCGGCCTGTTCGCCGACTACGATGTGGACGGCGCCACCTCCGCCGCGAGCATGGCCCGCTATTTCCATGCCGTTGGCGCGCCCACACTGCTGCATATCCCGGATCGGATCGATGAGGGCTACGGACCGAACCTTCCGGCACTGCGGGGGCTGGTCGACCGGGGAGCGGGGGTGGTGGTCTGTCTGGACTGCGGCATCCTGGCGGTCGAGACGCTCGGACAGGCCCGGGCCGCCGGTATCGACGTGGTGGTGGTCGACCACCACAACGCCGAGCCGGAGCTTCCCGCCGCGGTCGCCGTGGTCAATCCGAACCGGCTGGACGAGGAGCCGGGATTCGGTCATCTGGCGGCGTGCGGCGTAACCTTCGTGACCCTGGTGGCGGTCAACCGCGCGCTGCGGGCGCGGGGCTGGTTCACCGACAAGCGTGAACCTGACCTGCGCGGCATTCTCGACCTCACGGCGCTCGGCACGGTCTGCGACGTGGTTCCGCTTACGGGCCTCAACCGCGCTTTCATCGCCCAAGGTCTGAAGGTGATGGCTGGCCGCTCCACGCCGGGATTGGCGGCGCTGGCCGATGTCGCCGGACTCGACCGGAAGCCTGATCCCTACCATCTCGGTTTCGTGCTCGGGCCGCGCATCAATGCGGGCGGCCGGGTCGGCAAAGCAGACCTCGGCGCCCGATTGCTCTCCACCGACGATCCGGCCGAAGCGAGGCTGATCGCAGGCGAACTCGACCGCTACAACGACGAGCGGCGAGCGATCGAGGCGGAGGTACTCGACCGTGCCATCGCCCAGGCAGAGGAGGCCGGCGACAGCCCCGTCCTGGTGGTCGCGGGCGACGGCTGGCATCCTGGTGTGGTCGGGATCGTCGCAAGTCGGCTGAAAGACCGCTTCCACCGACCGGCCTGCGTGATCGGTGTGGACGGTGGTGTCGGCAAGGGATCCGGGCGGTCGGTTCCGGGCGTCGATCTGGGGGCTGCCGTCATCGCGGCCCATCAGGCGGGCGTGCTGGAGAAGGGCGGCGGACATGCCATGGCGGCGGGCTTTACGGTTGCCGCGTCGCAGATCGAGGCATTTCGCGCCTTTCTCGCCGAGCGGGTTTCGGCAGCGCTCTCCGGGAGCCCGCTGGTTGCCGAGTTGTCCGTCGACGCCGCCGTTTCCCCGAGGGGGGCGAACGCCGATCTGGTCCGCGCCGTGTCCAGGGTGGGGCCGTTCGGCACCGGCAATTCGGAGCCGCGTTTCGTCTTGTCGGGAGCCCGGATCGTCTCCAGCGGCGTCGTCGGCGAGAACCACGTCCGCTGCACGTTGGCCGGCGGTGACGGTGGACGGGTCAACGCGATCGCCTTTCGCGCCATGGCCGGCGATCTCGGTCCCGCTCTGTTGCAGGCGGGCCAGCTTCCGGTTCACGTCGCTGGTCACCTACGGCTTGATGATTTCCGTGGCGGTGACAACGTTCAACTCGTCATCGACGACGCGGCCGCCGCCGTGTGAGCCGCCGTCAGGCGGCGGCCGCTGCCTGATCCCAGAACGCCCGGACCGTTCCCTCGTCGAGGTCCCGCGTGATGAACACGATCCTCGACCGCCGGTCGCCGTCGGGCCAGGAGGGCAGCCTAGCTGGGGAATGGAAGACGTGCTGCACGCCGTGGATCACCACCGGATCGGGCTCGTCCGCGAGGTTCAGGATGCCTTTCACCCGAAGCAGTTTCTCGCCGTGGATCTCGCGCAGGCCAGCAAGCCACGTGTTCACCAGGTCCCAGTCCAAAGGCTCTTCGTAGGTCATGGCGAACGCGACGATCCCGCCGTCGTGTCGATTGACATCGTGATGATCGTGGTCCCCGTGGTGATGGGCGTGCTCCACCGCCAGTGCCTCGTCGCGCAGCCATCTTCGCACGTCGGGCGTCTTGCCGTCGGGGTCGTACCAGCCGGCACCGAAGAGGCGAGAGGCGGCCACCGCGCCGCTGACCGCTCTGATCCGCTCCGCGGTCGGATTGATGCTTGCGAGCCGCGTGGCGAGCGCCTCGGTTGCGGCAGAATCGGCGAGATCGGTCTTGGTCAGAATCAGCCGATCGGCCATCGCCGCCTGTTTCAGTGCCTCGTCCTGGGTGTCGAGCTGACCGCCGCCGTTCACCGCGTCGACGGTGGTGATGACCGCGTCGAGCCGAAAGAATCCGGAGACCAGCGGGTTGTTCAGGAGCATTTGAACTATCGGAGCGGGGTCGGCTAAGCCTGTCGTCTCCACGACCACCCGTCGAAACTGCGGAATCGATCCGGCGCGCGCCCGGGCGAGCAGGTCGCGCAGGGTGCTCTCCAGGTCGGAGCGTATGGTGCAGCAGATGCAGCCGGAGGCCATCACCGTCATCTCGCCGTCGACCGACTCCATCAGCAGGTGGTCGAGCCCAATCTCGCCGAACTCGTTGACGATGACGGCCGTGTCCGCCAGGGCCGGATCGCGCAGAAGGGCGTTCAGCAGAGTCGTCTTGCCGCTGCCGAGGAAACCGGTCAGCACCGAGACGGGAATGCGGTCCGCGGATTTGTCCGTTTCGAACAGGCTCATGGATGTGGTCCCTCCCTGGCAAATCGGCGGTTCCCGCGCCGACGCGTTTCCCACAGCTTGACACTTTGTCGCAGGCGCCGTCACCATTCCACCAATGGGGGCCGAATCGGTCGACGATTTCCACGCCCAGATAACCAGAACAACCTCGGGAGGAGAGCGGCATGCGCAAGAGCAAATTCGAGGCCGGCGATGGCACGGATCCGGTAGCGCCCAGCCGACGCGATTTCATCAAGACCGCCGCCATCGGCGCTGCTGCGGGAAGCGCGGCCCTGGTCGGTAGCGGCGGCGGCGATCAGGTCGCTCAGGCGCAAACCGCATCCGGGGAGACATGGTGGCCGTCGCGCTGGGGGGCCGAAGACGAGGCCGGCGCGTCCAACTGGATGACACCAGAGAAAACGCTTCAGGCGGCGAGCCAGATCCGGGACGGGAGGGTCTACAAGATCGGCCGGGTCTACGAGGCAGGTATGCCGCTGTTCGGAGCCCGGGTGTTCGGGGTCCGAATTCCCGGCGCGCCGACCGGTGGTCCCTTCGGCGCCAACAATCTGATCTACAATGACGAGTTTCTGGCGACCGAGATCGGTCAGGTCGGGACCCAGTTCGATGGGCTCGGTCATATCGGCGTGCTGAGTGGCGACGTCGCCAATAAGAAAGATCACAAGTATTACAACGGCTTCGATGGCACCGCGGTTAGTGGGGCCTACGGTCTGTCGAAGCTCGGCGTCGAACATGTGAAGCCGTTCTTCACCCCGGCGCATCTCATCGATGTCCACGGCTCGCTGGGCGAGATGAAGGATGCGGGCTACGAGATAACCCTGGCCGATGTTCAGGATGCACTGTCCAAGCAGGGGATGTCCGAGGGCGACATCAACTCGGGCGATGCGGTGTTCTTCAACACGGGCTGGGGATCGCTGTGGATGAAGAATAATGACCGCTTCAATTCCGGCTGTCCCGGTATCGGCATGGAGGTGGCGCGCTGGTTGATCGAGAAGGAAATCTCGATCACCGGAGCCGATACCTGGCCGACGGAGGTGGTTCCGAATCCCGATCCCAACCTGGCGTTCCCGGTCCATGCCGAGCTGATCACCAAGAACGGCATCTTCAACCACGAGAACCTGTTCTTCGATGATCTCATCGCCGACGGCAAATACCGGTTCGTCTACATCTTCGCGCCGACGCCGATCAAAGGCGGAACGGGGTCTGCAGGATCGCCGATCGCGGTGACCTGAGCCCAAGATCCCCACAGTCAAAACGGACGACAGGGGCGCCTTGATGACGTGGCGCCCCATACCGTGTCCGCGGGCAGGCGTGCTGAGACTGGGGGTGGGGGATGCAGGAGCGGCGGGGTCCACGGTAGCGTCACCGCGGAGAGGCGCATTATGTCAACCTAGAGCGAACACGGAAGTGATCCTCGCGGCCTCAAAAAGTGGACCGTGTGTTGCGGCATTTTTTTTTGAAAGATTTCGGGACGTCGACAGCGCGCAGCCGTTCATCGACGTTGGCGCCTCTAACGCCTTGGATAGGGTGCGCGCTGTCTAGTTCTTTGATATCCTGAATGAATATGGGGAAATGAATTCAGAAGGGCTTGAGACCCAATGCTAACCCTTCTGATTTTCGGTGACCTCATACATAATGAGTGTAGAAAGCCTCCTTTTTAGGAACCACACTTTATTAACCAAGTATATTGAGCCGTAAGGGCGCTACGGCCCGGGGCGCCAGCGCCGGATGTCTGATTGTCAGCCCAATCAATTCCATACTCTCTGATCTTACTATGGTCTCCATTATAAAAACTCACGCTGGCTTTAATGCTAGTTGCTCCGCTAATATTTGTGAGAGAAACGGAAATAGCGTTTTCACCACGCTTTAGATCGGCGGGATATTTTATATTACTATTAGTGGAGGCCACACAGTGCCCATTTATAACGATCCATCCGTAATCGTTTACTTCTGTAATATTTATAACAACATACGGGTTCTCAATGTTGATGTCCACGGTCTTAAAGGAGAAAGGCTGTGTGATGGGGAAAATAATTGACTGTGCTTCGGGGCTGTTTGAGGTAAGCGGCGGGTTATCGGATTGGATTTCTGACATGGTGACATAGCTCCCAGTTTGCTTGGCGAAAAAACGCGTTTAACGAGTATTAATTACATTATATAAAATCAAAAAGAGAATACAGATCGAAATAAATGTAATGAGGGAAAAATTTTTTTTGGGGCTTTGCATCAGTCGGAAGTTCGTTCCGGTCCAGATCAACAGGCTCGATCTCCCAAAACAGGGATTGGGAAGCAGGAGGTGGCGATTATGCAAACGGCGATCCGCGGCTGGATTGCCCATTGATGGTAGAGTTTCGGTAGCGCTACCCAAAGCCGTGGGGCGAAAACGATGGAGACGGCCTTCAAAGGCGATGCTTCGGACTTGATTTCCCGACCGGCGGCTTGTATCTCCACCTTCCTCGGATGACCCCTTCGTCTAGAGGCCTAGGACACCGCCCTTTCACGGCGGCAACACGGGTTCGAATCCCGTAGGGGTCGCCACTCTCACTGGTGTTGCGGGATCGACCGGATATTTCGGACCGGCGTCTCGGAACGCGCTTGCCAAGCGAGCGGCGGATTGATATCTACCCGCTCGCCTCTGCGACCCCTTCGTCTAGAGGCCTAGGACACCGCCCTCTCACGGCGGCAACACGGGTTCGAATCCCGTAGGGGTCGCCAAAATTCTCCGAAAACCCGTTTGTCTTGCCGCGTGCCTAAACGCGGTCCCTGCAGGCATGGCTGCCGACCGTATGGTGGCCTCGGGCATGCTGTGCTGTGCAACCGGTTATGCATCGATTAAGCTGAAATCAACGGCATAGATCGACTCGTCCCGGCTGAGCTGCCCATGCGTTTTCTACCGATGACAGGCATTGCGCCGTTGCTCTTGGCAATATTGCTCCTGATGCCGGCGCCGGCGCAGGCGTTGTCCCCCGTGCCGTTCTTCCAAGGTGTCGAACGCCTCGCGGTGTTCTGCGGCAGACCCACCGCGACGGATCTTCGAACGGCGCTCTGTACGCTGGCCGAGTCCGCGCTGGAGGATCTGTCCGGATCCGATGTTGCCGTCGGTACCGCCGCACTATCGGATCCGAATGCCGTTACTGTCCTGGTGAACGGCTACGAGATCGCCGGACCGAACGGTCCCCTGCTGGTGATCGACGTCAGGATGTTGCGCCCGGGCCATGTGGACGCGCGTCTGTTCGGCTCGGCGCCGATCGTGGTCGGTACCGATGCCCCGTTAACCGAATCTTCGGAACTGGCGGACAGCCTTGCGGCACTGCTGTTCGACACCGTGGTCGACCCTTGGAGGCGTGCGGTACCGGCCACCGGGCAGGCCCCGGTCGAAAAGAAAGGCTAGACGATGACGGCTTACACTCCCGAGGCCGCTCCGGCCGCCTGCTCCTGTGCTTGTGGCACTGGAGGCTGCATGGGTCATACCAGCGGCACCGCGGAGGGGCGACAGACGCTGTCGACGGCCGAAAGCTCGGGCGACGGAAACCTTGATGCCGTCGTCGCCGGTGTGTCCAGCAAATGGGGCATCGGCATGATGGGGGTGAGCACGACCGTCACCTATTCCTTCATGGACAGCTTGCCGAGCTATCACGGCACCGACGCCACATTCACCGTGTTCAACGAGGCCATGAAAGCGGCAGCGCGCAGCGCCCTAGACGTTTGGGGGGATGCGGCGAACCTTTCCTTCGTGGAGGTGTCGGACGCCGGAGACGGAGGGCAGATCCGGTTCGGCGCGAATTTCCAGGCGGGGTCGTCCGGATACGCCTACTTCCCGTCGACCAGCGCGATCGGCGGCGACATCATGATCGCCAATAACTTCTCCTATAACCTCAACCCGGAAGTCGGCGGCTACGGCTATCTGACTCTTCTGCACGAAATCGGTCACGCCATCGGGCTGAAACATCCGGGGAACTACAACGCCTCGGCGGAGGGGCCGTTCCTGCCCACGGACACCGACAACACAGACACAACCGTAATGTCGTACTACGACGGCTCCGTTACCTACGCCTCCACGCTGGGATGGCTCGATGTGCAGGCGGTCCAGTACCTCTATGGCATCAGCACCGCCGCGACCATGGGTAACGTCACCTGGGGCGCGGATACCGCAGAGACGTTCGTCGGCTCGTCGGGCGTCAACTACTTCATCGGCAATGGCGGCGACGACCTTTTCCAACTCGGCGCCGGCGACGACGGCGTTATGGCGGGTCTGGGCGCCGATACGTTGAGCGGCGGCGCAGGCAACGACCTTCTTTACGGCAATATCGGCACCGACCTGATCCTGGGCGGGGATGGAGCGGACACGGTTTACGGTGGGCAGAACGGTGGTGCCAGCACGAGCTACGGGTCGGGCAGCACGCTCGCGTACCGGGAAGGATCGGACACGATCTCCGGCGGTTTAGGCAGCGATTTGCTCTACGGCAACCACGGCGCCGATCTGATCGATGGCGGAGCCGGCAGCGACACGATGTTCGGCGGCCAGGACGACGACACGATGATCGGAGGCGCCGGCAGCGACAGGTTCTACGGCAATCTCGGCAACGACGTGATGACCGGTGGTGACGGCTTCGACTGGTTCTACATCACGTCCAACAACGGTAACGACACGATTACCGACTTCGAATACTTCGTCGACTATCTGGCGGTCCAAGCGAACGTCAACGGGACCGGGATCGCTGCCGACGCCGATGTCATCGGGCGCGCCAGCCAGGTCGGCACGAGCGTGGTTATCGATTTCGGTTCGGGAAACACGGTAACGCTGTCGAACTACTCGGTGTCCCAGTTGAACACGGCGGATATCTTTATTTTCTAGGTCGGCCGGAGACTGTATTCCCGGCTGAAATCGATGTTTACCGGACGCGCGTGCGGACACAGACTGTAGCCTCAATTCCAGGAGGCGGTCATGGCTGCGGACATAGCGTATCCGGTGGAGCTCGTAGCGCCGGATATCTCCGCCTACAGGCGCGGCAACGTCGGTGTCGACTACGTGCAGACGTTCGACTCGGGTGTCGCCGGACCGGACGCGATGATCAACGCGGTCATCCACGGCAACGAGCTGTGTGGTGCGATCGCGATCGATTACCTGATGCGCAGCGATATCCGTCCGGCCCGAGGCAAGCTGACCCTCGCTTTCGTCAATCCGGAAGCCTATCTGCGCTTCGATCCGGCCGCTCCAGGCAGGAGCCGTTTCGTTGACGAAGACATGAACCGTGTTTGGACGCTGGAACGGCTGGATGGTCCGGACAACACGGTGGAGCTGCGCCGTGCCCGGCAGCTGCGGCCGCTCTACGACCGCGTAGACAGGCTGCTCGACATCCATTCCATGGGCACATACTCGGATCCGATTATGCTGATCCACGGCTTGGAGAAGGAGAGGCGCTTGACCCGCGAGATCGGGTACCCGGCGATGATCGCTTGTGGCGCCGGCCATGTGCAGGGCCTCCGTTTGATCGAATACGCACCGTTCAACGATCCGGCAACGGACCGGATCGCTTGCCTCGTGGAGTGCGGCCAGCATTGGGCTGCGACCAGCGCCGATGTCGCCATCGACACCGCTCTGCACTATCTGCGGGCCCTGGGGATGATCGACGAGGCTACCCTGGCGGCGCACCGCCGAACGGATCCGGTACCGGAGCAAACGGTGGCCGACGTGACCCACGGCTATGCGATCCGCACCGACGACTTTTTCTTCACCCAGGCCTTCAAGGGGCTTGAGCGGTTCGCCAAGGCAGGCGCGGTGATCGCCGTGGATGGTGGCGAAGAGATCCGCACGCCCTACGACGATTGTATCCTGGTGATGCCGAACCATCGGGCGGTCAAGGGGCAGAGGGCATTCCGTCTCGCGCGTCTGGGCGGCGGCAGCGCGACCGACTGACGCTATCGGTCCGGAAGACGCTCAGGGGTCGATCCATCGGCCTTCCGGCACTCCGCGCAGCCAGGAGAAACGGGCACGCCGATGCGGTTTGCCGCCGATCCACAACCAGTCCCACTCCGTCCATACCGCTTCGATCACCACGAAGCGGGCGGGATCGCCGTCGTACAGGGCCTGGCCGATTGCTCCGATCGCGTGCCAGCGTGAGTCGATCTGTTCCCGATCGCCGACACTGCGGGCGACGGCCGACATGCGAAGCTGCTGCTGCGCTGTCGGGTCCCAGAATGCAAGCGCCACCCTGGGGTCGGCTTCGATTTCCCTCACCTTGGCCGAGCGCGCGTCGGTGAATATCTCCAGGCGCCTTGTCCGAGGGTCGATCGAGCGAATGACCACCACCCGCGCACTCGGTCCTTCCGGACCGGCGGTCGCGAGCATGGGCGTGCGCCAGGGCCCTTCGCGGCCGTCGACGGCCGTCTCAAGTCGCGAGAGAACATCCGCCGCCAGGGCGTCCAGATCGTCGCAGTACGAAGTCGTCATGACGAACGTGCCGACGTGCGCGCGAGGAGGAAGAAGAGTGCGGAGCTCATCGTGGCGAGCAGGATCATGGTTGCCATCGCTGTATGGTCCGTGTCGTTCTGGAAATATCCGACCATGACGGTGAAGCAGGCGCCGATAAGCATCTGTCCGAAGCCCATCAGACCCGAGGCGGCGCCGGCGATCGTCGGGTTCACGCTGACTGCGCCCGAGATGCCGTTCGGCTGGCTGAGGCCGTTGCCGATGGCCACGACGCACATCGGCGCGAAGACCGATAGCGGGGTGACGACGTCGGCCCAGGCGAGGGCGAATCCCGGTACCGCGCCGCAGAGCGAGACTCCGACGCCGAGCGGGATCATCCTGTCGACGCCAAGTCTGCTGGATAGGCGGCTGGCGAGAAAATTTCCCGTCATGTAGCCGACGGAAATCAGCACGAAGTAGAACCCGTAGACCTCCGGTCCCTGGCGCAGCACCTCGATCATCACATAGGGCGCGCCGGCGATGAAGGAGAAGAACGCGCCGACGGACATCGCCGTGTTGGCGGCGTAACCGATATAGGCACGCGAGCGCAGCAGGCTGGCGTAGTTGCGCAGCATGGCCGTGACGTCGATCGTCGGGATCGGGTTCAGGTTGGTTTCGTTCAGCCGCATGGTAGCGCCGGCCAGAACCACCAGTCCGACGGCCATGGGCACCAGGAAGGTCGCCTGCCAACCGAACTGTGCGTCGATGATGCCCCCGATGGCGGGACCCATGGCCGGTGCGACGGCCATCGCCATGGTGATGATAGCGATCGCGCTCGCCGCGCGGTCTCGATCGTAAACGTCGCGCACGATGGCCCGGCCGAGCACCATCCCGGCGCAGCCGCCAATGGCCTGCAACACCCGCGCCACGATCAGGCTCTCGATCGACCAAGCGAACATGCAGGCGATGTTGGCGACGAAATAGATGACCAGGCCGCCGATCAGTGCGGGGCGCCGACCGAACCTGTCGGAGAGTGGACCGTATCCGAGCTGTGCCACGCCCACGGCCACCAGGTAGAGGGTGAGGGCGAGCTGCACCATCGCGTAGTCGGTCTGGAAGACCCCCACGAGCCCGGGCATGGACGGGACGAAGATGTTCAGCGCCAACGGACCGGTGGCTGTCGCCACGATCAGGATCCAGAGGGGAGGGGGAAGGGGTTTCTCTTGCATCTGGCCTTCCGGCGCGGGTTGGGTTTCTAACCTTCTATCCGACTTACGGCAGACCGGTGTCTTTCGGTCGCCGTACGACTAGAGCGACGCCCAGGGCGGTGACGGCGATGCCGCAGGCGCCAAACAGTCCGATCCGCTCGTCGAAGAGGATCCAGGCCAGAAGGGCAGTGGTTGGGGGAACCATGTAGAATAGGCTGACGACCTTAACGGCCTCTCCAAGTCTGATCATGACCATCAGAAGCGAGAAGGCGCCGATTGATACCACGACCGTAAGCCAGGCAAGCGACAGGGAGAAGGCCGGAACCCACTCCACCCGCAAGTCTTCCAGCGCCAGGGCGCCGATAAACGTAAGCGCGGCGGCTGTGATGTTCTGGACGGCGCTGCCCGTGGCGACGTTCATCGAGCTGGCAAAGCGCTTCTGGTGCAGGGTACCCAGGCTCATGGCGATCAGGCCGGCAACACAGGTGGCAAGGCCGATCCGGTCGATCGGGGACGCCTCCATGCGCTCGCCGAGCACCACTGCGACACCCGCCAGGCCGAGCCCGAGCCCGAGCCATTGGCGGGCGCTTGTTCGCTCGCCCAGAAGGCGGCCGGCCAGCAAGGCGGTCAGGATCGGCTGCAGGCCGACGATCAGAGCCGCGAGACTGGCCGGGACGCCTCGGTGGATGGCCACGAAGACCCCTCCTAGATAGACGCCCTGGACCAGGGCACCGACCACCGCGATATGGCCGGTCTGTCGCCAGCTTGTCGGCCAGGGCGCTGAGAGCGCGCGGGCAATGAACGCGAACAGCACCGTGACAAGGGCGAACCGGATTGCCAGGAAAGTCAGTGGTTCGGCATGCGGCAGGCCGAATTTCGCGCCGACGAACGCCGAGCTCCAAAGAAGAACGAACACCGGGGGAGCGAGGTACGGAAGAAACGTCATGGGGAGGCGGCAGCCTGACGGGCCGGAGAAGCCGGATCTGCCGAGTGGCGGATCGTGAAGCTGTGTTCTCGCATGTCCAGCCGATTCGTGCTAATGGAAGAGTGGGAGACGTGGGACGCGTGCAATTTCGCGAGGCTGGAGAAGTCGGCCTCGAGGTTAGGAGTTTGCGGTCAGAATGACCTCGACGGCCCCCATCCTTCCTCCAGGAATCGGCAGTCTGCCGTCGCTCGGTCCCGCGCCGAGCGCACAGAGGTCGTTCGCCGGCCGGACGGCGGTTGATGGCCAGAGGCCGACGGAGGGGGCGACGGGAGCGCGCGGGCAGGCGCCGGCGTTGCCGGGCCGTGAAGCTCCGGGGCTCCAGCCGTCGGACCCGACACAGCAGACGGCGCCGCCGCTGCAGCCCGGCCGTCCTCTGATCGGTGGTGGTCCGTTCACCTTGGCCGTCGCGTTCGGTCTGCAGGCCGAGCAGTCGCAGCAGGCCCCGAGTCCGGGCAGCGCCGACAGTCCGGCCCAGGCGGCCCAGGCGGCTGCAACCCAGTCCGCGAGCGCGGAGGGCGCGACCGGACCGGATCAACTGACCGAGGAAGAACGGAAGGTCGTCCGCGAACTGCAGCAGCGCGACCAGGAGGTGCGCCGCCACGAGGCCGCGCACGCGGCGGCGGGCGGTCAGTACGCCGGCGCACCGACCTACACTTATCAACGCGGACCGGACGGCAAGCAATATGCGGTCGGCGGGTCGGTCTCGATCGATACGTCGCCGGTAAAGGGCGACCCTGAAGCGACGCTACAGAAGGCGCGGCAGATACGCACCGCCGCACTCGCACCCGCCGAACCGTCCGCGCAGGATCGGTCGGTGGCGGCCTCCGCAGCAGCATTGGAACGTCAGGCTCAGGCGGAGATCGCCGCCGAGCGTCGGGCTGAGCAGACAGGGGAGGCCGCGGATCAACCAGCCCCCTCTGCGGCTGCTTCTGAGGTCCCGCTCGCGGCCAACGTCGTCTCCCAGGGGGCGGGCGAGCAACCTGGCGATGGGGGCACGATCACCGATTTGCGGGACAGCCCGACGCGGTCCGCAGGTTTCAGCCCTGTCGAGACCAGCGCCGAAGCCTCAACAGGGTTCGGTCCGTCGTCTGAGCCGACAGCGTCGCCGTTCGACATCGCCGGGCCGATCGCTCGGGCATCCACCGGTTTCGATAGCCGTATTCCGGCGCCTCGGGTGGTATCCATCACCGTCTGAGAAGCTCGCGACGTCGCGCCGACCCATCGATCAAGCCGTCACTCCGGCCGCCGCGCTCCCTGTTCATTGCCGGCCTGATCCGCCGTGGGCTCGGCCCGAGCGGCCAGCATGTCCGGATCGAATCCCAGGCACGCCTTGAAGGTCTCGGCCGTCTGCTCAGGCGCTTCCGAGCAGGTGTAGAACGTGTTTCGGCAGGCCGTGTAGTCGCTCTCGCTCGCACTGAATCGCAAGTCGTCGCACAACTCCATGAACCGTTTGGCAACCAGCGCGAAATTCATCGTCTGATCTTCGATCGAGTCGCTTTCGGGGTCCAAAGGACGCACCCGAAGGAACTGCGCGATCGCCTGGTTGGCCCGGTTCAGAGTGATTTCGGCCGTATGGCGTTCGCCGAGCAATGTGAAGTATCGGACATGGAGCGTCTCGCCCAGCATCATCTGTCGCAGTTGCGGTGGAATGAAGCCTTCGCGTGCGTCTCCCCAGATGATGAATTGAACATCGCGGCCGGCGACCTTGTAGAGCGTCGGTTCGCTGGAAACCTCCAAGGCCTTCAGTTCTTCGAGGTCGACCGGGTCGCCTTCGTCGATCCAGTACGTCGGCAAGTTGTCTGGCGTGAGCATCGCCTGGGACGAACGTGGGAGGGAGAACTGACCCCAGATCGAGTTGTCTTTTTTCCGCAAAAGGTTAAAGCGATAACCCTCGCGGGTGAGGATCCGCGCCTCCAGAACAGGCCGGCCGCTGATCGGGTCGGTCAGAACCTCCACGTACCACTGGATGCGCTGGGCCTGGGCATCGCTCGCGGCCAGGAGCGGCAATGCCAGGGCAAGGCTCACTAGGATCAGGAACGTTCTTGCCAGAGGCATGGGACGGTCGCTCCGCGTTGCGGGTGACGGCTCGTGAGCCCGGGGCCGGGTCATCGTCGCTAATCCGCGGGTACCAGGAAGACGCTTCGCGGATTGCATCGGATGCGAACCCGTTAACCCGTTCTAAACCGCCGGTACAGTAGATTCAGCGGCGCCCGAATGGTAAGGTGCTTTAATGGCGATTACGAACGGCATTTACACCGCACTGAGTGGCGTCACGGCGGCTACCCGGCGTTTCGACACGTCAGCCGGCAATGTTGCGAATATAGAAAGCGTGGCCGCCCCCAACGGATCGACGGCGACGACCGATGCCGACGGCAATGCGCTGTTTCGCACACAGCGGACGCTGGACACCACGACGACCGTCGGCGGCGTTCGGTCGAGCCAGCAGCTTGCCGATCCTGTATCCGTGCAGCGTTACGATCCGGATGCTCCCGACGCGGACGGCGATGGACTGGTCAACCGGCCGAACGTTTCCCTGGAACGTGAAGCCGTGGACCAGATCACCGCCCAGAGGCAGTTCGAGGCCAATCTGGCGACGATCCGGACAGCCGATGAGCTGTTCGAATCCACCCTCGACATTCTGAGCTGAGTTCAGCCGGTCGACTTAAGCGCTTTGATTGCCGCCCGGAACGGCAGCATGACGCACTCCCAGCGGGACTTTGCCGCTCGAACGGGTGCAAAGACCGTCAGCGGCGCCCACGGAACGTCCCCGCTTTTCCCCGACAGATAGTCCTCCAGCGCATCGGCGACGCGCGGTAGGTCGGCGGCCGGCGCGCCCACGGCCTGTTGGGCGATGACGGCGGCGGCGGCCTGGCAGAGGGCGCATCCCTGGACCTTGGAGCCGACGGCAGCAACCGTTCCGTCTTCCAGAGTCAGGTCGACCGTTACCCGGTCGCCGCAGACCGGATTGTCGACCCTGGCGGTGACCGTAGCACCGTCCAGACGGGGCAGGGCCCTGCCTTCCCGCGCCAGGGTGAGTATCTCATCCTGGTACAGCGCATCGCTCATCGACCGCTCTCCCTGATCCGTGCCAGGGCCTCGGGCGTGTCGACGTCGGTCAGCACGGACTCGTCGTCCACTTCGATCTCCACCGCGATGTCTTCATGGTTTCCGATAAGGTGACGGGCTCCCACGTCGCCGGAAACGCCGCCCATCTCCTCAAAGAACCGTTTGGCGAAAAGCACAGGGTTCCCGCGCTTGCCGCGCCGGGTCGGCACGACGATCGACCGTCCCTCCACCGGGTCGAAGGCGGCGATCATCCTGTCGATGGTCGCGGTCCCGATCCGGGGCATATCGCCCAGACACACGATGACCCCGTCCACGTCGTCGCCGACCGCTGCCAGGCCGGCCTTCAGCGACGTCGACAGGCCTTCCGCATAGTCCGGGTTGTAGGCGTAGGATAGTTTCAGGTCGGCCAGCGCCGCTCGAACGGCGTCCGCCTCGTGGCCCAGCACGACGGTCGTAGAGGTCGCCTTCGAGGCGGCCACCGCATCCGCGACGTGGCGCACCATCGGTTTGCCGTCGACTTGCGCCAGCAGTTTGTTCTCCTTGCCCATGCGCCGGGACTGACCGGCGGCCAGGATCAGGGCGCCGATTCTCGGGGCCCTGGCGGGCGCGGTCTCGCCGATGCCGGGCCTGCGTCGCGAGCGGGGCATCGGACGGGTCGGTATGTCCTTGAGCAGCCCGCCGGGCCCCATGCGTCCGATCTCGGCCCGACCGACAGGCACGCCCGCGATCAGTCGCTGCAGGACCCAATCGAAGCCGTTCAGCTTCGGCGACCGGGCGCATCCCGGCAGACCGACGATGGGAACGTCGCCAATGCGTCCGATCAGCATGAGGTTGCCGGGGTCCACCGGCATTCCGAAGTGTTCGACCACTCCTCCCGCCTGTTCTATGGCGGACGGAACAACGTCGCGCCGATCCACCACGGCGGAGGCTCCGGACACCAGAACCAGGCGCGCGCCCTTGTTCATCGTCTCGTCGATCGCTTTGGCCAGGGTGTCGGTGACGTGATCGCAGCGCACCTCGTGGCAGATTTCGCTATGCATCGGATGTAGACGGGAGCGGGTGACCTCGAAGGTGCTGTCGAGCACGCTGTCCTTGGTGCCCGGCAGGCGCGACTGGACAAGACCGACGCGCGTCGGCGCGTAGGGCCGAAGACTGACCATCGGCTGTTCGCGCCGGCCGATCTCCTCGGTCAGCATTACCCTGTCGCCGGACACAGCGAAGGAAATTATCTTCAGCGTGCCGATCATCTGGCCTTCTTCGACCGCTTGATAGGGCGGCACCAGGGCGAGAGTGATCGCCTCGTCGACCAGGTTGAAGGCATCAAGCCTCAGGGGGTCGTAGAGCACGACGCCGGCGGTTTCCGCATAGAGGTTGGCGCGTCCGGTGAAGGCGGCGCTGACCGTTGTCCCGTCGCCGGCGATGGCGGTGGCAAGGCGGTCGGCGGCGGCGTCCTCAGCCACGTCCCCGTCTTCCAGCCGCGCCGCGATAACGCTTGCGTAGCCGGCCTCGCGCAGAACCGCGATATCGTGGCCCTCGAGCACGCGTCCCTTCTTCAGGCTGCGCTTATCCAGTCGAAGGGAATGGGCCAGCACTGCGCCTTCGGCCTGCTCCAGCGGGGTGTCACCGAAGATCACGATCCGACGGTCTCCAGACGATTGCCGTTTCTCACGTCTATGCCGCCGCCGCCACGATCGGCTTGGCGTGCAGGACGGCGGTCAGTTCCGCCAGGATGGAAATCGCGATCTCGGCGGGGGAGACGGCGCCGATGTCCAGTCCAGCCGGGGCACGGATCCGACCGACAACGGCGTCGTCGAAGCCCATCTCCTTGAGCCGGTCCACGCGCTTGGCGTGGGTCCGCCGGGAGCCGAGGCAAGTGATGTAGAACGCCTCAGATCTAAGCGCCACCTCGAGAGCAGGATCGTCGAGCTTGGGATCGTGGGTCAGCGTGACGATGGCGGTACGGCTGTCCGGTCTCAGCGCCTCCATCGCTTCGTCCGGCCAGTCGTCGATCAACACGACGTTCGGGAAGCGCTCGGCGGTTGCGAAGCTGGCACGCGGATCGACCACGACGACCTCGTAGCCGGCGATGGCGGCCATCGGAACGAGCGTCTGGCTGATATGAACCGCCCCGACGATGATCAGGCGCAACGGCGGATTGTGGCAGTCGAAGAACCAACGGCCGCCCGACAGCTCGGCGACGCCGCTCTTGTTGTCGCGCAGTCGGCTCCGGGCCTCGTTGACAACAGGTTCGGGAAGGTCGCCATCAACGCGATCGTGGAACACGAGCGCCTGGGACTTGCCGTCCAACCCGTCGACGAGCGTCACCGGCGTTTTTGAGCGCCGTGCCGTCTGCAGCTTCGAGAAGATATCCTTGCGCATCGTCTACGCCTCCATCCGCTCGACCCAGACCTCAACGTTTCCGCCGCAAGCGAGACCGACATCCCAGGCTTGCTCGTCGCTGACGCCGAATTCCATCAGCCGAGCCGGACCGCCGTCCATGATCTCGAACGCCTCCTTGATGACCGCACCCTCGATGCAGCCGCCGGAGACGGAGCCGACCATAGCGCCGTCTCCGTCGATCACGAGGCGAGAGCCGACCGGTCTCGGAGAGCTTCCCCATGTCTTGACGACGGTGGCCAGCGCCACTTTGCGGCCTTCGCCGAGCCAGCCCTCGGCGGTGCCCAAGACGTCGTCGATGCTGGCGAATGGTGTCGGATCGGTCATACCTGCGCCCTCCACTGTGGGGTTGTGCCCGAATCTAGTTTTGCGCTTGTCGAGCCTCGGCCTCAACCCGACGTAGCGCCGCGAGCCAGTCGTCCATGCCCTCGCGACGGCGCGACGACGATTGGCCGATGGCGTCGGCGAGCTGCTCCAGACTGTCGAGCGAATGCACCGGCCGGAAGTCGTCGACATGAGGCAGAATGGCCCGCACTCCCTGAGATTTGGGGGCGAAGCCGTCGTAGCGCAACAAGGGATTGAGCCAAATCAGTCGGCGGCAGGATTTGTGCAGCCTTTCCATTTCCTTGTTCAGTCCGGCGCCGACCTCGCGATCGAGTCCATCCGTGATCAGAACGACGATCGCCCCCTGGGTGAGCACCCGGCGGCCCCAGAACCGGTTGAACTCGTTCAGGCAGTGGCCGATCCGCGTGCCGCCCGACCAGTCGTTGACCACGTCGCCGACCTGCACGAGAGCCTCGTCGACATCCTTGTGTCTCAGGTATCGGGTGACGTTGGTCAGACGGGTTCCGAAAAGGAAAGTATGCACCCGGTCGCGGTCGTTGGTGATCGCATGCATGAAGTGGAGCAGCATGCGCGAATACCGGCTCATGGAGCCGGAGATGTCGCACAGCACAACCAGCGGCGGCCTGCGGGTGCGTCGTTTGCGCCGCTGCAGGTCGATCCTGTCGCCGCCGCTGCGCATCGTGGCCGCCATCGTGCGTCGAAGGTCCAGGCGCCGTCCGTGCGGCGCCGGGCGGAACCGTCGGGTCTTGGTCTCGGCGATTGGCAGGCGCATGTCGCGGATCGCCTGCTTGGCCTGACGGATCTCGTCGGCGGTCATCTTCTCAAAATCCATTTCGCGAAGGAGTTCCCGGTCGGACCAGGTCATCGCCGCGTCTAGTTCGATCTCCTCTTCCTCCGGCTCCTGCGTCTCCGCTGCGGCCGCATTCTCGGATTTGAGCGCCTCCGCCAGACGCCGGTTCATTTCCTCGCCTTTTTCCTTTTTCTCGTCGGGGTCGCCGCGGAATTCGGGCATGATCATCTGCATCATCCGCTCGAGCAGACGCGGATTCCGCCAGAAGACGTGGAAAGCCTGGTCGAAGATCTCGCGCTGGTCGCGACGGTTCACGAAAACGGCGTGCAGGGTCCAGTAGAAGTCGCGACGATTGGCGATCCCTGCGACACGCACCGCTTCGACGGCATCCAGGACCTTGCCGGGCCCGACGGGCAGCCCGGCCGCGCGCAGGGTGCGGCCGAAATGCATGATGTTCTCGATCAGCTTGCCGCCGCCATCGGCGCCGGTGTCGGGCAGGGTAAGATCGGGCGGGGTGATGTCGTCCGGCATGCTCCGCTCCGCCGGCTCAGACGACCGCCGCCGCGCCTGCCAGTTCGGCCTTGATCTGGTTCAGGATCCGCGTCGCCTCGTGGCCCTGGATCTTGGCGATATCGTCCTGGTACTTCAGTAGCACGCCGAGTGAATTCTCGATCGCCTCCGGGCTGAGCGCCAGGTGGTCGAGCTGCACAAGCGCATGCACCCAGTCGATGGTTTCCGCAACGCCGGGCACCTTGAACAGGTCGAGCTTGCGCAACTCGTGGACGAAGGCGACGACCTGACGCGACAGATCCTCCGGCGCGCCCGGCGCCTTGACCTTGAGGATTTCCAGTTCGCGCGCCGCCGAGGGATAGTCGACCCAGTAGTAGAAGCAACGGCGCTTGAGCGCGTCGTGGATTTCCCGGGTCCGGTTGGACGTGATGATCACGATCGGCGGAGTTTTGGCGATCTGCGGACCGAGTTCCGGGATCGTGACCTGGAAGTCGGAAAGCACTTCTAGCAGAAACGCTTCGAACGGCTCGTCGGTCCGGTCGAGTTCGTCGATGAGCAACACCGGAGCGCCCGCCTCATCTTCCTCCAGCGCCTGCAGGATGGGCCGTTTGATCAGAAACCGCTCGTCGAAGATGTCCTTGGCGAGAGCGTCGCGATCGGTGCCGCCCGTCGCCTCGGCCAACCGGATTTCGACCATTTGACGTGCATAGTTCCATTCGTACACCGCTGATGAAACGTCCAGGCCCTCATAGCACTGGAGACGGATCAGTCGGCGGCCGAGGGTTTCGCTCAGTACCTTCGCGATCTCGGTCTTGCCGACTCCGGCTTCGCCTTCCAGGAACAGCGGACGCCCGAGACTGAGCGCCAGGTGCAGGGCCGTGGCCAGCGAACGATCGGCCACGTATCGACCGGCGCCGAGAAGCTCGAGGGTGGCATCAACGGAATTCGGCTGCTCAAGGGCCATCTGAGAGTCCATCGAGGGTTGGCAAGGAGATCGTGCAAGAGGAGGGCGATCGATCGCCACAGGCATCACGGACATAGCACTTGAGCCCATGGTCTGCCAGGGGGGCAGGTTCTTCCGGGCCTGTTCTACGCCGCCGGTTCAGTTTTCTTTTCCGCTTCGTCGGAGAAGCCGAGCAGAGCGTCGAGGCAGGGATGGGGAAAGCTGCGATTGGCGACGATCGCATAGAAACTCTCGATGATGTCGAGCGGGAAGGGCGCCTCATGCAGGATACCCTGTTCAAGCTCGTCCGTGAGCACGACAGCCGGCGCCGCGGCCACGCCAACGCCGTCGCGGGCGAGGAGCCGGACCATGGCCATGTCGTCGACTTCCGCCGCGATCCGAGGCTCGATCCCAAGTTTCGCGATAAGACTGTCGAAACCCGTTCGGATCGAACTCTCCGTCGGCAGGATAACGGGCTCCTGGGACAACAGATCCCTGAGTGAGGCGTGACGCAGCCGGTCCGCGACGCCGTACAAGCCGACCGGCTGGCCGGCGATCCGGTGGGCGATCAGGTTCGAGAATGTGTCGCGAGACGGCGTTTCCGTGGTCAGAACGATGTCGAGGGCCAGGGATTGCAAGGCTTCCAGCAACACGGCGTTGTTGCCTGAGGACAGGATCAGTTCGACCTCTCCCGTGGACAGAACCGGACGCAGGAAACGAAGCTGGAAATTGCGCGAGAGCGTAGACTGCGCGCCGAGCCGGAGCGGCCGGACGGTCCCCTCGCGCTGTCCGAGGGCGGCGACCAGTTCCTCCCCGGCATCGAAGATTCGGTCGGCGTGATCGAGCGCGATGCCCCCCGCCTCCGTCAGGACCAGCCGCCGGCCGACCCGATCGAACAGCGGGTGGCCGAGACGCTCTTCCAACTGTCGGATCTGTGTGGAAAGGGCGGATTGCGACAGGTTCAGGCGAGCCGCCGCCTGGGTCAGGTGCCCAACCGTCGCGACTTCCCGGAAGTAGCGCAGATGATGGTAGTTCAGCCGGTCCATGGCAGGTATATAGAATGTATCTGGCCTTTTTCTTCTGTTTTTTAGATCGGTTTGTCGTCGTGCCGATGGTTAAGGCCAGTACCGGCCGGTAGCGCCGACGATCACGGTGATCCAGCCGAGCCCGAGATTCACGGCAACGATCTTGCGTATCAGACCAAGGCGTCGACCCGCCTGTTCAAAGTCTTCGGAATCAACCGCGTTGCGGAATTTTGGCCAGGCGGCGAACCGGAGGTGGCCGTAGGCGAGGAACATGATCAAACCAGTCGCGTGCATGATGTGGATGTAGCCGCCCGCGCCGGCGAAACCGCCGAAACCGAGGAAGATCATGCCGTACCCGCTCGCGATCAGCGCCAGTACGGAGAGCGAGACATAGAGAAAGAAGCGCTCGAAGACCCGCCGCCAGAGCCGCGGTCGCTCCTGTGGCGGCTCGATGCCACCGATGGCCGGCCGGAGGACGACATAGGCGAAGAACATGCCGCCGACCCAGATGGTCGCCGCGACGATGTGCAGGGCCAGGAGAACCGTCATGGTCATGGTGCGTTGCCTCTGGTGCGCGAGGTTTCGGGCGGATCCGAGACGCGACATGCGTCCGAACCGGACTGTCGAGATCGGGCGCTGTCTGGCGCACCGAAGGGTTCAACCGCGCAAGGTAGTGTGCCGGACGGGGATGTCGACCTTCGGAACCGAACTGAGTACGTCTTCTGCGGAACCCGAATGCACGCGCGGGCCGTTGCGTGAGGCGTCGACCGACAGGGGGAGGTGTCCTCGGCGGCAGCCGTCGGAAGGCTTGCTCGACTCGCCACCTTGAGCGATGGTCCGAGGCCGCGAACGCAGGAACACCTGTATGCAGGCGTTCGGCGCGGCAACCCTGGGCCGCGCGAACAGGAGCATCTCTGATGACCGACACGCCCGGTACCGAGAACCGAAGCCGCCGCAGGTTCGCCGACGCCACGGCGCTGGCCGCCGCTCTTCGTCCAAGTTATCCGGTCTACTGCTTTCGCCCGCACAAGGTCTGGGCCGTTGCGCGCCACTTCGTGGATAGCTTTCCGGGTCGTGTCGTCTATGCGGTGAAGTGCAATATCGAGCCGCGCATGCTCGGTTGGCTCTACGATGCGGGCGTGACGGCGTTCGACACCGCGTCGCTCACCGAGATCGCCGCCGTCCGTGAGCGGTTGCCGGACGCGGATGCCCTGTTCATGCATCCGGTGAAGAGTCGCGCCGCCATTCTGGCTGCCGACCGGGTCTATGACGTATCCACCTACTGTGTGGATTCGATGGCCGAATTGGAAAAGGTGCTCGATGTCACGAGGCGGCGCGACCTGAAGATCTTCGTGCGGGTCGCTACGCCCGGCGGTGGGGCGGCGTTCGAGCTGTCGATCAAGTTCGGGGCGACCCAGGCCGAGGCGATCGAGATTCTGGACCGGGTGGCTGCGGAAGGACTGGAAGCGGGCATTGCATTCCATATCGGTTCGCAGTGCCTCAATCCTCGGGCCTTCCGCACTGCCTTTGCCGTGATCGCCGATGTCTGGCGCGGGACCCGGGCGGATGTTCGGGAGATCGACGTCGGTGGCGGCTTTCCCGTCGCATATGCGGGCCAGCCGGTCCCGCCGCTTGAAGAGTTCGTGACCGAGATCGTGGAGGGCCGCCGAGAGGCAGGCATCGACGAAGATGTGGCGTTGCTGTGTGAGCCAGGGCGCGCGCTGGTCGCCGATGGCTGTTCGATGCTGTGTCAGGTCCATCTGCGGAAGGGCGATCGTCTCTATCTCAATGACGGCGTCTACGGCAATCTCTCGGAACCCTACTGGTCACGGGTGCGTCTTCCGGCGCGGCTCATCCGCCCCGACGGCGGAGAGGGCGGCCCTGCTCCGGCGCAGGACTTCACGGTCTTCGGACCGACATGCGACGGTAACGACGTGTTGCCGACGCCGTTTCGACTGCCGGCGGACGTGCGCGAGGGCGACTGGATCGAGGTTGGCCAGATCGGAGCCTATGGAGCGGCGCTTGCAACACGATTTAACGGGTTCTTCGCGGACGCGCAGGTTGAACTTGGCGACGAACCCCCCGACACTGCTTAGCGAATTGAAAGTACACCGAGTTCCCGACCATGCGTCCTAGCGCAGGAAGTTTCCCCTTCACCGATCACAACGGTACCGTCTGGCTCGCGTTCCAGGACTTCGGCGAGAGATCGCGCGAGCGGGTGGTGGTCTGCGTTCACGGGCTGACCCGCAACGGTCGGGACTTCGACCGGCTGGCTGTCGCCATGGCCAAGGACTACCGGGTCATCGAGGTCGACATTGCGGGCCGCGGCCGGTCGGGCTGGCTCGCGGACAAATCCGAATACACCTACCAGACCTATCTGAAGCATATGGACGCGTTCTTCGCCTATCGCGGCATCGAGGAATGCGATTTCATCGGCACCTCCATGGGCGGGCTGATCGGCATGATGCTCGCGGCCCGTGAGGAGTCGCCGATCCGCCGACTGGTGCTGAACGATGTCGGGCCCGTGATTCCGGGCGCCGCGCTCACCCGGATCGGCGCCCGAGTCGGCGAGGATCCCCGGTTCAAGAATCTTCAGGAGGCGGCCGAGTACTTCAAGGAGGTGTACGCCGATTTCGGGATTCCCGACGACCTCGGGTGGTCCGATCTGACCCTGCACTCTGCCATCCGCCAGGAGAACGGCACCTATGCGCTCCACTACGACCCGGCGATCGGTGACGCGTTCACCGAGGAGATGCCCGATGTGAAACTGTGGGATGTCTGGGATGATGTCCGCTGTCCGACCCTCGTGTTGCGGGGCGAGACGTCCGACGTCCTGACGCGCGACACCGCCGAGCGTATGACGCGCTCCGGCCCGAAAGCAGAGTTGGTCGAGTTTCCCGGTGTCGGACATGCGCCCGCGCTCATGACCGAGGAGCAGATCAAGGTGATCCACGACTGGCTGCGATCGTTCGACGAAGACGACGAGGAAGACTCCGCCACCCATGCCGGCTGAGATCGGCGTCCAGCCGTTCCGCCAACGCTTCCCCTGGATCGGCGGCGATCTGCAGACGGTTCGTGACTATCTTGTGCGCCCGGCAGAGCGGATCTCGCCGGGGGCGCGCGAGACGCTGGCCTTCGAGATGCCGGACGGGACCGGCGATACCCTGATCGGCGATCTTGACCGGCCGGTGAAAGGGGGGGCGTCGCGGCCGCTCGTGGTGTTGGTCCACGGTCTGACCGGCTGCTCCGAGAGTGTCTATATGCGGCGCGCGGCCCGGACCTTTCTTGAGGCCGGCTATCCCACCCTGCGCCTGAATCTGCGAGGCGCCGGCGCAAGCCGAGCGCTCTGCCGCGAGCAATACCATTCCGGGCGCAGCGGTGACCTGGCCGTGGTGATCGACCGGTTGCGGGCCCCCTCAGGCGCCGCGCCCGATGGTATCGCGCTGGTCGGCTGGTCGCTTGGGGCGAACATGCTCCTGAAAGCCGTGGCGGAATTCGGGGTGGAGAAAGGAGTTCGCGGAGCGGTCGCCATCTCCGCGCCGATCGATCTGATGGGAACCGCCCGAACCTTCACGGCGCCCCGAAACGCCCTGTATCACCGACATCTGCTGGCCGGAATGCGCGCCGAGGTGTCAGCGGCGCCCGGCGGCCTCTCGCAGCAGGAGCGCGAGCGGATCGCGTCGGCCCGGTCGGTGATCGCCTTCGATGACGCCTTCACCGCCCCCCGAAACGGCTTTAGCGACGCCGCGGACTACTACGCACGGAACTCGGCGAGCCGGTTTCTGCCGGAAATCCGGATACCAACGCGCATCCTCCATGCGCTGGACGACCCCTGGATCCCCCGCAGCGCCTACATCGACATGGATTGGAGTTCCTGTCGCAGCGTGCGGGCGACGCTGACGCGCCATGGCGGCCATGTGGGGTTTCACGGATCGGACGGAGTCTGGTCCGATGCGGAAGCGCTCCGGTTTCTCGAAGGGGTTTGAGGCTACGCGACGTGACCCGGCCCGCTGCCGATGGTTCGGACCGGCTTGGGAGCGGACCGGAACAGCTCTTAAGTCAGTCTCTTGGCGGCCTCGACGGCGAAATAGGTCAGGATGCCGTCCGCTCCAGCGCGCTTGAAGCCAAGCAGACTTTCCATCATCGCCCTTTCACCGTCGATCCAGCCGCGTTCCGTGGCGGCCATGATCATCGAGTATTCGCCGGACACCTGATAGGCATAGGTCGGTACCGCGAACGTGTCCTTAACCCGGCGGACGACGTCGAGATAGGGCATGCCCGGCTTCACCATGACCATGTCGGCCCCTTCGGCGATGTCGAGGGCGACTTCCCGCAGGGCCTCGTCGGAATTGGCCGGATCCATCTGGTAGGTCGACTTCGACGCCGACCCCAAGGTCGAGGCGGACCCGACGGCGGCGCGGAACGGAGCGTAGAAGCCGGAGGCGTACTTGGCGGCGTAGGACATGATCTGGACACCTTCGAAACCCGCTTCGTCCAGGCCCTTGCGAATGGCGCCGACCCGACCGTCCATCATGTCCGACGGCGAGATGATGTCGCAGCCGGCGCTGGCCTGCAGAACCGACTGGCGGACCAGGACCTCGACTGTTTCGTCGTTCAGGATCGAACCATCCTCCAGCAGGCCGTCATGCCCGTGGCTGGTGAAGGGATCCAACGCCGCGTCGCACATCACGCCGATCGTCGGAACCGCGTTTTTGACCGCTTCGACCGCTTGGCAGACGACGTTGTTCTCGGTCACCGCATAGCTCCCCTGGGTGTCCTTCAAGTCGGCCTCGACATAGGGGAACACACCGATGACCGGGATACCGAGATCGGCCGCCTCGCGGGCGACCTCCGCCAACTCGGAAACGGAGTACCGCATCACGCCCGGCATGCTGTCGACCGCGATCCGGGGCTCGTCGCCGGCATGGACGAACACCGGCCAGATCAGGTCGTTCACGGACAGTGTGTTCTCGGCGACCAGACGGCGCGACCAGTCGGCTTGGCGCGGGCGCCTAAGCCGGGTGGTAGGATATCCGCTGGACGGCGAGATCAGGGTCTTCGGGCGGCCGTTGAAGGGCATGGCGTCCTCATTCGTCTTGTTGTTGCGGCCAAGTGTAAGCGAGCGGCATTCCGATGCAACGGCACGAAAATCGGATTGACCTTGGGGCACCGTTGACTCGCATGCGGGCGGTTCACACTATCCCGCGCCATCGTCGGTACCGGAGGAAGGTTTGTCGGTGGCAAGCCCAGGAGGGACGGGATGGACTTTCAGCTGAGTGAAGAGCAGCGCGCGATCCAGGACATGGCACGGTCCTTCGCCGACGAACGGTTAGCGCCGAATGCCGCCGAATGGGACCAGACGGGGCATTTTCCGGTCGACGTCCTGAAGGAGTTGGCCGACCTGGGGCTCGCGTCGATCTATGTGCGCGATGATGTCGGCGGCTCCGGCCTCGGCCGGTTGGATGCGGCCATCGTGTTCGAGGAACTGTCGGCCGGCTGTGTCTCGACGGCCGCCTTTTTATCGATCCACAACATGGTCGCCTGGATGGTCGACCGGTTCGGAAATGATGAGATCCGTCAGCAGTTCCTGCCGAAGCTCGTGACCATGGAGCAGATCGCCAGCTATTGCCTGACGGAGCCTGGCGCGGGATCCGATGCGGCCGCACTGAAGACGCGGGCCGAGAAGGTCGGAAACTCCCATTACGTACTGAACGGCGGCAAGGCGTTCATCTCCGGCGGCGGCACCAGCGACGTCTATGCCGTCATGTGCCGGACGGGAGAGGAGGGTGCGCGCGGCATCTCCTGCATTCTGGTGGAGAAGGACACGCCTGGACTGTCCTTCGGCGAGAACGAGAAGAAACTCGGCTGGAATAGCCAGCCGACCGCGATGGTGAATTTCGACGACTGCAAGGTCCCGGCGGAAAACCTGGTCGGCGGCGAAGGGCAGGGTTTCAAGATCGCAATGGCCGGCTTGGACGGCGGACGGATCAACATCGCCGCCTGCTCGATCGGCGGAGCGCGGGCGGCACTCGATGCGTCCCTCGGGTACGTCAAGGAGCGGAGAGCGTTCGGCCGGGCGATCGCCGACTTCCAGGCCACCCAATTCCGGCTCGCCGACATGGCGACCGAACTGGACGCGGCGCGTCTGATGGTCCACAGGGCGGCGGTCAGCCTGGACACCAAGGCGTTGGAAGCGACCCAGCACGCCGCCATGGCCAAGCGCTTCGCCACCGACATCGGATACCGCATCGTCGATGAGGCGTTGCAGCTGCATGGCGGTTACGGCTACCTCAAGGATTACCCGGTCGAGCGCCTGCTCCGGGATCTGCGCGTGCATCGGATCCTGGAAGGGACGAACGAGATCATGCGTGTGATCATCGCCCGCAAGCTATTGGCCAACTGACCTACCCGGAGACGGATGTGAGCGAAGAGATCAAGTTTTCGACCGATGGCGGCCTGGCGACGATCGAGATGACCCGGCCCAGGGCCTTGAACGCCCTGACCCACGGCATGGTCCGGGAGATGGCGGTCAAGTTGGACGATTGGGAGCACGACGACGGCATCGGCGCCGTGGTGATCAAGGGCGAGGGGGAGAAGGCATTCTGCGCCGGCGGAGATGTGCGGGCGGTTTGGAAATCCGTCGTTGAGGAGAATGACGGCAAGCCTTCTGACCTGTCGAAGACGTTCTTCTTCGACGAGTACCGGCTGAACCATCAGATCCACGCCTTCTCGAAGCCCTTCGTCGCGCTTCTCGATGGGGTGACAATGGGCGGCGGCGTCGGTGTGTCGATCCACGGCTCGCATCGCATCGCCACCGAGCGGCTGATGTTCGCCATGCCGGAGACGGCGATCGGATTGTTTCCGGACGTGGGCGGCGGGTGGTTCCTGCCGCGCCTGCCGGGCGAAACTGGAACCTATCTGGCGCTGACCGGCGCTCGACTTGACGCAGCCGGTGCCTGCGTACTGGGCATCGCCACGCACTACGTCCCGTCAAGCCGCCTGGAGGGATTCGAGGCCCAGGTCGGATCGGCCATCGCGGCCGGCGACCAGCCGCGGGCGGCGGTGAACGACGTGCTGGAGCGTCTGGCCGAGGCCCCGGGGCCGGACCCGCTGATCGCCCACCGCGCGGTGATCGATTCCTGTTTTAGGGCGGGAACGGTGGAAGGCATCATCGATGCGCTGTCCGCGGACGGGTCGGATTTCGCGATCCAGACCCGCGACAACCTACTCTCCAAGTCGCCGACGAGCATGAAGATCAGCTTGGAACTGATGCGCCGAGGCCGCGAAGCCTCCAGTCTCGCCGACGTCCTGCTGTTGGAGTACCGGCTGTCCCAGGCCTGCATGGCGGGGCACGACTACTACGAAGGCATCCGTGCGGTTCTGATCGATAAGGACCATGCGCCGAAGTGGGATCCGGCAACCCTGGCCGAGGTTGGCGACGATATCGTTTCGGCCCATTTCGCCGCTCCGGCCGACGGAGACTGGTCCTTGGTGTGATGCCGCGCACGACCTTGACCGGGAGGAGCCCAATGGTGACCATCTCGCAAATCGATCGGCCGCCGCGTCACTCTGGGTCGACGAATCAATAAGATCTTCGGGAGGGACACTATGGCGACGATCGGATTCATCGGGCTCGGCAATATGGGCCTGCCCATGGCCATCAACTTGGTCAAGGCGGGACACACGGTCCGGGGCTTCGACCTTTCCGCAGAACAGGGAAAGGCTCTGGCAGCGGCGGGCGGTCGCGCGGCTGAGACCACGCAGGTCTGTGTCGACTCCGTCGACCTGGTGGTCACGATGCTCCCGGCAGGTCCTCACGTCAGCAAGGTCTACAGCGAGTCGATTCTCGGTTGCCTCTCGGAAGGAACGTTGCTGATCGATTGTTCGACGATCGACGTCGCTACCGCCCGCGATGTCGCCAAGCAGGCGGCCGAACGTGGCTTCGAGATGGTTGATGCGCCCGTGTCCGGTGGGACGACCGGAGCTGAAGCGGGCACGCTGACCTTCATGGTCGGGGGGGCCGACTCGGCGTTTGCGCGGGCAAGACCGTTCTTGGAACAGATGGGTAAGACCATCGTTCACGCAGGCGGCAGCGGTACCGGCCAGGCGGCCAAGATCTGCAACAACATGATGCTCGCGATCAACATGATCGGCCAGTGCGAGGCGTTCGCGATGGCGGAGAAACTGGGCCTGGATACGGCCAAGCTGTTCGCCATCAGCGCCAACTCATCCGGTCAGAGCTGGGCGATGACGACCTACTGTCCGGTGCCGGGGCTCACCGAGACGGCGGCCTCGAATCGGGATTTCAAACCGGGGTTCACCGCCGCGATGATGTTGAAGGATCTCGGTCTGTCTCAGGACGCGGCCGAGCAGGTGCATGCGCAAACCCCGCTTGGAGCGGAAGCGCAGCAGTTGTTCCGCGAATTCGTTGATCGCGGAAACGGGGAAATTGACTTCTCCGGTATCATCAACATGATCAGGGGTGAGGAGTGATTTCCAATTCATTAAAACGAGTTGCGTGCCCACACGTGTTGGTCTAGACCCGTTGATGGGCGCGCGTCTCCGATGGTATCGGTTACCGGAACGATTTGAGGGCGGCGGGAAGTGTAATGACGATGATGGATGATGTGACGGACCTGCGCCGCGAATATCTCGACGCGATCAAGCTGATCGAACGCCTTCACCGCCAGTTCCTCGAAGTGGTGAAGACCGAATTGGACCGGATCGGTGTCGAAGACATCAACAACATCCAGGCCCTTATCCTGTTCAACATCAGCGATGAGGAACTGACGGTCGGCGAATTGACCAACCGTGGCTACTACCTGGGCTCCAACGTCTCTTACAACGTGCGTAAGATGGTGGAGAACGGATACCTGGTGCAGGAAAGGTCTACCCACGACCGTCGTTCGATCCGCGTCCGCTTGTCGGACAAGGGGTTGGCGCTCTGCAAAGAGATCGACTCGATGTTCGAGCGTCATGCCAAGTCGCTTCCCGGTGTTCCGGTAGACGCCGGGAACCTGCAGACGGCCAGCGCGTCCTACCGCGATCTCGAACGGTTTTGGATTTCGCTCCTGAACTTCGGCCTGCGCGGGGTCTGACCCTCGGGTCGACTTACGGTCCGGTTCCCTCCGGATTTCCCTTGGACACCACACCAGCCCTTTTCTAGAGTGCGCGGCACCGCGCCGGAACGCGCGGGATATCGGCGTGCCATCCGGCGCGCGTGCCGTTCTTGCCGAGGATGTCTATGCGCCTGTCCCGCTATTTCCTGCCGACCATGAAGGACACGCCGCGAGAGGCGGAGATCGTGTCCCATCGCCTGATGCTGCGGGCGGGAATGATGCAGCAGTCCAGCGCGGGGATCTATTCCTGGCTTCCGCTCGGATTCAACGTTCTCAAGCGGATCGAGCAGATCGTGCGTGAGGAGCAGAACGCCGCGGGTTGGAACGAAGCCCTCATGCCGACGATTCAGCCTGCAGATCTCTGGCGCGAGAGCGGGCGCTACGACGACTATGGCAAGGAGATGCTCCGGATCACGGACCGTCACGAGCGTGACATGCTCTACGGCCCGACCAACGAGGAGCAGATCACGGATATCTTCCGGACCCATGTTCGGAGCTATCGGGAACTCCCGGGCCGCCTCTACCACATCCAATGGAAATTCCGCGACGAGGTGCGGCCGCGTTTCGGTGTGATGCGTGGGCGCGAATTCCTGATGAAGGACGCCTATTCGTTCGATGTCGACAAGGAAGCGGCGCGGCTCGCCTATAACCGCCAGTTCGTCGCCTATCTTCGGACCTTCGACCGGCTGGGCCTGAAAGCCATCCCGATGGCCGCCGACAGCGGACCCATCGGCGGAGACATGAGCCACGAGTTCATCATCCTGGCCGATACCGGAGAGAGCGAGGTCTTCTGCCATAAGGACTGGTTGACGACCGATTCGGTTCCGGCGGATGTCGACTACGACGGCGATTTGCAGCCGATCGTCGATTCCTGTCTCGCTCGCTATGCCGCTACCGACGAGAAGCACGATCCCGCGAACTGCCCGGTCGCCGAAGCGGACCTGGTGCACACCCGGGGTATCGAAGTCGGGCATATCTTCTATTTCGGAACGAAGTATTCGGCCCCGATGGGGGCGAAGGTCGCCGGCCCCGACGGCAAAGAGGCCGATGTGCATATGGGCTCCTATGGGGTTGGCGTGTCGCGTCTCGTCGGCGCCATCATCGAGGCCTGCCACGACGACAACGGGATCGTCTGGCCCGAGCAGGTGGCGCCGTTCCATATCGGGCTGGTGAACCTGAAGGTTGGCGACGCGGCGTGCGATGCCGCGACCGAAGATCTCTATGCCAAGCTGGGGCGCGCCGGAATCGATGTGCTGATGGACGATACAGGCGATCGGCCTGGCGCCAAACTGGCGACAATGGACCTGATCGGGCTGCCCTGGCAGATCATTGTCGGACCGCGCGGGATCGCCAACGGGGTGGTCGAGGTCAAGAACCGAAAGACCGGCGAACGCGAGGAAATGACGCCGGAAGCGGCGCTCAAGCGGTTCGCCGGCTGAATCCGGTGAGGCCCCCCGCCATGCTCCCGTGCGCCACGATCTCGGCCCATTCGAGTGGGAGAGTCTCCGCCTCACCAAGAGGGCGGCCATGATCTTCGGGGCATTCGAGCGTATGGTGGCCATGCGCTATCTCAGGGCGCGCCGACAGGAAGGGTTCATCTCCGTCATTGCCGGCTTTTCCCTGCTGGGCATCGGCCTGGGGGTGGCCACCCTGATCATCGTCATGAGCGTGATGAACGGCTTTCGCGCGGAATTGATCGGCCGGATTCTGGGCCTCAACGGCCATGCCTCCGTCTATGCAGTGGACGGATCCATCGAGAACTATGATCAACTCGTCGTCGAAGCCGCGTCGGTTCCGGGCGTTTTTAGCGTGACGCCACAAGTCGAGGGCCAAGCCATGCTCACGGCGAACGGCGTGGCGTCGGGCGGCGTCGTTCGCGGTATGCGGCGAAGCGATTTGCTCGCCAAGCCGCTGATCGCGGACAACGTCAAGGCGGGTTCGCTCGACGGGTTCACGGGCAAGGACGCGGTGGTGCTGGGGACCCGGCTGGCCAACCGGCTGGGCCTGCGCGTGGGCGACCGGGTCACGATGATCTCCCCCACATCCTCGGTGACGGTGGTCGGCAGCATCCCGCGCATGAAGGCGTACGAGGTCGTCGCCCTCTTCGAGGTCGGGATGTTCGAATACGACAATACGTTCGTCTACATGCCACTCGAAGCCGCGCAGATCTTCTTTCAGAAGGGCGATTCGGTGAACGCCCTGGAGATTTTCACGAACGATCCGGACTCCCTGTCCGATGTTCGCCTGCACATGCTTCAGGCACTTCCACCCGAGGTTTTCTTTCGCGACTGGCAGCAGCAGAATAGAAGCTTTTTCAACGCTCTGCAGGTCGAACGGAACGTCATGTTCCTGATCCTGACCCTGATAATTCTCGTCGCCGCATTCAACATCATCAGTTCGCTGATCATGCTGGTGAAAGACAAAGGGCGGGATATTGCCGTCCTGCGCACCATGGGGGCGTCGCGCGGCATGATCACGCGGATCTTCTTCATGACCGGCGCCAGTGTCGGCGTGCTCGGCACGGTGGTCGGTGCCGTGTTGGGCCTTTTGTTCGTGTTGAACATTCAGGCGATCCAGAGTTGGGTCGAAGCGGTGTTCGGAACTTCGGTGTTTCCCCCGGAGATCTACTTTCTGACCAACGTTCCGGCGAAGATGGATCCTGGGGAAGTGACGGTCGTGGTCACCATGGCGCTGGTCTTGAGCTTTGCGGCCACGATCTACCCGGCATGGCGGGCTGCGAGGGTCGATCCGGTCGAGGCGCTCCGCTATGAGTGAGCCGCTGGCCTCGCCGGGGCGGTCTTCCGGTGACGGGAAGGCTCTCGTCCTCGAAAAGGTGACGCGGGTCTTCGGCATGGGCGAGCAATCGCTGCGCGTTCTGCGCGGCATCGATCTGACCCTGGAGGAGGGGCAGATCGTCGCTCTGGTCGGCCCTTCGGGGGCGGGGAAGTCGACCCTGCTGCATATCGCCGGCTTGCTGGAGCAACCGACCAGCGGCAAGGTACTGGTCGGGGGCAGGGACTGCGCGGAACTCGGCGATGCGGAGCGGACTCGGTTCCGTCAGACGACCATCGGCTTCGTCTATCAGTTCCATCACCTTCTGCCGGAGTTCTCAGCCCGGGAGAACGTCATGATCCCGCAGATGATCGCCGGTTTGTCCAGGAAGGAGGCCGGCGCCCGCGCCGACCAGTTGCTGAACATGGTTGGATTGAGCGAGCGGGCGTCCCATCGGCCCGCACGGTTGTCCGGTGGCGAGCAGCAACGGGTCGCGATCGTTCGCGGTATCGCCAACGTGCCACGCGTCCTGTTGGCCGATGAGCCGACTGGGAACCTGGATCCGCAGACCGCGTCCGACGTCTTCGCCCAGCTTACCCGGATCGTGCGCGGGACAGGCCTTTCGGCTTTGATCGCGACGCACAATCTGGAACTCGCGGCGGAAATGGACAGGGTTGTCGAATTGAGCAACGGCGTCCTGGTGGAGCGCCGTCTTTAGATCGGAGCGGGCTCGGATCGCGGTATCCTACCCGGGCCCGTCCTAGGCGTTCGCCGGTATCGGGGTCACTCGATACCCTTTGCCCGCTTGACCTTGGCGAAGTTTAGCTTCACGCCGGTCAGATCCGTATCCGTGAGGTCGGCCCCGTCGAAGATCGTTCCGGTGAAGTTGATGCCCTGCAGTTCGGCGCCGCGGAAACGTGCCGAAAGGGCCCGACCGGTCTTGCGTCCGTCAGGACCGATGATCTCGGCATCTTCGATCCGCGTGCTGATGAAAACCGCATTGTGCAGGAATGCACCGGCGAAGTTGGTTCCCGAAGCGCGGGCGAAGGAGAAGTCCGTGTCCTCCAGGTTGGCGCCCTGGAACGACGTCAGAAAAAGCTCCGATCGGACGAAAGCCGCACCCTTCAGGTTGGCCCCGTCGAAGCAGACGCCGCGGACATCGCAGCTTGAAAAGTCCAAGCCCTCCAGTTCGGCGTCCTTCATGTTCGCCCGGGACCCCACGGAGCCATTGCTGGCGATCCATTTGCTGTGCTCGCGCAGCCTGTCTTCGATCTCAGTCGGCAGCGGCTTCTGGCTGTCCCGATGGATCGCGCCCATCATGTTGGTGGCTTCGATGTTCGCCTTCGACAAATCGACGTTGCGAAGGTTTGCGTCTCCGAGATTGGCGCCGCTCAGGTCGGCGCCGTCCAGATTGGTTCCCGTCAGGTTGGCGTTCTTCAGGTTGCATCCGCGGAGGTCGGCGCCGGTCAGGTCAGCGCCGGCCAGGTTGACCGCGTGCAGCACGACATCGCGGAAAACAGCGCCCTTCGCGCTGGCCACCGACATATTGGCTTCGCTCATGTTCGCGAAGGAGAAATCCGCACCGTTCAGGTTGGCTTCTGACAGATCCGTGGACCGCTTGACCTCGTCGCCCCACTGCATGATGTGGCCGGGTCGCAGATCGGCGCCTCGCAGCTTCGCGCCGGAGAGATTGGCAAGCGTGAAGTTCGCTCCTCGCAGATCTGCCTTTTCCAGGCGTGCGTTCTTCAGATTGGCTGCGGAGAAGTCGCATCCGAAAAGATCGGCCTGGGTCAAGTTGATGCCGCAAAGAGATGCACGCGTCAAAGTGGAGCCCGATAGGGTCGCTTGGGGCAACTCCTTACCGTCGAGATTCATGCCATCGAACTTCGCCGATTTGAGCATGCAGCGCCGTCCGCCGGCCTCGCCGCGCAGAAATGCACCGTGGGCCTTGAAGGCCGTGGTGATGTCGGACGGGGGAGCGTCAGAGTCGATTTGAGCCATTGCGGACATGGGATGCTGATACCTCCATGTCGCGACGATGACGGAAGGGTCTTAAAACAGTCTTAAATTCAGCAAGCCTGAGATCGGGATTCTCGAACCAGTGAAGGTTTTTAGAGTTAATTTCGGTAAACCATATTTCGTGGGGGCGGGCTAAGGCGATGCCATCGGCCTTGACCGCAGGGGCGAGAGAAAGCGTCTATGGCGAGTCGCGCTTGGGCAGTCGCGTTCGGATATCTTTCCTAGCTCTGGACAGCGCACGCTGAGCGGACTTTACCGGACGGGATGACCCGACCGACGGTCTATGGGACGATCCGGCGACCCTCCGGAGGCCGCCCATGACCCATGCCGATTTCATCCACCTTCGCGTGCATTCCGCCTATTCGCTTGCGGAGGGGGCGATCCACGCCAAGCAACTCGTCAAACTCGCAAAGCAGAACAACATGCCTGCCGTCGCCATGACCGACAGCGGCAATATGTTCGGGGCGCTAGAGTTCGCGGTGACCGCGGCCGGCGAGGGGGTGCAGCCGATCGTGGGGGTCCAGCTCAATATCCGCCGACCCGTCGAAACCGAGCAGCGGGGACTCAGGGTCGTCGGCGGACGCGACGTGATGCCGGATCAACTGCCGCTGATCGCACAGAACGAGGTTGGCTACCGCAACTTGATGGGGCTCGTCAGCCAGGCGTTCCTCGACGGAACCGGCGAGGAAGCACCTCAGATTGCCCTTGAGGACATGGAAGGGCGCACCGATGGCCTGATCGCTCTCACCGGGGGGATCAAGGGTGCCGTCGGTCGGCTCCTGTTGGAAGGCCGCCGGAGCGATTCCGAGGCCATGCTCGCCCGATTGCAGACGCTCTTTCCGGACCGTCTCTACGTCGAACTGCAGCGCCACTTCCTGGACGAGGAGAACAGGATCGAGGCGACGCTGTTGGAACTGGCCTATGGGCGCGATCTGCCGCTTGTCGCGACCAATGACGTCTTCTTTGCCGATCCGGGGATGCACGAACCGCACGACGTGCTGCTCTGCATCGCCCAGAGCACGACCATCGGCAACCCGAAGCGTTGGCGCGTCACCCCGCATCACCGTTTCAAGACCGCCGAGGAGATGCGGGACCTGTTCTCGGATATTCCCGAGGCGCTGGACAACACCCTCGTCATCGCCCGGCGCTGTGCGATTATGCCCGAGAAGCTGGCACCGATCCTCCCGCGCTTCGAGACGGAGGGCGGGCGTACCGAAGCCGAGGAACTGCGCGCCCAGGCTGAGGAGGGCCTGGAGGGGCGGCTCGCGGCCCACGTCTACACGTCTGAGATGGACGCCGCCGCCCGCGAGACCGCGGCCAAGCCCTACCGGGATCGGTTGGCCATGGAACTTGGCATCATCGAGCAGATGGGCTTCCCCGGATACTTCCTGATAGTTTCGGACTTCATCAAATGGGCGAAGGGCCGGAACATTCCGGTCGGGCCGGGCCGCGGCTCCGGCGCCGGGTCGCTCGTCGCCTATTCTCTGCTGATCACCGACCTCGATCCGCTGCGCTGGGGATTGCTGTTCGAGCGGTTCCTCAACCCCGAACGCGTCTCCATGCCGGATTTCGACATCGATTTCTGTCAGGACCGCCGGGACGAGGTAATCCGCTACGTCCAGGAGAAGTACGGTCGCGACCGGGTGGCCCAGATCATAACCTTCGGCAAGCTGCAGGCCCGTGCCGCGCTGCGCGACGTCGGGCGGGTGCTGGAGATGCCCTACGGCCAGGTCGATCGCATCTGCAAACTGGTGCCGAACAACCCCGCCAACCCGGTGACGTTGGAACAGGCGCTGCAGACCGAGGAGGACCTGAGGGCCCAGCGCGACGCCGACGAGAACGTCACGAACCTCATCAAGACCGCCCTCAAGCTCGAAGGGCTGTACCGGAACTCATCGACCCATGCGGCGGGCGTGGTCATCGGCGACCGGCCGCTGGACCAACTGGTGCCGCTCTATCGCGATCCGCGGTCCGACATGCCGGTCACCCAGTTCAACATGAAATGGGTGGAGCAGGCCGGTCTGGTGAAGTTCGATTTCCTCGGCCTGAAGACGCTGACCGTGCTTCAGCGTGCTGTGGATCATCTGCGGGAACGCGGGATCGACGTCGATCTCTCGCAGGTCCCGTTGGACGACAGCCCAACCTTCGCCATGCTGGCCAAAGGTGAGAGCACCGGCGTGTTCCAGCTTGAAAGTTCGGGCATGCGCGACGTTCTGCGCCGGCTGCGTCCCGACCGTTTCGAGGACATCATCGCGCTGGTCGCGCTCTACCGGCCGGGGCCGATGGCGAACATTCCGAAATACATCGCCTGCAAGCACGGCGAAGAGCAGCCCGATTACATGCACCCGGTTCTGGAGCCGGTGCTGAAGGAGACCTTCGGCATCATGATCTATCAGGAACAGGTGCAGCAGGCGGCCCAGCGGCTGTCCGGCTACACGCTCGGCGGCGCCGACCTGCTGCGCCGGGCCATGGGCAAGAAGATCAAGGAGGAGATGGACGCCCAGCGAGAGAAGTTCGTGAACGGCGCCGTCGAGCAGGGGGTCGACAAGGGGCAGGCCAGCGGAATCTTCGATCAGATCGCCGCCTTCGCCGGCTATGGCTTCAACAAGTCGCACGCCGCCGCCTACGCCCTGGTCAGCTACCATACCGCCTATCTCAAGGCGAACTACCCGGTCGAGTTCCTGGCCGCGTCCATGACCTACGACATGGGCAACACCGACAAGCTGAACGTGTTCCGCCAGGAGCTTCAGAAACTCGGTATCGACCTCTTGCCGCCGGACATTAACCGATCCCGCCGCGACTTCGCCGTCGAGCGCAAGCCTGATGGCACCTACGGCATCCGATATGCGCTCGCGGCGATCAAGAATGTCGGCGGCTCGGCCATGGAAGCCCTTGTCGAGACCCGTGAGGAGGGCGGTCCCTTCAAGAGCCTGTCCGACTTTACCGACCGGGCCGATCCAACTCAGGTCAACAAACGGCTGCTCGAGAATCTCGTTCGAGCGGGTGCGTTCGACCAGATTCATAAGAATAGAGCGGAACTATTTGATAATCTTGAGATAGTGATTCGCCATGTGAGCGCGGCGGCGAGCGAGCGGCAGTCGAACCAGGTCAGTCTCTTCGCGATCGAGGGCGGCGCTTCTCAGGAGCCGGACATCCGCCTGAAGCACCGGGCCGAGTGGCCGCAGATGGATCGCCTCAAGGAAGAGTTCGACGCCCTCGGCTTCTATCTCTCGGCCCATCCGCTCGACGCCTATGCCGAGAGCCTGTCCCGCCTGGAGGTGGTGTCATCGACCGAGGCCCAGGCGGCCGCGGCGCGCAAGGGCGGGCAGACCCGGCTGGTGCTGGCCGGAATCGTCGTCGGCCGGCAGATCCGGACCTCCAAGTCCGGCAATCGCTTCGCCTTTGTCCAACTCACGGACCGGACGGGCGTGTTCGAGGTGACCCTTTTCTCCGAGGTGCTGGCTGCTTCCCGGGATCTCCTCGATTCCGGCGAGCCGCTGCTGGTGCGCGCCGACGCCAGGATCGAGGACGACAATCTGCGCCTGCTGGCCTCGTCGCTGGAACCTCTGGACAAGGCGGTGGAGCGTACGGCCGCCGGGCTGGAGATTTTCCTGCACGACGTCTCGCCCTTGGAAACCCTGAAGAGCCTGATACAGAACGAAGGGCGGGGCCGCGGCCGAATCCAGGTCGTGGTCCCGACCGCCAAGGGGGATGTGCGGATCAAGCTGCCGGAGGCGTACCAGGTATCGAGTCGGCTGCGCGGCGCGGTGAAGGCGCTGCCGGGCATCGATCACGTCAGGGACCTGTGATCCCGGTCAGTCTTCGGTGACTTCAATGGTCAGCGGCCCCGCCGGCGGGCCGTCGCGCAGATAGGTCTCGACGATCTCGACCAGGGATGCCGGCGCGACGCTTTCCGACAGCGTCCGAAGATCCGTCAAGGCCCACCACCGGAAGCTGTCCAGCACCCGCGCCTCCACGGCGTCGGAGATGACGGGGTCGAACCGATCGACATGAACCGCGTAGAATTCCTCGGTCTGGCAATACCGTTTCGGACCAACGCTGAAGGTATGGCGCCGGAGCCAGAGCCGGGGGCCTACCTCCATCGTTTGCAACCCGACCTCTTCGCTCAGTTCCCGCACCAGCGTCGTGCGCGAATCCTCGTCGCCTTCCCGCCCGCCTCCCGGCGTGATCCAGAACGGTGGCCGGTCCTCTAGGCGAATCCGCATCAACAGAATCTCCGCCGCCGGAGTTAGGAGGATTGCCCTGACGGCGTTTCGGTGAATGATGTTTGGCATCGCCGAATTCTCCGATCGCGATTAGGGATCAGCAGAGTGTACCCGCCTTCGGCGCCGAGCGGACGTCGGACAGCGAGCCTCCGGGACCATCATGAGGGATCGTCATGAAACGCATCGCCATTCTCGGCTTCTCCCTGGAGAGCAACGCCTTCGCGCCGCCCTGCAGCCGCTGGGACTTCGAGCAGCGGGGCTACTATCGGGGGGCGGAGATCACCGAGTTGGCGCGCAAGGATCCGTCGCCGCTCTACAACGGTATCCGCGGCTTCTACGCGGTGATGGACGAAAAGTACGGCCGCGACGGTTGGAAACCGGTGCCGATCACCCATGCCGCGTCGCAGCCTGCCGGACCGGTGGAGGAGGCGTTCTTCAACGAACTGCTGGCCGAGTTCGAGGACGGGCTCCAGGCGGCCGGAAATCTGGACGGCGTGTATATCGCCGAACATGGTGGTGCCACGGCGACCCATACCCATGATCCCGACGGCGAGGTCTTCGCGCTCGTTCGCCGCTGCGTCGGTCCGGACGTGGCGGTGGTCGCCACTCTGGACCTGCACTGCAACATCTCCGATGTGATGATGGACAGTGCCGATATCCTGATCGGATACCGCGAGAACCCGCATGTCGACATCTTCGAGCGTGGCCAGGAGGCGGCGGTCCTCATGGACGAGATGCTCGCCACCGGCGTCAAGCCCACGGCCTACCGGGTCAGGCTGCCGCTGGTCGCGCCGTCGGTCACCCAGCTAACGGCAGCGGGCCATCCTTATGGCGACCTGATACGCCTCGGTCAGAGCAAGTTGGATGAAACGGTGATGAACATCTCCATCGTTTCCGGATTCGCGTTCGCCGACACGCCGAAGAACGGCATGACCGTGATCGTCACCACCCGCGACGATCCCGCCCGCGCCAAGGCGCTGGCCATCGAACTGGCGAAGGCCGGTTGGGCCGATCATGAGCGCTACCGGACCAACATGATGCCGCTGGATGCCGCGGTTGCCCGCGCCATGGCCGTGGGCTCCGACGAGATGCAGCCCTCGCTCTTGTTCGCGGATCCGGCGGACAATCCCGGCGGCGGCGGGCGCGGGAACACGACATACATCCTGAAAGCGTTCCTCGAAGCCGGAGTCCACGGCGCGGTCTTTGCGGTGTTCTACGATCCGGCCCTGGTGAAGCAGGCACAGGAGGCCGGTGAGGGTGGACACTTCCGGGCCCGCATGAATACCGAGGAAACGGCACGGTACTCCGAGCCGCTGGAATGGGACGCCAGGGTCGTCAGGCTGCACGACGGCGAGTTCGTCGGTCGCCACGGCATGGTGGAAAGCAAGAGCGTGAGTCTGGGGGATACCGCGATACTGGCGCTGGATGGGATCACTCTGATCGTCATCACCAAGCGGCAGCAGTGTCTGTCGACCGACTTTATCGAGGAACTCGGCCTGGATGTCGTCGGCGCCCGGTCGATCGTCGTCAAGTCTCGCGGCCATTTTCGCGCCGGGTTCCAGCATCTCTTCCCACCGGCACGGACGATCGAGGTGGACGTTCCGGGGCTGACCTCGCCCAATCTGGCGAATTTCGACTGGAAGGGCCTGCCGCGCCCTGTTTTTCCGCTCGATCCTGAGACGACGTGGTCGGCGCCCGACTGAAAGGTTGGGATCAGTCCAGGGTATCGAGGCTGAACACCAGGACGCCGATCACCATGTCCACGTTTCTACCATCCTCGGCAAGCGGCAGATAGAGCCGCTCGACGCTGTAGAAGTCCTTCGCGAATCTGAGGGTGGGGCGGCCGATCCGGTGGCTTGGTTTGCCCATATCGAACACCTGCTCCCGATAGATCTTGCTCGGACTTCCGTTGAAATCGGGATAGACCTCGTCGAGGTATTGACCGGTTGGATCGCGGCCTATCAGGTCAACCAGCGCCGAACCGAACAGACGATACCGCATGCGGCCGGTATCGGCGTCGCGCTCCACAAGAGTCATGTGCGGCAGTACCGTCGGAATGTCGGACGGGTCGATGTCCGCCCGCGCGGGCAGGGCCGCGCCCCGCTGTTTCTCACTCCAGTACGTGTAGGCACGGCGGATTCGGGGAGAGGACATGGCGTCGGCCCTGAGGGCACGCGAGATGGAACAGACTGCGATGGCGCCGATCTCCACATTCCGAAACGATCACGACCGTATCGGTTCGGAGCCTCTACGGCAATTGGCACAAAATCATCTGATCGCGAACGATATAGCCATCCTCGACCGAGACGAAACCGCAGAAGTAGAGCGTCATCGCCGAGTTCGCCGGCACGCGGCACCGCGCGCTTCCGTCTGGCATGATTTCAAACCAGGCTCGCGCTTCGCTGCCCTGGATGTCGCGATAGGAACCGAAGACCGGCGGTGCCGAAAGAAGCCGATCATGCTCCGCCGGATGGATCGCCAACCGTTCGGCGCTTGGCGGGAAGCATAGATATTCGGCGATCCGGTTGCCGAGTTGCGAGGCCACTGCATCTGCCGATGCGGACGAGGCCGCTGGGCCGACGGTCCAGGATATGGTGAGCAGCAGGGCGAAGACCGCTCTGCAGCCTTGCAATATCGGGCTGTAGCCTGTAGATAGGCGCCCGCTTAAATCCGCACACGAGCACGCGTTCCCCCGACCCCGGTTTCCGCCGGATCGACGGGGCCGCTCCGGTGTCGAGACGGTGTCTCGGCTATCGCTCGTGGAGGTTGAACCGGAAAATCCGAGGAAAGACATGACCGTCCCTAGCTTTACCATGCGCCAGCTTCTCGAGGCTGGTGTCCATTTCGGCCACCACACCCGTCGCTGGAACCCGAAGATGGAGCCGTACATCTTCGGTGTGCGCAATAACGTCCATATTCTGGATCTGCGCCAGAGCGTTCCGCTGCTGCACCGTGCCCTCGAGGCCGTGCGCGACGTCGTCGCCAATAACGGCCGCGTGCTGTTCGTCGGCACCAAGCGCCAGGCGGCCGACATGATCGCCGAAGCGGCGAAGAAGTCCGGCCAGTACTACGTCAACCACCGCTGGCTCGGCGGGATGCTGACCAACTGGAAGACGATTTCCAATTCGATCAAGCGCCTGCGCGACCTCGAGGAGCGTCTCGAGGGCGGCGTCGGCGGCCTGACCAAGAAGGAAACCTTGGGCCTGACCCGCGAGCGCGACAAGCTTGAGCGCGCTCTTGGCGGCATCAAGGAGATGGGCGGTCTGCCGGACATCATGATCGTCATCGACACGAACAAGGAAGCTCTGGCCATTCAGGAAGCCAACACGCTTGGCATTCCGGTCGTCGCGATCCTGGACAGCAACTGCGATCCGGATGGCGTTACCTATCCGATCCCGGGCAACGACGACGCCATGCGGGCGATCGCGCTGTACACGGAGTTGCTCGGCAATGCCGTCATCGGCGGGATCCAGGCCGAGGCGATGGCGTCCGGCGGCGATGTTGGCGAGAGCGTCGAGGCTCCGGTCGAGCCGGCGCTTGCCGCCGAGGCCGAGGCCGCCGCACCGGTGGAAGAGCAGGCCGGCGCCTGATCCAAGAAGGATCGAGCATCTTACGGCATAGTCGAGGCGGCGGCCAAGAGGTCGCCGCCATGGAACCATACCAGCGACGAGGATCGAACCATGGCTGTCACGGCTGCTCTGGTAAAGGAACTGCGCGAGAAGTCCGGCGCAGGCATGATGGACTGCAAGAAGGCTCTGACCGAAACCGGCGGTGATCTGGACGCGGCCGTCGATTGGTTGCGCACGAAGGGTCTGGCCGCGGCGGCGAAGAAGTCCGGCCGTGTGGCGGCTGAGGGCCTTGTCGGCACCGCCGTCGACGGCACCAAGGGCGCGGTGATGGAGGTCAACTCCGAGACAGACTTCGTCGCCCGGAACGACACGTTCCAGGACTTCGTCGCGACCGTGACCACGCTGGCGCTCGCCACCGGCGAGGACATCGAGGCTCTGAAGGGTGTTGCGTATCCGGAGACGGGCCGCACGGTCGAGGAGCAGCTGACGCACAACATCGCCACCATCGGCGAGAACATGTCCCTGCGCCGCGCGCGGGTGCTGTCGGTCGGTGACGGTGTCGTCGTGCCGTATGTCCACAACGCGGTGAAGCCGGGTCTCGGCAAGATCGGCGTGCTGGTGGCGATCGAGTCGACCGGCGATAAGGACAAGCTCACCGAACTCGGCAAGCAGATTGCGATGCACGTCGCCGCCGCCGCGCCGCAGAGCCTGTCGACCGACGATCTCGACCCGGCCGCCATCGAGCGTGAGCGGTCGGTGCTGGTCGAGCAGGCGCGCGACAGCGGCAAGCCGGAAGAGATCATCGAGAAGATGGTCGAAGGCCGACTGCGCAAATTCTACCAGGAGGTCGTTCTTCTGGAGCAGACCTTCGTGGTTGACGGCGAGACCCGTATCGCCAAGGTGGTCGAGAACGCAGGCAAGGATCTGGGCGCACCGGTCAAGCTGGCCGGTTTCTGCCGCGTGCAGCTCGGCGAGGGGATCGAGCGCGAGGAGAGCGATTTCGCGGCCGAGGTCGCGGCGACGCTCGCCAGCTAACCGAGACGCCATAGCGGCGAGGAGAGACGCATGGCGGTGGACGGCAGCGGGAACACAGCGGGCGGCAAGGCCGGCGGCGAGGGTCCCGTGTACAAACGCGTCCTGCTGAAAATCTCTGGAGAGGCCCTCATGGGGGGCCTCTCCTACGGTATCGACCCTGAAATGGTCGACCGGGTCGCCGGCGAGATCGAGTCGGTGTCCAAAGCCGGGACGGAAGTTTGCCTCGTTATCGGCGGAGGCAATATCTTCCGCGGGATTTCGGCCGCTGCCGCTGGCATGGAACGGGCGACCGGCGACTACATGGGCATGTTGGCCACGGTCATGAACTCGCTGGCCATGCAAAGCGCACTTGAGCGCCGCCATATTCAGACCCGGGTCCTGTCGGCCCTGCCGATTGCCGCGGTCTGCGAGCCCTACATTCGGCGCCGTGCGATGCGTCACATGGAGAAGGGACGGGTGGTGATCTTCGCCGCGGGGACCGGCAATCCGTTCTTCACGACGGATACCGCCGCCGCGCTTCGAGCCTCGGAGATGGGCTGCGACGCCCTCTTGAAGGCAACCAAGGTCGACGGCGTTTACGACGCCGATCCGATGAAGGTTCCGACAGCGAACCGCTACGAGCGGCTGAGCTATATGGACGTGCTGACGCGCGACCTGAAGGTGATGGATGCGTCCGCGATCTCGCTTGCCCGCGAGAACGAGATTCCGATCCTGGTGTTTTCCATCCACAATAACGGGGCGTTCGCCGACGTGGTCCACGCCAAGGGCCGGTATACGATCATCACGGAGTAGAAAGACAATGGCGGAGCCTGACCTCGATGATATCGAACGCCGCATGGACGGAGCCGTCGCCGCCCTGAAGAGCGAGTTCGGCGGTCTGCGGACCGGCCGGGCCTCCGTAAGCCTCCTCGATCCGATCAATGTCGACGCCTATGGTGCGAAGATGCCGATCAACCAGCTCGGCACGGTCAGCGTTCCGGAGCCTCGGATGCTGTCGGTGCAGGTCTGGGACCGGTCGATGGCGAAGGCGGTGGAGAAAGCGATTCGCGAGAGCGACCTCGGTCTGAATCCGCAATCGGACGGTCAACTGATCCGCATTCCGCTTCCGGATCTCTCCGAGGATCGACGCCGCGAGCTGGTGCGCGTCGCTTCGAAATACGCCGAGAGCGCCCGTGTCGCTGTCCGCAATGTCCGCCGCGACGGCATGGACTTGCTGAAGAAGCTCGAGAAAGACGGCGAATTGAGCCAAGACGACCGCCACCTGTACGAACAGGAAATCCAGGACCTCACGGACGCCCATGTGAAGGCAATCGACGAGGCGCTGGAGGCCAAGGAACAGGATATCATGCAGGTCTGACATGGTGGACGCCGCTCCCTCCACCGGCGCCGGCGAGGCGGCCGCAGACTTCCACGTCGCCATTATCATGGACGGCAATGGACGTTGGGCCCGCGCCCGGAGCATGCCGCGGACATTCGGTCACCGCGAGGGTGTGAAAGCGGTTCGCCGCGTCGTGAATTGCGCGCCGGATCTGGGCATCACCCACCTGACGCTGTTCGGCTTCTCCTCCGAGAACTGGACGCGGCCGCAGGAAGAGGTATCGGAGCTCATGAACATCCTGCGCGTCTATCTTCGACGCGAGGTGGCGGAGCTTCATCGCAACAATGTCCGCATCCGCATGTTGGGCGACAGGGCGCGGCTGTCGGCGGATATCGTCGCGCTGATCGACAATGCTGAGCGCCTGACCGGGTCGAATACCGGCCTGAATTTGACAATCGCGCTGAGTTATGGAGCCCGCGACGAGATCACGAACGCCGTTCGTCGCATCGCCGAGGCGGTTGCTGCGGGAACTCTGTGCCCGTCGGCGATCGATGAGGAAACCGTGCAGGCTCATTTGGAGACCGATGGGCTGCCGGACCCGGATCTGCTGATCCGGACCAGCGGGGAACAGCGGATATCCAATTTTCTGCTCTGGCAGATCGCCTATGCCGAGCTCGTTTTCACGGATGTCCAGTGGCCAGATTTCGACCGGGCGCATCTGGTTGCGGCGATGGAGGAGTTCTCCCGTCGCGACCGGCGCTACGGCCGGGCGACCGGCTAGAGAGGCGGCGGCGTGTCGGAGGGCAGCACAGACGGTCGTCCGGATGCGCCGGCCGCTGCGCCAAAGTCTGGCGACCTGCGAAAGCGCATTCTTTCCTCGCTCGTTCTCGTGCCAGCAGCCGGTTTGCTGATCGGGATCGGCGGGATCGCTTTCGATATCGCAATTCTGGCGATCGCCGGGGTCATGGCCTGGGAGTGGGGCGCACTTGTTTCAGCGCCGTCCGACCGTCATCGGACCAGGGTCGTGCTGCTCGCTGCCCTTTTCGTGTCGTTCTCCGTCGCCATCTTCGTCGATGTGCCGGCCGGGGTGGCATGCGCGGCGCTCGTCGTGCCGGTCTCAGTGCTGATCGCCCGCCAGCTCCGGGTCGTTGGTCCACTTTGGGTCGGTGTGGCCGTGGTCGGCACGGTGTTTCCGGCGCTCGCGCTGGTCTGGATGCGGTCGTACAACGATTTCGGCCTGCTGACGGTTCTGTACGTCATCGCGAGCGTCGTCGCGACGGATATCGGGGCCTATGCCGCCGGGCGTACCATCGGCGGGCCGAAGCTCATGCCGAAGGTCAGCCCGTCCAAGACCTGGTCGGGGCTGGGCGGAGGCATGGCCGGCTCGATGCTCGTGGCCGGTCTGTTCACGCTGATCCATGAGGACGCGCGGGGGGCCGCCCTGGTCCCCCTGGCGGTGGCGATCGCCGTCATCGCCCAGGTGGGAGATCTGCTGGAGTCGGCGGTCAAGCGCCACTTCAAGGTCAAGGACTCCGGAAGTCTGATTCCTGGCCATGGCGGCATTCTGGACCGTGTCGACGGCCAGATGACGGTGCTGCCGGTCGTTGCGCTCGCCATGTGGGTGAGCGGCAGGAGCGTTCTGCAATGGTAGACGGCGTGTCGTCCTCCCAGGATGTACGCCGGGTGACGGTCCTGGGCGCGACCGGTTCCGTAGGGACCAACACGGTGGATCTGATCGCTCGGGAGCCGGACCGCTTCTCTGTCGAGGCGTTGGCCGGCGGTTCGAATGCAGCCTTGCTGGCGAGGCAGGCCCGTGACCTGGGCGCCGCTTTCGCGGCGGTCGCCGACGAGGCGGCGTGGCCCGAGCTGCGCGACGCGCTCGCCGGAACAGGCATCGAAGCCGCGGCAGGCCGCGAGGCCGTGCTGGAGGCGGCACGGCGTCCGGCCGATTGGACCATGGGCGCCATCGTCGGGGCTGCTGGTCTCGCGCCGACGCTGGAAGCCGTTCGCCGGGGCGGCATCGTGGCGCTTGCGAACAAGGAGGCATTGGTCTGCGCGGGGCATCTGTTCACCGAGGAGGCCGAGCGGGCCGGTTGCCGAATCCTCCCGGTCGACAGCGAGCACAACGCGATCTATCAGGTTTTCGACGACGCCCGGCGCGAGGGCATCGATAAGATCATCCTGACCGCGTCCGGCGGCCCGTTCCGGACCCTGTCCATCGATGAGATGGCGCGGAAGACGCCGGCCGAGGCAGTGGCGCATCCGAACTGGTCCATGGGCGTGAAGATCTCCATCGACAGCGCCACCATGATGAACAAGGGGCTGGAACTGATCGAGGCGCACCATCTGTTCGCGCTTCCGGAAGACCGGATCGACGTGCTCGTCCACCCGCAATCGGTGGTTCACAGTCTGGTGTCCTATATCGACGGTTCGGTGCTTGCCCAACTCGGGTCGCCGGACATGCGGACGCCGATCGCCTACTGCCTGGCCTGGCCGCGGCGCATGACGACCCCGGTCGAGCGCCTGGACCTTGCGGCGATCGGTGGTTTGGAGTTTTCCGCTCCGGATAGGCTCCGGTTTCCGAGTCTGGAACTGGCACGAGAGGCCCTGCGCGTCGGCGGAGATGCCGCGCCGGTTCTGAACGGCGCCAACGAGGCCGCGGTCGAAGCGTTCGTCGCCGGCCGCATTGGTTTCACGCAGATCGCCGCAGTGGTCGCCGAGACCCTTCAGCGCTGTCCGACGGAACCGATCGGGGACTTGGACGCGGTCTACGCGGCCGATGCGAAGGGGCGCCGAGTGGCGGCGGACATTGTTTCCGTGATCGAGGCGGGCGGCGGCCTCTCCATTGCGCATGCGGGAGCGGCGAACTAAGTTCGCCGTGACGGGCGGGCGGAGAGAGTAAGGGACAAAGGTTTCGGATGATCGATATCATCGCCGACTACGCGCTGCCTTTTCTGGTCATTTTGACCATCCTGGTCTTCGTGCATGAGTGGGGACACTACTTCGTGGCGCGCCGCAATGGCGTGCGCGTGGAGGCGTTTGCTATCGGCTTCGGACCCGAACTGTTCGGGTGGAACGCCAAGAGTGGCACGCGCTGGAAGTTCTGTGCCATACCGCTTGGCGGCTATGTGAAGATGTTCGGCGATGCGGACCCGGCCAGCGCCGGCGCGGTCGACGATGACGGCCTGTCGGAAGACGAGCGCCGCGTGTCTTTCCATCACAAGAGTCTGGCTGCCCGATCGGCGATCGTCGCCGCCGGTCCGTTGGCGAACTTCATCTTCGCCATCCTGGTGCTCGCCGGGCTTTATATGATCGAGGGGCGTCCCTATGCCCCGGCCGTCGTCGATGCGGTTCTCGAGAACTCCGCAGCCGAGCGCGCGGGTTTGCAGGTCGAGGACCGCATAGTCTCCGCCGACGGGACTGAGATTTCCCGGTTTTCCGACCTCAGCCGCATTGTTTTCGAGCGACCCGGCGAACCGATCGTTCTCGAAGTCGAGCGGTCGGGGGTGATGCGCGAGCTGACGGTGACGCCGGATCAGGTGACGGAAACCGACAGATTCGGGAACGAGATCAGCTTCGGCCGCCTCGGGGTCCAGTCGAATCAGATGACGGTCGAGAAGCTGGATCCGCTGAACGCCGTGCTGACCGCGACGGCGGAGACCGGCTCAATCATCAAGCAGACCCTCGACGCCGTCGGCGAGATGCTGATCGGCGTGCGGGGTACCGAAGAGCTTGGCGGCCCCCTGAGGATCGCCGAGATGTCGGGCACCGTCGCCCAGAGCGGCCTTGTCATGACGCTTTGGTTCACCGCCGTTCTGTCCATCAATCTCGGGCTGATCAATCTGTTCCCGGTGCCGATTCTCGATGGCGGTCACCTGATGTTCTATGCGCTGGAGGCCGTCCGCGGACGACCGCTCGGCGAACGGGCGCAGGAATGGGCGTCGATCGCCGGCCTCAGCATGGTCGTCATGCTGATGTTGTTCGTGACGTGGAACGATCTGATGCGGTTCGACATCGTCGGCTATATCGGCTCGTTCATCGGCTGACCGCGGTGGGAGAACCGTCGCTGAAACATCGGTTTGCCCGACAGTGGCTCGACGCTATAGTCGCCCGCCCCGGGGGGAGTTCCGGGAACATGAGAGAGGGCCGGCGGTAGCCGGCGGGTGCTGACTTGACCACTGGGGACCGACCTTGCCCAAACCATTGATCCGGTTTCTTCAGGGGGTCGCGTTTGCGACGGCCGTCGCCGTGGCGGCAGCGCCGGACGCCCGGGCCCAGATTCAACCAACACCGTTCCAGACCCCCCAGCTTCGAAGCACGGTCGCCAACATCGTCGTCCAGGGAACCGAGCGCATCGATCCGGCGACTGTCCGGTCGTACCTGTTGGTGCAGCCCGGCGATGCCTTCGATCCGGACCGGTTGGACCGCTCGCTGAAGGCCCTGTACGCCACGGGTTTGTTCGCCGACGTGACCATGCGGCGCGACGGCGATACCCTCGTGATTAATGTGGCCGAGAACCCGATCATCAATCGGATCGCTTTCGAGGGTAACAAGCGGATCGACGATGAAGAACTGGAGCGGGAGATCCAGCTGCGTCCGCGTCTGGTCTATACCCGTACCCGCGTCCAGCAGGACGTTCAGCGCATCATAGAAATCTACCAGCGTTCCGGCCGCTACGGTGTGACCGTAGAGCCCAAGCTGATCCGCCAGGATCAGAACCGCGTCGATCTGGTGTTCGAGATCAACGAGGGCTCGCTCACACCTGTGCGCACGATCACCTTCCTCGGGAACCGTGCGTTCAGTGATTCGACACTGCGTGGGATAATCGGAACCAAGGAATACGCGTTCTACAGAATCCTGAGTTCCGACGATACCTACGACCCGGACCGGTTGAGCTTCGACCGGGAACTCTTGAGGCGCTTCTACTTGGAGAACGGCTACGCCGACTTCCAGGTTCTGTCGGCCGTTGCCGAGCTGGCACCGGACCGGGAGTCCTTTGTTGTCACGTTCACGGTGGAAGAGGGTCCTGTCTACACCTTCGGACCGAACGAGTTCGACGTCTCATTGCCGCGTCTCGAACCGGACTCGCTGCGCCAGTTCGTGGCGACCGAGGAGGGCGAGCAATACGACGCCACGCTGGTCGACGACACGGTGGACGCCATCACGGACCATCTGGGTACCCTTGGATATGCCTTCGTCGACGTTCGACCGCGGGTTGACCGGGATCCGGAGAGCCGAACGGTTTCGATCACCTATCAGGTGGGCGAGGCGAGCAAGGTCTTTGTCGAACGCATCAACATCAACGGCAACGTTCGGACTCTCGACCGCGTCATTCGGCGCGAGATGAGCCTGGTTGAAGGCGATGCTTTCAATACGGCCAAGCTGCGGCGCTCGGAGCGGCGCATCCGGAATCTCGGTTTCTTCCGAACCGTCGACGTGAAGAACACCGAGGGATCGGCACCCGACCGCACGGTGGTCGAGGTCGATGTGGAAGAGCAGTCCACCGGCGAGATTTCATTCGGTATCGGTTTCTCGACGGCGGAGTCCCTGATTGGCGATGTGGGCATCCGCGAGCGGAACCTGCTTGGGCGCGGTCAGGATCTGCGTTTCGGGGTGACCGCGTCGGGCCGTTCTACCGAGTTCGACATCGCCTTTACCGAACCCTATTTCCTCGATCGCGACGTGGCCGCGGGGTTCGACCTGTTTCGGATCGAGCGATCCCTGGAGGAAAGCTCCTACGACGAGTTGCGGTTCGGCGGCGTGCTTCGCGCGTCCTACACGCTGCAGCCTGATCTGACACAGTCGATCAACTATCGGATCGAGCAGACCGAGATCAAGGATGTGGACGAGGACGCCTCCCGCTTCATTCGGGACCAGGAGGGCACCCGCGTCGTCTCCCAGGTCGGTCAGACGCTCACCTACGACAAACGGGACAACCGTCTCGATCCGAGGGACGGTTATATCGCACAGCTCACGACGGAGGTTGCGGGCGCTGGCGGCGACGAGCGGTTCTTCCGCACACGTGTACGGGCCGGCTACTATTATCCGTTCGACGAAGTCTGGGGGCTGTCCTTCCTTGGCCAGGGCGGCTTCATCGTCGGCCTGGGCGAGGACGTGTCCATCGCTGAACGCTTCTTCATCGGCGCCAGTTCCTTCCGCGGCTTCGAACGAGCCGGCGTCGGCCCGCGCGACACCAGCACAGACGACGCACTCGGCGGCAACAGCTATTACGTGGGCTCGATCGAACTGGCGTTTCCGTCGGGCATGCCGGAGGATCTGGGAGTGCGAACCTTCGTATTCACCGATTTCGGCAGCGTCTGGGGGGTCGACGAATCTGGTCCAGAGGTTGCGGACAAGAACTCGATCCGAGCATCGTTGGGTATCGGGTTGTCGTTCTCCACGGCATTCGGGACCATCCGTGTCGACGCTGCCGAGGCTGTGGTGAAAGAGGATTTCGACGTTCCGGAAATTTTCCGCCTGAGCTTCGGCACGCGCTTCTGATCGTGCGGACCCCGGGCGGGGAACCGACTGCAAGGGACGCTGTGGAGATCATGTGGATGCCGGGAAGGAAAGCGTGATGCTGCGGGCTATGGGCCGTGCGGCCGCTTCGGTCTTCAAGACGGCGCTGATCGCCGCGGCGCTGTCGTTGGCGGCGCCCGCCGGGTCGGGATGGGCGCAGCAGCCGGTGCAGGACACGGGGATGTCGATCGCCGTTGTGGATGTGCAGGGCGCGTTGAGGAACTCCGATGCCGCCAAGGAGATCCAGTCGAGAATAAACGAGCGTCGCCAAGCCTATCAGCGTCAGGTCACGGAAGAAGAGAAGGCGCTGCGGGCCAGCGAGCAGGATCTCCAGCAGGAACGGTCCACGCTCGAACCGGAGATCTATCAGCAGCAGCTCCGCGCGTTTCGAAACCGTGTTGCAGACGTTCAGAAGTCGGTCCAGGAGCGCCGACGTGCCCTCGATCAGGCATTCTCGACTGCGATGAACCTGGTTCGCAACGAGCTGGTTTCCGTGATCGCAGAAATCGCGGACGAGCGCGGCGCGAAAGTGGTCTTGTTCAAGGATCACATCGTGATCGCCGAAAAATCTCTCGATATCAGTGATGAGGCACTGCGCCGTCTCAACGCGCGTCTGCCCTCGGTACCGGTCGAGTTGCCGCCCCTCGACTAGGGAGCGGACGCAAGGGAGGACGACGAGCCATGGTCGACAACAGATTCCACGCCGAGGCGGGTCCGTTCACACTTGGGGAAATCGCTGAGATGACCGGGGCGGAGCTCTGGGGAAGTGTCGACCCGTCGCGGTCCTTCCTGGATGTCGGCACTCTGGACGGTGGCGGTCCGCAGGACGTGGCGTTCCTGGAGAACCGCCGGTATGTCGACGGCTTCCGGAGTTCCGGAGCAGGGGCCTGTCTGGTGGCGCCGGCCTTTATCGACCAGGCGCCCGAGGGTATGGCGCTTCTCGTCACCCAGCGCCCGAGACGGGCCTATGCAAGGCTTGCTCGGCGGTTTCACCCGGAAGAGCTGTTTCCGGCGGGCGTCCATGCGGCGGCCGCGGTCGACCCCACCGCCCGGCTTGGCGAGGGCGTGTCGGTTGCGGCGGGAGCTGTGATCGAGGCGGGGGCCGAGATCGGTAATGGCGCTCGCATCGACGCCAATGCCGTGATCGGTCCGGCTGTTCGGATCGGCGAAAGAACGCGGATCGGCGCCGGCGCGTCCGTCTCGCACGCCCTGATCGGCGCCCGCTGCTACATCTACCCGGGCGCGCGCATCGGCCAACCCGGATTCGGTTTCGAGATGGACGACGAAGGCCCGTTCCTCGTTCCGCAGCTCGGACGGGTCATCGTCGAGGACGATGTAGAGATCGGAGCCAACACCACGGTCGACCGGGGCAGCAATGCCGATACGGTGATCGGTCGGGGCTCGATGATTGATAATCTTGTACAAATCGGTCACAACGTCGTGCTCGGGCGTGGCTGTATCATTGTCGCCCAGGTCGGAATTTCGGGCAGTACGCGGCTCGGCGATCGCGTTGTCCTTGCGGGCCAGGTCGGCGTTGCCGGCCATCTGGAGATCGGCAGCAACGTGCAGGTCGCTGCCATGTCCGGCGTCAACCGGAGCTTGCCAGGGGGCGCCGCCTACGGGGGCGCGCCCGCCGTTCCGGTGCGTGAGTGGCGACGACAGATCGCAGCGTGGAAGAGACTGGGCCAGGGCAAGTCCGATCCAGGCCCGCGGAATGAAGGGTGAGGCGGGAGATCATGAGTGAAGCGGTGAACGAGCCGGTCGCCGGCTACCCGGATATCGATGTCATGCGGGTCATGGAACTGATCCCGCATCGCTATCCTTTTCTTCTGGTCGACAGGGTTGTCCAGATCGAGCCGAATGTCGGCTGCGTCGGGATCAAGAACGTTTCGATCAACGAGCCGTTCTTCGCCGGCCATTTCCCTCAGCGTCCTGTGATGCCGGGCGTGTTGATTGTCGAATCCATGGCGCAAACCGCCGGTTGTCTCGTCGTGGCGACCCTGGGGCCGGAAGCCGAAGGCAAGCTCGTCTACTTCATGACAGTGGACAATGCCCGCTTCCGCCGTCCGGTCGTGCCCGGCGATCGCCTGGAGATACACGTCAAGAAGCTGCGGAACCGGGGCAATGTCTGGAAATTCGAAGGGCAAGCCAAGGTCGATGGAACGTTGGTGGCCGAAGCGACTTATTCGGCCATGATTCTGGATAGCTGAGGAGTCACCCGTGGCGACCACGCAGATCCACCCGACCGCGGTGGTCGAGCCCGGTGCGCGCTTGGGCGAAGGGGTCCAGATCGGCCCCTATACGCTCGTCGGGCCGGAGGTGTCGCTGGGAGACGGCTGCATCCTCCATGGGCATGTCGTCGTCGGTGGCCGGACGACCATCGGCCCCCGTACCGAGATCTTTCCGTTCGCAAGCATCGGCCTGAGACCTCAGGACCTGAAGTACAAGGGCGAACCGTCGACGCTAGAAATCGGCGCCGACAACGTGATCCGCGAGCATGTGACCATCAACCCCGGGACAGATGGGGGAGGTATGGTCACGCGGATCGGCGACGGTTGCCTTCTCATGGTGGGGGTGCACGTCGGCCACGATTGCAGGGTCGGCAACCAGGTGATCATGGCCAACAACGCTACGCTTGCCGGCCACGTCACAGTCATGGATTTCGCCGTACTCGGTGGTCTTTCGGCCGTTCATCAGTTTGCTCGGATCGGGCGCTACGCGATGGTCGGCGGCGTGACCGGCGTCGAGCGTGATGTCATTCCGTTCGGTTCGGTCATGGGGGACCGGGCGCGGCTCTCCGGAATCAATATCGTCGGCATGAAGCGCCGGGGACTGTCCCGCGACGAGATCCACGAGGTGCGAAAAGCCTACCGGCTGCTCTTCGCGAGCGAAGGGACGTTCCAGGAACGCCTCGAGGAAGTGGCGGCCGAGTTCACTGCCTCGGCGCCGGTTATGGAAATCGTGGAATTCATCCGTTCCGATTCCTCGCGCAAGATTTGCCAGCCGGACGACGGCAACGACCTCTGAGGATCCAATGACCGGTGATCCCAAGGGTGGGCTTGGAATTCTGGCCGGCGGAGGTGTGCTGCCGCGCCGGATCGCCGAGACCGCGCGCGACCAGGGTAGATCGGTCTTCGTGATCGCGTTCGAAGGCCAGACCGATCTTTCGACCGTCGACGGCCTGCCGCACGCCTGGATGCGGCTCGGCGCAACCTCGAAGACCTTGCAGGCCCTGCATGCTGCCGGATGCGGCGAGGTGGTGATGGCCGGCCCGATGAAACGTCCGGCGCTTTCTTCGCTCGGTCTGGACCTGCGGTCGACGGCGGCGATCGCGCGGGCCGGCGCCCGTGTGTTCGGCGACGACGGGCTTCTGTCGGTGATCGTCGAGGAGATGGAACGCGACGGCTTTACCGTGATCGGCGTTGAGGACGTTCTGGGCGGATATCTCGCCCCTGCCGGAACCCTGACACGATCGGCGCCCGACGCACGGGCCCTCGCCGACGCGGGGCGTGGGATAGAAGCGCTGACGGCCCTCGGTCGTGCCGATATCGGACAGGCCGTCGCCGTGCAGGAGGGGCTCGTGCTGGCCGTCGAGGCGGTGGAGGGAACCGACGCGATGATCGCTCGGGCCGGCGCCCTACAGCGTGAGGCCGCGCGGCCGGTCTTGGTGAAGGGCCGCAAGGCGGGGCAGAACGACCGTGTGGACCGTCCCACCATCGGCGTCGGAACCGTCGACGCCGTGGCGGCCGCCGGGTTTTCGGGTATCGTGATTGAAGCCGGGCAGACTCTCATCGTCGATCGGAACGCCACCGTCGCCGCGGCCGACAAGGCGGGGCTGTTCGTGCATGCCATGCCCTTCGACGGAGCACGGACGTGAGCTCGGTTTCGGGTGCTAAGCCCGGTATCGGTGCCGGCGTGCCTCTAATCTACATCATCGCCGGCGAGGCATCGGGCGACGCGCTGGGGGCGGGACTGATCCGTGCGCTTAGGGAGCGGACCGGGGATCGGATCGAGGTCGCGGGCGTCGGTGGCGAGCGTATGGAGGCCGAGGGGCTCCAGAGCCTGTTCCCGATCAGCGAGATGGCGGTGATGGGGATCTTCGAGATCCTGCCGAAGGCGCCGAAATTGCTCGGCCGGATCTCTGAGACGGTCGCGGATATACGCGACCGCAAGCCGGTCGCCGTCGTAACGATCGACAGCAAGGCGTTCACCATGCGGGTGAACAAGCGGTTGCATGCCCTGCGGCGCCGAACCGGCGAGGGGCCGCGGCTCATCCACTGGGTGCCGCCGACGGTATGGGCGTGGCGTCCGGGTCGGGCGCAAGCGATTGCCGGGTTCCTGGACCATCTGTTGGCGCTGTATCCGTTCGAGCCGCCGTTTTTCGAACCGCATGGCCTGTCGACCACCTTCGTCGGCCATCCGGCGGCGATCGCTCCTGCTGGGAGCGGAAAACGCTTCAAGGGCCGCTATGGCGTGCCGGCGGGCGCCCCGGTCCTCGGGGTATTTCCGGGGAGTCGGCCGGGAGAGGTGAAACGCCTGCTCCCTGTGTTCGGCCAGGTGGTAGACCGGCTCGCCTCTCGCTATCAGGGCCTGCGCGTGGTGCTACCGACGGTCTCCGTCGTCGAGGAGATGGTGCGGGCTGGAACCGCGGACTGGCGGGCGCCGGTCAGCGTGGTCACCGACCATCGGCACAAGGCAGATGCCTTCGCCGCCTGCACGGTGGCGTTGGCCGCGTCCGGGACCGTGACGCTCGAACTGAGCCTCGCCGGCGTCCCGACCGTGGTCGCCTACAAGGTGAACGCGCTGTCCGCGGCGATTGCCCGGAGGCTGGTGGACCCTGAGTCCGTGGTGCTGACCAACAAGCTGATGGGCAAGCGTGTAATTCCGCAGTTCCTGCAAGAGGATTGCACCGCCGACCGTCTGACCGTGGCGATCGAGCGGCTGTTCGACGACCCGCGCGCGCGGGCCGAGCAGGGGGCCGCCAGCGAAGCGATCCGAGAAATGCTCACCGTGGACGGCGAGGACCCGTCCGGTCGGGCGGCGAAGGCGGTGCTTAAGGTCGTCGGTGGCGACCTGGCCGCGGACTGACTGACTGAGTCATCGCGGGATGATGACTGACCATTCTGTTTTTTCAGCCTCACCCACTCCTCGGCCGTTTACCGGGGCCTGCGGCTGGATCGCACGTGCGCTGGCCGGTTCTTCGAGATCAGGTGTGGGTCGCGGATGGGCCTCGGCACACGGCCGGGGGTGCATTCGAGCCTGAGAACACGAAAAGGGCGGCCCGAAAGCCGCCCTCTCCATCTCGATCGATACGACCCCAAAGGGTTAGGCGCGCTTCTCCAGCGGAACGTAATCCCGCTTGGTGGGGCCAGTGTAGAGCTGGCGGGGGCGGCCGATCTTCTGACCGGGCTCCTCGATCATCTCCTTCCACTGGGCGACCCAGCCGACGGTCCGGGCGACGGCGAAGAGCACGGTGAACATCGAGGTCGGGAAGCCGAGAGCCTTCAGCACGATGCCCGAATAGAAGTCGACGTTCGGGAACAGCTTCTTCTCGACGAAGTACGGATCGGACAGGGCGATCTTCTCGAGCTCCATGGCCAGCTCGAGCAGCGGATCGTCGAGGTTGAGCTCTTCAAGCACTTCGTGGCAGGACTTCTGCATCACCTTGGCGCGCGGGTCGTAGTTCTTGTAGACCCTATGGCCGAAGCCCATGAGGCGGAACGGATCGTCCTTGTCCTTCGCCCGCTCGATGAACTCGGGGATGTTGTCCTTGTGGCCGATCTCCTCGAGCATCTTGAGGACCGCCTCGTTGGCGCCGCCATGGGCCGGTCCCCAGAGCGAGGCGACGCCGGCGGCGATGCAGGCGAACGGGTTGGCGCCGGACGATCCGGCCAGGCGCACGGTCGAGGTCGAGGCGTTCTGCTCGTGGTCGGCGTGCAGGATGAAGATCCGGTCCATGGCGCGGGCCACGGTCGGGCTGATCACATACTCCTCGGCCGGCACCGCGAACGTCATGTACAGGAAGTTCTCGGCGTAGGAGAGATCGTTGCGCGGATAGTTGAACGGCTGACCGACCGAGTACTTGTAAGCCATGGCCGCGATCGTCGGCATTTTCGCCAACAGGCGGAACGACGCGATCATCCGCTGGCGTTCGTCATGGATGTCGGTGCTGTCGTGGTAGAAGGCGGACAGGCCGCCGACGACGCCGCACATGATGGCCATCGGATGGGCGTCCCGACGGAAACCGCGATAGAAGTTGGCGAGCTGCTCGTGCAGCATCGTGTGGTACGTCACGTCGTGGACGAACTTTTCCTTCTGCTTCGCCGTGGGCAGTTCGCCATTCAGCAGCAGATGGGCCACGTCCATGAAGTCCGAATGCTCGGCAAGGTCCTCGATCGAGTAGCCGCGGTGCAGCAGCATGCCCACATCGCCGTCGATGTAGGTCAGCGCGGATTCGCACGATCCCGTGGAGGTAAAGCCCGGATCGTAGGTGAAATGCCCGGTCTGCGCATACAGCTTACGGACGTCGATCACGCTCGGGCCGACGGTGCCCGGGATCACGGGAAGCTCGTAGCTCTCGCCGGTCGCGTTGTCGGTGAGGGTGAACGTGCCGGTATTGCTCTGGCTCATCTTTGTAGTCCCCTGTTTCGAAGCCGCGCCCCCGGCATTGGCCAGGGTTCGCGCGCAGCGGCGGGCGGATACTATCCGCTAGTGTGCAGTGCCGCAAACGGCGTCGATGCGCCTCAGCGACTCGTCTTTTCCCAGGACCGCCAGGACCTCGAATATTCCCGGTGATGTGGCCGATCCGGTAAGGGCGGCGCGCAAAGGTTGCGCCGCTTTGCCAAGCTTCAGTTCCTGAGCTTCAGCAAAGGAGCGAACTGCCTGTTCGACGTCTCCCTCCTGGAAAGAATTAAGCCCACGGAGATTTTCCGCAAGCCCCGACAACACGCGCCGGGCGTCGTCGTCGAGGAGCTTCAGTGCCTTCTCGTCGAAGGAAAGCGGCACGCTGGCGGCATAGAAGCGCGCGTTCTCGGCCAGTTCCACGATCGTTCGCGCCCTGGCTTTCAGACCTTCCATGCCGGCACGAATGCGGGTCCGGGCGGTGTCGTCGAGAACCACGCCTGTGGGCTCGGCCTCCAGCCGGGCCAAGACCTCGGTCGTCAGACGATCATTGTCCGCCTCGCGGATATAGTGCCCGTTCAGGTTCTCCAGCTTGGCAAAGTCGAACCGGGAGGCGGAACGTCCGACGCCGTCCAGATCGAAAAGCTCGACGGCCCGATCTCGCGGCACGATCTCCTCGTCGCCATGGGCCCAACCGAGGCGCAGCAGGTAGTTGTTCAGCGCCTCCGGCAGGTAGCCCATGTCCCGATAGGCATCGACGCCGAGCGCGCCATGCCGCTTGGACAGCTTGGCGCCGTCCGGCCCGTGGATCAGCGGTATGTGGGCGAACACCGGCACGTCCCACTCCATGGCGCGATAGATGACCGCTTGGCGGAACGCGTTGTTCAGATGGTCGTCGCCGCGAATAACGTGGGAGATGCCCATGTCGTGGTCGTCGACCACCACGGAATGCATGTAGGTCGGTGTGCCGTCGGCTCGGAGGATGATCATGTCGTCGAGTTGGGCGTTCGGTACCGTCACCGAACCCTGCACCGCGTCGACGATGGTGGTCTCGCCGTCCTGTGGGGCTTTGATGCGGATGACGGGATCGACGCCGACGGGAGCCTCCGAAGGTTCGCGCTCGCGCCAGGTGCCGTCGTAACGCGGCTGGCGCCCTTCGGCCCGCGCCGTCTCGCGCATCCGCTCGAGCTCTTCCGGCGAACAGTAGCAGCGATAGGCCTGACCCTTTTCCAGGAGCTGGCGGGCGACTTCCGTGTGGCGCTCGATCCGCGAGAACTGAAAAACCGGCTCCTCGTCGCCGTCCAGCCCGAGCCAATTCAAACCGTCGAGAATCGCATCGACCGCCTCGGGCGTGGAGCGTTTGCGGTCTGTGTCTTCGATACGCAGAAGGTAGCGTCCGCCGTGATGGCGGGCGAACAGCCAGTTGAACAAGGCCGTCCGCGCCCCGCCGATATGCAGGAACCCGGTGGGCGAGGGGGCGAAGCGGGTGACGACCGACATGGGCTGCCTTTCACATGCACGTTCAGTTGCGCTTTGTCGCTCTGGAGGTCTCCCCGGCGCGCCGGTGAAAGAGACCGCGAGCGGTGTCTAGCACAGCCTCGCGCGGGGCGCGACAGGGGCGCCATGGCTCACCGACGTCCGCACAACCGGTCCCGATCGGAGGGCCCGGAACGGTCCCCTCGCCGAGCGGGCAGTCGATTGCGAAGACCCCGGTCAGCTCGATCGCATCGCGTTGGCGACGGACTCTGATCGGCGCGCTGGCCGAGGATCGGGCGCGCTGGCCTCTATGGCTGCCGGTGGCTTTCGGCAGCGGAATCGGCCTGTACTTCGGACTTCCTTGGGAGCCGCCGCTGCTGGTCGTCTTGGCACCGCCGTTGGTTCTGTCGGCGTTGGCTTGGCGCTTGCGACTCCGCGAAGCGGCGCTCTGGCCGGTCCTCGTTCTGTTCTTCGCGACGCTCGGCACCTTGACGGCCGCCGGCCGGACGGCCCTGGTGGACACGGTCCTGCTCGACCGACCGCTCTGGGCCGATATCGAGGGCATTGTGGAGCGCTTGGAGCGGCGTCCGAGTGACGTGCGTCTTACCGTCGGCGGTCTTCGGATCAGCGCCGACCGACCGCCGTCGTCTCCGCCCGACCGGGTCAGGGTCGTCGTTCGGACGTCGGAGCGGCTGCCCGACATCGGCGACCGGATCCGGTTCCGCGCCCGTTTGTCCCCACCGCCGCCGCCGTCGGTGCCCGGCGGCTTCGATTTCCAGCGCAGCGCGTTCTTCGACGGGCTCGGCGCGGTCGGCTTCGCGATCGGTGAACCGGAGATCCTGTCCGCCGCGGCCGAGGGCGGGCTCTCCCTTGGCGTCGCCGCTCTGCGGTCGACGGTCGCTCAACGTCTGTCGGCGGCGCTGCCGGGAGAGACAGGGGCGGTGGCGGCGGCGCTGATCGTCGGAGAACGTGCCGGTCTGGACGAGGCAACGGTGGCCGCGTTCCGGGATTCGGGGTTGGCGCACCTTCTGGCGATTTCCGGCCTGCACATGGGGCTGGTCGCCGGCACACTGTTCGGTGCCATACGCCTCGCGCTCTGCCTCGTTCCCGGCATCGCTCTGCGCTGGCCGGTCAAGAAGATCGCGGCTCTGACGGCGCTCGCCGGAAGCGCCGCCTATCTCCTGCTCGCCGGGGCGCCCGTACCGACCCAGCGTGCGTTTCTGATGACGGGTGTGGTGCTTCTGGCGATCCTGGTAGACCGAGAAGCCGTCACCCTTCGCCTGGTCGCTCTTGCCGGGTTCAGTGTCCTGATTCTTCGTCCCGATGCACTGGTCGGCGCGAGCTTCCAACTCTCCTTCGCAGCCGTCGTTGCCCTGGTTGCCGCATATGAGAGTTGGCGCTCCGCCCGTATCGGTGCCGGGTACGACGGGCCGGCGCGGTGGGCGGTGGGCGCAGCGAGGTATATCGTTGGGGTGGCCGCGACCTCGCTGATCGCGAGCTTGGCGACGGCGCCCTTCGTCACCTACCACTTTCAGGCGCTTGCCCTCGGAGGGCTGGCGGCAAATCTGTTCGCCGTCCCCCTGACCGCTTTCGTTACGATGCCTGCGGGCATCGCCGGGCTTCTGGCGATGCCGTTCGGCCTGGAGGCATGGGTGCTGCCCGCCATGGGGGTCGGCATCGACACAACTCTGTCCGTCGCCGAGCACGTCGTTGCGGCGACGGGACCCGCCGCATCCGTCTATCCGTTGCCCGTCGCCGGCATGGTAGCTGTTGCGCTTGGTGGGTGCTGGATTGCGATTTGGCGAACGCGCCTGCGATGGGTCGGGTTGTTGCCGGTGATTGTCGGGGTTGTGCTTTGGGCCAGCGTTTCGCCGCCGGACGTCCTGGTATCCGCCGATGGACGGCTAAGCGCGGTCGCCGCCGATGAGGATGGCGGGTGGGCCGTCTCAGGGAAGCGTGGCAGCCGCTTCCAACGCTCGGTCTGGTCACGTCGCTGGGGAGTCGACGATGCCGTAACGCTTGCCGCCTGGGATCGCGATAGTGAAGCGGCTGGGCACGGTGTAGCCCTTGCCTGTGACGACCTTGGCTGCACACTGCGGCGCGATGGGTTGCTCTTGTCGCTCGTGACGTCCCATGAGGCGGCGCTGGAGGATTGTGCTGCGTCTGACGTGCTGATCGCCGTCGTCCGCCTCCGAACGCCGTGCAGCGGGCCCACCATCGTGGTTCATCGTCCCGATCTGCAGCGTGACGGCGCCCATGCCGTCTGGCTTGCGCCGGGTCCTTTGGGCATTGCACCCAGAATGCAGACGGTTTTCGGGGAGCGCGGTGTGCGGCCCTGGGTGGTCGGTACCGTGTCCCGCTGAGGCGCCTCACCACTATCAGGTTAGAGATATGATTAATGTTCGGTAAAACTTTTCACTGTCTTGTGGGCGCTTGATGTATTAAATGCAATATATTGAGTGAGTCTGGCGAAAGGGTTCGTGATGCGCATGCCGGTACGGGAGTGCTCGTTCGCTATTCTTGCAGACTCCGTCGCAGAAGTTGTCGGGAAGAAAAACCTGGCATACGTCGCGATCAAACAGGCGGCGGCGACTGACAACCCCGCTCGCGAACGGTGGGCGTCGAACCTGTTCGGGCAAATCTCGGTAACGAACCGAAAGCAGATCCGCTCAAACGCCATGGACAAGGCGTGTGTCGAACGCGACAAGCGCCGGGCGGAGCAGAAGCGTGTGGCCGAGCCGCAGGGCGTGGATTGGGGCAACCTTTTCGCCAGCACGCGAAGCTAAGGCGTCAAAGCAGACATTGGACTGGGGGCACCGGTCAGGCTGCTCTTCCGCGTCGCTAGGCGACGCTATCAATAGTTTCTGATCAAGCCGACCAAACGGCCCTGGATCCGGACGCGATCCGGGCCGAAAATTTGCGTCTTATAGGCTGAGTTGGCAGGCTCCAGCGCCACGGAGTTCCCCTTCCTGCGCAGCCGTTTAAGGGTGGCTTCCCTCTCGTCGATCAGGGCGACCACCACCGACCCGTTCTCAGCCGTGTCGCAGCGCCGGATGATGACCGTGTCGCCATCGAGGATACCGTCCTCGATCATGGAATCCCCGGCGATCTCGAGCGCATAGTGTTCGCCTCCGGCGACCATCGAGAGCGGAACCGAGACCGTGCTGGTCGGATCGCTGATCGCCTCTATGGCCGTGCCGGCGGCGATCCGGCCATAGAGAGGCAACTCGAAACCGCCGTCGCTGTCGGAGGGCTGTTCCCGGCCGGCGCTGCGCATCGGGAAGTTGCCGGGAATGACGTTCGGGGCAAACCCACGGATCTCCGGTGCCGGCGCCAAGTCGGCGGCGTGCGAAGCGACGGAGCTGCCGTCGGGTAGCCGGAGCACTTCAAGGGCCCGGGCCCGGTGGGGGAGGCGGCGGATGAAACCCCGCTCCTCCAGCGCCGTGATCAGACGGTGAATGCCCGACTTCGACTTCAGGTTCAGCGCCTCCTTCATCTCGTCGAACGACGGGGACACGCCGCCTTCCTCAAGCCGCGTGTGGATGAACGTCAGCAGTTCGTGCTGTTTGCGGGTGAGCATCGGCGATCCCTCGGTCTGTCGGGTCCTGCGACCGATGGCAGGGGCCTGCGGTCGCGCGAACAAATACGGTACAAACGCGAATGTTCTACTTTTGATCCGCCGTGTGGTCAAGGATTGTGGATAAGTTGGGGGACAAACGCTCCCGCGACTCGCTTAAATCGATAGGAAGTCGCCGTCCAGACAGAGGACGCGAACCGTTTCGCCAGCGCGGCGACTCGGATCGTGCGCCGGGCGGACGATCAGGCAGTCCGCAGCCGCGAGGCGGGACATCATAGAGCTGTCCTGACGGGTGAACGGCCGCACGCGGCGGCGTCCGTCGTCGTCCGCTTCCCAAGTGGCGCGCACGTAGTCCTGCCGCCTGTCGTTCTGCTTCAGGTCGACCGCAAGGACCGCGTCCTCTTCTCGAGCGCCGATGGTTTGCAGGCCGAGCATCGTCTCGATGGCCGGGCGTAGAAACACGGTGGCACAGACGACGGTGGAGACCGGGTTTCCGGGAAGCCCAAGCATGGGCACGCCGGCGAAACGGCCGAAGATCAGAGGCTTACCGGGCCGCATGGCGATCTTCCAGAACCCCACCTCCAGCGCGTCCGCGCCGAACTCGCCATCGCCCAGGGCCTTTTGGACGAGGTCGTGTCGTCCGACCGACGCGCCGCCTGTCGTAACAAGCATGTCGACGCCCCGGGCACCGGACGCGATGCGCCGGAGTGCGCCCTCGTGGTCGGGCGCGATTCCCAGATCGACCGGCTCGCCGCCCACGGCGCGTACCACTGCCGCCAGCGCGTACGCATTGGACGAGACGATCCGCATCGGGTCGGTGAGTTCGCCCGGCCGCACGATCTCGTCGCCGGTGGACAGGATCGCCACGCGCGGTTTGCGCCTTACCTGGATCCAGGGGACGTTCATCGTGGCCGCGAGACCGATATCGCGGGCCGTCAGACGCCGGCCTGCGGCGAGGCCCAGATCACCTGCGCTGAAGTCCAGGCCGGCGGGGCGGACATAGGTGCCGGGTGCGGCGCTTTCGCGCACGGTGACCGCGGCACCGTCTTCTTCGCTGTCGGCGTCGACATCCTCCTGGATGACGATGGCGTCGGCACCGGCCGGAACGGGACCGCCGGTGAAGATCCTGACGCACTCCCCGGGACCGACTGCTCCCTCGAAGATCCCGCCTGCCGGGGCGGAGCCGACCCGTTTGAGGGTGACGGGCACGGCGGCGACGTCTTCCGCGCGCACGGCGTAGCCGTCCATGGCGGAAACGGCGACGGGAGGTTGGGTCCGGCGGGCAGTGATCGGTTCTGCGGTGACCCGGCCAAGGGCTTCGGTCAGCGCAACCGTCTCGGCCGGCAGGGGCGTCATCGCCGAGAGGATGCGGGTCAGTGCTTCGGAGACGGGCAGCAGGTTGTCACTCACCCCCGTCTTCTCCCGATCGATAGTCGCCCGATTTTCCGCCCGTTTTGGCGACCAGCCGGATATCGCCGATTCGCATCGCCTTATCCACAGCCTTGGCCATGTCGTAGACCGTCAGGGCGGCGACCGACACGGCCGTCAGCGCTTCCATCTCCACGCCGGTTCGACCCTTTAGCTTGCAGGTAGCCTCGATATCCACGGCGCCGCGCTGCTCGTCGATGGTGAGGGCGACCTTTACCGAAGTCAGAGCGAGCGGATGACAGAGCGGGATGAGGTCCGGCGTCCGCTTCGCGCCCATGATGCCGGCGAGACGGGCGACCGACAGCACGTCGCCCTTCTTGACGCCGCCGTCGCGGATGAGTGCGATCGTCTCCGGCGCGGCGTAGACTGAGCCCCTTGCGGTCGCGACACGCTCGGTTTCTTCCTTGCCGCCGACATCGACCATATGGGCTTTGCCGGTTGCATCGAAATGGGTGAAGTCGCTCATCGCTGCGAACCGTGAATCAGGCGACGGCGGGAAGGGGATCCGCCAGGATCGTTCGGGTCGCGGCCGCCACGTCGTCCTGGCGCATGAGGGACTCGCCGATCAGGAAGCATCGCGCTCCCACCCGCGCCATCCGGGCGAGATCCTCAGGCGTGAACAGACCGCTTTCCGCGATCAACGTCCGCTCCGCCGGGACCATCGAGGCCAGCGCCTCCGCCGTCGCCAGATCGGTTGTCATGGTCTTCAGGTTGCGGTTGTTCACACCGATCAACGGCGAGGCGAGTTTCAACGCCCGTGTCATTTCCCCGGCATCATGAACCTCGACCAGAACATCCATGCCAAGGTCCGTTGCCGTTTGTTCCAACTCCGCCGCCAGGGAATCGTCGATCGCGGCCATGATCAGGAGAACACAGTCCGCGCCAAGCGCCCGCGCCTCGACGATCTGGTAGGGATCGAGCATGAAGTCCTTGCGCAGACAGGGTAGGTCCACCGCGGCGCGGGCCGCTTCCAGATAGGCGTCCGCTCCCTGGAAGTACTTCTCGTCGGTCAGCACCGAGAGGCAGCTCGCACCGCCATCCGCATAGGCGCGCGCGAGGGCTGGCGGGTCGAAATCGGCGCGGATCAAGCCTTTCGAAGGCGACGCCTTCTTGATCTCGGCGATCAGACCGTAGCCGGTGCGCGAGGCCGCCTTCAGGGCCTTGGCGAAGCCGCGCGTGGGGGTGGCCGCCTTCGCAAATGCTTCCAATTGCGTCAGGGTGCGCGCCTTCTTTCGGTCGGCGATCTCGCCGCGTTTGTGGGCGCAGATCTCTGCCAGAACGTCTCGCATCACGCGGTCCCCCGGTTGGTCATTTCGATCAGCGCGTCGAGCTTGGCTTTGGCCTTGCCGCTGTCGATGGTCTCGGCCGCCAGGTCGGCGCCGGACTTCACATCGGCCGCCTTGCCGGCGACCACCAGCGCCGCGCCGGCGTTCAGCAGGACAATGTCTCGATAGGCACCGGGGGCGCCGTCCAGCACCGCCCGGAGAGCGACGGCGTTTTCCTCCGGGTCGCCGCCGCGCACGGCTTCCAGCGGCGCACGCTTCAGGCCGGCGTCTTCCGGGGTGATTTCGAACGTCTCTACCTTGCCGTTCTCGAGGCTCGCGACGGTCGTCGTTCCAGCCAGGGTCAACTCGTCCAATCCGTCGCCATGAACCACCCAGGCGCGGGTCGACCCCAGCTTGCCCAGGGTTTCGGCCATCGGCACCACCCAATCCCGGGAGAAGGTGCCGACGAGCTGGGTCTTCACCATGCCGGGATTGGAGAGCGGGCCGAGAATGTTGAACAGGGTGCGGGTGCCGAGTTCGACCCTGGGTCCGGCGACGTGCCGCATGGCGGTGTGATGGCGCGGTGCCATGAAGAAGCAGATCCCGACCTCATCGATCGCTTTCTTCACCAGGGCCATGTCACAGTCGGTGTTGACCCCGAGATGGCCGAGCACGTCGGCTGCGCCCGTGCGCGACGACAGGGCGCGGTTGCCGTGTTTAGCTACGGGCACCCCTGCGCCGGCGATCACGAAGGAGGCGGCGGTCGAGACATTGTATGTTTTGGCCCCGTCGCCGCCGGTGCCGACGTTGTCCATGGCGTTGGCCGGAACCTCGATCTTGAGCGCTTTGGCGCGCATCGTCCGGGCGGCGCCGGTGATCTCGTCCACCGTCTCGCCGCGGACCCGCAGCGCCATCAGGAAACCGCCTACCTGCGCCGGCGTCGCGTTCCCGGACATGATGATATCGAACGCCGCCTCCGCCTGTTTCTCGCTCAGGGGCTTGCCGTCCGCGACCAGCGCGAGCAGCGCCTTCATGTCGCCAAGATCGCCGCTCATGTTCCAGTTCTCTGCAGCCGCGCCTCGATCTCCTCGATCGGTTGGATCGGTTGGCCGTTGAAGCCTGCCAGGCGCAGGAAGTTCGCAAGCATCCGATGGCCGAACTGCGATGCGATGCTCTCGGGATGAAACTGCACGCCGTAGCACGGGAAATCGCGATGCTTGAGCCCCATGACGATGCCGTCTTCGGTCCAGGCGGTCTTCTCCAGCACTTCGGGCCAGTCCCGGTCGGGGACGATCAGCGAGTGATACCGGGTCACCTCCATCGGCGAGGGCAGCCCTTCGAACACGCCCGTCCCGGCGTGCAGTACCGCCGAGACTTTGCCGTGCATCGGCACCGGCGCGCGGGTCACCGTGCCGCCGAAAGCCTGACCCATCGTTTGGTGGCCGAGGCAGACGCCGAGCATCGGAATGGTGGCCGCGCACCGCTCCACGAGTTCGAGGCAGATGCCCGCCCGGTCGGGATCGCAGGGCCCGGGCGACAGCACGATGCCCTCCGGGTTGAGATCGATGATCTCTTCCACGGTGATCTTGTCGTTCCGCCGCACCTCGAACCGCGCGCCCAACTCCCCGAGGAAGTGGTAGAGGTTGTAGGTGAAGCTGTCGTAGTTATCGATCAGCAGAAACATTTCAAACGCTTGGAGATCGTTGTTTATGTAGCGGGATAGCCGTTGCATGCTACCTTAACAACCTCGGCACCGGCAGAGAAGCGGCTAGGATGGCGGCACAGCGCAAGAAGCCAAATCGTATGTCGAAGAAATCCGCGGCAACCGCCCGCGGCCTGCTTGTGCGCGCCACGCTCGCGGTTGTCGGCGCCGGTTTGCTGTTCGGCGGCGGAATCGGGGTCGGCGCCTGGATCGCGGGCGATCGAACACCGGAGGCGTTGACGCCGATACCGGCGCTGGCCGCCTCAGCGCCGGCTCGGGGCCCGGACGCCGCGGCTACCGGGACCCCTCCTTCCGAACCGACGATGGTGCCCGGCATTCCTCTGCCGAAGATGGCCACGGCCGTCGAGGCGATTGCGCGGCAGAAGGCTCCGACCCCGTCACCCGTCCCAGCGTCGGCGGCCGTTGCGGCACTACCTGCGCCTCCGGCAACGGCGGACGATTCCCTGCCGGCCTGGCGTCGTTTCGCCGTGGCCGGAGACGTCACATCGGATGCGCCGAAGATCGCCATCGTGCTCGATGATCTCGGCATCGATGTCAGGCGCTCCCGGCGGGCCGTCGACCTGCCGGCTCCGCTGACTCTGGCCTATCTCCCGTATGCCGATGGTTTGGAAGAGCAGACTCGAGCGGCGCGTCAGGCAGGGCATGAACTGCTGGCGCATATTCCCATGCAGCCGCACGGCGCCGACGCCGATCCAGGGCCCCATGCGCTGGACATGCGGCTCGGTGCCATCGAGGTCTTGAGCCGGCTGGATTGGGATCTGGCCCGGTTCGAGGGCTATGTCGGGATCAACAACCACATGGGCAGCCTGTTCACCGAGAGCGAGGAGGGCATGCGCCTCGTCGCCGAGGGGCTGCGGGATAGGGGACTGATGTTTCTGGACAGCCTGACCTCGCCAAGGAGCGTCGCTGCCGCTACCGCCGCATCGATGGGCGTGCCGACGGCGGTCAGGGACGTCTTCCTGGACAACACGGATACGGCCGCCGAGGTCGAACTGCGGCTTGCGCAGACCGAACGTGTCGCCCGGCAGGCCGGAACGGCGATCGCCATCGGTCACCCGCGCGACGCCACGCTGAACGTGCTCGAAGCCTGGATCCCGAAGGCTCGGGAGGCTGGCTTCGTGCTGGTGCCGTTGACGTCGGTTCTGCAGATCCGGCAGGGCCTCGCCACCCAACAGGCGAACCGGCCGTGAGCGTGGATCCGCTGCCTCCGGTCACCTGGCGATGGCACCGCTGGAACCAACTCGACCGCGACCAGGTCTACGCGATCCTCAAGGCGCGGGTGGACATCTTCATTGTCGAGCAGGAGTGCCCCTATCCGGAGATCGACGGCAAGGACTCCCGAGCCTGGCATCTGCTCGGCTATGACGGTCACCCGGGAGAGGGCGTGCTGCTGGCCTATGCCCGGCTCTTCGCACCCGGTGATTATTACCCGGAACCGGCGGTGGGGCGGGTTCTGACGACGGCGGCGGCGCGCGGACGGGGCCTTGGCCGTCTGTTGATGGCAGAATGTCATCGGTTCGCGGAGGCCGAGTACGCTACGCGGGCCGTCCGGCTCAATGGCCAGGCCTATCTTCGAGAGTTCTATGAAAGCCTGGGCTATGCGGCGGTGAAAGGTCCCTACGACGAGGATGGAATCCCGCATTTCGAGATGCTCCGGAAAGGCTGAGCAGGTGTCGTCGTCGGCGGTCCCCGAGGCGCACGAGGCGACTTGCCGTATGCTCCTTCGATGACCGAAGCCAACGACCTCGCCGTCATTGCCGGCGTTCTCTTCCTTGCGGGCGTTGTGAAGGGTGTGGTCGGGCTCGGGCTTCCGACGGTGAGTCTGGCTCTGCTCACACCCCTGTTGGGCCTGCCCGCGGCAATGGCGGCAATGCTCCTTCCATCCTTCCTCACCAACCTGCTACAGGCCGTTGCGGGCGGCGGCCTTATTGACCAGCTGCGTCGCTTCTGGCCGTTCCTCGGTGCGGTCGCGATCGGCACGGCGGCGACATCCGGCGCGGTGACCTGGGTGGCGACCGAGCTGTTGGTCTATGTCCTTGGAGCCTCGATCGCGCTCTACGCGGCTCTCGGCCTGCTCGCGCCGCCCTGGCCGCGGCCCGGGCGGCACGAGCGGTGGCTCGGGCCGGTCTGCGGCGGGGTGACCGGGCTGCTGACCGGCATGACGGGCTCCTTCGTCATTCCCTCGGTTCCCTATCTCCAGGCGCTCGGCCTCGACCGCGACCGGCTGGTGCAGATGATGGGCGCGACCTTCACCGTGGCGACCCTGGCCCTGGCGCTTGGGCTGGGCGGTCATGGGCTGATCGGCGGCGGCGCGGCACTGAGCACGCTGGCGGGTGTGGTTCCCGCGTTCCTCGGCATGGCGCTTGGGCGGCGTCTGCGCGGACGGCTGTCCGACAGGGATTTCCGTCGCGCTCTGTTCACCGCGCTGCTGCTGCTTGGGGTCTGGATGATCTGGCAGGAAGCGTCTAGCGTCGCCCCATGACAGAGATCGCCCCTCGTATCCCGCTCCCCGTCTCCGACCTCAATCCCGTCGAGGAGGCGGTTGGCCAGCGTCGTTCGGTCCGCGCGTTCAAGCCGGACCCGGTGCCGCGCGCCACGGTCGAGCGCATCCTGCAGGTCGCCGCCCGTGCGCCTTCGGGCACCAACATGCAGCCTTGGAAGGTCCATATTCTGACCGGGTCGGCGAAAGACCGCCTGTCGGCCGCCATCCTGACGGCCTTCGACGGCGACGAGGAACATGCGGGCGAGTGGGCTTATTACCCGAAGAAGTTCCGCGATCCGTATCTGACGCGCCGCCGTAAAGTCGGATGGGATCTGTACGGCCTGCTCGGCATCGAGAAGGGCGACCACGAGCGTATGCATGCGCAACACGGCCGCAACCACCTGTTCTTCGACGCGCCTGTCGGTTTGATCTTCGTGATCGACCGGGATCTGGAAATAGGATCCTGGCTCGACTACGGCATGTTCCTGCAAAACGTGATGGTGGTGGCCCGGTCGCACGGGCTTGAGACCTGTCCCCAGGCGGCATTCGCGCCCTATCACAAGGTTATCCGGGCCGAACTCGGCCTGGACGAGATGGAGGCGGTGGTCTGCGGCATGTCCCTCGGCTACGCCGACTGGGGCAAGGCGGAGAACACGCTCGTCACCGAGCGCGTCCCGCTCGACGAATTCGTGACCTTCAGGGAATAGCCGCCGTCAAGACGCGGGGAAGTATCGCGCGAGATTGGCCCGGATGCGGTCGAGAGGTGTGTCTCCCGAGACGTCCGGCTGGAACTCCTGTCCGGTGATCGCCTCGAAAGCGTCGACATAGACCTGGGCGGTCCGGTCGATCAGGTCTTTTGGGATGTCCGGGATCTCGTCGTGATAGGGATCGCAGCGGGCATCGACCCAGGCACGGATGATATCCTTGTCGAATGACGGTGGCCGGGTGCCGGCGACGAACGCAGCGTCGTATCCCTCCGCCAGCCAGAATCGCGAGCTGTCCGGGGTATGGATTTCGTCGGCCAGCAGGATCGTTCCCTCCGCGTCCGTCCCGAACTCGTACTTCGTGTCAGCGAGGATCAGACCGCGCTCCGCCGCCATCTCCTGACCCCGGTCGAAAAGGGCGAGCGCGATTGTCGACACGCTTGCCCACTGAGACTCCGTCAGGAGGCCCTGGGACAGGATATCGTCTGCCGTAAGCGGGGCGTCGTGGCCGCCGTCGAACGCCTTGGTGGTCGGCGTGAGGATCGGGGCCGACAGCTTCTCGTTGTCGCGCATCCCGTCCGGGAAGACGTGGCCGTACATTTCCCGCTCCCCCTTCTTGTAGCGCGTCAGGATGGAGGTGCTCGTCGTACCCGCCAGATAGCCCCGCACGACGATCTCCACCGGCAGGATCTCCACCTTTCGCGCCACCACGACGTTCGGGTCCGGATAGTCCAGAACGTGGTTCGGGCAGATATCGGCGGTACGCTCGAACCAAAACCGCGCCATCTGGGTCAAGACCTGCCCCTTGAACGGAATCGAGGCGAGAATCCGGTCGAAGGCGGAGATCCGGTCCGAGGCGATGAGAATGCGTCGGTCGTCGGTCAGGTCGTAGCAGTCTCGGACCTTTCCGAAATAGGGATTGCTGAACTCGGGAATTCGGGCGTGATCGAGAACACGGTCTGGCAGGCGCATGGGGCGGGTCCCGGAATGAACGCGGACGGTACAGTCATCGGCTAACACAGTCCGTCGCGAATGTCCGCCTACGGCTTCCATCACCGGCATTTACCGGCAGTTGCCCATTGCCGCAGCACCCAGCCGGTTGCGATGATCAGGGCCCGGCGGACGGCGGACCGTCCGGCCAGCACAAAAAAGGGGCGCAGACCCTGGGGAGGAAGTCATGAGCCGCATCAGCGTCATCACCGGCGGGGCCAGCGGGATCGGTCGGGCGACCGCCGACGTGCTGGCCGAGCAGGGGGATCGGCTGGTCATCGCCGACATCAACGCCGATGCCGCGACCAAAGCGGTGGAGGAACTGAAGGCCCTCGGCACCGAGGCGCATGCCATGGTCCTCGACGTCGCCGACGATCGGGCGGTGGAGGACTTCTTCGATACGGTCGAGAGCCAGATCGGCCCGGTGGGGGCCGTCGTCCATTCCGCCGGCATCTTGCAGAACGCCATGACCACCGAACGGATGGATCGTGCCGAGGCCGACCGGATCATGGACGTGAACTACCGCGGCACCTGGTCGGTCAACGTCGCCGCCTGCCGCCGGATGAAAGCGCGGCAGTCCGGTGCCATCGTCAATCTGGCCTCGATCAACAGCTTCGCCGCCCTGCCGATCCCGAGCTACAACATCTCCAAGATCGCGGTGAAAGGCCTGACCGAGATCCTGGCGGTCGAGTACGGCGTCCACGGCATCCGCGTGAACGCCGTCGGCCCGACCTACACCATCACCCCGGCGATCCAGGCCCGCATCGACAGCGGCCACCGGGACCCGGAGGCGATCAAGGATGCCGGCGCGCTCAAGATGCTCGTCCGCCCGCGCCATATCGCCGAACCGATCGCCTTTCTGCTTTCCGACGCTGCAGCCGCCATCACCGGAGTCACGCTGCCGGTGGACGCGGGCTGGGCGGCGAACACGACCTACAGCAGCTATGTGGCGCCGATCGAGGGGTTCGGACAGTAGGATGCCGGACCTTCCGTGCGTTGATCGGAGCGGCGCGGAGGCGCAGACTTGGCGGGAACGTCGGAGGATGAGATGACCGAGTTGCTGACCGACCTGGACGCGCTTGCCGCCAAGGTGAGGGACGGTGCGAAGATCGCGCTGCCGCCGGACTACTCCGGTTGCGCGAACGCCCTTTGGCGGGCGGTGATCCGGCGCGGGGTAAAGGACCTGCATCTCATCGGCGTCCCGGTCTTCGGCTACCACGGCGATCTGCTGATCGGGGCCGGCTGCGTCGCGGTCGCGGAGACATCGGCCGTGACCCTTGGCGAGCATGGGCTGGCGCCGCGCTTCACCGCCGCCGTCAAGGCCGGCAGCATCACCGTGAAGGACGCCACCTGTCCCGCCATCCACGCGGGACTCCAGGCGGCGGAGCGGGGGGCGCCGTTCTCGGTCATGCGCGGATTGATCGGCTCGGACATCCTGGCCCGGCGGGACGATTGGAAGGTGATCGACAACCCCTTCGCCGAGAACGATCCGGTGGTGGCAATCCCCGCGCTGACCCCGGACCTCGCTGTGTTTCACGCCGCGAAGGCGGACCGGCACGGCAATGTGTGGATCGGCGTGCGGCGCGAACTGATGGTCATGGCGCATGCGGCGCGCGACACCCTGGTCACGGTGGAGGAAATCGTCGACGGCGACCTGATGGCCGATCCGGCGACCAAGGCCGGGACGATTCCGGGCCTCTACGTCACCGCGATGGTCGAGGCGAAGCGGGGGAGCTGGCCTCAAGGTCTGCCGGCCACCGATTTGGCCGTCGATCAGGCCCATTTGGCCCGCTACGCCGAGATGGCCCGGACCGAAGAGGGTTTCGCCGCCTATTTGGCCGAGTTCGTCGTTGGCCGGGAGGCGGCTGAATGAGCGCCACGCTGTCTTCGCAGAGCGATGTGCGGCTGGAAGAAATCCTGATCCACACCATCGCGGGCATGTTGGACGGGTTGCGTCATGTTGCCGTCGGCGCGTCGTCGCCGGTCCCGGGAGCGGCGGCCCTGCTGGCCCGGGCGCGGTCGGGCGAGAGGACGCGGGTGTCCGTGCTCGGCTCGGAGGATCACAACTTCTTCACCGATGGCGGCAAGGAGCTGTTCGACTGCGCGGGGCAAGGCCGGATCGACGCGTTCTTCCTCTCCGGCGCCCAGATCGACGGCAATGCCAACATCAACCTCGTGTCGATCGGCGACCCGGACCTGCCGAAGGCACGGTTTCCCGGCTCCTTCGGCTCGGGGTATCTGTACTACGTGGTTCCGCGGGTCATCCTGTTCCGCCTGGAACACACGAAACGGACGCTGGTGGAGCAGGTGGACTTCATCTCCGCTCCGGGCTTTTCGGAACCGAACGTCTACCGGCCCGGCGGACCGTTCGCGATGATCACCGACCGCTGCCTGTTCGACGTCGACAAGGAGCGCCGCCGCTTCGTTCTGAAGAGCGTGCATCCGGGCGAGACCGTCGAGAGCATCGCCGAGAACACCGGCTTCGACTACGACGTGCCGGCGGAGGTGCCGACCACGCCGCTGCCGGATGCCGAGACCCTTGCCCTTATGCGGGGCCGTATCGCCGGGGAGATCGCGGAGATTTATCCAGGCTTCGCCAAGCGGGTCTTCGGATTGGAGAAAGCGGCGTAGTCGCAGGCCGCGATCACCGTCGCGACCCCCGGCACCTTCTTACCATCCCCCCGCACTCCCCGGCCTAGGGCCGGGGCAACACTTGAGGAGATCGGGATGCCGGATAGGACTACCCCGGCACAAGGCCGGGGAGTGTCGAAGGGGTAAGCGTCGGAAGGGAGTCTCCGGCATGGTCGAACCGCGACTGAGACCGAAGCCCCCGACCTCGCCCTCGGCGGGCTCGGCGCGTGTCCGCCTTACGCCGCCCGCTTCAGCCCCGACCGGGTCCAGATCGTCCCCAGCGAGGCGACCAGGTGGTCGATATCGGCGTCGCTATGGACCGGCGACGGCGTGAGGCGCAGACGCTCGGTGCCGCGCGGGACGGTCGGGTAGTTGATCGGCTGCACGTAGATGCCGAACTCGTCCAACAACTCGTCGCTTATCCGCTTCGCCTGAACGGCGTCGCCCACCATTACTGGCACGATGTGACTCGGGTTGGCGAGATGGGGGATGCCGGCGGCGTCGAGGCCGGCGCGGACCTTGGTCACCCGCTCGCGCTGGGCCTCGCGTTCGACGTCGCTTGTCTTCAGGTGGCGGATGCTGGCCCGCGCGCCGGCGGCAACGGCAGGCGGCAGGGCGGTGGTGAAGATGAAGCCGGAGGCGAAGCTGCGCACGAAGTCGCAAAGCGCCGCCGAGGCGGCGATGTAGCCGCCCATCACCCCGAACGCCTTGCCCAGGGTACCCTCGATCACCGTCAGCCTGTCGGCCAGGCCGTCGCGTTCGGAGATCCCGCCGCCGCGCGGGCCGTACAGCCCGACCGCGTGGACCTCGTCCAGATAGGTCATCGCGCCATGGGCCTCGGCGACGTCGCAGATCTCGGCGATCGGCGCGATGTCCCCGTCCATGGAGTAGACGCTCTCGAACGCCACCAGCTTCGGACGGTTCGGGTCGAGCGCGGCGAGCTTGCGGTTCAGGTCCTCCGGGTCGTTGTGCCGCCAGATAACCTTCTCCGCCCGGCTGTGGCGGATTCCCTCGATCATCGAGGCGTGGTTGGACGCATCGGACAGCACCACGCAGCCAGGCATCTTCGACGCCAAGGTTCCGAGCGCCGCCCAGTTGGACACGTAGCCCGAGGTGAAGAGGAGGGCGGCCTCCGTGCCGTGAAGGTCGGCGAGTTCGGCTTCGAGCAGGACGTGGTCGTGGGTGGTGCCGGAGATGTTCCGGGTTCCGCCGGCGCCGGCGCCGCTGCGGTCGAGCGCTTCGTGCATGGAGGCGAGGACGGCCGGAAACTGTCCCATGCCGAGATAGTCGTTCGAGCACCAGACGGTAACGTCGCCGGTTGGCTCCCCGCCGTCGCGGTAACGCATCGCGCGCGGGAAGGCGCCCCGGCGGCGCTCGATATCGGTGAACACCCGGTATCGCCCTTCGCCGCGCAGCGCGTCTAGCTGATCGCGGAAGTAACCCTCGTAGTCCATGGTCGTCTCCTCGTGGGACGTCTCGCCCGCGATCCCGCCAGGTCGGCTGCCGGGAGCCTAAATCCGGGTTCGCGGTCCGGCGCAGAAAATGTGGCCGAAGGTCGCCGCCATCAATCGGTCACAAGCGCGCAGCCGCGGATCCCGTCTGAACTCTACAGGCGCTTGGTAAAGAAAAATCGGGTATGGCCGGGCGGCATATCGTCGATCCGGCCGAACTCGGTGAAGCCGAAGCGGGGATAGAAGTCCGGCGCCTGAAAATCGAACGTGTCGAGCCAGATGCCGACACAGCCACGCTTCCGGGCGAGCTCATCGGCGTTGGCGAGCAGGGCGCTACCGACACCGCCACGGCGCTCCTGCGGCCGCACCGCGAGCAGATCGACATGCAACCATTGGAGATTGGTGCAGCCGACCAGCATGCCGATCAGCGTGTCGCCGCGCGTCGCGTGAAGGGTAAATTCCTCCAGGTTCCAGGCGACACCGTGGGGCGCGGCATGCTGGCCCAGCCAGTCGATCGCTTGCTGTCGAAAAGCCGCGATTTGTTCGATGTCGTTCTCGACGAGAACGACATCGACCCGTTCCGTCTTGTCCGGCACGGAAACTCAGCTTCCCTTGCCGCCGAAATTCGCTTCGACGTATCGGAGCAACTGTTCGACCGACTGGGAGAGAGTCTGGGTTCCGGTGTCGACTTCGACCTCCGGGTTTTCCGGCGCCTCGTACGGAGCCGAGATGCCCGTGAACTCCGGGATCTCGCCCCGCCGCGCCTTCTTGTAGAGACCTTTGGGGTCGCGTTCCTCGCAGATCTCGAGCCCGGCGTTGACGTGGACCTCGTGGAACAGGTCCGGCGCTACGGCGCGGGCGCGGTCACGGTCCGAGCGGTAGGGGGAGATGAAGGCTGTGATCACCAGCACGCCGGCACGCGCGAACAGCGCCGCCACCTCGCCGACCCGCCGGATGTTCTCCTCCCGGTCTTTCGGCGCAAAACCGAGATCGGCGGACAGGCCGAAACGGATGTTGTCGCCGTCCAGTACGTAGACCTGCCAGCCCTTGCGGAACAGCGCCTGCTCCAGCTCCAGGGCCAGGGTCGACTTGCCCGCGCCGGAGAGGCCGGTGAGCCAGAGCACGCCGGACCGGTGGCCGTTAGCCGCCCAGCGCGCGTCGGTGGTGACCCGTGTCTCAACCGCGGTGATGTTCTGGGAGGTCGGCGTGTTCGAGCGCCGCAGGTCGTGGAAGCCGTCCATGGAGATCAGGCCGCCGCCCGCCATGTCGTAGCCGTCGATCAGAACGAACCGACCGAGGCGCGGGTTGGCGGTGAACTCGTCCAGGGAGAGCTGCGCCCGGGCGCGTAGCACGACCTCGCCAACTTCGTTCCGCTCGATCCGGTCGGCCGGACGCTCGGAGAGATCGGCGACGTCGATCACCCGCTCGATCGCCTGCACCTCGACCGGGTGCTCCAGGGTCGAGAGCTTCAGCTTGTAGCGCCGGCCGACTTCGAGCGGGGCCCGGCCGAGCCAGAAGATACGCGCACTGAAGACATTGGTCTGGATCGGCGGGTCGACCTGATGGCTGGCAACGAAGCCGCGCTCGACGAAGAGCTGGTCGTTCAGGGTGATACCGATGGACTGGCCGGCGGAGGCGGACAGGACCGGGCCATCGACGCTCCAGGCCTCGATGCTCTGGACCTGGGCGGTCGCGTTGCTGGGGCTGAAAAGCAGGGTGTCGCCGACATTCAGCTTCCCGCTCTCGATCCGGCCGGCGAGAATCCGGCGCTCGTCGAACTTGTAGACGTCCTGGATCGGAAAGCGCAGCGGCAGCTCGACCGGCAGCGGCTTCTGGTCCTGGGCGTCCAGCGCCTCGATCATGGTCGGACCGTCGAACCACGGCATGTTGGCGGATTTCGATGCCAGACCGTCCCCGTGCCGCGCCGAGACCGGCAGGATGGCCGAGGGGGTGATGCCCATTCCGGCGAGGTAGTCGCGGACTTCGCCTGCCACCTGCTCGAAACGCGCCTGATCGTGGTCGACCAGGTCCATCTTGTTCACCGCGACGACGACCTGGTCGAGGCCGAGCAGGTGCAGGATGTAGCCGTGCCGTCGGGTCTGCTCCTGCACGCCTTCCTTCGCATCCACCACCAGGATGGCCGCATCGGCGGACGCAGCGCCGGAGACCATGTTCTTCAGAAACTCCTTATGGCCCGGTGCGTCGATGATCACGTACGGGCGGACCGGTGTCTTGAAGAAGATCTGAGTGGTGTCGATGGTAATGCCCTGATCGCGCTCGGCCTGCAGGGCGTCGAGGACGAAGGCCCATTCCATCGGCATGCCGCGGCGGTCGGACATGGCCTTGACCGCTTCTGCCTTACCCTCGGGCAGGGAGCCGGTGTCATGCAGCATGCGGCCGATCAGGGTCGACTTCCCGTGATCCACGTGGCCGACGATGACAAGCTTCATCGGCGCGAGATCGGTGATGGGCGTGGCTGTCATCTGGGCAGGCTCTCTCACATGTATCCCGCCGAGCGCAGGCGCTCGAACGCGTCCTCGGCCTCGTGGTCCATGGCGCGGCCGCTGCGCTCCGCGACCTTGGTCTCGCGCAGTTCGGCGATGATCTTCTCGACGGTGTCGGCGTCGCTGTCGACGGGGAAGGTGATGTCCACGTCGCCGAGAGAGCGGTATCGCTTGCCGTCCTTCGCGAAATAGAGATCGACGACCGGAATCCGTTCGCGCTGGATGTAGAGCCAGATATCCAATTCGGTCCAATGCAGCAGCGGATGCACGCGGATATGGGTGCCCGGCGCGAAGTCGGTCTTGAACTGGTCCCAGAACTCCGGTGGCTGGTCGCGGAAATCCCATTCGGCGTTCTCTCCGCGCGGCGAGAACACGCGTTCTTTGGCCCGCGTCGCCTGCTCGTCCCGCCGGATGCCGGCGACGACGGCCTGCATGTCGAGCTCGGCGATGATCCGTTTCAGGCCCTCGGTCTTGCGGGCGGCGGAACGCGCGGCCGGCGGCAGAGTCGGATCGATCTCCTCGATCGGCGGGCAGTCGCGCACGATCAGGTTGATGCCCCACTCGTCCTTGTAGCGTTTCTGGAACGCATACATCTCCGGAAACTTCTTTCCGGTGTCGCAGAACAGCGTCGGGAAGGGGACATGGCCGAAGAATGCCTTGCGGGCGAGCCACAGCATGACGTTGCTGTCCTTGCCCAGCGACCAGAGGATCCCCATCCGGTCGAACTTGTTGTACGCCTCGCGCAAGATATAGACGGACTGCGCTTCGAGTGCGTCGAGATGGTTCATCCCAAACCCGTATGCCCGGTTGCGGTTGGCGCGTTGATAAGCGCGCGCACGGGCGGTGTCAAAGGATGTGCAGACTCGTTCGGCGCGCCCTCAGCCTTGACATGCAAAGACTCCATGGCGCGCCGGCCGGGCTCGGGATCAGCCCTCGATCACCGCGAAGGTCCGGACCTCGATGCTTTCTCGCGGCGGGGCGCTCGGATCCTGGTCGGGGATCTGGAAGGCACCATGCGGCGTGTATTTGGCGACACCGTCCCTCGTGTCCCAGCCCTTGATCAGCAGCACCTCGTCGCGCTCCATCTCCGGAGCCCAGTACCAGCGTTGTCCCGGCTGATGGGCGAGCTGATAGATCTCGCCGATGCGGTCGGGGAAGACCTGATCGGTGGCGAGCAGGGCATCAGGGGCGATCGAAGCCGCGTCCGCAAGGGCCAGGGGCGCGCGCCGAACTGGACCCTTGATCGGACGCCAGACGTTGACCTGAAGAATGCGTCCACCCGTCGCCAGAAGGTCTTCGACGGCGCCGTCGCCCAGCGCGTCGTTGGCCCGTTTCGGTCCGGAAGCCGCCGTATAGTCCACGTGAACCCGAGCGGCCGGGCCGCGGTTGCCGTCCCGGTTGGTGGCGCCTGTGGCGCCGTCGGAGCGACGGGTATGATCGAAGATGGCGACTTGTGATGCCCCGGTGGCCCGTTTCACCAGGTCCACGATTTCCGCATAGTAGACGGTCGTGACGGCGTCTTCATCGTACAGATCGTCGACATCGGTCGGGACGGTCCGCAACTCGAAGCCCTCGCGATCCAGGTCGAGCCGGTCGGCAATTGGGCGCATATCGTTGATATCGACCGGAATCTGGTCGACTTTGAAGAAGATCTTTGGGTCGCCGCCGGTCAGCGCCGCGCTATGGAAGACCGGCTTTTCTTTCTGAGGCACGGTGAAACCCAACGGGGCCGTGATCGAAAGGCCGCGGTCGCCCGAGGTCCGTGACAGGGTCATCTGGTTCATCGCATCTACACCATCTGTCGACTTTTTTCGTTCTGTTAGGGAAACTATAATGCGGGGATATGGTTTCATTAATTAGTTTTTTGGAATGAATAATGATCCTAAGCGGCATGGTTTTCGGCACTACGGCGGTTTTATGCTGTTGCTGAGAGTGTGCGCTCGAGAAAGGGCCAAGGATGATCACTCGACGAAACTTCACGGGAAGACTTGTCGTCGGCGGACTTGGCGGGACGGCGTTGGCTCCGTCTCTGGCAGGCGCTTTCTCTCCGGCCGCCCTGACGTCCGATGATCGTCACACGCCTGTTGAAGCCTCCGGCGGGATGGTGGCCAGCCGCGAGGCCGAGGCGACCCTGATCGGCGTCGAGGTATTGGCAGCCGGCGGCAACGCGGCCGATGCGGCGGCGGCCGTTGCCTTCGCACTGGCGGTCACGCTGCCCCAGGCCGGCAATCTGGGGGGGGGAGGATTCGCGCTGGTTCATCGGGCCGAGGACCAGTCCAGTCATGCCTTGGATTTCCGGGAGAAGGCGCCGGCCGCCGCACATCGTGACGTTTTTCTCGCTCCCGATGGTTCGGTCGACCGTCACCGTGCCCGCTACTCCCATCACGCGGTGGGCGTGCCCGGTTCGGTCGCTGGCTATCTCGACCTGCTGGAGCGGTTCGGGTCATGGCCGAGGCAGAGGGTCATGGCGCCGGCGATCCGGCTTGCGGAGGAGGGCCTGCGGGTCACGCCGATCCTGCATCGGAACATCGCGTCGCGCCTGGAGCGGCTCCGCCACTGGCCGGCGACCCTTGCGGTCGTCGCGCGTCCCGACGGAACCGCCCTGCGGCCGGGCGACGTCCTGCGCCAGCCGGATCTTGCGGCCAGTCTTCGCCAGATCGCAGAGCAGGGAGCGGGCGCCTTCTACGACGGCGGCATCGCCGACCTGATTGTCGCCGAGATGGCCAGGCACGGCGGTCCGATCACCGCTGCGGATCTGTCTGAATACAGCACGGTCTGGCGCGCGCCGGTTCGCGGCACCTATCGCGGCGTCGACATCGTCTCGATGCCGCCACCGAGTTCCGGCGGAGCCCATCTCGTGCAGATGCTGAACATCCTGGAAGGTTGGGATTTGACGTCCCTGGGCCACAACACGGCGGCCAGTCTGCATCGTATGTCCGAGGCAATGCGTCGAGCCTATGCGGACCGCGCCAGCCATCTCGGCGATCCCGACTTTTGGGACGTTCCGCTGGACTGGCTGATTTCCAAAGACTACGCGGCGGATCTCCGCGCGGCGATCGATCCGGATCGGTCAACCCCATCCGACAGGGTTTCGGCCGGTACGCCCAGGCTGGAAGGGGCCAACACCACGCACCTATCGGTGATGGATCGCTACGGCAACGCTGTGTCCATGACCACGACGCTGAACTTCGGCTTCGGCAGCGGGATCGTCGCCGAGGGCACCGGTATTTTTCTCAACAATGAGATGGACGACTTCTCGGCCAAGCCCGGAGAGCCGAACGCCTATGGCTTGATCGGCGGCGAGGCCAACGCTGTGGCGCCCGGCAAACGGCCGTTGTCCTCAATGACTCCGACTTTATTACTCTCCGATGGTAGGGCGCTGGGCGCGGTTGGCAGCCCGGATGGAAGCAGGATCATAACGGCGGTGCTCCAGGTGCTTCTCAATCTGATCGACCATGGAATGAACCTGGCTGAAGCGACTGCCGCGCCCAGAATCCATCACCAATGGCTCCCGGATAGAATCTGGGCGGAGGAGGGCGTTTCGGCCGATACGATCGACCTGCTTCGGGCGATGGGCCATGAGGTCGAGCGCCGTCGGGCATTCGGTGCGGTTCAGTCGGTCATCGCGGCGGGTGACGGTTTTCGGGGCATGTCCGATCCTCGCCGACCGGGCGGGTTGGCCCGTGGACCGGATTACTAGGGCCAGATTCGACCTTGTCGAATCGCGTACGACTCAAGACGGTTGGTGATTATGCTCTAGAAGCTTGACGTCAAGAGCCGACAACCCCGTTGCAAAGACGGGGCAAACAGGCAATCGCCGCGCAAGTCTAGTTTGTCTGATTTGTGTTCTTGTTCAGGAAAGCTTCAAGATCTTCCTGAGCGATTCGCCATTCCTTTCCGAGCTTAATAGCTCGAATTCGCTTATCCCGAATCCAGGATCGCACGGTTGCTTCCTGCACTTGGAGCATCTTGGCTGCGTCGTGCACGGTCAGAAGAGGCCGGTCCAGCATAGGATTCTTTTACCCATTAAATTTATGGATATTTAGCGCAAACCACAGTTATTAACTGCAGTATATGCATTGTCCTAAGGGCGGCAAGCCGAATGCAGGCTGCAGTTGGTTTATTGATTGGTGTTTCTCCGAGGGATTATTGGGCGTCGAAGAAGATTCGTTGGTGCAGCGCGCCGATACTGCGGCATGCGCGTTACGTTCGGGCTGTCCGTTCTGCCATACGGGCCGTTATCGCGGCCGAGATCCGACCGGCCTCGTCGGCCATCGCCTCCACCAGGGTTCGGTCGAGATCGTCGACGCTCCCGCGCACCCGTTCCGCGATGGTTCTTCCAGGCGAATCGGCCTCGGACAGCATGTGATCGACCAGGGCAAGGAGCCGCTCCTGCAGGATGGCAACGCGCGTCGGGGAGGCGGCCAGCCACCGGGGAGCCTGATGGCGGACCGTTTCCAACGAAGGGTCTTCCAGAATGAAGCGGCGAACCCGGCTTCCCAGGGCATCCGGTCCGGAACGGGCGATCAGTTCGACCGAGATCCACGCGAACCACCAGCGCCACGGGTCGCCTCTGAGCACACCGTCATCGTAGACATCCTGCATGTAGTGGAGCGTGACCATAGGCGAGTCCGGTCGCAATTTGACGAGCTGCGGCGGTAGTGCGGTCATCGCCAGAGGACGCAAGGACTTGTCGTAGGGCAAGCCCTCACCCCGTTTTCCGTCGGGGTAGGGCAGCAGGCCAAGGCGCCTTTGCTCGACCTCGACATCACGCACATCGAACCAATGGCGCAGGGCCATCGCCATTCCGCGGAGTTGATCGTCTTGCGGCGTTGCTGCGGCCAATGGTGTCTCCAGGTGGTGCTATCCGCGAAAAAGAACGCTAACTGCCTTGCTAAAGCCTACCCCGCAAATGTACCTTTCGGCGACCGCTCGGGAGAGGCGATCGACGATAGGAGACGGCAGGCTGGTGGTTGCCGGAGACGCAAATAAAGTTGCGGGGGACTATTCATGACCGATGAGTCCGTTGGCTGGACGGACCGTGCGGTGGCACGGGTTCGGCGGCTCCTGCCGGAACGCCAGATCATCATCCGCACCGAAGGCGAGACGAGTTATCTCCGGTTGAGCACGGCTGTTCAGGCCGGCGCGATCGCTGTCTGGGTGGGCGTTGCCGGTTGGGTCGGCTTCACAACCGTCGGATTCCAGAATCAGCAGGAGATGATCGCCGAAAAGGCTGATGCCATTTCCCGATCTCGGCAGGCGTATCGCAAGTTGCTGGATCAGGTGTCCGATTATCAGCTCTCGATCGTCGGCATTACCCGTGACCTGAAGGAAACGGAAGCCCATCTGAGGGGGCTGTTCAGCCAGAACGAGGAACTCAAGCAGGATTTGAGCTCTACGGAGGTCGCCCTGCGGACCTCTGAGGCCGAGCGCAACCGCATCGCATCCGCCCGCAAGCAGCTTAACGACCAGCTTGAACTTTTCAGCTCCGAACTCCGCCAGATAACCGGCAAGAACAACGCCCTGGAAGCCCATATCGGGACCCTGCGCCAGCATCTGGCCGTTGTCGAGGCGGAGAAGGCGGAGATCGCGGCGGAGCGGGCGGCGCTGGATGACCGTCTCTGGGCTCTGCACAATGAGCTTGAGGCATCCAACGCGAAGGTCACGCTGCTGGAGAGCAACGTGCGCGCGCTGAAGACCGATCTTCGGACCGTGATCCTTGAGCGCAGCGCTGTTGCGGTCGACAACGACACCTTGCGCGCGCAGGTCGCCGAACTGGAGAGCACGCTGGAAACCGAGCGGGATGCCCACCGCCGCGAATTGCTGGCGATCTCCGATCGTACTCATGGCCAGATAGCCCAGGTCGAGGATGTGATCCGCCGCACCGGATTGAAGCTGGACAAGGTTGTTCCGCTGAGGCCGGAAGACGCGACCGGAAAGGGCGGTCCGTTCGAGGCGCTCGCCCCGGATATGAATCTGAGCGACGAGGACGATGCACTCCGGGTCGAATTGGAGCGCCGGTTGGAGCGGTGGGAACAGGTCGTAGACTTCTATGGATCGCTGCCGCTGGTTAAGCCGCTCGAAAACTACTACGTGACCAGCTACTTCGGGCGCCGCAAAGACCCTATCAACGGCCGCTACTCCATGCACTACGGCGTCGACATGGCGGGACCGTACAAGCAGAAAGTGATGGCGACGGCGCCCGGCGTCGTGACCTTCGCCGGCCGTCGCTCTGCGTATGGGCGGGTGGTCGACATCGACCATGGACATGGGTTGGTGACGCGGTACGCCCATCTCGCTAAGATAAAGGTGAAGAAGGGTCAGCGTGTCGAGGTTGGAACGACCATCGCGCTGTTGGGATCCAGCGGCCGTAGTACGGGTCCGCATGTTCACTACGAAGTGCGGTACAACGATAAGCCGATCAACCCGTCCAAATTCATGAAAGCGGGCATCCATGTTCAGCAAGAAGCAAAAGTCACCGACTAGGTCGGATGCTGGCGGAGCGCCGAAGGCGCCGGCCGCTCCGTCGATCATCAGTTCGGATTTGACGATCAACGGCAACCTGACGAGCGAAGGCGACGTTCAGGTCGATGGAACGGTTGAAGGCGACATCATCTCGAGCAAGCTGACTGTTTCCTCCACAGCTTCCGTGCGCGGCGCCATCGAGTGCGAGACGGTTGTGATCGCGGGCCACGTCACGGGCCAGATCAAGGCGCGGCATGTCACCCTGGCGAAGACCGCCCGGGTTATCGCGGATGTCATCCAGGAGCGCCTGTCCATCGAGCCGGGTGCATTCTTCGAGGGCAACTGCCGTCACTTCCCGAACGAGACGGAGAAGAAGGCGCTTCCGAAGCTGGAGCCCGTCAAGCCGGCCGTCGCCAAGTCGGGAAATGGCCTAGCGGCGCCTGCTCCGGTTGAAGCGACGTCCTGACCCGGAGCAGTACCGGGTGATCTATTCCGGCGGTTCGGCGGGATAGCCGGCACCGGCCAGGAAACGGGGATTGGATAGCCGCAGCCTTTCAACTACCTGAACTTCGAGAACGGCAAGACCGGGCCCAGCAGAGAACGGTCATAGGCGCCCGCACGGATTTCCGAGGCGAGATCGCGCGATAGAGCCGTGATCCGCTGTTCGACGGTTTGGCCGCTGCGATGGACATTGTCCTCTCCGTATAGACCCGCGTAGGCGTCCAAGGTCCGTCTGGAAGACCCGGCGCCCGCGTCGATTTCCCTGCGGACGGTGCCCAGCGCGGCCGCCACCATGAGCGCCGCATACTTCGCTTGGCCATCCAGGCTTGGGAGCACAGCTTCGCGCAGTGTCTCTTCGGCGGCCGCCAGAAGCTCCTCTCGATTGGGCCGGTCAGCCATCGCCGTTCTCCTCGATCGCTCGTATCTGCTTGAGCAGGTCCAACTCCATCTCCGCCGCCTTGCGGCCGGTCAGGGCCAATTCCATGGACCGCTCCTCACCGGACAGGTGGCGTTGTCCCTGTTGCAGCGCGATGATCGCCCAACGAACGGTGGCGAGCACTTCCCAGAACCCGATGCGGTCCCAGTCCGGATACCGCTCGCTCTCGGACTCGTAGCCGCGTCGCAGATCCGCAAGGTCGCCGATACCGCCGACGCGTCGACCGTCGGCACCGAACCGCCAACAGCGGGCGCAGATCCAACCGACGTCCTCCATTGGGTCCGACCAACTCGCGAATTCCCAGTCGAGAACGGCGGTTACGGTGGGGCCATCGGCCATGATGTTGCCGCAGCGGTAGTCGCCATGACCGAGCACGGTCGCGCTGTTCGATGGCGTGTTGAGGTCCATCCAGCGGATCGCCCATTCCAGGGTGGGATAGGCCTGAGGCAAATCGTCGAGTTGGGCCCTGAATTCGTCCAGCCGCCGCGTCACGGGAGGACGGGTGTCCAGGGGCAGGAATGCAAGGTCTTCGTTGGGTGGTGTGATCGAGTGGATCCGAGCGAGCTCCCGTCCGATCGCTTCGGTGAGTTCGGATCGGTGCGGATCGAGCGCCTTGTCACGGGAGAGAAACCGAGGGTCCGCGGTCCCGGTTGCACGGCGCATCAGATAGAAGGGCTTGCCGACCACGTCGCCATCGGCATCCAGTGCCAGCGGTTCCGGCACTGTCGCGCCCGCTGCGAAGGCCGCCTTGAGCAGAGCGAATTCGTGGGCGCGCGGATGACTGACCGACACGCCGGAGGGTGCGTCCGTTCGAAGGACGAGGGCGAGGGGACCGGCATAGGAGCCACCGGTGACATCGGCGTCGAGTTTCCAGTTTTCCTGGATCGCGCCGCCCGACATCTTCGACGGCACGGAGAGCTGTACCTCGTCCGCGTTGAGACGCTCCGCCATCCACTCAGCGAGTCGAGCAAGTTGATCCGGCGTCACTGACCGACGCCCCGCGTCGATGTCTCTGCCCGTGTCGATCTATCTGAACGGGTCGATCTCTCTGCCCGTGTCGATCTCTCTGAATGGGTCGGTACCGCGAGTGCTGGCGAAGGGAATTCGGCAGACATGTCTATCGGGGCTCGCTCGACAGGTGGGTCCTTGTCTAGGATGGCGCGCCAACCTTAACGGCCTCGCACGCAAGCGGCTAGGTCGCCTTAGATCTGTAGAGCCCGAAACCCATTAGAAGGACCGATGCGATGAGCATTAAGCGCTTCCAGACCGCTACGCGTATGAGCCAGGTCGTCGTTCACAATGACACCGCCTACCTCGCCGGGCAGGTGGCCCAGGACAAGCCGGGCGCGAGCGCCGCAGAACAGACGCAGAATATCCTGGACCGGATCGACGCCCTCTTGGCCGAGGCAGGTACCGACAAGACCAAGCTTCTGTCGGCGACGATTTGGCTCAACACGATGGACGATTTCGATGAGATGAATGCGGTTTGGGACGCCTGGGTTCCGGCCGGTGCCGCCCCGGCCCGGGCCTGCGTGGAGTCGCCGCGGCTCGCGCGGCCCGTCTTCACGGTTGAGATCGGCGTGATCGCCGCGGTCGACTGACCCGGAACGGCGTCCGTCGTTCGGGCGCCACCGGCACGGCGGCGGGGCGACCGCGTGGCGCGCGTCCCGCCGTATGATCCCAAAGTCAGTCTGGCCGGTCGATGCTTCGGGTGTGGAGCCAGACTTCCTGACCCTCGGTTTCGATGGCCGCTGGGCGGCTTTGTCGAACCAGCGCTATGGCGTCGGCGGGGGCCACCCCTCCGGCAATTAGCAGGGCGGCGGCGATGGTGCCGCTGCGGCCCTGGCCGCCCCGGCAATGCACCAGAATCTTGCCGCCGCGCTCCAGGATGTCGAGCGCCTGCCTGCGTTGAGTCTTCCACGCGGTTTCGAACTCGGAATCCGGGCTGCTGTAGTCTTCGATCGGCGCTCGGACGCAGTCGACGCCGGCGCGCGAGAACGCGCCCACGAGGTCCGCCATGCCCGCCCGGGCACTCTCATCCTCCGCCACGAGCGAAAAAACCAGATCGGCCCCCCACCCACGGATTCGGTCGAAATCCTGTTCGGTTCGGGGCATGGGGGCGATGGCGAGCCGGCCGGGCCACGGTCCGCCGGTGATTTCAGCCAGAGCGTAGGTCAGGAGACCTCTCTGATGAACTTGGCGATCTCAGGCAGGATGTTCTCCCGCCATTTCCGCCCGTTGAAAATGCCATAGTGGCCGACGCCCATCGCCAGATGGTTTCGTCGACGGTCTTCCGGGATGTTCACCGTCAGATCGTGAGCCGCGAGGGTTTGACCGGGAGCCGAGATGTCGTCCTTCTCGCCCTCGACGGTCAGCATTGCCGTCTTCTTGATCGCTTCGGGCCGCACAAGCCGGCCCCGCCACTCCATGACGCCGCGCGGAAGCTGACGCTCCTTGAACACCCGCTCGACAGTCTCGAGGTAGTATTCCGCCGGCACATCCATCACCGACAGGTACTCGTCATAGAAGCGCTGCTTCGCTTCGGCTTCCTCGCCGTCGCCTTCCACCAGGTGGCGGAACATGGCGAGATGGGCTGAGAAGTGGCGATCGGGATTCATGGCGATGAACGCGCCGACCTGCATGAATCCCGGATAGACGCGTCTGAAGGCGCCCGGATAGAAAACCGGTACTCTCGTAATACAACGCGTTTCGAACCAGCTCATCGGCCTGGCATCGGCCAGTTGGGTGACGACGGTGGGCGCCGCATGGGGATCGATCGGGCCGCCCATCAGGGTCATGGAGGCCGGCTGTGACGGATCGTCCATGTCGGCCATTAGGGCGACGGTGGCCAGGGTGATCGGCGCCGGCTGGCAGACCGCGACCACATGCAGGTCGGGTCCAAGATGGCGCATGAACGTCATCAGGAGATCGATGTAGTCGTCGAGATGGAAGAAGCCCTGGCTCAATGGAACGTTCCGGGCGTCCTTCCAATCGGTCACATAGACGTCATGCTCCTGGATGAGACCTCGGACGGTCCCACGCAGCAGCGTGGCGTAGTGGCCTGACACCGGCGCGACGAGCAGAACCTTGGGGTCCTTGCGCTTGGTCTTCCGCGAAAAGTGGACAAGGTCGCAGAACGGCGTCTCGATCACCGCCTCGAAGCCGACCGGGACCGGACCGTCGGGGGTAACTGCCTCATCGATCTCCCAGTCCGGCTTGCCGCGATCCTTGATCACGCCATCCAGCACTTCCATGCCGGCCTCGAGCGCTCTGCCGAAAGCCGTATAGGAAAATGGACCGAGCGGATGACCGTTTAACGCCTTCGACGTCTGGGTCAGGTATCGCATGGGCGCCATGAAAGCGCGCTGCGCTTCGTACATCGAGTAGAGCAATGGAACCCCTCGACTAAGGTGTCGGTTTTTCGCAACTGCGAAAGGGCCGGAAGCAGACAGCCAAAATGGCCGCAACGCAACAGCTAATATATCCAACTGATTGATGCTCTCTTAACGAAAACGTTCATTGCCTGTGTATCCGCGGACCGCTTGAGTGCATTGCACAGGAGCCGACGCTCGTGTCGGCCAGGTGGAGGAGATCAGAATGGGCAATAAGATCGCGGCCGGTGCCGACTTGCCGGAGATGACGCTGCCGACCGTCGGCGGCGGCGAAGTGCAAATCGGAGGGAGCCGGGATGGATGGCAGGCCCTGTTCGTTTATCGGGGACTGCATTGCCCGATCTGCAAGACGTACCTCGCGAAACTCGAAGCCAGGCTCGGCGAGTTCGCCGGATTCGGTGCCGAGGTGGTGGCCGTTTCCGGCGACCCGAAGGAGAAGGCAGAGGCGTTCGCCGAGCAGGCCGGACTCACGTTCCCTGTTGCCTATGGACTGAGTGTCGAGCAGATGCGCCTGCTGGGCCTTTATATCTCGGCACCGCGCAGCGACACCGAGACGGATCGGCCATTCCCCGAGCCGGCGCTGTTCGTCACCACGCCTGAAGGCAAGGTTCAGATCGTCGAGATCGCCAACGCGCCTTTCGTGCGGCCGGATCTGGATCTAATCGTCCGCGGTCTTGACCGGGCGAAGGACGGCTATCCGATCCGAGGCACGATGGAGTGAAGGCTGCGGAACGGTGGAGACCTGGCGCTCTGAACCCTGGTCTCCGCATCCGCGCATGCTTGAAGTAAGGGGGGACAATGGTGAACATGGTCTAGGCGATACGCACCGCGCCTAGCCTTTGGGCCTAGCCTTTGGGCCTAGCCTTTTCGCCTAACAATGCCGATCACCCCAGGACACCGTCGATCTCCGGGAGACCTTCATGGCCGCTTTCTCCGACTACATGTCCCACGATGCCGTGTCGCTGGCCACTCTGATCCGCGCGGGAGAGGTAGCCGCCGACGAGGTTCTGGAAGCGGCGATTCAGCGAGCGGACGCGGTCAATCCGACGATCAATGCGATCGTCTCGCGGAACGACGGCGCGGCGCGCGGTCGGGTCGCGGCCGGTTTGCCCGACGGCCCGCTCGCCGGTGTGCCGTTCCTGTTGAAGGATCTCGGGGCTCTGCAGGAAGGCGTCGGCATGGGGAACGGCTCCCGTCTTTGGGAGGGGTTCGTCGCGCCGCTCGACGCCACCTATACGGAGCGGGTTGAGGCCGCCGGACTCGTTGTGTTCGGCCGGACCAACACGCCGGAGATGGGGGTGTCATGGACCACGGAGCCGGCGGCAAACGGCCCGACCCGGAACCCCTGGAACCTCGATCACTCACCCGGCGGCTCGTCTGGCGGTGCCGCTGCGGCGGTCGCGGCCGGAATCGTTCCTGTCGCGCACGCGACCGACGGCGGCGGCTCGATCCGCATTCCGGCGGCCCATTGCGGGCTGTTCGGTCTCAAACCGACCCGTGCGCGCAATCCTGCGGGTCCGCTCGCCGGAGAGGGCTGGTCGGGGCTATCGACCGGACACGTCGTCAGCCGCACCGTCCGGGATAGCGCGGCCCTGCTGGACGCGACCCACGGTCCGGCCCCGGGCGACCCTTACGCCGCTCCGGTCCCGGCTGGCGCCTATCTTGACGAGGTCGGCAGGGAGCCCGGCACGCTTCGCGTTGCACTGCATCTGACGGCGTTGGACGGGACCCCGTTGCATCCCGAGAACGCGGCGGCGGCCAAGACGGCGGCCGAGCTGTTCGCGAGTCTCGGGCACGAGGTCGAAGAGGCGATGCCGGAATTCGATACAGACGCTCTGCGCAATGCCCTCGAGGTCATCATTGCCGGCAATCTCTGGGTCGCCATCGCCGCCAGATACAAGCAATTGGACAAGCGGCCGGATGGCGAGGATCTGGAGAAGGTGACTTGGGAATGGGCGCAGCGCGGCAACGAACGGCCCGCATCGGACTATGCGGCGGCGGTTGGCGTCATCCATCAGGCGGGCAGACAACTCGCCGCCTTCTACAAGCGCTACGACGTCATGCTGTCGACCGTCATGCGCAATCCCCCGCGTCCTCTCGGCTTTCTGAGACAGAACGAGAGCGATCTCGACCATTTCATCGCCGATTTGGCTGACGAGATGCCGGTAACGCCGCTCGCCAACATGACAGGGACGCCAGCGATGTCCCTGCCGCTTGCCTGGAGTACCGATGGTTTGCCGATCGGCATCCATGTCGGCGCCGCCTTCGGGCGCGAGGATATCCTGTTTCGGCTGGCGTCCCAGGTCGAGCAGGCCAAGCCTTGGGCTCACAGGCGCCCGGAGATCTGAACCCTTGCTGTCTTTCGAGGAGTACGTGCACCACGACGCGCTTGGCCTGGCGGCTCTGATCCGTGAAGGGGAAGTGACCGCCGTCGAAGTGGTAGACGCAGCTTTGGCCAGAGCCGATGCGGTTGATCCTGCGATCAACGCTCTGGTCGCGCGCCGCGACGATCTCGCACGGGGGCAAGCGACCTTGCCGGCGCGCCAAGGGATCTTCGACGGCGTTCCGTTCGTCTTCAAGGACTTGTTCTGCTGGCAGGAGGGATGGCCTGCGGAGGCCGGCTCCAATCTGTGGAAGGGGTTCGTGGCACCGGTCGATTTCACCCATGTTCGCCGCGTTGCGGCAAGCGGCGCGATTGCGGTGGCTCGCACCACCTCTTCGGAGTACGGGCTGAGCATTACGACCGAGAGCGCCGCCCACGGCCCGACGCGAAACCCTTGGAGCCTAGATCGTTCCGCAGGAGGATCGTCAGGGGGCACTGCGGCGGCGGTCGCGGCCGGGATCGTGCCGATGGGCCACGGCAGCGACGGCGGCGGCTCGATCCGGATCCCGGCCGCCAACTGCGGTCTTTTCGGTCTGAAGCCAACGCGCGGACGCAATCCCTTCGGTCCGTTCGTCGGCGAAGGCTGGGCCGGCCTCGCCACGCAACACGTCCTGTCGCGCAGTGTGCGGGACAGTGCGGCAATGCTCGACGTGACCCATGGACCGGAATTGGGGGAGCCCTATGGCTGTCCGCCGCCGGCCGGGCCGTATCTAAGCGAAGTCGGAACCGATCCGGGTCGCCTGCGGGTCGCCTTCCACCGAACCGGCCTGGGCGGAACGCCGCTCGACCCGGTCAACGAGGTGGCGGTCGCCGATGCCGTCGGGTTGCTCGAGGCCCTCGGGCACGAGGTCGAAGAGGCGCATCCTCAGGTCGATCTCGAGGCCCTGGCTCCGGCGATGATGACGGTTGTCGGCGCCAACCAGAAACTGTCGCTCGATAGCCGCTACGCCGAGCTTGGACGGTGGCCGGAGGAAGGCGATGTGGAGCCCGTGACACGGGCGTTCGCCGACTATGGCGGTCGGGTGACAGCCGCCGACTATGCTGCCGCCGTGCAGACGTTCCATGCCCTCGGCCGCCGCTTCGGAGCGTTTTTCGAGCGATACGATGTCTTGGTGTCTACGGTGCTCGGCCAGCCGCCAGCGCGGGTTGGCGAGATCCGGACCGACACCGGGGACGCCGACGCCTTCCTGCAAGACGTCTGGAACAGGATGCCGGTGACTCAGTTTTTCAATGTCACCGGATGCCCGGCCATGTCGGTTCCTCTCCACTGGTGTCCGTCCGGCCTACCGATCGGCATTCATATCGGCGCCGGCTTCGGGAGAGAGGATGTTCTATTCCGGCTCGCCGGGCAGCTGGAGCGGGTCCGGCCGTGGTTTCACCGAAGGCCGGCGCTATGATCGTCGGTCCCAACCGCGAACAGCAGGAACTGGTAGCCGCTGTCGGTCGCGTCGTCGACGCATTTGACGCCGCTTATTGGCGCGAGAAGGACGCCGGCGCCATCTTCCCGCACGAGTTCGCGGCGGCGATGGCCGAGGGGGGGTGGCTCGGTATCGCCATGCCCGAGGATTTGGGAGGCGCCGGTCTCGGGGTCACCGAGGCGGCGTTGATGATGGAGCGGGTGGCCCGTTCCCCGGGGGCGATGGCGGCGGCGTCCTCCATCCACATCAACATTTTCGGTCTACACCCGGTCGTGGTGTTCGGCACGCCGGACCAGCGCCGGCGGTTCCTGCCGCCGCTGATCGCGGGACGGGAGCGCGCCTGCTTTGGCGTGACCGAACCGGACTCCGGCCTGGATACGGGTCGCCTCAAGACTCGGGCAGAACGGGACGGCGACGTCTACCGGATCACGGGACGCAAGATCTGGACTTCCACCGCCCAGGAAGCGGACCGCGTGCTGATCATCGCGCGTACCAGTCCGATGGATGTGGGTAAGAAGCCGACCGATGGTTTGACGCTGTTCTATGCGCCGCTCGACCGCCGCAGGGTCGACGTCAGGAAGATCGACAAGATGGGCCGTCACGCTGTCGACTCGAACATGCTGTTCATCGACGGTCTGGAAGTTCCCGTCGAAGACCGCATCGGCGAGGAGGGGGAGGGGTTCCGCTGCCTGCTCCACGGTCTCAATCCGGAGCGTATCCTGATCGCCGCCGAGGCGGTCGGTGTCGGCCGTCAGGCACTGGCCGCAGCGACCGACTATGCCCGCGAGCGTGTGGTCTTTGACCGGCCCATCGGTCAGAATCAGGCCATCCAGCATCCCTTGGCCGAGTGCTGGATGGCGCTGGAGGCGGCATGGCTCATGGTCCTGAAGGCGGCAAACCTGTACGACGCCGGGGAGCCATGCGGGGCCGAGGCCAATTCCGCCAAGTACCTTGCCGGAGAGGCTGCGTTCCATGCCTGCGAGCGCGCGGTCATGACCCTAGGGGGAATGGGCTACGCTGCCGAGTACGACGTCGAGCGCTACTTTCGGGAAGTGCTGATCACGCGCATCGCGCCGGTCTCTCCCGAGCTGATCAAGTGCTTCATCGCCGAACGGGTTCTGGGCCTTCCCCGGAGCTACTGATACGGCAACGGCGCTCCCGTCAGCGCTTTCCGTACTTGGCGTCGAGACCGAGCATGGCCCGGCGCAGTTCCTCGATCGGATCGGCTGGTCCCGCCTTTTTTCTACCGCCGTTCAGGACCGGGTCCTCGGGAATATCCCGCCAGTTCCAGTCCTTGTGTTCTTCGCCATCCAACTCGTCGACCGGAGGGCGGGAAGGGCTGCCCTTCTTGGGTTTGGCGCCCCGCGGAGGTGGTTCGGGTTTAGCTGTGCCGGGGATCGTGAAAAGCTGCTCCGCCGGTTCGTCGGCGTTTCGCGCCGTGACGGCTTTCCGGCGGCCCGACGACCGTGGGGCCTCTTCGGAACGGGATGGCTCGGCGCCAGGCGCTGATGGCGCGAAGATCGGCTTCCACTCTAGCGCCTCGTCGCCCGAAGGGGCGGTCGGCGCGGAAGGCCGCGTTTTCGGAGCCGGGGCGGAGGGGCCCTGATTCAATCCTTTGCGGCGCACGACGTGGGCGCGTTCGCTCTCGGCGACTTGCTCGGCTTTGCGCCCGATGCGCATCCTGTCTGCGGGCGACAAGGTGTCGAAAGTCCGTTCGGCTTTCTCGTAGTCGAGGCGTGATCCTGTCTTCGCGGCGCGTTCCAAGTGTTCGGACAGACGTCCGTCCGGTGCCGCGTCTCTGCTGGAGCGGGCAAGTATCCTTAGGCTCTGGCGATCGACATCGCTGAGCCGTTCGTCTTCAGACATGACCGTCCCACCAAACCGGAAGCCCGTAGACAAACTGATCGGGCTTCCAATGTTCCACCACAGACTGATTTTAGCCGATAACTCTGTCGATTTTAAGAGGGTGTTATCGAGAACTCTCCGGCGTCTGGCGATAGGTCAAACGCCACTGAGCGGATTTGATATCGCTGAGGACGGCGCTCCACAAGCCGTTCGGCCAAGCAGGGTGGATACGAGAGCTCCCGATGGCCCCGGTTCCCGGGATGACTCGCAGAGAGACACTGCCACCGAACTCTGCGAAAAGACATGGTCCTTCTAGACGGACGGAACCTGCTTTTCGTGTTCCCTGCCGGGGATCCCTGCACAGCCCTCTGTCTCCTTGGTAAGAGGAGCGGGCAGAGGAAAGCGTCGGGTGGACTAGGGGGCCGAACCCTCCAACCGATTGCTCTGTTTGGGATTGGCAATGCGATGGACGGCATTCCACGATGGCTTTTCCAGTTCCGCGCTTGTCCGTGAAGCGACGATCCGGGTTGGCGGGCTGCGGCGTCCCGAACGCCTTGAGAAAGACACGATTTCCGGCTATCGCTTCCCAACTGAACCGGGAGGATTCCATGACGATGAGCGCTCGCATTTTCGCCGCTGTGGCCGTGCTGATCGGCCTTGCTGCCGCGCCGCCGGCGCGTGCCGACGAAGCGCGAATCGGCATCGAACTAAACAAGCTGGAGCCGGCTGAGAATGCCTGTCGGTCCTACATTGTCGTCCGCAATCCGTCTGAGCAGACCTTCACCGCGTTCAACATGGAGGTGCTTGTTTTCGATACGGACGGCGTGATCCAGAACCGGCTGGCCATGGATCTCGCACCGATCCGGCCGAACAAGACGAGCGTGCTGATCGTCAGTCTGGCGGGCATACAATGCGCTCAGATCGGCGAGGTTCTGGTCAACAGTTTCCTGGACTGCGAGCGCGGCGAGGAGCGGCTGGGTGACTGCCTGGCCCGGATCGACCTTTCTTCGAAGACCGACGCGCGCCTGTTTAAGTAGCTGTTTCGCCTGTGCCCCAGCCGTAATGTGCGGCCGCGCCGTCGTTATATCTTAACACCCTAGCTTGGCGTCGCCAGCGCAACGGGACATCTTCAGGAAACTCTGGAGGTGACCGATGTCCGGACGTTGCGGGCAAGACTGCGGGATCGTTTTCGATGGCATGTCGGGGGGATACAAACGCGCGCTCGTCGCCGTGGTGCTCATCAACGCCGCTATGTTTGCGGTCGAACTGGCGGCCGGCGCCTTCGCCGGGTCGATGGCGCTGACAGCCGACAGCCTCGATTTCCTGGCGGACAGCTTGACCTATGCCATCAGTCTCTGGGTCATCGGCAAGGCGGCAAGTTGGCGCGCCTGGGCGGCTTTCGGCAAGGGAATTTCCCTTGCGGCGATGGGGGTCGGGGTATTCGCCACGACCGTATACCAGGTCTTCGTTCTCGGCGTGCCGAACGCTGCCGTCATGAGCGGTATCGGTTTGATGGCTCTGGCGGCGAACGTTGCGAGCGTTCTGATTCTCTACAATTGGCGCGACGGTGACGCCAATGTCCGATCCGTGTGGCTGTGCTCGCGCAACGACGCGATTGGCAACATCGCCGTCGTAGTCGCCGCCGGTCTCGTCTGGATGACGGGAACCGGCTGGCCGGACGTGATCGTGGCGTTGCTGATGTCCGGCCTCTTCCTGCGGTCGGCCCAGCAAATCCTGGCACAGTCGATCGCCGAATTGAGGCAGGCTCGGGCAGCCGGATTCGAGAACGGTCACAGTCACACGCCCGCCACCGAAGCCGGCGAGTAGGACCGTCTTCCAAGAGAACGATTCAGCCGGTTCCGGTTGCCGTCTCCGGCGGCTACCGTTCGTCGGATCGATAGCCGCTAGAGTAGGGCGATGACCGACAGACCCGATGCCATCGAAGCCTTCGCCGATCATGTCGTCTCGACGCCGTTCGACGCGATCCCGGCCGAGGCGATCGCCGCCGCCAAGGTCTTTCTTCTGGACAGCCTCGGGGTCGGGCTTGCCGGGACGCGAGCGCCCTATGTGGATGAATGGATCGCCGGCTATCGGGCGGCAACGCCGGGATCGGGCGGTCGGATCTGGGGTATCGGCGGCAGCCTGCCGACCCCGGCGGCCGCGGCGGTCAACGGCTTCCTGATCCATAATTCCGAATTCGATTGCGTTCATGAGGCGGCCGTCCTGCACCCGATGGCGACCCTGCTGCCGGCGGTTCTGGCCGAGGCCGAGGCGCGAGCCGGCCGGGGGGCGGCGATCGACGGCCGAGCGTTGCTGCGCGCCCTGGTTCTAGGCGTCGATGTTTCCACGTCCATCGGCAACGCGGTCACGACCGGTCTCAAGTTCTTTCGTCCAGCGACGGCGGGCGGGTTCGGCGGCGTCGCGGCGATCGCGGCGGTTGCCGGCTTCGACCAACGACGGCTGCTCGATGCGTTCGGTCTCTACTACGCTCAGGCGGGAGGTACGATGCAGGCGCATACGGAAGGTTTGGCCCTGCTCGCCATGCAGGCCGGCTTCTGTTCCCGCAATGCCGTCGTCGCCGCGCTCATGGCCGAACAAGGAATCGCCGGGACTCGTGGAACCCTTGAGGGACCGTTTGGATTTCTTCGGGTCATGGAGGACGGCTACGACCGAGATGCGCTAGTCGACGGGTTGGGAAAGATCTGGCGCATCACCGAAGTCGCCCACAAGCCGTTTCCGAGCGGACGGGCGACACACGGTCTCATCGACGCCGTTTCCGGTCTGCAGGGCGAACACGGCTTTACAGCGGACGCGGTCGAAAGGATCGATGCGTCGGTTCCGCCGTTGACCCAGCGGCTGATCGGCCGGCCGGTCGCGGACGGGATGAAAGCGAACTACGCCCGGCTTTCCGGTCCCTACACGGCCGCCCGTATGCTGGTGGCCGGCAAGCTCGACCTGGACGACTTTTCCGACGCGGCCCTGGCGGACGCGGCGACGCTGGATCTCGGCGCCCGCGTCTCGGTGACCGTCGACAAGAACCCTGACCCGAACGCTTTCGCCCCAGTGTCTGTAGCGATCGTGCTCAAGGACGGTCGGCGACTGGAGCGTACGGTCGGCACTGTGTACGGCAATCCGGCGAAGCCGATGGCGCGAGAGGCGCATCTGGCTAAGTTTCGGCGCAACTTCGCCCATGCTCGCGGCAACCTGCTGCCCGAGAATGCGGACAAGCTCATCTCCCTGATCGACCAACTGGAGAGCCTGAACGATGTCCGCGTTCTGCTGGACATGATGGTGGCGGCTTGACGCCGAGGTTATTGGGGCGCAGGCAAAGCGGTGACGTAGCGGACGGGTTGACTGGGTTGCCATGACGGGATTGTCGGATCTCTCGCTCTCCGAGATGGTGGGCGGACTCGAGGACGGGGCGATTTCCTCTGTCGATCTGGTGACGGCGCATCTGGCGGCGATCGAAGCGGCGGCGCCGACCCTGAACGCGGTCTGGGACGTAGATGCCGAGGGCGCCTTGGCCGCCGCCCGCAAGAGCGACGCCCGGCGAGGGGCCGGCAAGACCCTGTCGGAGCTCGATGGCATTCCGATCGGGCTCAAGGACAATATCGACGTCGCCGGTCGACCGACGACAAATGGCCTGGCCACGGTCTGGACGCCGGATCGTGACGCTACGGTGACCGCCCGTTTGCGCGAGGGGGGCGCGATACCGCTGGCCAAGCTCGCCATGCACGAGGCGGCGCTTGGCGCCACCAGCGACAATCCCCATCGGGGGCGCGTGGACAATCCGGCAATGCCGGGACACACGCCAGGCGGGTCGTCCGGCGGCTCGGCGGCGGCGGTGGCGGCCGGGTTGCTGCCTCTCGCGCTCGGGACCGATACGCTCGGATCGGTTCGCATTCCGGCGGCCTATTGCGGCGTGGTCGGTTTCAAGCCGAGTTTCGATCTTCTGCCAACCGCCGGCGTGACGCCGCTCTCCTGGACGCTCGACCATGTCGGCCCGCTCGCCCGTTCGGTGGCAGATCTGGCTTTGTCCTTGCCGGTTCTGGCGAACACTGCGCCGGAGGAGACCGACCTTGGCGGGCTCGTTCTCGGGTGGCCGGCAGAGGTCGATGCCTGCGAGATCGAACCGGCGGTTCAAGGGGTGATCGACGCGGCCCTCGACCTGTTGCGGGCGGACGGGGTCACCATTCGCCAGGTCCGACTGGGGCTGGGAGATCTTTCGCTGCTGCGCCGGGCCGCGCTGCTGGTCATGGAAGCGGAGGGCGCCGTCGCTCTCGAACGACTTTGGGACAGCCATCCCGAGGCTTTCTCGGAGACCCTGGCGGGTATGCTGTCCTACGGCCGGAATGCGCCAGCCTTCAAGTACGTCAAGGCCTTCCGGCGGATCGAGGACGCGGGTGAGCGGATCAACGCCGCGTTGGAGGATGTCGACGCCCTTGTGCTCCCGACCGTTCCGCAGATCGCCTTCGCGGCCGACGGGACACCGCCGGTAAACCAGGCCGACCTGACGTCGATCGCCAACTATGCCGGAGCGCCTGCGATCAGCCTGCCCCTGCCGACCGAAGGGGCTCCGGTCGGCCTACAGCTGGTCGGTGGGTTCTACGACGACGCAAAGCTGATGGGCATTGCGCTTGCGGTCGAGGAGCTGCTGAGGGGGTAGGACGGAGCAGAGGTGCGTCGACGACGCGGCCGGTCATCCCCCGATCCGCACCGCGCTGGCGAGCTGTCGGACGGTCTTGGTAACCGCCATGGCGACGATCTTGCCGGTCTTACGGTTCTCATCGGCGACGGCGACATCCTCCGTGAAGGAGAACGATCCGAAGGCGCCGCGTGCTTCGACGGTGATGATATGGGTCTCGATCGTCGGGTCGGCGACGATGGTCAGTCGGGTCCGGTCGAGGCCGATCCCGGCGAGCGCCACGGCCGCCGAAATGTTCACGTTCTGCGGATACATTGCAGCGCCGTCGCGGGCCGTTCCCTCGAAGATCACGGTGGGATCCGTCATGGCGTCTAGATTGAACGCCGTTTCCGCCGCTGTGCCGTACCAGGCGCTCGGGTCCTTGCGCACGGTCATCTCCACAGAGTCCAGCCCCCCGACCGCGGCGCCGGAGAGGATATCCAAGGCGCCGATCCCGGCTGATGCCAGGGTGAGGGAGGTACCGCCCGCTTCGGCCGCTTCCCGGCAGCGTTCGTAGAGCGCGTCGTCTGTGAATGCGCCGATCGAGGTGACGATGACCCGGACGCCGCGTCGTAGCAGCGGGACCACATGGTCCCGCACCGCCTGGTGTCCGGCCCCCTCGAGTACCACATCGTAGGTGCCTGCATGGAAATCGATCGGATCAGTCAGGAATTCCGGTCCGTTGGCGGCGGCGGGGCGCGGGGTCCGGACAAGGACGGTGGGGATGTCGATCCGGTCGGACAGTTCGCGGGCGACGAACTCGATGACGTGAGCACCGATGGCACCGGCGCCGATCAGGCCGAGGCGAAGGGGAGGTTTGTTTTTCATCCGCAGAGCTTACACCCTGACGCGCGTGGTGCCCAAGCGCTGGTGTCGAGAGCGCTGCGCGTTTGGGTCAACGACGGGGCGGATTGATAGAGCTAGTGGCAGCTACTGAGGTGGTTGACGACGAAAAAGAGTCTTCGGGAGGCGGCCATTTTAAAATATTTATCCCAAAAAAAGTTCTGACGAAAATGGTAAAATTAGAAAAATTCGACAATGGTTTTTGCCAGAATCACTAAAAACAGGGGATTTTACTTTAAAAATACATCCTAATATGCAATATTTATGCGGAGTGAGAAAAATATTTTTTCTCTTCAAACAAGGAATTTTTGATGACTCTTCCTACCTGGATGAAACCGCTATTGTTCGGCGCGGCAATCGGCGCAGTCGTCGCGACGATCGCTGGCTTCACAACCGGCTTCTGGATGACGACCAGCAAGGCCCAGGTCGTCGCGAACGAACAGGCGACCGCCGAAGTCAGCGCCGCTCTGCTGCCGATCTGCGTGGAGCTTGCGAGCCGAGACTCCCAGCGCGGCTCGAAGATCGAGGATATCCGCGCCAAGCCGTCATACCAGCGCAATGAGGCGATGATGGATACCGGCTGGACTACCATGCCCGGAACCGAAGACGGCGACCGCCGCGTGGCGGCGGCCTGCGTCGAGACGCTGCTCAACTGAATCCGACAGCCGGGAGCCGATAGAGCTGCCCCGCCGTTGTTCGATTCCACTGTGCCGACATAAGGACTCCCCGGCTGCCTGGAGCCGGGGAGTTGCCGTGCTCGGAAAGCACCAACGTCCGTGTGATCTAGCGTTGGCCCCGGACCACCCTTCCGGGTAGGGCGCCCGTCGCGATGCCGTCCCGATAGGTGACCTCGCCGGAGGCGATGGTCGCGACATAGCCTTCTGACCGTTGCAGCAGACGCTTGCCGCCAGCCGGTAGATCGAAGGTGACGTAGGGGTCCGAAAACCCGACCGCGTCCCAGTCGATCACATTGACATCCGCCTTCTTGCCCGGGGCCAGGACGCCGCGGTCCGAGAGGCCCGCCGCGCCGGCGGTGTCGGACGTCAGCCGGCGGATCACGTCCTCCATCGGGAACCGCGCACGATCGCGGCCCCAGTAGCTCATCAGCCAGGTTGGGAAGCCGGCATCGAGGATGAAGCCCACGTGGGCGCCGCCATCCCCGAGGCCCATGATCACGTTCGGGTCGGCCAGCATCGCCTCCGACGTCGACATGTCATAGTTCACGAAGTTGACCAGCGGTGTGTAGATGAAAGCCTTGCCGTCGCGCTCCAGAAGCACGTCGTAGGCAACCTCCTGGGGCGTACGTCCTTCCTGCTCGGCGATCGCGGCGATCGATTCGTCCCGCTTGGGCTCATAGTTCGCAGGTGAACCAAGCCGGAACATCTTGGAGAACGAGATCCGATGGATGAGCGGGAACGTGCTCTTCTCGATCGGGTCGTCGGCCAGGATCCTCGCGCGGACATCCGGGTCGCGCATCGCTTCCACCCGCTTGTCGAGCGGCAGGTGGGCGATCGAGCGATAGGTCTCGGTCCCGGAGAACGGGTTCTGGCTGCCCTCCAGTCCAAGCAGGATGCCGATGGGGCGGGGGGCTGCCACAGGACGGATCGACAGTCCGTCGGCCTTCGCTTCGTTCGACATCCGCATGAGATCGCGCCAGAAGTCCGGGCGGTCGTGGCGCTGGGTGAGGGAAAAGACCGCCGTGCGGCCGCTCTTCTCGATCACGCGCCGCAGCACCGCGAATTCGCCTTCGGGGCTCGGTTCGTTCCAGTCCGAGACGATTTCGAGGAACCCGGACCCGGCCTCCTTCATGCCCAGCGCGATGCCTGTCAATTCGTCCTCATGCGCGCGCAGGGTCGGCGTCAACTCTCCGGCCAGGGTCTTGTGGCTGATGGTCCGCGACGTCGAAAAACCGAACGCTCCGGCTTCGATGGCGTCGCGGGTCAGGTCCCGCATCCGGGCGATGTCTTCCTGGTTGGCCGGTTCGTGACGGATCGCGCGCTCGCCCATGACGTAGACCCGCAGCGCCGCGTGCGGCAGCAGGGTGCAGAGATCGATGTCGCGCGGCTGGCCGTCGAGGATGTCGAGATACTCGCCGAAGCTTTCCCACTGCCAGTTCAGGCCCTCATGCATGACGGGGCCAGGGATGTCCTCCACCCCTTCCATCAACTCGACCAGCTTTTCCCGGTCCGAGGGCTTGCAGGGAGCGAAACCGACGCCGCAGTTCCCCATCACCGCCGTCGTGACGCCGTGCCAGGCGGACGGCGCCATATGCCGGTCCCAGACTGCCTGACCGTCGTAGTGGGTGTGGATATCGACGAAGCCCGGCGTGACGATCCGGCCGCGGGCGTCGATCTCCTCGGCTGCGCTGGTTGTGCCGATGTCGCCGACAGCGAGAATACGGTCACCGCTGAGCGCGATGTCGCCCTCGTAGGCGGCGGCACCGGTTCCGTCGACGATCGTGCCGCCTCGGATAATCAGACTCGCTTCGTTGGTCATGGCTGCTTCCTCCGAATGCCGGGTTTCCGGTCTTATTCGTTGCCTTGGCAACGGTAATCTAGCTAATGGAGCGTGGTCTCGTGAAGGGCCTTCCGTTGAAGAGGCTTTGCGCGGCTGGGAAAGCCGTGACTATGATCCGTATCACGCCACCGGTCGGTTCTATCTACCGGCCCCGGAACGCCATCCATGACAAATAACAGGCCTGCAACGTCGGCGGACCGTGCTTCGGAGAAGACGGGGACCGTCGACATGCCGGCGGATCGCCCGACCCTGGCGATCGCAATGCTGCTGTTCGCGATGTTCGTGTTCACCGCCATGGACGGTATCGCCAAGGGGCTGGCGGGGCAGGGAATGCCTCCGGAACGGATCATTCTTCTGCGCTATGTCCTGGTCTCGCTGATTTTGGCGCCGGTGGTCGTTGCACGTTGGGAGCACCGGCCGATGCGGACGAGTCGGCCGATCCTCCACATCGTCCGTGGCGTGCTGCTGATCGGCTCGGCGACGCTGTTCATCTACGCCATGCGGGCGCTGCCACTGGAGACGGCGACCGCCATCGGCTTCGCGTCGCCGCTCTACGTGACCGCCCTGTCGATCCCGTTTCTCGGCGAGAAGGTGGGGATGCGGCGCTGGGCGGCCGTCGGGGTCGGTTTCCTCGGCATCCTGGTGATCCTGCGGCCGGGAACCGCGGCCTTCGTTCCGGAGATGTTGATCCCGCTCGTGTCGTCGTTCTGTTGGGCCTGTGGACTGATCATCACCCGCGCGATGCGCGGCCGCGAGGGGCCGCTGACCATCCTGATCTGGTCGACCGGGATCGGCGTGATCGTGATCGCGCCGCTGGGGCTGGTCGGCTGGGAGACGCCGACGCCGACTCAATGGGGCATGCTGGCGGCGATCGCGCTCTGCCACGCCGCCGGCCAGTACTTCACGATCCGGGCCTTCATGATGGCTTCGGCCTCGCTTCTTGCGCCGTTCTCCTACAGCACCATCATCTGGGCGACTCTGATCGGCCTGTTCGCCTTCGGGTCCTATCCGGATACCGCGACCATCGCCGGCACCTGCCTGTTGGTTGGCGCCGGGCTCTACGTTTGGCATCGCGAGCGCACCGTTACCGGCACGCCGACCGTCCCCGGCGGGTCGATCTCGGAGGTGGCGCAGGAGGTGCCGGAAAGCGGCAAACGGGGTGACAGCCTGGGCGCGGACGCGACGCAACCGCTCCGGCCGGGCCCGCCCGACCCATAGCGTCATCGCCGACGGACGCTTGCTGGCGGCAGCGGTCGCTATCGCTGCAGTCGCTCCAGGAACGCTCGAATCCGTTGGGCGTTCGCGCCTAGATCGTGCCGCCCGACGCGGGAACGCGACCGCACGTCGACCTCGGTTCCGCCGACGGCCGGCCGCAGACGGACGGCTACGTCATCCTTGAAGCGAAAGACCCGTGTGGTCACGACAGCTTCAAGGCGCCCTTCGCCCCCGTCCTTCGGCTCGGTCGCCGCCGCGATCCGCCAGCCCATGTCGATGGCGGCATCCCGGGCCCGATCGAAGGTCTGCTCAGGCGGCAGCGGAACCAAGACGCTCTCGAGATTGGGGTAGCCGTTCCGTTGCAGGGAGATGAAAGTCTGCGGATAGGGAGGGACGCCGATGTCTCGGAAAACCGGCGGGTCCTCGAGGTCGGTGGAGATGTCGTTGATCGCCGGGAGGGTGAAGAATGCCTGGAAATAGGGCAGCGTCACATAGAGACCGGCGAGCAGGGCGCCGGCCAGGATGCTGAGGATCGCGTAGGTCTGCGGGCTGCCCGACGAGGCCATGCTCTCACCCTTCCAGGAATTCCGTCGTCCATCGCGCGTAGTCGGCGTCGCGGGTGACCCGCTTCATCAGGTCGCCGGAGGCCACACCCTGCAAGTCCTTCGGTGCCGTGCCGTCCCGAAGGGCTTTGAGCGTGTTGTAGGTCGCCTGGACGGAGGCAGCAAACGGCTGGTGGCCGGTCAGGCAGATGCGAACGCCGAGGGAGGCGAGCCAGTCGGCGTCGCGCAGGCTCTCCGGCAGGCCGCCCAACATGATTGGCAGGTCTGTCTCCGCTGCCACGGCCTCGAGGTCCGACTTCTCGGTACCGCCGACCAGGAAGATCGCGTCGACTCCGGCCGCGTCGTAGGCTTTCACCCGCTCGATGCAGTCGTGGAGGCCGGTGACCGCAAGCGCGCTGGTGCGTCCGAAGATGGAGAGCGAATTGTCGACCCGACCCGAGAGCGCCGCTTTCATCTTGCCCACGCCTTCCTCGACGGAGAGCAGAGAGGTCTTCCCGCCGGAGCCGTGAACGTAGGGCAGGACCGTGTCCTCGATGCTCATGCCGGAGATGCCCGCGATCTCCAGCTCCTCGACGGTACGCTGCACGTTCAGCGCGTTACCGTAGCCGTGATCCGCGTCGACCATCAGGGGGAGGGAGGAGGCCCGGCAGATGCGTCCGGCCTGATCGGCGAACTCGCTGAGGGTAAGAACGATCAGGTCCGGCGCCCCCAGCACGGTCATGGACGCGACGGACCCGGCGAACATGCCGATCTCGAAGCCGACCTCTTCGGCGATACGGGCGGAGATCGGATCGAAGACCGACCCCGGATAGACGCAGGCCCCGCCGTTCAGCACAGAACGGAACTTCTCGCGCCGATCATTCCACTTCATGGTCGTCTCCACCCTGTCGATTTCTTTGAGAAGGAGCCTAGCGGCGGGCCGATGCGGGGGCCAGGGGCGATCAGGTCTCGCGCTCGCCGCTGGCGATGGCCTTGGCCACCTCGTCCGCCGGTATGTCGTCGAAGGAGGCGTAGTTCATCCGGTAGAGCCGGGCATACAGGCCGCCCGACGCCATCAGTTCGGCATGGCTGCCCTGCTCGACGATCTCGCCGCCTTCCAGAACGATGATCCGATCGGCGCCTCGGATGGTCGCCAGTCGGTGCGCGATCACCATGGCCGTGCGGTCCTTGAGCAGCCGGGCCAGCGCCCGCTGGATCTCCAGTTCCGTATAGCTGTCGATGCTGGCCGTCGCCTCGTCCAGCACCAGGATCTTGGCGTCGGCCAGAAGGGCGCGGGCGAAGCTAATCAGTTGGCGCTGGCCAAGGGACAGATTGGCCCCGCGCTGATCGAGCATGGTGTCGTAGCCGTGTTCGAGGCGTTGGATGAAGTCGTGCGCGCCGACCGCGATCGCGGCCTCCTCGACCTGGGCGCGGGTGGCGCCGGTCCTGGCGTAGCGGATGTTCTCCTCGATCGTCGATGAGAAGAGGAACGGCTCCTGCAGGACCATGGCGATGTGGCGACCGAGACTGTCCTGCGTGACGGAGCGCACGTCCCGACCGCCGACCAGCACTTGTCCGTCCCAGACGTCGTAAAACCGGTGGACGAGAGCGGTCGTGCTGGTTTTGCCGGATCCCGTCGGCCCGACCAGCGCAACGGTCTCTCCCGGGTTCACTTTGAAGGTGATGTTGCGCAGGATCGGGTTTCCGGTCTCGTAGCCGAAGGTCACGTCGCGGAACTCGATCGCGCCGTCGATCTCCTTCGGGTCCTCGGCGTCCGGCGCATCCTGCACCTCGACCTCGACGTCCATCACCTCGAAGATCCGCTGTCCAGCCGCCATGGCCCGCTGCATGATGCTGTATTGTAGGGTCAGCGAGCGGATCGGATCGAAGAACCGCTGAACGTAGAACAGGAAGGCGACCATCACACCGACATCGAGCGCGCTGTCCAGAACCATGGACCCGCCGACAAGAATAACGATGGCCATGGCCGAGCCGGTGAGGGTGTCGACGATCGGCACCATGACATTGGTGTAGCGGGAGGCGGCCAGATGGGCGTTGAGGTTCTCCCGCGCCTTCTCCTCGAACAGATCGAAATTAACGGACTCGCGGCGAAGCTCCTGGATTGCGCGGATACCGTGAACGTTCTCTGCGAGCGCCGCGTTCGTCGTCGAACTGGCCTCGCGGGCCCGCATGAAGGCCTTGCGCGCCAGCGGCAGCCAGACGATCCGCACCAGGAAGAGCAGCGGCAACACGGAGAGGGTCAACCCGCCCAGCGCCGGGTCCAGGCTCAGCAGCACGACGACAATGCCGACCAGCAAGACCAGGTCCCCGATGGCGAAGATCGAGGATTCAAGGAACTCCTGCAGCGCGTAGACGTCTCCCTGGAGGCGCGACATCAGCCGGCCGACCTCTGTCCGATCCATGAACGAGAGGGAGACGACTTGCAGATGGGCGTACATGGCGCGCCGCAGGTCGAACAGCAGACGCTGCGCCGTCCGGCCGATCAGCGTCTCCATGAAATGATTTGCCGCGTAGTTGAGAACGACCACGCCGAAAAAGGCGCCGACGAAGATCTGCAGCAGGGACAGGTCGCTCGCGCCGTCGGCCAGCGCATGGTCGATCGCCGCGCGCACCAGCAGAGGGAGCGTGAGCTGAGTGAGGGTGAAGGCCAGGACGCAGCCCAGACCGATGAGAAGCTGGCGCCTGTAGGGAGCCAGATAGGTCATGAAACGCTTGATGACCCATGGATCGAAGGCGCGGCCGAACAGTTCCTCGTCCTGGCTGATCTGCGATCCGACGACAGCCAGTGGCGGCCTGTCCTGTGCGGAGCGGCTGCCGCGTGCCGCATCCCGCTGGTTGTGCGCCGTCGTCATCGCCCATCCTCCGGTCCCGACCTGGGCGTGGCCGGTTCGGCTCCGGTGCTTGCCTGCAACTCGTAGAGTTTGGCGTAGCGTCCGCCGAGCGCCATCAGGTCGTCGTGGCTGCCGCGTTCGACGATCCGTCCCGCCTCAAGGAAGACGATCTCGTCCGCATGCATGAGCGACGACAGGCGATGGGCAATGACGATCACCGCGCGCTCTTGGGTGTATTCCTTCAGCGATTCCCGGATCCGCCGTTCGGTTGCGGCGTCGATGGCGGCCGTACTGTCGTCTAGAACCAATACCCGGGCGTCCGGCAAAATGGCGCGGGCGATCGAGAGCCGCTGGCGCTGACCGCCGGACAGCGACACGCCCCGCTCGCCGACCAGGGTTCCGTAGTCGTTCGGCAGCGCCTTGATGTAGTTGTGGAGCTGGGCCGTTTGCGCCGAGCGTTCGATGCTGGAGCGACCGGCCCAGGGATCGCCGTAGGCGACGTTGTGGTCGATGCTCGCGGTGAACAGGAACGGCTCCTGCTGCACGATGGCAACGGCGGTCCTCAGCGAGGCCAGGGTGACGCCGCGAATGTCCTGCCCGTCGACCGTGATCCGCCCGCCGGTGACGTCGTAGTAGCGCCCGAGGAGTTGGGCGATGGTGGTCTTGCCGGAGCCCGGAGGGCCGACAATGCCGATCATCTTGCCGGGCCGCGCCTCCAAATCGATTCCGGTGAGGGTTCGCTCGTCCATCGCCCAGGTCGGATAGCTGAAGTCGACATTCTCGAAGCGGACCACGCCTCCGGTTAGATCGATATCCTTCGCGTCCGGCCGATCGGCGATCGAGGGTTCGAGATCGATCACGTTGAACAGACGGCCTCCGCAGGTCGAGGCGCGGGCGATGGAATTGATCATCCAGCCGATCTGACGCACGGGCATCTGCAGGATCAGCATGAAGGCCAGGGCCTCGGTGAGCTGGCCGAGGGTGATATCGCCGGCAGCCACCTTGGTCCCGCCGACCCACAGCGTGAGCCCCATCGCCAGGAAGTAGACGAAGGTCATCTGCGTCGTGGACAGGACGAACAGCCTCACCCGCCGGCTCGCGATGGCGAGGCCTTCGGAAGAGATCTTATCGTAGCGCGTCAGTTCGAAGGCCAGGGCGGCGAAGGCGCGCACGACGCGGATTCCGCCAAGGTTTTCCTCCATGACGTTCGTCAGTTCCGACATCTTGTCCTGCAGCGCGATCCAGGTGTCCCGCAGCTTGAGGCGGGCGACCGAGGCCCGAACACCGACGATCGGCACGAAGCTGAGCGCCACGCAGGCGAGAACCGGGTCGTTGCGGAACAGGACGATCGCGCCGCCGCCGATCAGGACGGTCAGCAGAATGCTGCGCAGGATGCCGGTATCCACCCAGAGCCGCACGCCTTCGATGTCGAGAATGCCGCGGGTCATGAGGTCGCCGGTGTGAACCCGGTCATGCCAGGAGAGGCTCAGGCGCTGAAGCTGGCGGTAGTAGTCCAGCCTCAGCCGGTAGCCGATGAGCTGGCCCACGGCCTCGCCCTGATAGTTGTGCAGCATCGTGAAGACCCCGCGCAGGACCGCCGCGCCGAGCAGCAGCAGGGCGGTGGTCAGCAGCGCGGATTCGGCCGCGTCCTGGCCCGAAACGCCGGCGGCGGCATCGCGCAGCAAACCCTGCGCCTGGTCGACGGCCTGCCCGAGAAACTGCGGAACCATGAGCTGAAACAGCCCGCCGAGTACGGTCGTGACCACGGCAATGGTCATGCGCCAGCGGTGCCGGAACGCCATGGCCGTGATCCGGGCGAGCACATTCCCATCGACCTTCGAGACGTCGATGCTGTAGTCGCCGTCGACCTGGGTGTCGAGACGCTTGGCAGATCGGGAGGCGGTTGCCATGGGAGCTTCCGTCGGAAGAACGGGCTGCGAACTATGCCAGATCGTTGGGCCTATGGCGAGCCGCAGCCCGTGCCCTCGCCGGTGGGTACGCTTTGCGGGCGAACCTGGTGGATTTCGCGCCGGTCGGACCCTATCCTTTTTCATCGCTTGGGAATCGTGCATCGTTTGGCTGCGGTTCCGGGCCGTCTAAGTTCCGGGCCGCCCCTTGGTCGCCAGAGACAGATGGACGGACACCTTGGTTGAAGCCCATCCCGGTCCACCGACCCCGCAGGCCGCCCGGTTGCGGTCCATATGGGAAGCGCTGGATATCGGCGACCTGGATGTCGCGTGGCGCCGGTATCTTGCGGTTCCTACGGCAGAGCAGGGTTTGCCGCCGTTTCACCTCGTTCGGGCCGCCTTGCTTTTCTCGTCCGATAGACTCGACGAAGCGAGCGAGGTCATCGACGACTTTTGCGGGCGGTGGCCGGACGATCCCGATGGCATCGAATGGGCCATCAAGATCCATCAGATCGCCGGCGCGGTGGAGCGGGGGCAGCGCATCCGGGCGCTCTCGGAGCGTGCCGGCCAGTTGATTGCCGCTCGAGTTAAAGTTTGGCTTGCCAGTAGCAGCGGCGGTCTCATCCCTCTGCTCGAGCGGATCGTCACCGATCCCGGCATCTCCAATGCCTACCGCGCCCGTATCGTGGATATGCTGTTCAACGCCGAACAGCTCGACGGCAGGGCCAAGGCCAATATCTTCGCGGCGCTGGACGTGCGCAGCCATGACTGGCCACCGGACGGACGGCTGTTCTGGGCGAGCCTGCTCCTGCTGTTCAGCGACCGGCCGGAGGATGCGATCCGGCGGATCAACGGCTTGCTGGAGAGCGACGCCGTCGCCACCGGCTCGTTTGCCGCCCTGCAGTTCACGGTCAATCGGGCGGTCGGGACGGGAAACATGGCGGTCTTCAGGTCCCGTTACGACCTACTGACCGCCTTGCACGAACGCTGGTTGGAGCGGATCGCGGCTGCGATGCGGACGTCCGAGAGGTCGAGGTTGGCACAGGCGACGTATCCGGCGGCACGCAGCGGCCGGATCGCCATCCTGACATCGCCGTTGATCAGCCACCTTCACGCCCCCACGATGCGGGTGCTCGAACTCGCCGCGGCCCTCATTGGCATGCACGGCTATGAAGTCCGCATCTTCGCGGGCGGCCCGACGTTCTTTCGGCCCACGGCGCCGGTGGCGATCGTCAACATCTACAACGCCCAAGCCGACAAACTGCTCGTTCCCACGCTGCGGTTCGACGGTGTGGAGATCGGGATTTCGGGCAACCTGCTCGATGACGGTCAGGCGCTCAAGGCACCGTTGACAGCGTCGGAGATCCTTGAATTCGGCCCGGATGCGGTCATCGCCTATGGCGATGCCTCGCCGGTGCAGGGCCTGTTGGCCGGACGGGCGCCGCTGCTGCTGATCCCGACGGGCAGCGGGCCGCCGGTCGGCGCGTTGGACCGCTTCGCCAGCGAATGGAACGAGGCGGCGCTGCGGGACCGGGTCGAGGAGGGGACATGGCCGGCCCGCCTGGCGGAGCGGGCCGTTTTCGGCGCGACCGGCGTTCGGGTACCGGGCCCCGTGTCCCCGAAACGCCGGGAGGAAATCCAGCCGGACGCGTCGTCGGTCCTGGCGATCGCAGGAACGCGACTAGAGGAAGAGCTGCGCGGCGTCTTCGCGAAACGCCTGGCGGATTTCCTGGACGCTCGGCCTACGGTTCACTTGATCCTGGTGGGCGGCGGGCGTCGCGACGCGCTGCTCGGCCCCGAACTCCGGCCTGTGGCGGACCGGGTCGCCACGCTGGACTACGCGATGGATCTGGCAGGCTTGTTCTGCGGCTGCGACGTCGTGCTCAATCCGGACCGTCAGGGAGGCGGCACCGCCATCGCCATGGCGATGGCGGTCGGATGCCCCGTCGTCAGCCTGACCGCCGGGGACGCGGCCACGCTTCTGGATCGAGAGGATCTGTCCGAGGATCTGGACGCGTATTTCGACCGGCTGGCCCGGCTGATAGACGACGACTCGTTCAGGCGAGACGTGGCGGCGCGCATGGCGGTGCAGGTGGAGCGGATGCTGGGATTCGAGCGCGGGGTGGCGACGGTAGCCCGCACAGTCGAGGAACTGGCGGCCGAATTCCGGGCCGGGACTTTGCCTCCGCCGGTCGGCGCCGCACTGCACGCCGCCCGTTCGGATCGGCCTGATCAGTAGACGAGCTGGTCGTCGCCGCTGGAGCCGCCGAGCACGATCTCGCCCCGGTCAGCCAGGTCCTTGGCCGACTGCACCATGGCGGTCTGGCTGTCTTCCACGTCCTTGAGGCGGATCGGGCCGAGCGACTGCATGTCCTCGCGCATCAGCTTGGCCGCGCGCTCCGACATGTTGGAGAAGAACAGGTCGCGCAACTCCTCCGACGCGCCTTTGAGGGCGATCATCAGCTTGTCCTTGTCGACCGCGCGCAGCAGCGTCTGAACGCTGGCCGGATCCAGCCGGTTCAGATCCTCGAAGGTGAACATCAGCGATCGGATCTTCTCGGCGCTGTCCTTGTTGCGTTCTTCCAGGGCCGACAGGAACCGGCTCTCGGTGGCGCGGTCGAGGCTGTTGAAGATCTCGGCCATCATCTCGTGGCTGTCGCGCCGGTTGGTCCGCGCGAGGTTCGACATGAACTCGGTGCGCAGAACCCGCTCCACGTCCTTCTCGATCTCCTTGTTCACCGCCTCCATCCGCAGCATGCGCATCACCACTTCCATGGCGAAGTTCTCGGGCAGGGTGGCCAGCACCTTGGCCGCGTGGCCCTGCTGGATCTTGCCGAGGATGACGGCGACGGTCTGCGGATACTCGTTCTTCAGGTAGTTCGCCAGGACCTGCTCGCTGACATTCGCCAGCTTGTCCCACATGGTGCGACCCGCGGGACCGCGGATCTCCTCCATGATGTCCTCGACTCGATCTTCCCCAAGCACCTTGGCCAGAAGGCGCTGGGTGGAATCCATGGAGCCGACGAGCGATCCGGTCGACGATACCTGTTCGGCGAATTCCACGAAGAGACGTTCGACGATGTTCGACGAGACCATGCCGAGACCGGCCATGACCTGGGAGATTTCCTTGATCTCCTCGTCGTCCATCTGGCCGAACAGAGCGGCGGCCTGCTGCTCGCCGAGCGACATCAGGAGGATGGCGGCCTTCTCCGGTCCGGTAATGCTGCGATAGTCCTCGCGGGTACGCGTTCCCATCCTGCTCTCCATAGCCGAAGCGGCCCAGCTTTCCCGCCGCATCGGCGGAAGGCCATCCCGTGTCGCTATATGCGAATCGGATTAGCAAATCGTAACGAAGATACGTTGAAATTTCGAGAAATTTATAATTCTTGGTGTCTTCGACGACGCGCCGCAACGCCTGCGATCCCGTCAGATCTTGCGGTCCCGGGGGTTGTAGAACCGGGGTACGGACGGCGGCGCTTTGGTCGGCGGCAGTGGCGGCGGAACGATCTCGACGTTGAGGTCGCCAAACTCGCTGGGCCGCCGGTTCTCGAACGGGTTGCGAAGCACGAGCTTTCCCTGCTTTTGCATGGCGGTATCGATATCCTCCTCGAGTTGCTCCGCCAGGCGGAGGTTCCAGGGGAACTTGTAATAGCGCGGCTCCAGTTCGCCGTTCAGCCTCAGCCACATGTAGATCGCCTCGCCCTCGGCCAAGCTGACGCCGAGCACCTCGGCGGCCTCGACGTTGCGTTGCATCCACTCCATGGATTGCGGTTTCGGGCGGCTCAGGAACTCGACGAACTGGATGTAGCTGATCGGGATCAGGGCGGTGGCGGCGACGACCGCGGTGATCCGCGCCCAGGGCAGCCGGGGCGCCCAGATCGCCAGGCTGGCCAGGGCCGCCGCGACCCCGGTGCTGAAGGCGAAAACCCAGATCAGGTTGTCCATTTCTTGCTCCTGAGGCGCGGCCGCCCGTTCCTGTGTCGTTCAGCGTCCAGTGATCAGCGGATAGCGCAGCGTGCTCACACTGTCCTCGACCAGATCGCCGTCGGCCGAAAGGCGAAAGCGGAACGCGGTTTCCTCCTGGTTGTATCGATACAGTTCGACCGTCGTCTCCAGCAGTTGCCGGGTCTCTTCCATCGGCTTTTTTACGCTGACAACGACCTTGACCGGGATCGCGCGATCCTTCGGAGGCGCCCCGTACATATGAACGTTTACGATGTACTCGCCCGCGGGGATGCCGCGGCTGTAGCTGACCTCGTAGTTCTCCTTGGTCGCATCGCCGATCGCCCCCAGATCGTCGCGCAGCAGATTGAAAACCTCGCCCCCCTGGTTCCAGAACCCGACCGGCCCTTCGCCGGGCGCCTTCACCCAAAGGTCGACATCGTTCTCCAGGTCCGAGGGCCAATGCATCTCGACGATGACGTTGCCGGGAGCGTTGGTGTCCTGGGTCTCCCGCTTCTCCTTGCTGATATGGGGTAGCAGCATGATGACCATCGCGACGAATCCGATCAGCGCCAGCATGATCACGTCGCGGAAGACCGTATCGGTCCCGTTCTCCTCGAATTCCTCGAACGGGTCCTCCATGGGGCGATCCTACCCGTCGCCGCGGTCTATGGTGTCGGTCAGCAGGTCGACCGTGCCGCTCGCCAGCAGACGATAGTTCACGATCAGCCAGACGTAGAGTACCGCACCGACGAGCGTCGTATTCAGAGCGACCGACATCCCGGAGATCAGGGTGGCCACCATGTCGGCCACGTTGTCGGCGTCGGCGGCCCGGCTTGGGTCCACCCCGGACAGCGCGATGATGAAGCCGATCACCGTTCCGATCAGGCCGAGGAAGACGAGGGAGTTGGCGATGTGGCGCACGGTGGCGATGCGCCGCCCGAGCCGCATCCGGAGCACCGAACGCAGGCTTTCCCGATCATGGGTGTAGCGCACCTTCTCCAGGTAGGAGCCTGCCGGGGACTGGTCTTCCGGCTCGCCCGAACGCACGTCGTCGAGCTCTCCACTGGTTTGTCCCACCCGCAAGGCGCAGTACAGGAAACCGTAGACGAAGACGACGGCGATGATCGCCGACAGTTCGATGAGGTCGCCACCGATCACCGCCGCGAGCCAGCCTTGAAAGTAGATCCCCAGCAGCAGCGCTGCCGCCACCACGTTGATCAGCACGAAGCGGACAATCAGCAGGTATCGGTACATCCAACCCGTCTCCCATCGGAGCCCTTCGGATATGAGACCCGCTCCGGGCCGGCGGCACAAGCGGGAAGGGACGATAGGACGGCAAGCGTTGGACGCCTCGCATCGTCCGCTTCCGCGCCGCTTCGTCAGGCGGCGAGGAACGGCACCAGCGCCGCCAGCGTGGCGTCCGGATCCTCCTCGGCCAAATAGTGTCCCGTATCGATGGCCCGACCCGTCACCGGACCATCGCAATAGCGCTCCCAAATCGATACCGGGTCGTACCACGCGCCGATCTTGCCCTTGCTCCCCCACATGGCCAGAAGCGGGCACCCGATCCGGCGCCCGGCCTCCCGGCTCTCGCGGTCGTGGATCAGATCGATGGTGGCGGCCGCCCGATAGTCCTCGCACATGCCCCGGATCATCTCCGGATCCCGCGCGGCGGCGAGATAGTCGGCCAACGCGTCGGGATGAAAGAACCCGTCATCCTTCGGTTCGCGGTTGGTATGGGCGCGGAACCAGGTTTCTGGGGCGGCGGCGATCAGGTTTTCGGGGAAGGGGTGAGGCTGGGCGAACCAGAACCAGTGATAATAGCCCAGGGCGAAAGCCATATCGGCGCGCTCGAAATGCTCGATCGTCGGCACGATGTCGAGCAGAGCCAGCTTCTCCACCTTTTCCGCATGATCGATGGCCAGCCGATGGGACACGCGCGCCCCTCGGTCATGGCCGACCAGCGAAAAACGCCCGTAGCCGAGGTGGGTCATCAGGTCGACGAGATCCTGTGCCATCTCGCGCTTGGCGTAGGGAGCGTGATCCGCCGTCGCCGGCGGCTTGTGGCTGCCGCCGTAGCCTCGCAGATCGGGGCAAACCACCGAGTAGCGGTCGGTGAGGCGCGGGGCCACGGCGTGCCACATGGCATGGGTTTGGGGGTTGCCGTGAACCATGAGCAGCGGCGGACCGCTGCCGCCACGGCGCAGACGGATGGGGCGTGGGTCCGATGGGTTTGGACCGATATCGATCGTTTCCAGCGACATGCCGTCAAAAAAACCCACTGGCGATCCTCCATAAATTTGACCGCTTGATAAAACTTTTTTCCCCAGGCACGCTTTTTCAAAGGCCCGGCGATCGGAGAATGCCATGACGCGTGGATTTGAGGGAGCGGACGTGAAGGCCGGCAGGCTGACGTCCGAACAGGTAGCGGCAAATTTCGGCGATCTCCATCCGCCGTTGGACGGCCACGAGGCCGCGGTCGCCGCCGACCGGTGCTACTTCTGCCATGACGCGCCCTGCGTCACCGCCTGCCCGACCGGGATCGATATTCCCATGTTCATCCGGCAGATCGCCGCCGGCAATCCGGATGGCGCCGGGAAGACCATCTTCGATCAGAACATTCTAGGCGGCATGTGCGCCCGGGTATGTCCGACCGAAACCCTGTGCGAAGAGGCGTGCGTCCGCGAGGCCGCTGAGGGAAAGCCGGTGGAGATCGGCAGACTTCAGCGCTTCGCCACGGATCATCTCATGGCCGAAAGCGTCCATCCGTACACGCCCGCGGCGGAGACCGGTCGGCGCATCGCCGTCGTCGGCGCGGGTCCGGCGGGCCTCGCCTGCGCCCATCGTCTGGCGCTGCATGGACACGCCGTCACCCTGTTCGACGCCAAGCCGAAAGCCGGAGGTCTGAACGAGTACGGGATCGCCGCCTACAAAACGCCCGGCGGTTTCGCCCAGGCCGAGGTCGATTTCGTTCTGGATATCGGAAACATCGACGTGGAAACCGGTAGGATGCTTGGCCGGGATCTGTCGCTTGACGATCTGAAGCGGGACTACGACGCGGTTTTCCTGTCGATCGGTCTCGCGGGCGTCAATGCGCTGCAGTCGCCGGGTGAGGATCTGGTTGGCGTCGGGGATGCGGTCGACTTCATCGCCGACCTGCGCGGCGCGGCCGATCCGTCGGCGCTGCCGGTGGGGCGCCGTGTCGTGGTCATCGGCGGCGGTATGACGGCGATCGATGCGGCGGTGCAGTCGAAACTGCTGGGAGCGGAGGACGTCACCATCGTCTATCGGCGCGGTCAGGAATCGATGAACGCCAGCCGCTTCGAACAGGATCTCGCGCAGACGCGGGGAGTCAGGATCAAGCATTGGGCTCGGCCGGTCCGCGTGGTCGCGGACGAGGACCGTCGCGGTGTCGAGTTCGAATACACCCGAGCGGGTGCCGGCGGTCTCGAAGGGACCGGTGAAACATTCTTCGTGCCGGCAGACGTCGTCCTCAAGGCAATCGGACAGACCTTGGAAGCGCCCGACGGACCGGCGGTCGAACGCGGCCGTATCGTCGTCGACGCCGAGTACCGAACCAGCGTCGATGGCGTCTGGGCCGGAGGGGATTGCGTGGCGGCGGGCGAAGACCTGACCGTGACCGCCGTTGCCCAGGGCCGCGACGCCGCAGAAAGCATTCACCGCGCCCTGACGGCGTGAAACGGAGGACCAGAGCATGGCAGATCTGCGCAGCGACTTTGTCGGCATCAAGTCCCCAAATCCGTTCTGGCTCGCCTCGGCGCCCCCGACGGACAAGGAGTACAACGTGGTCCGCGCTTTCCAGGCCGGCTGGGGCGGCGTGGTGTGGAAGACACTCGGTCTCGACCCGCATGTCGTCAACGTCAACGGCCCGCGCTACGGCGCGATCTGGGGCGCCGACCGCAGGCTCCTCGGCCTCAACAACATCGAGCTGATCACCGACCGCCCGTTGCAGACCAATCTGGACGAGATCAAGTCGGTCAAACGCGCCTGGCCCGATCGGGCGGTGGTGGTCTCGCTGATGGTGCCGTGCGAGGAGGTCTGCTGGACCGAAATCCTCAAGCAGGTGGAGGATACGGGCGCCGATGGGGTCGAACTGAATTTCGGTTGCCCGCACGGCATGTCTGAGCGCGGCATGGGGTCCGCGGTCGGGCAGGTGCCGGAATACATCGAGATGGTCACCCGCTGGTGCAAGCAGAACACCCGCATGCCGGTGATCGTCAAGCTGACGCCGAACATCACCGATGTTCGCTATCCGGCGCGTGCCGCCAAGGCAGGTGGCGCGGACGCCGTGTCATTGATCAACACGGTCAGCTCGATCACTTCCGTCGATCTCGACCTCATGGCGCCGGAGCCGACGATCGACGGCAAGGGAAGCCATGGCGGCTATTGCGGTCCGGCGGTCAAGCCGATCGCCCTCAACATGGTCGCCGAGATCGCCCGCGACCCGGAAACGGCCGGTCTGCCGATCTCCGGCATCGGCGGCGTGACCACGTGGCGCGATGCTGCGGAGTTCATGGCGCTGGGTGCCGGAAACGTCCAGGTCTGCACCGCCGCCATGACCTACGGCTTCCGCATCGTAACCGAAATGATCGATGGCCTGTCCCGCTGGATGGACGGCAAGGGCTACGAGAATACGGCCGCGTTCACCGGGCTTGCGACGCCGAACGTCACCGACTGGCAGTACCTGAACCTGAACTACGTCGCCAAGGCGCGAATCGACCAGGATCTCTGCATCAAGTGCGGGCGCTGTCATATCGCCTGTGAGGATACCTCGCACCAAGCGATCACGGCGATGAAGGATGGGGTTCGGCATTTCGAGGTGATCGATGCCGAGTGCGTTGCCTGCAATCTGTGCGTCAACGTCTGTCCGGTCGACGGGTGCATCACGATGGAAAAGCTTCCGGCCGGCACTGTAGATCCGCGGACCGGGCGAACCATTCCCGCCGAATATGGGAACTGGACCCAGCATCCGAACAATCCGTCGGCGGTCGCAGCGGAGTAGGACTGCTCTTGGGCGCGACAGCGGTTTTGCGGGGAACGGCGGCGTCTCGGAATGGCAATGGCCGAATTCTAAGGTCGGGGCCTACGTCCCGCTTCTCATCAGCGCTGGAGCGGAGGGTCGTTCCAGGCTGAGAAGGCTGCAATGGCGAAGGACATAAAACACAAGTTTTGTCTTGTTTTTATATCCTTCGCGGCGGTATGTCTCTTCTCGGGTGTCTTATCGGACGCCAAGGCAAGAGAGTCGGGTGAGTGATGCGGATCCTTCTGACGGGCGGCACCGGGTTCATCGGCTCGGCTGTCGCGCGGGACTTGCTGGGCGCCGGGCACGAGGTCCTCGCCCTGGCACGCAGCAAGTCCTCGCACGACACGGTCACGGCCATCGGCTGCGAAGCGGTTTGCGGCGATCTGGATAATGCCGACTCGTGGCTTCCAGACCCGAACCGGATTGATGCAGTGATTCACGCGGCGGCGACGTTCGACGCGGATATGGCGCGGACGGAGGCAGGCTTTCTCGATGCGGTCTCTCGATGGGCAGAGGGCTGGGTCCGGCTCCACGGTTCGGCGCTGCCGCTGGTCTACACCGGAGGATGCTGGCTTTACGGAGCCGTTGGCGACCGGATGGCCGTCGAGGGCTCGCCCTTCGATCCGTTGGAGGACTTCGCCTTCATGGTCGCGCATCGGCGCCGGCTGTTCGAGGACGGACGATTGGCGGCAAGGGTCGTGCATCCGGCGATGGTTTGGGATTTTGGCGCCGGTGTTCTGGGCGCATTCTTCGAGGCGGCACGCGGCGGCTACGCGCCGATGGTGACCAAGTCGAGAGACACCAGGTGGCCCTTGGTGCATCGGCGAGATTTGGCCCGGCTGTACCGGCTTGCTTTGGAGCGGGGCGAGGGGGGGAAGGACTATCTCGGCGTCTCCGAAACCGGGGTCGCCGTCGGCGATATCGCCGACGCGGTTGCCCGACGGCTCGGCGCGCCGGCGCCCGTCGTGAGGACCGTTGAGGCGACCATTGCGGAGCTCGGGTCCTGGGCGGCAGGGTACGGACTGGACCAGACCATGGACGCGCCTTCGACCCGAACGGCGCTCGGTTGGCGGTCGAAGGAGCCCGGCGTGATGGAGGCGATCCTGCATGGCTGACGCTGCGGCGGCCCGGGTTGAGGCGTTGAAGGGCCATGCGGCGCTGCTGCTGTTCGCCACGCTGATCAGCGGTTCCTTCACCCTCGGCCACCTCACCGCTCCGCATATCGATCCGGGGGCGCTGACGGCTCTGCGTTTCGGACTGGCGGCGGCGGTGATGACCGGCGCGATCTTGGCGGGTCGCAAGGGCGAGCGTCAGCTCGCGGTCCGGGCGCCCTGGCGGTTTCTGGTGCTCGGTGTACTGCTCGGATCCTATTTCGTGCTGATGTTCGAGGCGCTGCGCCTCACCGACCCGGTAAGCTTGGCGGCGGTCTTCACGATGACACCGCTGATGACCGCCCTGTTCGGACTGCTGCTGCTGCGCCAGGGTATCGGCCTGCTCGTCGGCGCCAGTCTGCTGTTGGCGGCGGGCGGCGCGATCTGGGTAGTCTTCCGCGGCGACGTCGACGCGATGTTGGCGTTCGATCTGGGCACGGGCGAGCTGATCTTCCTCGGCGCTTGCGTTTGCCACGCGATTTACATTCCGCTGATCACGATCCTGAACCGGGGCGAAAGCGGCAAACTGTTTACCCTCTGGACCGTTCTGGGCGGATTTCTTGTCGTCGGCATCTACGCGATGCCGGCCATTCTTCGCACGGACTGGATGGCCCTGCCGCCGATCGTTTGGATCACAGCCGTCTACATCTCGGTCTTCGCTTCGGCGGTGACCTTCTTCCTGATGCGCTACGGCGCGCTTCGCCTGCCGGCGGCCAAGGTTATGGCCTACGGCTACCTGATCCCGACGGTGGTTATCGTGCTTGAGGGCCTGAGCGGCCACGGATGGGTGGAACCGCCGGTCTTGCTGGGCGTCGCGGCCACGGTCTTGGCGCTGCTGATGCTGGTGCTGAACCGCGACGCGGCGCGTTAACCTGGACGCGGAACAGGGGCCCTAGAGTATCCGAGACGTTTGATGCCTGGGGCGTGAAGGAAGAAGCATCGGCTCGGTTAACTGTCCGGCCTCAACCCACCTAGAATCACGTCTTCCATGAACCGCTCCGCGCCGGCATAGCGCGACGCCTCGTCAATGCCCTTTCCGAGAACGGATTGAACCTGGACGTCGAAATCGGCGTAATGCTGGGTGGTCGCCCAGATCGCGAAGATCAGGTGGTAGGGATCGTGATCGGCCAGCTTGCCGTCGGCGATCCAGCCGCGAATGACCGCTACCTTCTCATCGACGAGGTTCTTCAGGTCGGCTTCCAGCGCATCGCGGATCAGCGGTGCGCCGGCCAGGATCTCGCCGGCGAAGAGACGGGATTCCTGCGGACGGTCGCGGGATATCTCCAGCTTGCGGCGAATATAGCCGCGAATCTCCGCCAGCGGCTCGCCGGAGGGATCGAGTGCGATGAGCGGTTCCAGCCAGGTCTCCAGGGTGCGGCCGAGGACCGCCCGATAGATCTCTTCCTTGCTGGCGAAATAATAGATCAGGTTCGGCTTCGACATGCCTGCCAAACGGGCGATGTCGTCCAGCGTCGTGCCCGCGAATCCATTCTGGGCGAAGACCGCCAGGGCGGACGCGAGAATAAGGGTCTCTTTTTCTTCCTGAATACGGGTTCGGCGTCGTGTTTCAGCAGCGCGGGCCATGTGTGTCCGTTATCAATCCATATGCGGTAGGCGCATGATATTGCACAAAAATCAGGCAGGTGACGCGCAAACTATGTCCTTGACCGGCCTTCCTGGCCTGTTAGCCTAGTTTTTGACCATTTGGTAAAGGTCACTTCGATTACAAGCGGAAGTCGCGCGGCCCGCAACCCCCGATCATGGTGGGCCCCTTAGCGGGCGGGCGGACTCCCGGTGGAGAGAGGGAGTCGGAAATGGCGTCGGCCAGCAACCTGCGGATCAATGGCGATCGGCTGTGGGACAGCCTGATGGAGATGGCGAAAATCGGTCCTGGTATCGCCGGAGGCAACAATCGCCAGACTCTCACGGATGAGGACGCGGAGGGGCGTTCGCTGTTCCAGAAATGGTGCGAGGCCGAGGGCTGCACCATGGGCGTCGATAAGGCCGGGAACATGTTCTTCCGGCGCGAGGGAACCGATCCCGATGCGTTGCCGGTCTATGTCGGCAGTCACCTGGATACGCAACCGACGGGCGGCAAGTACGACGGGGTGCTCGGGGTCCTCGGGGCTTTGGAGGTCGTTCGAACGTTGAACGAGGCCGGGGTCAAGACGAAGCACCCGATCGTCGTTGTCAACTGGACGAACGAGGAAGGGACGCGCTTCGCTCCGGCAATGATGGCGTCCGGCGTGTTCGCCGGGATCCACACGCTGGACTGGGCCTACGGGCGGACCGACCGGGAAGGCAAGAGCTTCGGTGACGAACTCAAGCGTATCGGCTGGGTCGGCGACGAAGAGGTCGGCGCCCGAAAGATGAAGGCGTTCTTCGAGCTGCATATCGAGCAGGGGCCGATCTTGGAGGCCGAGGGCAAGGATATTGGCGTTGTCACCCACGGCCAGGGCTTGAGCTGGTTGCAGCTGACGGTGACCGGAAAGGAAAGCCATACCGGGTCGACGCCGATGCCGATGCGGGTCAATGCCGGTCTCGGCATGGCGCGTATCACCCAACTCGTAGACGAGATCGCCTGGAGCCATGCGCCGCACGCGGTCGGCGCCATCGGTCACTGCGAGGTCTACCCGAACTCCCGAAACATCATTCCCGGCCGCGCGGTGTTCACCGTCGATTTCCGATCGCCCGACAAGGCCGTCATCGACGACATGGAGACCCGGCTCAAGGACGGGGCGCGGGAGATCTGCGACGAGATCGGCCTCACGCTCGAAGTGGAGAAGGTTGGCGGGTTCGACCCCGTCGAGTTCGACCAAGGCTGCGTGACCATGATCCGCGAGGCGGCGGAACGGCTTGGATACAGCCATCGCAACCTCGTTTCGGGCGCCGGGCACGATGCCTGCTGGATCAATCGGGTGGCGCCGACGGCCATGGTGATGTGCCCGTGCGTCGACGGATTGAGCCACAACGAGGCCGAGGAAATTACCCCCGACTGGGCGCGGGCCGGCACCGACGTCCTGTTCCAGGCGGTGGTGGAAGCGGCTGAGATCGTGAGCTGAGACCATGGCCTGCGGCCGCTGGCCGGGCAGGGCGGATAGAGGAGGAAGAGAATGGCGAGCAAGGTGATCAAAGGCGGGACCGTCGTCACCGCCGACCTGACCTTCGAGGCGGATGTCCTGGTCGAGGGCGGCAGGATCGCGGCTGTCGGACCGAACCTGACGGGCGACGAGGTGCTGGACGCTGCCGGCTGCTATGTGATGCCGGGCGGTATCGACCCGCATACCCACATGGAGATGCCCTTCATGGGCACCTATTCCGCCGACGACTTCGAGAGCGGCACCCGTGCCGGTCTGTCCGGCGGCACCACGATGGTGGTCGATTTTTGTCTGCCGGCGCCGGGCCAGTCCCTCCTCGAAGCCATGCAGGCCTGGGACAACAAGTCCTCGAAGGCCTGTACCGATTACTCCTTCCACATGGCCATCACCTGGTGGGGCGAGCAGGTCTGGAAGGAGATGGAGACGGTCGTCGATCGCGGCATCACCACCTTCAAGCACTTCATGGCCTATAAGGGCGCGCTGATGATCGAGGATGACGAGATGTTCTCGTCGTTCCAGCGCTGCGCCGACCTTGGGGCGATGCCGCTGGTCCACGCGGAGAACGGCGATGTGGTCGCCCAACTCCAGGCCAAGCTGATGGCCGAGGGGAACAACGGCCCTGAGGCGCATGCGTACTCGCGCCCGCCTGAAGTGGAGGGAGAGGCCGCGAACCGGGCCATCATGATCGCCGATCAGGCCGGCGTCCCGCTGTACATCGTCCATGTCTCGTGCGAGCAGGCGCACGAAGCGATCCGCAGGGCCCGCCAGAAGGGCATGAGGGTGTTCGGCGAGCCGTTGATCCAGCATCTGGTGTTGGACGAGAGCGAGTACCAAAACCCCGACTGGGACCATGCGGCGCGGCGGGTTATGTCGCCACCGTTCCGCAGCAAGGAACATCAGGACGGGCTCTGGGCCGGCCTCGCGGCGGGCAGTCTTCAGGTTGTCGCGACCGATCACTGCGCCTTCACCACGGAGCAAAAGCGATACGGCGTCGGCGATTTTACGAAGATCCCGAACGGCACCGGCGGCTTGGAAGACAGATTGCCGGTCCTTTGGACCCGGGGGGTGAACACCGGCCGCCTGACCATGAACGAGTTCGTGGCGGTCACCTCCACGAATATCGCCAAGATCCTGAACATGTACCCGCGCAAGGGCGCCATTCGCGAGGGTTCCGACGCCGATATCGTGGTCTGGGACCCGAAACGCTCGAAGACGATCACGGCGGACAAGCAGCAGTCCTCCATCGACTACAACGTCTTCGAGGGGATCGAGGTCACCGGACTGCCGCGCTTCACGCTGACCCGCGGCGAGGTGGCCGTCGTGGAGAGCGAGATGAAGGCAAGGCCGGGCCATGGCGAGTTCGTCAAGCGTCCGGCCAACCCTGCGCCGAACCGGGCGCTGTCGACCTGGAAGGAGATCACCGCGCCGCGCAAGGTGATCCGCGATCCGGCGAAGATGCCCGCCGGCGTTTGATCCGATCCCTGTAGCGTCCGGTCTCTTGGCCGGGCGCTCGACGACCACCGCCGAGAACGCCGAGGAGGGCGTGCGCTTGGACATTGTCATGCCGAACGGCCTGGACCCGGATCCGACTCCCGTCATCCGCGCCCGGAACCTTGATCTGACGTTCCAGACCGGCGACGGGCCGGTCCGGGCGTTGAGCGACGTCACGCTCGATATCGGCAAGGGCGATTTCGTATCCTTCATCGGGCCGTCCGGCTGCGGAAAGACGACCTTGCTGCGGGTCATCGCGGATCTGGAACAGCCGACCGGCGGCAGCATCACCGTCAACGGCGTTTCGCCGGAGCAGGCACGGCTGAAACGGGCTTACGGCTACGTGTTCCAGGCGGCCGGCCTGTATCCCTGGCGAACCATCGCCCGCAACGTGGCGCTGCCGCTCGAGATCATGGGGTATTCGAAGGCGGAGCAGCGGGACCGGGTGGCGCGGACGCTCGATCTGGTCAACCTGACCGGTTTCGAGAACAAGTTTCCCTGGCAGCTGTCCGGCGGCATGCAGCAGCGGGCGTCGATCGCCCGAGCGCTCGCGTTCGACGCGGACATCCTGCTGATGGACGAGCCGTTCGGCGCGCTTGACGAGATCGTCCGCGATCACCTGAACGAACAGCTTCTCCAGCTTTGGGCACGGACCACCAAGACCATCGCCTTCGTCACCCACTCGATCCCGGAGGCGGTCTACCTGTCGACCAAGATCGTCGTGATGTCGCCGCGTCCGGGTCGTGTGACCGACGTGATCGACAGCACGCTGCCCCGCGAGCGCCCGCTCGACATCCGCGAGACGCCGGAATTTCTGGAGATCGCCCACCGGGTGCGGGAAGGACTGCGCGCCGGCCATTCCTACGAGGACGTCTGAGCATGGCCGGCGGCAGGACCTTACCGATCCTGGTCGTGGTCGCTTCGATCATGGCCGTCTGGTATGTCGCCACGGTCTGGCTGAACACCCCCTGGCAACTTGGGGTCTACGAGCGCGAGGGGCGCGCATGGACGGCGTCGGACCTGGTCGTCGACACCATGGCGCAGGAGCGCCCGGTCCTACCGGCGCCGCACCAGGTCGCCATCGAGATTTGGCAAACCACCGTTGAGAAGAAGATCACCTCCAAGCGAAGCCTCGTCTTCCACGCCTGGATCACCTTGTCGGCGACGCTGCTCGGCTTCCTGATCGGCACCGCGCTCGGCATCGCCCTGGCCGTCGCGATTGTCCACAACCGGGCCACCGACCGGTCGGTCATGCCGTGGGTGATCGCCAGCCAGACGATCCCGATCCTCGCCATCGCACCGATGATCATCGTGGTCCTGAACGCGGTCGGGCTGTCCGGCCTGCTGCCCAAGGCGTTGATCTCCACCTATCTCAGTTTCTTCCCGGTGGTCGTGGGCATGGTCAAGGGACTGCGAGCGCCCGAAGCGATCCAGCTCGACCTGATGCGGACCTACAGCGCGAGCACCGCGCAGGTCTTCTGGAAGCTGCGCTGGCCGAACTCCATGCCTTATCTCTTTGCCTCGATGAAGGTCGCGGTCGCGATCAGCCTGGTCGGCGCCATCGTCGGCGAGTTGCCGACCGGTGCCGTCGCCGGGCTCGGCGCGAGGCTGCTGGCCGGCTCCTATTACGGGCAGACCATTCAGATATGGTCGGCACTGATCACCGCTGCGGCGCTTGCGGCCGTTCTGGTCTCGCTGGTCGGACTCGCCAACACCTACGTCCTGCGGCGCATGGGGGCCAGACCGTGAACGGGCGGAGTCTCTCCAAGCTTCAATCGGCGCTCGCGGTTGCCGTCGGAGTGCTCGGGCTGCTGGGATTGGTCCTCCCGCGGTCGGCTGAGACGGGACTTTCCGACACCCCGTTTCTGACGACCTTCGCGGTGCTCGCCGTGTTCAGCCTCCGGCGCTTTCGGTACCCGTTGCCCGTGTTCTTCGACGGTTGCCTGACCCTGGCCGCCGGGATCGCGCTGCCGATGTCGCTCGTGGTCATCGACAAGGGCGCGGTGGGCTTCTGGTCCCTGACTGCCGCCGGTTGGCTTTCCGCCTGGTTGTTCGTGGAGCGTCTCACCGCGTCCGGCCGGGGCGGCAGGTGGGCATCGTTGGCCGTGCCGGTGCTGTTCGGCGTGACGCTGCTGGTCCTGTGGGAGGTGGTGACGCGCGGGCTGAACGTGCCGCAGGTTCTGTTGCCGCCGCCCTCGGCGATCGGCGCGCGTTTCGCCGCGTCTCTACCGATCCTCTGGGCCGACTTCCAGCAGACGTTCCTCAAGTCCGTGCTGATCGGCTACGCGCTCGGCTGCGGCTCGGCCTTCCTGGTCGCAATCCTGATCGACCGTTCCCCGTTCCTGCAGCGTGGTCTGTTACCGGTGGGGAACCTGATTTCCGCTCTCCCGATCATCGGCATCGCGCCGATCATGGTGATGTGGTTCGGCTTCGATTGGCCCTCCAAGGCGGCGGTCGTCGTGGTCATGACCTTCTTCCCGATGCTGGTGAACACGGTCGCCGGTTTGGCCGAGGCGGGGCGCATGGAGCGCGATCTCATGCGGACCTACGCCGCCGGCTACTGGCAGACACTGGTGAAGCTGCGGCTGCCGGCGGCGGCGCCGTTCATCTTCAACGCATTGAAGATCAACTCAACGCTGGCGCTGATCGGCGCCATCGTGGCCGAGTTCTTCGGCACCCCCATCGTGGGCATGGGGTTCCGTATTTCCACAGAGGTCGGACGTATGAACGTCGACATGGTGTGGGCAGAGATCGCGGTCGCGGCCATGGCCGGGTCCGCGTTTTTCGGTGCCGTCGCGCTCATCGAGCGGGCGGTCACCTTCTGGCATCCGTCGAACCGGGCCTAGGACATCCGGTCCGGCCGGCGGGCGCATCAACGAGAACAGGGAGCACAGACATGCGCAGACTGATTGCAGGAGCCGTATTGGGAGTGATGGGTCTAGCCGCCTCCCAGGCCATGGCGGCGGACGAGGTGACGCTGCAGCTCAAGTGGGTGACCCAGGCGCAGTTCGCCGGCTATTACGTCGCCAAGGAGAAGGGATTCTACGAGGAGGAAAACCTCGACGTCACGATCAAGCCGGGCGGCCCGGACATCGCCCCGCCGCAGGTGATTGCCGGTGGCGGCGCCGATGTGATCATCGACTGGATGCCCTCGGCGCTCGCCAGCCGCGAGAAGGGCGTCGCTCTGGTCAACATCGCCCAGCCCTTCAAGAGCTCGGGCATGATGCTGACCTGCCGCAAGGAGACCGGAATCACCTCGCCGGCCGATTTCAAGGGCAAGACGCTGGGTGTCTGGTTCTTCGGCAACGAGTATCCGTTCCTGTCCTGGATGTCGCAGCTCGGCATCCCGACCGACGGGTCCGACGGCGGCGTGACCGTCCTGAAGCAGGGGTTCAACGTCGACCCGCTGCTGCAGAAGCAGGCCGATTGCGTGTCCACCATGACCTATAACGAGTACTGGCAGGTGATCGACGCTGGTCTCACGCCGGACGACCTGGTGGTCTTCAAGTACCAGGATCAGGGTGTGGCCACCCTGGAGGACGGCCTCTACGTGCTTGAGGAGAACCTCAACGATCCGGCGTTCGTCGACAAGATGGTCCGGTTCGTGCGCGCGTCGATGAAGGGCTGGAAGTACGCCGAGGCCAATCCGGACGAGGCGGCCGAGATCGTCCTGGAAAACGATGCCACCGGTGCCCAGACCGAGAAGCACCAGAAGCGGATGATGGGTGAGATCGCCAAGCTGACGGCGGGCTCCAACGGCGCGCTGGATGAAGCGGACTACAAGCGCACCGTCGATACGCTGCTGGCCGGCGGTTCCGATCCGGTGATCTCCAAGGCTCCGGAAGGCGCCTGGACCCATGCCATTACCGACAAGGCGCTGAAGTAGCGCTTGGTCCGACCATGCCCGGCCCGGCTCAGACGCCGGGCCGGGCTCACACCGACGCTTTCCGTCGGGCGCGGTCGGTGCAACGATCAGCTCGCATCACCTGCGAGACCGCCATGCCCGACAATGCCCCGACGCGAGGCTTCCCCAACGCCGAGTTCGAGATGCGCCTCGATCGCGCCCAGCGGCGTATGGAGGCGCTCGGGTTCGACGCCCTGCTCTTGACGACCGAGCCCGAGATCCGCTGGTTCACCGGTTTCCTCAGCCAATTCTGGCTTAGTCCGACCCGTCCGTGGTTTCTCGTGGTCCCGTCCAGGGGGAAGCCGATCGCCGTCGTTCCCAGCATCGGGACCGACGCCCTGGCCCGGACCTGGATAGACGACATTCGCACCTGGCCGTCGCCGCGTCCGACCGACGACGGCCTTTCCCTGTTGGCCGAGGCATTGCGGGATGCAGTTGGCGCATGCGGGACGGTCGGACTGCCGATCGGGGCTGAGACCTATGTCCGAATGCCGCTCGACGACCTGGAACGGCTGCGGTCCGATTTGTCGGGAGTCTCTTGGGGGGATGCGACCGGGCTGATGCGGGAGATGCGCCGGGTCAAGTCCCCGGCCGAGATCGACAAGATCGCCGAGGCTTGCCGGGTCGCCTGTGACGCTTTCGACCGCATGCCGGATATCGCCCGTGGCGGGATGTCCGAGATCGAGGTTTTTCGCGCTTTCAAGATCGCCTGCCTGGAGGCGGGGGCTGACGATGTGGATTACCTGGTGGGGAGCGCCGGGTTCGGCGGTTACGGGGATATCATCTCGCCCCCGTCGGATCGCCCGCTGCAGGCCGGCGACGTTCTGATCCTCGATGTCGGTCTGACGGTGGACGGCTACTATTGCGACTTCGACCGGAACTTCTCCGTCGGGCCGCCGTCGGATGCGGTCAGACGGAACTATGAGATCGTCTGGCAGGCGACCGAGGTGGGCATCGCGACGGCAGTGCCGGGTGCCACATGCGCTGAGCTGTTTCGAGCGATGAATGCCATACTCATGCCTTACGCGGAGGCGGGTGCGGCAGGCGAGGTGGGGCGATTGGGCCATGGCCTCGGCATGGTCCTTACGGAGTTTCCGTCAATCGCGGCATGGGACGACACGGTGCTCGAACCCGGGATGGTCATGACGCTGGAGCCTGGGATGGCGACGGCGCCGGGCCGGATGATGGTGCATGAGGAGAACATCGCGGTCACGGACGGCGCGCCGCGGCTTCTGACCCGGCGCGCGGCCTGGGAGATTCCGGTTCTGGAACCGTAGGCCGATCGCTGCCATGCTCTTCACTCGGGGGCTAGGAGGGCCCCCCGTGTCTTGGATTCGACGGGAAGGATCAGACGATGCCCCTGGCATTCGAGACCGATGACGGGATCGGCACCCGGGCCACGCTCGGGCTGATCGTGCTCAAGACCGACGAGACCATCGAGCACGAGTTCCGGACCTTCATGCCGAAAGAGGGTGTGGCGCTCTACCACAGCCGGGTTCGGATGGCGGCCGACGTGACCGCCGAGACGCTGGGCAGCATGCGCGAGGACATTCCGCTTGCCGTGTCGATGCTGCCGGAGACCGCGCCTTTCGATGTCATCGGCTACGGCTGCACGTCGGGAGCGACGGTGATCGGGCCGGACGGTGTGGCTGCGGAGATCCATCGACACTTTCCCGACGCGGCGGTGACGGAGCCGCTTTCGGCGGCGAGGGCGGCGTTCGAAGCTCTCGGAATTCGCCGCCTGGCGCTTTTGTCGCCCTATATCGAACCGGTCTCTCGCGCGTTGCGGGAGGCGTTCGAGACATCGGGAACGGAGATAGCCGCTTTCGCGAGCTTCGACGAGGGCCGGGATAGCGTGGTTGCCCGCATGACCCCACACTCGCTTCTTGCGGCGATCGAGGAGACGGTGTCCGGTCGGGAAGTCGACGGCGTGTTCATGTCCTGCACCAATCTCCGCATGGCGACCGTGCTCTCCGAAGCGGAACGGCGGGTCGGCGTGCCGGTGCTGGCCAGCAACCAGGTGCTCGCCTGGCACATGATGCGGCTGGCGGGACTCAATGACGTGGTGCCGGCGGGCGGGCGGCTGTTCGCCCTGTCCGGCATGGACAAGGCGGCTTAGGCCGCCAGCTTCGGCAGCAACCGCTCGATCATCGTCGCGCACTGGGACAATTGATCCAGGCTGACATACTCGTCCGGTTTGTGCGCCTGCTCGATGCTGCCGGGGCCGCAGACGACCGTATGTATTCCTGCGGCCTGGAAGAGGCCGGCCTCGGTCCCGAATGCCACGACCTCCGCGGCGTTCGCGCCGGTGAGTTCCGAGACGAGGGCGACCGCTTCGCTGTTCGCCATAGGCTCCAAGCCCTCAACCTCACCGATCGTTTGGGTGACGATCGTGGCCTTGGGGTCGACGGCGTGCATGCGGGGCAGCAGTTCCCGATCGACATAGTCGCGGAGGATCTCCTTTGCGAGATCCGCATCGGAGCGGTTCACCGGGCGCATCTCCCACTCGAGACGGCAGTGACGGGGAATGACGTTCCGGGCTATGCCGCCCTGGATCACGCCGCTCTGCAGTGTGGTATGCGGCGGGTCGAAGCGGCTCGTCGCCGGAGCGCGATGCTTCATCACCTCTGCCGTTTCCAGCAGCTTGGCTATGAAGCGGGCGGCGAACTCGACAGCGTTGACGCCGGCGTCTGGATTGGAGGCGTGGCCCTCCAACCCGGTGAACTCGGTGGTGTATTCGTAACAGCCCTTGTGCCCCTCGATGATCCGCATCTCGGTCGGCTCCCCGACGATGCAGACCTTCGGGCGTAGGCCGCTCTCGACGATTCCCTGGATGAGCCGAGGCGCACCGAAGCAGCCGATCTCCTCGTCATAGGTGAAGGCGAGGTGCAGCGGACGGGCGAGGTTGGCGGTGGCGAAACGCGGGGCGAGCGCCATGGCGGTCGCGATGAACCCCTTCATGTCGCAGGCCCCCCGTCCGTACAGGCGATCGTCCCGCTCATCCGCGCGGAAAGGATCGGAGTTCCAGGCCTGGCCTTCCACCGGCACCACGTCCGTATGCCCGGACAACACGATGCCGCCGTCCGTCTCCGGGCCGATCGTCGCGAACAGATTGGCCTTGAGCCCGCTGTCGTCGCCGGTGATCGACACCATCGCCCCGAGGCTCTCCAGGCGTCCGGCGCAGTGCTCGATCAGGTTGAGGTTGCTCTCGGCGGACACCGTCGGAAACGCGATGAGATCGCCCAAAATGCCGCGGATGTCGCCGAGAACGTCGCTCATGCGGTGAGGGTCCGCCGTACCGCGTCCCGCCAGCCGTCCAAGAGCCGCCGGCGGACATCCTCGCCCATGGCCGGTTCGAACCGCCGGTCACGCTTCCACTGCTTGGCGAAACCCTCCATGTCGGGCCAGACGCCTGCCTTCTGCCCGGCGAGCCAGGCAGCGCCCAGAGCGGTCGTCTCCAAAACCATGGGCCGGTCCACCTGGGCCGCCAGAATGTCGGTTAGCCGCTGCATCATCCAATCGTTAGCGACCATGCCGCCATCCACGCGCAGCACTACGTCGGCGTCGCCCGACCAGTCAGCATGCATGGCGTCGATCAGGTCGGCGGTCTGGAAGCAGACGCTATCCAGCGCGGCGCGGGCGAATTCCTTCGGTCCAGTGCCGCGGGTCAGGCCAAACATGGTTCCGCGTGCTTCCGGATCCCAGTGCGGCGCGCCGAGGCCGGTGAAGGCCGGCACCAGATAGACGGACTGTTCCGGGTCGGCCTCGTCGGCCATCTTGGCGGATTGATCGGCCCTGTCGATGACGCCGAGACCGTCGCGCAGCCATTGAATTGCCGCGCCGGCGACGAAGATCGATCCTTCCAGCGCATAGGTGGCTTTGCCGTCGAGTTGATAGGCGATGGTCGTGAGCAGCCGGTTCTTCGAGAGGACCGGTGTGTCTCCGGTATTGAGTAGCGCGAAGCAACCTGTCCCATATGTCGATTTCACCATGCCGGGCTCGAAGCAGGCTTGGCCGACTGTCGCCGCCTGCTGGTCGCCGGCGACGCCGAGGATCGGGATCTCGGCGCCGAAGAAAGAGGCGTCGGCGGTGCCGAACTCGGCCGCGCTGTCCAGGACTTCCGGAAGCATGGCTTCGGGAATGTCGAGCAGCGCGAGGATATCCTGGTCCCAGCGCCCTTCGCGGATGTTGTAGAGCAGAGTCCGGGCCGCGTTGGTCGCGTCGGTGACGTGGCGCCGCCCCCCTGTCAGATGCCAGATGAGGAAGCTGTCGACGGTGCCGAAGGCCAATTTTCCGGCCTCTGCCTTCGCCCGAGCGCCGTCGACGGCGTCCAGCAACCACGCAAGCTTTGTGCCCGAGAAGTAGGGATCGAGGAGGAGGCCGGTCTTCTCGGTGATCATGGGCTCGTGGCCCTCTGCCTTCAGGCGCGAACACATTTCCGCCGTGCGCCGATCCTGCCAAACGATGGCGCGATGGATCGCTTTCCCGGTCTCGCGGTCCCACACCACCACCGTCTCGCGCTGGTTCGTAATGCCGATCGCGGCAATGTCGCGGGCGGAGAGGCCGGCATCGGCGAGTGCGGTGCGGACTGTCGCCTCGGTCGTGTTCCAGAGATCCGCAGCCTCGTGCTCCACCCAGCCGGATCGGGGGAAGTGCTGGTCGAACTCCTGCTGGCCGACACCTTTGATGTTGAACTGGCCGTCGAAAACGATGGCGCGGGACGAGGTCGTCCCCTGGTCGATGGCGAGAACGTAGCCGGACATTCGGCCTCCCTGCGGTGTTGTTCTTCTGAAACCCCGGCACGGTTGGCCGGGTGATCCCCCGGATGGTTCTGACCGGTTACTCTGCCGCCTCCGCCCTGCGGGTGCGAGCGTTAATCCAGGCATCCAGCGCTTTGGCCTGGTCCTCGCCGATCTTCAGGCCGAGCTTGGTCCGGCGCCATAAAACGTCCTCGGCGCTGAGAACCCATTCGTTATCGATCAGATAGGCGACCTCGGCCTCGTACAGCGTGTCGCCGAAGTGCCGTCCCAGGTCCTCGATGCTCCCGGCGGCGCCGAGCAGATGGCGGGCGCGGGTGCCATATTGGCGCACCAGTCGGTGGGCATGGCGGTCGGCGAGGAAGGGGTAATCCCGAAGCAGATCGGCAACCAGATCCGAGAAGCCGCCGATCGGGAAATCTCCGCCCGGAAGCGCGGCGTTGCGGGTCCAGGATTGGCCCCGCTTGCCTAGGGTTGCCTCGATCTTCTCGACCACCGCCTCGGCGAGCTTGCGGTAGGTAGTGATCTTCCCGCCAAAGATGTTGATCAGCAGTCCGTCATCGCCCGTGCCGTCGGTTCGAAGCACGTAATCGCGAGTGGCGACCTGTGCCGCGGACGCGCCGTCGTCGTAGAGGGGACGCACGCCGGAGAACGTCCACACGATATCCTCTGGCGAAATATCCTTCTCGAAGTACTCGCTGGCACCTCGGCAGAGATAGGCGATCTCTTCATCGGAGATTTTCACGGCGCCGGGATCCGCTTTCCAGTCCCTGTCCGTGGTCCCGATCAGCGTATAGTCGCCCTGATAGGGGATCGCGAAGAAGATCCGATCGTCCGCGTTCTGGAAGATGTAGCAGCGGTCATGTTCGTAGAGCTTCGGCACAACGATATGACTGCCCTGAACGAGACGGACGTTGTGGGCGTCGTTTTTTCCAGCGGCTCGATTCAGGACCGTATCCACCCAGGGACCGGCGGCGTTCACCACAACCCTCGCGCTGACATCCGAGCGAGCCCCCGTCTGCGTATCCCGCAAGGACACCCGCCATCCCGAACCCGTTCGCTCCAGCGCCGCGACTTGGGTTCGCGTGCGGATGTCGACGCCCCTGTCGGCAGCGTCACGGGCATTCAGGACGACCAGTCGGGCATCGTCCACCGCACAGTCCGAATACTCGAAACCCTTGGCGAACGTCGACTTCAGCGGTCGACCGACCTGGTCGGTGGCCAGATCCACGGTGCGGGTCGCCGGCAGGTGCTTGCGGCCGCCGAGATTGTCGTAGAGAAACAGCCCGAGACGGAGCAGCCAGGCCGGGCGCAATCCCTCGTGATGCGGAAGAACGAATCGCAGGGGCCAGATGATGTGCGGCGCGTTGGCCCATAGCACTTCGCGCTCGATCAGCGCTTCCCTGACCAGCCGGAACTCATAGTGCTCCAGATAGCGCAAACCGCCGTGGATCAGCTTCGTCGACCAGGATGACGTACCCGACGCCAGATCATTCATCTCGGCAAGCGCCACCGAATACCCACGCCCCGCGGCATCTCGGGCGATCCCGCATCCATTGACGCCACCGCCGATGACGAAGACGTCGACGTCGAAATCTTGCTGTCCGGCCGCCGGAGCCGATCCGGCATCGGTCGCGGTCATTTGGCACTCCGTGATCTTGTATTCACTACCACTTAGGGTTCGCGGCGGCGATGTCCACGGCGCAAGCACCCGGCGCTGTGCATTTGCCGCGCTGCAGCACTGTACACAAACCGGATGGAATTGACCAATGCCGTCCCGGGGACGGTGGCAACTCTTTGACCGCGCGTTCCAACACCAGAACGGCTGGGTCAGAAGTCCTTGACCAGTCGTATGGCGTCGTAGATCGCCGCGTGGATGTTGCGCGACGCCACAGCGTCGCCGATGCGGAAAAGCTGATACGCGCCGTCGGGATTGCGCGTCACCGCTTGGGGAAGGCCGCCAATCAACGCATCGTAGTCGACCTCACCACCGTTGCGGCTGCCCGGCTTGAGGTCGAAATACAACGCATCCAGGGGAAGGGTGCCGTGCTCGACGACGACCTGGTCGACCTCGCGCTCTTCGATCCGTTCGGAATAGTCGGAACCGATCTCCGCGATCAACGCGTTCCCGGACCGGCGCACCGCCAGGACCCGTTTGTTGATCGTGATCCTCGTACCGGTGCGGTCGAAAGTCTGAGCATAGGCCACGTGGTTGAGGCCGCCGATGTCGACGGCGAAGAAACGCTCCGGCGTCACGATCTCCAATTGAGCGCCTCCGTTGGCGATGAGCTCGCCCGCCGAAAGGCCCTGATGGGCGGCGTTGTCGTCGTAGATCAGAACCCGATCGCCGGGTTTCACATCGCCCGACAGGATATCCCATGTGCTGACCACCAGATCCGCGCCATGGACGATCTCGGTGTTCGGCAGGCCGCCCGTCGCGATCAGGACGATGTCCGGCCGTTCTCCAAGAACGTCGTCGAGCTCTGCATAGCGGTTGAACCGCATATCGATCCCAAGCTTGGCGCATTGCTCGGCACGCCAGTCGACGATACCGATCAGTTCGCGCCGGCGAGGCACCCTGGCGGCGAGGCGGACCTGTCCGCCCGGCCGGTCCGCTGCCTCGAAAAGAACCACATCGTGTCCGCGTTCTCCCGCGACCCTTGCCGCCTCCAGGCCGGCCGGACCCGCTCCGACGATGACAACTCGTTTTGCCGGCCCGTCGCTGCGGACGATGACATGCGGGATGGTGCGCTCGCGGCCGGTCGCCGGATTGTGGATGCAGAGCGCCTCGTGACCCTCGTAGATCCGATCGAGGCAATAGGTTGCCCCGACGCAGGGTCTGATATCCGCTTCCCGACCGGCGGCGACCTTATTGGCTATATGCGGGTCCGCGATGTGCGGGCGGGTCATGCCGACCATGTCGAGTTTGCCCTCGGCGATGGCATGGCGGGCCGTGGCGACGTCGCTGATCCGGGCGGCGTGGAAGATCGGAAAATCGGTTTCCTCGCGGACTTCGCCACAGAAATCCAAGTGCGGAGCGGCAGGTGTTCCCTGAATCGGGATGACGTCGGACAGCGCCCGGTCGCTCTCGATATGGCCGCGGATCAGGTTCAGGAAGTCGACTTTGCCGCTCGCTGCGAGCCGACGGGCGATCTCCATGCCGTCCTCTCGACTCAAGCCCTTGTCCCAATCCTCGTCCGCGACCATGCGGAGGCCGATCAGGAAATCCGGACCGACGCGGTCACGCATGGCCTCGAGCACCCGCCAGGTGAAGCGCAGCCGGTTGTCCAGGGAGCCATTGTACTCGTCGGTGCGCCGATTGGTGGCCGGCGACCAGAATCCGTCGAGAAAATGGCCGTAGGCCTCGATCTCGATCCCGTCGAGCCCACCCTCCCGCATGCGCTCCGCCGCGTCGGCATAGTCGGCGACGATGCGGTCAAGGTCCCAATCCTCGGCCTCTTTGGGAAAGGCGCGGTGGGCTGGTTCGCGGACCGGGGATGGGGCAAGAACCGGGAGCCAGTCGGAATGATTCCAGTTGGTGCGCCGACCCAGATGGGTGATCTGCATCATTATGGCCGAGCCGTGCTCGTGGCAGGCGTCGCTAAGCTCCCGCAGCCAGGGGACGATCTCGTCCTTGTACGCGAAGAGATTTCCGAAGGCGGCAGGGCTGTCGGCGCTGACCACCGCCGAGCCAGCCGTCATGGTCAGCGCGATGCCGCCTTTGGCTTTCTCCGCGTGATAGAGGCGGTACCGCTCGGTCGGCATGCCGTCTTCGGAATAGGCCGGTTCATGGGCCGTCGACATCAGCCGGTTTCGCAGGGTGAGGTGCTTGAGGCGGTAGGGCTGCAGCAACGGGTCTGTCGACATGCGTCTCTCCAACGGTCGGCGCTCAGTACCAGGCGTCCGGCATGGAGCGTTTGCGCCGGGCGATGAAATCCTTCAACGCCTCATCGATCGCTTCGTCGAGCGGCGGTGCCTCGTACTCGTCCAGCATACGTTTCCAGGCCCGGTTGGCGCGACCCGCGCTGTCTTCGCCGCCGGCCTCGCTCCACTCCTCGTACGTGGTGTTGTCCGATAGAGCCGCATCGAAGAAGGCGGTCTCGTAGTTCGCCATCGTATGACCGCATCCGAAGAAGTGGTTACCCGGCCCGACTTCCCGGAACGCGTCCAGCGCGAGATCGTTTTCGGTTACGCTTACCCCCTCGCAATAGCGGGCCAGGGCGCCGCAGTAGTCGGCGTCGAGGACGAACTTCTCGTAGGACATGGAGAGCAGGCCATCGAGAAAACCCGCGGCGTGGAGGATGAAGTTCGCGCCGCAGAGGATCGCAGCCTGCATGGAGGTTGCGCTCTCCATCATCGACTGGGCGTCGGGCAGCTTCGATGTGGTGAAGGCACCGGAACAGCGCAGCGGCAAGCCCGCGCGCCGGGCGAGTTGGCCGACGACAAGCGATCCCGCAGCCGGTTCGGGCGTTCCGAAGGTCGGCGAACCGGAGCGTAGCGACATGGACGACAGGAAGTTGCCGTAGACGACCGGTGCTCCGGGGCGCTCCAATTGAGCCAGGGCGCACCCGACCAGGGTTTCGGCATGGGCCTGGGCGATGGCGCCGGCGCTGGTGACCGGTCCCATCGCACCGCCGAGGATGAAAGGAACGATCACCGTGCCCTGGTTGGCGCGGGCGTAGGCCCGGATTCCGCGGGTCATGGTCGCGTCCCAGACAAGGGGCGAGTTGACGTTGAAATTGGCCAGGATCGCGCAGGCGGTCTCCAGTCTATCGGCGCCGAACAGGAGGCGCGCCATTTCGATGGAGTCCTCGGCCCGTTCCTCCGCTGTGACCGACCCCATGAACCCACGGTCGGAAAACCTGATGTGGGCATAGACCATGTCGAGATGGCGCTTGTTGACCGGGACGTCGGTGGGTTCGACCACCGTCCCGCCGGAGTGGTGAAGATGGGGTGAGCTGTAGGCGAGTTTCACAAAGTTTTCGAAATCCGCCAGTGTCGCATAGCGGCGACCGCGATCGAGATCCATCACGAACGGAGATCCGTAGGCGGGTGAGAACACCACGTTCGATCCGCCAATCTCCACGGAACGGGCCGGGTTTCGGGCGATTTGTGTGAAGTTCGATGGCGCGGACCGCAGGACCTCGGGCAGCAGACCCGGCGGGAAGCGAACAGTCTCGCCGGTCACGTCCGCACCGGCTTCTCGCCAAAGCTCCAAGCTTCGGGCATCGCCGCCGCGGAACTCGATACCCACCTCCGCCAGGATACGTTCGGCCGTGGTCTCGATCCGGACCAGGCTCTCTTCGTCGAGGATGTCGTAGGTCGGTATCCGTCGGACGATGTTGGGCGCGCCCTGCCTCGTCGTCGATCGAGCGCGGCGCTGTCGGCGACGATCGCGGGCCCGGCTGACGCCGTCGATCTGGGCAGCCGTGCCGGAACTCGGGGGGATTGTTGCGACAGGCATAACCGGTCCTCCACGGCAGTAGAAACTATTAGGAAAGCCAGTCTGGCATCGCCCGAAAGCCGCCTGATACTTTAATTATGTTGGCCTTCTGATAAACTGCACTTATGCAAAGTCTGCGTTCGCTTCTTCCGTCGCCAGGTGCTCTGATCGTCTTCGAGGCTGCTGGAAGGCTCGGAAGTTTCACCAGAGCGGCGGAGGAGCTCGCAATGACCCAGGCCGCGGTGAGCTTCGCTATCCGCAACCTGGAGCGCGATCTCGGTGTTCCTCTGTTCAACCGTCGTCACCGCTCGATCGCCCTGACAGAGGCCGGAGAGCGGTTCCATGCGGATGTTTCTCTTGGTCTCACGCATATCCGAAAGTCGGCCGAGGAGCTGAAGGCACAGGGTAGCGATCGACATGTAACCCTGTCGGCCTCCACGGCTTTCGCCAGCTACTGGATGCTGCCAAGGCTGGCACGGTTGCGGGACGATCTTCCGGACATTGATCTGCGGATCCAGACATCGGATCGCAACGTGGATCTGCGACGGGAGGGGTTACCGCTTGGCATCCGTACCGGGCGTTCCGGCGACTGGCCGGGCTGTGGCGATGCCCTATTGGTGGAGGAGGAGGTCACAGCCATTGTCGCTCCCAGCTACGTCGAAGCGAATGGCATGCCCGGAAGTGTCGCTGAAATCGCCGCCGCGCATCGACTGATCCATCTAGAGGAGCCGTTCCGGCCGACTCTCGACTGGGAAGATTGGTTCAAAGCCGTTGGCGTCGCTCCCCCGTCCCGCGCAAAAGGGTTACTCATCAACGACTATGTTCTGGTCGTTCAGGCCGTGCTGGGAGGGCAGGGGATCGCGCTTGGCTGGAAGCATTTGACTGATCCTATGGTTGAACAAGGCATTCTGATTTCGGCGAGCAATCATGTTCATAGGACCGGCCTCGGCTTTCATGTTGTCTGGCCCGATGATCGACCAATAACCCGAAATACAGTAAGGATTAGAGATTGGCTTCTATCGGGGATAAAACCTTGATGAAGCAAAGGTGCGGTATGGTTTTTCGAATTTGCCACTAGTTGCAATTTAAAAAAGAAATCGTCGATTTTTCGGAGCTTTGCATGAATTCGTGGACGTATTTTCGTGATTTTCACTGAATGCGGTTCAGCATAGTATCGCGGCATGGCACCGAGACTTGAAGTTCGTCATCTACAGATGATCCAGGCGATTGCAGCCACCGGCCGCGTGACGGAGGCGGCGGAGATGCTAGGCCTTACCCCGTCGGCGTTGTCGCATCGGATCCGGGAGGCCGAGCGCCGGCTGGACGTCACGCTGTATACACGTCTGCACAAACGTCTCCGGATGACACCGGCGGCGGAGCATCTTGCACACGTTGCGGGACGTGTGCTTGCCGATATGGAGCGTGCGGAAGAGGATGTATGGCGCGCCAGCCGCGGCGTCGTCCATGTTGTCCGGCTGGCGATCGAGGCCTACAGCTCTTATCACTGGTTGCCAGGTTTTCTCAGTTTCCTTCAGAACGCCGCACCGGATGTCGATATCCAGGTTATGGCCGGAGCCAGTCGGGAGCCGCTTCAAAGCCTGTCGAACCGCCACATCGACCTGGCCATCATGCAGGGCGAAATCGCCCGACCGGGGGCGACGGCTGTACCGTTGTTCGATGACGAGCAGCTCTTCATCATGGCGCCGAAGCATCCGCTTGCGGGACATGAGTTCGTCGACTTGGCGGATCTCGCGATGGAAGAGCTGATCACCTACACCAAGACACCGGGTGCAGACGGCGAGATCGGGCAGATTCTGCGCAGCGGTGACAGTGCGAAGGGTCGCTCCGTAACCGTCGAGTTACCGGAGGTTATCGTCGAACTGGTCGCTGCCGGGCAGGGGAGCAGCGTGCTGGCCGGATGGGCGGTGGAGACGGCGGTTCGGGCCGGCCGCATCCGCGCGGCGCGGGTCGGCCGGGAAGGCGTGGTCTCTTCGTGGTCCGCGGTAATCAGAAGCGAGGACAACGAGCCTGGCAATCCGATTCGAACGGTGGCGTCACTGTTGTCGAATTGGTGCTCGCGCACGGGACACGGATTTCGACCGGCGCCGGACTAGACTGTGACGACGCGGAGCGTCGGCCAGGGAACGTTAGTCTCCGAATATCGGTCTGCGCGGATCGTTGAGCACGGCAATCGCCGGGGCGGGTCTGGCAAACAGGAATCCTTGTGCCCAACGGACACCCACATCGCGCAGGATTTCGGCCTGCCCTTCGGTCTCCACGCCTTCGGCAACGATCATTCGGCCGAGATCGTGACCGAGGGTGACGAGGGTCTTTAGCAGTCTGCGATCGGTTTCCCTATCCTCGATGCGCCTGAGGAACTGTCGATCGATCTTGAGAATATCGACGGGCAAGTCAGCGATGGCGCCGAGCGAAGAGTATCCGGTGCCGAAGTCGTCCATGGAAACGACGACGCCCAGATCGCGAATTTCTTCGATTGCCATGCGTATCACGTCGCTGCCCCGAGCCATATCGCGCTCGGTCACTTCCAGTTCGAGGGCGCAGGGCGGTACGCCAACTTCGTCCAACAATCGGGCGACATCGCTCGCGAAGAAGGGGGCGCCAAGGTCCTGCGCCGAGATGTTCACGGCGATCGGTGCGCGGCGTGACCAATCGCTATCCGCCAACCCCTGCAGCGTCTGCGTCAGAATATATCGGTTTAGAGCGGTTATCAGCCCCGACCGTTCGGCCATGGGGATGAACTCTCCAGGAGAGACCGTGGAGCCGTTGGGCTGGGTCCACCGCGCGAGAGCCTCGGCTCCCACCCAACTGCCGTCCGTGAGGTCTACTTTGGGCTGCAAATGGACGGAAAACTCTCGTCCTTCGATCGCGTGACTGATGTTGTGGACGAGCCGCGCCCGCCGGCTCATTTCTTCAATGATGCTCGGCCGGTAGGCGTGGAGCCGAGGTTTCCCGGGTCGAGGCGTGGTTTCCTTAACCTCCATGAGGGTCGCCGCTGCCCGGTGCATGGTCTCGTGCGGATTGCTTGCTTCCCTCGGAAGGACCACCGTGCCGGCGCAGACATCGATCATGATCGCAGCGTCCTGGATCTCGATCGGTTCGGAGACGACGGAGAGCAGTTTCGCCTCAAGATCGCGGGTTTCCTCCATTGGGAGAACTATGTGGAACGTGTTTCCGAAGCCTCTCGCGATCAGCAGCGCCGTGCCAAATATCCGCTTGAGACGTTGGGAAAACGCGATGACCAAGTGCTCTAGTTCCTCAATGCCGAAGCAGGCCGAGAGCTGACTGGTGTTGTTCAGCGAAAGATGAACAAACGTCATCGGGGTGGGATCAGGGGCGGCGAAATAGGATTCGAGATAGCTGACCACACCGTGGCGGTTCGGAAGCTTTGTCGCTTCGTCGTGGAAAGCCAGAAACCGGATCCGATCCTCGCGCGCGCGCTCCTGGGTCATGTCGCGGATCGTGGCGACGAAACGGCGTCGTTCGTCGATGGAGCGTGGCATCTCGGCCAGGCTGACGGACACCGGGAACTGCCGCCCCCTCGAGTCGATCGCTGCGAGCGTGCGCGGCATGCCGAAAGAGGGTGAGCCATTTGGTCGAGCGTTTCGAACGTACCGGTCGTGGTTGATCGCCACTGATTCCGGCATGAGCTTGTTCACGGAATGATGGACCAGTTCGAAAGATGGGCGGCCGAACATCCGGCAGGCGGCGTCGTTGACGGTCTCGATGATGCCACGATCGTCGATGACGACGATGGCGTCGGTTACAGCGTTGAAGACAGTCGATAGCTGTCGCCGTTGCGCTTCGATGGTTTCGAGCGCCCGGGACAGCTTGTCCTCGACAGCGGTTTTCTGGGCTGATTCCCGTTTGTCGCGGTCGTCTCCACCGCCATCCGCCCTCATATGCATTCGCGAACCGTCCTCTGGCACCGAATAATCTCATCCATTCGAGATAAACTTCGGCGATCTGATCACGGTTCTCGTTAAGGGACTGTGAATCTATCCGGCGAATTTTCGGCTAGCGGCCGAGGATGAGCAAAAGGATCCCGGCTACCACGAGGAGGATCCCGACTATTTCGGCTCGATTGGTGGTTTCACGGAAAATGAACACAGACGCTATGAACGTGAAGACGAGCTCGATCTGCCCGAGTGCTCTGACGAAAGCGGCGTTCTCCAAGGTAAAGGCCGTGAACCAGCCGATCGAACCCAGCACCCCGCAGACACCGACGGCAAGCGACCATTTCCAGTGGACCAGGACATCCACGAGCGTTCGTCTCTCATAGATCACAAGATAGATGCCCATGATCACGGTCTGCATGACGACGGAAACCGCCAGCGTGAAAGCGGCGGCCATGACGAATCCGTCGTAGTCCAGGGTGAGAGCGGCTTTACGGAAGAAGACGACCGAGGCACCGAGAAGGGCGCCACAGAGCAGTCCGATCAAGGTCGGCTTCTCGATCAGTCCCGTGAACAGACGGGCGACGGACAGCTTGGTCTGTCCGACCGACAAGGCCATAACGCCGATCGCGGAGACCAGGATGGCGATCAGCGGGACGGCGCCGAGACCGTCGCCGATGATCAGCCAGCCGAGTAGGGCGACCTGGACGGTTTCAGTCTTGGAGTATGTCGTTCCCACCGCGAAATTCCTAAATTGGAACAGCCAGAGCAGGACGGCGGTAAACAGGATCTGTGAGATTCCACCGAGCAGGCAGTAGACGAGGAATGGCGTGCTGATTTCCGGCCACGGGTAGCCGCCCACCTCATGCACCCCAACGGCATAGAGCAGGGCGAAGGGCATGGCGTAGAGGAAGCGAACGTAGGATGCCCCCAGCGTCGTCAGGCGACCTTTCAGATGCTTCTGCAGCGCGGAGCGGGCGTTTTGCATGAAGGCGGCGAAGATGGTTATCGGTATCCAGAGTTCCATAGGCTTTCCGCTCCCCCGCCGGTCTCGTGCCGCGCTTGGACAGCATGAGCGCTCGTCCGAGGGACTGTCCATGGTCAGTCACCGCAAGCAAAGGCGGTTTGCGGCTTTGCAGTGAGCGGTCGTTGAGGGAAAGATGTCGCTTACTCGAACCAATCCGACGCAGGGAGGCGGCGATGAGCGGCGTGACCAAAACGCAGGCTGAAACGGACCTAATGGAGCGGGCTCGGGCGGTGCTGCCGGCCGGCGGCTTCGGCAACTTCACGCCCGATATCGTCATCGCCAGGGGAAAGGGTTCCAGGGTCTGGGACGTCAGCGGGAACGAGTATGTCGACTACCTGCTCGGCTCCGGCCCGATGGTGATTGGCCACGCCCATCCGGATGTGAACGAGGCCGTTCAGGCGCAACTGCCTCTTGGCAGTACCTTTTTCGCCGACAGCGAGCCGGGGATCCTGTTGGCCGAGGAGATCTGCCGGGCCGTGCCCTGCGCCGACAAGGTCCGCTTCGTCAGTTCCGGCTCCGAGGCCGACATGTACGCCATGCGTCTCGCGAGGGCACATTCGGGCCGTGAGAAGATCCTCAAGTTCGAGGGCGGCTATCATGGCATGAGCGATTTCGGGCTGATGAGCTTGGCCCCGAAACGCCTGGCCAACTTCCCGCAGGCGGTTCCGGACAGCGCCGGCATTCCCAAGGGCGTTCGGGACGACGTGATCGTGGCGCCCTTCAATGACACGGATCTTGCGGTACAGATGATCGCCGAGCATGCCGGCGAACTCGGCGGAGTCATCGTCGAGCCGTTCCAGCGACTTCTTCCGCCGAAACCGGGCTTTCTGGAAGCGTTGCGCGAGGCGACGAGGAAGCACAACGTGCCGCTGATTTTCGACGAAGTCGTGACGGGCTTCCGATTCTCTTACGGCGGTGCGCAGGAATACTATGGGGTGACGCCGGATCTCTGCACACTGGGGAAGGTGATTGGCGGCGGTTTTGCGCTCGCTGCGATCGCCGGCAGCGACGAGATCATGGCCCATTTCGACAAGAGCAAGGTGGGCGAGGAGGGGTTCACGTTTCAGATCGGCACGCTCAGCGGCAATCCGGTTGCCTCTGTCGCCGGGTTAAAGACCATGGAGGTTCTCAAGCGCGACGATGCCTATACGAAGATGTTCGAAACCGGCCGAACGATCATGGCGGCTCTCGACGAGCACTTGTCGCGCGCCGGTGTGGCGGCGAAAGTGGTCGGAGAGCCGCCGCTGTTCGACGTGGTGTTCACCGATCGCGACGTGCAGGACTACCGAGGCGTTCTCGCCAGCGATGCGGCAATGGCGCGACGTTTTAACGCCCTTCTTCGGGAGCGCGGCATTCTGAAGCCGGACAGCAAGTACTATATCGGCTTGTGCCATACGGACGCCGACGTGGCCGTGACCATCGATGCGATCGCCTCGGCCGCGGAGGGGCTCCGCCGGGCGGCGTGATGCTGGCGGCGGCAGGCGTCGACGCGCTGGTCATCGCGGCGCAACGCCCCATATGGTAGCGGATGTCCACCATCCGACCGGTTCGCCGCCTATGGACTCCGTTACTCAACTCGTGCTCGGGGCCGCGGTCGGCGCGGCCGTGCTCGGTCCCGCCGTCGGTCCGCGCAAAGCCGCGCTCATCGGTGCTGTCATGGGCACCGTGCCCGACCTGGACGTCTTCGTGCCGATGGGCGACCCCGTCTCGGATTTCGTGCTCCACCGGGGGCCGAGCCACTCGCTGATCGTCCATGCGTTAGTGACGCCGCTGTTCGCCGAACCGCTGGTGCGCCTGTTCGAGCGACTGCGGGACCGTCGGGCGTTCACCTATCTCGCGGTCTTTCTGTGCTTCGCGACCCACGCGTTGCTGGACGCAGTGACCATATACGGAACCCGGATCTTCTGGCCGCTCATGCCGGATCCCGTGGGCCTGGGATCGCTCTTCATCATCGACCCGCTCTACTCGCTGCCGCTTATCGTTCTGTTCGTTTGGGCGCTCTGTTTGAAGCAGTGGAACCATTCCTTCGCCCGCGGCGTTTCCGTGGCCCTGATCGCCTCAACCGCGTATCTCGGTTGGAGCATGGCAGCCCAGCAGATTGCTCTTGCCCGCGGGCAGGCGGCGCTGGAAAGGCTTGGCGTGGAACCGGAGCGGACCGTCGCCACGCCGATGCCGTTCAACACGCTCTTCTGGCGGGTGATCGCGATAGAGCCCGACAGGTATCTGAACGTCTACGTGCCGCTCCTCGGGGGCGACGACGCGTTGACCGCCTATGCCCATCCCCGGGGCGGCGATCTGCTCGCCTGCGCCGATACCATCGAGACCGCGACGGTGCTCTCCGACTTCTCGAAAGGCTTTTTCAAGCTCTGGGAGGTCGACGGCCGCCTTCGCGTATCCGATCTGCGCATGGGGGTGACCCCGAACTACGTCTTCCAGTTCGAGGTCGCAGAGCGCGACGGCGGAACGCTGACCGCACTCGTACCCGTCCGGCTGCCGACCGTACGGGGGGGCAACGATCAGGATATCGCCTGGCTGTGGAGCGGCATCACCGGCAACCGCGCGGTGCGCTCGACGGAAGCCGAGGCCCTCTTCGACGGTGGGGAGGGGATCAGGGTTGCGGGCCCCATGGCGCCGCCGTCATCAGCTTGTTCTCCTGGCTGATCAGGTTCGGCCGCAGCTTGGCGGCGAAGGCCATAAACCTCTCATTCGCGAAAACCGCCGCCCAATGCGCCCGGCGGTCGGCGTCGTCGGCGTACTTCCAGACATGGATCAGTTCGTTCATCCCGCCGACATCGCCGACGAAGTAGCCGACCAGTTTGTCCTTGTGAGGGTCGAGCGCCGGCCAGCCCTCGCTTTCGTAGAGCTTCAGGACGTCCTGAAGCTTGCCGACCACGATCTTGTAGGTTCTCAGTTCGTAGAGCGCCATTGTAGGGATCCTTCGATGGGTCTTTTCGAGTGCGACCCGTCGATGCTCTCCCATGGCTGTGATTCGGACAAGCGATGGCCGCCGCACGGTCACGATCCCGTGTTTCAAGGCCCCATTCGTTCCGATCCGAGGGAGATGACTGGCCGACATCGCGCATTGCGCTAGTGTGCGCCGAACCGGCAGCATTTCGCCGGTTCAATCATTCACCGAGGCGCGCGACCGCTTGTGTCGGAGCCGCGCGCCAAGCGGAGGAACGTATGCTCAAATTCTACTACAGCCTGGCGCCGAACCCGATGAAGGTTGCGCTTTTCCTTGAGGAAGCCGGCCTCGAATACGAGGCGATCCCGGTCGACACCCGCAAGGGCCAGCAGCACATGCCCGAGTTCAAGGCGCTGAACCCGAACGCGAAGGTCCCGGTCATCGTCGACGGCGAGGCCACCGTTTTCGATAGCAATGGCATTTTGCTCTATCTCGCGGAGAAGACCGGCAAGTTTCTGCCGCCGGCGGGCGACAAGAACCGGGGCGAGTTGATCTCCTGGCTGATGTTCATCGCCAGCGGCGTCGGCCCGTATTCCGGCCAGAAGGTGCATTTCGCGATGCACGCGCCGGAGAAGCTCGAGTATGCGATCAAGCGCTACGACTTCGAGGCGAACCGGCATTACGGAATCCTCAACGACCATCTGGAAGGAAAGAAATGGATGGTCGGCGACACTTACACGATCGTCGACATGGCGCTGTGGGGATGGGGGCGTATGGCGAACTTCGTGCTCGGCGAGGAAGCGGCGGCCAAGTATCCGAACGTGACTGGGCTTGTCGCGCGGATCAGCGCCACCGAGCCGGCCAAGCGTGCGGAGGCGATCAAGGAACGCCACGCCTTCAAGACGGAGATGGATGACGAGAGTTTCCGGTCGATGTTCCCGGGAACGCACCGCTAGGGCCAGACCCGACCGTTTGGGGTCACGTTGTGATCCAAGACGGTCGGTCGTTCTGTCTCTTGGGAAAGATCGAGCAGGTTCAGGTATCGTGATGCGTCCACGAAGTGACCTCAACACCCGACGACCTGCTCTAGCATGACACGGTGGAAGGTTCGGTTTCGAACTTTTCACCGTGGCGTTGGGCCTTTGTTCCGCTTCGATACCGGCGGCAACGAGATCAGGAGCGGGAGGTCGCTATGGCGGACAGCATCGGCGCATTCGTGCCCGGGACCGAGGTTCGCATAGAAGGAGCACCCGGCGGCCCTCTCGCCGGTCTGACCTTTGCCGCCAAGGATCTGTTCGACGTGGCCGGCCATCCGACCGGGGGAGGCAATCACGACTGGCCGACCGGTCGGCCGATCCCGGTACGCAACGCCTGGGCGGTGCAGCGCCTGATCGACGGCGGCGCGACGCTGATCGGGAAGACCGTCACCGACGAGGTATCCCTCGGTATCCTGGGGGAGAGCGCTTTCGACGGTACGCCGGTGAACGTCAACGCGCCGGGGAGGGTGCCCGGCGGATCGTCGTCGGGATCGGCTGCCGCCGTCGCCGCCGGTCTGTGCGACACCGCACTTGGCACGGATACCGGCGGATCTGTGAGGGTTCCGTCAAGCTTCTGCGGACTGTACGGTATTCGTCCGACCCATGGGCGGCTGCCGCTCGGCGGGATGATGCCGCAGGCTCCGACGTCGGATACCACCGGGTGGTTCGCTCGGGATGCGGCGACCTTCGCGCGGGTATCGTCTCATATGCTGGATGAGGCGATCCCGACGGCTCTTCCGACACGTTTGCTCGTTTCGACCGACACTTTCGCCTTCGCCGATGACTCGGCGGCCGAGGCGCTCGCGCCTTTGGTGGATCGGTTGGCCGATCTGATCGGCGGTCGCGAGGAGGTGCTGCTCGCGCCCCAGGGCCTCTCGGTCTGGGCCCGGGCGCAACGCACCATCCAGCCTCGCGAGGCCTACGAGACCTTCAGGGACTGGCTCGACACGAACCCGCGCATGGCCTTCGGGGTGGCCCGCGGACTGGTTCAAGGCGCGGCCGTCACCGAGGCCGAACTCGGCTGGGCGAACCAGATGCGCCGAGAGGCGCGGGGCCGGCTCAAAGCGCTTCTGCCGCCGGGCACGATCCTATGTCTGCCGACCACGCCGTTCCCGGCGCCGCCCACGGGTTTGTCGATCTCGGAGCAGACGCCATTGCGGGAACAGATCACCTGTCTCTGTGCCCTGGGCGGCCTCGCCGGGCGCCCGCAGGTCTCGATTCCGGGAGCAACCGTGGATGGCTTGCCGATCGGTCTCTCGATCGTCGGCGGGCCCGGAACCGACGCCGCCCTGATCGCCGTAGCCAAAGCCCTGGAGGCCCACCGATGACCGACGCCGCTTCGCCCGACCGCCGCGTGAACATTCCCGAGGTTCTGGCCGAGGTCACGGAAATTTTCGAGCGCTATGAGACGGCGCTGGCGGTGAAGGACGTGGACGTGCTCGACGCCACGTTCTGGAACTCTCCCCACACGATCCGCTACGCCATGCACGAGAACGGCTACGGCTTCGACGAGATCCATGCCCACCGGGTTCGGCGTCCCGCCGGGGTCAGTCTGAAGCAGGAGCGCCTCAAACTGGTGATCACGACGATCGGTACCGACTTCGCCACAACCAACCTGGAATTCCGCATGCCGAGCGGCCGCACCGGCCGCCAGAGCCAGACCTTCGTCAAGTTTCCGGATGTCGGCTGGAAGGTCGTCGCCGCTCATGTGTCGACCCAGGACGAGGCGCCGGTCTGGTGAGTTGAGAGGCCGCCGTCAGGAGGCCCGGTACTCCTCCAGCGCGTCGAAGTTCAGCACCACCCCGTGGCCGGGACGGTCCGGCGCGACGGCGTGGCCCTTCTCGATGACAAGCGGGTCCTCCATGAACCGCTCCAGCCCGAAGCCGTGACGTTCCAGATAGGAAGCGTTCGGCACGGCGGCCATCAGGTGGACATGCAGATCGTGGACCCCGTGGGAGGTGACCGGCAGATGCGCTGCCTCGGCCATGCGCGCAGCCTTCATCCAGGCGGTGATCCCGCCGAGGCAGGCGAGATCCGGCTCAACATAGTGGACACCGCCGGCGGCGATCAGCCGCTCGAATTCCTGGAGATTGTGGAAGTTCTCTCCGGCGGCGATCGGCGTGCCGATCCGCGCGATCTCGGCGTAGCCCGCCACGTCTTCCGGCTCCATCGGCTCCTCCAGCCAGACCAGATCGAAGGGCGCGAGCGCACGGGCGGCGGCGATCGCGTGCGGCCTGTCCCACCCCATATTGGCGTCCGCCATCAGGGCGAACCCGTCGCCGAGATACTCTCGCATGGCCGCCACCCGCTCCACGTCCTCGCTCAAGGTCTTGCGACCGACCTTCATCTTGATCGCCTCGAATCCGGCATCCAGGTTTTCGCGCGTCTGCTCGAGCAACGCGTCGAGGGTGAAGAAAAGATCGATTCCGCCAGCATAGACCGGAACGTCGGGGTCGGCCCCGCCGAGCAGGCGCCAGAGCGGCAAGCCTGCACGTTTGCCCATTATGTCCCAGAGCGCGACGTCCACGGCTGCCATGGCGAAGGCCGACGAGCCGCCCCGCCCCACCCAGTGGAGCGCCCACCACATCTCCTTCCAAAGTGCCTCGATACGGGTCTCGTCGGTTCCCATGAGGATATCGGGGAGGTCGTCGGCGATGAGGGAGCGAATCGATCCGCCACCGCGACCGACCGTGTAGGTGTAGCCGAGTCCCTCGGCACCGTCGGCCGTGGCGATCCGGGCGGTCACGAGCTCGAAATGGGTGATTTCCTTGTGCGTCGAGTCGGACAAGACCACCGGAAGGGGGATGCGGTAGTGATCGGTTCGGATGCGATCGATGGCCATGAACTGTTCCCCCTTGCGGTCTTAGCGGGTAAGCGTTCTCAGACGCCTCTTGGGCCTGATGATCGGCCCGCTTGGCAGTGCTCGACAACCCCGACCGTGGAGCGTCCGTGACCGCCGATACGCTTGTTCTGATTCCCGGGCTATTGAACGACGCTGAGCTTTGGGCCCGGCAGGTCCCGATGTTGGACGATCTGGTGGACCGTATCGTCATTCCCGACACGACGGCGCATGAGGACATCCGCGAGACGGCCGCTCAGGTATTGGCCGAGACGGAGGGAGCGCTGGCGGTCGCGGGCCTCTCCATGGGAGGCTACGTGGCTCTGGAAATCCTGCGGCAGGCGCCGGATCGGATCGAGCGGCTGGCGCTCATCGACACGTCGGCCCGGCAGGATTCCGAGGAGCAGCGCCGCCGCCGCACCGGATTGATCGAACTGGCCGACAAGGGACGGTTCAAGGGTGTCACACCCCGTCTTCTGCCGATGCTGGTCCACCGAAGCCGGCTGGAGGACGCGGCCGTCACCAGACCGATCTTCGATATGGCCGGACGGATCGGAAAGGACGGATTCATACGCCAGCAGAAGGCCATCCTGAGCCGGGAAGACAGCCGCGATCTGCTGTCGGATATCGCTGTGCCGACGCTCGTGATGTGCGGCCGCGACGACCAACTTACGCCGGTTGAGTTAAGCGAGGAGATGGCGAACGGGATACCCGGCGCCAGTCTTCACGTCGTCGAGGCATGCGGCCATCTTCCGGCCCTGGAACGTCCCCAGGAGTGCGGAGAGCGGATGCGGTCCTGGCTCCAGGCGTAGCGGGCCTCTCGGCCGATTTCGTGCATTCCGTCGCCCCCCGACCGCGGATAGGCTTGCGGAGAAAACCCTGCACGCGGCCAACCCGGCCCAACCAAACGGTATCCGAGATGAAGAACGCCGAACCGATCCTCTCCCACATCGATACCCACAAGCCGGATCTGGTGGTCCTGTCCGATACCGTTTGGGGCATGCCGGAGACCCTGTATGCGGAGTACGAGTCCTGCGCGCAGCATACTGCGATGCTGAAGGCCAAGGGCTTCGCGGTGACCGAGGAGGTCGCGGGAATCCCGACCGCCGTCATGGGAGAGGCGGGCGAGGGCGGTCCGGTGATCGCGATCCTCGGCGAATACGACGCGCTGCCTGGGCTTAGCCAGGTTGCCAACATCGCCGAGCCCAAACCGCTGGTCGCCGGCGGAGCGGGGCATGGTTGCGGCCATAACCTGCTGGGTTCCGCCGCGCTGCTGGCGGCGTGCGCCCTGAAGGACTGGCTAGACGAGACCGGCACGCCGGGGCGGGTCCGCTACTACGGCTGCCCGGCCGAGGAGGGTGGGGCAGCCAAGGCGTTCATGGTCCGTGATGGCGCCTTCGCTGATGTGGACGCTGCCATCACCTGGCACCCGGCGACGCACACCAAGGTGGACGACGCTCAGAGTCTCGCCAATACCCGCCTCGATTTTACTTTCACCGGCCGCTCAAGCCATGCCGCCGCAGCGCCGCATCTGGGCCGCAGCGCCCTCGACGCGGTCGAGCTGATGAATGTCGGCGTCAACTACATGCGCGAGCACATGCCGAGCTCGGCGCGCATCCACTACGCCTATCTGGATGCCGGAGGTACGGCGCCCAACGTGGTTCAGGGCCGGGCCAAGGCTCGCTACGCCGTCCGAGCCGCCGATCTGCCGACCATGCTGACGCTTGTCGAGCGGGTCAAGAAAGTGGCGGAGGGCGCGGCGCTCATGACCGAGACGTCCGTGGCGGTCGAGGTGATCTCCGCCGTCTCCAATCTGCTCGGCAACACGCCGCTGGAGGAAGCGCTGCAGGACGTGATGGACGGCCTTGGCGGTGTGGAGTTCGACGAGGCCGATCGCGCGTACGCAGCCGAGATCCAGGCGACGCTGAGCGCCGGCGACATCGCCGCCAGCTACCGCCGCTTCGGCCTGGAGCCTAAGGAGGGCGAGCCGCTCTGCGACTACGTGGTGCCGCGCGAGATCCGGGGTGACGGCATGATGGGCTCAACCGACGTTGCCGACGTTTCCTGGGCGGTGCCTACGGTGCAAGCCCGCGTCGCGACCCACGCCATCGGCACGCCGGGCCATTCCTGGCAGATCACTGCACAGGGCAAGGCTCCAGCGGCGCACAAGGGTATGACCTATGCCGGAGCAGCCATGGGCGCGCTGGCCCGCAAGCTGTTCACCGACGAGGTCCTGCTGGCGCGTGCCAGAAAGGACCACCATGACCGCTTGGCGAAGCAGCCTTACATCTGCCCGATCCCGGCGGATGTGACGCCGCCGCTGCAGCCGCGGCCGGGAGTGGCGGCGAAGTAGCCTACGGGTCAACCGAGGTGCTTCTGCTGCGGTGTACGCGTGTTTAAACGTCCACCTCTTCGACGAACTTGGCGTTCGCCTGGATGAAGTCGAAGCGCTTCTCGGCCTTCTTGCCCATCAGCGTCTCGACCATGTCCCGGGTGCGGATGGTCTCGCTCTCCAGCTCCGGCTCGATCACCAGGCCGGGACCGCCGCTCGGCGGAATCTTCACCCGCAGGAGCTGACGGGTGGTCGGGTCCATGGTGGTTTCCTTGAGCTGCTTCGGCGGCATCTCGCCGAGGCCCTTGAACCGGCTGATCTCGACCTTTCCCCGGGCATTGAAGTCAGTCTTCATCAGCTCTTCCCGGTGGGCGTCGTCGCGGGCGTAGACGGTCTTTCCGCCTTGCACCAGCCGGTAGAGCGGCGGCATCGCCAGATACAGGTGGCCGTCGGCGATCAGCCGCGGCATCTCGCGGTAGAAGAACGTCATCAGCAGCGACGCGATATGGGCGCCGTCCACATCGGCGTCGGTCATGATGATGACCTTCTCGTAGCGCAGCGCGTCCTCCTTGTAGGAGGTGCCCGTGCCGCAGCCCAGCGCCAGCATAAGATCGCTGAGTTCCTGGTTCGCCCGCAGTTTCTCCACCGAGGCGCTGGCCACGTTGAGGATCTTGCCGCGCAGCGGAAGGACCGCCTGGGTCGCCCGGTTTCGCGCCTGCTTGGCGGAGCCGCCGGCGCTGTCGCCCTCGACCAGGAAGATCTCCGTGCCCTCGTTGTCGGAGCGGGAACAGTCGGCGAGCTTGCCGGGCAGGCGGAGCTTGCGGGTCGCGGTCTTGCGGCTGACTTCCTTCTGCTGGCGCCGGCGCAGCCGATCCTCGGCGCGCTCTATCAGCCGCTCCAGCAGCAGGTTCGCGGTTTCCGGATCGCCGGAAAGCCAATGGTCGAAATGATCCTTAACCGCCTGGTCGACCAGTTTGGTCGCGTGCGGGCTGGCCAGCTTGTCCTTGGTCTGCCCCTGGAAGGCAGGCTCGCGGATGAAAACGCTCAACATGACGCAGGCGCCGGCCATGACGTCCTCGGCGGTGACCTGCGTCGCCTTCTTGTTGCCGACCAGCTCGCCATAGGCCTTTACGCCGCGGGCGAGGGCGGCCCGCAGACCGGCCTCGTGGGTGCCGCCCTGGGGGGTGGGGATGGTGTTGCAGTAGGCATGCAGGAAGCCGTCGTCCTGGTCGTCCGGCCAGGTGACCGCCCATTCCACGCGGCCCTGGTCGCCGGGAGCCTCGATATCGCCGGTGAACGGTCGCGTCGCCACGGTCCGGCGGCCCTCGATCGCCGTTGCCAGAAAGTCTGCAAGCCCGCCCGGATAGTGCAGGACCGCTTCGGCCGGCGTCTCGTCGCCGTCGCGCAGCATCTCCGGATCGCACTTCCAGCGAATCTCCACGCCTTTGAACAGGTACGCCTTGGACCGGGCCATCTTGAACAGGGTGGCCGGCCGGAACCGGAGGCTCGTCCCGAAGATCTCCTCGTCCGGGTGGAAGCGGACGGTGGTGCCCCGGCGGTTGGGGGCGGCGCCTATGGTTTCGAGACCGCCCTGCGGCACGCCCCGGCAGAAGTGCTGAGCGTAGAGCCGCTTGTCCCGCGCGACCTCGACCTCAAGGCGGTCGGACAGGGCATTCACCACCGAGATGCCAACGCCGTGCAAGCCGCCGGCGGTGGCGTAGACCTTGTCGGAGAACTTGCCTCCGGCATGGAGGGTGGTGAGGATCACTTCCAGCGCCGACTTGTCGGGGAAGCGGGGGTGCGGGTCGACCGGGATACCGCGGCCATTGTCCCGCACCGTGATCGTGTGATCGGCGGCGAGTTCGATCTCGATCCGCGAAGCGAAGCCCGCCACGGCCTCGTCCATGGAGTTGTCCAGCACCTCGGCGACCAGATGGTGCAGCGCACGCTCGTCGGTGCCGCCGATATACATGCCGGGACGGCGACGCACCGGTTCCAACCCCTCAAGGACCTCGATGTCCTTGGCGGAGTAGCCGGACGTGTCGGCCGCGGCGTTGCTTGCGAACAGATCTGCCATGGTATCTGACTGTGCGAGTGTGACGGAAACGCTGTAGTCTATCCTGTAGCTGCCGTGAGGGCGAGCGCAAGATATAGTGCGGATGGTTAACGGAGACGGCGTATGGAAATCGAATCGGGACGCCAGCCGCGCGGCGAGATGCAGATCCGTACCATCGCCATGCCCGCGGACACGAACCCGAACGGGGACATCTTCGGCGGATGGGTGCTCAGCCAAATGGACATCGCCGGCGGGCTTGCTGCGGCGCATCGTGCGGCAGGCCGGGTGGTCACGGTCGGGATCGAGGCGATGACCTTCATCCGCCCGGTCAGTGTCGGCGACGTGATCTGCTGCTACGGCGATATCGAGCGGGTCGGAACGACCTCTATCACGGTGTCGATCGAGGTCTGGAAGATCCGTGGCTTTGAGGAGCGCGAGGAGCGGTTGCTGGTGACCGACGGCAGGTTCACCTACGTGGCGATCGACGAGACGGGGAAGAAGCGGGCGATCACCTGAGGACGGAGCCTGCGCGATCGCCGAGCGGGCATCGCCGGTCCACAGATCACGCGACCGTTCCTGGACGTGTCGGTGATCGACAGCCATGCTGGATCGACGCAAAATGATCCGGAGCGGCCATGTCCCGCGCGATCCTGTTTGTTCTCATCGGCCTGCTGACCGCTCCCGTCTTCGCGGACGAGGCGGACGTGGTCGATGTCGAGGCCCACCGTAGCGGCCAGACCTGGTCTTTCGATGTGACGGTGCGCCATGCCGATACCGGATGGGATCACTACGCCGATAAGTGGGATGTCGTGGCGCCCGACGGCACCGTGCTCGCCACCCGAACGCTCTATCATCCACACGTCAACGAGCAGCCGTTCACCCGAAGTCTCGGCGGCGTAGCGATTCCCGACGGCATCGACACGGTGACTCTACGCGCGCATGACAGCGTCCACGGCTATGGCGGCGCAGAGTTGCAGGTTTCCTTACGCCGTTGAGCGGATGCACCCGTCGTTTCCGTGCGAGTGACGGTGGCGTTGCAAAAGCCCGATCGCCCGCGACCGGATCTCATGGCGCGGTGATGAAAGCGGCTCCGGAAAGAGTTTCGCTACCGTCTGGGCGGCAACGTCGAAGTACAGATGTATCCGTTCGGTATCCCCGGTGTTGAACACCCGGTGCGGGAAACCATAGTCGCCGTAGTGCAGCGTGCCTGCCGGCCAGAACGCCCGCTCGTGGCAGAAATCCGTCACAGCATCGCTGTTGGTCGTCACCGGGAGGTGAAGGCGAACGGTTCCGCTGTCGATGGACAAGGGATCCGTATGCCAGTTGAGCAGATCACCGGGTGAAATGCGGGCGATGGTGCAGAATCCGGTACAGCCGCCGAAGTGTTCGAGCAGGGCGGAGACCGTTGGAACATCGGCCATCCATGCCGTCATCTCGCTGTGGCCATTGCTCGTGCCGTAGGCCAGTCCAATCGAGGACCAGGAGCCATCATAGCAGGAGTGCGCGCGTAATTGGTCAGGCACCTTGGTTATGAGGGCAAGGATTTCGTGGAGGAGCGGCGGCGCCAAAAGAGGAAGCGGGATCTCGGCGTGCATCCTGAGTCCCTGCGCGCGTGTGAGGTCCTGGAAATCGGTCTGTGGCGCCAACGCCGCCTTGTGGGCAGGGAGCTCGAACATAAAACACGTATAACAAGAAAATTTATGCTATAAAACAGATCCCAGAAAAAGAACGGGCCGCCCCAAAGGACGGCCCGCCTCTATCCGCAACCCGGCCGAAGCCGGAGCGGTAAACTAGTTCGAGTAGTACATGTCGAACTCGATGGGGTGCGGGGTGTGCTCGAACGCGTACACCTCTTCCATCTTCAGCTCGATGTAGCCGTCGATCTGGTCGTCGGTGAATACGCCGCCCTGGGTCAGGAAGGCGCGGTCCTTGTCCAGATTCTCCAGAGCCTCGCGAAGCGAACCGCAGACCGTCGGAATGTCCGACAGCTCTTCCGGCGGCAGGTCGTAGAGGTTCTTGTCCATCGGGTCGCCCGGATGGATCTTGTTCTGGATACCGTCCAGGCCGGCCATCAGCATGGCGGCGAAAGACAGATACGGATTACCGGCCGGATCCGGGAACCGGACCTCCACGCGCTTGCCCTTCGGGCTGTTGACGTGGGGAATACGGCAGGAAGCCGAACGGTTACGCGACGAATAGGCCAGCAGCACCGGAGCCTCGAAGCCGGGGATCAGGCGCTTGTAGCTGTTGGTCGTCGAGTTGGTAAAGGCGTTGATCGCCCGCGCGTGCTTGATGATGCCGCCGATGTAGTACAGGGCCATGTCGGACAGGTCGGCATAGCCGGAGCCCGCGAACATCGGCTTGCCGTCCTTCCAGATCGACTGGTGAACGTGCATGCCCGAGCCGTTGTCGCCGGCGATCGGCTTCGGCATGAACGTCGCGGTTTTGCCATAGGCGGCGGCGACCTGCTTCACCACGTACTTGTAGATCTGCAGGTGATCGGCGGTGGTGATCAGCGTACCGAACTCCATGCCGAGTTCGTGCTGCGAGGGCGCCACCTCATGGTGATGCTTCTCAACCTTCACGCCCATTTCGTCCATGACCGACAGCATTTCGGAGCGGATGTCCTGTCCACTGTCGACCGGCGGTACCGGGAAGTAGCCGCCCTTGACGCCCGGACGGTGCGCCAGGTTGCCTTCTTCGTACTCGCGCGCTGAGTTGTACGGGCCTTCCTCGTTGTCGACCTCGTAGTAGCCCTTGTTCATCCCGACTTCGATCTTAACGTCGTCGAACAGGAAGAACTCGGCCTCCGGGCCGAAGAACGCGGTATCGCCGATGCCGAGGCTGTCCATGTACTTGACGGCAGCCTTGGCGGTCGAGCGCGGGTCGCGCTCATACGGCTGGCCGGTCGACGGCTCGACGATGTCGCAGGTGATGGCGAGCGTCGGCTGAGCGAAGAACGGATCCATGACGGCCGTGGCCAGGTCCGGCTTCAGTCCCATGTCGGACTCGTTGATCGCCTTCCAGCCGGCGATGGAGGAGCCGTCGAACATGAAGCCTTCGATCAGGCTCTCCTCGTCGATCGTGCGCACGTGCTGGGTAACGTGCTGGACCGCGCCGCGCGGGTCCGTGAAGCGGAGATCGACGTATTTCACGTCGTGCTCCTCGATCATCTTCAAAACGTTCTTCACGTCGTCAGACATGGTTTCCTTCCTATCGTTGCCGTAGCGCCCCGGAGGTTTCCGTTGGCGCTACACTCCCTCTCGCAATGCCGGCCTGTTCCCGAGCCGACGGTTCGGACCTCGCGAGTCCGTCAGATCGCATCCGTTCCGGTCTCGCCGGTACGGATGCGAACAATCTCATCGACGGTCGAGACGAAGATCTTCCCGTCACCGATCCGTCCGGTGTGGGCCGCGCTCTGGATGGCCTCGACCGCTCGCGCGACCTGACCGTCCTCCATCACGATCTCCACTTTCACTTTCGGCAGGAAATCCACCACGTACTCCGCGCCGCGGTACAGTTCCGTGTGTCCCTTCTGCCGACCAAATCCCTTTGCCTCAGTGACCGTTATCCCTTGGATCCCGATCTCATGGAGCGCTTCCTTCACCTCGTCGAGTTTGAACGGCTTGATGATCGCCTCGACCTTCTTCATGGGTCCGTGCCTTCGGGGTTGCGTGCGAATTCCCCGCCGAACGGCAGGGCTGACAGATAGTTAGCACGGTGTGTGCCAACCCTCGCACCTGGGTTAGAGCCTTGATTCCCAAGCATTCAGCCTGGAGATCGTTGTGAGTTCAGCGCGTATGATGCACTGAATTTCGCCATTCGCACAAAAGATAGTCAAAGAACGCCCAAGATGTGGGCGATCGGGCTGGCAGCGCCCGGTGGTCAGGTCCCCAACATCTCCTTGATGCGCCGGATCGCCTCGCGGATGTTCTCGGTGGAATTGGCGTATGAGAACCGCAGGTAGCCTTCCCCATACGCGCCGAAGCTGGTTCCCGCGATCACGGCCACGCCGGCCTCTTCGAGCAGTTTGGTCTGCAACTCCTTCGCCGACATGCCGGTCCCTTCGATATTGGGAAAGGCGTAGAACGCCCCTCCGGGCTCGACGCAGCGGAAACCCTGTATCTGGTTCAATTCGCCGACGATGACCCGGCGGCGCTCGTCGAACGCCCGTAGCATTTCCGTCACCGCGTCCTGCGGGCCGTCCAACGCGGCCAGACCGGCAAACTGGGTGGGCGCATTGACGCAGCTATGGCAGTTCACCGCCAGTTTCTCCGCGTGGCCGAAGATCGCCTTGGGCCACACCGAAAAGCCGAGGCGCCAGCCGGTCATAGCGTAGGTCTTCGACCAGCCGTCCAGCAGGATCACCCTGTCGGCGATGTCGGGATAGGTGAGGAGGCTCACGTGCTCGCGGCCGTCGTAGAGCATCTGGCTGTAGATCTCGTCCGACAGGAGATACACGTTCGGCCATCGCTGAAGACCGGCCACCAGCTTGTCGATCTCTTCCTTAGGTACGGCGCCGCCGGTGGGGTTGGCGGGCGAATTGAGGATGATCAACCGGGTACGGTCGGTGATTTTCGACAGCATTTCATCGGCAGAGAACGCGAAGCCGGTCTCCTCCGACAGCCGATAGGGTACTGCCTTGGCGCCAGAGAACTTCACCGAGCTCTCGTAGATCGGGAAACCCGGGTTCGGGTAGAGGATTTCCGTACCCGGCTGGCCGAAGATCAGGCAAGCGAAGAACATGGTGGGCTTTCCGCCGGGCATGATCATGACGGTATCCGGATCGACGGTTACGCCGTGGCGGGCGTTCAGGTCGCGGGCCACCGCCTGTCGGAGCTGGGGGATACCCGCCGCCGGGGTGTAACCGTGATGCCCGTCGCGCAGCGCCTTGATGCCGGCTTCGACGATATGGTCCGGCGTTTTGAAGTCGGGCTGGCCGATGCCGAGATTGATGATGTCCTTGCCGGCGGCGGCCAGGGCGTTGGCGCGGGCGAGTACCTCGAAGGCGGTCTCGGTACCGAGGACGGACATACGGTCGGCGAGCACGGCGGTCATCGGGCGGTTCCTCGAAATCGTTCAGGGGTCTTATCGGCAATGGAGCGTAGCGATCTGGCGACGCTCGAAGCGTAAGTGATACGCTGACGTCGCCTAATTCGCCAGCGGGCGAAACAGAACAAGACGTTTGCCAATCGGTAAAACGGAAAGAACAGAGGAAACGCCAATCATGAGTGGAACCCTATGATCGAAGCGATCGAGGATGTCGCCACGCCGGACGGGGCGATGGAGACGTTCGTGGTGCGGCCCGAACGGGGCGGACCTTATCCGGGCGTACTGATGCTCATGGATGCCCCCGGAATCCGCGAAGAGCTCTACGACATGGCCCGGCGGCTGGCGACGGTAGGCTTCTCCGTTCTTCTGCCGAATCTTTACTACCGTGCCGGCCGGGAGACGAAGTACGGCCCGGAGGTGTTGACGGCGGGAAGCGCCGACCATACGGCGATGCGCGCGATCCGGACCAAGATGACGATACCTCCGGTGATGTCGGATGTGTCTGCCTTGATCGGTCATATCGATCGGACGGGCATCGCTCGCCCGGGAAACCTCGGTGTGCATGGCTACTGCATGAGCGGGCCGTACGCGCTGGCAGCGGCTGCGCGCTTTCCGGACAGGATCGCGGCGGCAGCGTCGTTCTACGGTACCTGGATCGTCAGCGACGCCGAGGAAAGCCCGCATCAGACGCTTGGGAATTCGCGGGCCGAACTCTACATAAGCTGCGCCGAGACCGACGATTTGGCTCCCCCGGACATGGTGGCGGAGCTGAAAAATCTGTTCGACGCGTCAGGCGCCGTCGGGGAAATCGAGGTGCATCCCGGGACCCATCACGGCTTCGCGTTTCCTGGGCGATGGTGCTACGACAAACAGTCGGCGGAGCGGCACTGGGAGCGCCTGATCGCGCTCTATCGTCGGGCTATTGAATAAATTCATGCTGCGATGCAGCGTGATTTGTCCGCGGCTGGAAACGAGTGCGGCGCCGCCCCGGGGCGGGGGCGGCGCCGCTCGTTCGGCAGCCGTTAAGCAGGGATCAAACGGCTGCCGCGTGGGCGCCGCCGGTGTCGGCGGATTTCGTGCCAGAGAAGAGCGAGCCGACCGGCTTCGAAACTGCCGCAAAAGCACTCTGGAGCGCGGATCGCACCGCGAGGGCGCGAAGGCGTCGTCCGGCAGCGATACCACGGGCGATCTCTTCGTCGGTGACGCTGTACATCTGGATCGTCTGGGTGCTCATGGCATATCTCCTGTCTAGGACGGCTTGGCTGAGTTTCGCTCGCCGCCCGTCTGTGAGACACAAGATCCTCTTCGCGTTGCACAATTACAAATTCGTAATTCAAAGATGCAATATTGAAAAAACTCATATAGCAACGGATTGGGGATGCGTTCGATGAAGGGAGGCTGCCCGTGATCACATTGCGCCAGGTCAGATACTTTCTGGCCGTGGCCGAGACCGAGAAGGTTTCCGCCGCCGCCACCAGTCTCGGTATTTCCCAGTCCGCGATCACGCTGGCGATCAAGGAACTGGAGAACCAACTCGGCGTAACCCTGTTCGAGCGCCGCGTCGGTGGTGTCGCTCTGACCCGTGAGGGCCAGAACTTTACCGGGCACGCCCGCAACATCGAGGCTGCCGTCGCCGATGCGGTCGCCGACATGCATCCCGACCGTACCGATGTCGATGGTACCGTCAAACTCGGCGTGACGAATGCGGGTGCCGGGTATTTTCTCGTGCCGCCGCTCGCGCGCTTCCAGCGGGCGTTTCCGAACGTGTCCGTGCAGCTTCTGGAGCGCGAGCGCGTGGAGTTGGAAGGGCAGGTTCTGGCCGGAACCGTGGACATCGCTCTGCTGCTGACATCCAACCTGTCCAACGCCCCGGATCTGGAGCACCGCGGCTTGTTCCAAAGTCCCCGCGGCGCTTGGGTGGCGACCAACCACCCGCTGGCCAGCCGGGATACCGTGAGCCGGGCCGACGTCATCGAGTTCCCTTACATTCTCTACCAGATCGACGAGGCCGACCGGTCGTCCCGCGAGTACTTGGCAGCCTCCGGTCTCGAGCCCAAGGTGCTGTTCGAGACCACGTCGCTTGAGGCGTTGCGCAGCATGGTGGCGACGGGGCAGGGCGTCACGATCCTGTCTCGCATGCTGTTTCGGCCGTGGTCCCTGGACGGCGGTCGGCTCGAATGGATTCCGATCACCGACGCGCCGCCGCCGATGGAGATCGGCCTTGTCTGGCGCAAGGGGCACGACTTTGCCGCCGCCGAGGCCCGGCTGGTGGAGTATCTGGAGGCGGCGGTGCGCTAGCCGCGCATCGTTGCACCCCTGGGCACCGGATGCTAAACCGCGCCACTTTTTCAGCGACATACGGGGGACCGCCCGATGAAGGCCGCCAACTCGCTCCTGTCCTCCTACGGCACGACGGTCTTCGAGGTGATGTCGCGGCTCGCCATCGAGCATAAAGCGATCAATCTCGGCCAGGGTTTCCCGGACGACCGCGGGCCGGATCCGGTCCTGGAACAGGCGTCGAAGGCGCTCTACGACCCGCCGAACCAGTACCCGCCGATGATGGGCGTGCCGGAGCTTCGGCAGGCGGTCGCTGCGCATAACAAGCGGTTCTACGGGCTGGATGTCGACTGGCAGAAGGAGGTCATGGTCTCGACCGGCGCCACCGAGGGACTGGCAGCGTGCTTCCTCGGCCTGATCGAGCCGGGCGACGAGGTGGTCGTGATCGAGCCGCTTTACGACTGCTATCTGCCGATGATCCGTCGCGCCGGCGGTATTCCGCGGCCGGTTCGCCTGACGCCGCCGCAGTGGGCGCTCGATCTCGACGCCCTGGAAGCCGCCTTCAGTGACCGCACGAAGATGATTGTGGTCAACGATCCGCAGAACCCAGCCTCTAAGGTCTATACGCGAGAGGAACTGACCGCGATCGCGGACCTTTGCCGGAAATACGATGCCTACGCATTGTGCGACGAAGCGTACGAGCATCTGGCTTTCGACGGGCGGCCGCACATCCCGCTAATGACGCTGCCGGGCATGCGGGAGCGCTGCGTGCGGATCGGGTCGGCCGGCAAGACCTTTTCACTGACCGGATGGAAGGTGGGGTATCTGACCGCGCCGGAGCACCTGATCGGACCGATCTCGAAAGCGCATCAATTCCTGGTCTTCACGACGGCGCCAAACCTGCAGCGGGCCGTCGCCTTCGGTCTCGGTCAGGATGACGCCTATTTCGACGGGCTGCGCGACGACATGGCGCGGCGGCGCGACCGCTTGACCGGCGGCCTGACCGCCATCGGACTGGAGCCGGTGACCTGCCAAGGTACCTACTTCCTCTTCGTCGACGTCGCCCCGCATCTCTACGACGCCGAAACCGACGAAGGGTTCTGCCGCCGTCTCGTGACGGACGCCGGTGTCGCCGCTGTTCCGGTCTCGGCTTTCTACCTCGACCCGCTCAGCGCGCCGCGCAACTACATCCGCTTCTGTTTCGCCAAGCAGGACGCGGTTCTGGATGGCGCGGTCGAGCGGCTCGACAGCTATCTGAAGCATGTCGGTCTCGGCATTTAGGTTGACGCCGCGCCGGGGCTGGGATAGCAACGGCGTCCGCCGGGCCGCTCAGGGTCGGCGGCGAATGGCGGGTGTAGCTCAGTCGGTTAGAGCGCCAGATTGTGGCTCTGGAGGTCGTGGGTTCGATTCCCATCACTCGCCCCATTTTCCCTCCGGCGAACCTGCCGGAGCGTCCTATACTGGCGCTATGACGGTTTTCTCAAGCGCCCATCCCCCCGATACACTTCTGTCCTGCGGCGCGATGGCCGATTGCGATCGGCTTACCATCGAACGCGGCACGCCCGGTTTCACTCTGATGTTGCGGGCGGGGCAGGGGGCCGCCCGGCACATCCGGCGCGCCTTTCACCCAACAGAGGTCCTGGTCGCCTGCGGCCCGGGCAACAATGGCGGGGACGGCTTCGTGATCGCCGACGACCTGCGCCGTCACGGTTGGAACGTGCGGGTCGCCCTTCTCGGGTCCGCCGATCGTCTGACCGGCGACGCCGCGCAGGCCCGCGCTTTGTGGGATGAGCCAGTTGAACAGCTTTCGGTCGGGCTCCTCGACGGAGCGGGGCTTCTGGTGGATGCCCTGTTCGGCGCCGGTCTCGCACGTCCGATCGAAGGCGAGGTCGCCGCGTTCCTGGCACGCGCGGCCGGACGCGCGGCGAGCGGCCGGCTGCGGGTCGCCGCGGTCGATGTCCCGAGTGGGGTTCAGGGAGATACGGGCGCGGTGCTCGGTACCGCCTGTCCGGCCGATCTCACCCTGACGTTCCATCGGCGGAAGCCGGGGCATGTCCTATATCCGGGGCGCGACATCTGCGGTGGAATCCGGGTGATTGATATCGGCATCGACGCTGCGGCGATGGCTTCCGTCGATCCGACCGCGCGGGTAATCGGCCCGGCGCTCTGGGCCGATCGGCTGTTGCCGGCCGGTCCGCAGGATCACAAATACAGCCGCGGTCATGTCTTGGTGCTCGCCGGCAAGATGCCGGGTGCGGCTCGTCTTGCGGCGCGTGCGGCGCGTCGAATGGGGGCGGGACTGACGACGGTCTGCGCCGCCGACGACCATGTCGGATTGATCGCTGGTGATGCGCCGGGACTGATCGTTCAGGGGGTTCCCGACGACCTTCCGGCGTTCGCGGTTGCGCGGAAGGTGGCGGCGGTCGTGGCCGGTCCGGGACTGGGCCGTGGTCCCGAAGCCGAGCGTGTCGCCGAGGCTGTGCTCGCGTGCGACATTCCCATGGTGCTCGACGCCGACGTCTTCTCCCTGTTCGCGGGACGCGGACTTCCGGCATGCGCCCCGGCGGTGCTGACCCCTCATGGGGGTGAGTTCGCTCGCTTCTTTCCGGATATCGATGTCGATGCGGTGGGCCGGGTCGCGGCCGCGGCGTGGGCGGCGGAGGAGTGCGGACAGACCGTTCTCCTGAAGGGACCCGACACGACGGTCGCCGCGCCGGACGGGCAAAGCGCAATCCTCGATGGCGCGCCGCCGACCCTGGCGACGGGGGGAACCGGAGACGTGCTGGCGGGAGCGATCGCGGCGCTGCTTGGCCACGGGCTGCCACCCTTCGAAGCGGCTTGCGCCGGTGCCTGGCATCACCGCGAGGCGGCGCGGCGGTTGGGCGGCCGGTCGCTGATCGCGGAGGACCTCGCCGATGCGCTCGCAGCTACGGTCTGACATCGGCAGGCCGCCGCCGACCTAGTCGATGGCAAGCGCGTCCAAGATCTGCTCGACACATTCCTGCGGAGAAGAGGTGACGGTTACGGTGATCGCCTCCTCGTCCTCGCCTGGGGGCTGCAGGGTGGCCAGTTGGGAGGCCAGAAGGCTCGGCGGCATGTAGTGGTCGGTGCGCTTTTCCATGCGGGCGCGGATCAGGGTCTCGTCGCCGGCCAGGCGGACCAGCCGCACGTCGGGACGATCGCCGATAAGAACCTCCCGATAGCTCCGCTTCAGCGCGGAACACGCCACGACCATGCCCTGACCGGTCGCTCGCCAGCGGTCGATATCGGCGGCGATGGCCGCGAGCCAAGGCTGCCGGTCGGAATCGTCCAGCGGCGTGCCTGCGCGCATCTTTGCGACGTTCGCCGGCGGGTGATAGCTGTCGCCTTCTGCGTATCCCCAGCCTAGGCGCTCGGCGAGCAGCGTTCCAATAGTGGTCTTCCCGACGCCTGAAACGCCCATCATGACGACGACGCGGGGTGGTCCGGCTGCGGGCGATGTAGGAGACGCGGCGCTCATGCTTCGGTCCAATGCGCATGGTGGCTGCCCGGCATGTCGATGCGTTCGAACGTGTGGGCGCCGAACCGGTCGCGCAGGCCCTGAAGAAAGTCTGCCGGGACGCGGGCGCGGACCATGCCGTCGTGCCAGGAGAGGGCAGAGGTCAGGGCCGGAACAGCATATCCTGCACCGATCGCCGCTGCCGCGACACGGCGCAAGCCCGGCAGCGTTTCCGCGAGTTCGCTGCGCAGTGAAGGAGCGGAAAGGGGGTGGGCACCGTCTTCCAGTGCTCCGAACGCGTCGGCCAGGCGGTCCAGCAGTGGGGCTCTCAGGATGCAGCCGGCGCGCCAGACTCGGGCGACGGCCACCGGATCCACCGACCAGCCGTCTCGCGCATCGGCGGCTGCGATCAACGCGAAACCTTGCAGGAAAGCGAGCATGGTGGCGGATCGCATAGAGGCTTCGAGATCGGCGACGGAGACGTTCACCGGACCGGGGGTTCCCGTCGCGAGGGCCAACCTGTCGTCGCGCGCGGCGGAGACCGCCCGCGCGAAGACGGCTTCCGCGATGGACGGCGCGGCGATCCCAAGGTCGAGGGCGGCGAGGGATGCCCAACGACCGGTTCCCTTCTGGGCGGCCCGGTCGACCACCTTGTCGAGCAGCGGCTCTCCGTCGCCGTCGCGGGTACGCACGACATCGGCAGCGATCTCGACCAGATAGCCGCCTCCCGGTCCCCGGTTCCAAGCGGTATAGGTCGCTCCGATGGCGTCCACATCCATGCCCAGTCCGTGCCGCATCAGATCATAGGTTTCGGCGAGGGACTGCATCACGGCGTACTCGATGCCGTTGTGAACGGTCTTTACGAAATGGCCGGCCGCGCCGCCGCCCAGCCGGTCGCAGCAGGGTGCGCCGTCGGCGGCCCTGGCGGCGATTGCCCGAAGGGTCGGGGCGACGCGATCCCATGCCTCGGCGGCCCCCCCCGCCATGAGCGCCGGCCCGCGCCGTGCGCCTTCCTCGCCGCCGGAGACGCCCAGACCGATGAGGTGAATGCCCTTGGCGGCAAGATCCGCCTGCCGACGCGCGGTGTCGGCGGCCTCGGTGTTGCCGCCGTCGATGATGGTGTCGCCAGCCGCGAGATGCGGGCGCAGGGCTTCGATCACTGCGTCGACTGCGGCGCCGGCGGTGACCATAAGAAGGACCGTGCGGGGCGCGGCGAGCCGGGCCGCGAGGTCCGCGGCCTCTTTCGCCCAAGCGGTGGCGGCGGGGAGTTTGTCTCTTGCACGGGCGGCAAGCGTGCCGTCGCGCTCCCAGGCGACCAGCGGCACGCCGTGGTCGGCCAGGTTTAGGGCCAGGTTCCGGCCCATGGTTCCGAGACCGATGATGCCGAGGGGGCTGTGTGTGGTCGTCATGCGCAGTCCTATCCCAAACTTTCCCGCCACGCGTCACGGGCCTGGTAGCCCCAATACACCATCTGCGCATACCACGCGCCGATCGGACCGCCGACTGGAGTGAGGCCGAACGGCTTGAACAGCGACCAGCGGTCGTCGCCTTCGGCGATGGCGGACGCGATCAGTTCGCCTCCCATGGTGGTCGTGGCCATGCCGTGACCGCCGTAGCCCTGGCTATACCAGACGCCCGGACGCAGCCTGCCGATCTGCGGCATCTTGTGGGCGGCATAGCCCATCGTCCCCGGCCAGGCCACTTCGGCCTTCAGATCGCTCAACTGTGGATACACTTTCCGTAGATCCGCCATCATGATGTCGGCGAGGTGCGCCGGATTGGTCCACCGGCTGATCCGCCCGCCCCAAAGGATCCGCGTGTCGGGCAAGGGGCGGTAGTAGTCGCTGGCGAAGCGGGTGTCGCCGACACCGTTTGGCAGGCCCATCACGCTCGTGAGCCGCTCACCTACCGGCTCGGTCAGGACCACGTAGGTTCCGATCGGCAGGGTCGCGGCCGACAGGCGCGGTACCAGCCCTTCAATATAGCCGGAGCAGCAGATCACGACGTGGTCGGCCCGAACGGTGCCAAATTCGGTATGGACCAATTTGGGGTCGCGGCCGATCTCGACGTGTCGAACCGGCGTCGCCTCGAAGATGCGGGCGCCCGCCGCTGCCGCCATGCGGGCGTTTCCGCCGGTAAAATTGAGGGAATGGAAGGTGAAGCCCTTCGGTTTCCACATCGCTTCGTAGTACCGGTTGGTCCGCCAGATCGAGCGGACCTTTTCGCGGTCCCAAACCTCGATACCGGCGCCGGTCAGCTCGTTCAGCCATTCAGCTTCACGCTTTACCCCGTCGGGTTCGTCGAACCAGGAGCAGGTGACCCGGCCGTCGACGATCGGCGCCACGCCTCCGGCGATGGCATCGGCGCGTTTGCGCACCAGGGCGACCGCCTCCTCGCTTAAGCGATAGAGTTGAAGGGCATGCACTTTGCCGACGCGCCGGATCAAATCGGAAAGGCCGCGTGAGAATCCGGCGCCGACAAAACCCCCATTGCGTCCGGAGGCGCCCCAGCCGATCCGCCGCGCCTCAACAAGGGCAACGGATCGACCCCGTTCCGCCAGGCCCAGTGCCGTCGAAACGCCGGCCATCCCGCCGCCGACGACGCAGACCTCCACGTCGATATCACCGTCCAGACGCGGGAACGATTCGCCCGCGTCTCGCGTGCGGCTGTAGTAGCTGTCGATGTATCCGCCAAGACCGTTGCTGGCCAAGTCCATGATCGCCCCCTCGAATGCGGTCGGCAGTGTAGCGGGGACCGAAGCGGCTATGAACGCCTGAGAGTCGGGCGCTAGGAACGATGCATCATGGGGTCGTCCGCGAAGGCATCCTGTAGGTAGGCTTCGGGTTTGGCGGCGCTGTCTTCGGGAAGCACTGTCTGGTTGAGACGCGACGGCAGAGCCCGCGCTTCGTCCGGGTCCAGCGGTCCGCCGAACGCCGGGCCACTCGCTTCCTTGCATCCGCATTTCCGCAGGAATGCGAGCTCGCGAGGAGAGCGCACGGCTTCGGCGCCGACAGAGCGTCCCAGGGAGCGGGCGAAACCGATGGCCGCCGCAACGCTCCCGTCGAGCGGCCCGATCGAGGTCGAGCGCAGCATCACATGTCCGAACGGCAGTCGCCCCAGATCAAGCAATGGATAGCCGCCCGTGCCGAAATTGGAGAGGCAGAGTTGGGCGCCGAGATCTGCGAGTGCGTCGAGCACATCCGCGATCGATCCGGGACCGTCGACAAGAGCGACTTCGTCGACGGCCAGACGCAGTCGGTGCGCCGGCATCCCAGAGCGTCGCAAGGCATCCTCGGTCAGGTCGACAAGCGATCGGTTGAGCAGGGCGCCCGTGGTCAGCGGCACGGTGATGCAGGGCAGACGTCGCCATTCGGCGGCGATGTGGCAGGCAGCGCGCAGCATGTGTTCGCACAGATCGGCGGCGAGGCCGGTCACGGCCGCGCCCATAGCGGCGCCTGTGTCCCCCCCTGGCAGGCCCAAGAGAGGCCGGTCGAGGCTGTCGAACAGACAGGTTTGAAAGCCCATGAGCCGTTGGTCGTCGAGTGCGCGAATGGGGAGGAGACGGATCCGTAGTCGGTGCTGTTCGATGTCCTGCCGGAGCGACTGAACGGCGCCCCGGCGGGCCGCAAGGTAAGAGGCGAAATCCCCGTTGGCGTGCGAAGGCGCCGCCACCGGAGATCGCGTATCGCTGCGGAGAGCATGCTCGGCGGCATAAAACAACGCTTCTGCGTCGAACGCCGTCTCAGGATAGAGGGCGAACCCGGCTCTGCACTGAACGGTCACGACGCTGCCGGCCGCATTGATCGGCCGACCAGCCCTGACCACCAGTCTCGCCGCTTCCTCCTGCAGGTTTTCGAGATCATCGGGGTCCGGGACGATCAGGGCGAAGGTGGTATCGTCGAACCGGGACAGGACGGTTGCGTCGGACACCAGGCCGCCCAAACGGATCGCCAGGCGACGGACGACGGCGTCGCGACCGATCTCTCCCAGGTCTTCAGCTAAATCGGACAGGTTCAGGATCCTGATCAGGATAAGCCCGATGCGCCTGGTGTCGCGTTCGGCGCCCCGGATCTGCGCGCCGAGGATCTGCTGCGCGGCGCTACGGTTTGGAAGCCCCGTCATGTCGTCCATGAGCGAGAGCCGTTCGATCCGTCGTTCGGCCACCGTTGCATGGGTGATGTCGATCCCGACGTTCAGGATCCTTTTCACCTGACCTTTGGGGTCGCGCATGGCGGACCGCGTGACCATGAATGTCCGTTCCTGGCCGTCGGCATCGATCAGTCTTTCCGAGCCGAGATTGCTCTGCACGGTGCCGTCGGCGAGTCTTTCATCCGCATCGTCGAGCCTGCCTCCTGCCTCCGCGCCGAGCAGATCGCCCGCGCGGTGGCCGACCGCATCGTTCGGCTCGATGCCGAAAACCGAGGCTTGATAGGCGTTGATGAACTCGTAGACGCCGTCCGGAGTCTTGGCCGCTACCATGGCCGGAAGACCCTCAAGGATCGCCTTGTGGAGCGATTGGGAGTCGCGTAGCGCATGGTCTGTCTGGAGCCGCTCAGTGACGTCGAGCAGGGCGAACAGACAAATCACGTCGTCCCCGAGCCGGAGCGCCGTCGCTTTGATATCAACGGGAAAAGCCGTGCCGTCGCGGCGCAATGCGCGGCGGCGGGCCGGACCGATATCGATACGTGGGATGTCGTCGCCCGTGGCTTGCGCGATCGAAATGCTCAGCCCCGGCACGATGGCCGCGACGGGTCGGTCGAGCAGATCGACCTCCGCCAGGCACAAAGCGTCCCGCGCGCGCTTGCTCGTCATCACCATGCGCCCGGCGCTGTCGGTAGCGATGATCATAACGGGGAAGCCGCCGAGCACACGCTCCAGCGTATGCATCGTGTCGTATAACGACGCGAGCGAAAGCCCAGTCATACGATGTCCAAACCGCCAAGTGGTTTCCGTACAGAATAAGAAAATCACATTTTGCTTTTAAAATCGCAATTGATTTCAGAAAAACTGTTCTCGATACTTAGGCGGTGGTCGGTGGATTCCGGTCCGCCCAAACCCCGGCGAAATCGCCTGGGGCTATCTGCAGAAAGCATGGGGCCTCGCGCATGGCAGCGGTCAGAGAACCGATCCGAACTTTGGAACGCCTGTCCCAGGGTGAACTGGACGGGCTGATTAAGCGGCACGCCCGGTTTCGGAACGGTCGACTGGGCGGTGCCCGGGCGGTCCTGTCGTTCTTCGATCTCGCTTGGCTGGATTTCCGTGGTTCCGACCTCACGGATGCGGATCTGACCGGTGCCTGCCTTTCCCGCGCGACCCTGAACGGCGTGACGCTCGATTATGCTTCACTGTTCGCCGCAGATATGCGCGGCGCCAACCTGGATGGCGCCAGCATGGTCAAAACCGACATGCGAGGGGCGTGCTTGCGCGGCGCTCGCCTGGTGGGCGCCACGCTGATCGACGCCGATCTCAGGGAGAGCCGGTTGGCCGAGAGCGGGGAGGTGGAACGGGACCTCCATTGGATCGATATCGAGCCGTCGATCACCGAACTCCATCAGGCCGATTTGGCGGGAGCCGACCTCACCCGAGCCAAGATTTCCGGCGCGATCTGCGTCAACGCCAACTTCTCTGACGCCATCCTGCGCGACACACGCTTGGTCCGCTGCAACCTGCGCGGTGCCAACCTGAGCGGGGCCAATCTCGATGGCGCCGATCTGAGTTGGGCGATCCTGGAGAAGGCTGCACTCCGTAATGCGGTCTTCACGCGGATAAAGAAGAACATGACCGAACTTGGCGGCGCCGACCTGACCGGGGCGCTGACCGATCGTCCGGCAGGCCGTACGCCCGAAGATTTAGAGATCCCGATGGATGCGCTGCTCGATCGCCACGAGGTTTGGGTCGCGGCCGGAGGGACAGGGGGCGCCCAGCTCGACCTGTCTTCGATGGATTTGCGTGGGTTGGAGGATCTGACAGCCTACGATCTGACCGCACTGATCGCCGTTGATGCGGTCTTCTGCGGAATGGATCTCTCCGGGGCACGGATGGCGGCGGGCCGGTTGCAGAATGCCGATTTGCGCTTTGCGACGCTCGAGGCGGCCGACCTTCGCGGCGGCGATCTCACCGGGGCACGGCTTCAAAACGCCCGGCTGGCCGGCGCGACCCTCCGATCCCTGGTGACCGAAAGCGGCCGTGCCGTGCCGACACGTTTGAGCGGGGCCGATCTGCGCTTCGCCGACCTGCGAGACGTCGACCTTCGCGGCGCGGACCTGAGCCGTGCCGACCTTTCCTATGCCGCTCTTCACGGAGCGGATCTGCGTGGTGCCGATCTACGCGACGCGATGATGACCGATCCGACGCGCGCCGGTGCCCGCGTCGACGAGACAACCCGGCAAACCTTCCGACCGCCGGAGCAGTGACCTCCAGTCCGTGCCTTGACCTGGACCCGCTTCGGCGGGTCCTTTTTTTTCGGCGACGCGTCGGCTTTCCTGCGTAACGGGAAACTCGCCCTGACAGCCGAAGGGTAACAGGAAACCGCCGTCTTATCTCCAGACGGCCGTGTCCCGGTGAGCGGGCTCGGTCTCGACTGGCGGCTTGCCGTCATGTCCGAGGGCGGCATTCGGCAGGGGGCTTGGGCCTGCCTCGGCGAGCGCTGTGGGCACCGCTGAGGGCGCTGGGTTGGCAATGAGCGCCAGCACAAAAAGGCGACCATCGCGGGCAACGATATCCGACGGGTCGAGCTCCAGAACGGCATCATACAGTGCAAGCGCCTCAGCCGGCTGCCCTAGATCGACGAGCACATCGGCAAGTCCGGCCGCCGCCTCGATATTGCTTGAATCGACATCCAGTGCGGCGGCCAGCAGCGTTGCTGCCTCCTCCAGGGCGCCGAAGCGTGCAGCCAGCATGCCCCATCCCGTCAAGGCTCTGCTGGAGGTCGGAAACGCTTCGTGGGCGAGGCGGTACAAGGTGACGGCCCTACGATTGTCGCCGCGCGCTTCGGCCGCTTCGGCCATGGAAATGAGGCCGGTCGCCCCGGTCTCATCGGCGTGCGCCGCGGATCGCTCCAGGCTCGGCATGAGCATGGCCAGACACAGCGCTCCCGCCAGTATCATCACCCGTCCCATTCTAGAGCGACCCCCGAGTCGATGTTTAAAATACGATTCGAAACCTAACTATGAAAAGCAAATATACCAAAATGCTTTTCATTCTTAAATATATTTCTCGAACTGTTAATGAATCCTTACCGAGCGCGTGGGCCGGACAGCCGTGGGGGTGAACCGTTCGGCTCCGGGTTCGCCTCGTATCTTTCGTGATCAACGGTGCAACGGCTGCGGCCCGTTTCCTCAAGGCGCCGCGTCGCCGAGTGACCTACCTGACACGAGAAGCGGCTGGCCAGGATCGCAGGGGAAGTGTCGGGCCTCAGGCCATCTTGCGGCGTCCGCTATCGGCCGCGCCGTCGTACAGGATGCCTTCGCGCCGACGGAAGGCGTCCTCACCGCGCGCAATATCCTGGGCCGCGAAACCGCCCTGGGGTCTGTCGCACAGGTCGAAGTGTCCGAACCGGTCTTCGCCCCGGGCGAGGACGGCCAGCGTCTTGACGCCGGAGGTTTGGCGCATGCTCGGCTTGATATAGCGGATCGCGAGACCGATCCGCCGGTCGTCCGATCCGTTCGGGTGGGAGGCGTGGAAGATCCGGCCATGGTGCAGCGACATTTCGCCGGGCTGGAGCACCACGTCTATCGCCTCTTCGTCCCTGACATCGACGGCGACTTCCTGCCCGCGGGTAAGAAGGTTGTCGGGATCGAAAGTATCCTTGTGCGGCACGATCTGCTGCGTGTGGCTGCCAGGTACAAACCGCATGCAGCCGCTCTCCAGCGTGGCCGGCGACAGCGCGACCCAAGCGGTGACCTTGTCGGCGTCGTCCAGGCCCCAGTAGGTCAGGTCCTGGTGCCAGGAGACGAAGCTTCTCGTCCTCGGTTCCTTCGTAAAGAAAGAGCACCCCCAGACAATCAGGTCCTCGCCAAGGATTTCAGCAACCGGCCCGGTGATCGCGGGATCGCGCACGACATCGAAGAACTCGGGCAGCAACAGGTGCGGCAACCCGGTGGCCATGCCTCTAGCGGTCGGGTCCGGCGCACCGGCTTCGGCGGTTTCCAGGATCCGCCTGAGTTCCTCGGCACGCCGTGTCGGCAGGGCGCGGAGAGGGAACGCGTATCCGTCGCGTGCGAAGGCGACGGCGAGCGGTGTCGACGCCGGGTCTGTGTCGGATTGGACAGCCATCGGGTTCCTCCTCCAGATCCCCGTCTTCCTGCGTGCGACCGGCCGAGCGCCGGCGAAGGCAGGGACGGGTGCGTTGTTGGGCCTTCGGCGCCACCAGGCGACGCAAGGCTCTTCGTTGGCCTCAACGTTGTCGGCATTCTCGGTGGCCGACGAGACTGCGCACCCATGATTCCGCCGCGATCAGTCTATGGGTGTCCCATCACGATACCGGCTTGTTCGGTCTTCATAGAAGCCATGAACTGGTTCCTGTGCGTAGGATGGCAGGCCGACGCGGTGAATTCCGTTGCGTTCCGCCGCCCGCATCGGCACTAAAACGGCGGTTCTACGGCTGAAGCGGGCACGTTCCGCGCATCGGCCGAGACAATATTCTGATAACCGGCGCTAGGCGACGCGACTAAAATGAATATTTTCAATTCAGTAAAAGACGAAATTAAGGTAGTGCTGGAGAAAATAGCAGCCCGCGAGGGCTGGCCGGAAGGTCTCCCGTTCGACCGCATTACGGCCGAGCCGCCGCGCGACCCGTCCCACGGCGACATCGCCACCAACGCCGCGATGGTGTTGGCGAAACCGGTCGGGACTAAGCCGCGCGCCATCGCCGAGCCGCTCGCCGAGGCGCTTCAGGGGTTGGACGCTGTGCATAGCGTCGAAGTCGCCGGACCCGGGTTCATCAATCTCCGTCTCTCTCCCGATGTCTGGCTAGGGCAGGTCAGTGCGATCCTCGAGGCGGGCGCCGACTACGGCTCCTCTGACGCGGGGGCCGGGCGTAGGGTCAATGTCGAATACGTTTCCGCCAATCCGACCGGTCCGCTGCACGCAGCCCATGCGCGCGGTGCGGTGTTCGGCGACGCCTTGGCGGCGCTTTTGGAGAAAGCGGGATTCGAGGTCGGGCGCGAGTACTACATCAACGATGCAGGCGCGCAGGTCGACACGCTGGCTCGGTCGGCCTACCTGCGCTATCGGGAAGCGCTTGGCGAGACGGTCACGATTCCGGAAGGCCACTATCCGGGGGAATACCTGAAAGACGTCGGCAAGGCGCTCGCCGAGCGAGACGGTGCGAAATGGATCGATCAGCCGGAGGAAGCCTGGCTCGAGCCGATCCGGAGTTTCGCGATCGAACTGATGATGGCCGATATCGAGAAGGACCTGATCGCCCTCGGCATCCGGATGGACCGGTTCTCCTCCGAGCGCGCGTTGGTCGCGGACAGCGCGGTGGACAGGGTCCTGGCAAAGCTGGAGGCCGACGGACTTGTCTACATAGGCGTTCTGGAACCGCCCAAGGGCAAGACGCCTGACGATTGGGAGCCGCGGCCGCAGCTTCTCTTCAAGGCGACCCGGTTCGGCGACGATGTCGATCGGCCGCTGAAGAAGTCCGACGGATCGTGGACGTACTTCTCCAACGATATCGCCTATCACTTCGACAAGCTTGAGCGTGGATTCCCGGAAATGATCGACGTCTGGGGCGCGGATCATGGTGGCTACGTGAAGCGCATGAAGGCGGCCGTGACGGCGATCACCGGCGGGAAGGGGGATCTGGACGTCAAGCTCTGCCAACTCGTTCACCTGTTCGACGGCGGCAAGCCGGTCCGCATGTCCAAGCGAGCGGGGACCTTCGTGACGCTTTCAGATGTGCTCGACGCGGTCGGTCCGGACGTGCTGCGGTTCATCATGCTGACCCGCCGCAACGACCAGACCCTTGAGTTCGACTATCAGAAGGTCAGCGAGCAGAGCCGGGACAATCCGGTGTTCTATGTCCAGTACGCCCATGCCCGTGCCTGTTCGGTGATTCGCAACGCCGCCGAGACTTTTGCCGGCGAAGACCTCTCGGATGCCGCACTTTCCAAGGCTTCCGCGGCTTCCTTGACCGATCCGGACGAGCTTGGTCTGATCAAGTTGCTCGCGGGTTGGCCGCGCGTCGTTGAGAGCGCGGCGGAAGCGCACGAGCCGCATCGCATCGCGTTCTATCTCGGTGACGTGGCGGCCGCGTTCCACGGTCTCTGGAACAAGGGCAGGGAAGACGCCCGGCTGCGTTTCATCCTGGATGACGACCGCGAAACGACGCTTGCCCGCATGGCCCTGGTGCGGGCGACGGCGACGGTGATCGCATCTGGTCTCGGGGTGATGGGCGTCACGCCGGTGGAGGAGCTGAGGGAATGAGCCAAGACGGCGACGGCCTGCAGGCGGACGCGATCGATCGTCCCGGTCCGCCGCCGGAACTCCGTGATCCGCCCCGCCGCTCGCAGGCATTGGGCGCCTTTCTCGCAACCTTTGCGCTGGCGGCCTTCGCGGGTGTGATCTGGTACGCATACGACCAGGGCTTGCAGGCCGGAAGCGAGGCGACGGCGCCTTTGATCCAGGCCGATCCGTCGCCGGTCAAAGTACGCCCGGAGCAGCCCGGGGGGCTTGACGTACCCAATCAGGACAAGCTGGTCTATGGAGCACTGCGGCCCGGCCAGGGAAGCAGCGATACGGTCGAACGGCTGCTGCCGCCGCCGGAAACGCCGGCAGAACCGCCGCGGCCCGAACCGTCCACCGACGCCGCGGTCGACTCCGGATCCGAGAACGCTTCTGGCGACGGCGCGCCCACTGCGGTCGACCGGGGGGCACCCGGCGAGGAAAGTGCGGCGACCGCGGATGGTGGATCTGCCGTTTCTGCGACCGTGCCGATCCCGGCCCGTGCGCCGCAGCCGGTGCCGTCACCGGCGAAGGCCGATGCCGCTCCGGCGCAGGCTGCGGCGCCACAGCCAACCCCGCAGCCAACCCCGCAGTCGACCTCGCAGCAGACCGTTGAACCGGATGGCAGCGACGTTCCGCCGGCGCGGGTTCCTCAGGCTCCGGATACTCCTGCCCGAGACACGGGGGGAGCGGACAGTGGAAACCTGGTGGCATCGGCTCCGCCGCCACCGCCACCACCGGCGCCAGAGCCGAAGGCGGTGCCGGCGCCCGCTCCTGTACCCGCACCGCAGCCGACGGTTGCCGCACCGCCGGCGCCAGGCGGAACCTTTCGTGTTCAGCTCGGCGCTTTTCGGGACGAGGCGGCCGCCCGCCGCGAATGGGACCGGCTGAGCCGGCGCTATCCGGATGTGCTTTCCGGACTGACTTTGCGTGTCCAGCAGGTCGATCTGGGCGCGGGCAAGGGGGTCTTCCACCGTATCCAGGGCGGCATGCTCACGGAGGCGGCTGCCGATCGGGTGTGTGCCAGCTTGAAGTCCCGAAATCAGGCCTGCTTGCTGGTCCGCCCGTAGAATGGCCCGCGCCGTTGTCTTTGGCTGTGCCGGGCCGCTTCTGGGGGGCGAGGAACGCGCCTTCTTCCGCGATGTCGACCCGTACGGCTTCATCCTGTTTGCCCGCAACATCGAGACCCGCGATCAGGTCCGCGCTCTCGTCGAGGACCTCCGGGGCTGCGTTACGCACCCGCATGCGCCGGTCCTGATCGACCAGGAGGGTGGGCGCGTGCGACGGATGCGGCCGCCGGAGTGGCCGGACTATCTCGCTCCAGGTGTCTTCACCGCCGCCTATTCCCATCGTCCAGCCGAAGCGCTCGAAGCCTTCGCGCTGTCGGCGGAACTGATGGCGGCCGACTTGTTCGAGATCGGCATCGACGTCGACTGCGTGCCGATGCTCGATGTTCGCCAGCCGGGGTCCGACGCCCAGGTGATCGGCGACCGCGCGCTCGGCGACGATGCACAAACCGTCATCCGGCTCGCGGAGGCCATGGTCGCCGGGATCGAGCGGGCCGGGGTCTGCGGCGTGATCAAGCACATGCCGGGCCACGGACGTTCGCTCGTGGACAGCCATGCCGACCTGCCCAGGATCGACGCGTCCGCTGAAGAGCTCCGCGCCGTCGACTACGTGCCGTTCCGCCATTTCGCGAGCCGCGTGCCGTATGGCATGACAGGGCACCTGCTCTACACCGCTCTCGACCCGGACTGCGCCTCGACCCTGTCGCCCCATGTAGTGGGGGAAGTCATTCGAGGCGAGATCGGATTCGATGGGTTGCTGCTCACCGACGATATCTCCATGGGCGCATTGTCGGAGGCCAGAGGCGGTGGTCCGATTGGCGATCGCTCCCGGCGGTCGATCGATGCCGGGTGCGACGTGATTCTCCATTGCAACGGCGATATGGCTGAGATGCGCGCGGTCGCGGACGCAGTCGGTCCGATGGGAGCCGACGCGGCGCGGCGCGCGGCGGCTGCTGACGCGGTTAGATCATCCCTGGCATTTGCGGTTTCCTCGACTGGTACGACCGCCGCCAAGACGGATGCCGTCCGACGCCTGGACTCGCTTCTGGAGGAACTGCGTTCATGATGTCCGACCTCGACATCAATGGATTCCTTCTGAACGCGTCGATCTGGGCGCTGCCGGTGCTGCTGGCGATCACGCTGCACGAAGCGGCGCATGGCTGGGCGGCGGGCAAGCTCGGCGATCCGACGGCGAGGCTGATGGGGCGAGTCACCCTGAATCCGTTCGCCCATGTCGATCTCGTCGGCACTGTGATCATCCCGCTGGCATTGCTGCTGATGAACGCGCCGTTCCTATTCGGCTACGCCAAGCCTGTTCCGGTGAACTTCTCACGTCTGAGGAATCCGCGCCGAGACATGGCGCTGGTAGCGTTGGCGGGACCGGCGTCGAACATTTTGCTCGCCGTGCTGGGCGCGCTGGCGTTCCACATCGTCCCCTCTCTGCCCGACGCGGCGAGCCTGTGGGGGGCTGAGATGTTGGAACGCCTTGTGCTGCTGAACCTCATCCTCGCCGTGTTCAACATGCTGCCGGTGCCGCCGCTCGACGGCGGCCGGATCCTGGTCTCCATCCTGCCGGATTGGGCGGCTTGGAAGGTCGCACGGCTAGAGCGCGCGGGGCTTTTCATCGTCATCGGCGTGCTTTTCCTGCTGCCCTACATCGCGGGCGAACTGGGGTATAATCTCAATGTCGCCGGCGTCTTGATTTGGGCGCCGGTTGATTTTCTGATGTCCGTGATCGCGACGCTGACCGGTCACTGACCCCGCGTACGGGAGCCTGTCCCGACGGGTTTCGCACTGAGAAGGGAACGGGTCCCATTGGCGACGAACCAGCCTTTCGAGAGCCCGCAGCCGGACTACCGCCGACCCGAGCCGGTACAGCTTTCGCTGTTTCTGAACCTGGACGGCTTCGAGGGCCCGATCGACGTGCTCCTGACCCTGGCGCGCGAGCAGAAGGTGGATCTGCATCAGATCTCGATCCTGGCCCTGGCCGAACAGTATCTGCAGTTTGTCCAACAGGCTCAGACGCTGAACTTGGAACTGGCGGCGGACTATCTCGTCATGGCGGCCTGGTTGGCGTATCTGAAGTCGCGACTGCTCCTGCCGCCGGACGAGAGCGACGAGGAAGAGATGGATCCGGCGGCGCTCGCCGAGGCCCTGCGGTTCCAGCTTCAGCGCCTGGAGGCGATGCAGGACGCCGGCCGGCGGTTGATGGGGCGGGCGCAGCTCGGCGTGGACGTGTTTGCCCGCGGCGCGCCGGAGAACGTCTCGGCCCGCTTTCGATCGGTTTACGACGTCACCCTATACGATCTGCTGCGAGGCTACGGAGACCAGCACGCGCGCAAGCAGCACCAAACGCTCCGCATCGCCGCAACCGATCTCTATGCGGTTGAGGACGCCGTGGACCGCCTTCAGGGGTTCATCGGGCGCGTGCCGAAATGGCGGATGCTGTTTACGTTCCTGCCTGAAGGTTTGCGGGGGTCGCTTCTGATCCGATCTGCCATGGCGTCCCATCTCGTCGCCGGGCTCCAACTGGCCAAGGACGGCGCCGCCGAGCTGCGACAAGACGAAGCCTTCGGACCGATCTGGTTGCGCTCGGGCGAAGCGCGCAAGGATGGTGACGGATGAGCGACGCGACGGACGGCAAGGCCGAGGCCGAACTTCCGGACCTGCTGGTTGACGCGGCCGAGAGAGATCGATGGCTTCGTTTCATCGAGGCGCTGTTGTTCGCCAGCGCCGATCCGATCGACGAGAGCGAACTGCGCCGCCGGGTCCCGGAGGAGATCGATGTGAAACGGCTGCTGGCGGACCTTGCTGAGCACTATGCCGACCGCGGCGTGGTGCTGAACCGGTCCGGCACCCGCTGGGCGTTTCGGACGGCGGTCGATCTCGGTCCCATGCTGCGCCACGAGCGCCCACAGCGCCGCAAGCTGTCGCGCGCGGCGATCGAGACACTCGCGATCATTGCCTATCACCAGCCGACGACCCGCGCTGAAATCGAAGAGATCCGCGGCGTCGCTTTGTCCAAGGGGACGATCGACACCCTGCTCGAAGCTGCATGGATCGCGCCGCGCGGCCGTCGCGAGACGCCGGGTCGCCCGCTGCAATGGGGAACTACGAACGCGTTTCTCGACCATTTCGGCCTGGATTCGGTCAAGGAGCTTCCGGGCATCGAAGAGCTGCGGGCCGCGGGATTGCTGGATCGGCGGAGCGGCGCCACGAGCATCGCCATGCAGCAGGAGGATCTGGAGGACGAGCCGGAGGACGACGAGGATCTTCAGCTAGACTTCCTGCCCGATACCAACGACCCGGACGCGGGGGATCAGCCCTGACGACAGGGCCGGAAGCGGTCGGCGCCCGCGCGAGCGCCGGCTTGTCGCCGCGCGCATGGGTGTGTATCTGACGGCTATGACAGTTATCGAGATAGATCGGCCGCCGTCCGAGCCCGCCGTCCCGTCGGCAGTGCCACCAGCGCTCGACATGATCGGGATCAGACACGCCTACGGGGCCGTCCAGGCGGTCGACGGCGTAGACATATCCGTCTCGGCCGGTGAGGTGGTTTGCCTTCTGGGCCCGTCCGGCTGCGGAAAGACGACGGTGCTGCGACTTGCCGCGGGTTTGGAGGACCTTCAGGCCGGAGAGGTGGCCCTTGACGGGCGGAAGGTTGCTGGCCGGGACATCAATCTACCGCCGGAAAAACGCGGCGTCGGTCTGGTCTTCCAGGATTATGCGCTGTTTCCGCATCTCGATGTCATCGGGAATGTCACCTTTGGGCTGACCGGCTGGCCGATCGCTGATCGTGAGCGACGGGGCGCCGAGGTCCTCGAACTGGTCGGGCTCGAGACGCTGTCCGGTGCCTATCCGCACGAACTCTCGGGTGGCCAGCAGCAGCGCGTGGCGCTTGCCCGTGCTCTGGCGCCGAAGCCGCGGGTCGTGCTGCTCGACGAGCCGTATTCCGGCCTGGATGCCCGCCTGCGCGACCGGGTACGGGACGAGGTGCTTCACATCCTGAAGTCCAGCGACTCCGCATGCCTCATGGTCACCCACGACTCTGAGGAGGCGATGTTCATGGCCGACCGGATCGCGGTCATGCGAGACGGGCGGATCGTACAACAAGGCACCCCGGCGGAACTGTACTGCGCCCCGTCGGATGCCTTCGTGGCCGCTTTCTTCGGGGATGTGAACGAGATCGCCGGATCGGTTAGCGCCGGCCGCGTCGACACCGGTCTCGGCATCGTGCCTGCGGCCGGCTTTCGCGAGGGCCAAAATGTGTCGGTGGTGGTCCGCCCGGAAGTGGTGCGGCTCGACACCTGGGAGGACGCGTTCGCCGGCGCGCCTTCGGGAGAGGTCGAGCAGGCACGGTTGCTGGGCAGAACGAGCCTCGTGCATCTGACGGTGCGCCGGCGCGGCGACCGGCCCGGCGACTCCCTTCATCTCCACGCCAGGGTGCCGGGCGTCTATCTGCCGCTTCCGGGTACACGCGTCCGCGTTTCGGTCGACCCGGAGAACGTGTTTGTCTTCGCCGCCGAGGACACCACATCAAAGTAAGGACGGGAGTACGTTGCCGCCGTTGGGGTTGGTCGTGTATGGTCCGGCCAATTTCGTGGGCATGATCCGGCCGCAATCGCCCGGTACGGTCGGAAGATCATCCCTGACTCGAGTGTTTGGAGTGTTTCATGGGTAGCTTCAGCATCTGGCACTGGCTTGTGGTCCTGGTCGTCGTGCTCCTGCTGTTTGGCGGAAAAGGCAAGATTTCCGGCTTGATGGGGGACTTTGGCAAAGGCCTGAAGAACTTCAAGCAGGGCATGAAGTCGGAAGACGAGGAGGCGGATAGCGCCAACAAGTCTGTCGCCGACGACAGCGGAACCAAGCAGAACGTCGATAAGACGACCGATCAGACCGTCAAGAGCTGATCCCCGTTCGAAGCCGGCCCGTTCTGGGACGGCTCCGGGCATAAGCGGGCGCAGCGAGGGCCGCCATGTTCGACCTTGGATGGCAGGAATTTCTCCTGATCGCCATCATTACCGTTATCGTGGTGGGTCCGAAGGACCTGCCGCGCGTGGTGCGTTCCATCAGCCAGTTCGTTCGCAAGGCGCGCTCGATGGCGCGGGAGTTTCAAAGCAGCCTGGAAGAGGTGGCCCGCGAGGCTGAGCTCGACGACGTGCGCCGGGAGGTTCAGTCGATCTCCAAGGACGGCATCGGCAAGACCCTCGAGAAGCAGATCGATCCGGACGGCTCCATGCGTGGGAGTATCGACGACGCGCGCAAATCCGTGAACGCCGAGGAGATCGAGGCGGACATGAAGAGCCTGGAGAGCGAAACCAAGAAAGTCGCGTCCGGAGCGTCGTCGTCCGCCTCGGCGGCTGCATCTGTAGAAAGCGCCGAGGACTATGCCGCCAAGACTGTGGCGGCGCCTGGTGCCGATCCGGGCGCGACGGCGACGGCGCCTGCTGAACCCGCGAACGCTGCGCCGGCGGGCGCCGAGGCCTCGCGGCCGGCCAGCACCGCGTCCGGGCAGGGGTGATCCATGGCCGATAGCACGAAAGACCCCGAGTCCGAGCTTGAAGGCGGCAAGATGCCGCTGCTCGACCATCTGGTCGAGTTGCGGACCCGCCTGATCTACGCGGTCGCCGCATTCATCGCCTGCTTCTTCATCGGATACGCGCTCGCCGAGCCGATCTTTCGCTTTCTTGTCGAGCCGCTGCATCAAATGTGGGCGGGCCAGGAGGGACGACGGCTGATCTACACCGCCCTGCACGAGGCGTTTTTCACCTATATCAAGGTCGGCTTCTTCTTCGCCGCCTGCGTGTCTTTCCCGATCGTTTCGGGCCAGATCTGGCTGTTCATCGCGCCCGGTCTTTACAAGCATGAACGCAATGCGTTGCTGCCGTTCCTGCTTGCGACCCCGGTCATGTTCCTGATGGGGGCGGCGATGGTCTACTACATCGTCATACCGCTCGCCTGGGAGTTCTTCGCCAGCTTCGAGACATCGGGCGCCGGCGGCAATCTCGCCATGACTCTGGAACCGAAAGTCGACCAATATCTGTCGCTGGTGATGCGGCTGATCTTCGCCTTCGGGGTCGCCTTCGAACTTCCCGTCCTCCTGGTTCTGCTGGCTAAGGTCGGTATCGTCAGCTCCGACGGGCTCAAGTCGAAGCGGAAGTATGCGATCGTCGTCGCCTTCGTCGCGGCGGCGATCCTGACGCCGCCTGATGTGATCAGTCAGGTCCTGCTCGCCGTGCCGATCATCGCGCTTTATGAGATTTCGATCTTCATCGCGCAGTTTATCGAGAAGAAACGCGAGGAGGAGGCGGCGACCGAAGATCCGTGATCGGAACGGGATGCCGCAGTACCCTCCTCTTAAGGCTTACTGGACCGTTTCGGGTGCCGCCGATATAACCGCCGGACCCGAAACCAGTCCGCAGAGCCGGTCATGCACGATATCCGCAGCATCCGTGAAGACGCCGCCGCCTTTGATAGAGGTCTAGCCCGCCGGGGCTTGGCGGCGTCCTCCGAAGCCATTCTGGCAAAGGATGCGGAGTGGCGGTCCGTGACGAGTGAGTTGCAGACCGCCCAGCAGCGCCGGAACGAGGCCTCCAAGCAGATCGGTATCGCAAAGCGCGCCGGCGAGGATGCCGACGCGCTCATGGCCGAGGTTGCCGATCTAAAGGGACGTATGGCTGAGCTCGAAGAGTCGGAACGCGCTCTGGCCGCTGCCGTCGACGAAATGCTGGCGACCCTGCCGAACATCCCGGCCGACGACGTACCCGAGGGACCCGATGAGAGCGCCAACGCCTTGGTGCGCGAGGTCGGCACGCCGAAGACCTTCAATTTTCCGGCCAAGGACCACGTCGCGCTGGGCGATGCGTTCGGCATGATGGATTTCGAAATGGGCGCCAAATTGGCCGGATCGCGGTTCGTGGTGCTGAAGAGCGATCTTGCGCGGCTTGAGCGGGCTATCGCCTCCTTCATGCTCGACACCCATACCGGCGAGTTCGGTTATATGGAGGTCATTCCTCCTTACATGGTGCGCGATGCCGCCGTCTTCGGCACCGGCCAGCTCCCGAAATTCGCCGAGGATCTGTTTCAGACCACCGACGGCCGCTGGCTGATCCCCACCGCGGAGGTACCGCTGACGAACCTGGTCGCCGATTCCATTGTCGACGAGGAAGAACTGCCGCTGCGGTTCACCGCTTATACCCCGTGCTTCCGGTCGGAGGCGGGCGCCGCCGGGCGGGATACCCGCGGTATGATCCGCCAACATCAGTTCTCTAAAGTCGAGCTCGTGTCCATCGTCCATCCGGACAAGTCGGACGAAGAGTTGGAGCGGATGACGTCCTGCGCCGAGACAATCCTGCAACGCCTCGACCTCGCCTACCGGGTGATGAAGCTGTCGACTGGCGACATGGGTTTCGCAGCCCGTCGTACCTACGATCTTGAAGTGTGGCTGCCGGGCCAGGATGACGGAAAAGGTCAGTACCGCGAAATCTCGTCCTGTTCGACCTGCGGCCCGTTCCAGGCTCGGCGGATGAAGGGGCGGTTCCGGCCGAAGGGCGAGCGCAAGACCGAGTTCGTCCACACGCTGAACGGCTCCGGCCTCGCCATCGGCCGAACCATGATCGCCATTCTCGAGACGTATCAGGAGGCGGATGGAGCGGTCGCGATCCCCGACGTGCTGAAACCCTATTTCGGCCGTGACCGGATCGAGCCGGCGGTATGACAGGCGGTCCCGTCGATCTAGAAGGCGCCCGGATCCTCGTCACCAACGACGACGGCTACTCCGCTGCGGGCATCGCGGTGCTGACCAGGATCGCGCGCAGTTTCAGCGACGATATTTGGGTGGTCGCACCGGAGACCAACCAGAGCGGCACCGGCCATTCCCTGACCCTCCTGCGTCCGTTGCGCCTGCGCCAAGTCGAGGAAAGGCGGTATGCCGTCGACGGAACGCCGACGGATTGCGTGCTGTTGGCGGTGAACGAGGTGTTGAAGGACCGGCCGCCTGCCTTGGTGCTCTCCGGTGTGAACCAGGGGTACAATCTCGCGGAGGACGTCCGTTACTCTGGAACGATCTCGGCGGCCATGGAGGGGATGATGCTCGGTATTCCCTCGATCGCGCTCAGCCAATTCGTGCCGCCGGACGGCAAGGCACCTTGGGACACCGCCGAAACCCATGCGCCGGATCTTATCCGCAAGCTGTGTGCCGTCGGCTGGCCTGTCGACACGGTGATCAGCGTCAATTTTCCGCCCTGCGGTGCCGATGCCGTGACCGGCGTGCGGGCGACCGCGCAAGGCCGGCAGAAGACGGGGGACCAGATCGTGCGCGGTACCGATCCGCGCGGCCGTTCATATTTCTGGGTCGGTGCCATGCTCAAAACGCGCGACGCCGAGCCCGGCAGCGATGTGGCGGCGGTCGCCGACAACGCCATATCGGTGACACCGGTTGCCCTGGATGCGACCGATCGCGCGGCGTTGGAGGACCTGAAGGGAGTGCTTGGGTGAGCCACGACGAGGCCCGCAAGATCAGGCTCATTATGAGCTTGCGGCGTGGTGGTATCACCGACTCGAAGGTTTTGGGCGCGCTGGAGCGGGTGCCGAGGGAGCTGTTCGTCGATCCGGCATTTCTCGATCAGGCATGGGAAGATCGGGCGTTGCCGATCGCCCAGGGGCAGACCATCAGCCAACCGTTTATCGTCGCCTTCATGACCCAGGCACTGGAACTGACGGATCGGACCAAGGTCCTGGAGATTGGAACCGGTTCCGGCTACCAGGCGGCGGTACTCGCGAAAGTCGCCCGTCGCGTCTACACGATCGAGCGGCACAAGGAGTTGATGACGACGGCCGAGGAGCGGTTCGCCCGGATGAAGCTACACAACATCCATACCCGCATCGGTGACGGATGGCGCGGGTGGCCGGAACAGGCGCCGTTCCAGGCGATCATCGTGACGGCGGCGGCTCCTCACGTTCCGGAGGCGCTTCTCGAGCAGTTGGGAGAGGGGGGGCGTCTGGTGATTCCGATTGGCCGTTCTTCGGACCTTCAGAAGTTGGTTCGCTACCGTCGTACGAAGGACGGGATCGTCGAGGAGCCGCTTCTTGATGTCCGTTTCGTTCCGCTCGTGCCTGGCGACGTGAAGGCGTCGGCGACGCGGTAGGTGAAGGACCGGCTCGGCATGACGACCGGAACCGCTCATCACATCAAGCCTTAAGCAATTCCAGGAGCTTATGGAATTCATTGAATGAATCGGCTATTCGGGTCATAAGAGTCTGGTGACAGCATGCGGTTCTGACCCTCGGTCTCGAAGGTGGTGACGTGAAACCGGCAGTTCTCCTCGCCGTTGTCGGATTGCTCATGGCCGGGTGCGCCGTGAGCTCGCAGCCGCGTGCCGTGAACGGGCCCACCAGTTCGGCAGGCGTCCCTGCCGGCGGCGTCATCACCGTGCGGCCGGGAGACAATGTCTACAAGCTTTCTCAGCGCTATGGCGTCAGCCCGCGGGAGATCATCGATGCGAATGGGTTGCGTCCGCCGTATCTGCTCAGGCCCGGCGACCGTTTGCGGATGCCCGGCGGTGCGGTCCATATCGTGCGATCGGGTGATACCGTGTCGGAGATCGCCCAGCGATACGGCGTGTCGATGCGTTCCCTGGTCGTCGCCAACAATCTGCGGCCGCCCTACCTGATCCGGGTGGGTGAGACGCTCCGGCTACCTGGGTCGCGAGTGGCGCCGCCGCCGTCAGGGGTGTCCGTGGCCGCTCGCGCGCCAAGGATGGTTCCCGAGCCGAGAGGTACGGCCGGCGCAGCGTCGGGTGCGGTCTCCGGCTCTGGTACCGCTCCGTCCGGCGGCACAGCCGGGAAGCCGTGGAGCGGCGGCGGACAGCTCCATTTCCCGACCGCCCGCACCGCATCGCAGCCCGTACCGCCGACTTCGTCGTCCGGCGCTCCGCTGCCGCAGCCGAGACCAAAGGCGATCGCCGACGCCACGGGGAGCGGGGGGCAGACAGCACCGGTCGTCGTCCGCACCAGCCCTGCCGTTGCTGCGCGCACCGTATCGCTGACGCCGCCGTCGCGGACCGGAAGAGGGTTCGCCTGGCCGGTGAGGGGGCGGGTGGTCTCCGGCTTCGGACCGCGCGAAGGCGGACTCCACAACGACGGTATCAACATTCTGGCGCCGGCCGGCTCCGAGATTCGGGCGGCCGAGAACGGCATCGTGGTCTACGCGGGCAACGAGCTACGGGGCTTCGGAAACCTTCTGCTGATCAAACACGATGGCGGATACACGACAGCCTATGCCCACGCCGACAGGCTCCTTGTGAATCGCGGAGACAAGGTGCAGCGAGGCCAGGTCATCGCCACGGTCGGGCAGACCGGCAACGTCTCGGAACCGCAACTCCATTTCGAGATTCGCAAAGGCCCGCGTCCGGTCGACCCGCGCAAGCAGCTTCCGCCGGCGCAGGTCTCGATGCTGGTCGTCGAGTAGGCTGCCGCCCATGACGCCGGAGGAGTTCCGCCGACACGCCCACGCCATGGTCGACTGGATGGCCGATTTCCTGGAGGGGGTGGAGCAATATCCGGTTCGGGCCCAGACCGCGCCCGGCGAGATCGCCGCGCGGCTTCCGGAAGGGCCGCCAGAGACCGGAGAGGCGATGGAGACGATCGTCGCGGACTTCCAGCGGGACATTCTCCCAGGGGTCACACACTGGCAGCACCCGCGCTTCTTCGCTTACTTCCCCGCAAACTCGAGCCCGCCCTCGGTCCTGGCTGAGATGCTCACCGCGACCCTCGGCGCCCAGTGCATGCTATGGCAGACCAGCCCGGCCGCGACCGAGATGGAGACCAGGGTCCTGGACTGGCTACGGCAGATGGTGGGCATGCCGGACGGATTCACCGGGGTCATTCAGGACAGCGCCTCCAGCGCCATTCTGGCCGCGATCCTGACGGCACGGGAGAAGGCGACGGGTTGGGCGGTCAATTCGGAAGGATTGAGGGCGCACCCGCCGATGGCGGTCTACACGTCGGAGCAGACTCACTCGGCGACCGAGAAGAACGTGAAGATCGCCGGACTTGGCCTCGCCGGGTTCCGCAAGATCGCGGTGGACGAGTCGTTTCGGCTGAGGGTGGATGCGCTGGAGGCTGCGATCGAGAGCGATCTCGCTGCGGGCGTCCGTCCGGCGTGCGTCGTCGCGTCGGTTGGCGGCACCGGTGTCGGAGCGGTCGATCCGCTGCGGCAGATCGGTGAGCTCTGTCGGCGCCACGAAATCTTCCTGCATGTGGACGCCGCCTGGGCCGGCAGCGCCCTGATCTGCCCCGAGCACCGTTGGATGTTCGACGGGATCGAGCTGGCCGACAGCGTGGTCTTCAACCCGCATAAATGGCTGCTGACCAATTTCGACTGCTCGGCCCATTACGTGAAGGACCCGGACGCCCTGGTCCGCACCTTCTCGATCCTGCCGGAGTTCCTGAAGAGCCGGGAGGCCGATGCGGTCATCGACTACCGCGACTGGGGCGTACCGCTGGGCCGCCGGTTCCGGGCGCTGAAGCTCTGGTTCGTGATCCGCAGCTACGGGGTGGAAGGGCTGCAGGCGATCATCCGCGAGCATGTCCGCCTGGGCGGGCTGTTCGCGGATTGGGTCGAGGCCGACCCTGACTTTGAAGTCATGGCGCCGCCGGTTTTGTCGCTGATCAATTTCCGCTATCACCCGCGCGGTGTGGACGCCCCGGCCGAGCTCGACCGTCTGAACGAGGCGTTGCTACACAGGATCAACGATGACGGCCGGATCTATCTCACCCAGAATCGGGTGAACGGTTGCTACGTCATCCGCATGTCGATCGGCCAGACGACCACCGAGCAACGCCATGTTGAAGAGGGCTGGTCCGTGATCCGCGAACTTGCGGCGAATTGATGGCTGTTCAGTCGGTGAATGGGAGGCACTTGGCCAGGGACCAGAAATCCCATAGGGGCGACCAGCCCCAAGTCCCGTCGCCCCTCATAGGGAGTTCAGAAGACCCAGGCCCAGATCAGGGGTAACAGGATCGCCGTGGCGAGCGCGTTGAGGCCCATGGCGAGACCGGCGAAGGCGCCGGCGATCTCGCTGACCTGCATGGCCCGAGCGGTGCCGATACCGTGGCCCGCGACACCGATCGCCAGTCCTCGTGCCCGCCAGTCGCGGATCCGCAGGAGGTTCAGCAGCAGCGGGCCCAGGGTCGCGCCGAGGACCCCGGTCAGAATGACGAGCACGGCCGTCAGCGACGGCAAGCCGCCCAGTTTCTCAGAGATGCCCATGGCAATGGGCGTGGTGACCGACTTCGGTGCGATCGACGCGACCACTTCCGGTCCCGCTCCAAGGCCCCAGGCGATCGCCGCCGCGCTGGCCGCCGCGGACAGCGAGCCGAGCACCAGCGCGCTCAGAAGAGCAACCGCAGAGCGCCGCACCCGGTCGATCTGATTGTAGAGCGGGATCGCCAGCGCGACGGTCGCCGGGCCGAGCAGGAAGTGAACGAACTGGGCGCCTTCGAAATAGGTCGCGTAGTCGGTATCGGTGACCAGCAGCACGCTCACGAGGATCACGACGGCAATGAGCACCGGGTTGAGGAGCGGGTTCAGGTTGAAGCGTCGGTACAGCCGGGCGCCGATCAGATAGGCGACGAGCGTCGTCGTCAGGTGAAGCAGGGGACTGGACGAGAGGTAGACCCAGATGTCGCCGAGATCGTTCACGGGCCGCCGCTCCCCTTGCGGCCGGACAGCCGTTCGAACCCGACCATCGCGAGGGCGGTGACCGCCACGGCGACCAACGTGCTGACCACAAGGGAGACGCCGATCGGGATCAGGGCCTCGCGGATCAGTGCGACATGCAGAAGCACGCCGGTACCGGCGGGCACGAACAGCAGCGACAGATGGGAGAGAAGCCCGCTCGCCGTCTGCTGGAGCGGTGCCGGAACGCCCCGGCGAATGCAGAGACCGATGAACAGCAGCACCATCCCGACGACCGGGCCGGGCACCGGGATGGCGAAATAGGCGACCAGCACTTCGCCCACGAGCTGGCAGGCCAGAAGAAGGGTCAGGCTTTCGAGCATCTACCTTGCATCCGGCGCGCCGCGTTCGTCGATCAGGCCACTTTCTTGCCGAACTCGCCCGCCAGATCCTGGATGAATTGCCAGGCGACGCGGCCGGACCGCGAGCCGCGGGTGACGGACCATTCGCGGGCTCGGGCGATCAGCTCGTCGCCGCTCACCGGAATGTCGTAGGCCGCGACATAGCCCTCGATCATGGCGAAGTAGGTGTCCTGGTCGCAGGTGTGGAAGCCGAGCCAGAGACCGAACCGATCCGACAGCGAGACCTTCTCTTCCACCGCTTCCGATGGGTTGATCGCCGTCGACCGTTCGTTCTCGATCATATCCCGGGCCATGAGATGCCGGCGGTTGGACGTCGCATAGAACAGGACGTTGTCCGGCCGACCCTCGATGCCGCCGTCGAGCACCGCCTTGAGCGACTTGTAGGCGTTGTCCTGGTGATCGAAGGAGAGGTCGTCGCAGAACACGATGGCGCGCCGGTCGCCGTCGCGCAGCACGTTGAGAAGCTGCGGCAGGGTTTCCATGTCCTCGCGATGCATCTCCACCAGAGCGAGCGACCCTGGGTTTTCCGCATTGATTTCGGCGTGGATGGCCTTGACCAGAGAGGACTTCCCCATGCCGCGGGCGCCCCAGAGGAGCGCATTGTTGGCGGGCAGGCCGTTGGCGAAACGCTTCGTGTTTTCCAGCAGGGTCGTGCGCTGAAGTTCCACGCCCTTGAGCAGATTCATATCGACCCGGTTGATCTTCTTTACCGGGGCGAGGCGTCCCTGCTCGGCGTTCCAGACGAACCCGTCGGCAGCGTGGATATCACTCGGTTCAACCGCCGGCGGCGCCAGACGGTCCAGCGCGTCTGCGATGCGTGTCAGAAGGGCGCGGGTTTCGGCATCAAGGCTCATCGGTCGGGGTCCGGGTTATGAGACGTCCAAAGTGGCGCCGGGCACGGCACCTCTAAAGCCCGCTGCGCCGCCGAATGAAGGCGGCGTTGCGCGGCCCGGAATCCGGGACTTCACGCACGGAGCGGCGGCGGACGTTACCGGCGGGCAAACCCTGGGTCAATTCGCCTCTTCCTCGCCGCTTGCCGGGAACGGGCGCAACGTTGCAATTCATGTCTCCGTCGGTATAGTCCCGCCACTTCGCGCCCCCATATACGGTGGGATAACTGAGAGCGGACCCGGTCCGCGGGAGACCTTCGCATGCTCATTTCTACTGCCTATGCGCAGACGGGAGGCGCCCCGGGCGGTGACTTCCTCATCCAGCTCCTGCCGCTGGTGCTGATTTTCGTCGTTTTCTACTTCCTCCTGATTCGCCCTCAGCAGAAGCGGATGAAGGCGCACAAGGAAATGCTGGCCAACGTTCGCCGCGGCGATCGGGTTGTCGGCAATGGCGGGCTTATCGGCACCGTGACCAAGGTCAGCGATGACGACGATACGCTGACGGTCGAGATTGCCGATGGCGTGCGGGTGCAGATGGTCCGCTCGATGCTCGCGGAAGTCCGCGGCAAGGGCGAGCCCGTCAGCAAGCCGCCGAAAAAGAAGGGTGCGAAGGCCGACGACGCCGAGCCGACCGCGTCTGAAGAAGCCAACGACGCCGGCTCCGACGGCTCTGCCTCCGACGGCTCTGCCTCCGACGGGCAGAAGTCGGACAAGTCCTGATCGGTTTCCGCGTCGGGATCCGACGCGCCTGATCTGCCCCGAACTCCGCGGAGACCCCGCCCATGATGCAGTTCGATACCTGGAAGACGATCCTGGTCGCGTTCGTCTGTCTGGCGGGCCTTGCCTATGCCGCGCCGAACCTCTTCGAGAAGGGTATCGGAGACGCGGTTCCGACAGGCGTGCCGGGTAAGCAGATCAACCTCGGGCTCGATCTGCAGGGCGGCTCGTATCTGCTGCTTGAGGTCGAGGCGGACGTCGTGATCCGCGAACGTCTCGAAGCGATCGTGGACGGTGCCCGCCGGAGCCTGCGCGAAGCGCGTATCGGGTATGTCGATCTGGGCGTCGTCGACGGGACGGCGGGTTTCACGGTGCGCGAGGGCGCCGATGTCGAGCGGGCGCGCGAGATCGCAGCGGACCTCGACAGCGATGCAACGGTCGATGTTGACGGCAATCGGGTGTCTCTGTTTATGGACGACGAGGCGATCCGACAGATCAAGATTAATGCGGTACAGCAATCGATCGAGATCGTACGCCGCCGCGTCGACGAAACCGGGACGCGCGAGCCGCTGATCCAGCGGCAGGGCGACGAGCGCATCCTGATCCAGCTTCCGGGCATCGATGATCCGCAGCGGATCAAGGAGTTGATCGGCCAGACGGCCAAGCTCACTTTCCACCTGGTCGCCGTCGGTGCCGACACCAACCGTCCGCCGCCGGGCGCCCGCACGTTGCCGCTTCTGGACGGCGGGCGGATCGTCATCGAGCGACGGGTGATGGTGAGCGGGGAGAACCTGGTAGACGCTCAACCGTCGTTCGATCAGAGCAACCAGCCCGTCGTCACGATCCGCTTTGATAGCGCAGGCGGTCAGCGGTTCGGCCGGGCGACCGCCGAAAACGTCGGAAAGCCCTTCGCTATCGTGCTCGACGGCCAGGTCATATCCGCACCGGTCATCCGCGAGCCGATCCTCGGAGGCTCGGCGCAGATCAGTGGTCGGTTCTCCGTCCAGGAGGCCCAGGACCTTGCTCTGCTGCTCCGGGCAGGCGCGTTGCCGGCGCCGCTCACGGTGCTCGAAGAACGGTCGGTCGGCCCGGGCCTCGGAGCCGACTCCATCGCCGCCGGCGAGATTGCCGCCGTGATCGGTCTGGTGCTCGTCGTCGGGTTCATGATCGTCTGCTATGGACTGTTCGGGGTTTTCGCGAACATTGCGCTGTTCTTCAACATCGCCTTGATTCTCGGGGCGCTGTCCGCTCTGCAGGCGACCCTCACGTTACCGGGTATCGCCGGAATTGTGCTCACAATCGGCATGGCGGTCGATGCGAACGTGCTCATCTTCGAGCGGGTCCGCGAAGAGATCGACGCCGGCCGCTCGCCGATCAATGCTTTAGAGGCCGGTTACAGCCGGGCCTTGACCACCATCGTCGACAGCAACCTGACGACACTGTTCGCCGCCGTGTTCCTGTTCGCGCTCGGCTCGGGCCCCGTGAAGGGCTTCGCGGTGACGCTGGGCATTGGAATCATGACGTCGATGTTCACCGCCATAATGGTCACCCGACTGTTCGTCGCCCATTGGGCCCGTCGTCGGCGGCCTACCACGTTGCCGATCTGAGGAGGAGAGAGCCCATGAAACCCCTCCGCCTCGTTCCACGGAATACCAAGATCCAGTTCATCCAGTATCGATTGATCGCGTTCGCGCTGTCGGCTGCCCTTGTCCTGGGGTCTATCGGGGCGGTGTTCGGCATCGGCCTGAATTTCGGCATCGACTTCAAGGGCGGCACCCTGATCGAGGTCCAGACGGACGGGCCTGCGGACATCGCCCAGATGCGGTCGACGCTGAACGGGCTCGGTCTCGGCGATGTGAGCCTGCAGGAGTTCGGGTCGGACCGCGACGTGCTGATCCGCATCCAGCGCCAGGAGGGAGAAGAGGCGGAGCAGATCAAGGCCATCCAGGTGGTCCGGGACGCTCTGCCCTCCGATGTCGAGTTCCGTCGTACGGAATTCGTCGGCCCTACAGTCGGCCAGGAACTGATCGAGGCCGGCATTCTGGCGGTCAGCCTCGCCCTGCTGTCGATCCTGGTCTACATCTGGTTCCGTTTCGAGTGGCAGTTCGGCGTGGGGGCCATCGTGGCGCTGAGCCACGACATCATCTCGACGCTCGGGCTGTTCGCGCTGATCCAGCATGAGTTCAATCTGGCGACGGTGGCCGCCGTCCTGACCATCGCCGGCTACTCGATCAACGACACCGTTGTCGTCTACGACCGGGTCCGCGAGAATCTGCGGCGCTACAAGGCGATGCCGCTGTCCGAGCTGTTCACGTTGTCGATCAACGAGACTCTGTCGCGGACGACGATGACGTCGTTGACCACCCTGCTGGCTCTGTTCGCCATCTACTTCTTCGGTGGCGCCGTGCTCGCCGACTTCGCGCTGGCGATGATCTGGGGCATCGTGGTCGGCACCTATTCCTCGATCTTCATTGCCGTGCCGCTGCTGCTCTATACGGGGCTCCGGCGGGGGGATGACGACGCGGGCGTCGACGAGAGCCTGGTGCCTGAGTACGAGCGGACCGCCGGCAAGGGGAAGTAGACATGGTCGATATCACGCCGATGGTTCCCCAGGGCGTGCAGGTCATCCATGGCTATGGAGACGGCAAGTTCCGGATCGGAGAGGTGAGCCACACGGGTCCGGTCCTGGTCCGCCCCGAAGCCACGGTCCCATGGGACGTCGCCCTCGACGTGTCGATCTCCGAACTGGACCTGTCGAGCCTGGCGCCAATCCTGATGAGCGAGGAACGCTACGACATACTGCTCATCGGTACAGGTACCCGGCAGGTTTTCTTGCCGCCGGTTCGCAGGGCCGAGATCCGCGACAAGGGGCCGGTTGCCGAGGTGATGGATACCGGCGCCGCTTGCCGCACGTTCAATTTGCTGCTCGCGGAGGGGCGGCGGGTGGCCGCGGCGCTGCTGCCGGTCGAGTGACGGGCGACCGGGACGAGTCGGTCGTTCACAGCCGGGCCGTTCGTGCTGTCTGTGGATTGCGGGGATAACGGCGTCGGCGCAGTTCGGACAACGCTTTCAGGCCGATGCTGGTCTGGACGGATGCGGGCAAAGGTTCGGGGTTCTTTCCTATTTCTTCCGGCTCCCATGGCCGCGCTAGGATGACCGACCGCCGGGCTGGCGGAAGACGAGGGTTTCCGCGATGAACTTCGACACACCGAGCGAACTGGTTCAAACCGGCGAAAGCGGCCGCGGCCAATGGGCCAAGCCGACGACCGGTGTCCTGCCCTATCAGGATATCGAGCGCATGATCGCCGACCGTCAGATTCAGGGAGCCGTTGATGTCGAGGCGTCGCAGATCCAGCCGGCCAGCCTCGATCTCCGTCTCGGTCCCAAGGCCTACCGGGTGCGCGCCAGTTTCCTGCCGGGGCAGGATGGCACGGTCATGGAGAAGATCGACCAGCTCGACGGCCGTCCCGAACTCGACTTGACGGGCGGCGCTGCCCTCGAACGCGGTTGCGTCTATGTCATCGAACTGCTGGAGAGCCTGAATCTGCCCCACGACGTGGAGGCGTTGGCGAACCCGAAGAGTTCAACCGGTCGCCTCGACATTCTCACGCGCCTGATCACCGACGGCGGTACGGCCTTCGACCGCGTGGAGAAGGGCTACAAGGGACGATTGTTCCTGGAGGTGGTGCCGCTGTCGTTCAGCGTGGTCGTCAGCCAGGGGTCGCGCCTGAATCAGCTTCGGTTCCAGCGCGGCGCCAGCGCGCTCTCGGCGAAGGAGGTCCGCGAGCGGCACGCGCTCGGGCATTTCGCGAGGGTGAAGGACGGTGACGCGCTGATCCCGCCGCGCGATACGCTGGTACCGTTCTCCATCGACCTCCAAGGGGAGGGGAAAGGGGCCGTCGTCGGCTACAAGGCCAGAAAGAACGCCCGCAAGATCGATGTTGACCGGCCGAGGGCCTATCCGGTTGCCGAGTTCTGGGAGCCGCTGCACTGGGACCATGGGCGGCTGATCCTGGAAAAGGACGAGTTCTACATCCTCGCCACCCGCGAGGAGGTCGCGGTGCCGCCGGATCTCGCCGCGGAGATGCTGCCGTTCGATAGTCAGTCCGGTGAATTCCGCGTCCACTATGCCGGCTTTTTCGATCCGGGCTTCGGCTGGGTGGACGGCAAGGCCCAGGGTAGCCGCGCCGTTCTTGAAGTGCGTTCCTACGGCGTGCCCTTTACCCTGGAGCACGGACAGATCGTCGGCTGGCTCGACTACCGCCGGATCGCCAACGGCCAGACCGATATGGTCTACGGAGAGGCGATCAAGTCGAATTACCAGGGCCAGGGCATCGCGCTCGCCAAGCATTTCATCCCAGATGCAGCGGCAGGCTGATGGCGTCCCCGCGGACCCGGTCCGCATCCTGAGGCGATGACCGACAGTCTCGAGAGCCACCTAGCCGCCTGCGCCGAGATCGTCCGTCGGCACGACCGGGAGCGATACCTCGTCTGCCTGTTCGCTGAACCGGATGCGCGCGCTGGGCTGTTCGCGCTGCTGGCCGCCAATCACGAGATCGCCAAGACTGCCGAGGTGGTCAGCGATCCGATGATCGGCCACATCCGGCTCCAGTGGTGGCGCGAGGCGTTCGAGGGCATCGAAGCGGGGACACCGCGCGCCCATGAGGTCGTTCTGCCGCTGGCGGCCGTTGCCGAGACGACGCCGGAGGTGCTGGGGCACCTGGGCCGCATTGTCGATGCCCGTGAGGCCGACCTGTCGGGCGAACCGCTGCCGGACCTGGAAGCGTTGATTGCCTATGCGGCGGAAACGGGCGGAGAGGCCGCGGCGGCGATGGCTCGGGTGCTGGGGGCCGATGTCGTTGCGGCCCGCCATCTCGGGACCGCCTGGGCGCTGATCGGGCTAGTCCGTGCGCTCCCCGCGCTGCTGGCTGTGGGGCGGATGCCCTTACCTGAATCGCTACTTCAGGAAAATGGTGTAAATATTTCTCGTATAAGGGATATGCCGGGTTCTGTTGATCTGACGCCGATCTGTCGACCGATCGTCCGGGAGGGACGCGACCGTCTGCGGAGGGCTACGGCTGAAGGCGCGCTGCGGTCCAAGAACGCACGTCCCCTAAGACTCCTGTCAGCCCGAGCAGGTGATCTTGCCGGATCGCTGGAGCGTGCGGGTTTCGACCCGCGCGCCCCTGGAGTGGCGGAGATGCCGACGGGTCTGGTGTGGCGCCATGCGATGCGAGCCGTCTGCTATCGTTTCTGGTGACCCCACCGGGGCATCCTTGACGCGTACGACGGGGCTCATTCGAGAGACGGAGGGCGGCGGCAACGGGCGGCGTCGGCTACTCCGCCGCTTCTGCCGTTTTGCCGAGCCACCCGTCGAGATCGGCCAGGGCGCGTACCGCCAACGCCTTGCGCCGGTCGGTGCCCTTGAGCTTGCGGCGCTTACCGTTGGCGGTGATCTGCTCCTCCGGCGGCGGAAACAGGCCGAAATTCACATTCATCGGCTGGAAGGTCTCGGCGTTGGCGCCCCCGGTGATATGGCCGACGAGGGCACCGAGCGCCGTGGTCGCCGGAGGAACATCCGCCGCCGCTCCACGCTTCTCGGCGGCCGCGAAGCGCCCAGCGAGCAAGCCGATGGCGGCACTTTCCACATAGCCCTCAACGCCGGTGATCTGCCCCGCGAACCGCAGGCGCGAATCCGCTTTGAGTCTGAGCGTGCCGTCCAGCAGGCTCGGCGAGTGGATGAAGGTGTTGCGGTGCAGGCCGCCGAGCCGCGCGAATTCCGCATTCTCCAATCCGGGAATCATCCGGAAAATACGGGTCTGCTCGCCATAGCGCAGCTTGGTCTGGAAACCGACGATATTGAACAGCGTACCTAACGCGTTGTCCTGTCTGAGCTGTACGACCGCGTGTGGACGACGTCCTGTACGCGGATCGGTCAACCCGACCGGTTTCATCGGTCCGAACCGCAGGGTTTCCGGACCGCGCGACGCCATGATCTCGATCGGCATGCACCCCTCGAAATAGGGGGTGTTCTCCTCCCACTCCTTAAAATCCATCTTGTCGCCGTCGAGCAACGCCTGGATGAAGGCGTTGTATTGGGCTTCGTCCAGCGGGCAATTCACGTAGTCGGCGCCGGAACCGCCGGGACCGGGCTTGTCGTAGCGCGACTGAAACCAGGCCACGTCGAAGTCGATACTGTCGGCATGGACGATCGGCGCGATAGCATCGAAGAACGCCAGGCTGTCGGCGCCGGTCAGATCCCGGATCGCCTGGGCCAGAGGATCCGAGGTGAGGGGGCCCGTCGCAACGATCACGCTGTCCCAGTCGGCCGGCGGGAGGCCCGCAACCTCGCTCCGTTCGATCGTTATCAGCGGCTGCGCTTCGAGCCGCTCCTGCACGGCGGCTGAAAAGCCAACCCGGTCGACGGCGAGAGCCGATCCCGCCGGGACCTGATGCGCGTCCGCTGCCGCTATGATCACCGATCCGCACCGCCGCATTTCTTCGTGGAGCACACCGACCGCGTTGGCGGTGTGATCGTCCGAGCGGAACGAGTTGGAACAAACGAGTTCGGCGAGTTGGTCGGTCTGGTGCGCCGCCGTGCCGCGGATCGGGCGCATCTCGTGCAGCACGACCTCTACGCCGGCCCGGGCGATCTGCCAGGCCGCCTCGCTGCCGGCGAGGCCGCCGCCGACGATATGAACGGGTGAGGTGGTTAACGGAATAGACATGATTTCCTCGCAGTCTCCGCGGGAAATAACCCTCGGTCGTCGGGGACGCAAGGGCACCGCGTCGCAGCGATAATGCGCTTTCGCCTAAAATAGACGCAGGTTTTCCTCTAGTGTACCGAACGAACCGCGCGAGTCGGCGGCTGCCGGGCATCCGGTCGGAGTGTGAATGACAGTGTCCTACGACAAAGGAATTCCCCGGGAAACCCGAAAGACCGGGTTTCTACAGTCCTTCGATCGTCAGAAGCTGGATCCGAGCGATACGGCGGACTTCGCCTCGAAGGTGCTTTCCTTCGTGCGCGAAAACCGCGTCGCCGCCGACGCTCTGATCGCTGGAAACGTCCAGATGCTGGGCTTCGAAGCGCTGAAGGAGCGGTTCGGAGAGAATTGGGAAGGGATCAAGGACAAGGTGCATCTGCTCACAGAGGGGGTGATCAAGAAGCACATTTCCGCCTCCGACGTGTTCCTCTTGATGAACGACGAGAAGTTCGTCGTCCTGTTCGGGAAGGCAACCCGGGCGGAAGCGGATGCAACGGCTACGAAGATCGCCCGGGAGGTGAACTCGAAACTCAGCGGTGCCGGAGCCGGCATGGACGCGGTCTCGGTCCGTCCCGTGGTGTTCGAGGTGCCGCGCGACGATCCGGCGCCGCTCAAGACGCCGGTCGAACTCGAGAAAACAGTCGAAGAAGCGCAGCGCGATGCGGAGAAGGCTGACGAGGCGCGTGTCGAGGCGGCGAAGGAACGGATGGTGATGCGATTCTGGCCGGTCGCAAATGTCCGCAAGCGACTGGTGTCCTGCTATCACGCCGATCTGCATGTCCCACCGGATCTGGATCTTGGACAACGCGAGGATGGGACGTCGGGTACAGGCGCCGTCGAGGCGGCCCTGGACCGTATGGTTCTGGAGCATGCCGGTCGGGCCCTCACCGAGGCGGCGGGACGCAAGCTGCGCGCGCTCTTGATCGTGCCGGTGCATTTCGAGACTTTGGCGGCGAAGAACTTCCGCTCGGCCTATATCGACGTCTGCAAACTGCTTCCCCGGATCGCCGAACAGCGGATGATGCTCATGGTGCGGAGCTTGCCGGACGACGTTCCTCAAGGCCGATTGCATACGATCTTCACGTATCTGGCGCCATATTTCGCCGGTTTCATCGGCGATTTCAGCCTGTCGTTCCGGCGGGCGGACAAGTTGGGTGGGGTCGGGTTGGTCGCGGTTGCCGTGGACGGCACCGAGATCGGCACGCCGAGCCTTGAGGCGATCAAAGGCATCAAGGAGTTCAGCGCAGGCAACAAGGTCGGCAAGATGCGGCGCTACTTCTACGGCGCTCAAACGTTCGATGCCGCGACCGCTGCGCGGCGCGCCCATTTCGACTACGTGCAGGGACAGGGCGTAGCACCGTCGATGCCGATCCACGGCAAGGTGTTCAACATCTGACCGTGGCGAAGACCTTCGGGCGGAGCTCCTCCGTCTAGGCGGATTTCTTCGCGTTGGACGGGCGCAGGTACCGTTTCAGGTATTGGCCGGTGTAACTCTCGTCGGTGGCCGCTACGGCTTCCGGCGTCCCCTCGGCGACGATCCGCCCACCGCCGTCGCCGCCTTCGGGTCCGAGGTCGATGATGTGGTCCGCGGTCTTAATGACCTCGAGGTTGTGTTCGATGACGATCACCGTGTTCCCCTGATCGACCAACGCCTGCAGCACTTCGAGCAGTTTTCGCACGTCGTCGAAATGCAGACCCGTGGTCGGCTCGTCGAGAATATAGACGGTCCTCCCGGTCGCTCTCCGCGACAACTCCTTCGCCAGCTTGACGCGTTGAGCTTCGCCGCCGGAGAGCGTGGTCGCCTGCTGACCGATCTTGATATAGCCAAGGCCGACCCGCTCCAGGGTCTCCAACTTGTCCCGGATCGACGGAACCGCTTTGAAAAAGGTAGCACCTTCCTCGACCGTCATATCAAGAACATCGGATATAGATTTGTTTCTAAACGTAATGTCCAGCGTTTCTCTGTTGTAGCGCTTTCCCTTGCAGACGTCACAGGTCACGTAGACGTCCGGTAGGAAATGCATTTCGATCTTGATGACGCCGTCGCCTTGACACGCTTCGCAGCGCCCGCCCTTGACGTTGAACGAGAACCGACCCGGCGCATAGCCGCGGGCTTTGGCCTCCGGCAGCCCGGCGAACCAGTCGCGGATCGGTGTGAAAGCGCCGGAATAGGTCGCGGGGTTTGAACGCGGCGTGCGACCGATGGGGGATTGATCGATGTCGACCACCTTGTCGACGTTCTCCAGGCCGGCCAGGTGTTCGAACGGTGCGGCGTGTTCGCGCGCATTGTGAAGCCGTCGGGCCAGCGCCTTCCAGAGCGTCTCGATGATAAGCGTCGACTTGCCGCCTCCGGAAACCCCGGATACGCAGGTAAACGTGCCGAGCGGGATCCTGAGGGAGACGTTCTTCAGGTTGTTGCCGGTCGCGCCCGTCAGGGCGATCTGCTTGCCTTTCCTGGCCTTCCGGCGTTTCGCCGGAATCTCGATCTGCTCGAAACCCGCGAGGTACTTGCCGGTCAGGCTCGCCGGGTTGGCCATCACCTCCGCCGGCGTTCCTGCGGCGACCACCCGGCCGCCATGCACGCCCGCACCCGGTCCCATATCGACCACGTAGTCGGCTTCGCGGATCGCGTCTTCGTCATGCTCGACGACGATGACCGTATTGCCGAGATCGCGCAGGCGCTTCAGCGTCGTCAGCAAACGGTCGTTGTCGCGCTGGTGCAGGCCGATCGACGGCTCGTCGAGGACGTAGAGCACACCGGTTAGCCCGGAGCCGATCTGCGAGGCCAGACGGATCCGCTGACTTTCGCCACCGGAGAGTGTCCCGGACGATCGCGCCAGGGTCAGATACTCGAGGCCGACATTGTTGAGAAAACCGAGCCGCTCATTGATTTCCTTCAGAATTCGTTCGGCGATCTCTCCCTGTTTGGCGGTCAGGGTCTCGGCCAGGGCGGTGAACCAGGCGACGGCCTTGCCGATCGAGAAGTCGGTCACCTCGGAGATGTGCAGCCCGGCGATCTTTACCGCCAGAGCCTCCGGTTTGAGCCGCTGGCCGTTGCAGGCATCGCATGGGGCGACGGACTGGTACCGGCCGAGTTCCTCGCGGACCCAGGAACTGTCGGTCTCCTTCCAGCGACGCTGCATGTTGGGGATGACGCCCTCGAATGGCTTGTTGGTCTTGTAGCTGCGGAGACCGTCGTCGAATGTCATCGTCACCGGTGCCGTTCCGGTCCCGTACAGGATACCGTTCCTGGCTTCCTCGGGGAGGTCTCCGAAGGACGTGTCCTGGGAGATGTCGAAATGCTTCGCCAGGCTTTTCAGCGATTGGGCGTAGTACTTCGAGGACGATCCGGCCCAAGGCGCTATGGCGCCGGCTTTCAGACTGAGCTTCGGATTGGGCACCACCAGTTGCTCGTCGAAATACATCTGGCTGCCCAGTCCGTCGCAGGTCGGGCACGCACCGAACGGATTGTTGAACGAGAACAGTCGGGGCTCGATTTCGTCGATGGTGAAGCCGCTGACCGGGCAGGCGAACTTGGCGGAGAAGGTATGCCGCTCGCCGCTGTCGGCGTTGTCGGCGAAGAGCAGGCCGTCGGAAAGTTCCAGAGCGGTTTCTATCGAGTCTGCGAGACGGGTCTGGATACCCTCGCGCACCACCAGCCGGTCAACGACCACCTCGATGTCATGTTTGCGTTTCTTGTCGAGCACCGGAACGTCCTCGATCTCGTACATATCGCCGTCGACCCGGACGCGCTGGAAGCCGCGCTTGCGGAAGTCGGCGAGTTCCTTGCGGTACTCTCCCTTTCGACCGCGAACCACCGGGGCAAGCAGGTAAAGTCGCGTTCCCTCCGGTAGCGCGCAGATCCGATCCACCATCTGGCTCACGGTCTGGCTCTCGATCGGCAGGCCCGTGGCCGGGGAGTAGGGAATGCCGATCCGGGCGTAGAGCAGGCGGAGATAGTCGTAGATCTCAGTGACCGTGCCGACTGTGGAGCGTGGGTTTCGGGAGGTGGTCTTCTGCTCGATCGAGATTGCCGGGGATAGCCCCTCGATCAGGTCGACATCAGGCTTCTGCATGAGTTCGAGGAACTGGCGGGCGTAGGCGGAGAGGCTTTCGACGTAACGGCGTTGGCCTTCCGCGTAGATTGTGTCGAAGGCGAGCGACGACTTACCCGATCCGCTGAGACCGGTCAGGACCACGAGACTGTCGCGCGGCAGATCGACATCCACGTTGCGCAGATTGTGCTCGCGTGCGCCGCGGACGCGGATCGCCCGGAGCTCGTCGGCCACGGGCTTGGACTTGGTTGAGTCGGGCGCCATCGAATCCTCGGAGGGTCTATTAGGAGAACAAATATAGTACGCCAGCGGTCGATATGGCCACCGGGGAGGGTGTATCCCTAAGTATTGCCGCTCTGTCTTCCGACAAGGTGACGAATTTCGGTCCAGTTCGGGCGATTGTGGCAAGGCGACTCGGATTGTTCCGATACCGTATCGAAAAATCAAACCCGGCCCAATAGAAACCGGATATGCAGTTTCGGACGGAATCCTAACCGGAGCCTTTGCGCCAGTCCTCCGGCTGTGGGATTGTCGGCCAAACAATCCCATGGGCGCGATCGGTGATCACCGGCGGGCGCTTGCGGGACGGATCCGGAACAGAGAGAGCGAGAGAGATGGCGGGTAGCGTCAACAAGGTGATCCTGGTCGGCAACCTGGGCCGTGACCCGGAGGTGCGGTCGACCCAGGACGGCATGAAAATCGTGAACCTGGCCCTGGCGACGTCTGAGCGCTGGCGCGACCGCAATACGGGCGAGCAGCGGGAACGGACCGAATGGCACCGGGTCGTCATCTTTAACGAGAATCTTGCCAGGATTGCCGAGCAATATCTGCGCAAAGGCAGTTCGGTCTATATCGAGGGGCAGCTTCAGACCCGCAAATGGACCGATCAGAGCGGCCAGGAAAAGTACACGACGGAAGTTGTTCTGCAGCGCTACCGCGGAGAGCTGACCCTGCTCGGCGGACGGGGCGATGGCGGCGGCGGGGGTGACTACAGCCGAGGAGGGGACGACTACGGCGGCGGCTATGGTGGAGGAAGCGGTTCCTCGGGGGGCGGCTTCTCCGGCGGCGGTTCCGGCGGCGGAAGTTCGGGCGGCGGCGGTTCCGGAGGGGGACAGCCCCCGATGGGTGGGCCGAGCGACCTGGACGACGAAATCCCGTTCTGAGGAACGTCGGATGGATGCGTTTCGGGCGGCCAACCGGGCGAAATGGGATGAACTCGTCCAGCCTCATCTGACCTCAGGGTTCTGCTCGGTCGATGCGCTCCGCGAGGGCCATCGAAGGCTCGATCCGATCGTAGAGCGAGAGCTCGGTGACGTCGCCGGGCTCTCGGTCCTCCATTTCCAATGCCACTTCGGACTGGACACTTTGACGCTGGCGCAGCAAGGGGCGCGTGTGACCGGGCTGGATTTCTCAGCCCGGGCGATCGGGGCTGCCCGGTCCCTGGCGGCTGAAACCGGTCTGAACGGCACGTTCATCGAGGGCGATCTCTACGCGGCTCACGACCTGGTCGACGGGACGTTCGATCTGGTATTCACGACTTGGGGAACCATCTGCTGGCTCCCCGATATTGCCGGATGGGCCATGATCGCAGCTCGGTTCCTGAAGCCGGGCGGCCGTCTCTATTTCGCCGACTGCCACCCGATGGCCTACATCTGGGACGATGCCGCCGGTGCCTGCAATCCTGCGGCGGGACGCTACGGGACGAAGTATCCCTACTTTCATTCTGCCGAACCGCTCGCACTGGACGATGCCGGAGACTACGCCAGCGACCACGTCACCGAACAGGTTCGGACCTACGAATGGGTGCATCCGATCGGCGATATCGTCACGGCGGTGGCCGCCGCCGGGCTTCGGTTCGAGTTTCTGCACGAACACCCCTGGATAACCTGGGCCCTGCTGCCAAGTCTCGTGCCGCATGGCGAGCATTTGTTCGGTTGGCCTGACGGCACGAATCCCGAGCTCCCGCTCAGTCTTTCTTTTCAGGCGCGCCGGCCCGGCTGACACCGTTCCGAGCGAGGCTTCGGCTTTTGGCGGGGTGAAAAAGTTAACGTAATATAAAGAATTCGAATTTAATCTTAATTAACCGCTACTGACGTTCTGGCTCCTGTCGCAGCGCGACCAACGTCGAGAGGTCCTGGTAGGCAAGTGACGGATCGAGCACCCATCGACGAAGGCGGTGTGCCAGCCGCACGCCGGATCGGCCTCGCGATGCCGATCGTCGGGCTGATCATCGGTCTGACCGTCGCTGTGGTCGCCGTTGCCTGGTTCGCCGCCGTTGCGCAGGATCGCAACGCGATGGACGCAACTCGTCACACAGTTCGCAGCGTGATCCACTCAAACCTCGACGAGCTCGGCGGCTGGGCTTCGGACTATGCTTACTGGGATGCGTTCGTCGAGAACGTCGTTCGCGTCCCCGATCCCATCTGGATAGATGGCAACATTGGCCTCTACGCGCACGAGAATCTCGGGATCGACATCACCCTTGTGGTCGACGGAACGGATCAGCCCTATGTGGCGTCAGTTGCCGAGGAACTGGGCAGTCTGGGACCGGTCGAGCTCCTGCCGGAGGGGCTTTTCGGCTTGGTAGAGGCCGCACGCTTGGCTGCCGGAGATGTCGACCAACGCCCGGAGCCGCAGACGGCATTCATCTCAATCGATCAGCGGATTTTCATGGTGGCCGGCGCCGTCGCCAAATGGGAGGGGGAAGCGGAGTTGCCGGTGCGCGGTGGTGGCCCGGCGGTCCTTTTGTTTCTGCGCGAGATCGACCGGGAGATGCTGGACAGATTCGCCGTGGATTACATGATCGACGGACTCGCTCTCCTCTCTGGTGAACAACCGGTGTCCGATGGCCTCCGCCTTGCCGGTTCCGACGGGCGAACTATTGGAGACATCATTTGGCAGAGACCCAGCCCCGGAACGGCCTTCCTGAAGACCCTCGCCGTGCCGATGTTGATTGTCGTCTTGATCGCCGGCTTGTCGCTCGCATGGATTGTCAAATGTATCCGCGCCACCGTCGATCAAATCCTGGCAGCCCACGTGGCCTTGCGAAACGCTCGCGACGAGGCGGATCGCGCGAACCGTGCCAAGACCGAGTTTCTGGCCCAGATGAGTCACGACCTGCGGACGCCACTCAACGCGATACTCGGCTTCTCGGAGGTGATCGCCCTTCAGTCCTTTGGCTCCGATGCGGCGGCGGCGGAACGGTATCGGGACTATGCCCGTCAGATCCATACCGGTGGCGACCATCTGCGCACCCTGATTGACAGCATTCTGGACGTAGCCCGTCTGGATGCGGGGCGCTACGAGCTTCGGCGGGAGACGGTGGCCATCGATGCCGAGATCGCCACGTGCCTGTCGATGCTCGATGCCGAGATCAATGCGAAATCGCTTTCCGTGCAGGCGCCGCCCACCGGCCTGTTCGCGACAGCCGACCAGGCCGCGCTCGAGCAGATACTCATCAATCTCGTCGGCAATGCCGTGAAGTACACCGATCCCGGTGGCGCCATTTCAATCGCCGGAAGCTCCTGCCAGGAGGGTACCGTCATTACCGTCAGCGACACCGGCCGGGGGATGTCTCCTGACGATGTCGAGCAAGCCTTCGAGCTCTTTACCCGCGGTGGGTCGAGCTTCAGTGTCGCGGGAGTGGGCGGAAACGGACTAGGCCTCAGCATCGTGAAGCGGCTCGTCGATTTGCACGGCGGCACGGTCCGGCTCGAGTCGGAACTGGGAGTCGGCACATTGGTCAGCGTTACACTGCCCCATACTGCCGAGCCGACCGACGATGAGTCGGAACCCGAATTCGCCCAGGCAAGCTGACGGTCGTTCTTGAAAGAGTACATCGTCGTCGGCGCAACACCTTGAAGCCGCGGGAGACGCCACGCTCCGCGCGGCAGCACAGGCTTCGATCCGAGGCCGCAAACAGCGCTTGATCCCGAGGGCGTGGCCCGCGATATTTCGGCGCCGCAACATTGCTGGAAAACGGCGATTTTGCTAAGCTTTGGCGAATCAGGCGGATTGCTGGTCCTGTCCTATCCGTCGCCTGCCTGATCCCTGTAGAAACCTACGATCGGAACCCCTCGGTTGTCTGATTCCACACCCGATCCGCACGACATCGCGCCGGTCTCCATCGAAGACGAAATGCGCCGCTCGTACCTCGATTACGCCATGAGCGTGATCGTGGCCCGGGCGCTGCCGGACGTCCGCGACGGCCTGAAGCCCGTGCATCGCCGCATCCTGTATGCCATGAAGGAGGGCGGCTACGACTGGAGCAAGCCCTATCGGAAGTCGGCCAACATCGTCGGCGCCGTGATGGGTCAGTATCACCCGCATGGCGACAGCGCGATCTACGACGCGATGGTCCGAATGGCGCAGGAGTTCTCCATGCGTCTGCCCTTGGTCGACGGCCAGGGCAACTTTGGATCCATGGACGGCGACCCGGCTGCGGCCATGCGCTACACCGAGGCACGTCTTGCCAAGGCGGCAGAAGGTCTGCTGCGGGATATCGATAAGGAAACCGTCAACTTCGTCCCGAACTACGACGAGACGACGGAAGAACCGGCCGTGCTGCCGGCCGAGTTTCCGAACCTGCTGGTCAACGGCGCCGGCGGCATTGCCGTTGGCATGGCAACCAACATTCCGCCCCACAATCTGGGCGAGGTGATCGACGCCTGTCTCGCGATGGTCGACAATCCGGGCATCACGGTCGACGAACTGATGGCCATCGTGCCGGGACCCGATTTCCCCACCGGCGGATTGATCTTGGGGCGCGCCGGTATCCGCGAAGCCTACCGCACCGGTCGGGGCTCCGTCGTGATGCGCGGACGCGCCGTGATCGAAGAGATCCGCAAGGACCGGATGGCGATCGTCGTTTCCGAGATCCCGTATCAGGTCAACAAAGCCCGCATGATCGAGCGGATCGGAGAGATCGTCCGCGAGAAGGTGGTCGAGGGAATCGCCGATCTGCGCGACGAGAGCGACCGGGATGGCGTGCGCGTCGTCGTCGAACTCAAGCGCGACGCGGTGCCTGAGGTCGTTCTAAATCAGCTCTATCGGTTCACGCCGCTGCAGACCAGCTTCGGCGTCAACATGCTCGCGCTCAACGGCGGGCGGCCGGAGCAGATGAATCTTCGGGACGTGATCTACGCCTTCGTGCAGTTCCGCGAGGAGGTGATCACGCGGCGCACCCGGTTCCTGCTGCGCAAGGCACGGGAGAGAGCGCATATTCTGGCCGGCCTGATGGTGGCGATTTCCAACCTGGATCCGGTGATCGAGCTGATTCGGGCGTCGTCTGATGCCGGAGAGGCGCGGCGCGCCCTGTGCGCGAGGGCCTGGCAGGCGGGCGATGTGGCCCCGTTCATCGCGCTGATCGACGACCCGGGCCACGCGGTCCGCGAAGACGGCACCTACATGTTGTCCGAAATTCAGGCACGAGCCATCCTGGAACTGCGCCTGCAGCGCCTGACCGGCATGGAGCGGGGCAAGCTGATCGAGGAGGCGGAGGAGATCGCCGCCAAGATCAAGGACTTCCTCGAGATTCTCACATCCCGCCCGCGTCTGCTCGACGTCATGCGCGGCGAATTGCAGCAGTCCAAGGAGAATTGGGCGAACGAGCGCCGGACCGAAATCGAGGAGAACGAGTTCGAACATGACATCGAGGACCTGATCCCGCGCGAGGATATGGTCGTCACCGTCAGTCACGGCGGCTATATCAAGCGGGTGCCGCTCGCCACCTACCGGGCGCAGAAAAGGGGCGGCAAGGGCCGGGCCGGTATGGCGACCCGCGACGAGGACGTGGTCAGCCGTCTGTTTATCGCCAACAGCCACTCGCCGATCCTGTTCTTCACCTCGCGCGGCCAAGTCTATCAGCTCAAGACCTACCGGCTGCCGGAAGGAACGCCGCAGTCGCGAGGGCGGCCGATGGTCAATCTGCTGCCTCTCGAAGAGGGAGAGTGGATCCAGACCGTCATGCCGATGCCGGCGGATGAGGAAAGCTGGAAGCAGCTTCACGTCATGTTCGCGACTGAGGCGGGCACGGTGCGGCGCAACGCGCTCAGCGACTTCACCAATATCAACAAAGCCGGAAAGCGGGCGATGCGCCTCGACGGCGATGACCGTCTGATTGGCGTGATGCCCTGCACGGATGCCGATGACGTCTTTCTGGCGACCCGAAACGGCAAGGCGATCCGCTTCAACGTTACCGATGTCCGCGTTTTCCAGGGGCGCGATTCCCTCGGTGTCCGCGGTATCCGTCTTCTCGATGGGGATACGGTCGTCTCCATGTCGATCCTGCGCCGCTTCGATATCGAGGGGGCGGCCGGAGGCGAAGCGGATGCGACCGACGAGATCCGTCGACAGCACATCCTGACGGTTACCACCAAGGGCTTCGGTAAGCGGACGCTGATCGACAACTACCGGCTGACCAATCGCGGTGGCCAGGGCGTCGCGAATGTCGACCTGACCGACAAGAACGGCCTTGTCGCAGGCTCGTTCTCGGTGGCCGAGACGGATCAGATTATGGCAGTGACCGACAAGGGGCAGGTAATCCGATGCCCGATCGGCGACGTTCGGGAGACTGCGCGTCAGGCACAGGGCGTCTATATCTTCCGCGTGAGCGACGAGGAGAATGTCGTCTCTGTGTCGCTCGTCGGCGATACCGGCGAGGACGATGAGGCCGATTCGGAGGAGAGCGGGTCGGCTGAAGAAGGCGCCGGCGCGGCCGGCGTCGGCGAGGCGGGGGAGCCGGGCGGAACGCCGCCAGAGGATTCCTCGGACGATGCGGACGAAGGGGGAGAGGCGCCGCAATGACCGAGAAGACGACGCGCGTCGGGGTCTATCCCGGCACCTTCGATCCGATCACAAAGGGCCATATCGATATCATCCGGCGGGCCAGCAAAACGGTCGACCATCTGGTCGTCGCCGTGGCGCGGAACGCCGGTAAGGGGCCGCTGTTCAGCCTCGACGAACGGGTCGAGATGGTGCGCGACGAGATTGAGGATATCCTGGCGAAGAACCGCGAGGACGGGTTCATCGGCACCATAGAGGTGAAGCCCTTCGGCTCGCTGCTGATGCATTTCGCCGAGTCCCAGAGCGCAAGCGTGATCATCCGAGGCCTGCGAGCGGTATCCGATTTCGAGTACGAGTTCCAAATGGCCGGCATGAACGCCCGCCTGAATCCGAAGATCGAAACTCTCTTCCTGATGGCGTCCGATCGTCATCAGTTCATCTCCTCGCGCTTCGTGAAGGAGATCGGACGATTGGGCGGCGAGATAAAGGAGTTCGTCTCGGCGCGCGTCGCGGAACGGGTGATGCACCGGTTCGATGGCGACCCGTCGAAGGACAGCCAGGCGAAGCAGACGGGCCCGTTCACGGGGTGACGATGTGGCCGTGGATGTTCCGCGTGCTTCGATAGGGTCTTCCTGCAGCTGATCTGCGATGCGGAATCGCGGGGCGTTCGCGCGCTCGAAGAGCAGGCTGTGCAGTCTGTCCTCGACCGCCCGGACCTTTGACGCCGCCGGTTTCGTCTTAGAAAAGCGCGGCTTGAGAAACGTTGTCGCAGTCTTGGCCGCTTTTGCTTGACCCGGCGCGGCGCTCTGCATAGCTTCCCGGCGTCCTTGGCGGGCGCGTAGCTCAGTTGGTAGAGCATCTGACTTTTAATCAGACGGTCACAGGTTCGATCCCTGTCGCGCTCACCATCCCCGCAATCCTTGTCTTCCGATGCCGTCAGTTGGCCGTACCTGTCAGTGGTTTTTGGGCCCCTTCGGTACTCAGTCTTCTCGGTCGACGTGGTTCGTTTCAGGACTAGCCTGACGGTGTTTGGCCGTTTCGGCAGCGGACCCAGAAAAGAGACCTGTAAAACAGCATAGTTTTTGTATCGGATTAACATTTAATTCAATATAATAACCGGTTAACTAGCTTTTCAGAAACCAATGCCCGTCGTATATTGAGACAATACCAGTCGCGGAAATGCGTGGGGATTCGGCGATGTTTGACTTCCTTAAAGTCAGTAAGGAAAAGAAGAAAAGCCCTGTCAGGGCCAAGCCGATGGGCAACCCCAACAAGCCGGCGTCCAAAGGCACCGTCAAAATAGACAAGTTCGTCTTCAATATTCGCGAGATCAACGACAAGGGCTTTATCATCGACCCGTACGATAAAGACATCGTTATTTCCGGGCAGCGGTTCCGTTTCGAGATAAACGCGACCTACGACAACAAGGAGGTCAAAGGTCGCGCCGATGCTGTCGTCACTAAAATCGTTGGTAACGCCCTGGCAGCGGCTTTCGTGACGAAGTTCTTCTGATGGCCCGTTGGGGCCAATCAAATCGAACGGAGTACCGCTCTGCATTGTCCGGCGCGGTCGATTCGGACATACTCTTCCGATGAGCGAGCGAGACAAGGCCCTCAAACTCCTGCGCACTCTGCGCCAGCGGATCGATCCGGACGTTCTTGCGCGCGCTCAGCGCGCCGCGTTCGCACAAATCGGTCAGGAACCGCCTCAGCCGGAGAATGAGGCGTCCCGCCTGTTCAAGGCGGCCTTGGAGAATGGCGGCAAGCGGCGTGAGGAGATCCTGCGCCACCTGGAACGGAAGTTCAGGCACAAGCTGAATTGACGCGGTCGTGTCGTCGGTCTCGTCTCGGCCGTCGTCTCAGGTCGGACCTCTCTTAGCCGTTTGGACGCTTAGCCAGCACCGCGTCGGCAAGTAGGTCTATTTCTGCGATGTGATTGTAGATCTGGCTCGATATTCGGGCGTACAGGCCGTCGGCGAGCGGGTTGATGCGGGTTTGGATGGCGTTTTCCTGCAGCAACCGCAGGCGCAGATCACGGGCGGTATCGAACCCGCTGCCGTATCCATCAGGCAGTCGAACCATCACCATCGAACCCACCATACTCTCCGGCTGGCCCATCTCAGTGCCCCAGGCGCCTGCCAACCGCCGACCGGCGGCCATCGCCAGGGCGTGGTTGTGGGTTCGGATCGCCTCGATGCCGAACCGGTCAACGAAGTCGAGCGCGGCGGGCAGAGCGTGATGCGCTGAGCCGTCGCGGGTGCCGACCCAGTCGAACTCCTCGCAAAAGCCGCCGCCATAGCCGTGGCTTATGGCCGCCGGATGGAGGCGGTCGATGACCCGGTCACCGGCCCAGAGGAACGCGCAGCCCTTGGCGGCGAACAGCCATTTGTGGCAGGTGCCCGTGTACCAATCGGCATCCAGTGCGGCGATGTCGAGCGCCAGCATTCCGGGAGCATGGGCGCCGTCGATCAGGACGAGCGCTCCGTGGTCGCGTGCGGCGGCGCTCATCGCCTTGACCGGTAGGACAAGAGCGGTGGCGGACGTCACATGGTCGATGATCGCGACCCTCGGTTTGGCATCGGCCAGCGCCATCTCGAATGCGGCGAGCGACTGCTCCGGCGACTCTGCGGGAAAGGGCAGCGTCCATTCGGCGATTTCAGCTCCGGTCATCGAGCAGACGAACCGGACCGTATTGCGGACTGCGCCGTAGGTCTGATCGTTGATCAGAATACGGTCGCCCGGCTTCAAGTCGAGGGAGCGCAGGATCGCGTTGACAGCCAGTGTCGGGTTCTCGACCAGCGCGAGCCGATCGCCGTCTACGCCGAGATAGGGCGCCAGCCGGTTCGCCGCGGCGCGCACGGCTGGACGGAACTCGAATTCCATGAACCGGCTCGGCTCTGCCTCCATCCGCGTGCGCCAGGCGCTCTGCGCCTCAAGAACCGCGAACGGTGTCGCGCCGTAGGACCCGTGGTTGAGGTGAACGGAACCCTCTTCCAGAACGAAGAGCGGGCGCAGGTCGGTGCCGAAGGCGGACGGAGCAGGGGTCATCGTCAGAGTGTGCCGCAGCCTCTTGCACGACGCCAAGGGCGAGATTGTCTCAGTGGCGCGTCTATCGTCCCGGTGATCCGCGCGGCCGATTGTACCATCATGCAGCTTGCGTCTATGCTCGACCCGTATATTGCGCTGCACACCGGCGAGTTCGCGACGTCTGGAGATCCGCGGACACCCACCCTACATCAATGCGGCAACACTGTTCCGTCGCGCAGAGGAGGCGGTCGCCCATGGCGCCGAACACAAAGGTCTCGCTGTTCTCGCGCTTGAGGACCTATTTTTTCGCCGGCGTGCTGGTGACAGCGCCCATCGGAATCACCCTGTATCTCGCTTGGCTGATCATCGATTTCATCGATAACCGGGTCACGCCGCTGATTCCCGCCCGGTACAATCCCGAGACCTACCTTCCGTTCTCCATTCCCGGTCTCGGCCTGATCGTTGCGGCGATCGTCCTCACCATCATCGGAGCCTTTACTGCCGGTCTGGTGGGGCGCTGGCTCGTCAGCCTGTCGGAGCGGCTCATGGCGCGCATGCCGGTGATCCGGAACGTCCACAGCGCTCTAAAGCAGATCCTCGAAACGGTTCTGGCCCAACAGTCCAAGGCGTTCCGCCAAGTGGTGATGATCGAGTATCCGCGCCGCGGAATTTGGGCGATCGGCTTTCTCACCGGCGACACGGTGGGCGAGGTACAGAACCTGACCGAGGACGATACGCTCAACGTTTTCCTGCCGACGACGCCGAATCCGACATCCGGCTTCCTTCTTTTCGTGCCGCGCCAGGACTGTCATGTGTTGTCGATGTCGGTCGAGGAGGGGATCAAGATGGTCGTCTCCGGAGGGATCGTCACACCGCCGGATCGACGGCCCAAGCAGGAGCGGGAAACGCCGCGCATTCCGGCCGCCGCGCCCGATCATCCGGAAGGCCCGACGCGCCGGATCGACGCGGCCTGATCGAATCCGGGCGGTAGCTGGTTGGAACGGTAGGGCGGCAAATGACTGACGCGGTGATGGCTGTATGGGGCGACGCGGCGCCGGAAGGCGAGGCGGAGTTCAGCGAGTGGTACCATCGTGAGCATATCCCCGAACGGGTCGGGATGCCCGGATGGCGAAACGGGCGACGCTACCGCAAGCTTGGCCGCGGCAGGCATCGCTATCTGGCCGTGTACGACGTGGACCGCCTTTCCTGTTTCGACGATCCGGCTTACCGGTATGCGCTCGATCATCCGACCGAATGGACCACGCGGATGATGGTGCATTTCCGCAATTTCGTGCGGGCCACCAGTCGGGTCCGGTTCTCAAGCGGCGAAGCTCTGGGTTCTGTGGTGGCGACGGTCCGGTATGCGCCGGGAGACGGCGATGCCGAGGGGATTGCCCGATGGCTCGCCGGCACGGCTCTGCACGATCTGCGGACCCGCGAAGGAATTACACGGGTGCAGCATTGGGAAGCGGATATGAGCCGGTCGCTCGCCAAGACCGGCGAGCAGGCGATCCGCACCGGCAAGGACGGCGAGGCTCCCTTCACTGCCGTGATCGAGGGCATCGGCCGCATGTTCGTGGAGGCGGCGCTTGATGAGGCCGGTATCGTTCGTGGCCTGGAGCAGCGCGGCGCGAAGACGATCGAGGCCGGACTCTACGAGATGATGTTCGCATTGCACGCCTAGCCGCCTGGTCGGCCTTGTCGGTGATCGAAGGCGCTCGGGAAGCGTGGCCCTGGCGTTCGGGTGGTTCGTTAGAAGCGCGCCAGGAAACGTTCCAGCGCCGCCCGTGCGGGAGGCTCGTCGAGGGTCGGAGCGTGTCCGACATCCGGCAGGGTGACCAACTCCATTGTCGGATGACGGCGCCGCATCTCGGCGGTCGTCTCGGCGTCCAGTACGATGGATTGCCCGCCGTGAAAGGCGAGGGTGGGTACCACCGTCAGGGCGGCAAACAGTGCCCAGAGGTCCGCCTCCGCCGACTCAGGATGTGCCAACGGTTTCACAATCGCCGTATCCCAGTCCTGGCGCAGCGTGCCGTCGGGTTCTTCGCGATAGGTGGTCTTGGCGAAGGCGATCCACTCCTCTTCTGTCCTGAGCGAGAGGGCCGGAAGGATTGCATGCATTTCCGCGGCGGCGTCCTTCCATGTTGCCGGGCGCCGCTCCCGGCCCATGGCTTCGATGAGGTAGTTGCCGCCGTCCTTGGGAATGTGCGGGCCGATATCGTTCAGCACGACCCCGGCCAAGCTGGTCGGCGCCGTCACCGCCAGCGCCATCGCGACGATCCCGCCGAAGGAGGTTCCGATCGCCACCACCTTGTGGAGACCGAGCGCGGTCATCACCGCCCTGACATCGTCCACGATCACCGATGGAGCGTAGTTCGCCGGGTCCTCCTCGTAGTCGGACCGGCCGCGTCCGCGGTAGTCCAAGCTGACCAGTCGACGAGGGGCGATCGCCTCCGCGACGTGAGCGAAGTCTTTAACGTTCCTGGCGAAACCGGGGAGCCCCAGGATCGGCAGGCGAGGGTCCATAGGGTCCCCCCAATCGGCCGTGAAGACGCGGGCGCCCGACCTTACGGTCACGAAACGTTCCCGGCATTGGACGGGCATCCGAGGCTCCATCACGTCACGCCGACGATCGACGGAAGGCTGTCGAGGCTGGTCAATTCCCGGTCCGGCACCCCCGGCAGGCGCTCGCGCACCTGCGCGAAGCGGTTGCACCAGGCGACCTGGAACCCGAAGGCGGCGGCCGCCGCGGCGTCCCAGGCGTTGGACGACTGGAAGCTGATTGCCGCGGGCTTCGTGACCCCGAGCCTGTCGACTGCAAGCTGGTAGACGCTGGGATCAGGTTTGAACACACCGAGTTCGTCGACCGAAAGAACAGCATCCAGGAGCGGGGTACAGCCTGTACTGTCACAGACGCTCCGCAGCATCTCGGGCGATCCGTTGGACAGGATCGCCGTCTTCATGCCGCCGTCCTTGAGCGCCTGCAGAACGCCGATCACTTCCGGGTAGGTGTCCAGCGTTCTGTAGCTGTCCATCAGCGCTTGGCGCAAGCCCGTCGGCGGCCCACTCGGAAAAGCGGTCTCCAGCGCGAAGTCGAGGGCGTCCCCCGTCACCTGCCAGAACGGCACGTAGTGTCGGCGTCCCATCAGGCTCCGCAGCCAGGAATAGGAGAGCTGTTTTGCGCGCCAGACGTCCGACATGACCTGCGACGCTTCGACCTCAAGGCCGAAATCGTCGCGGCACCGGGCGACGGCCGAATGCACATCGAACAGGGTGCCGTAAGCGTCGAAGACGCACGCCTCTATCCCCTCGAAACGCTCGATCATGGGGCTCCCCGTTTGCATCGTTGTCAGTTCCTATTCTGCGCCGCCTGCTGCCGGTCCAGCAGGACGCCGCAGGAATACACGCACCACACTTTCTGAGCCACCGGGCTGACAGCGGCGAGCGCCGTTGTCTGGTCGCTGTCGTCGGCCAGCCGCTCGCGATAGACATGCAGGGCTTCCAGCACGCGCTGGACATAGTTCCGGGTCTCGGAGAACGGAATGCGTTCGATCCAGTCGATCACGTCGACGGCCGGGTCGCTCGGATCCCCGTGTTCGGCGACCCACCTGACCACGCGCCCCGGACCGGCGTTGTAGCTGGCGATCGCTTTGATGTAGTGACCGTCGAAGCGATCCACCATCTGCTTCAGATAGGCGCTGCCGAGCCGGACATTGTAGTCAGGTCGCGCGATGAGCGACCCCAGTTCGTACTCGAGACCGAGCGAGCGAGCGGTGCTCTTAGCGGTCGCCGGCATGAGTTGCATGAGGCCACGGGCGCCGACCCGGCTGATCGCTGTCGTCTCGAAGCTGCTCTCCTGCCGGATGATCGCGTGAACCAGCGCCGGTTCCGGGCCGCCGCTGGGGATCGGATCCAGCAGAGGATATCCAAGAGCGGGAAGCACCATCCGACCGACAGCCGCCCGGCGTGCGGTGAACACCGCCGTCCCCAGTTCACCCGCCTGTGCGGCCGTTTCGGCGATCAGGGCCGATCGATCCATATCCTGACTGCCGATCGCGAGGTGGCGCAGGAACAGACGGGCCAAATCGTTTAGCCTCAGCCTGATCAAAGCCTTGGCCGCGCGGACTTCGTCCTCGGCGGCGAACGCCGCGCGGGCGTCATTGCCGGGGGCGGCGGGTTCCGGAAGAGTGATCCGATCTGCACCGATGCGCGCCGCCGCGAGTTGGCCGTAGAACGTCGTCTGAAAGGCCGAGCCATGGGTGTACCACTCTCGTGCCTCATCCGCCTTGCCGGCGGCCTCCGCCGCGCGACCGGCCCAGTAGGCGGCGCGTCCCGAACTGATCGGAGTCGAGACGTTGGCATGCAACACGGAGAAATGGCGCAGCGCGTCGTCGGGCCTGTCTAGGAAACGCAGCGCGATCCTACCCGCCAGCCATTCCGCCTCCGCGAAAGCGGCGCCGGATGTCTGCGAGTGGGACGCCGACAGGAGATAGGCATCCTGAAGGTTGCCGTCGTCCAACGCCTCCCGGATGTGCCAGGCGCGTTCGCGCCACCAGAGACCGACGAACTCGTCGGACGGTGGCGCTTCGAACATGAGCTCCCGGGCCGCCGTCCTCATGCCAGAGAGACGGCGCCATCGCAGACGCTCGTAGAGCAGGCCCGGATCGTCTCGAAGCTCGGCGGGAACCCTTTCTATCGCGGCGTCGACGCCGGCTTCCCTATAGCGCAGACGGATACGCGCGTCGGCGAGCCGCTTCCAGCCTTCCGGCACCAGGCGCATGGTCTGCCGCGCCGCTCCGGCTCGACCGCGCCAGAGCATCTCGTCGAGCCGCTCGATATGATCACTCTGGCGCAGATACGCGCCGTAGCGCGCCAGGAACGCCGCTTCGTCTCGCCTGCCGAACTCGATCCGGCGCCAGGTTTCGCGGACCGCTTCTTCCAGAGCGGATTTGTCGCCGGCCTCGTCGAGCGCGGCCAAACGGGCGAGCCGTCCGTCCGTCGTACGGGGGGCGTGGCTGGCGAACCACGTCAGTCGGCGGTTCAGGCTGATGTCTTCAGTGATCAGGGTTTCGGCGCGCCCGACGAGGCGAGCCTGATCCGGCCAGCCCGGATGGTTGCTCAGAAAGGTCTCGATCTCGGCGAACGAGGCTGGTTGGTCATCGTCCCGCAGACGTGCCCATTGGAGCAGGGCTTCCAGCACTGGGTCCCGATCTCGGCCGCGCACCCTCGCCGCCCGCTCCCAGTCGCCGCCTTGGGCGAAGGAAAGCGTCGTGCGCCATGCCGCGTCCGAGGCGGAGAGCCCTGCTAAACCGGCAGGCCTGAGTTTAGGCGTCGGGAACACAGCAGCGGCGACCGGGGTCGACGGACCGGGACGAGACTCCGGTTTGGGGGCCGGGCCAGCAGCCTGGAGGGCCGTGCTCGCCAACGCGAAGACGGCGGCTCCGAAGAGGGCTGTGAGACCGCGAGCGATCATTGCTGTCCTCCGCACGATCACCGGTCATCCGCGGGGGGAGGGCGGGGCTGGTGTCGACGGCACAAGGTAATGCTGCGGCCGCGAACCTCCAAGCGGGTAAGGCGGCACGGGCCGCGAGGCGCACTTGCTCCACTCCCTGCAGGGGCGTAATGTCGCGCGCTCTATCTTATCGCAACCGCCGACTCGGGAGAGAACCGATGGGCTACGCATTCGGACAGCCGATGTTCAAGGGATCACTGGTGGCCTTGATCACGCCGTTCAAAGATGGCGCGGTGGACGAGGATGCGTTCCGAAAACTCGTGGACTGGCAGATCGAGCAGGGTACGCACGGCCTGATCCCGGTCGGTACCACGGGCGAGAGCCCGACCCTGAGCCACGAGGAGCACAAGCGGGTCATCGAGCTCTGCATCGAGCAGACCGCCGGCCGGGTGCCGGTGATCGCCGGCGCCGGCTCGAACTCGACCGCGGAGGCCGTCGAATTCACCCAGCACGCGGCCGAGGCCGGCGCGGACGCGGTCCTGCACGTGACGCCGTACTACAACAAGCCGACTCAGGAAGGCCTGTTCCGCCACTTCGAGGCGATCAACAACAGCGCCGACATTCCGATCATCATCTACAACATTCCCGGCCGGTCGATCGTCGACATGTCCGTGGACACGATGAAGCGGTGCTACGAGCAGCTCAAGAACGTGAAGGGCGTGAAGGACGCGACCGCCGATCTGGTGCGTCCGATCAAACAGCGCATGGCGATGGGGGCGGATTTCTGCCAGCTCACCGGCGAGGACGCCTCGGTCATGCCGTTCCTGGCCCATGGCGGCCACGGCTGCATCTCGGTGACCGCGAACGTGGCGCCGAAGCAGCTCTCGGAGATGCATGTGGCCTGGCAGAACCGCGACCTGGACACCGCATTCGCGATCAATGAGCGGCTGCAGCCGCTGCACGCCGCGCTGTTCTGCGAGACCAGCCCCGGTCCGGTGAAATACGCGGCGAGCCTGCTCGGCATCTGCGAGTCGACCGCCCGCCTGCCGATCTACGAGATCGCCGACGAGAGCAAGGCCAAGGTCGAGAGCGCCATGCGCCATGCCGGCCTGCTGAACTAGACGCGGCCTGCCGCTCACACGCCGGCTGACGCGGCCCGCCCCCGGGGGCGGGCCGTCGCCGTTCTGCGGCTCGGCCTCGACAAGAAGAGGCGGCTGCCTATATACGCACGTCTGTTTCAAGGGAGAGCGCCATGGCGGGGACGCAAGGCGCCCGCAAAGAGGTTGCTCGCAACCGGCGGGCACGACGGGAGTACCAGATCGAGGACACGATGGAGGTCGGCCTGGTGCTGACCGGGTCGGAAGTGAAGTCGCTGCGTGAAGGCCGCGCCTCGATCAGCGAGGCCTATGCCGGCGAGGAGAAGGGCGAGCTCGCGCTGATCAACGCCCATATCCCGGAATACAAGCCGGCCGAGCCGTTCAACCACGAGCCGCGCCGGGTGCGCCGCCTGCTGGCGCATCGCCGCGAGAAGGACCGGCTGCTCGGCCTGATCCGGCGCGACGGCTACACGCTCGTGCCGATGTCGCTGTACTTCAACCCGCGCGGCATCGCCAAGCTGGAGATCGGTCTCGCCCGGGGCAAGAAACTGGCCGACAAGCGCGAGGACGTGAAGAAGCGCGACTGGGAGCGCCAGAAAGCCCGGCTGTTGCGAGAAAAGGGGTAGGCGTCCGGCTCTCTGACGACTCTCGTCAGGTCGAGTCCAGCACGCCGCGCACCCTTCGGAACACGTCGTGGAACATCTGCTCGGTGAGGCGGCCCGTGTTCGTGTTGTAGCGCGAGCAGTGGTACGAGCCGATGAGCACCCGCCCGTCCCCGAGGCCGTGTTCGGTGTTGTGTCCGAACTTCGCCGAGGACTTCTTCCGCCCGAGGGCCGCGAGCGTGGCGCCGTGGGCGAGGGAGCCAAGGGCCACGATAACCTTCAGCCGCGGCATCTCCTCGACCGTCGCGGCCAAAAACGGCCTGCAACTCGCGACTTCCGCTCCGATCGGCTTGTTCTGGGGCGGCACGCATCGCACCGCGTTCGTGATTCGGCAGTCGATAAGAGAGAGGCCGTCATCCGCCCGTTTACCGTAGTCGCCGGCGGCGAACCCAAAGGTTTTGAGCGTGTCGTAGAGCAGGTCGCCGGCGTAATCGCCTGTGAAAGGGCGTCCGGTGCGGTTCGCCCCCTTCAAGCCCGGTGCCATCCCGACTACCAACAGGCGCGCGTCGGCCGGACCGAAGCTCGGAACGGGCGCGTTGTGGAAGTCGGGAAAGAGCCTGACGTTCTCGGTTCGAAAGCCCGCAAGACGTGGACAGAGACGGCAGTCCGATCTCGGATCTGTCAGCATGGGGGGCCAGTCAGCCACTGCTTCCGAAGGTCGGTCAGTCGCGGCGGCTTACCGGACCCCGACGCACGACGGCCGGCGGCTCGTCGTCGAAATCGTCCTCGTCATCGACGTAGTCGTCGTCCAAGTCCTCGTCCGCTTCGACAGGGGCCGCATTCGGTGCTGACGGCCTCTCTCGACGCGGACCGCGGTCCGAATGCACACGCTCGATCTGCGCGGCAAGCTTGTCGAGTTCGATGAACTGGTCTGCCTGGCGCCGCAATTCATCGGCGATCATCGGCGGCTGCGTCCGGATCGAAGAAACCACCGACGCGCGAACGCCCTTGCGCTGGACGGCCTCGATCAGCGAGCGGAAATCGCCATCGCCGGAGAAAAGGACCACATGGTCGACCCGGTCGACCATCTCCATCATGTCGACCGCCAGTTCGATATCCATGTTGCCCTTCACCTTGCGGCGGCCGGCGCTGTCGGTGAATTCCTTTGCCGGTTTGGTAACCAGCGTGTAGCCGTTATAATCGAGCCAATCGACGAGAGGCCGGATCGGCGAGTACTCCTGATCTTCGAGCAGGGCAGTGTAGTAAAACGCGCGGATAAGACGGGCCTTTCCGGCGAAGAGATCGAGAAGCCGTTTATAGTCGATATCGAAACCCAGAGACCGAGCCGCCGAGTAGAGATTCGCCCCGTCTATGAAAAGCGCCATTCGTTCATCGGGATGAAAAAACATATACGATCCTTTCAATCGCTTTGATTTATAGCTTCGTAGATTTTTCGGTATTTGAGCGGCGGCTGAGTAATAGAGCCGCCCGATCCGAACGATTAGACATAACTTTAGAGCCGAACAAGGGCTGATGTACAGAGCAAAGACCCTGATGCAAGCGACAAGTAGAAAGGTAGAACAGATGGCCGAGCGCCGGTTCGTCGGTGGCGAGGAGGTGCACCGTACATGATTCTCATTGCCGTGGGCGCCAATCTCCCGGCGACGGGTTTCGATACGCCGCTGGCGACGTGCGAAGCTGCTGTCACGCGGATCGACGAGGACGCAGACATGCGTGTCGTGCGACGGTCCCGCTGGTACGAGTCGGAGCCGGTGCCGAAATCCGATCAGCCGTGGTTCGTGAACGGTGCGGTCGCGATCGAGACCGATTTGATACCGGAAGTTCTGCTGGCGAGGCTGCATGTCATTGAGGACACCTTCGGTCGCGTGCGGCGGGTGCGCAATGAGGCACGACCGCTTGACCTCGACATCATCGACTTCGGCGGGATGATCCGTATCGGGGCCATCGACCCGACATTGCCGCATCCCCGGGCGCATGAGCGGGCGTTCGTGCTGCTGCCTCTCCGTGATATCGCGCCCGAGTGGCGGCATCCCGTGTCCGGCGCCGATGTCGGTAGCCTTATCGCTGCCCTTGAGCCCAACGCGGGCGGCATCCGACCGCTCTAGGTGGGGCTATCGGACGATACCGGATTTTCCGGCGGAATACCTCGTTCTCTGCTTGTTTCGCACCTGCGGCAACTATATATTCAGCGGCTCCGCTCAATCCTGTGCGCACCCGATCGAGAGGCTTTGAATGGCCCGCGTTACCGTCGAAGACTGCATCGTCAAGATCCCGAACCGGTTTGACCTGGTGATGGCCGCCGCCCAGCGCTCGCGCGACATCTCCTCGGGTTCGTCCATCACGGTCGATCGCGACAACGACAAAAACCCGGTGATCGCGTTGCGCGAGATTGCCGATGAAACGGTCGATATCCCGGCGTTGAACGAAGCGCTGATCAAGGGCCTCCAGAAACATGTGGAAGTCGACGAGCCGGAAGACGACGATATGGAGCGGCTGATCGGCTCCGACGCCGGGGCCGGCAGCGTCGGGCTGGACGGACGCCTCGCTGAAGGAGAGACTCTCGGGGTCGAGGCGGCGGAAGACCTTGGCATGGAGGTCGAGCAGAGTGACGGCGGTCAGCAGTTCGAGGATGTCGACGACGGCGAGCTCGACCGCGAGGGCTGAAGTTCGGGCGGTGCCGCTCGCAGTCCTTAGCGCAGTCTGCGGACCTTGGTACTGGCCGCTTCGTTGTTGGCACCGGGTTGAGGTGCTGACCCCATGATCCGCCAATATGAGCTCGTGGATCGTGTTCGGGCGTACGATCCGACAACGGACGAGGCGGCGCTCGACCGTGCTTATGTGTACGCGATGAAAATGCACGGATCGCAGACGCGAGCGTCGGGCGATCCCTATTTCTCCCATCCGTTGGAAGTTGCGGGCATTCTGACGGAAATGAAGCTCGACCACGGAACGGTCATCACCGCGCTGCTGCACGATGTGATCGAGGACACCGAGGCGACCCTTACGGACGTGCGCAATCTGTTCGGCGAGGAGATCGCGCGTCTTGTCGACGGGGTGACCAAGCTGACGCGGATCGAATTGCAGTCCGACCGCACGAAGCAGGCCGAGAATTTCCGTAAGCTGGTTCTGGCCATGAGCCAGGATATCCGGGTGTTGCTGGTGAAGCTGGCCGACCGGGTCCACAACATGCGCACCCTCCACTTCATCAAGAATCCGGACAAGCGCCGGCGGATCGCCGCCGAGACCATGGATATCTATGCGCCGCTTGCCGCGCGTATCGGCATCAACGAAGTCAAGGACGAACTCGAGGATCTTGCGTTCGCCGAGATCAATCCGGATGCCCGAAGCTCGATCAAGGCGCGGCTGGACTACCTGCGCAGCCAGGGCGGCGACATGGTCGAAAGCATCATCGCCGAACTGCAGGAGAAGCTGGCCGAGGCCGGAGTGATTGCCGAGATCTCCGGGCGGATGAAGACGCCGTATTCGATCTGGCAGAAGATGCAGCGCAAGGAAGTCGGGATCGAGCAGCTCTCCGACATCATGGCGTTTCGGCTTGTGGTGGACGATATCGGCGGCTGTTATCAGTGTCTCGGCGCGATGCACGGTTCCTATCCGACCGTTCCCGGCCGCTTCAAGGACTACATCTCGACGCCGAAGCCGAACGGCTACCGGTCGCTGCACACCGGCGTCATCGGCCCGCACCGCCAACGTATCGAGGTGCAGATTCGCACCCGTGAGATGCACGATGTCGCCGAACTCGGCGTCGCCGCCCACTGGAACTACAAGCAACGCGACGGGGTCAAAGAAGGCAAACAGTATCGATGGATTCGGGAACTGCTCGATATTCTCGAGCAGGCCTCGGGGCCGGAAGAGTTTCTCGAGCACACCAAGCTCGAGATGTACCAGGACCAGGTGTTCTGTTTCACGCCAAAGGGCGACCTCATCGCCCTGCCGCAAGGGGCCGTACCGATCGACTTCGCCTATGCGGTCCACTCGGAGGTGGGCGATCGGACCGTGGGCGCCAAGCTCAATGGCCGCCTCGTGCCGCTGATGACTCAGCTGCGGAACGGCGATCAGGTTGAGATCGTCACCTCGAAGACCTCGACCCCGTCGCCCAACTGGGAACAGATCGTTGTTACCGGCAAGGCTAAGGCCCGGATCCGCAGGTTCGTCCGTCTGAAGCGCCGTCAGCAGTTTTCCGATCTCGGAAAGGCTATGCTGCAGAAGGCGTTTCGCCAGGAAGGCCATCCGTTTTCGGAGAAGCTGCTGGAGCCGCTGCTCGCCCGGTTTCATGCGGAGCATGTCGACGATCTCTATGCCGGGATCGGCGAGGGGCTGGAAAGCGCTCCCGAAGTGGTTCACGCCGTGCATCCTCCGGTTGTCGAGCCCAAGGAGGACGAGAACGTCGTCCCGATCGCCCGTGCCCGAGGCCGGGCCAAGCGGGGCAAGCAGAAGGATGCGCTGCCGATCCGCGGCCTGATCGACGGAATGGCGATGCATTTCGCGCGGTGCTGCCATCCTCTGCCCGGCGAGCGGATCGTCGGCATCGTCACCACGGGAAAAGGCGTGACGATCCACACCATCGATTGCGAGACCCTGGAAGGTTTCCAGGACCAGCCGGAGCGGTGGCTGGACGTTGCCTGGGATGACGATGCCGAAAGCGCCCATGTCGGCCGGCTCGACGTCGTCATCGCCAATGAACCCGGCAGTCTCGGGTCTTTGTCGACCGTGATCGGCAAGAACGGCGGCAACATCATGAACCTCAAGATCGTCAATCGTTCGATCGACTTTTTCGAGATGTTGATCGACGTAGAGGTCGGGGATATCCGGCATCTGACGACGATCATAGCGGCGCTGCGGGCAACGCCTGTCATAAACTCGGTCGACCGGGCCCGGGGCTGAGGGAGGACGGCAGCGATGATCCTCGGCATCGGGTCCGACCTCGTCGACACCCGCAGGATCGAAGCCGCGCTGGAACGGTTTGGCGATCGTTTCCGAACCCGCTGTTTCGCCGAAACGGAAATAGCTCGCGCCGAAGGGGCGGCAGAGCCGGCATTGATTTACGCTAAGCGTTTTGCGGCCAAGGAAGCTATTTGGAAAGCGCTCGGCGACGACGCGCGCGAGGGCATTCGCTGGCGGGATCTCGTGGTGGAGAATGCGCGGTCCGGAAAACCGCGGTTCGTTCTGAGCGGTCGAGCCGCGTCCCGCCTCGCTGAATTGACGCCGAACGGGATGGTGGCGCGGATCGACCTATCGCTGACCGATGAACCGCCCTATGCCCAGGCCTTTGTCGTAGTCTCGGCCGCACCGGCCGACCAAGAGTCGCTGAGGCCGGTCTCTGAATAACCTGGCGCTATTGGGCGGAGCTTGGCGCGGGGGCGCAGGGCAGGGGACTAGGGGGATCGCTTGCCCCGGCCCGTCAAATTCGGCATACCGGACCGTGCTCTTGCGGTTGGCGAAGGGTGTAGACGACTTGTCAGGATGGGGATCGATGGCAGATAGGAAGTCGGGCGGATACGGTGAGCTTATCCGTACCGTAGTAATCGCTTGTGCCATCGCGTTGGGGATACGGACCTTCCTCTACGAGCCGTTCAACATTCCTTCCGGTTCCATGAAGCCGACGCTTCTGGTCGGCGACTACCTCTTCGTTTCCAAGCTGTCCTATGGGTACAGCCGGTATTCCCTGCCGCTGTCGCTACCGCTCATACCTGGACGAATCCTGTTCTCGCCACCGGAGCGCGGCGATGTGGTCGTCTTCAAGCTGCCGAGCGACAACAGTACCGACTACATCAAGCGGATCGTCGGTCTGCCCGGCGACCGGATCCAGGTGAGGGGCGGCATTCTGCACATCAACGGCGAGCCTGTGAAACGGCGGCGGATCGAAGACTTCTCCTCCGAGGATGGCGGCCGCGGCATTCCGCAGTTCATCGAAACCCTGCCGAATGGTCGCGAGCATCGGATCCTGGAGACCAGCGACTTCCAGAGCGCCGACAACACGCCCGAGTTTCTCGTTCCCGCGGATCACTATTTCGCCATGGGCGACAACCGTGACAATTCGCGGGACAGCCGTTTCTACGAGGTCGGCCCGATCCCGGCCGTGAACCTTGTCGGGCGCGCGGAGATCCTGTTCTTCTCGCACAATGACTCGGCGGCGCTTTGGGAGGTCTGGAAGTGGCCTTTCGCCATCCGCTACGGGCGACTTCTGGACGGTATCGAATGACGTCGGACGATCGTGAACTGGCGACTCTCGCCGGGATCCTGAACCACGAGTTCGAACACCTTGAAGTCCTGCGCCGCGCCGTTACCCACGCCAGTGCCGAACCCAGAGCCTGGAACGCCTACGAACGTCTGGAGTTCCTTGGCGATCGGGTTCTCGCGCTGATCGTCGCCGAGCAGCTTCTCGACCGCTTCCCCCATGAGCGCGAGGGGGCGATCGCCAAGCGCCATGTCAATCTTGTCCGCCGAGAAGCCCTTGCCCAGGTGGCGCGGACCATCGGTCTCGGCCGGTTCCTGATCCTGTCCCGAGGGGAGGACGATGCGGGTTCGCGGGATAGCGACACCATTCTCTCGGACGCCATGGAGGCGGTGATCGGTGCGTTGTATCTGGACGGGGGTCTCGAAGCCGCGCGGCGCTTCATACTGACCGAGTGGAACCGCCTGCTGGAGTTGGATCTGCGGCCGCCCCAGGACCCGAAGACGACGCTTCAGGAATGGGCCCAGGGCCGAAAGCTCGCGCTACCGCGCTATATCACGATAGAACAGTCCGGCCCGGCCCACGCGCCGGAATTCACCGTGCAGGTGATCGTCGACGGTCAGGAGCCGGCGACGGGCGTCGGCCGGTCCAAGCGCCTTGCCGAACAGGCGGCGGCGGCTGAACTCATTAGACGGGTGGGAGCATGAACGCCCCGAAATCGCGCTGCGGCTTCGTCGCCCTTCTGGGCGCGCCGAATGCCGGCAAATCTACTTTGGTCAACCAACTGGTCGGCGCCAAGGTCTCCATCGTCACCCACAAGGTGCAGACGACGCGCACCCGTATTCGTGGCATCGCGCTCGAGGGTGACGCTCAGATCGTCCTGGTCGATACGCCCGGTATCTTCAAGCCGAAGCGCCGTCTCGACCGGGCGATGGTGCATGCCGCCTGGGCCGGTGCCGGCGATGCCGACGTGGTCGTGCTGGTCGCGGATGCGCGACAGGGGATGGACGACGACACGCTGCGGATCATCGAGGGACTGAAGCAGGCCGGCCGCAAGGCTGTGCTGGCCCTCAACAAGGTCGACGACATAAAGCGGGAAAAGCTGCTGCCGGTCGCCGCCGCGTTCAGCGAGGTGTTCGATTTCGAGCGCGTGTTCATGATCTCGGCCCTGAACGGCAGCGGATGCGCCGATCTGCGTCGGTATCTTGCGGACCACATGGCGCCGGGCCCGTGGCTCTACCCAGAGGATGAGTTGAGCGACCTGCCGCTCCGCCTGATGGCTGCGGAGGTCACGCGGGAAAAGGTCTATCTGCAGCTGCATGACGAACTGCCCTATTCGGCGACGGTCGAGACCGATCAATGGACCGAGCGCGACGACGGCTCGGTGCGGATCGACCAGACGCTCTTTGTCGAACGCGATAGCCAGAAGAAGATCGCGCTGGGCAAGGGCGGACAGAAGATCAAGGAAATCGGCTCGCTCGCCCGCACCGAGCTCGAGGAGATGCTCGAACGCCGTGTCCATCTGTTCCTGTTTGTTAAGGTACGCGAGAACTGGCAGGACGATCGCCAGCGGCTGACCGAATGGGGGCTGGAGTGGGACGTGTGAGTGAGACCCTCCTGCCGCCGGTATCGGACAGGTCTTCATGATGGGCTGAATGCCGACGCTTCGGCCCTACCTTCACCAATCCGGTCCCGACCTGATCTCATGATCGAATGGCATGATACAGGCATCGTTCTCTCCGCCCGACCGCACGGGGAGGGATCGGCCGTGGTCTCGGTCCTGACCGCCGACCATGGACGCCATGCGGGGCTCGCTCGGGGAGCGTTCTCCAGCCGTGGGCGGGGTGTCTTTCAGCCGGGAAACCGGATCAACGCCGTTTGGCGAGCCCGTCTCGCCGAACATTTGGGAAGTTGGACCTGCGAGTTGGAGACCGGGTATGCGGCGGGCCTGCTCAACGACCCGCTCCGCCTATCCGGCCTCTCCGCCGTCTGCGCTGTTGCCGATGCCGCGCTGCCCGAACGTGAACCCCATCCGAGACTCTACGAGGCGCTCGGTGCGCTGCTCGACGTAATGGCCGACGACTCGTTGGGCGACGCCTGGATTGCCGTGTACGTCCGCTGGGAGATCGGATTGCTCACGGACCTTGGATACGGTCTCGATCTTGAGACCTGTGCCGCCACGGGCACCAATGACGATCTGGCCTATGTCAGTCCCCGTTCCGGTCGGGCGGTGTCCCTGGCGGCCGGCGAGCCCTACCGCGACAAACTATTGACGCTGCCCCGATTCCTGGTCGGAAACCCTGGGAGTCGCGGCGGAGGAGATCCGGACGATCTCTTCGCCGGACTGGCGCTTTCAGGGTTTTTCCTTGAGCGCCATGTATTTGCCACCCATGGCCGCCAGCCGCCGCCGGCGCGCACGCGATTCGTTGAACGGTTTGCTGAGCGCGTTACAGTATCTGGTGGAGGAACCGACGCATGAGCACGACATCTACCGATCTGCCGCCCCCGGGTGAACCGGGAACCGTGCGCGACACCTGGCTGGCCGACGCGCTGAGCGAGCGATATCTCGCCTATGCGCTGTCGACCATCATGGCGCGGTCGCTGCCGGACGTCCGAGACGGGCTGAAGCCGGTGCATCGGCGTCTCCTGTTCGCGATGCGACAGCTCAAGCTGGACCCGGACAGCGCATTCAAGAAGTCGGCTCGCGTGGTCGGTGATGTCATGGGTAAGTTCCATCCCCACGGCGACGCGGCGATCTATGACGCGATGGTGCGGTTGGCGCAGGATTTCGCCGTGCGCTACCCGCTGGTGGATGGCCAGGGGAACTTCGGCAATGTCGACGGCGATAACGCCGCGGCCATGCGCTACACCGAGGCCCGTCTGACCGACGTCGCGCAGCGGCTGCTGGAAGGCATCGACGAGGACACGGTCGATTTCCGGGCCACCTATGACGGTGAGGGGGAGGAACCGGTGGTTCTGCCGGCCGCGTTCCCCAACCTGCTGGCCAACGGCGCCCAGGGCATCGCGGTCGGCATGGCGACGTCGATCCCGCCGCACAATGTCGACGAACTCTGCGACGCCCTGCAGCATCTGATCCGTCATCCCGACGCGCGGATCGAGACGCTGGTCGAGAAAGTATCGGGTCCGGACTTCCCGACCGGCGGCATCCTCGTCGAATCGCGCGAGGCGGTGACCGAAGCCTACCGAACCGGCCGCGGATCCTTTCGGGTTCGGGCGCGGTGGGAAGTCGAGCGCCTGAAGAACGGGACCTGGCAGGTCGTCGTCACCGAAATTCCCTACCAGGTGCAGAAGTCCCGTCTGGTCGAGCGGATGGCCGAGCTGCTGCAAAACCGCAAGCTGGCGCTGCTGGGCGATATCCGTGACGAGTCGGCGGCCGACATCCGCCTGGTGCTGGAGCCCAAGAGCCGAAACGTCGACCCCGACGTGATGATGGAAAGCCTGTTCAGACAAACCGATTTGGAGAGCCGGGTCTCCCTGAATCTGAATGTGCTCGACAAGGATAACGTTCCGCGGGTGATGAGCCTGCCCGAGGCGCTGAAGGCGTTCCTCGACCACCGGCACGAGGTTCTGGTCCGCCGCACCGAGCATCGTCTCGGCAAGATCGCCCACCGGCTGGAAGTGCTGGATGGCTACATCATCGCTTTCCTGAACCTGGACGAGGTGATCCGCATCATCCGCGAGGAGGATGAGCCGAAGGCCGAGCTGATGCGGGCCTTCGAGCTCAGCGACGTTCAGGCCGAGGCGATCCTGAACATGCGGTTGCGGTCGCTGCGCAAGCTCGAAGAGATCGAGCTGCGCAAGGAACACGAGCGTCTGTCGGCCGAGCGCGATGACCTGACCGACCTTCTGGGTAACGAGGAGCGGCGCTGGAAGACGATCGGACAGCAGATCGGAGATATCCGCCGGGAATTCGGCAAGTCGACGGAGATCGGTCGCCGCCGTACAGAGATCGGCACGCCGCCGAGCACCGTCATCGTCCCGACCGAGGCGTTGGTCGAACGTGAGCCGATCACCGTGATCTGCTCCGAAAAGGGATGGATCAGGGCGCTGCGCGGCCATATCGGTGCCGACCAGGAGGTGAAGTACAAGGAGGGCGATGCCGAGCGCTTCCGAGTTCATGCCGAGACCACCGACAAGATTCTCGTCTTCGCTACCGACGGCCGGTTCTACACGATCGGCGGGGACAAGCTGCCATCCGGCCGGGGCCACGGCGAGCCGATACGCCTGATGATCGATCTCGCCAATGAAGAGGATATCGTCACGATCTTCCCGCACCGTCCGGGCTCGACGCTGCTGGTGGCGTCGACCGAGGGCCGAGGCTTCATCGTTCCGTCCGACGACGTGGTCGCCCAGACCCGGTCGGGCAAGCAGGTGCTTGCAACGGACGCGAAGGCCAAGGCTCGGGTCTGCATACCGGTTGAAGGCGACGCTGTCGCCGTGGTCGGCAGCAATCGCAGGCTCTTGATCTTCGATGTGGCCGATCTGCCGGAAATGGGGCGCGGGAAGGGGGTCATTCTTCAGAAGTACAAGACCGGCGGTACCCTCGCGGACGTCACCGTGTTCAAGGCGGAAGAGGGGCTGTCCTGGTCGCTGCAAGGCGGACGCCGACGGACCGAAACCGACCTCGCGCGCTGGCGGGGCAAACGTGCCGGCGCCGGGAAGGAACCGCCGACCGGTTTCCCGCGTCCGCCGCGCTTCACCTAACCCTCAGAACTGTCATCCCCGAAAGTCACGGGGATGACGACCGAGTCCCAGGTTCAAAACACTGCCTGGACTAGCCTGCGGCAGGTTCGTAGGTCGTCCAGCCATTCAGGCCGAGCATCTCGACCGGGCGATAGAGGGTCTTGTAGGACATCTTCCGGCAACCCTCGATCCAGTAGCCCAGATAGACGTAAGGCAGACCGGCCTCGGCCGAGCGCCGAACCGCGTCCAGCACCATGAAGCGCCCGAGAGCCCGTTTGGGCGCTCCAGGCTCGAAGAAGCTGTAGACCGCGGAAAGACCGTCGTCCTGGTGGTCGATGAGGATCGTACCCCACAACGCTCCCCTCGGGTCCCGGTACTCGATCAGCGATGAGTCGATGGGGGAACGCTCGATCATTGCGGCGTAGTCGGCCTCGTCCATGAGCGCCATCTCACCGTCGCCGTGTCGACCGGACTGGTACCGCGAGAACAGGTCGAACTGCTCGCGGGTGGCTTCGTTCGGAACGACCTCGGCGACCAGATCCGCGTTGGCGCGCAGCACCCGCTTCTGGTTCTTCGACCAGTGAAAGTCGGCGACCCGGATCCGGACCGGCACGCAGGCTTGGCAGCTCTCGCAGGCGGGGCGGTACGCCAGATGCTGAGTTCGGCGAAAGCCCGCCCGGGCCAGCGTATCGTGCGCATGCCGACCCCGGCGGGTCGACAGGTCACAGACCAGGCGGCGTTCCTGTCGCCCCGGAAGATACGGGCAGGGCATCGGAAGGGTGTGGAAGAAGGTAAGCGGCGGGGCGAGCGTGGCGTCGTGCATGCTGGTGGATCAGCCTCCAACCCGTGGGAGTGGCCCCCCGATATCGTTCAGGACGGGCGCGCCCGTATCGTTCGAGGCGGCCGGCGGCGTTCCGGCGGGGGCACCGGAGTCGTTGGGAATACCGGCTGGTCCCGCGCGGGTCGCTCCGGACACCGATGGATCGAGCAGGTTGAGGTCCTGCGCTTCCGCGGGGGTAAGGTTCTTCAAGATGATGCTGATCCGCCGGTTCGTCGGGTCGGCCGGATTGTCCAATACCAGGGGCTCGCGGTCGGCGCGGCCAGCGACTTTTTCGATGCGCGATCGCGGAATCCCATTCTCTTCCAACACGCGACGCGACGCGTTGGCCCGGTCAGATGACAGTTCCCAGTTCGTGTAGGTCGAGCCGGGCGCGAACTGCGAACTATCGGTGTGCCCGGAGATCTCGATCTTGTTCGGCAGTTTATTGATTACCTCGGCGACCTTTTCCAGCAGAGCCTTCGTCTGGTCGTACATGGCGGCACTACCATTGGGAAACAGGGCGACCCGTTCCTGGTCGATGAGCTGAATGCGAAGGCCCTCGGGCACCGCCTCGATCTGCAAGGACTCTCCCGCTTCCGCCAATTCGGGAGTCTGCTCGATCGCTTCCCGCAGCGCGGCCTCGGCGTCCTCGAATTGCTGTTGTTCGCGTTCGCGCAGAAGCTGTTCGACGATCTCCTGATTGACGGTCCCTTCCTCGTCCTCGCGAGAGCCGAGGCGGGACTCGATGTTCTCCGGGTCGTCGGAGTCGGGATCCAGGGACTCCGTCCGCTCCGCCTGCGGACGCGCGACCTGCGGGGTCGAGATCATCGGCGGTGAAGACGCGGACTTGAGCGCGCCCGGCACGGTGATCGAGGTGCCGCCGAGCACGCCGCCCGAGCCGGAACGGGTGGAGCGGCTGATCGCCGTCGGGTCGAAATAGTTGGAGATGCCCATCTTCTGTTCCTCCGTGGTCGCGTTGAGCAACCAGAGCAACAGGAAGAACGCCATCATCGCGGTCACGAAGTCGGCATACGCGACCTTCCAGGCGCCGCCATGGTGGCCGCCGTGTCCACCCTTCTTGACCTTCTTGATGACGATTGTGGCGTGGTTGTCCACCGTGCGCGTCCTCTACTCGTGACCAGTGGCTACGCCCATGCAATCTCGGTGCCGAACCTGATGGCGTCAACCCCGCGACCGTCGGACAAAGAGCCCGCCTCGGCTAGACCGGCGGCAAGGCGGCGACGGCTTCTTCGACCTCGAAGAAGGACGGCCGATCCTTTGACAGCAACGTCTTCCGGGCGAACTCGACCGAAACCGCCGGTGCATAGCCCGACACATGCGCCAGGAGTCCGGCCCGAATGCAGGCCATGTATTTGGAATTGGCCGCAAATGTGTTGTTCATTGAGGCTGCGAGCGGGCTGACGAAGCCGTAGGCGAGCAGAATGCCGAGGAAGGTGCCGACCAGCGCGCCGCCGATCAGCTTGCCGAGAACCTCGGGCGGCTCGGTGATGGATCCCATGGTCTTGATGATGCCAAGCACGGCGGCCACGATCCCGAGGGCCGGGAAGCCGTCACCCATGGTTTGATAAGCCGATTGGACCGCCGCGTCCTCAGCGTGATGGGTCTCCAGCTCCTCGTCCAGCAGGTCCGCGAGTTCATGCGGGTTGTCCGTGCCCAGCGTCATCATACGCAGGTAGTCGCAGAGGAACTCCATCGTGTGATGGTCGGAAGAAAACTTTGGAAATGCCTGAAATAACGAACTTTCTTCTGGTCTTTCTATATGCGATTCGATGGCGAGCATTCCCTTGGTCTTTGCCAGCTTGAAGATGGCGTAGAGCAGGGACAGCAGTTCAAGATAGTCGTCCTTGTTGTATTTCGGACCCTTGAGCGCGGACTTGAAGCCGTATCCGGCCTTGGCGAGGATATGCTTGGGGTTGGCGACGATGAACGCGCCGACGCCGGCACCACCGATGATCACCAATTCGAACGGCTGCCAAAGCGGGGCGAGTTTGCCGCCCATCGCCATATACCCGCCAATCACGCAGACGGTAACTGTGATCCATCCGACGATAATGAACATCTTCGGCTCCGCTCGCGTTTCCGCCTGTTGTCGACACGCCCTATCTAAGACGATACCACAGAATACCGTGTATTTGTGCCGATCGCGAGCGTTTCGCCGCGCGGCAGTTTGAAACACCTCTCTGCCCGCGCTATGTACCCTCCCGTTCCTTAACGCGAGGTTTCCATGAACGCCCCAGACATCGTGTCACCCGGCGATTTTCGGGCGGTTCTCGGTCGCTATGCGACGGGTGTCACCGTCGTCACGACACGAGCGCCCGGTGGTCAGCCGGTGGGGCTGACGGTCAACAGTTTCACATCGGTCTCGCTGGAACCGCCTTTGGTACTGTTCTGTCTGGACAGGGATGCCGGAAGCCTGCCGGCCTTTGAGGCGGCGAACGGGTTCGCGGTGAACATCCTTGGTGTCGGGCAGGAAGCGGTCTCCAATCGTTTCGCCGATCCGCAGGCCGCCAAGTTCGCCGAAGATGGTTTCGCGGAATGGTCGACCGGTGCGCCGATCCTGGCCGATGCTCTGGCAGCGCTCGATTGCGGCGTTCATGCCCGGTATGACGGCGGCGACCACATCATTCTGGTGGGCCGGGTGCATCGACTGGCCGTGCTCTCCGACGGTGATCCGCTGATCTATTGGTGCGGATCCTATCGCAAGCTGACCTAGGCGCTGGGGCGACGTCAGGCGGCTCCGCCGCGTGCGTCCGCGCCATCGGTGCCGAGCATCCGGGCGCGGATGCCGAGATCGGCGAACGACGCGAGGATTTCGTTGACATGCGCCGGGTTCCTGGTCTCGACGACCACGTCTAGATCGGCATTCTTGACCGGTATGTCCTGGAACATGCGGTGATGCAGGACCTCGACGATATTGCCGCCCGTTCGTCCGATTGTCTCGGCGACCGTCGCCAGCATGCCGGGCTCGTCCGATATCTCCAGCCTAAGGCTGATCAGTCTTCCATCGCGCACCAGCCCCCGCATCAGTACCGACGACAACAGACGGGAATCGATGTTGCCGCCGCAGATCACCGTGGCAACCGACTGCCCGGCGAAACGGTCGGGCGCGTGCAGTATCGCGGCGATGCCGGCCGCGCCGGCGCCCTCTGCCACCACCCGCTGCTGCTCGACAAGAAGTTGGACCGCGCGCTCGATGGCCCGTTCGGGTACCAGGACGATCTCGTCGACCAGATCGGCGATGATCCGCCGGGTTAGAGCGCCCGGCTGTTTGACCGCGATACCCTCGGCCAGGGTTGCGCCGCCGGCGCGGTTCGGCAGGCCTTTGACCGCATCGTACATGGACGGGTAGCTATCGACCTGGACCCCGATCATACGGATCTCCGGCCGGCGGTCCTTGAGGGCCACGGCCATTCCGGCCATCAGGCCGCCGCCACCGATCGGCACGACGACCGTGTCCAGCGGTCCGGCATCGGCGTCGATCTCCAGCCCGACCGTTCCCTGACCGCGGATGATGTCGGGGTCGTCGTAGGGGTGGACGGGGACCAGCCCCTCGTCGTCGATCAGCGACTGGGTCCGAACGGCGCAGTCGGCCAGCGTACGGCCTTCCAGAACGACGCGGGCGCCATGGGCGCGGGTCCGCTCGACTTTCGAAAAGGGGGTCGTCGCGGGCATCACGATCGTCGCGGGAATCCCCAGATTGGCGGCGTGATACGCCACGCCCTGCGCGTGGTTCCCGGCGGACATGGCGACGACGCCCCGCCGGCGTTCCGCCTCGTCCAGTCCGTAAAGCTTCACATAGGCGCCACGGACCTTGAAGGAACTGGTCTGCTGGAGGTTCTCGAGCTTGAGAGACAGAGAGCATCCCAGCGCTTGGCCAAGCGCCGGAGCGGCTGCCATCGGCGTCCGCAATACGGCTCCGTGCAACAGTAGGGCTGCGTCGGCGATCATTTCGGGGGTGACGGGCAGGGCGGCGTCGAAGTCGGTCATGGGGAGGCGATATCCCAGAGGCTCCTCAATGGGAAGTGTTTCCGATGCAGGAGATCGGACGGTCGCCTTTTTAACCATCCGGTCTGCGGCGCTGTGAGATGCGGGTGCCGCAGCGTTTGGATTCCGGTGTTTGGCATGATAGTTGACTGCAGGTTCGGTGTGCGGGCCTCGGACAGTGTTCGTTCGAGCGCGTTGTTGTCCGGCTTCATCGGGAGGCGCAAGTGCGTGGCTTCGGATCGCAATCTAGGGTGATGGTCTTGTCGGTGGCGGTCACGTCGCTGTGGGCGACGCTCGCGACGGCGATTCCGGCATCGGCTCAGGCGTTGGACCCGGCCGTGGCGGAACCGCCGGAAGCGGCGTGGTATGTCGTCGGCGATGTGGCTGGTGACGACTGGCCGGCCGCATTCGATCGGTTCGCGGGTTTCGGTGATCGTTTGGCGATCGGCGATGAGGGCGGCCGCAGCGTTGCCGTCGGGCTCACATTCTCCAACGCCGACGCGGGCCGAATCTTGAGCTTCTCCACACCGACGCCGGTTCTCGGAGAGGACTCGGAGGACCGTTTCACGTTCCTGGTTTCGGGCGCATACGACTGGCATACCGGAACGATCGTTACGCCCCGCTTCATGGCCGGGGTCGGGGTGAGTTACCTGGACCCGAGCGGCGGACAGAACCGGTTACGATCACAGGGAATCCCGACGGTGGATCTCGCGCCGGCCGCCCAATTGGGGATCGGGGCGGAAGTGTCGATTTCCGAAGCGTTCGACGTCAACGCCGAGTACCGGGCATCGGTGCGCGGGGTCTCCGATAGCGCAGGTTCGGACACTGGACCCCAGGTCGATCAGAAGTTCATGATTGGCGCGAAGATTCGCTTCTAACCAATTGAAAATAATCTATGGTGACAGGGTAAGCGTGTGGCTTGGCGCGACCGGCGCTGTCAACCTCATCCCTTCGTTCCGCGCCCAGGCGGCGTGCCATGTCAGGCTGACCGGGGAGAGAAGATTGCCGGCCGGCCCGAGGGCGGCGACGAATCGGGAATTGTCCAGGTCCGCCAGGTCGTAGACAACCCGGAGCCCGGCCCCATGGCTATGGCGGAACGGGTCGTCATCCGGACCGGAGAAGGTGCCGCGTGAGACTGTGTAGTCGCCGCCGCCGGTCGGCGTCCTCGTTGTCAGGGCCGGTCCGACCAGGGGAATACGGGTCCAGATCTGATGCCTGAACCAGGCCCGATGAGCCGTTCCCCAGCTCCATGCGTCGATATCAGGGCCATGGAGACGGGCGAGCAGCGACAGAGCGTCAGCATAGGCGCCGGTTATGGCGTCGGCGCAGCTCTTGGTGGCGCCGCCCGTGGCGACGTCCGCGCAGAACCCGTGTTCTCCGTGGAGCACCCGAAGCAGCGTGGCGGCACGAGCGCGGTTGTATTCACCGATCAGGTCTCCCAGCTCGTCGGCGAACAGCCGATGATGCAAGGCTCGGATCCACGCGGCGAAGATAAGCGGTTCGGCCCGATCGGCGGCCATGTCGCCGTCCCAGTTGCGCAGCAGGCTCGTCGCGCTGCTTTCGAGGCCCCGGCCGTCGCCATGGGGCAGATGCGGCAGAAGCAGCGGGAGCATGTCGCGGGCGAACAGCGAGTGCGTGTCCATCTGCAGCGCGGCCATACCCGCCGGCGTACGGTCGCCGGTCGCCAGTAGGTCTGTGATCCGGCGCGCGCGGTAGGGAGCATCGAAATGGCGTGCGATGAATAGGCTCGGGTCGGCGCCGATCACCCGGTTGTTGGCGTTGACGAGGACATTGCCGGGCGGATCGACCTCCCGGGGCAGGGCGTTGAACGGCGCCCATCCCGTCCAGTCATGTGTCCCTGTCCAACCGGGGCTCGGATAGAAGCCGTCTCCGGATGCACGCAGCGGCACCCGGCCTGCGGAGATCAGGCCGATGCGGCCGGTCCCGTCGGCGAACATGATGTTCTGCTGCGGGCTGTGGAACAGACGTAGGGCGGCTGTCGCGCCATCGGCATCAACGGCGCCTGCAAGGTCGAACAGCGCTTGTGCCGTATCGTCGTCCGGCGCCAGGGATGACGAGGCAAGGGCGAGCACCGTGCCTTGGGCCGCGGCCGCTGCGGCGTCTTCCATCGCGTCGGAGACGACCGGACCGTGCCGGGTGGCTCGGACGACGTGCTCCACCGTCTCGCCACCGAGGTCGAAACGTTCGATCCGGGTCTCGAAAGGCGCAGACCCGTCGGGCGTGAGATAGCGAGCCGGGTCGGCGGGGTCGAGGCGCTCGACGAACAGATCCTGGGTGTCCGAATGGGTTGTTGTGAAGGTCCAAGCCAGCGAGCCGTTGTGCCCGATCACCAGAAAAGGCACGCCGGGGACGAAGGCGCCTACCCGCAGATAGCCCGGCGCCTCGACCCGCGCCAGCCACCACAGGTTCGGGCTCTGGAAGCCGAGATGCGGGTCTCCGGCCAGGATCGGTTTGCCCGAGGGCGAGAACAGGCCGGTCACCGCCCAGGCATTCGATGCTCGGCGCGGGCGCAGGACTTCCGGCAGGCTTGTGGCAAGAGCCCCCAGGCGGTCGGCTTCCAGCCTGTCGATCGCCGACAGATCGGGCGTGGCGGGCACGTGCCGGCTGGTGTCGAACGGTGCGTAGAGCAAATCGATCTGCTCGGCCGTCAGGCCGGCCTTGAGCATCCGGGCGCGCGTGATTTCGCTGAACCAGTTGCCGGCGAGCTGAAGCGACATCAGCCGGCCCCATACCAGGCTGTCCGCCGGCGTCCAGGGTTCGGGGTCAATGCCGGCAAGCAGGAACTCGGGCGGCAAGGGGCCGCTGCGGGATTCCAAATAGCCGTTCACCCCGGCGACATAGCTGTCGACATGTCCTTTTGCGGCGGGGGAGAGGCGGTCGTAGCTGCCGGCTGCAAGTCGATGCATACCGAGAGTGCGCAGAAGCTTGTCGTAGGCCAGACCGCCATCGCCGATGACTTCGGACAGCCGGCCGGCACCGATCCGACGCATCAGTTCCATCTGCCACAGGCGGTCCTGCGCATGGGCGTAGCCAAGCGCGAAGCTGGCGTCCTCCGGGGTGGCGGCCCGGATGGTGACGGTGCCGGCCTCGTCGCGTTCGATCAGCGCGGGCGCGGAGAGTTCGGAGAAGCCGGCAATTTCCCCGTCGGTCCGCGGCAGGGAGCCCTGGAGCCAGTAAAGCCCCAGGGCGCCGAGGAAGTTCAGTCCGAGGAAAACAACGATCGCGCCGATCACCAGACGGCGGGTCAGGCGTGAGGCCATGTCTTTCCCTCGTTCGGTGATCGGCGGATCGTCAATCGGTCAGGTCTTGTTGAAGATGACCGTCTTCTTGTGGGTGAAGTGGTCCAGCATGGCCTCGAGCGTAGCTTCCTTGCCGAGACCCGAACTCTTCACCCCGCCGTAGCTGAGACCGGGCTGCACGACCAGGTTCTGGTTCACCTGGACGAAGCCGGCCTCCAGTTTCTCGGTCACGTTGAGTGCGGCGTGCAGGTCGTTGGTCCAAAGTGTGGCCGCAAGGCCGTACTCGGTGTCGTTCGCCGCCTCGACCACCGCGTCGAGATCGGTCCAGCGGATGATGCAGGTCACCGGGCCGAAGATCTCCTCGCGGGAGAGCTTGCTGTCGTTGGTCATCTCGGTGAACAGTACCGGGCGTACGAACAGGCCGTCCTTGAACTTCTCGTCGGCCGGCATCGCCGAGCATTCGATCGGCTTCGCCCCCGGCTCGGACTTGCCGTGCTCGATATAGCCGGTGACCTTCTTGAACTGGTCCGGCGAGATGATGGTGCCGATATCGGTCTTCTCGTCGAGCGGATCGCCCATGACCATGGCGTCGACCTGTGCTCGCAGCTTCTCGACGAAACTGTCGTAGAGGCTGTCATGCACGAAGATACGGCTTGCCGCGGTGCAGGACTGTCCTTGGCGGGTGAACCGCATGCCGACGACCGCGCCGTTCAGCGCCTTGTCGATATTGGCGTCGGCCATGATGATCATCGGCGATTTGCCGCCCAACTCCAGGGTCACCGGGATGAGTTTGTCGGCGGCGGTCTTGTAGACGATCTTGCCGGTCTCGACCGAGCCGGTGAACGTCACCTTGCCGACCTTCGGATGCTCGACCAGCGGCGCGCCGCATTCCGGGCCGAAACCGGAGAGCATGTTGAACACACCCGGCGGCAGGATCGAATTCATGATCTGGCAGACGCGCAGCACGGTGAGCGGCGCCTCCTCGGCCGACTTCACCACCACCGTGTTCCCCGCCAGCATGGCCGGCGCGATCTTCAGGGCCATGAGCAGCAGCGGCACGTTCCACGGAATGATCGCGCCGACGACGCCGATCGGCTCGCGGACCGTGATCGTCAGCATGTCCGGATGGTGCGGGACCGTCTCGCCCTTCAGCTCCGAGCCGAGACCGGCGTGGAAGTGGAAGGCGTCCGCCAGGATCGATGCCTCGACCCGGCTCTCGGTGCGCAGCGCCTTGCCGGTTTCCAGCGCGATGAGCCGGCCCAGTTCTTCGACATGCTCCTCCAGCGCTTCGGCGCATTTGTAGAGCAGTTTGCCGCGGTCGCGGGCGCGCATCTTGCCCCAGGTCTTCTGGGCGGCGGCGGCATCCTCGACCGCACGGTTCACGTCCTCGGCGTCGCCGTTCGCGCCGAAGCCGATGATCTCGCCAGTGGCGGGGTACATGACCTCGAAGGTTTTTCCAGACGCGGCCTGCACCAGCTTGCCGCCGATCAGGTGTCGGCCGGAAAGGGCCTTCGCCAGGGCGTAGGGGTCCAGGTTCGGCTCGAGCGACGGCTCCTGGCCGAAGTCGAGATCGCTCACCATAAGGTTCATTGTTCGATCTCCCTCAGAATGGTTTCGCGGTCCTGGTCCAGGTTCGGGGCTGGACGCCGCGTCGACGGGTCTTCAAAACCGGACACCTTGATTGGGTTGCCGACCACCTTCATCGGTCCGGTGACCGGATCCTCGATGCTCACGACCATGTTGCGGGCGCCCGCTTGCGGGTATTCGACCGCTTGGCCGATATCGTTGATCGGACCGGCCGGCACTCCGGCGGCGTCCATCACCGCCATCCAATGAGCGGTCGGCTCGGTCGTCAGGATCGCCTCGATCTCGCTTTCGAGGTCGGTGACGTTCGTCGCGCGCAGGTCGTTCGTCGTGTAGCGCGGATCGGTCTTCCATTCCGGCTTTCCAAGCGCGTCCACCATCTTGTGGAACAGACCGTCATTGCCGGCCGCGATGATGATGTGGCCATCCTTGGTGTTGAACGCCTGGAACGGTGTGATCGACGGGTGTCGCGCGCCGAGCGGGCCCGGCGCTTTCCCGGTGACGAAGTAGCGCATGGCGGCGTTCTCCAGCAGCGCGAGCTGGCAGTCGAACATGCCGATATCGACCTTGGACGCCTCGCCGGTCATCGCCCGATTGAACAGGGCCGACATCACCCCGATGGCGGTGAACAGTCCGGCGCCAATGTCGCCGATCGAGGTGCCGATGCGTGTCGGCGGGGAGCCAGGGTGGCCGGTGATGCTCATGATGCCGCCCATGCCCTGGACGACCATGTCGTAAGCGGGCCGCTTCATCTCCGGTCCGGAATGGCCGAAACCCGATGCCGCAGCGTAGATCAGTTTCGGGTACTTGGCGTGAAGCGTCTCCCAGCCGTAGCCGAGCTTCTCCATGGTGCCGGGGCGGAAGTTCTCGACAATGACGTCGGCTTTCGCCAGCAGCTTCTCGAAAATCGCCTTGTCGTCATCGTCTTTCAGGTTCAGGGCGATGCTTTCTTTGCCGCGATTTACCGATTGGAAGTACGCGGACTTTCCGTTCAGGAACGGACCGTAGTGGCGCGCGTCGTCGCCGGTGCCGGGCGTCTCCACCTTGATCACGCGGGCGCCGAGTTCGGCCATCATGAGGGTGCAGTAGGGGCCCGCGAGAATGCGGCTCAGATCGACCACGGTGATGCCACTGAGTGGTCCGGTTCTAGTCTCCACCGTCGGCTGCTCCGACGCCTTTTCCTCCGCTGCCATGCGGGGTTCTCCCTTGCTCAATTGCACGCTTTTGGCCGGTTTTAGACCACGGGGGAGAGGGCGACAAGCGGGCGCGGCGATCTCGCCGGCGCCCGGGGTCTTCGTTCGGTCACCCACGCCAGCATGACCTCGGAGGAGAGGTGCGGGGAGCGGCGGGAAATCGGGTGCCAGGAACGCGGAGGGGCCGACGATGCGGCCCCGAAATCGCGTCAGCAAGAGGCGAAGAGTATCAGTCGACGCCCTGCTTGCCGGCCTTGATCCCCGACCGGATCAGTTCGAGCGCCTCCTCAGCCTCTCCCCAACGGTCGACCCGGACCCACTTGCCGACCTCGAGGTCCTTGTAGTGGGTGAAGAAGTGCTTGATCTGGTCGGTCAGGATCACCGGCAGGTCGCGCCACGAGGCGACGTCGGTGTAGTAGGGGTGAAGCTTGTCGACCGGCACGGCCAGGATCTTCTCGTCCATGCCGTCCTGGTCTTCCATGATCAGCACACCGACCGGACGCACGTTGATCACCGACTTCGGCAGAATCGGGTTGCTGCCGACCACGAGCACATCGACGGGGTCGCCGTCATTGGCCAGCGTGTGCGGGATGAAACCGTAATTGCAGGGGTAGGTCATCGCGGTGTGCAGGAACCGGTCGACGAACAGCGCGCCGCTGTCCTCGTCGAACTCGTACTTCACCGGATCGGAGCCGAGTGCGACCTCGATGATGACGTTGATGTCGTAGGGCGGGTTCTTGCCAACCGGAATCTGGGAAATGCGCATGGGAGAGTCCCCGGGGGTCGCGTGAAGTTGCAAATGCTGCGCTGCGACATAAACCGCTGGGCGGCCCAGGGCAAGTTCGATTAGTCCCCGAGTACGTCTTTGATGATGTCCGCGACGATCCGGGTGCCGATCTGCACGAGCATCACATTCGCTCCTACCGTTTGCAGTTCGTAGCCCTTCGGAATGGAGAGTTGGCCGGCGAGAGCACCCGGAACGGTTTTTTTGGCAATACCGGGCGGCAGCGGTTTGCCGCGGGCGAGATTCTTGGCGATGCCGGGCGGGAGCGCCGTTGTGGGTTGCGGGTTGTCCTGGAAATATCGGGCTACGGTAGCTTTGTCAGCGTCGCTCAGCAGCACTCCGGCGAGGACGGCACCCGCCGCGACGGCAGCGTCCACGTCCTTCGATGAACCTGAGGATGTTGTGTTCCTGTCTCCGGCCTTCTCCGCATGAGCCGGTTTGCCTTTCGACGACGCGGAGGCATTGCCAGACGCCTTGTCGTTCTTCGCCAGCGCGGGTGCCGCGAGGGCGGCTACCAACGATATCGCGAGGATCAGTGGCCGATGAGGCATGCGTCTCTCCAGATTGTCCAATTGTTTGACGATACTGCAAAGCCGAAATTAAAAAAAACGGGCCGGCTCCGCTGGGAACCGGCCCGTCATAGGAATTCTGAATAGGGATCAGCTGGCCGCGGCAACCGCGCGCTTGGCCATCACCGTAATCAGATGTGCCCGATACTCCGCGCTGGCGTGAATGTCTGCGTTCAGGGTGCCGGCATCCACCGAAACGCCGGCCACCGCCTCAGGCGACCAATTCGCTCCGAGCGCGCTCTCCATTTCGGGAACCCGGAACACGCCGTCCTGACCCGCGCCCGTCACCGCGACCCGGGCACCGCCGCCGGTCTGAGCGGCGAAGACTCCGACCAGAGCATAGCGCGAGGCCGGGTTGATGAACTTTTGGTACGACGCCTTTTGGGGCTTCGGGAAGGACACCGACACGATCATCTCACCGTCTTCGAGCGCGGTCTCGAACATGCCGGTGAAGAAATCGTCCGCCGCGATCTCGCGTTTGTCGGTCTTGATGATGGCGCCGAGGGCGAGGCAGGCAGCAGGATAGTCGGCCGCCGGGTCGTTGTTGGCGACCGAGCCGCCGATCGTACCGCGGTTGCGCACCTGCGGATCACCGATCATGCCCGCCAGCGCGGCCAGGGCCGGGATGACAGACTGAACATCGGCCGAGTTGGCGACCGTCGCGTGGGTCGTCATCGCCCCGATCGTCACCGTATCTCCGGAAACGGTGATGCCCTTGAGTTCGCTCACGCTGCCCAGATCGATCAGATCGGACGGCTGGGCGAGACGCTGCTTGAGCGTGGGCACCAGGGTCATGCCGCCGGCCACATAGGTGCCGTCTTCGGCCCCGCTGCGGGCGGCGACCGCGTCCGAGACGGACGACGGCTTGTGATAGGCAAAATCGTACATGGCTCGTCTCTCCTGTAACCCTTGTCGTCAGGTCAACTGTCGTCAGTCTATTCGGCGGCGGCAGCCGGCGCGGCGGCGCGAATGGCCCTCCACACCGTCTGCGAGGTGGCGGGCATCGGCATGTCCCTTACGCCAAGGTCCCACAGTGCGTCGACCACCGCGTTGATCACGGCCGGCGGTGATCCGATGGCTCCAACTTCGCCGCAGCCTTTTACGCCGAGCGAGTTGTGAGCGCAGAGCGTGATCTCCGTACCGGCCGAGAAGCTCGGCAGATCTTCCGCTCTCGGCATGCTGTAGTCCATATAGGAACCGGTCACGAGTTGACCGTCCTCGTCGTAAACACAGCCTTCCTGCAGGGCCTGCCCGATACCTTGGGCCAGACCGCCATGGATCTGTCCCTCGACGATCATCGGATTGATGACGCGTCCGACATCGTCGACGGCGGTCATCCGATCGATCCGGACCTTGCCGGTATCCGGATCGACTTCGACCTCGCAGATATGGCACCCACCGGGGAAGGTGAAGTTTAGCGGATCGTAGAACGCCTTTTCGTCCAAGCCGGGTTCCAGCTCATCGTGGGGGAAGTTGTGTGGGACGTAGGCGGCAAGCGCCACCTCGCCGAACGCCATCGAACGATCGGTTCCGGCGACCGTGAAGGTGCCGTCCTTGAACTCAATGTCGCTTTCCGACGCCTCCATGATGTGGGCGGCGATCTTCTTGGCCTTGTTCACGACCTTGTCCATCGCCTTCATGATCGCCTCACCGCCGACGGCCAGCGAACGCGATCCGTAGGTGCCCATGCCAAACTGCACCTTGTTGGTGTCTCCGTGGCTGATCTCGATGTTGTCCATCGGTAGTCCGAGCCGCTCGGACACGAGCTGGGCGAAAGTCGTCTCGTGGCCCTGGCCGTGGCTGTGGGAACCGGTGAAGATCGTCACCGACCCGGTCGGGTGGACGCGAACCTCCGCCGACTCGTAGAGCCCGGCCCGGGCGCCGAGCGAGCCCACCACAGCGGACGGCGCGATGCCACAGGCCTCCAGATAGGTCGAGTAGCCGATACCTCGGCGCATTCCCTTAGCCTCGGACTCCGCCTTACGGGCGGCGAACCCGGCCACGTCGTGGGCCGCCTCGGCCTTGTCCAGTGTCGCGGTGTAATTGCCGCTGTCGTACTGAAGCGCTACCGGTGTCTGGTAGGGGAAGGCATCCGACGGGATGAAGTTCGCCCGGCGGATATCGGTCTGGCTCATGCCCATTTCGCGGGCGCATTTCGCCACCAGACGCTCGAGCAGGTAAGTCGCCTCCGGCCGTCCGGCCCCGCGATAGGCATCGACCGGTACCGTGTTGGTGAAGACCGCCTTCACGTTGCAGTAGATCAGCGGGGTCGAGTACACGCCGGCGAGCAGAGTGGCGTAGAGATACGTCGGGACGCAGGGCGCAAAGGTGGACAGATACGCCCCCATATTGGCCTTGGTCTCGACCTTGAGCGCGAGGAATTTGCCCTCGCTGTCCATCGCCATCTTGGCTTTGGAGATATGGTCCCGTCCGTGGGCGTCGGAGATGAAGGACTCGGATCGCTCGGCGGTCCATTTGATCGGCCGACCCACCCGGGGTGCCGCCCAGGTGACGATGGCTTCCTCGGCGTAGTGATAGATCTTCGAGCCGAAGCCGCCGCCGACATCCGGCGCTACGACCCGCAGCTTGTGCTCTGGAATCGACAGCACGAATGCGCCCATCAGCAGACGGATCACATGCGGGTTCTGGCTTGTGGTGAACAGGGTGTACTCGTCGGTCGCCCTGTCGTACTCGCCGACCGCCGCCCGCGGCTCCATGGCGTTCGGGATGAGGCGGTTGTTGACGATGTCGATCTCGGTGACGTGGTGCGCCTTGGCGAATGCCTCGTCGATCTGGGCCTCGTCGCCGATCTCCCAGTCGTAGCAGAGGTTGGTGCCGATCTCGTCATGGACCAGCGTGGTTCCCGACAGCGCGTCGTTCATGCCCACGACAGCGGGCAGGGTGGCGTAATCGACAACGATCCGTTCCGCCGCATCCTTCGCCTGAGCGTAGGTTTCGGCGATGACGACCGCGACAGGATCGCCGACATGACGGACCTTGCCCTTGGCGAGCGGCGGATGCACCGGCTCGTGCATCGGCGAGCCGTCCTTTGAGTGGACCTGCCATCCGCAGGGTAGGCCGCCGGTCTCCATATCGGCACCGGTGAAGACCGCCAGGACGCCCGGAGCGGCCGTCGCCGCAGCCGTGTCGACGCCGTTGATCGACGCGTGAGCGTGGGGACTCCGCAGGATGTAGGCGTAGGTCTGATTCGGACGGTTGATGTCGTCGGTGTAGTTGCCGCGACCGGTCAGGAAACGCTTGTCTTCGACGCGCTTCACGGCCGCGCCGATGCCGGTACCTCCCTCAGGCATGCTCTCTCTCCCTGGTCATGTCTCCCCATTATTATTTTTTATTTGAATGGGGTTAACGGACGTTTCTGCCAAACTGCCTGAGCTGATCGATCGTCTCGATCAGCCCGGCGGATCACATGGTCTGCTGGGCCTGTTGAATCGACTTCACGATGTTGTGGTAGCCGGTGCAGCGGCAAATGTTGCCTTCAAGCCATTCGCGGATCTCGTGCTCGCTCGCCTTGGGGTTCTTCTTCACGAGATCGACCGCGCTCATGACCATTCCCGGCGTGCAGAAGCCGCACTGCAGACCATGATTGTCCCGGAAGGCTTCCTGCATCGGGTGCAGTGTGTCGCCGTCAGCGAGGCCTTCGATGGTCGTGACCTCGGCACCTTCCGCTTGGACGGCGAGCAGGGTGCAGGACTTCATGCTGTCGCCGTTGACGTGGACGACGCAGGCGCCGCACTGGCTCGTATCGCAGCCGACATGGGTGCCGGTCAGGTGCAGATTTTCCCGCAGAAACTGAACAAGCAGAGTCCGGCCCTCGACTTCGCCGGAGACCTTCTTGCCGTTCACCGTCATGGATACCGTGGGCATGCCCTTATCTCCCTCGTGAAGCAATCGTCTGGTTTGGTGACGGGGGCTCTTTGGCGTTTCCCGATCCGGCGCCGCCCCTCTCAGAGTGCAGTCTCTTTCCCCGCCCGCCCGAGGTCAAGCGGTGAGGCCACGCTGTCGGTGTCCCGATGTGTCGCGCCTTGCGAGACCTAGAGGGCTTCTTTCGCTCCCGGCGGCGGGCCGATAGGTCCCGACACAAGTCGGGCGGGTGAGGGAAGTGTATCGAAACGGACGAGCATGGCCCGCTTGCTTGAACGGTCTGTGTCGGCTCAAGCCGCGTGCTGCGCCCGGATACCGCCGATAACGCTGTCGACCTGCCCTGAAACAGCGCTCATGCGGGTCGCGATTTCGTCGGTGGCCTGACGCTGCTCGCCGGTCGCGGCGTCGGTTTCGTCCATGGCCTCCAGCATGCGTCCGACCTGGTCGGTGACATCGCCAAAAGCGCTCTGCACGACTTCGAGAGCCTGGGCGAGCCGTGCCGTGTTTCGTCCGATCGTCTCGGCCGCGCCGCGGGTGCCGTTCGCCAGCTCCTTGACCTCGCGCGCGACCACGGCGAAACCCTTGCCTGCCTCGCCGGCGCGCGCCGCTTCGATGGTGGCGTTCAGGGCCAGCATGTTGGTCTGACTGGCGATGGTGGTGATGTTCTTGAGCAGACCCTGGATGTCGTCGATCGCCTGTCGGAAGGCGTCGATCTGGCCGACAGCCGTGGTGACGGTCGACGAGATGGTCTGTGCCTGATCCAGATTGCGGGTCACGTTCGCCTGGATCGTCTGCATCGTCGCCGAAAGTTCCTCAGATGCGGCCGCGACACCGTTGATCGTTTCGCCGATCCCGTCGCGCAGCTGTCCCGTCAGACTGTCGACAATAGCCGCCGTCCGCGCTTCCTGGGCAGTTGCATAGGCCGACGAGGCGATCGTGGCCTCGGCGCTCATGAGCCGGTTGACGGCGAGGACCGCGCTGCGCCGGTCATCCGTTGGATCGCCGGTCATCAGGAGCCTGTCGTTGATACGGTCGGCAAGTGTCGCGAAGAACAGGCCGTAGACGGCCGGATCCATTCCTTCCTCGAGATCGCTCCTGGCGAATTCGGTGACCCGATCGAAATGGGCCTGGTCGATGCCCCGGGAGAACACGTCGCGCCACCGGTCCATGTGGCTGGCCACCCAGGTCTGTTTGTCCTGACCCCAAAGGAAGCTGCGCAGGGCGCCATGCGCGTTGCACTCGTCATAGGCGGCGCGCAGCGCGTGCTCGATTACGCTCGACACATGCTCGCTCCATGCCGTTGCGAGGACGGCTTTGTCCTGAGCTGCAGCCAAGCGGCAGCCCTGAAGCAGCAGGGTAAGATCCATGGGTGAGTCTCCCGACAAAGAAAATGGCCGCCCAGACAATTCGGGCGGCCATATCTTCGTTACGACGATAACGGGAGTGTGAAGGCGCTCAGTACACCACGACGCTGCGGATCGATTTGCCCTCGTGCATCAGGTCGAAGCCCTCGTTGATCTTGTCCAGCGGCATCGTGTGGGTGATCAGATCGTCGATGTTGATCTTGCCGTCCATGTACCAGTCGACGATCTTCGGCACGTCGGTCCGCCCGCGGGCGCCCCCGAAAGCCGTACCGCGCCAGACCCGGCCGGTGACCAGTTGGAACGGACGGGTCGAGATTTCCTGACCGGCGCCGGCGACGCCAATGATCACGCTCTCGCCCCAGCCCTTATGGGCGCATTCAAGGGCCTGGCGCATTGTGGTGACGTTGCCGATGCACTCGAACGAGTAGTCGGCGCCGCCACCGGTGAGTTCCACAAGATGACCGACTACGTCGCCGTCGATCTCCTTCGGGTTGACGAAGTGGGTCATGCCGAACTGCTCGCCCAGCGCCTTGCGGGCCGGGTTCAGGTCGACGCCGACGATCATGTTGGCGCCGACCATCTTGGCGCCCTGGATCACGTTCAGGCCGATGCCGCCGAGGCCGAACACCACCACGTTCGAGCCCGGCTCGACCTTGGCGGTGTTGACCACCGCGCCGATCCCCGTCGTGACGCCGCAACCGATGTAGCAGATCTTGTCGAACGGCGCGTCCTCGCGGACCTTTGCCAGCGCGATCTCCGGCAGAACCGTATGATTGGCGAAGGTCGAGCAGCCCATGTAGTGGAACAGCGGCTTGCCATCGAGCGAGAACCGGGACGTTCCGTCCGGCATCAGGCCCTGTCCTTGGGTCACGCGGACCTTCTGGCAGAGATTGGTCTTGGGGTTCAGACAGTATTCGCACTCCCGGCACTCGGGCGTGTAGAGCGGGATGACGTGGTCGCCCTTCTTTAGGCTGGTCACTCCGGGCCCGACATCAACGACGACGCCGGCGCCCTCATGGCCGAGGATCGAGGGGAATATGCCTTCCGGATCGCCGCCCGACAGAGTGAAAGCGTCCGTGTGGCAGATACCGGTCGCCTTGACCTCGACCAGGACCTCGCCCTCCTTCGGGCCCTCCAGATCGACATCGCAGATCTCCAGCGGCTTTCCGGCAGCGAAAGCGACGGCGGCGCGAGTCTTCATGATTTCCCCCTCATGTATTGCGTGATCGGTTCCGAGGTCGGCGATCGGGCCGACCGTCGGGCCGACCGTCGGCTCGATCAGGCGTTGCCGAGCACCACGAGCATGACCGCGGTGACGGCGAGAGCGATCCAACTCAGGGCCGCAGCCCAATGCAGGCCGTCATAAACGTTCTCGGCCGGTATCCCGAGGCGCTTCATTTCTTCGCTGCGCGTATCTGCTGTGTCTCCCACGGCGTGGCTCTCCTTCTTGTCTGCGGCAGGCGTGGTATCGGCGGGACCGGCTTCGGTCTGTGGCGACGTGCTGGCAGGGGCGGGAGCGCCTGCGGCGGCCGCACGGGCGGAAGCGATCTCGGTGAATTTCTCGAAGAAGTCGTTGGCGTATTTCTTGGCCGTCGAGTCGATCAACCGTCCGCCGATCTGGGCCAACTTGCCGCCGACATTCGCTTTGACGTCGTAGGTCAGCAGAGTCGCGGCGCCGCCGTCGACCTCCTCCAGTTTGACGTCGGCGCTGCCTTTTGCGAAGCCGGCGGCGCCGCCCTTGCCTTCGCCCGCGATCGTGTAGCTTACCGGCGGGTTCAGGTTCTGCAGTTCGACGGCGCCGGAGAACTTGGCCTTCACCGGACCCACTTTCGCGGAAACCTTGGCGGTGAACCCGTTGTCGCCGGTGCGCTCGATCTCCTCGCAGCCGGGGATGCAGTCTTTCAGCACGTCCGGGTCGTTCAGCGCCTCCCACACCGTCTCGCGGGGGGCGGGGATGGTCTGCTGGCCGGTCATGTCCATCGGGACGATCTCCTGGGTCGTCGGAATATGCTCTTTGGACGCATCTATCATGTTTGCGCGAGGCTTGTCACCGACCCGGCGGTCATCCGAGCCTAACGGATTGGCAGGGGCTTTCGGGGGGAGATCGGTTCGGGCATACTCGCGCGCCTTTAGGAGACCGTCGTGGCGGGGGGCTGCGTCGGCGACCCCGGAGATTTCGGTGGCGGGACGCCCTGGGAGGATGGAGAGGAATGCCGAAGACGTTGATTGGCCGGAACGGACTGCGCCGTCTGGCGGCCAGCCTATTCGCGGCGTTGGCCCTGATGTCTGCGACCGGTACCGCCGCGTTCGCGGCGGGCGAGGGCGCGCCGCATCTGAACGGCGCGGAGATGAGCCTGTTCTGGGTTATTCCGTTTGCCGGAATTCTGCTGTCGATCGCCATCTTTCCGCTCGTCGCCGGCGAGTTCTGGCATCACCATTTCGGTAAGATTTCCGCTCTGTGGGCTCTGTCTTTCCTTGTTCCCTTCGCGCTCGTCTTCGGCTTCGATCTGGCGGTTTACGAAGTCATTCATGTCGGCTTGCTCGAATACATACCGTTCATCATTTTGCTGCTGTCGCTGTTCACCGTGGCTGGCGGCGTGCGGGTGACGGGGACCCTGCGCGGCACTCCGGAGATGAATACCGGCATCCTTCTGCTGGGGACGTTGATCGCGAGCTGGATGGGCACCACCGGAGCGGCGATGCTGCTGATCCGCCCGATCCTGAACGCCAATGACGGCCGCCGGCACAAGGTGCATGTGGTGGTGTTCTTCATCTTCCTGGTCGCAAACGTGGGCGGCTCGCTGACTCCGCTCGGCGATCCGCCGCTGTTCCTCGGCTTCCTGAAAGGCGTTTCGTTCTTCTGGCCCACGACCCACATGCTGGCGCCGATGGCCGTGGTGTCGGTGATCCTGCTGGTCCTGTTCTACGGGGTCGACAAGTTCCTGTGGTCGAAGGAGGACGAGACGGTCCGGGAGGTCCCGAGTTCCGACGGTCAAAAAATCGGTCTCGAAGGCAAGGTGAACATCCTGCTACTCGGCGGCGTCGTCGGCGCCGTGTTGCTGTCCGGCGTCTGGAAGCCGGGTATCGGCATCGACGTCTATCATGTGCATTGGGACCTCCAGAACATCGTCCGCGACATCCTGTTGCTTCTGATCGCCTACGTTTCTTGGAAGGTCACCAGTCTGGAGAGCCGGCTGGCCAACGGCTTCACCTGGTTTCCGATTCTGGAGGTCGCCAAGCTTTTCGCCGGTATCTTCCTGACGATCATTCCGGCGATCGCCATCCTGAAGGCGGGTACCGACGGAGCACTTCGGGATGTGGTTTCGGCGGTATCGACCGAGACCGGCGAGCCTGTGAACATGGCGTATTTCTGGCTGACCGGCATCCTGTCGTCCTTTCTGGACAACGCCCCGACATACCTGGTGTTCTTCAACACCGCGGGCGGCGACGCGCAGCAACTCATGGGGCCGATGGCCAACACGCTGCTCGCCATCTCGGCCGGTGCCGTGTTCATGGGCGCGAACACCTATATCGGCAACGCGCCGAACTTCATGGTCAAGGCGATCGCCGAGGAGCGGGGCATCGCGATGCCGAGCTTCTTCGGGTACATGATCTGGTCCGGCCTGATCTTGATGCCGATTTTCGTTCTGGTCGGGTTCCTGTTCTTCACCTGATCAGCGCGTTGGGCGGGTAGAAACAAGCCGGGCGCTGCGCTGCGCCCGGCGTCTTCATCACGAGACCTCGGAGATGGGATCAGGCGGCACCTGTGAGCGGGGTCGTTTCGCCCTCGCGGATTACCGACGGATCGTAGGCTTTGCGGGCGAATACGGACCGGACCATCGGCTCGAAATGGCTTAAGGGCGGCGTCGGATAGTCCGGATCGAACGACGCCTGGTCCCAGCGCTCGCAGAACGCGGCGCAGAGGTCGAAGCAGGGATGGTCCCGAAACCGCTCACGGGCGTTCCGATCCCAGCCGTAGTGGTGGCCGTAGTAGAGCATCTGGAAAATTCCGTGATGCTCGACCACCCAGCTCACATCCCAGCGGACGAAGGGCCGGATCACCTCGGCCGCCATTCGATCATGGTTCTGCGGGGCGAGCCCGTCGCCGATGTCATGCAGCAGGGCGCCGACGACCCAATCCAAATCCGCTCCGTCTGCCTCTGCGCGGGCCGCCGACTGCAGCCCGTGCTCCAAGCGTGTGATGCGATAGCCCTCGAGGGTCTGCTCTCCCTGCCGCCGCAACTCGCCGAGCACCCTGTCGGCCGTGGCGGCAAGATACGGCTGCTCGCGTTCCGCCAGCAGCAGATAGTCTTCTCGGGTGCCGTCTTTCATCTGCGTGAACGACACGGTGGAAGGTGATCCGTCCTGTTTCGTGCCGTCCATGAGACCCTCCTTCGCGCCGGCTCCGGGCTCAGTGCGACATCAGCACCGGGCGATCCAGGTGATGCAGGACGTACTCGGACACGCCGCCGAGCAGCATCTCGTGCCAACGGGCTCGACTGTATGCACCCATCACTAGCAGATCGCAGTCGAAGGCATCCGCCCGGGCCAGGATCTGTTCGCCGATGTTCCCTTCAGCGTGGACGTCGGCGTGTACCGTGGCTTTGACTCCGTGCATCGACAGATACCGACCGATTCCCACGCCCTTGAGCGTCTTCGCCTCTTCCTGCTCCGTGAAGACGTGGACTTCGTCGGCTTCCAGCAGGAAGGGCATCGCCTCGCGGACTGCCCGGATCGCCTCCTTGCAGTTTCGCCAGGCGACCGCGACGCGGGTTCCGACGCGGCGCCCCGGCGCCCAATAGGCCTCTTCGTAGGGAAGTACCAGCGTCCCGCATCCGGCTTCCAGCGCGATCTCTTCCGGGTGGTGCAGCGCGATGCTGCTGCTGACGCCTTTCGGAGGGGCCTGCGAAACCACGACCAGGTCGCTCAAATGGGCGAACTCGGCCAACTTCTCGACATGGTCTCCTTCGGTCTGATGGTATTCATGGCTGCAATCCGCCTTGGAAAACCGGTCGACAAGCTCCTGTCGGATGTCCTCGGCTTTCTTCTTCGCGATATCGCGCTGTTCGGCGAGGTAGACGTTGGAGGCGGCGCGTCCGGCAGCGCCCGCAGGCATGGTCACCGGCGCGGTGTTGTAGAGCACGTCGAGATGACCCGAGAACCGATTGGTCAATTGGATAGCCAGTTCGAGGCGGTCGCGGTGCCGTTCGTCGTTGGCCATGTGACAAAGGATCGATTTGATCGCCATCGGGACGTCTCCGGTCAGGTTTCTTGTCGTTGATCGCTGCGCGGAACCGTACCGGTCGGACGACTGGGAGGCAATGAGCCTAGCGGCTCCAAATCATGCCAAATCGGTTCGGTCCGAGACGTCGCTCGTCGTCCAGGCATATGGCGTCTCCCGAACGCCGCCGAGATTGTCATGGTGACGGTGAATTTCCGCAAACCCCTTTGCGTAAATAGGTATGGAATACTGACCTAAAATAGGTAAGAAATACTGACATAATAATTTTATGTCGAAAGGAGGAATGTTATGGAAGGTATCTACTATTTCGAGGGAGCTTGGGGCAATCAACCGCCAATGGTGTGTGGCCCGACCGATCTCGGGTTCTGGTCGGGAAGCTCGGTGTTCGACGGTGCCAGGGCGATCGGAGGTCGCGCTCCGGACTTGGAGAGGCACTGCGCGCGGCTGATCCGATCGGCCCAGGCGATCGGCCTCGCGCCGACGATCACCGGCGATGACGTCCACACCCTATGCCTGGAGGGTCTGACGCGGCTCCCCGCCGACCGCGACTACTATATCCGCCCGATGGTGTTCTGCCGCGGCGGCACAATCCTGCCGGAAACCGGGGAAAGCCTTTTCACCCTGGCGATATTCGAGATGCCGATGCCGAATGAGAATGCCGGCAAGGCGACGCTCTCGCCCTTCCGCAGGCCAGCACCGGATATGGCCCCGACCGACAGCAAAGCGGGTTGGCTGTACCCGAACTCTCAGCGGGCCAGGCGGGAAGCGATGGAGCGCGGCTTCAACCTGGCGGTGGTGTGCGATCACGAGGGCAACGTTGCCGAGTTCAGCCACGCGAATCTGTGGCTTGCGAAGGACGGCGTCGCGGTCACGCCGACGCCGAACGGCACATTCCTGGACGGCATCACGAAGAACCGGGTGATCTCTCTCCTGAAGGGCGCCGGGATCGCGGTCGAGCAGCAGGTGATCACGCCGGCCGACTTGGACGCGGCCGACGAGATCTTCATGACGGGCAACGCCGGGAAGGTGCAGGCCGTGACGGGGTGGGAGGCGCGGGAGCTTCAGCCGGGACCGATCTTCCGCGCCGCCCATGATCTGTACGCGGCCCATGTCGAGGCGAGCCGCGTGCCGAGCGCCGGCAGCGCCTATCGCAAGGCAGTGGCGTAGGTCTCGACCGGCGGAATGGTGTCGATCAGTCCGGCCTCCTGCATGAAAGCTGCGAACCGTTCGTAGCGGCCGATGTCCAGGGCGGCGGGGCGCAGGGCGAAGCGGGGCAGGGTGTCCCGCCAGGCCCGCCTGTTGAGCTCGTCGTCCAGGTCAGGGTTCAGTTCGATGAACTTGGTCCAGGAGTCGTCCGGATGGTTGACCAGATACTGGGTGCCCATCTCGATGGCATCGAGGAAGCGCTTGAGGCGGGGGTCTCCAACGAGTTCCTTGTTGGTCAGGTAGATCAGTTCGTCATAGGGCGGTACGCCATGCTCCTCCACGTAGAAGGCGCGGCCCGGCCGACCGACGATGTCCATCTGGTTCAGCTCGAAGTTCCGATAGGCGCCGATAACCGCGTCGACCTGGCCGGAGATCAGGGAGGGGGAGAGCGAGAAGTTGACGTTGACCAGTTCGTAGTCGTCCTTGCCGAGCCCGGCGTCCTTCAGGATCGCACCAAGGACGGCATGTTCGAAGCCGCCGACCGAGAAGCCGATCTTGCGCCCCTTGAGGTCGGCGATCTCCTTGATCGGGCCGTCATCGAGGACCACCAGCGTGTTCAGCGGCGTGGCGACCAGCGTCCCGAAGCGCACGAGAGGCAGACCCGCCGCCGCCTGAAGGTGGAGTTGCGGCTGGTAGGAGATGGCGATCTCGGCTTTCCCGGCGGCGACGAGCTTCGGCGGATCGTTCGGGTCTGCCGGAGCGATCATCTCGACCTCCAGCCCCTCTGCTTCGAAGGCGCCGATCGCTTCGGCGACATAGAGGGGCGCGTGGTCCGGGTTCACGAACCAGTCGAGGAGGATCGTGATCTTGTCTGCCGCTCGCGCCGGGGTGGCGAGCGCGAGAACCAGCAGGGTGGCGATCAGAAGGCGCATGCGTTTGTCTCCAGTTGGCGGGGTCAGGAATTGGCCTCGCCGGGCTGCCAGGCCACGGCGCGCCTGAGGATGGTGTCGACGGCGGCGTAGAGCGCCACCGCCATGACGGCGAGGGTGAGAAGGGCGGCGAACATGAGGTCGATCTGCAGCCGCGCGTTGGCGTGCAGCATCAGGTAGCCGAGACCAGCGGAGGACCCGACCCATTCGCCAACGACCGCGCCGATCGGCGCCACGGCCGTTGCCACCCGAAGCCCCGAGGCGAAGGCGGGCAAAGCGGCGGGAAGGCGTACCCGTCGAAACAGTCGTATGCCGGTGCAGCCCAGCGATCTCGCGGCTTCGAGCCACAGCGGGTCGACCCGGCGGAGCCCGTCATACAGGGCGGAGGTGACGGGAAAGAAGATGATGAGGGCGGCCATGGCGACCTTGCTCGCCATGCCGTAACCGAGCCATAGGACCAGGATCGGAGCGAGCGCGAAGACGGGAATCGCCTGGCTGATCACCAGCACCGGCAGAAGCCAGGGGCGCAGCCGACGCCACTCGGACAGCAACACAGCTGTTCCCAGCCCGACCAAGACGCCGATCGCTAGGCCGAGCACGATCTCCAACAGCGTGATGCCGGCGTGACGCAGGATGATCGGCGATCGCTCGACCCACGTCTGTGCAACCTCCAGCGGGCCGGGAAGGATGTAGGGCGGCGCACCGCTGAACCAGACCACGAGTTGCCAAGCCGAGACGAGACCCGCCGCGATGACAAGCGGCCGCAGGCTGGCGATAGCGGTTTGGTCGGACTGACGGTCGGGTGCGCGGGCGCGCATTCAGGCCTCCTTGCTCCCTACGCCGGTACAAACCGGATCAGGTTCCTGGGGTCGTCCGACGATCGGACCTCTCAGCCGCGGAATGCGGCTCCCCCGAAGTGGCAGACGCCAGAATGGACCGCCGGCGGGACCTTGGCAATCGCAGACATCGAGACGGCGCCACTTGGCAAGGCCGGATCGGCGATCCAGATTGCGCCCATGGTTATGGCCCGCCCCGCACCCGAGAGCCCCATCGTCGATCCTTCCGTCACCGCCCGGCGGGATCCGGCCTGGACAACCGGCGTGCTGACCCCGGCGCCGGCTGTTTTTCCGCGTCGACCCATTCTGATTGCCAACGAGATCTACCGGCATTCCGTCTACGGCCGCCGCCATCCGCTCTCGATTCAGCGGGTGACGCCGGTGCTGGATCTCGCCCGGTCGCTCGGATGGCTGGACGGATCGCAGTATCTCGATTGTCGGCAGGCGGGACCCGACCAACTCCTCCGGTTCCATGACCCGGACTACGTCGAAGCGGTCGCCGAAGCCGAGCGGACCCGGCATGTCCCGGAAGAGATCCGGGATCGCTACAACATTGGGCGCAACGGCAATCCGGTCTTTGCGGAGATTTTCAGGCGCCCGGCGACCTCTTCCGGCGCCTCGATCCTGGCCGGCACGCTTTTGGCCGGCGTTGAGCGCGGCGTGATCCATTCGCTCGCGGGCGGCACCCACCACGGCCGCCGCGCCATGGCCTGGGGTTTCTGCTTCTTCAATGATCCGGTGCTCGGCATCCTGGCGATGCTCGATCACGGCCTGGAGCGCGTGGCCTATGTCGACCTCGACGCCCATCACGGCGACGGTGTGCAAGACGCCTTCCACCACGACGACAGGGTCCTGACGGTCTCGATTCACGAGCATGGACGGTGGCCACGTACGGGTGCGGTCGACGATCGGGCGGGCGGCATGGCCCGCAACCTTCCGGTGCCGCAGGGGCTCAACGACAGCGAATTGGACTGTCTGATCGATCGGGCGGTGGTTCCGCTCGTCGAACGGTTCTTTCCGGATGCGCTGGTCATCCAGACCGGTGCCGACGGATTGGCGGACGATCCGCAGGCAAAACTGGAGCTTTCGAACCGGGCGCTCTGGTCGGCCGTCGAGCGGCTTGTCCATTGCGCGCCGCGGGTACTCGTGGTCGGCGGAGGAGGATACAATCCCTGGTCCGTGGCTCGAGCCTGGACCGGAATCTGGGCGACGCTCAACGGGATCGATCCGGATGTCCCTTTGGATGGGGCGCCAGAGCAGGTGCTGCGACGGTTGGAGTGGAACCACAGCCGGGGCCGGAACCCGCCGGAGCACTGGTTCACGACGATCGCCGATCCGCCGAACCCGGGGCCTGTCCGGGACCACATCTACCGACTGGCCGAGGCTGTGCTGTCGCCATGAGAATTTCCGTCTTCCTGCTCGCTCTCGTCCTCCTAGCGTCCGAATCTTGGGCCGGATCGCTGGTGCCGCTGACCGTTACCACCGGAACGGGTGAGGCCCATGTGTTCCAGGTGGAGATCGCCGATACGCCGGAGGAGCGCGGGCGAGGACTGATGCATCGCGACGAGCTAGCCGCGGATCGCGGGATGTTGTTCGTGTTTCCTCGCCGAGAGCGGATCACCATGTGGATGCGGAACACTCGTATTCCGCTCGACATGCTTTTCATTGGCGACGACGGACGGGTGGAACAAATCCATGAACGCGCGGTGCCGTATTCTGAAGCGACCATCGCCTCCCGCCGTCGGGTGCGCTACGTCCTCGAACTCGTCGGCGGAACGGCGGAACGTCTTGGTATCGGGGAAGGGGCGCTCGTGACGTCAGACGCGATGCGGTAGTGGTCCGGCCATAGCGGGAGAGTGCGGCCAAGCCCCCGTTCTACGGCCGTTTTCGCACCATGGTCAGCCCGTCGCCGATCCCCAGCATTGCCATGGACACCCGGTCGTCGTTTCGGATCTTGGCGTTGAGGCTGCGGATGACTTGCGTGCTTTCTTGCTGGTTTTCCGGATCCGCAACGGCGCCGGACCAGAGCACGTTGTCCACCAGGATGAGCCCGCCGGGGCGGACCAGAACCAAGGCCTGCTCGTAGTAGGCATCATAGTTCGGCTTGTCGGCATCGATGAACATGAGGTCGACCGTGTTCGCCTCGCCAGCGTCGATCATCGCCTGCAGGGTCTCCGTCGCCGGCGCGAGCCTGAGGTCGATCCGCCCGGCGACTCCGGCTTCTTCCCAATACGGTCGGCCGACCCGGGTGAAGTCGTCGCTGACGTCGCAGCAGATAAGGCTCCCGTCTTCCGGCAGGGCCAGCGCCATGCGCAGCGCCGAGTAGCCGGTGAACGTTCCGACCTCAACCGCCTTGGTGACGCCCAGCAGTTCGACGAGAAACGCCATCACGTTACCCTGGTCGGCCGAGATCTGCATGCCGGCCTCCGCCATGCCTGCGGTTTCGGCCCTCAATCGGGCCGCCACGTCCGGCTCCCGCCCGCCCATGCCGGTCAGGTAGGTGTGGAGTCTTTGGTCGAAGGTAAGGGTACGGTTGGCCACGTTGCTCTCGTCCTGAAATCGGTGTCGACGGCACGGTAGCCGGGTCAGCGGTCTTCATGAATACCAAGTTCGGAGAACGTTCCCGTCCTGGCTCTCCGCAAGACGTTTCGCCAGGCGGAAAACAGAGGCTCGCCGATCCGCGGCACCCTCCATCGATCACACCGGGCTTGCGATGGCGCTGCGGTGCGGATATCCATCCATACCGATGACGGGGTCACGGGGTGTAGCGCAGCCTGGTAGCGCATCTGCTTTGGGAGCAGAGGGCCGGCGGTTCGAATCCGTCCACCCCGACCACGACTTGGGATACACTCACCGGAGATCCGGCAATCAGAGTTCCGGGTGGGTTGGAATCTGCGGCGCGAGGACAAGGAGCTGCCTAGCGATGATGGTGCGGATCTACAAGCCGGCGAAGACCGCCATGCAGTCCGGACGGGCTAAGACAAAGGACTGGCTGCTGGAATATCGTGCCGAGAGCCGGCGCATCCCCGAACCTCTGATGGGCTGGGTATCGGCCGGCGACACGACCAATCAGGTCCGGATCCCTTTCGAAACCAAGGACGAGGCGATCGCTTTCGCCCGCAAGCATGGTTTCGCCTTCATCGTGCAGGAACCGCGCGAACGTAAGCTGACGCCGAAAGCGTATGCTGACAATTTCGCTTTCAACCGCCGCGGCAACTGGACCCACTGACGGCGGCACAGCACTGGTTCGTCCGATGCGCAGGGCGCCCATAGCTCAACTGGATAGAGCATCCGCCTTCTAAGCGGACGGTTGCAGGTTCGAGTCCTGCTGGGCGCGCCACTTTTCCCGACGGGTCTGGCGATCGGCTGTTGATGTGGAGAAGATATCGTCCGGGTCGGAGCGTGGGCGGTTACCGTGCGAGACGGGACTTCGCCACTCCGAACACCCTCGGTCGATTGCTGCGCCGGTGCCCCGCAAATGGGAGCGGACGAAGAACCGGGGACCGTCTCAGATCGAGCCGACGACCCCGTAGATAATCTGGATTTTGGTGCCGAACTCGGGGTTTCCGGGAATGTAGGGCAGGGGCTGCGTGGTCTCCAGCCGGCGCAGAGTCCCCATCTTTTCCAGGTCCGTCAGTGTTTTTTCGAACCCACGGCTCTCCCAGAAGTCGGTGCGACAGGTGAACACCGCGACGCCGCCCGGCCGAAGCACCCGCATCCATTCCTTCAGCAACGGTGCTTCCTCGATGTAGGTGAGAACGCCGACACACAGGATGCCGTCCATGCTGTCGGCCTCGATCGGTAGGGGGGCATTGAGGTCGACCTGCTCAAGGTCTGCGTAAATGCCCTTGGCGCGGGCGATCTCGAGACTCGCGGTGGACATGTCGAAACCGGTGATCGGTCCGCCGAAGCCTGAGTCTCGCAACGCCGCGCCTGTCATTCCCGTGCCGCAGCCGCAGTCCAGAACGCGGGCCTGCGCGAAGCCGTCGAGGTGTCGGGCAAGGAGGCCGGCGGCACGGGTCGGGGCCTCGTACCCCCAGTCGGCGAGCTGGCGGTCGTAGTCGCTGGCCCAGGCGTCATAGCTTTCGGCATTGGTGGCCCCGTCCTTCGAGACCCGTCCGTCGCCGCGCAAAATCCTGTCGTAGTCGGTCACCATCGCTTCCCACCGTGGCTTGATCGTTCGAACTCGATCAGGCCCCCAAGCCTAGCGGGCTTGGCTGGGATGTCGATCCCGCAGGAACGCCGGATGGCGAGGGCCATCCGGCTGGAAAGGGAGCGACGGCGTGCCGCTGGAATAGACGACCGAAATCAGGCGGCTTTGGCGGTTCCCTTTGCCAGTTCCTTCGCAGGATCGACGAACGGCATCGGCACGACGGTTGCCGCACGTGGACCGTCCGCCGTGTCGACGATTAGGCCCGTCCCGACGATATGATCGCCCTCGGGCGCGTACCCGATCGCGATGTTTCGGTGCAGGCGCGGGGAATAGATCGCGCTGGTTACCAAACCGGTATTTCCTTCGCCGCCGAACCTCGCGGTCCAGTGTTCGACATTCGCCTGGATCGGATCGCCCAGAATCTCTATGCCGACGAGCCGGCGGGTCACCCCCTTGGCGGCTATCTCCCGAAGCGCGTCCTTGCCGATGAAGTCGACGTCCAGATCCAGGGAGATCAACCGGTCGAGACCGAGTTCGAAAGGATTGTTTTCGGCCGTCATGTCGGCGCCGTAGGAAAGCAGGCCCGCCTCGATCCGACGGATGGCGTTCGGGCCCGCGGGAGCGACACCGAGGTCGGATCCCAACTCGAACAGCCGTTCCCAGAGAGCGTCGCCGTAGCGACCGTCGCGCAGGAAGATCTCGTACCCGAACTCTCCGGACCAGCCGGTTCTGGCGACCACGACCGGGGCGCCGTCCAAATCGGTCTCAACGAAGCGGAAGTACTTCAGGTCGGCGATCCAGTCGCCGAACACCCGCTGCATCAGTGTTCCAGCCTTCGGCCCCTGGATCTGCAGCGGAGAGACGTCCGGCTCGCTCACCGACACACGCCAGTCTCCGGCTCGAGCCAGTGCTTTGACCCAAAGCAGCAGGTCGCCGTCGGCGAGGGACAACCAGTAGCGGTCGTCGGCAAGTTTCAGGAGCACAGGATCGTTGAGTACGCCGCCGTCGTGATCGCAGAGCAGGACGTATTTCGCCTGTCCAGCCTGCATCTTGGATAGGTCGCGAGGCGTGATGTACTGAACGAAGGCTGCGGCGTCCGTTCCCGTTATCTCAACCTGGCGCTCGGCAGCGACATCCCAGATTGTCACGTCGTGAATCAGCGACCAGTAATCGGCTTCGCCGCGATAGGCGACCGGCATGTACATGTGGTTGTAGATCGTGAACGCGCTCGCTCCCCATCGCTTCGTTGCCGCGAAATAGGGCGATGTGCGCACTCGCGGTCCAAAGACGAGACTGGGAGATGGCGTGTCGGCGCACGCAAGTGTGGCTGCTGGGTCGATCATGGATGCGCTCTCCTTCCCTTGCGTCGTCCGTTGTTCGGGCGACATTTCTTTATCTACGCAGTAATCGTTGGAGGGAGATGCGGTATCGGTCTGTTCAAAGCGCGACGAAGACTTCGGATTCGAGCAAAATTCGCTATTTTGTTCTGTAGGCGACTTCTTGTTCAATTTTGACAATTTTTCGCTGCCGTTGAAGCGGGCGGCAGTGCCGAACTGTCGATTTTCGGATGTTTGGTGTCTTTGGCGCGACATCTCTGGACTCCTCATTCGTTTCTTCGAGGGGCCGGTCGTGCCGAAGCGCTTTAGCTTTTGTTGACCCGGAGCAAGCTGCCCCTCAAATCACCGGGGGTCCGTCGGGGAGGACCAGGCCCAAGTTTCAGTATCGACGGATAAAAAAAACCGCCCCAAAAGCCGTTACGGCCGGACGGATTTGTCGATCCGTTTAGCCGCATTTGTTAAGCGCCCGCAAGCAGGAAGCAAATCGGCGCTGTCAGTAAAATGTTGCTGACGCCACGCTGGGTCAAGTTTTTTTGGTCGTTGGTCTAGTCGCGGCGTCTGACCATGGTTTCCCGGTGCCAGATATAGAGCCCACTGGCTATGACCAACGCGGCGCCGACCCATGTCCACAGGCCGGGAACGTCTCCCCAAACAAGCAGTCCAAGGACAATCGCCCACAACAGGCTGGTGTATTTGAACGGACCGACCAGGCCGACCTCGCCGTGTTTCAGGCTCTCGATCATCAACCCCTGCGCCACGGCGACCAGAGCCGAGGTGAGAACGAACAGCGCCAGGTCCGCAGGTGTCGGCACGACCCAACCGAACGGGAGCGTGAGCAATCCGGCAAACGCGACGACGCTGGTCGATACGATCAGGACCATCAGGGTAGATTCCCCGCCGGTTCCCATCTTCCGGGTGACGATATCGCGCAAGGCGCCAACGAAGGCCGCCACGATTGGGATCAGGGCGACCAGCCTGAACATCTCCGGCGTCGGCCTGAGCATAACGACTACGCCGGCGAAGCCGACGGCAACCGCGCTCCAGCGCCGCCATCCGACAGGTTCCGCCAGGATGAGAGCGGCCAGCGCAGTCGCGAAGATGGGGCCGGCAAACGAGATCGCGATGGCATCGGCGATCGGCATCAGGGACAACGACGTGACGAACAGGAAGGTCGACAGGGCCATCAGGCCGCCGCGCGTCAGGTTCAGCTTCCAACTTCTGACCCGCAACGCAGAGGTCCTGCCCGAAACCACGGCCCAGCCGTAGACCAGCGATACGACCAGGATGCCGCGGATCGCCAGAACCTGACCCACCGGGTAGCGTTCGGTCAGCCATTTGGCGATCGCGTCGTTCACCGTGAGGATGCCGGCGGCCGCCACCATCATAAGGATGGCTCTGGCGGCGGTCACGGGAGCCGAGGTGGACAAAGCGGGAGAGGCCATCCGGCAAGTCATACGCCGATGGCAAGGGGGAGGGAAGCTGTGGGAATGTGCGCGGCGCCTGCGTTCCGCTCCGTCTTGTCGCGCCTACCTGTCCCGTTGCGGGATCCCGCTTGGCCCGCTGCCGCGAGCGGTGCTATCACCCGGCTCATGCTGTCGATCCGCAACATCACCGTGCGCGTGGCTGGCCGTATCCTGATCGAGGACGCGACTGCGACGATTCCACCCGGCCACAGAGTCGGTCTTGTCGGCCGCAACGGCACCGGCAAGTCGACGTTGCTGAAAGTTATCGTTGGCGAGCTTCAGACCGATACCGGATCGGTCAGCCTCACCGGTCCGTTCGCGTTGAACAACGCGATCGGCTGGGTGCGTCAGGAGGCGCCGGGCGGCAATGAAACTCCGATCGATCACGTCCTAGCCGCCGACCGGGAGCGGGCGGCACTGCTGACCGAGGCGGAGACTGCGACCGACCCGCACCGAATTGCCGAGATTCAGACGCGTCTGGTGGATATCGACGCCCACGCCGCTCCGGCGCGGGCAGCTCGGATCCTGGCAGGCCTCGGATTCACCGAGGCAATGCAGCAGAGGCCGCTTTCGGAGTACTCGGGCGGTTGGCGAATGCGCGTCGCGCTGGCCGCGGTCCTGTTCCAGGAACCGGAACTTCTGCTGCTCGACGAGCCGACCAACCATCTGGATCTTGAGACCACGGTCTGGCTGGAACAGCACCTCAAAGCGTATCCCAAGACGCTGATCATCGTCAGTCATGACCGCGACCTGTTGAACGCGGTGCCGACCTCCATCCTGCATGTCGAGCGGCTTGGACTGACGCAGTACACGGGCAACTACGACACCTTCGAGCGGATGCGCGAGGAACGGCTGTCGCAGATCGAGGCCGAACGCACCAAACAGGACGCGCAGCGCAAACACCTTCAGGCCTTCGTTGATCGTTTCCGCTACAAGGCTTCAAAAGCCCGCCAGGCCCAGAGCCGGATCAAGATGCTGGAGAAGATGGAGGTGATCCCGGCCGCGGTCGCCGATCCGGAGACCCGGTTCCGCTTCCCCGAGCCGGACGAGTTGGCTCCGCCCTTGCTCGCCATCGACAAGGCCTCGGTCTCCTACGAGCCGGGCAAGCCGATCCTGCGGCACCTGGACCTCCGCCTGGACCCGGATGACCGCATTGGCCTGCTCGGCGCCAATGGCAACGGCAAGACCACGCTCGCTCGACTGATCGCCGGCGAACTTCACGCCGAGACCGGGGAAGTCCATCGGGCCGCCAAGCTCCGGGTCGGATACGTCGCCCAGCATCATGCAGACGAACTCGACCCGGCCGACACCGCCGTCGACCATCTGTCGCGCCGTCTCAAGGGCCAACCGGTGGATCGAGTGCGGGCCCGCCTCGGTTCCGTCGGCCTGACCCAGGACAAGCAGACCACTCGGGTCGGCGCACTGTCCGGCGGGGAGAAGGCGAGGCTGTCGCTCGCGCTCGTCATGGCCGACGATCCGCACGTTCTGGTGCTCGACGAACCGACCAACCACCTCGACATCGATGCCCGCACGGCTCTGGTGCAGGCGATGAACGACTTTCCAGGCGCCGTGATCCTGATCAGCCACGATCGCCGCCTGATGGAGTTGACCGTCGACCGGCTTTGGCTGGTGGCCGACGGTACTGTGTCGCGTTTCGAGGGCGATCTCGCCGCCTACCGCGATCGCATCCGAGACGACCGTCGGGGCGAGAAGTCCAGGGACAGGGACGCAGACAAGGTCAACAAGAAGGACCAGCGGCGTCAGAACGCCGAGGTGCGCCGCCAGAATGCGGAACTCCGCAAAGCAGCGAAGGACGCGGAGAAGGCGCTGGAGAAGCTGGTGGAGCAGCGGGACGCCGTCGTGGCGAAACTCGGAGACGCGACGACCTATGACGGCTCGACCGCGGAGTTGCAGCGTCTGATCCAGCGCAAGGCGGAATTGGACGCCGCCATCGAGAAGGCCGAAGAACACTGGCTGGAGACAGCCGAGGCGCTTGAGTCCGCCGCCGCCTGAGATTGACCCTAAAGGGGAGGAATTCGCATGGCCAAGACGATCGATGCCGTAAGCCTGAAGTCGATGCTGGACGGTGCTGGAGAGATCGCACTGATCGACGTCCGGGAGCAGGCGGAATACGGCGCGTCGCACCCGATCCTGGCCGCGAACATTCCGTTGGCGCAGATCGAGATGCGGGTCGGCGAGCTGATTCCTCGGCGGTCGACACCGATCGTGGTCGAGGATGCGGGCGAGGGACTTGCCCAGCGCGCGGCGGCTCTCTTGGAGGGCTTTGGATACACCGACGTTGCCGTGCTTGACGGCGGCACGCCGGCCTGGGCGGCAGCCGGGTTCGAACTGTTCAGCGGGATGTACGTTCCGTCCAAGGCATTCGGCGAGTTCGTCGAGCATGCCTACGAAACTCCGTCGGTCTCGGCCGATGAATTGAAGGCGATGATGGACGGTGGCGAGAAGCTGGTGGTCCTGGACAGTCGGCCAATGGACGAATACCGGGTGATGAATATTCCGACCGGAATCGACGTGCCGGGGGCGGAACTGGTTTTTCGGGTGGGCGAGGTTGCGCCGGATCCCGAAACGACCGTCGTGGTCAACTGTGCCGGGCGAACCCGCTCGATCATCGGCGCACAGTCGCTGATCAATGCCGGCATCCCAAACAGAGTTGTCGCGCTCCGAAACGGCACCATGGGCTGGCACCTGTCCGGTTACCAGCTAGAGCACGGCAACGGCCGCACCGCTCCGGCCCCGACCGATGACACCCTGGATCAGGCGCTTGCCCGGGCCGAAGCGTGCGCCCGCCGCTTTGGTGTCAAGACCATCGATGCCGAGACCCTCGATACCTGGCGCGATCAGCGAGACAGCCGGACCCTCTCGATCCTGGACGTGCGCACCGCCGAGGAGTTCGCGGCACTCCGTATCGCCGATAGCCGCCACGCGCCCGGCGGACAGCTTGTCCAGGCGACCGACAGCTACCTGCCGGTCCGAAACGCCAGGGTGGTGCTCGTGGACGATCGCAAGGTCCGGGCACTGATGACCGCGAGTTGGCTGGTCCAGTTGGGATGGGACGATGTCTATGTCCTGACGTCCGGCCTAGACGGGCAGCCAACCGCCTCGGGTCCGTCCGCGAAGACGATTCTTGGGCTGGATGCGTTGAACGCCGTTCCGTCGATCGCCCCGGCCCAGGCGAAGGCATTGGTCGATGGTGGCGCGGTGATGCTCGATCTCGCCAAGGCTCTGGACTACCGCGACGGCCATCCTCAGGGCGCCTGGTGGGCCGGTCGGGTCGCCATCGCTGACAATCTTTCCAAGATCCCGGCAGACAAGATCATTCTGCTTACCTCACCGGATGGCATGCTTGCCCGGTTTGCCGGATCCGATCTGGCGAGCAGCGGACGCGACGTGCGCCTGGTCGACGGAGGAACTTCGGCGTGGGAGGCGGCGGGTCTCCCCATGCAGAGTGGCATGACCGCCGTGCTGTCGGAGCCGAACGACAGCTACCTTCGGCCCTACGACCGGACCAACAAGGCCGAGATCGAGAAGGCGATGAACGACTATCTCTCCTGGGAGGTCGCGCTGGTGGAGCAGATCAAGAAGTCGGGCGGTATCAGCTTTCGCCATTTTCCGGCCGCCTGAACAAGGGCTGAGCCGGGGGCTGACGGGACTCAATCGTCTAGCGCGCGGCTGCGCCAACGTGTCGGCCGTCCATCACGAGTTCACGGAAGCGTTTGTAGAGGCGCGGTTCGAGATGATGTCCCGATAGCGAATCCATGATCTCGAAAGCGTCCTCCTGGTCCATGGCCTGCTTGTAGTCCCGCTGGTCGGTCAGGGCCGAATAGACGTCGACCACCGCCGTACAGAGTGACATTTCATGGATCTCGCCATAGGCCTGTCCGTCCGGATATCCGGAACCGTCGAGCTTCTCGTGGTGGTGGCGGACGGCCGTAACTAGGTCGGGAAGGTCGCTGTATCCCTCGATGACGAGTTGGGCGCCGATCTCGGGATGCAGCCTGATCTCGCGCCGCTCCTCCTCGGTCAGTCGCCCCGGTTTGGCGAGAACCGACAACGGGATTTTCAGTTTGCCGACGTCGTGCAGCAGGCCTGTTTCCGCCATTAGCCGGAGCTGATCGTCCGGGACGCCGATGGCCCTGCCGAACGAGGCCATGAGGATGCCGACTCTGAGGCTGTGAGCGAACGTGCTGTCGTGATGGCCACGAAGCTGGTGCAGCATCGGCGCGACGCTCGGATCGTCAGCGAGGCTGACGACGCTATCGGCCGTCGCCGCCACGACCATGCGTCCCTCCCGGCCGATACCGCCGTCGATCACCATCTCCTCCAGCCGGCTGTACATCTTCCGGCCATCGTCCATGACCCGGGCAGCGGGCTTCGAGATCAAGCTGATCCGACTGTCTTCCTCACCGGTGCCGAAGACCCGCCAGAACTGCTGAAGGAACTCGCCGGCGCTAAGATCGTCGGAGAAAGCGGCATCGATCATGCCTTCCTCCAACAGGCGAGTGGTTGCGGCGTTTTGGTGCCCGACCATGACCACCGTGTTCGATCTGCCCTGGCCCACCATCCTCGCCTGCTGGGCCAGCCAGGCACCGTTTCCGCCGATGAGCTGGTCCTCGATGATCACCACGTCGGGGGCGGTCTCTATTGCGGCCGTGGCGGCTGGCCCGCTGCCGGTGACCGTGATCGTGAAGGTTTGTCTGAGGGTATTCAGCACGGCCGAATAGCGCGACGGTCGGCTGGTGCAGAAGACCATCCGCCACTTGCGTTCAGTGCCGAGACAGGTGTCGGCCAACGGATCACCTCACAGGGACTTCCACGGGGCGTCGGCAAATATACGCTCTTCCGTTTACGATCGGCTAACGCATCACGCTCCGGCGGCCTCAGCCACTCTTCGAAGGCGGTCGAGACCCGCCTCGACATCGGCGATCAGGTCTTCGGGGTCCTCCAGCCCGGTGTAGAAACGAACAATCGGACCTTCGTAGGGCCATTCGGTGGCGCTGCGCTCCAACGAGACGTCGGTCGGTTTTACCAGGCTCTCGAAACCGCCCCAGCTCGCCCCCATGCCGAACAGGGCGAGTCCATCGTAGAACGCCGCGAGCGCCTGATCGGGGACAGGTTTGAATACGGCGGAGAAAAGGCCGCTGCATCCACTGAAATCCCGTTGCCATAGGGCGTGATCGGGATGGCTTTCCAGGGCCGGGTGAAGGACGGTCTCGATCTCGGGACGATTCTCGAGCCATGTGGCGAGCGCGAGGCCGGTCTGTCCGGTCTGTCGGAGCCGGAACTCCATCGTGCGGAGGCCACGGGCGGCGAGATAGAGATCGTCCGGTGCCACGTAGTGCCCGTGGAGACGGACGGTCGCGCGGATCTGACCCGCGTACTCCCGCGTGCTGGCAATCAGCCCCATGATCACGTCGGAATGGCCACCGATGTACTTGGTGACCGCCTCGTTGACGATGTCGACGCCGAGCGCGAACGGATCACAGAACAACGGCGTTCCCCAGGTATTGTCCATCATGACCGCGGCGCCGGCCTTATGAGCTTGTTCGGCGATCGCGGGAATGTCCTGTATCTCGAACGTCTGCGAACCGGGGCTTTCGGTGTAGACGCATTTCGTATTCGGTCTGATCAGATGAGCGATCCCAGCGCCGATGCGCGGATCGTAGTAGGTCGTCTCGACACCGTACTTCGCGAGCACCTGATCACAGAATTTGCGGGTCGGGAAATAGGCGGTGTCCGTCATCAGGAGATGATCTCCAGCCTGGAGAACGGCAAGCAGGCCGGCGGTGATCGCCGACAGACCGGACGATGTCATCACCACGTCGCCCGCCTTGTAGATCTCGCACAGGGCGGCTTCGAGACGATACGTGGTCGGTGTGCCGCTGACGCCATAGGTGATCGGCGCGTCGATCCCCTCGGGATAGTTGGGCGGGGGCGCCGAACGAACTGTGCGCCAGGCGTTCAGGGAGGGAGCGAGAACCGTTGACGCGTGAAAGACCGGCGTGTTCACGACGCCCTTGAACTCATGCGGCGTACGGCCGGCATGTATGAGACGCGTTCTGGTCTTGTGCGGGCGGTCGTCGGCCATTGGATCCTCGATCGGGTTGTTGCGCGAGCGGTCGAAAATGCCGCTGTATCCTGTTGAGAGTGCAGTGTCGATTTCTCCGGGGTCGGGGGCAAGAGCACGCGAGCGCCGGAAAGCTTGCTTTTCACGTTAACGCCATGTTGGAATGACCACGTTCCGGGCGGACTGCTCCGTTAATTGGCAGCCTTTCGGCAATTGCACGCCTATTAGGCAGTTGTCGGGCGTGTCGGGGGATGGAGAGTCGCGGAATTCGGTCAATGCTGTCCTGGCAAGGTCTTTGCGAAAGCGGGATCCCAGGATCGCATCGGTCGATCCAGTTACAACGATAACCTGGGTGGGTTTCACATCATGAAGAAGGTCAGCCTTTTGGCTCTGGGCGCGGGGTTCCTGGCAAGCCTCGCGTTTACTCCCGAGCCGGTTCTGGCGCAGGAGAGCACGCTCGAAATCGTCAAGAACCGCGGCATCCTGCGTTGCCAGGTCGGCACGCCGGCTCCTGGCTTCTATTCGCTGTCTGACGACGGCAAGTGGTCGGGCTTCGACGTCGAGAACTGCCGCGCGATCTCCGCGGCGATCTTCGGCGATCCGGACAAGATCGAGTACCAGTCGGTCACCTCGGCCGTGCGCTTCACGGCCATGGCGAACGGTGAGTCCGACGTTCTGTCGCGTACCACCACGTGGACCCTGTTCCGCGACACGCAGCTCGGCCTGGATTTCACCACGGTGAACTTCTACGACGGCCAGGGCTTCATGGTTTCCAACGACCTCGGCGTTAGCAGCGCTATGGAGCTCGCCGGTGCCACCGTCTGCGTTCTGACCGGTACGACGACCGAATTGAACCTGACGGACTACAGCCGGACCAACAGCCTGGACATGCAGCCGGTCGTCTTCGAAGACAGCAACGTGCGTGACAGCACGTTCTTCTCCGGCGGCTGCGATGCGGTCACCAACGACAAGTCCGGCCTGGCCTCGATCCGCGCCAAGGCGCCGGATCAGTCGATCTTCACGATTCTCCCGGAGACCATCTCCAAGGAGCCGCTCGGCCCGGTCGTTCGTCAGAACGACAGCCAGTGGAACGACATCGTGATGTGGTCGGTGTTCGCCATGGTCAACGCCGAGGAACTGGGCATCAGCTCCAGCAACATCGACGAGATCAAGGCCAGCAGCACCAATCCGGAAGTCAAGCGTATGCTTGGCGTCGAGGGCGACCTGAACAAGGGTCTCGGCCTCGAGCCGGAGTGGGCCTACAACATCATCAAGATGGTGGGCAACTACGGCGAGAACTACGAAGAGTACATGGGTGCGAAGACCGTCATGAACATCCCGCGTCCGGGGTCGGTCAACGACCTGTGGACCCGCGGTGGGCTGATGTACTCCCCGCCGTTCCGGTGATCGTCTGAACGTTTCGGTGCCCGATCGCTGGTCGATCGGGCACCGTCCGTTTTCGTTAGACAATTTGTTTCGGATCGGAGGGCTTGGCGATGGCCGTGGTCGATAAGGCTGGCCCGCGCAAGGACGCGCGATCGTTCTCAGAGATCTTAAACGATGAGCGGTACCGCTCCGTCTTCTATCAGGTCATCGTCGCACTCGCGGTGATCTGGACGGCGAACTACCTCATCACGAATACCGCAGAAAACTTGCAAGCGCGCGGCATGTCCGCCGGCTTCGGGTTCCTCGGCTCCACAGCCGGATTTTCCATCGCGTGGTCGATCATCGACTATGAAGCCGGCGACACCTATTTCGACGTCTATCTGGTCGGCATCGCGAACACGCTCATCGTTTCTTTCTTTGCGATCATCGCGACGACGTTCTTCGGTTTCATCGTCGGCGTCATGCGGTTGTCGAAGAACTTCCTGGTCTCGAAATTGGCGTCGGCCTTTGTCGAGGTCATGCGGAACGTCCCGCTGCTGCTTCACATTCTGTTCTGGTTCACGCTCTCTGCGGCCCTTCCGAGCCCGAGGGACAAGGAGAACCAGATCGCGCTGTTCGACAGCGTCTTCCTGAACAACCGCGGTCTGTATGTTCCCGCGCCGGTGCCGGGCGAGGGCTTCAACATCGTCGTGATCATGGCGCTTATCGGCATCGCGGCCGCGTATGGCGTGAGCGTCTGGGCGAAGAAGCGGCAGTTGGATACCGGTCAGAAGTTCCCCGCGTTCTGGACCGGGGTCGGTCTGATCATCGGATTGCCCCTGGTGGCGTTCGTCGCCCTTGGCTCACCGCTGAGCTTCGACTACCCGTCGCTTCAGGGTTTCAACTTCCAGGGCGGCGCCGATGTGCCCCGGGCTTTCTGCGCACTGCTTTTCGCGCTCGTCCTGTACCACACGGTATTCATGGCGGAGGCGGTGCGAGCCGGCATCCTGTCTGTCAGCCACGGCCAGACGGAGGCGTCCTATTCGCTCGGCTTGAAGCCGAGTTGGACCCTGCGCCTCGTCGTCATCCCGCAGGCCATGCGCGCGGTGGTTCCGCCCATGATCAGCAACTGGATGAACGTGGTGAAGAACTCGTCCTTGGCGATCGCCATCGGATACCCGGATCTTGTCGCCGTCTTCATGCAGACGTCGCTGAACCAGTCCGGCCATGCGATCGAGATCGTGGCCATGGTCATGCTGTTCTACATGACCGTCAGCCTCACGATTTCGGCGGCGCTGAACTACTACAACAAGATCGTTCAGATTAAGGAGCGGTGAGCCATGACGGATGCGACTCAATCCGACACCGCCTTTCGCCCGAAGCCCAGCCTACCGCCGCCGGCCAATACGGTCGGCGCGGTCGGTTGGCTGCGAAAGAACCTGTTCGGCGGGCCGGTCGATACGATCCTGACCGTCGTCAGCCTATATCTCGTCTACCTGATCGTTCAGTTCGCGATCGAGTACGGGATCATCAACGCGATCTGGTCCGCGGACACGTACCGGGAATGCCTCGACATCAATCGCGGAGAGGGGGCGTGCTGGGCCGGTATCGGGGTCTGGTTCAACAGCATGATGTACGGCCGCTATCCGGATGAGGAGCAGTGGCGCGTCAATCTCGGCGGGATCATTCTGTTGCTTTGGCTGATACCGTTCTGGCTACCGAAGATCACGGGTAAGATCCAGATCGGCATGTCCGCCGTCCTGACCTTCCCGTTCCTCGGCGCAGCACTTTTCCTCGGCGGCGAGTTCGGGATCTTCCTGCACGTCATGGCCTCTGTCGCTCTGACGCTTTTCGCCGCGGTCTGGCTCCATGTCGCCACCACCTACGTCTTCGGCAGATCTCTGGCGGAGCTGCTGGTTTCGGCGACCGGTTTTGCGGGCAAGGACGACCGTCTGCACAAGTACGTGTTGCTCGGAGCGTTCGGCGTCGGGTTCGTCCTGTCGCTGGTGTATTTGGGGTCGTGGGACCTGGTCGAAATCCCGACGACAATCTGGGGCGGCCTGTTCCTGACCCTGGTGATCTCGGGTATCGGCATCGCCTCGGCGTTGCCGAACGGGATTCTGCTCGCGCTTGGCCGCCGCTCCAAAATGCCGGTCATACGAGTGTTCTGCACGGCGTTCATCGAGCTGTTCCGGTCGGTCCCCCTGATTACGATCCTTTTCATGGCTGTCACCATGATGCCGCTGTTCCTGCCGGTTGAGCTCAACCCGCCGAAACTGGCCATGGTCATCGTCGCCGTGTGTATCTTCGCCGCCGCCTATATGGCGGAGACAGTGCGTGGCGGTCTGCAGGCCGTGAACAAGGGTCAGTACGAAGCTGCACAGGCCATGGGGCTTAACTTCTGGAAGATGATGGCCCTCATCGTCATGCCGCAGGCCCTGAAGCTGATGATCCCGAACATCGTCGGCAGCTTCATGGGGTTGATGAAAGACACCACCCTGGTCTCGATCATCGGCCTCTACGACATCCTGCTGATGGGCAAGGCGGCGGGACAGAACCCGAATTGGCTCGGTTTCCACACGGAACCGCTGCTGTTCACGGCGATGTTCTTCTTCGTCCTCTGCTTCGCCATGTCGAAGTACAGCCAGCATCTCGAGCGGACGATCGGCGGCGGCTACGGCCGGCGGTGACGGACCGATAACAAAAGCTAAGAATGCGAACAGGGAATGTGCCCATGAGCATCGATACTCAAGCTCTCGACGACGTCGTTCACGTCGCCTCCGCCATCTCCGACGTGGTCGTGATCGAACTCGCCGGCGTGAACAAGTGGTACGGGGAGTTTCATGTCCTCAAGGACATCAATCTCTCGGTGAACAAGGGTGAGCGGATCGTCATCTGCGGCCCGTCCGGGTCCGGCAAATCGACCATGATCCGTTGCATCAACCGCCTGGAGGAGCACCAGGCGGGCGATATCATCGTCAACGGTACAGAGATGGGGAACAACCTGAAGAACATCGACGCTATCCGGCGCGATGTCGGCATGGTGTTCCAGCAGTTCAATCTGTTCCCCCATCTGACGGTTCTGGAGAACTGCACGCTGGCTCCGATCTGGGTCAAGAATATGCCCAAGGCCGAAGCCGAGAAGATCGCCATGCAGTATCTCGAGCGTGTGAAGATTCCGGAACAGGCCCAGAAGTATCCGGGCCAACTTTCCGGCGGACAGCAGCAGCGTGTGGCCATCGCCCGATCGTTGTGCATGAGCCCGACGATCATGCTCTTCGACGAGCCCACGTCGGCGCTGGATCCGGAGATGATTTCGGAAGTGCTGGACGTTATGGTCGGCCTGGCGGAGAGCGGGATGACCATGCTTGTGGTCACCCACGAGATGGGCTTCGCCAAACGGGTCGCCGACCGCGTGATTTTCATGGACCAGGGCGAGATCGTGGAGCAGAACACGCCGGACGAGTTCTTCACGAACCCGAAGTCCGATCGTACAAAGCTGTTCCTGAGCCAGATCCTGGCCCACTGACCGCGCTCGGCCGCCGACGCGGCCAGCGGCAACGAGACGGCCAAACCCGCGGGGGGCGGGGGCGGTCCTGGGGGCGTACCGGTCAGCCGGTGCGCACCTACTGCTTTCGACAATCAACAATCGGGTGAACCGGGAGGAGGCTATGGTGGCGGGAAAGGGTGTCGCTCTCATCGCGGGCGTCTCCGGTATAGTCGGACGCGGTATCGCCACTCGGTTGCTGGCGGAAGGGTGGCAGGTGGTCGGCCTGTCGCGCACACCGCCGAAGCCGCCGATCGACGGCTTGGAGCATGTGAGCGCCGATATGGCGGATGGCATGGGCCTGCGGACCAGACTCGGCGATACGGCTGGGCGCGTTACCCATGTCTTCTATGCCGGCCGCGCGCCCGACCCCGACCCCGCCGTCGAGGCGGCGCGCAACACCGCGATGCTGGTCAATACCGTGGACGCTGTCACAGCGGCCGGAGCACCGCTTGCCCATGTGCATGCGGTACACGGTACGAAGTGGTACGGCAGCCATGTCGGGCCGTTCAAAACGCCGGCTGAGGAGGACGATCCGCGCTGCCCGGTGCCGAACTTCTATTTCGACCAACAGGATTGGCTGGAGGCGGAAGCCCCGAAGCGCGGCTTTGCCTGGTCGACCACCCGACCGCATCTGTTGATCGGCTTTTCTCTCGGTTATCCGCACAACATCCTGAGTGTGGTCGCTGTTCACGCGGTGCTGTGCCGCGAGCAGGGTCGCCCGCTGACTTTCCCGGGCACGGAGGGCCACTTCCACAGGGTATCCCAAGTGACTGACATCGAACTCCTGGTCGATGCCATGCGCTGGTGCGCCACCGATCCCCGCGCGGCGAACCAACCTTACAACGTGATCAACGCCGACTATTTCCGATGGAGGGACGTCTGGCCGGCGATCGCAGATTTCTTCGGCTTGGAAGCGGGTGGGGTCGAAACCGAGAGCCTCACGAACTCCTTCTCGACCGCGGCGGATGCCTGGCGGGCGATGGCAGCGCGCGAGGGCTTGAGCGAACCAGATATCGGTCGGATCGCCAGCGGTCCATACGGCGACACCACGTTCTCGGCTACATGGGACGACATGTCGTCCACGGTCAAGATTCGCCGCGCCGGGTTCAACGCGGTCTTCTCCAGCCGAGAGAGCCTGCTCGGCGCATTAGCGGCGTATCGGCGTCACCGAGTCATCCCCTGAGGCCACTACCGTATCGGACGGCGCAGGTCGACGTTTCGGCATCGGCAGGCCGGCAAGCCGGGGATCGGGCAGGGTTTCGATATACTGGTCGAACGGTTGGAAACCGGCTCGCTGATAGGTGCCGATGGCCCGCGGGTGGTCGAGATCGCACGTATGGACCCACAAGCGGCGCGTGGGGCCGGTCCAAGCGATGTCGACGATCGTGTCCAGCAGATAGCGGCCGACACCTCTTCCGATGAAATCGGGCAGGAGGCCGAAATAGGCCAGTTCCACATCGCCGCCACTCTGACGCCGGTCGATCTCGCCGTAGCCAGCCGGAGCCCCATCAACATAGAGAACGTAGACTTCCACCGCTGGATCGGCGATGTGTCCCAACAAGTCCGCGTCGGCCATCAATCGACGGGAAATCCAGGTCCAGTCCGCTCCCACCGTGTTGTAGAGATATCGGTAGAACGAGACGGTCGGCGGTTCCGCCCGGATCAGGGCCGTACGCATCCCGCCCGGTGGATGCGGCGAGGGCCGGGTCGGCCGGTGCAGCATCTCCAGCGAGGTAACGACCGTGTCGACCGTGCCGAGTCCGATGGCGGGAACATCGTCGAACGTTTTGCTGTGGACATGCGTCGGCATTTCGTTCCAGCCGATCTTGGCATAGAACCCGAGCGCCTGCTGGTTCGTCGGCCGCACCATCAGCATGGCCTTGGGCACCCCGCGCGCCTTCATCCAGTCCTCTGCGGCTTCCATTACTTGGAGGCCCAGACGCTCCCGCCGTCTGTCGGGATCGACGGCGACGTAGTAGAGCCAGCCGCGATGGCCGTCATAGCCGACCATGACCGAGGCGATGACTTTTCCGAGCACCTCGGCGACAAGCAGGTCGGAATCCGGCGCCCGACGCGCCGACTCGATGTCGCGATGCGGGTCGTTGTAGGAAACCGTGAGGTCGCAGCGCCGCCAGAGGTCGACGACCGAGTCGACATCCTGGTCCCGGATCGGTCGGAAGGTCAGACTCATACGGGGTTGGCCGGTCCGGTCTCGACCGGCGTGTCCTGGCGCGAGCCCCATTCGGACCAGGAGCCGTCATAGATCGCCATGTCCGGGTTGCCGAGACGGAAGGCCGAGAGCGCGACGATGCAGGCGGTCACGCCGGAACCACAGGACGAGATCGTCGGCTTAGACGGATCGATCCCGGCGGCCTCGAACTGCGCCGCAAGGGTCTCTGTATCCACCATGGTCTTGGTCGTCTTGTCGGTGAAACCGCTACTCGGCATGGAACGCGAGCCAGGGATATGGCCGGAACGCATTCCCGGGCGCGGTTCCGGCTCATCGCCGGTGAAGCGGCCCGCGGGTCGGGCGTCGACGACCTGGATGTCGCCGGCCTCCACCGCCGCCAGCACGTCGTTTCGCGACTTCACAAGTTCCGGGCGGAAATTCGCTTTGAAGTCTGTCTCGGGGCGCGCCTTGGCCGGACCGGTTTCCATCGGGCGGCCTTCCGCTTGCCACTTCGGCATACCGCCGTCGAGCACCGCCACCTTGTCGTGGCCGAAGAGGCGGAACATCCACCAGGTGCGGGCCGCCGACTGCAGACCGTAGACATCGTAGGCAACGACCGTCGTGTCGCTGTCGATGCCGAGCGCGCTCGCCGCCCTGGCGAATAGCTCGGCGCTGGGAGCCATGTGGGGCAGGGGGTCGTCCGGGTCACAGACCTTGTCGATGTCGAACCGCTGCGCGCCCGGGATGTGGCCTTCAGGAAACTCGGTATCGGCGTCGCGCTTTGCGGTCGGCAGGTGATAGGTCCCGTCGAGGACTACAACTTTCGGGTCGTCGAGATGCGCGGCCAGCCAGTCTGTCGAAACGAGTGCGTCGGTCATGGTCTCTGGTCCTCTCAGTCGTCCAGCCACGCCGGAACGGGCAGGTTCTTCTCGCGCAGGAAGGCAGGGTTGAACAGCTTCGACTGGTACCGCGCGCCGCCGTCGCAAAGGATGGTGACAATGGTGTGACCGGGACCCATCTTCTCGGCCAGCTTGATCGCGCCCATCACATTGATGCCGCTGGAACCACCGAGGCAGAGGCCCTCGTCCTTCAACAGGTCGAACACAACCGGCAAAGCCTCTTCGTCCGTGACCTGAAACGGCTGGTCAACGACGATGTCCTCGAGATTGGCGGTGATCCGGCCCTGGCCGATTCCCTCGGTGATCGATGTTCCTTCGGACTTCAGATCGCCATGGGCATAGTACTCGAAGATCGCGCTGCCCATCGGATCGGCAAGACCGATCTGGATGTCCTTGTTGCGCTCCTTCAGGGCCAAACTGACCCCGCCCAGCGTGCCTCCACTACCGACAGCGCAGATGAAACCGTCGACCGTGCCGTTGGTCTGATCCCAGATTTCGGGCCCCGTGGTCTCGTAGTGGCCCTTTCGGTTGGCCACGTTGTCGAACTGATTGGCCCAGATGGCACCGTTCGGCTCCGTCGCGGCGATTTCCTCGGCGAGACGCCCGGAGAAGCGCACGTAGTTGTTCGGATCCTTGTACGGCACGGCCGGGACCAGCCGGAGGTCAGCGCCGCACAGGCGAAGCATGTCCTTCTTCTCCTGGCTCTGGGTCTCCGGCATGACGATCACGCTGCGGTAGCCGAGGGCGTTGCCGACCAGGGTCAGGCCGATGCCGGTGTTGCCGGCGGTGCCTTCGACGATCACGCCGCCCGGACGCAGAAGCCCCTTCTCCTCGGCGTCGCGAACGATCGCCAACGCAGCACGATCCTTGACGGAGCCGCCCGGATTCAGGAACTCGGCCTTGCCCAGGATCGTGCAGCCGGTTCGCTCCGACGCCGCCTTGAGCTTGATCAGGGGGGTATTGCCGATCGCGTCGATGAATCCGTCGCGCACGTCCATGGGGGCGTCTCCATCCGTCACCATTGGGCCGGCGCCAACCGCGCCTAATCCGTCGGCGGAGCCTAGCCGGACGGCGCGCGCGGATAAAGGGCAGGCGAGGCTTTGGCGGCCTGGAGCAGGTAAAAACTGTGATCGCGGATCCGCATCAAGGGTCGCCAAGGTGCGATGCGGTTCGCTCGGCGTGCGACGGGGATGTCCAGCGTCACCCTTGGGCGTCCGCCAACCTGGCCAGATGCGGACCGAGCAGCCGGTAGTACATCTTCTCGCTCTTCAGCAGCGGACCCATGGCCTCGTAGAAGCTGCGTGCCTTGTCGTTCCAAGGATCGGCGGTCCAGTCGAGCTGGGTGACGCCGCGCTCGACGCAGATCTCCGCCAATCGTGTCATCAGGCGGCGGCCGACCCCCGCGGTCCGCGCCTTGCGGGTGACGAACAGGTCTTGGATGAAGACCGCACTCTGACAGTTGGCCAGCGCGAAGGTTTCGTTGAAGGCGAGAAAACCGAGCGCTCGATCGGCGCCGGTGGCGATCAGGATCTCGACCGTCGGCGGATCGCGGAACGCCTTGTCGGCAATCACATGTGCCATATAGGAGCGCTGGTAGTGGACCGGCAGGGAATAGAAGGCGAGCAATTCCTGGCTAAGGAGGGCGAGGGCGTCTGCGTCGGACGGTATCGCGAAGCGTATATCGACGGTCGCTGGATCCCGGCCGCCGTCGGCGAGCGCTCCCTCCTCAACCGCCATGTGGTAGAACCCCGACTAACCCCGCCAAACCGTGAGGTCGACCATGGCTGTGCGTACGGAAAGTGTCAACTTCACCGGAGCCTTGGGAGATTCTCTCTCGGCACGGATCGATTACCCGTCCGGCGCCGTGCGCGGATATGCGCTGTTCGCCCATTGCTTCACCTGTTCGAAGGATCTGGCGGCGGCTCGCCGTATCGCCTCGGGATTGGCCGAACGCGGGATCGCCGTATTGCGATTCGACTTCACGGGGCTCGGCCATAGCGAAGGGGAGTTCGCCAACACGACCTTCGCCTCCAACGTCGACGACCTGATCGCTGCCGCCGACCACATGCGCCGGACGCTAAGGGCGCCCGCAATTCTCGTTGGCCATTCGCTCGGCGGGGCTGCGGTCCTTGCCGCTGCCGGGCGGATCGATGAGGTCAAAGGCGTTGCCACCATCGGGGCGCCGTCAGATCCGCTTCATGTTGTCCACAATTTCGGCGACCGGATCGCGGATATCGAGACGAATGGTGAGGCGGAGGTCGAACTGGGCGGACGCCCGTTCCGGGTCCGGAAAACATTCATCGACGACCTGAAGGAGCATCGGCTCACCGATATGGTGTCGAAACTCCGAAAAGACCTACTGATCTTTCATGCGCCGCGCGACGAGACGGTCGGGATCTCAAGCGCGACGGAGATCTTCGTCGCGGCCAAGCACCCGAAGAGTTTCGTGTCTCTGGACAAGGCAGACCACCTCCTGACCCGCAGGTCTGACAGCGATTACGTGGCCGCCGTTCTGTCGGGCTGGGCGGAGAGGTTCCTACCCGCAGTGGTGCCGTCCGATGTGCGGGCGTCCGTCGGAGAGGTGCTGGTGGCGGATGCCGGAGACGGCCTGTTCCCGCAATGGGTCGGGATCGGCCCGGATCACCGTTTGAGGGCCGACGAGCCGGTATCGGTCGGAGGCACCGATTCCGGTCCTACACCTTACGACCTGCTCCTGGCGGCCCTTGGGACCTGCACTAACATGACCATCAAGATGTATGCGAATCGCAAAGGATGGCCGCTCGACCGACTCGAGACCCATCTCCGGCACGCGAAGATTCATGCCGAGGATTGCGCCGAATGCGAAACCGAACAGGGAAAAGTGGACCAGATCGAGCGACGTCTCGTCATCGAGGGTTCGCTCGACAAAGAACAAAAAACGAAGCTGCGCGAAATAGCGGACAAATGCCCGGTCCATCGGACCCTTCACTCCGAGATTTCGATCGTCACGACGATGGACGATGAAGGAAGCGGAGAGGGGGAGGAAACGGGGTGATTACGCTCCACCTCGTGCGCCACGCCAAGTCCGACTGGGACGGCGACGAGGCGGACCATGAACGACGCTTGGCTGCGCGGGGGGAGCGCGCAGCAGCCGCTATGGCCGTGTATTGCCGTCAACAGGGCATAGCCCCTGATATCGTCCTCTGTTCGTCCGCGAGGCGGACTCTTGAGACGCTGAAGATCCTGCAGGGCGGATTGCCTGACGGTGTATCCGTCGAGGTCACAGGAGACCTGTACGAAGTTGGCGCCTCCGAGATCGTCTCCAGGCTGAAGCGGATACCGGTCAAGGCGAGAGTGGCGATGGTGATTGGGCACAACCCCGGTATGGAGGATGCCGTCCGGCTTCTGACGGGACATCCTGCGGCGACAAAGTTTCCAACTGGGGCGCTGGCCACGCTCGTCAGCAGCGCCGGATGGCCAGCGCTTGGGCCTCGGACGGCTTCCCTTCGCCGCTTTGTGGTGCCGAAGGACCTTGTTTAATCGGAGTTGTAAAACCAAGACGAGCGGTCATTTTTCAATTCTTCCAAAGATAGTATTTCGAGCGGCCTTCTCGACCGCTCTCCGCGTCTCTCGCGGGCCTGATGTCGGGTCCGGTCGCTTTGCGAAACCTAGCGACGGCCTGAGGGTCGAGGGAGAGTTGGATGAGGCAAATCTTTGTCGAGACGAATGCATTCCTGCGGGGTCTGGATCTCGAACTCGTTCTGCACGACGGATTCGAGGCGCTCGAACCTTTGAACATGGACCGGGGTGGTCAACCCGTTTTCAGCGGTTTTACGCCACAGAACTCGCCGGATGGCTTCTGGATCGAGGCCCGACTACACGGTCGGCCGATCGCCACCTATGGGGCCTACCCCATGGTGCTGTCGGATACCCTCACCAGCCATATCGAGCTGGAAGGCTGGTACCCCTCGTCGAGCGACCGATGGCGGGTGGCCGGATCGGCGAGGGATCTGACCGACCGAATCCGTGACATGGCGGTATTCTCGGGGGGTATCGTCGTTACACCGGACATGCGCAAGACCGAGACTTCGAAGATGCTGGTCTGGATGCTGCCGATGGTTGGGCGATCGCTTGGAATCGAGCGTTGGGATGCCCCGCACTTCGTCTTCATGGTGAAACCGAATATTCCGGGACTGGGCGTTCGATTCCGACCGGAACGGCTCGAGCCGGAGGTAGAATGGTACCGCTCGGGACAGCCGTTCGGGCTGCCGCGACTATTCGGCTACGCATCTAAAGAGTTCGCGCGTCGTCAGGCGGATGACTTCATGCGGTCGTTGTAACGTTCAGGGTCGACCCATCCGGGCGGGGGAGCCGGAGTGAATAATACCGCCAAACGGTTCGGCTCCCATCGACCTCGACCAAACCCCGGCATAACTCGAACACCGGTTCGCCTAGTTCGAAAGCGCGGTTCACACGGCTTTCCGCCCACCGTCCGTAATTTCTATCGGGTTGCTCCGCCATCGGCGTGCCGCAGAGGCTACGTGCCTTGGGGAAAAGGCGGATACCGTTGCCCTGCCAAACGATGATCTGACGCGAACCGTCGAACTGGACAAGCGTCGCCCGTCGAGCCACGGCGTCTGGAATCGTCATAATCCCGGATTGAAACAACTCTAGCGCCTGCTTCTGTTCCGGCGACGCGAGCGTCTCGAACCGTCTTGCCGACATTTCCGTGGCGGCGAAAGAGCCGGGGATCTTCTTGGCGGGTCCGCTTGCCCGCGCATCGCCTATTAGCGTCCCCGCCACTACCGCGCTGGCGCCGAGCAATCCGGCTCGCCCCATCGCCTGGCGTCGGGAAACGAGCTGCGGAGCCATAGCGGCTTCGAAATCGGGATCGCGGAAACGCACACCCGATCCGGCGCCGTCGCCCTGCAAGAACTCGATCCCTTCGGCTTCCAGGGCGATGCGGAGGCTCGCCGTCGTGTTCGGTTGCGGCACCCGGATGGCGCCTTCGAACTCGATCACCGTCCGCTTACTGACACCGGCCAGCTCGGCCAGTTTCTGTTGAGTAATCCCCAGAAGGGCGCGGCCTGCGCGACATTGACGTGGATTGATCATCAACAAATCATTTGTCGGCTTCTGTTGGCACTGTCTGCGCGGCGAAACGGCGAACGGAATTTGGGAACCCCGCGCGCCTGTTAAACCGCCGACCCATTATGCATGATCGCAAAGCGAAAACCATAATGTCGCGCGGCGCCGGCCCGCCATGTGCGGACCGTTCCTGGTCGGATCCAAAAATGAATTGGTGGTTGTGGCTCCCGGGGAGGGATTCGAACCCCCGACCAAGCGGTTAACAGCCGCTCGCTCTACCACTGAGCTACCCGGGACCAGAGACGGCGCTGTATAGCGTCCCGTCCGATGTCGTTCAAGGCGAATATGCCCTGAAAACGCGCTCAAAATCCCACGCTGGAGGCCCCGACCGGAATCGAACCGATGTACAAGGATTTGCAGTCCTCTGCATAACCACTCTGCCACGGGGCCGTCTCTGAGCGGGACAGGCGTGATACCCGAGGCGAGGGACCCGTGCAAGGGGGTTCCATCCGCTGCGGTGTTGTCGCTCCCTAAGCGGTCATTGGGACGAGCCGGAGGCGGGACTTTCTTTTTGCGTCAGCCGCATTTCAGGGATTGCCAAGACCGAAAGATATATCATTAGATCATTTCATGAGATCCCGGTCGACCGTTGCCAACGCACTCTCACGCGCCCCGAAGGTTGGGCAGAGCGGTTCTGACCGAACCGCAGGAGAGGCTGGCGCGCTCGGCAGGTTCCGCTCCCCGCTCTATCATCAGATCTACCTGATCATGCGCCAGCGCATCGCAGACGGCGAATTCGGAACGTCTGGCACGGTGCCTAGCGAGCAGGAGCTTGCGGAATTTCACGGCGTCTCCCGCATCACCGCCAAGCGCGCCCTCGACGAACTCGCCAAGGACGGTCTCGTGGTGCGAGAGCGCGGTCGCGGCACAAGGCTCGTCGAGGGCAGGACCGGCGTGAGGATTTCCGGCCAGGGCACAGGCGCGTTCGACCCGCTGCTCGCGATGGGCGGAGCGACAGAAGTCATGGTCAAGGAGTTCGGTTATGGGCCGGCCGTTCAGGATGTCGCCGACGCACTCGGCATTCGCGTCGGAACGCCCGTACAGCGGGCGGTGCGTGTGCGGTCCGTTGGCGGTGATCCGTTTTCGCACCTGACGACCTACGTGCCGGAAGAGATCGGGCGCACCTTCGATCGCGCCGACCTGGCGGAAACACCCCTTCTGTCGCTCTTCGAGCGGGCCGGTATCGTTCCCGCCGATGCCGACCAGACGGTGACCGCGACGCTGGCCGACATGGTGGTCGCGCAGCGCCTCAATGTCGATGTCGGGGCGCCGCTGCTGCGGACGAGGCGAGTCGTGCGCGACCGTGACGGCCGATCGATCGAACTGCTGGTCGCCCTGTACCGATCCGACCTCTATCGACTGTCCATGACGTTGAGTCGGGGCGACGACCCGGAGACGGAGTGGTCGGCCGATGCCGTTTCCGGGATACCGGCGCCGCCGGTCGATTCCTGGCGCGCGGTCGGCGACGGCGGGAAATAGGAGAGTACGAGCTAGAATCGCGGATTCCCGCGCGAGAACGGGGGCCGCTTTAACGGCGTAGATCGCCAGAACCTGAAGATGAACCGGAGGTATGAAATGAAGAAATCAATGATCCTGGGCGCCATCGCGGCGTTGGGCCTTGCCGCAGCGCCGGCGTCCGCCGAGACCATGAAATTTGCTGCCGATGTGGGCTATGCGCCACACGTCATGGCGTCGCCGTCGGGCGGGGTCGAAGGATACAACGTCGACCTGACCGCCGAGATCGCCAAGCGGATGGGGGTCGACTACGAGATCATCGATCAGGAGTGGTCGGGCATTTTCGCCGGGCTGGCCGCTGGCAAGTACGTTGCGATCATCGCTCCGACGACCGTAACCACGGAACGCGCCGAGAAGATGCTCTTCGGAGAGCCCTATTTTGAGGTGAACTACCAGTTTCTGATCAAGAAGGGCGCGCCGCAGGTCGAGAAGCTGGAAGACCTGAAGGGCAAGACGATCGCGGTCAACAAGGGCAACTTCTACGACAAGTGGCTCAGCGAGCGTGAGGCCGAGTACGGCTGGAAAATCGAGCGTTTCGGCAAGAACGCCGACGCCATCGCCGCCGTTGCCGCCGGTCGCGCGGATGCCAATTTTGCCGGCGACACCGTGGCCGGCTGGACGGCGAAGAAGAACCCGCTCGTGGAGCCGTCAACCCTCGTGATCTCGTCCGGCAGGGTCGGCGCATTCGCATTCGACCCGTCGAACGCCGAACTGCGCGCGAAGATGGAGAAGATTGTCGAGTGCATGAAGGCCGACGGTACCGTCGCCAAGATCCACGAGAAGTGGACCGGTCAGAAGCCTGTCGAGGGCGGAGCCGCTTATAAGGTCGTTCCGGGCATCGGCGTTCCGGGCATGCCCGGCTATGACGAGACCCCGTCGGGCAGCGGCTGCTGATCCGACGGCAGTTACCCGCCGGCCGTCACTGCACGGCCGGCGGTTCTTCCTTCCATCTCCCGCCGACGTCCACCCGCCAGAGGTTCCCATGGCGCATGCCCATGATATTGCTTCTAAATTCGTCGTAGAAGCCTATGATATCCACAAGTCCTTCGGCGACTTCGAAGCGTTGAAAGGCGTGAACTTGACCGTCGCGCCCCAGGAACTTGTCTTCATCATCGGGCCGTCCGGGTCGGGCAAGAGCACCATGCTGCGCTGCTGCAATCTCCTGGAGCAGCCGAGCCGCGGGCAGGTGAAAATCACGGGCGAGGAGATCACAAGCCGAGGCGTCGACATCAACGAGGTCCGTCAGCGCATCGGGATGGTCTTCCAGCAGTTCAATCTCTACCCCCACATGTCGGCGCTCGGAAACGTCTCGCTGGCACTGCGCAAGGTGAAGAAAATGGCGCGCAGCGAGGCCGAGGACCGGGCCCACGCGGCTCTAAAACGGGTCGGTTTGGCCGACAAGGCCGGCAATCATCCGACCGAGTTGTCGGGCGGTCAGCAGCAGCGGGTCGCCATCGCCCGCGCCATCGCTATGGAACCAGACGTGATTCTGTTCGATGAACCGACATCCGCGCTCGATCCGGAGTTGGTCGGTTCCGTCTTGGAGGTCATGCGCGAACTTCGTGAGAGCGGCATGACGATGGTCGTGGTCAGCCATGAGATGCGTTTCGCGCGCGATGCGGCGGACCGGGTGATCTTCATGGATGGCGGTTTGATCGTGGAGGAGGGGACGCCGGAGCGGATTTTCACCGATCCCCGCTCCGACCGGCTGAAGTCGTTCCTGCACAGCGTCACCGGGCACTGAGGCGCGACGATGGAGCGGTTTCTCGATCAGTTCTTCAATCTGGAAGTCATGGCCAGATACCTGCCGGACGTCGCGGCGGGTTTCGTGGTCACCATCCAACTTGCGCTCTCCGTGATCGTCACGGGCTTGTTGCTCGGACTCCTGCTCGCGGTCATCCGGGCTTTCCAGATCAGACCAGTGAACTGGCTCATCATTCTGTTCGTCGATCTCTACCGGGCGCTGCCGCCGCTGGTGATCCTCATCATCTTCTATTTCGGCCTGCCGTTCATCGGCATCACAATGTCGGCTTTCGTCATCGCCTGGATCGTGTTGGCGTCGGTTTTGGCCGCCTTCGCGGAAGAGATTTACTGGGCCGGGATTACGTCGGTGAACAAGGGGCAGTGGGAGGCCGCACGGTCGACCGGTCTCGGATTCACCGGAACGCTGTTCTACGTGGTGATCCCGCAGGCGATCCGCATGACGATTCCGCCGCTCACCAACCGGACCATCGCCATCACCAAGAATACGGCGTTGGCCAGTGTGGTGACCGTGGAGGAGATGCTCACGGTCGCCCAGACATCGCTCGCCTACGCCGCCAACACGTCGCCGCTGACCATGGCCGCCATCGGCTACCTGCTGATCTTCTTCCCGCTGACCATGGCGTCGCGCTGGGTTGAGACCCGCTACGCCTGGAAACGTTGAGGGGAGTGATGGACATGCTCGACTGGGAAGTCATCAAGTTCAGTTTCTTCAACGCTGACAGTCTGCGTGAGATCTATCCGCTGCTGCTGAGCGGCTGGGGAATGACGATCAAACTCTGCCTCGCCGTGGTTCCTCTCGGATTCCTCTTCGGAGTCTTCCTGGCGACGCTTCACAGCTTCCGAGTGCCCGGGATCAACGGGTTCCTGGTGGTCTTCGTCGACTTCTTCCGATCGATCCCGCCGCTGGTACTATTGATCTATGTGACCTACGGATTGCCGTTCTTCGGCTGGGACGTGCCGCCTTTCGCTGCGGTGCTGGTGGCGTTCACCTTCAACTCCGGTAGCTATTACGGGGAGATCGTGCGCGCCGGCATCGAAAGTATCCCTGCCGGCCAGATGGAAGCCGCTCGATCCACCGGTCTGAGCCGGATTCAGGCGATGATCTACGTCATTCTGCCCCAGGCGCTGCGCAACGTGGCACCCGATCTGACGTCGAACACCATCGAGTTGATCAAGGCGACGTCCATCGCCAGCGTCGTCGCCCTGCCGGAACTGCTGCGCATGGGCCGCGTGGCTCAGGGACTGGTCTACAACGCCACGCCGCTCATCGCGGTCGCGGCCATCTACCTGTTGATGTTGTGGCCCATGGTCCGCCTGCTCTCGCGGCTCGAGCGGCGGATGATGTCAGCCCGCTGAGCGGGCATATCGAGTTGGGACACCAAGGGAGGATGAAATGAGCGGATACCTCGATACGGTTTGCGACTTCATCGCCGATACCACGCTCGCCGATGTTGCACCGGCGGCGATCGACCGCGGACACCGTGTCTTCGCCGATACCATGGCTGCCGTCGGCGCCGGTGCCCGCGAGCCGGAAGTGCAGGCACTCAAGGCGAAGATCGTACCGACGCCGGGCGGCGAGAGCAGCATCATCGGCACCGGTCAGCGCACCGACCCTGCCAAGGCGGCATTCCTGAACGGAACGGCGGGAACCTTTCTGGAACTGGACGAGGGCAACCAGTACAGCCGAGGGCACCCCGGAATCCACGCGATCCCGGCGGCTCTCGCCTGGGGAGAGGCTCATGGGTGCTCCGGCGCCGATGTGTTGACCGCCGTCATCCTCGGGTATGAAATCGGCGCGCGCATCGGCATCGCGGCGAAGATCCTGCCGACCATGCACCCGCACGGAACCTGGGGCACGGTCGGGGCCGCCGTGGCGGTCGCCAAACTGGCCGGAGCCGACTCCGCGCAGATTAGGGAAGCCATCAACGTCGCTTCCTCGCTGGGCCTCGCGACCAGCCGCCAGACCATGTTGCAGGGCGGGACCGTCCGGAATTCCTTTGCCGGATTCTCCGGTCAGATGGGCATCCTCGCCTGGCAGATGGTCGAGAGCGGCTTCACCGGTGAGGCAGACGGTCTGTCGACCATCTGGGGAACGGTGATTTCCACCGAATGGAAACCGGAGGAGATGACGCGCGAACTCGGATCGCGCTGGGAGATCGCCCGCAACTACTTCAAGCGTCACGCCTGCTGCCGCTACAACCACGGCACGCTCGACGCGCTGGCGATGATCGTCGACCGGCGAGGCGGACTTGCGCCGGAAGAAGTGCAGAAGGTGCGGGTCGAGACGTACTCCCTTGCCGCCCAACTCAGCGACACCTCGCCGAAGAATACCTTGGCGGGGAAGTTCTCCGTGCCCTTCGCGGTGGCCTCGACCCTGATCAACGGATCGAGCGGCGTGGAGAGTTTTACCTGGGACAAGGTGCTCGACGACCGGATCCAGGCTTTTGCCGACAAGGTCGAGGTGGCCGAGGATCCTAGCCTGACCGCCATGATGCCGGATTTCCGCCCGGCGCGGGTGATTGTGACCCTGATCGATGGGTCGGTTCTGGAAGCGGAGACCAAGACCAACCGCGGCGATACCGAGGATCCCTACGACGACGCCGAGTTGGATCGGAAGTACGCGGAGCTTAGCAGTCTGGTCTGGCCGGAGGCCGTCGCCCGCGGCGTCTACGAGGACTGCTTCCGTCTGGAGAAACTGGACGACATCAATGCGCTGACGCGCCGACTCAACGCGGTCTCCCTTGCCGAGGCGGGGGAATAGGCGCATGACCGAAACGACGGAACACATGCGCGCTCTGCTGCGGCGCGAAGGCGTTGTTCTCGCTCCCGGCTGCTGGGATGCGCTGACGGGCCTGCTGATCGAACAGGCGGGCTTCGAAGCTGCCTATGTCAGCGGCGCGGGGATCGCCTATTCCAGGCTCGGCCGACCGGATATCGGGCTCATGGGCCTGCGCGAGATCGCCGATACCCTGACCGCCATCCGAGAGCGGATCGGCATCCCGATGATCGTCGATGGCGACAACGGACACGGCAATGCGCTGAGCGTCCAGCGCACGATCCGGGAATACGAGCGGGCCGGGGCCGACGTCATTCAACTGGAAGACCAGTCGCTTCCCAAACGCTGCGGCCACCTCAAGGGCAAATCGTTGGTCAGCGCCGACGAGATGGTCGGAAAGCTGCAAGCGGCGCTCGACACACGGCGCGCCTCCCTGATCATGGCCCGGACGGATGCCATCGCGGTCGAAGGCTTCGAGGCCGCCCTGGACAGAGCCGAGCGCTATGTCGAGGCCGGTGTCGATCTGCTGTTCGTCGAGGCGCCCGAGAGCGACGCGCAACTCGCCGAGATTTCCCGACGGTTCGCCCATCGGGTGCCGCTGCTGGCGAACATGGTCGAGGGTGGCGCAACGCCGATCCGCTCGACCGATCAGATGTCGGCGTTCGGCTTCAAGGTGGTGATCTTCCCGGGCGGAACGGCCCGAGCGATGGTGCCGGCTCTGCAGGGGTACTTCGCGTCGCTGAAGCAGCACGGCACAACCGCTCCCTGGCGCGACCGCATGCTCAACCTGACGGAACTCAACGACGTTTTGGGCACGCCGGAGATGCTGGCGGAGGGTGCCAAGTACGACGCCGCTGCGGTGGCGACGAGGTCAACTCACAAAGGAACAGGAACCGATGGGGACGATTGATCCCGTCACGCTTGCCGTCTTGAACGGGCGGCTGGAGCAGATCGCGGACGAAATGGACGCGACCCTGTTCCGCAGCGCCTTCAACCCGATCATCGCCGAGGCGCATGACGCGTCGCACGGACTGTACCACGCCGAGACAGGCGAGACGCTGGTGCAGGGCAAATCGGGACTGCCTATCTTCGTCGGCGCCATGGCGTTCGCCGTGAAGACCGTGATCGACAAGGCCGCCCGGGACGGCGATCTGGCTGAGGGTGACGTCTACATCTTCAACGATCCCTACGACGGCGGCACCCATCTGTCGGATTTCAGGCTGGTGCAGCCGATCTTCCGGGACGGCAAGGTGTTCTGCTACCTGGCTTCGGTCGGTCATTATCATGATGTCGGCGGCAACGTTCCGGGGAACTACAACCCGGCGGCCACCGAGAGCTTCCAGGAAGGGTTCCTGATGCCGCCGGTGAAGCTGTTCGAGGCGGGCAGATTTCGTCAGGACGTGGTCGACATCCTGCAGGCCAACTCGCGGCTGCCCAACAGCCTTTATGGTGACCTGAACGGGCAGATCAACGCTCTCAAGTTGGGCGAAGGGCGGCTGCGTGATCTTCTTGACGAGTATGGCGACGCCACCGTGGCCACGGCTTTCGAGGAACTGAAGGCGCGTGCCGCCACCCTTATGCGGGCGCAGATCGCCGCATTGCCGGACGGCACCTACCGGGCGAGCGACTTTCTCGACAATGACGGCATCGTGGACGAGGCGCTGCCCCTGAAACTGGCGATCACCGTGGCCGGCAACCGGCTGACGCTGGATTTTTCAGGCTCGGCACCCGCCTGTCTCGGTCCGGTCAACATTGCCCGGTCGACCACCGTCGCGGCCTGTTACGTGGCGATGAAGCACATCTTCCAGGAGGTCCCGGCCAATGCCGGTGTGCTGGAACCGATCGACTTCGTCATTCCCGAGGGGTCGATCCTTGCCGCCAGGGCACCGCGTCCGGTCGGCGGCTACACCGAGACGATCCTGCGGCTGATCGATCTCAGCTTCCAGGCTTTGGCCCAGGCCGCGCCGGAGCGGGTCAACGGTTGCGCCTACGGAACCATCAACGCCCTCTCGCTCGCCGGGTACCGGCGCGAGGACGGACGTCGCTGGGTGATGTTCAGCTTCTTCGGCGGCGGCCATGGCGGTCATCCGGAGGGCGACGGCCTGAACCACGGTAACGCGCCGATCTCCACCGCGACGATACCGCCGCTGGAGATTCTAGAGGCGGCCTATCCGGTCATGTTCAAACAGTGGGCGCTGCGCGCCGATTCTGGCGGGCCAGGACGGAACAGGGGCGGTCTCGGGGCGGTCTACGAAATCGAGCTGCTGGAGAGCAAGGCCGAGGCATTCCTGTTCGGCGAACGTGGTCGCTACGCGCCGGCCGGCGTGGTCGGCGGCGAGGCGGCGGCGCTCAACCGGTTCACGTATCCGGCCGGTCCGGACGGCGGCGAGGCGCATCCGCCGATGGCCTCCAAAATGGTCGGCATCAACCTGATCGAGGGTCAATCGGTCGTGCTGGAAACGCCCGGTGGCGGGGGCTACGGCCCGCCGGTGGAGCGCGATCCGGCGCGTGTGGCCGAGGACGTTCGCCTCGGCTACGTCAGCCCCGCGGCCGCGCGGGAGAGATACCGGGTCGCCGTCGCGGATGACGGCACCCTGGACGAACAGGCGACCAACAAGCTCCGGGCGGATCGCGCAGCATGAGTACCGATAATCCCCATCTGATCGCCGGCGTGGACGTCGGCGGAACCTTCACCGACGTCTTCGTTCTGGACGAGGCCGCCGGAACGGCGCGCGTCGCCAAAGTCCCGTCCACCCCGGCCAACCAGGCGGTCGGATTCCTGTCGGGTCTGGAGGCGGGCGCGGGCGATCTTACGGCGCTCTCCACGGTCGTTCACGGCACGACCGTCGGCACCAACGCCCTGCTCGAACGCAAGGGTGCGGCGACCGGCGTGATCACGACCGCTGGGTTCCGTGACGTCCTGGAGATGCGCCGGCGCGACCGACCGCAAACCTGGGGGTTGTGGGGGCAGTTCGTCCCCGTCGTCCCGCGCGACCGGCGCCTGGAAGTGGCGGAGCGGACGTTGGCCGACGGCACCGTGCGCCACACGGTCGATCCGGCCGAGGTCAAAGCGGCGGCCCTGCGCCTTCATGAGCTTGGCTGCGAGGCCGTGGCGATCGTCTTCATCAATGCCTACGCCAATGCCGAGAACGAACGGACGGCCCTAGCGGCGCTGCGAGAGGTATGGCCGAACAACTACATCACGGCTAGCCATCAGATCGTCCCGGAAATCCGCGAGTTCGAGCGGAGCTCGACCGCGGCTCTCAACGCCTACCTGCAACCGCCGGTCGGTCGATACCTGGCACGCCTTGAACAGGCGCTCGGCGAGGCTGCGTCGCCGGCCCAGGTTCTGATCGTTCAGTCCAACGGCGGCGTCATGAGCATCGACACCGCGCGCAGGGTGCCGGTGCGCACGGCACTGTCCGGCCCGGCAGCGGGCGTGACGGCTGCGGCCCATATCGGCTCGTCAGCGGGCTATCCGAACCTGATCACCTGCGACATGGGCGGAACCTCCTTCGACGTGTCCCTGGTGGTCGACGGGCAAAGCGCCCTGGCTGCCCAGACCTCGATCGACTTCGGTCTCGTTGTGCGCTCGCCGATGATCGAAATCATCACCATAGGAGCCGGCGGCGGCTCGATCGCGCGTGTCGATGCCGGCGGACTCCTGCAAGTGGGGCCGGAGAGCGCGGGGTCGGACCCGGGGCCGGTTTGCTATGGCCTCGGCAACACGCGGCCGACGGTGACCGATGCCAATCTGGTGCTCGGTCGGATCAATGCCGACCGGCCGATCGGCGGCAAGCTCGACCGGCTCGACGTGGACGCGGCCCGCCGCGCGATCAGCGACCATGTCGCGGTGCCCTTAGGGCTGGCAAGCGCCGAAGCCGCTGCCGAGGCCATCATCAGGGTGGCGAACGCCAAGATGGCCGGCGCCATCCGCGTCGTCTCCATCGAGCGCGGTCACGACCCGAAAGAGTTCGTGGCCGTGCCGTTCGGCGGGGGCGGATCCCTCCATGCCGGCGCGTTGATCCGCGAAGTCGGACTGAAGAAGGCACTGGTCCCGCGCTATCCGGGTGTCACAAGCGCGCTCGGCTGCACGATCGCAGACTTGCGACAGGACTTCGTCGAGACCTGGAACGTGCTGTTGGACGATCTGGACGCCGACGCTCTTCGCTCGGCCATTGACCGCTTGTCGGAGGAGGGCAAGAGAACGGTACGCGGTGCCGGCGTTACGCTCGACGGTATCGAAACGGTGGTCGAGCTGGACATGCTTTATGTCGGACAGACCCACACGGTGGCGGTCCCGATCGACGCCAGCCCCGGCACGGCGATCGACAAGGACGCCGTTCGGGCGGCTTTCGAAGCCGCGTATTCCGCGACTTACGGACGCCTCCTGGCAGGCATCTCCATGCGAATCATGAATCTCAGGGTCGCCGTGGTCGGCAGGCGCCCCCGCTTCGATCTGTCTCTGCTCGCGCCGGAGGCCGGGACCACGGTCGAAGACGCGATTCGGGGAACAAGAACTGTGTACGTCGACGGTGCCTGGCACGAGGCGACGATTGTCGATCGTCTGTCTCTGCCGGCGGGCGCCCGAATCGAAGGCCCGGCCGTACTCGAACAGAGCGACACGACCATCCTTATCGAGCCTGGTTTGGTCGGCGAGGTCGACACCTACGGCAACGTCCTGATTGGGGAAAACGGATGAGCGGCGATCTTGCCTTTCCCAACCCCGAAGGTACGGCGTTGCTGCTCGTGGATCTGCAGAACGACTTCATCCATCCTGACGGCGCATATGCCCGAGGGGGTGCGACGTCGGACGAAATCGCCGCGCTGCCGGCCCGCTTGGCACCGCTTGCGAACGCGGTCCGGACGAAGGGAGGATGGATCGTCTCGACCCATTTCACCCTCGTCGCAGGCAAGGGTGGGGCGCCGCTGATCTCGCCGCATCTGAAGGCGATCCGCCCCTTTCTCACCAACGGCGACTTCGTGTCGGGCGGGTGGGGGCATGACGTCGTAGAGGCACTACAGCCGATCGATATAAAGGTAGAGAAAGTCGCTTTTTCAGCATTTTACATGAGTAGGCTCGAGTGGGTACTTAGGAAGGCCGGCATTACCTCGCTGATCGTCGGCGGGATCGTCACCAATGGCGGCGTGGCGTCGACGGTCCGCGACGCCCATGTCCGCGATCTGGACACCGTCGTCCTCGAGGACGGGTGCGCCGCATTCTCGGATGAGATCCATCGCACCGCCATCGACGCTCTGCGCCCCGTCAGCAAGGTCGCCACGATTGCCGATGTAGCCGCCGCTTGGGAGGCAGCCTGATGTCCGTCGTTCGGCGCGAAGCCGCCCCCAAGGCGCATGTACCAGTGCTGGTCGTCGGTGCGGGGGCATGCGGCCTGACCGCTGCGCTCGCGGCCCACGACGCGGGCGCCGAGGTCATGGTCCTCGAGCGAGATCCGGTTCCGTCAGGCTCGACATCCCTTTCCGCCGGCTACATTCCCGCTTGCGGAACACGTTGGCAGAGCGAAGCGCAGGCTGAAGACAGCATCGATCGGATGCTCGGGGACATCCAGAAGAAGAACCATGACGAAGGAGACCCGGTACTCGGCCGGGCCGCCTGCGCCGCGTCCGGGCCTGCGCTGGAATGGTTGGCCGACAGGCATGGGCAGGAATTCGTTCTGGAAACCAAATTCCGCTATCCCGGGCATACCGCCTTCCGGATGCATTCCCACCCGGAGAAAACGGGAGCCGCTCTGGTCGGCTCCCTGGCGGCAGCCGCCGAGAGGGCCGGGATCGACATCGTCTGCGATGCCGCCGTCCGCGACGTGCTGGCGACGGCGGATGGTCGGGTTCTCGGTGTCGTCGTGGAGCGTCCGGACGGATCGACCGACGAGATCGGCTGCGACGCGCTGGTGCTGGCCTGCAATGGCTATGGCGGCAATCCGGATATGGTACGGACCTACATCCCAGAGATGGCCGACGCTCTGTATTTCGGCCATACCGGCAACCGGGGAGACGCGGTGAGCTGGGGCACGGAATTGGGCGCGGCGATCGCCCAGATGGGGAGCTATCAGGGGCACGGGTCGGTCGCTCATCCGCATGGCGTTCTGGTCTCCTGGGCGATCATGATGGAGGGCGGAGTTCAGGTGAACGCCGAAGGGCGGCGGTTCTCCAATGAGCACGAGGGCTATTCGGAACAGTCCCTCAAGGTGCTCGCCCAACCCGGCCAGATTGCGTGGAACGTCTACGATCGCCGGCTACACGAATTGGGGATGGGACACGAAGACTACCGCCGGGCCAACGAGATGGGCGCGGTCCGGGAAGTGCCGGATCTGACTGGTCTCGCCAAGCTCATCGGCTGTCCGGAAGCGACGTTGGGCGAGACGCTCGATCAGGCGTCGGGGGCCGCTGCCGGTACGCGGGCCGATCCGTTCGGGCGCGACTTTACCACCGCGCCAACACTCGACGCGCCGCCCTATTATGCGGTGCGCGTGACCGGAGCCTTGTTTCATACCCAGGGCGGATTGACGATCGATACCACCGCGCGGGTGCTCACCGCTCAGGGTACGCAGTTGCCGAACCTATTTGCTGGCGGCGGCGCGGCGGTGGGCCTGTCGGGGAGCGGCGTCGAGGGATACCTGTCCGGGAACGGGTTGCTCACCGCGGTTGCATTCGGGCGGATCGCGGGAGATCAGGCGGCACAGGTGGCACTGAACCGGCAACGTGGAGCATCCTCATGATCTCGGTTGGCGGCATGGACGACTATCCAAGAGACCTTGTCGGCTATGGCGCCGAACCGCCGCACGCCCGATGGCCGGGGGGCGCCCGCGTGGCTCTCAGCTTCGTCCTCAACGTGGAGGAGGGGTCCGAAACCAATGTCCTTCACGGCGACATCAGGAACGAGGGCGGCCTGTCGGAAGTGGTCGGCGGCCGCCATCCGGCGGGACAGCGTGATCTCGGCATGGAGTCGCTCTACGACTATGGGCCGAGGGCCGGTTTCTGGCGTATCCACCGATTGTTCACGGAACGCAATCTACCGCTAACCGTCTACGCCTGCGCCATGGCGCTGGAGAGAAACCCGGTCGCCACCGAGGCCATGGCGGAAGCGGGCTGGGAGTTCGCCGGGCATGGCTGGCGCTGGATCAACCACTACGAACTCAGTGAAGAGGAAGAGCGCGAGCACATAGCCCGCGCCATCGAGATCACCGAACGCATGACCGGCCAGCGCCTGAAGGGGTGGTACTGTCGCTACGCTCCCAGTCCGAACACGCGGCGGCTGCTGGTTGAAGCCGGCGGTTTCCGTTACGACAGTGACAGTTACAGCGACGACCTCCCCTATTGGGTGGATGTCGACGGGGCCGACCATCTGGTGATTCCGTATGCGCTCGATACCAACGACGTGAAGTTCGGAGCACCCGCCTCGTACGGCTCTGGTGAAGACTTCTTCCGTTACATCACGGACGCGTTCGATCAGCTCTGGGACGAGGGGGCGGAGCGCCCGCGTTTGCTGTCGATCGGGTTGCACCAGCGATTGGTCGGCCGTCCGGGCCGGGCGCGGGCCCTGGCCAAGTTCCTGGACCATGTTCAGGCGAAGGGAGCGACCTGGATCACGCGGCGTATCGAGATCGCGGAACACTGGCATGCGCTCCATCCGCCTTCAGGAAGGCTCTGACGCAAGAAGTCCGGTGCGACAGCCGCAGTTTGCGCGGGCGTCAAACCAGATGGAGACGCGATTCAGCGAACGGAGCGGTGCTGGTGCCAAGAATCCTTCAACGATGCATCCGCTTCGAGCGGCGCGAGCATCCGCGGCATTTCAGCCCCGGAGTTCATTGTGTCGGGCCAGGGTCTTGCCTATAAAGCTTGTCTAGGTTTTGTCGGTGCCGATCATCGTGCGGTCGATGCGGCGCCCGTTTGACGAGGAATGCGATGGTCGACTATGCCCTGGCGCGCCTGAACATGGTGGAAAGCCAGATCAGGACCAACAAGGTTACCGACCCGGCGCTGATCGATGCGTTCGATACGATTCCGCGCGAGCTTTTCGTTCCCAAGTCGAAGCGCGGCATCGCTTATGTGGACGAGGCACTCGAGATCGGCGGCGGACGATACATGCTGGAGCCGATGGTGCTCGCTCGTCTGCTGCAGGCCGCATTGCCCAAAGCGGGAGAAGTCGCGCTCGACGTTGCCTGCGGTACGGGCTATGCCACCGTGGTTCTTTCGAAGCTTGTCGGCATGGTCGTCGGCGTCGAAGAGGATCAAAGCCTTGCGGACGCGGGCAATGCCAATCTGGAGGCGCTGCAGATCGACAACGCGGCGATCGTCAACGGTCCGCTCCACGCCGGATATGCCAAGCAGGCGCCGTACGACGTGATCCTGATCGACGGCGCTGTGGAAGTGGTGCCGCCGGCGCTGTTCGACGAACTGTCCGATGGGGGGCGGCTGGTGACCGTCGAAGGAGGCTCGCCGACGGAACCGGGGGTGGCGGTGCTCTACGAAAAGCTCGGCGGTCGGATTGGTCGCCGCATTCTGTTCGACGCCGGAACGCCTTTGCTGAACGGTTTCCGACAGGATGCCGGGTTTGTCTTTTAGTCGCCAACCGCAAGCGTCATCGTTAACCTTCCGTAGCCAGGACTATTGCAAGCTGAAAGGAAGTCCATGACCTCGTTCGCGAAGTCGCTCCGTTCGTCGGCCGCCGTGCTGGCCATAGTCGCAGGGATGTCCGCGGGCGCCCCCGTGGCCTTGGCGCAGTCACTTGAAGAGGCTTTGGCGCTGGCCTACGAAACCAACCCGGAACTGCTGGCGGCGCGTGCCGACCTGAGACGGACGGACGAGACGGCCCCGCAGGCACGCGGTGGCTGGCGGCCCAACATTTCGGCGACCGGTAGCTTCGGCATTACCGACGTGACCGCCGAGAGCAACGGGACCACGACGACCGACGATCATTCTTTTCCGCTGACCGGATCGCTGAACATCTCTCAACCGATCTACACGTTCGGTCGCGTTGATGCAGAGGTCGACGAGGCGGATGCCAATATTCAGGCGGCGCGCGCAGGCCTGTTCGCATCCGAGCAGAACACCCTTCTCGATGCGGTCGTGGCCTACGTGAACGTGATCCGCGACACGTCGATCCTCGAACTGCAGGTCAACAACGTGCAGCGCCTGGACAAGCAATTGGAAGCGACGCGCGATCGTTTCCGGGTCGGCGAAGTCACCCGGACGGACGTCGCCCAGGCGGAGGCGCGCCGGGCGCGGTCGGAGGCCGACCGGACCCAGGCCGAGGGTAATCTTATAACCTCTCGAGTCGCGTTCGAGCGTGTGGTTGGGGTCGCGCCGGCCACTCTTACCGAACCGTCGTTCCCGCCGGGGTTGCCGGAGACGCGCGACGAGGCCGTGGATATTGCGGTGCAGGAGAGCTTCTCGCTGATCCAGGCGAAGTTTCAGGAACTCGCGGCGCAGCATGTGGTGACCCAGGCCGAGGGCAGCCTGCTCCCGGATCTGAATTTGGTCGCGCAGGCTGAGCAGACCTACAACACCAGCGGCGGCGACAACGAGGTCAGCACGCTCTCGGCGGAGCTTCAGCTTTCGGTACCGATCTACCAACGGGGCGTCGTCTACTCCCAGGTCCGTGCGGCCAAGGAGAACGTGAATCGGGTGCGCTTGCTGGTCGATAACACGCGTCGAGTGGTGGTGGAGACCGCTGCCAGCGCTTTCGAGGACTACAAGACTGCACTGGCACAGATCGAGTCTCTTCGGTCGGAAGTCCAGTCGGCGGAGATCGCACTCGACGGTGTTCAGCAGGAAGCCACGGTCGGCGCGCGGACGGTGCTCGATGTTCTCGACGCGGAGCAGGAACTGCTCGACGCTCAGGTTAGCCTGGTAACAGCCGACCGAAACGCGGTTGTGGCCGCGTTCTCTCTGCTGTCCGCACTGGGGCGCCTGACGGCGCAGGATCTGGCCCTCCCGGTCGAGATCTACGATTACGATCGGCACTACCTTGCGGTCGAGTCGAAGTACTACGGGACGGAGCCTCCGGGCACGATGCCGGGCAACTGACGGCGATTCGCGTGAACCATTGGCCGGACAGTCGTTTATCAGGTAATCTTCAGATTCGAATGTACCGGACAGCCAGGGTCGCCGGGGCGAAGTCATGAGCGATACGCAAGAACCATCGATGGAAGAGATCCTGGCGTCGATTCGCCGGATCATCTCCGAGGATGGGGACGAGGAGGAGGAAGCGCCGGCGGAAGAGGAAGCCGCCGCGCCCGAACCCGAACCCGAGACGGACCCAGAGCCGGAGCCCGAGCCGGACCCAGAGCCCGAGCCGGAAGCCGAAATCGAGCTTGAAGACGAAGAAGAGGAGGAGGACGTCCTCGACCTGTCGGATATGGAAGCCGACGAGGATGATGAGGAGGCCGAACCTCTTTTCGACGAACAGCGGTACTCCGAGCCGGAACCCGAACCGGAACCTGAGCCGGAACCGCTTCCGGAACCCGAACCCGAACCTGAGCCGCAGCCGGTCTACGCCCCGCCGCCACCGCCTGCGACGCGACCGGCACCACAGCCCCAGGGATTGGTCTCTCCGCCACAAGCCCAGGAGACCGTGCATTCGTTCTCCGAGCTTCAGGCCAAGCTCAACGAGGACTATCAGGAACTGCCGCTCGGCAACGGTGCGGTTACTCTTGAGCGCCTGACGCGAGAGCTCATGCGGCCGATGCTGAAGGATTGGCTCGACCAACATCTGCCGTCGATGGTCGAGCGCCTGGTGCGGGAAGAGATCGAACGTCTGGTGATGCTCTCCCAACGCCGCGACCGCTGGTAAGGTTCAGGCGCTGCCGACCGAACGCTGAAGTCGATCTGACGACCTTGCGTGCCAATTTGTGCCGTCCGGGTGTGGCGTTTCGCGCGCGCTTGGCCTATGAACGGCCTCCGTCAATAGTGCAGAACGCAGGCAGCCCCGGGCCGGGTTCCCGGTGGGGCGCCGCTCCCCTCTAGGACCCGAGCGATGCTTGAGAAGACCTATTCGCCCGCCGATGTCGAGGCCCGGCTGTACGATCGCTGGGAGCGGTCCGGCGCCTTCGCCTGCGACCCGGCGTCGAACGCGGCGCCCTACACGATCATGATGCCGCCGCCGAACGTCACCGGCAGCCTGCACATGGGCCATGCCCTGACGATGACGGTGCAGGACATCCTCACCCGCTATAACCGCATGGCCGGTCGAGACGCGCTGTGGCAGCCGGGTACCGACCATGCCGGGATCGCCACTCAGATGGTCGTCGAGCGCAACCTCGCGGCCGAGGGCATCGACCGCCGGGACATCGGCCGCGACGCCTTCGTCGACAAGGTCTGGGAGTGGAAGGCTCAGTCTGGCGGCACGATCGTAAACCAGCTCCGCCGCCTCGGCGCCAGCCCCGACTGGGAGCGCGAGCGCTTCACCATGGACGAGGGGCTGTCCAAGGCGGTGCTCAAGGTGTTCGTGCAGCTCTACAACGAGGGCCTGATCTACCGCGACAAGCGGCTGGTGAACTGGGATCCGAAGATGGTCACGGCGATCTCCGACCTGGAGGTCGAGCCGAAGGAGGTCGACGGCAATCTCTGGCACTTCCGCTATCCTCTGGAGAGCGATCCGGGCAAGCACATCATCGTCGCGACCACCCGGCCGGAGACGATGCTTGGCGACACCGCCATCGCCGTGCATCCGGAAGACGAGCGATACAAGGATCTGATCGGTCAGTTCGCCATCCTGCCGCTGGTCGGTCGCCGTATTCCGATCGTCGGCGACGATTATGCGGATCCGGAGCAGGGTTCCGGCGCGGTGAAGATCACCCCGGCCCACGACTTCAACGATTTCGAGGTTGGCAAGCGCCATGACCTCGAGATGATCAACATCATGGATGCCCACGCGCATCTGAACGACCAGGTGCCGGAGAAGTATCGCGGCATGGAGCGGTTCGCCGCCCGCAAGGCGGTCGTCGCCGACATGGAGGAGGCCGGACTTCTCGAGAAGATCGAGCCGCACCGCCACATGGTCCCGCATGGCGACCGCGGCGGCGTCCCGCTCGAACCCTGGCTGACCGATCAGTGGTACTGCGACGCGGCCACCCTGGCAAAACCTGCCATCGAAGCGGTGGAGACCGGCAAGACCGTCTTCGTCCCGAAGAACTGGGAGAAGACCTATTTCGAGTGGATGCGCAACATCCAGCCGTGGTGCATCTCGCGCCAGCTCTGGTGGGGTCATCAGATCCCCGCCTGGTACGGGCCGGACGGCGAGGTTTTCGTCGCCGAGAGCGAGGCGGAGGCCGCCGCCGCCGCGGAGAAGCACTATGGCAAGGCGGTCGAACTGACCCGCGACGAGGATGTGCTCGACACCTGGTTCTCGTCGGCCCTCTGGCCGTTCTCGACGCTCGGCTGGCCCGACGAAACGCCGGAACTGGCCCGCTACTATCCTGGAGACGTGCTGGTCACGGGCTTCGACATCATCTTCTTCTGGGTCGCCCGGATGATGATGATGGGACTGCACTTCATGAAGGAGGTGCCGTTCCACACCGTCTACATCCACGCCCTGGTGCGCGACGCCAAGGGTCAGAAGATGTCGAAGTCGAAGAACAACGTCATCGATCCGCTCGATCTGATCGAGACCTACGGCACTGACGCCCTGCGTTTCACTCTTGCCGCCATGGCCGCCCAAGGCCGCGACATCAAGCTGGCCGAGGGCCGGGTGGAAGGCTATCGCAACTTCGCGACCAAGATCTGGAACGCCGCCCGTTTCTGCGAGATGAACGGCTGCAAGGCGGACCCGTCCTACGATCCAGCCGTCTGCCGGGAGACTGTCAACCGTTGGATCGTCGGCGAAGTTTCCAAGACGGCGGACAGCGTCGCCCAGGCGATGGAAAGCTACAGGTTCAACGAAGCGGCTGCCGCCCTCTACCAGTTCTTCTGGGGCACATTCTGCGACTGGTACCTCGAATTCACCAAACCGATCCTGCAGACAGCCGAGGGCGCGGCGGAACATCCGAGCGCGGCGGAGACACGGGCGACGACGGCCTGGGCTTTGAATCGGGCGCTGCATCTGCTGCATCCGGTGATGCCGTACATCACCGAGGAGCTGTGGGCCAGTTTCGGCGAGGAGGCGGATCAGCTTCTTGTCTCCCGTCCCTGGCCGTCCTTTGGCGGCGACACCGTAGACGCCAATGCCTCGGCGGAGATGGATTGGGTCGTGCGGCTGATTTCCGAGGTCCGCTCGATCCGGGCGGAGATGAACGTGCCGCCATCCGCACAGATACCGCTTCTGTTGATCGGCGCCAGCTCCGAAACGACCGCCCGGGCGGAGACGCACCGGGACCTGATCACCCGTCTCGCGCGCCTGTCGTCGATCGGAACCGGAGGTCAGTCACCGGCGGGTGCGGTTCAGGGCGTGCTGGACGAGGCGACCCTGGTGCTGCCGATCGCCGACGTAATCGACATCGCTCAGGAGCGGGCCCGCCTGTCCAAGGAGATCGCCAAAACCGAAGGCGAGATGGCCAAGATCGACAAGAAGCTGTCGAACCAGGGCTTTCTCGCCAAGGCGCCGGAGGCCGTGGTCGAGGAGAATAAGGAGCGCCTCGCCGAGGAGCGGGAACGCCGCGACCGTCTTGCCGCCGCGCTCAGCCGCTTGGAGCAGGTCGGCTAGACGGCATGCGCCGCGCAGGGGACGAGCCGTTCGTCGTGATCCTTCACGGGATCGGTCAGACCCGCTGGAACATGCTCGGCATCGCTTGGGCCCTAAACAAGGCGGGCTTCGAGGCTCGCCCTTTCGGCTATCCCTCCCTTCGCCACCACACCGGTGCTCTGGCGAAGCACCTGTCGGACTACCTGGAGAAAACCAACGTTTGGTCTTCCGGCCGTCCGGTTCACTTCGTCACCCATTCAATGGGCGGTCTCGTGCTGCGGGACTATCTTGCATCGTCGGCGTCTCCTTCGGACTGGGAGGGGCGGGCGGTCATGATAGGTCCGCCGCACCGTGGAAGCGAAGTCGCTGATTTCATGGCGCGACTGAAGCCTTATCACTGGTTCTACGGCCCCGCCGGCCTCCAGTTGACCACCGCATGGCAGGATGCGACCCCCGCCCGGTGCGACTATCCCATCGGGATCATTGCGGGAAATGCTGGGTGGCCCTACCCGGTCGCACAATTCTTGTTCGACGGGCCGCATGATGGCCGGGTGGCTGTTGAGCGCACCCGGCTGGACGGCATGGCCGACCACATCGTCCTACCGGTCAGCCACGCGATGCTGCCCTGGCGGCGCGACGTTCACCGTCAAATCGTCGCCTTCTTGCGAACGGGGCGTTTCGAGCGATAGGCGATTACTAGCACGGTCGTCCGTCACCTCTCCTCAGGAGGAGAGACGCGTCTCCCGTGCTCCCGGCCAGCTGGTTCGAGCACGAAAGCGCAGCAAGCTGTTGTTTTCTAAGGATTGGCTCACGTTGCCCGCTTCTCTGCTGTCGCTGCCTTTGACGCTCCTTCGATCGAAATCAATCGAAAGTCGCATAATAAAAATGGAATCAACTATTTTTATTTTTAACAAAATTAACCGGATCGAAAGAACCTTCCTAGATATTCGACCGTAAAACTACGGCATCGGTCCATCGGCGCCGGAAACGGCGACATGGAGGACTTTTCGTGCTCACAACTCTTTTAAACATAAAGATTGGTTGGAGGATCATCATCGGGGTCTCTATCCCGGTGCTTTGTATGATCGCTTACGCCGGAACTCTTCTTGGCGACAAAATCTCCTATTCTCAGGAGATGTCTCGTGTTGCCGCCTTGGCTAACTTCACGCCAAAGATCAGCGCCGTGGTTCACGAGATGCAACGTGAGCGGGGGCAGTCCGCCGGTTTCATCGCGTCCAAAGGAGTGTCCTTCGCAGACCGACTACCGGATCAGCGGAAAGCGACAGATGAGAATCGGTCGGCTCTGATGGACGCGGTCGCCGCTTTCGATTTTTCAGACTATGACGCCAGTCTCCGGAAAGCGGTCGACGCGTCACTGGCACGCGTGGCCGAACTGGACAGCAAGCGTTCCGCCATCGATGGCCTTCAGATGACGGTCCCCGAAATGGCGGGATACTACACGGGAACGATCGGATCCCTGCTCTCGATCGTCGATGAGACGCTTCGCCTAACGCAGAGCGAGACAGTTTCCCGGCAGATCTCTGCCTACATCAATATCCTGCAGGGAAAAGAGCGCGCCGGGCTCGAGAGAGCGATGGGCGCGGCCGGGTTCGGGGCTGGGGCGTTCCGTCCGGCGGTCTTCAACCGCTTCGTCGGATTGATCGCCGCCCAAGAGACGTTTTTCTCATCGTTCCGCAAGTACGCCTCCCCGGAAGCCTCCGATTTCTACGGCAAGACGATGACCGGACCGGTCGTCGACGAGGTGGCGCGGATGCGGGACGTCGCCCTAGGGTCTATCGAGAGTGGGTCGCTCGGCGGCATTTCTGCGAGCGACTGGTTCGCAGCCATCACCGCCAAGATCGATCGCATGAAAAAGGTAGAGGACTTCACCGCGGCTGGACTCGTTGACCTGGCCTCGGGGCAGGCGGACGAAGCCCAAGCCGACGCGGTTGTCTTTGGGGCAGTCACTCTCGCCGTTCTGTTCGTCACCTTCGCAATTGTCGCGGTGGTCGTCCGGTCTATCACCGTCCCTGTGAGCGGTCTGACTGACGCGATGCGCCGAATTGCGGATGGTGACAACGGCACCGATGTTCCCGGAATTCAAAGGAGAGACGAGATAGGATCGATGGCCGGCGCCGTTGAAGTCTTCAAGCGAAATGCGTTGGAGGTCGAACGCCTGGAAGCGGAACAGGCGGCCCAGAAGGCGAGAGCCTTGGAGGAGCGACGGCAGAGCATGTTGGCGCTTGCAAACCGCTTCGAGGCGAGTGTCAGTGGCGTGGTCGATAACCTCTCGGCATCGTCGAACCAACTGCAATCCGCGTCTGTGGTCATGTCAGAGAACGCGCAATCCACATCGGAGCGGTCCTCGGTCGTTTCCGCAGCTTCCGAACAGGCGGCGGCAACTGCTCAATCGGTTGCCAGTGCAACGGAAGAGCTTGATGCCTCGGTAAGGGAAATCTCGCGTCAGGTGGCGGATTCGTCGGCGATCTCGCAAGCCGCTGTCAGCGAGGTAAGCAATGTCAGCCGCGCCATGGTCGAACTAAGCAGTATGTCGGAGAAGATCGGCGACATCGTGAAGTTGATTACGGATGTCGCGCAGCAAACCAACCTCCTAGCCCTGAACGCGACGATCGAAGCCGCGCGCGCCGGAGAAGCCGGCAAGGGCTTCGCTGTCGTGGCATCCGAGGTCAAGAACCTCGCAAGCCAGACGGAGAAGGCAACGGCGGACATCGCGGCGCAGGTAGGTTCTGTTCAGACAGCCACCTCTCAAATGTCGGGATCGATCGACAGCATTGCTCAGACGATCAGCCGCGTCAGCGAGATCGCGAACGCCATCTCCACAGCGGTCGACGAGCAGGGAGCCACGACAGCGCAGATCAGCGGCAACGTCCAACAGGCCGCGGAAAGCGCTCGCGAGGTGAACACGAACATCGCCGAGGTGAGCAATGCGGCGAGCGCCACCGGCGCCGCTGCAGGCCAAGTCTCTTCATCCGCCCAGGAACTGACGACGCTGTCGAGCAAGCTGCGGACGGAAGTCGACAAGTTCCTCTCTGAGGTCAGGGAAGCTTAGGCGGTCGGCGCGATCCGCAGGTTCCCGCAGTCAGGGCCGTCGGTTAAGCTCGTGCTCTATTCTGGCGGTTCTGACGAGAGAAACCATGGCGCGCATCGCGATCGGCGGCTTTCAGCACGAGACCAACACGTTCGCGCCGACCAAGGCGGGATGGGACGCGTTCAATATCGGCGGTGGCTGGCCGCCGGTCACCACAGGGGCGGACCTGTTCGCTGCGATGGAGGGGCGCAATATCTCCTGCGCGGGGTTCATCGACGGGGCCAGGGCAGCCGGCCATGAGCTGATCCCGACCACCTGGGCGGCCGCGTCTCCGTCAGCCGAGGTCACTGACGACGCCTTCGACCGGATCACCGCGATGATCTGCGACGGCATCAGGGCGGCGGGCGCGATCGACGCGGTCTATCTCTGCCTGCACGGCGCCATGGTAACGGAGAGCCATGAGGACGGGGAGGGCGAGACCGTCGCGCGGGTCCGCGAGGTGGTGGGCCCAGATGTGCCGATCATCGCGTCCCTCGACCTGCACGGCAACATGACCCGGCGGTTCCACGACCTGGTCACCGCCTGCGTCGCCTATAAAACCTATCCCCATGTGGACATGGCCGATACAGGGCGACGCACGGCAGCGGTGCTGGATCGCATCCTCGCCGAAGGCAATCCGGCCAAGGCCTATCGCCAGTTGGATTTCCTCATCCCGCTCTCCTGGCAATGCACCATGATGGCGCCGTCTGGCCCGGTCTACGACCGGATGACGGCGATGGAGACCGGCGCGGTGTGGACCACCTCGTATCTGCCCGGCTTTCCGGCGGCCGACATCCACGACTGCGGACCGACCGTCTTCGCCTATGGCGCCACCCAGGAGGATGCGGACCGGGCGGCCGACGCCATCGCCGCCGATATCGCCCGGCTCGAACCCGAATTCGCCGGCAAGATCTACGATCCTGACGCGGCGGTCGCCGAAGCTGTCCGGCTATCGATGGGGGCGGGGAAGCCGGTCGTCATCGCCGACACCCAGGACAATCCCGGCGCCGGCGGAAATGGCGACACCGCCGGAATGTTGAAGGCGCTGGTCAATGCGGGGGTGGAGAAAGCGGCACTTGGCCTGATGATCGACCCGGAGGCCGCCAAGTCAGCCCATGCCGCCGGTGTGGGCGCGGAAATCACCATCCCGCTCGGCGGCTGCTCTGGCATCCCCGGCGACACGCCTTTGCAGGCGACCTATACGGTCGAGGCCCTGCATGACGGGAACACGACCGGAACCGGCCCGTTCTACAAGAACGCCACCATGCGGCTGGGCCCGTCCGCCTGTCTGCGGATCGGCGGGGTGCGGATCGCACTCGCCACCAACAAGGTTCAGATGGCCGACCAGAATCTGTATCGCTTTGTCGGGATCGAACCGACAGAGCAGGCGCTCCTCGTCAACAAATCGTCGGTCCATTTTCGCGCCGATTTCGCGCCGATCGCCCTCGAGATCCTGGTCGCCGCAGCGCCCGGTCCGATGATCGCCGACCCGGCGAAGCTGCCGTGGAAACGGCTGCGCAAGGGGATGCGCCTGTCGCCGATGGGACCGCTCTGGAAAGGGTAGGGCTACTTCGCGGCGGGTGTGGCCGCACCCATCTTCTCGGCGAAGCCCTGGGCCAGGATTTGGGCGGCATTGCCGGTAGCGAAGAATTTCTGCAGACCGGCCGAGACCGTGCCCGCCGTCCCGGTGTCCAGATCGAACTGACCGATGGTCGACAGCGCGTCGGAAAGCCCGCCGGCGGAATCGCCCTGATCGTCGAGGGACTTGGTTTCGCCCTTTACGACCTTGGCGCCGTCCGGGGTTTCCACGACGACCGGTACGACGGCGATATCCAGGCTGTGGTAGCCAAGGGTGAGCCCGCCGCCCTGCTGCGGCGCCGACCCTGAAATCGTCAATCCGACCGCTTCCTGCTGCCCGAAGATCAAGTCCGCACCATTGACGTTGCCGCAGGCGGCAAGGACCAGACAGTTCAGGGCCGCGACGGCGATGATCGGTTTCATGCATTCCTCCTTCGGGTGGGGGTCATTTTGGCCGCACGGGCCCGGTGGTTGTGCGTGGCGCGGTCCCCGGGCCGACGGCGCAGACGTCCGCCCTTCCGTCGACCAGCGCGGTGATCTGGGCGGTGATCTGGGCGGTGATCTGGGCGGGTGCCGCCGTCACGTCGTCGATCCAGACGACGAGCCTGCAATCGGTGGCGGGAAGGGCCGCCGTGCTCGAAGACACGTAGCCCAGGGTCATGCCGCCGTTCTGGGCGAACACTCCGAGACCTCTCAGGTCGATGATCTGGGGCGTGGTTCCCGGCTCGACGTCGATCGACAGGACACCGGCATGGTTGTGTAGGGACACGCCACCGTCTCCCGCATGGATCGCGACCCGAGCGCAGGCCGTGAGTGTCAATTGAGCTAGAAGCGTCGCCGATAGGGCCGTCCGAAAACGCCCAATGGTCGTTTGGCTTCTGATCATCGGCATGGTCCCGCGCCTGAGCGATTAGTCGGCGCGAGCTTAGGTTGAGTAAAGTATTATGTCGACAAAAATACGCGTTATACGTGGTTTTCGGCGCGGGGATTATTGGGCCGAGACACAAGTCCGTTCAAACTCTCGACACCTCGAACGGAACCGGAATTCGAGACAAGGACGAGATCGACGCCGACGCTCCCTTACCGACCTAGATCACAAGCCGCCGGTGGTGCCGGAGCATACCGCTCAGGGTAAATCGTCCAGCTCGCACCAGACCGGCGTGTGATCGCTCGCCTTCTCCTTGCCCCGGGGCTTGCTATCGATGCCGGCGCCGGCGAGTCGGTCGGCCGCCTGGGGGGACAGCAGCAGGTGATCGATCCGGATGCCGTGGTCCTTCTGCCACGCGCCGCCCTGGTAGTCCCAGAAGCTATAGCGATGCGGCGTCGGATCCTTGGCCCGAAAAGCGTCGGTGTAGCCGAGCCACAGGATCTCCCGGAACGCCGCGCGGGTTTCCGGCTTGATCAGCGCATCGCCCCGCCAGGCGACCGGATCGTGGACGTCGTCGTCGGTCGGAATGACGTTGTAGTCGCCGCCCAGCACCACCGGCCCTTCGTCGGCGAGAAGGGCGGCCGCGCGGTCTTTGAGCCGAGCCATCCAGCTCAACTTGTAGGGGTACTTCTCGGTGTCGACCGGATTGCCGTTGGGCAGGTAGATCGTGGCCACCCGAACGCCGCCGACCGTCGCCTCCAGGTAGCGGGCCTGCGGGTCATCATCGTCGCCCGGCAGGCCGGCGGAGACATCCTCCAGGCCGCGCCGGGAGAGAATCGCAACGCCGTTGTAGCTTTTCTGGCCGTGGACCGCGCAGTCGTAACCGAGCGCCTCTATCTCCAGACGCGGAAAGCCATCGTCGACGGTCTTGATCTCCTGCAGGAGAACGACGTCCGGCTCGGCGGTTTTCAGCCAATCGAGCACATTGGGCAGACGCGCCTTGATCGAGTTGACGTTCCAGGTGGCGATCTTCATGGGCTCGGCTTTCACGGGTCGCGGGACGGCAAGGTCAGCGCAAACGCGCGCCGACTTCAAGCCCTACGGGACCGGTTCGAAAGCCTAAAGGGAGGCGACGATCAGCCGACGGAGAAGCTCGTTCCGCAGCCGCAGGAGGCTGTCGCGTTCGGGTTCTCCACCGCGAAATAGGCGCCTATCAGTTCATCCTTGTAGTCCAGCTGCGCGCCCGCGAGCAGATCGAGCGACACGTCGTCGACCAGGACCTCGACGCCGTCCCGTTCGAACACATGGTCGTCCTCGTTCACGGTCCGGTCGAAATCGAAGACGTACTGGAAACCGGAGCACCCACCACCCAGCACCGAGACCCGCATCTTGAGGGCATCGCCGTCGTCCTCTTGCGTTCTCAGGAAAGCGATACGTTTGGCGGCATTCTGCGTGATGCCGAAAACGCGTTCCTGTGTCGCTCCGTCGGGCATGGTTACGATCCTTTAAGAAACTACGTACAACATAGGCGTCGGCGTTCCTCGCTTCAACGGGGAGATACAATGGACCTACAGGAGATCGAGACGAGCCGGGGAGGTGGTGCGGGTCGTTACGACACCGAGTACCGCCATCTGCTGACCCATGCCGACGACGGTCCTGCGGGGCCATGGCAGGAGTTGACGGCTCTATGGTTCGCGTCGGGCGGGGAAATAGGAGAGATGCCGTCCTATTCCGCGTTCGACATTCTCAATCTGCCACCGGCCCTCTGGCCGCATGTTTGTCTCACCAAACTGATCGGCGCGCCGAAACGCATCTTCCATGTGGCGACGATCGGCAGCGCCATCGAGACCCACAACGGCTTCTTTGGAAACAACAGGCCGATGCGCGAACTCCCGCTCAAGAACCGGGAAGTCATGCGCCGGGAATTCTGCTGGGTGGTTCGCCACGGAGGCCCGGTATTTTCCTCCGGTCCCTATATCGGAGCGGTCGACTACATCCGTCAGGTGCGGCGGCTCATTACGCCCTATCGGATTTCGCGCCGCGAGTACGCGTTTGTCTTCTACGCGGAATTCGAGCCCTATCCAGAGAAGCGGAAGTATCTGTAGCGTAGGCTTGCGCATTCGGCTAAGCCGCCCTCCCTGCTCGCGTCGATGACCGAACCGAGGCTGGAGCGGGCGCGGTACGAGGTATGCAAATGGCGGAATTCAGCAGATGACGGGGTATTCGATACACCTGGACCCTGAGGGAGACGTCGCCACGGTTTTCTTCTGGGAGAAGTTCGTTTCCGAGACGATTCTTTCGGCAATCATGGAACTCAAGCGCAACGCCCGCTACAGCGAAATCGTTGGGGTCCTCTGGGATCTCCGGCAGGCGGATCTGAGCTACCTGACGGCTTGCTCCCTGCGCGAGGTCTTTGTGACGAAGAATGCCGTGACTCCGAACAAGCGTCTGCGGATCGCCTGCCTGATCGCAGCCGAGATCGACTCGTACATCATGCATCTGTGGGCCGAAGGCTTTGACGACGATCAGCCCAACATCCGCCGATGGTTCCTGGACCGTGACGAGGCGATGGCCTGGCTGCGAGCCGGCGATACCGGGACAGCCTGATCCCGGGCGGGTCTACGCGACCGAGTGAGTGTTTGAGCTACGGATGGCCTCGGCAGAGACCGGATCAGACGAGCTCGGCGGCCGCCGGTTGACGCTTGCGGATGGACTGCGCGATTGCAGACCGCAGTTCCTCTTGAACCACGGGTTTCGATATGCAGGCATCCATACCGGCGGCCAGATAGTCCTTCACCTGGTCTTCAAATGCGTTCGCGGTCAGACCCACGATCGGAATGGCGCTCCACGATTCCGGGCTCCGCCGGATCGCTCTGGTCGCCTCGACACCGTCCATGACCGGCATGTTGACGTCCATCAGCACGACGTCGAAGCGATCCTTCGCGAGCTGTTCCAGGCATTCGGCACCGTTCTCCGCCTCTCCGACGGAATGGCCGTCGAACTTGAGGAACTCCGACACGATCATCCGATTGATGGTGACGTCCTCGGTAATGAGGATTTTGCAAGGCTCGAGCCGGACATCCTCCGATTGGGCGGGGTCCGCCGCCGTCGGCTCTTCGGCCTCCGCCTCCGGTAGGTCCACGAAGAAGTAGAAGTGAGCCCCACCCGTCTTGCGGGGCAGAATGCCGATTTCACCGCCCATCAGAGAGGCCAAGCGATTGGATATCGTCAGCCCGAGACCGGTTCCCACTTTACCCACGACGCTCCGGTCTCCGACCTGGGCGAATTCCGCGAAGACTTCGGCCTGTTTGTCGGCTGGGATCCCCGGGCCGGTGTCGATCACATCGACCCGGAGACGCCAGCGTCCATCGGGCCGCTGCTCTACGTTGTAGTGCAGGGCGACGGCGCCGAGATCGGTGAACTTGATCGCATTGCCCACCAGATTGAAGACAATCTGCGTGATCCGCTGTGGATCGCCGTACAAATCCGGAGATCCGCGACTGGGGGACAGCAGGTCGAACTGTAGTTTCTTATCCGATGCCTGCACCGAGAACACGGAGCGGACCGTCTCAATGAGGGCCGAGGGCGAGAAGGGCTTCTCCACGAGCTCCATTTTTCCGGCTTCGATCTTCGAGAAGTCCAGGATCTGGTTGACCAAATCGAGCAGATGGGTGCCGGAACTCTTGGCGGCCGCCAAATCCTTCTGGATTTGGTCCGGATCCTCGTGCCGTCGCGCCAGGTCGAGCATGCCGAGCAAGCCCATCAGCGGCGTACGTAACTCGTGGCTCACGGAGGCGACGAACTGGGATTTCGACCGGCTAAGATCCTCCGCCTTCTGTCTGGCGCTGTCTTCGGCGATGAGCCGCTGATTGAGCTGCTCGCGCATCGCATCCAGGGACGACAGAATTCTGCCGATCTCGTCGGTCCGACTGGAACGGATCGGCTCCGAAAGGCGGCCGTCCTCGATTTTCTGGATCGCTCCGAGCAGTTGATCGATCGCCCGGGAGGAGAAGCGGCGCAAAACCGCCTGGTGACCGACACCCAACAGCAACAGAACGATCAGAACGATTGAGTTCGCGGCGACGATGTATGTGAACGTCTCCTCATGGGCGGCATGGACGCGCGCCTCGACCGCCGCGATACGGGAGATCAGGGCGCCTTTGTTGGTCCGCACCTGCCCCGCCAAGATCGACCGGGTGAGCGTGTCCTGTACCGCGCCGGCCTGGGAAATGCGGGTCGAAAGCGCGGTCCAGAGCCTGCAACCGGCCTTGAAGCTCCTCCACGCTGCCGGGAGACACGTTTGGTAGATCGCGCAGTCCGTCAATATGGTCGGATAGCTCCTTGAAGAGGATCTGCCACTGCCGAAACGGTCGTTCTCCACCGTCGATGAGGATCTCGGTGGCGAGGGTCTCCGCATCCCGAATGTCTCGGTCGATCAGCCTGACGAGATTCAAACGGTCCCGGTCCCGTGCGGTCAGGTAGAGTGTCCCGGCACTGAGACCTGCGAGAACGAACGCCGTCGCCCCTATCGTCAGACTGAAAATCAGGATCTTCGCGCGCAGATTCATTGCGCCCTACCGAATGATCTGAACGGAGTTGGGCGCGACGCGCGCCAAAGGCTCCGTCCGTATCCGTTCGAGAACGTTCAGCGTGGACCCTGGATCCAAGCCGGTCGAGGCCCGCCATTTGGCTTGCAGTTCCATCAGGTAAAGCAGGTCCTGCGGAAGACTGATACTCAGCGTGTGCTTGGCCCAGATCGCCGATGCATCGCCTGCCTCCAACCCGAACCGCTGCGCGAAGACCGCTTGGGCGCGGGAAGGATCGTCGATTGTGGCGCGTTCGGCCTGCACAAGGGCGTTCAGCACACGTCTAAGTTGGTCGGGCTTGGTTTCGGCCAGATCGCAACGCCCTTGTAGGGTGAAATAATAATGCTGATCGCTCTGCTCGGGATATTCGATCAGCCCAGAATCGATTGAGTTCCGGATGTTCGTGGCATGCGGTTCCCAAACGATTCCGGCGTCGATCGTCCCGTCGACCATGGCGACCGTCACCTCTGCCGGCTTGAGGTCGACCAGGGTCACCTCGTCCTCCGACACGCCCGCCAGCGCGAGGTACTGCCAGAGAAAAAACCGGGTCGCGGCGCCGAATGTCACTCCAATGCGCTTGCCGCGCAGCGCCTGGGCCCCTTCGCCCACGCGGTCTGCCCGCGCGAGGAGTTGGATCGTGCGCGACGCGGAGATCGTCGCGTAAACGCACAAGCCGGGATCATGGATGGCACGGCTGACAAACGCGAATGCGGAACTGGCGCCGAGGTCAAGGTCGCCGCTCTGTACGAGATCGAGGGCTTCGACACCCGAGGATAGCGGGCGCGTGTCCACCGCCACGCCGTTTCTGTCATACAGACCGAGGTCATTCGCCAGCCACGGGCCCCGTCGGCACGCCCAGTGTGAACAGCGCCGCGGCTGCGGGCAATGCCGCGGCCAACGCGGCAAGCAGCGCTCGATCGGCGGTCGCTTCAATTGCCTCCTCGGCGCGCGTCTCCGATCGTTCGCCAGGCAACTCCTCGCGGCGCTCCGATCGCCCGAATAACCCGGCGGCGGCGACATCATCGGCGGCCATTGTGGTAAGCGCGGGCGGCAACGGAATTTCTGGCGGCAATGGCGGCGGAAACTCCGGCGGCAATGGCGGTGGAAACGGCGGATAAGTCGGCGACGCCGTGAGACCGGCTCAGGGGACGATGGAGAATGAACAGCATCAAGTAAGCCTGCTACGCAGCCGCTGGCGAGGAGCCGCCGCTGTCGTCGTTGGGCTGATCGCTCTTTCCCTGGATCTCTCAGGGCTGCTGGTCCCACTGGACCGGTTTTTGCTGGAAGCACGGTTCTCCCTGCAGGACCGCACCGCTGATTCATCGCTTGTCCTGGTGGAGGTGGACGCCGCCTCAATCGACAGGATCGGCTTTTGGCCGTTGCCAAGGACGGTCTACGTGTCCGCAATCGACCGACTGCTCGAAGGCCAGATCGAGACGGTCGCGATCGATCTGGACTTCTCCTCCCGTTCCCTCGACCGTGAAGACGCGGCGCTGACCGAGTCCGTCAGACGCTGGGGAAACCGTGTCGTTTTAGCGACTTATGGCCAACGGGCGAGCGCTCTCGAAGAGACGAGCGCGGTCATTAGTCAGCCGATCGCTCCTCTCGACACCCTGGCCGAACTGGCCACGGTGAACGTGTTTCCCGACAGCGACGGCAGGATCTGGCGGTATCCGGTTGGTCAATGGGTCGGCCGTGACTTCAAAGCCGCGATCGCCGTGATTCTCGCGGGCACCGGCAATTTTGAGAGCAACGATTTCCTGGTCGACTTCTCCATAGACCCGGCCACCATACCGAGGGTTAGGCTGGCCGACCTGATCGCCGGCACGGTATCCATTCCCGCTGGAGCCACCCGGGCGATCATCGGCACCACTTCGATCGACGCAGGGGACCGGCTGACCGTACCGGTCTACGGAAACATCAGCGGTGTCGAGCTGCAGGCCATCGCTTACAGTTCGATTGTCTTAAACCGAATGCTGCAGAGCACCGGATTGCCGGTCACCATCGCGGGTCTCAGCCTGTTGATGTGGCTCTGTCACTTTCTGATCAGACTAGACTGGTGGCAGGCGTCCGTGGCCCTGCTCGGGGTCGCCGTCGTCATCTTTGCGACGGCTTTGGCTCTGCAGGACGTCGCACCGGTTGCCGTCGACATCGGCGCCTGGCTTTCGGCCGTCGCCATTTGGCTGCTCGTCACGCTCATGGGGCGGCTGGAGGAACAGGGTAGGGCCATCGCCCACCAGCACGGTCAGGCCGTTCTGCGCGACGCGCTGCTTCGAACCGTCGTTCAGGAGAACTTCGACGGCGTCCTCATCACCGATACCGAAGAGAAGATCGAATGGCTTAGCCCGGCCGGCGCCAATCTCTTGAACCAGCCGGCAAAGGCGCTGGTCGGAAAATCATTGATCGATCATGTGCCGATTTTCGCCCTGCTGGGCTCTGAAATGGGCGAGGCAAACGTCGTTCGACGTGAGGTCGAGTATCGCATCGAAGAAAGCGACCCCCTGATTCTGGAGGTTGTCGTTGGCACGACGCGCGTGGTTCTGCCACCGCGCGTTTTCTGGGCCGAGCCGGTGGAACAGCTCTTCCGGACCTACATCTTCCAGGATGTCAGCATGCGGCGCGCCGCGGAGAAGACGCAACGTCTCGCCCTTGAGGAGCGCGAGCGGATCCAGCGCGCGAAGTCGGACTTCCTGTCCAACATGAGCCATGAGCTCCGCACCCCGCTCAACGCGATCATTGGTTTCGCCGACGTCATCGAGACCGAACAGATGGGGCCCGTCGGGACCAAAGCCTACAAGGAATACGCCGGTCTGATCGGTCAGAGCGGCACGATGCTGCTGGAGGTCATCAATACCATTCTCGAGGTCTCCCGCGTCGATGCGGGCATGCTCAAGACCAGCGACGGGGAAGTGAACCTGGCCGATATCGCCCATTGGTGCAGTCAGTTGGCGCCGGGGTTCGCACGCGGAGGAAAGCGCGAGATCGAGGTCCTCGTCGAGTACGGCGTGCCGATCGTGGTCTGCGACGAACTGCTCATGCGGCAAGCGATCATCAACCTGCTGCCGAACGCCTACAAGTTCACAGAGGAGAACGGCAAGGTGACGGTTCGAGTCGGCTCGACGTTGAACGGCTTGGCATTTATCGAAGTCGCGGACGACGGGATTGGGATCGATCAGGAGAACCTCACCCAGTTGTTCGAGGCGTTCTATCAGGTCGAGGGGGCATTCGCCCGGCGCCATGCAGGCAGCGGTCTGGGTCTCTATCTTGTCCGCCGCTACGTCGACATCCACGGCGCCGAGATCAAGATCAAGAGCGAGCCTGGGGTGGGGACGGCGATCCGGATCATCTTCCCACTCAAACGCTGCCGCCCGCGCGAAAACCGGATTGCGGTCAACAAGTGATCTCGTTTCTCGGTCCGGAATGCAGGAGAAGGCTCGAGCAATAGCCTTAATGCGCAGTCGGATTGAGAGCATGCCTCGTTAGAAAGAGTCTGTAGACCGAGTTTAAAATCTCATCCGACACATGACCTGTCGCGGCATCTTCGTTGCCGAATGCGGACCGAGAGAGATAGGCGCCGATCCACCGAACAATTTCGAACGATGGAAAATAATGGAGATTCTCGTTTCTGCGACCTTCAAGGATCTCGCCCAGGCAGGCACGCAATGTAGACTTCATCTGACAATCGATCTCCACGGGGCCAAGTCCATTTGGATTCTCCAACCCCATAGTATTATTGATTGGAACAGGTGATACTGTGATGACGATTTTTGCTTTATCGTTCAGTTTGAAAACGGCGTCGATGAGTGCATTGATGGCTCTGAGAACCTCAGATAGCCGTCCGGTGCGAAGGGTTCCGCCCCGCTCCTTGAGGATACTCAACGCTTTTACCTGATGCTTGATGTTTTCCGATTGAAATGCCTTAAGAAATCTTGGAACCAGATTTGGAATCGTCAAATTTCGCGTTACCGCACTGATGGGTTGGGGCAGATATCCGTCAATCGTATTTCCCAGCGTAATCACTACTACTTCGGCGCTAGAAATATTCTTTTTTAGGGATCGAATTTGCTTTAGCTCCATTCTAATAAATTCTTTTAGGTTTTTTGATTCGTTAAAAAAAGAAAGATTTTCTGAAAAAAATTTAATCTGCTCTTTTTCGCTTAACGCGGCGACCTCCAGCATAAGAAGATTGCTGGTTACGGAATTTATTTCTTCTGCTCTTCGAAATCCGGAAATATTATTGTAACCTACCGAAGATAGGTACTTACTGATATTCACGGCAAAACATGAGCCCATTGTCAGAACTCTTGTGTCCTGTCCAAATAGTGGAACGTTTGTTCCGTCAAACACCGATTCGAGGAACTCCTGGCGGATGGACACCTCGTCCGTACAAACCGGAAAGATAGGAAAAAGCCGCCGGGCACGGCGGGAACGAAGCGCAGAAAATACCGCGTCAATTTCCGACCGTTCGTCTGCTGAGAGAGACGCTTTAACGCTATCTGGAAGGCAAAGCTTCAATCCAAGGTAGTCCGCGCTGCCATGATTGGATCGAACGCGGTCGATGAACGCTTTGATTACCTGATTCCGCAAATGAATATCACCGCCTGCCGCGGCAATATCCTCAATAAGAACCCTGTACATTTTACGCGGAAGGTCTCTGCTCTTTCCTTCATAGTAAGATACTTCGTTCATAGACTATACCTTGTCCTCAGAGACGTTATAGTCGCAAATTCGTCACTGTAGCGCTGCACTGCCACACCTTGAGACACAGTTGGAACGGTGTTGGGAACAGGCCCGATCGGCAGTGATATGGTGCGCAGACTGTTTCATGCGGCGCCCGAGTTCTCGAGACGCTTCTTTGCCCTCTCGTAGGATCCATCTAGCGCGTGAAATTCTTCAAGATCGGCAAACGCATCCGTCGTTCGGAGACCCAATTTTCTTACGATGCTCCGGTACGAATCCTGCTCTGTCGGCACAGTCGGCACCCCGTCCATGGCTTTGATAGCAGCTTCAAGACAAACCATGCGATTGCCGTACACAACCTGATGAGCGGCCATTGTCCCGTTCGCGATCATCATGCCCCCGGGAGGGATTGCGACTTCCTGAACATTGACGCCGTCAAGGAGGCCTAGTTTATCCACGACATAACAAAACGAATTGACGTCGGTCGGCAATTCATCGGGCAAATCGTCTTTCATGTTCAGGCAGAACTCTTGGAGGGTAGGGCCAACGCGCCAGATCCGGTCTTCCTTGTCGACATTGAAGAAAACCTTGAACGCCCGAGTTCCTGGTTTGAATAGACCCGGTCGACCCTTCTTGAATGTATCGAAGTGCATTCCTTCATCGGTCGTTGGGTAGAACCGGTATGTGAGGCCGCTGACAGCGATCCTGTACTGATTCCAAAAAAATAGCTCGGTAAAGTGCAGCAACTCCCTTTCGATCTCTCGAAACTCTACTGCGGTTTTCCATAGGACGTTTTCATTGTCGATGAGCGTGGTTAATAGGTTTTCTCGATTTTTCTCCAATTTTCCGTCAACAAAATTGAAAGGGATTTGCGTGATATTGTTATCGGTGCTCAGTTTTTTTATATACTGTTCCGCCTGTATCACATTCAGAAAATCGTAATCAGTTTTGATTTCAGCGTCTTTTACCAAAATCAGGTGATCATTGAAAAAATCGTTTCTTCTCAATTTTGCTTTGTTCAAAAGTTCCCGCCGGGCTTTTATAACTTTAATCTCTGCGACCTTCATGATTGAATCCTGTATCTGATCGTCCGTTGGGGCCGTCAAACGCCTCAGCCAAGGACTCTCATCATACACGCAGAAGCCCTCTGCACCGGAAGAGTCATTCAGCCAAGTCATGGATATTTGATGGCTGATTACCCGTTTGATGTTGTGAATGTGTCCTGCGGGAAATGTGACCGTCTAGGCAGATACAGGAAGCAGACACTTCTGGCGAAATATGGTGGTGCTATTGCGATGCCTGACCTTCGATGGGAAATCGCCGCTGATT
>JANSYS010000027.1 GCA_024742275.1 Alphaproteobacteria bacterium | reverse complement strand
GAGGACAAGGATCTTCGCGTCGACGTCTACCGCTCCAGCGGGGCCGGCGGCCAGCACGTCAACACCACCGACAGTGCGGTGCGCATCACCCACCTGCCGACCGGCGTCGTGGTCACCCAGCAGGACGAGAAGTCGCAGCACAAGAACCGGGCCAAGGCCATGCGTATCCTGCGCGCCCGACTGTTCGACCTTCAGCGCCAGGAAGCCGACGAGGCTCGTGCCGCCGATCGCAAGAGCCAGGTCGGCTCCGGCGACCGCTCCGAGCGCATCCGCACCTACAACTTTCCGCAGGGGCGGGTCACCGACCATCGGATCAATCTCACCCTCTACAAGCTCGATCGGGTGATCGCCGGGGAAGCTCTGGACGAGTTGCTGGACGCACTGATCTCGGAGGACGAGGCAGAGCGTTTGGCCACGCTCACCTGACGGCGGCGACGTGGTCACCATCCGCGAGGCGCTGAAAGACGGGGCGGCGGCGCTGGCTCGATCCGGGATCGATGGAGCCCGTCTGGATTCTCGATTGCTGCTCGGTCATGCCCTCGGGCGTCCGGTTTGGCCGCACGAGGAAGGCATTGTGGCCGAGGATGTTCTTGCCCGGTTCCGTTCGCTCATCGGCCGCAGGCTGGACCGCGAACCGGTGAGCAAGATCGTCGGCCGCCGCGGGTTCTGGACCCTCGACCTGGAGGTGACGGCGGATACGCTCGACCCACGGCCGGATAGCGAGGCCCTGATCGAGGCTGCCCTGGAGGCTTTCGGCGATCGCGCTCCGCCGCGGCGCGTTCTCGATCTCGGCACTGGCACCGGCTGCCTGCTTCTGGCGGTGCTTTCCGAATTTCCGGACGCGATCGGTGTGGGAATCGAGCGCTCGCGGGCGGCAGCGGAGGTGGCGTACCGCAACGCGGCGGCGACCGGTTTGGCGGAGCGGGTGGAGATCCGTTGCCAGGACTGGTCGACCGGCGATTTTGATGGTGGGTTCGATCTGGTCCTATCGAACCCGCCGTATATCGCCGAGGGCGAGATCGCAGGTCTTGATCGGGAAGTGCGGGCCTACGATCCGGTCGGCGCGCTCGCCGCGGGGCGGGACGGTCTGGATGCCTACCGGTCTCTCGCGCCGGTTCTGCGCCGGGCGCTCACGCCCGACGGCTTCGCCGTGCTGGAGCTTGGTGTCGGGCAGGCCGACGCCGTCGCTTCGATTATGATGCAAGCCGGATCGGCGGAACCGTTCCTGGTTGAAAGCGGCCGGAAAACAGACCTCGGTGGCATCGTCCGCGCACTTGTTCTCAAATGGAACTACACCCGTTCAACCGCTCCCTAGATATCCGAAAACAGCTTGGAATTCATGGGGAAGCAAGATAGTGTGCTCACCAGGCGACGGGCTTATTTGGTCCTTGCCGAAGCCACTGTCAGCACGGTGATCGCAGAGCGCGGTCCGCCCGGTGCCCGAGGGGACACCGGCCGATCTGTTTGAAAACGTGGCCTGCGAACCGGACACGGGGTCCGCTTCGAAACAACAGGAAATGTGTTTGGCATGAGACAAGGCCCACACCAGAAGCGTGGTCGCGGACGGGGTAATCGTCGTCCGAACACGCCGAACCGCAATCAGACCTTCGACAGCAACGGGCCCGACGTCCGAATTCGCGGCAACGCGAGTCAGGTCTACGAGAAGTACTTGGCTCTTGGTCGCGACGCTTCCGCGTCCGGTGATCGCGTTCTCGCGGAGAGCTATTTCCAGCATGCCGACCACTACTACCGGATCGTGAGCACGTTCGCCGAGAACGAGGCTGAGCGGCAGAACCGGAATAACGGCCAGCAGCCGTCCGGCGGGGCCCGCGACTGGAACGACGATGACGAGGACGACCGCGAGGACCAACGCGGCGGCCACAACGGCGGTAGCGGCAATCGCGACGAGCGCCGATCCGATCGCCGCGGCAGCGACGAGCCGTCCTCGGACGACCGGGACGACGGTCAGAGAGAACGCGCCGCCAGGTCGGAAGGCCCTCGGGGCGATGCCAGCCAGAGAAACGCGGCCCCTCGGGAATCTGCACCGAGCGAGTCCGCGCCGAGGGATACGAGCCCCAGGGACGAGGCTCAGGCTGCCGGGGATCCGGGCGATGGGGTCCAGGAAGACGCGCCGCCGCCGCGCCGACCCCGCGGGCGTCCGCGTCGGGCGGCTGTGTCGGAAGATGCCGCGCCGGCCGTCGAGGAGGATGGTATCCGCCGCACGTTGCGTGTCGCCGCCGGCAAGACCGAAGCGCCTCAGTCCGAGGCGACCGGCGAGGAGGAGCAGCCGCGTCCGCGCCGCCGCCGCCGCACCGCCAGTGCCGATCAACCGGCCAATACCGATGACGACGGTGCCGCCGCCGCGAGCTGATCGACGCGTGAGAACGAAATCAAGAAAGGCCCGGTCCATTGCGACCGGGCCTTCTTCTTTGCCGCGATGCCGCCCGCCGCAGGTGAGCAGCCGGACTGGATTTTTCCGGGATTACGGGATCGCTCGGTGACAGCGTTGGCACGCGGGGCCGGTTCGACAGCCGCGTTTCGGAGGCGTATCGAGCGGCCAACTGGTTCTTGAAGCGGGTTCAGACGGTAGGATCTGCTCCTAGGCCAAGATCACCGTATCGTCGGCAGCGATCCGGCCGCCGCCGGTGACCCGAACATAGACGCCGCAGTCGGTGTGGCCGAAGCCGCGCTGAAGGTCATGCGGAATCGTCAGGTCTCGCTGCCCAGTCGTCGGATCCACATTGGTGGCGGCGCAGCGGCCGATGATCTCTTCTGCCTGAAGCGTCGCGGTTCCGATCGTGAGACGTCGGCCGACCCATTCCATCTCTTCCCAAGGCCGGAGTCCGTCAACCAACAGGTTGCCGCGGAAACGCATCGGATCGACGGTCTTGCCCACGACCCGCTCCAGATCGCGCACAGAGGCCAGGTTGATGATCGACAAATACGGCGCGTCGACATCCGTGTAGCCGCGCGCTCCGAGATCGACCACTTTCGGTGCGCCGCGCAGCTCGCTCTTCGCATAGGCCGCGAAGAACTGCTCGATTACGGTGCAGCCGGTCCGACTCGTGAGGTCGCCGCGGGCGATCTGCCGGCCGTTGCGACGAATTTCCAGGGTCGTCGTCGCATCATCGAACTCGGTCTCCAGCGCGGCCAGCTTCGGCACGCTCATGACCTGAAGGAAATGCGCCTTGGAATGCCATTCAGGCGCGGCCTGATCGACCGGGGCCGAGCCGTGGGCGATCGCGAAGCGGCGGTCGAAGGGGATCAGCCGGTCGGCGACGAGGTCTACCGCCTCAAGTCGCTCGGCGGAAAGCCCTTTGACGGCATACCGGTGAATAGATGTAACCCATGCGTTCATGTATCGACAGAACGCTTGATGACCCGCTCTGTCAACGCGAGCTTGGGGCGCCGAACCGCACGTCGACGTCTTGTGTTGCCGCGTTGCAACACCCATGTCTGATGCGAAGCGGGGCGGTGCCTGATCGGGCCGCCTTGAACCACGGATCGGGAGTACACTTCTCCCGGTCCCTGACCGGGCCGTCGGCGTCGCCTCTTGGGGCATCGGCGGTCGTACTGGCGAAACGCGGTACTCGTGGAGAAGACGCTATGAATTTCGAGAAACTGTCGGACCGCTGTAAGGGATTCCTACAGGCGGCTCAGACCATGGCGCTCGGCCGTGGCCACCAGAGGCTCACGCCGGCGCACCTGCTCAAAGTGTTCATCGAGGATTCGGAAGGGCTCGCGGCGACGTTGATTCAGCGCGCCGGAGGCGATCCGAAAGCGGCGCTGGCCCAGGTGGACGCCACGCTGGACAAGCTTCCCCAGGTCGAGGGAAGCGGCGCCGGCCAGGTCTACATGGCTCCGGAGCTGGCGAAGGTTCTGACCCAGGCCGAGGAGGTCGCGAAGAAGTCTGGCGACCAGTACGTGACGGTCGAGCGGCTGCTCTTGGCGATTGCGCTGGCCTCGGGCACGGACGCTTCCAAGGCGCTTACCGAAGCGGGCCTCTCGCCACAGAACCTGGAGAAGGCGATCCAGGATATGCGCAAGGGCCGAACCGCGGACAGCGCCAATGCCGAGGGAAATTTCGATGCGCTGAAGAAGTACACGCGGGACCTTACGGAAGCCGCGCGGGACGGAAAGATCGACCCGGTGATCGGCCGTGACGAGGAGATTCGCCGGACCATCCAGGTGCTGTCCCGGCGCACCAAGAACAATCCCGTGCTCATCGGCGAACCCGGTGTCGGCAAGACCGCCATCGTCGAGGGGCTGGCCCAGCGCATCGTCAACGGCGATGTTCCCGAGGGGCTGAAGAACCGGAAACTGCTGGTGCTTGACCTTGGCGCGCTGATCGCCGGCGCGAAATTCCGCGGCGAGTTCGAGGAACGCCTGAAGGCGGTTCTGAACGAACTTGGGCATACCGACGGCGAAGTCATCCTGTTCATCGACGAGCTGCACACGCTGGTGGGCGCGGGGGCCGCCGAGGGCTCGATGGACGCATCCAACATGCTGAAGCCCGCCTTGGCGCGGGGCGAACTGCACTGCGTTGGCGCCACCACGCTCGACGAGTACCGCAAGCACATCGAAAAGGACGCGGCCCTGGCGCGCCGCTTCCAACCCGTCTTCGTTGCCGAGCCGGGAGTGGTCGAGACGGTCTCGATCCTGCGCGGCCTGAAGGAGAAGTACGAGCTGCACCATGGCGTGCGGATTACCGACAGCGCCCTCGTGGCGGCGGCCAACCTGTCCAACCGCTACATCACCGACCGGTTTCTGCCCGACAAGGCCATCGATCTGGTCGACGAGGCGGCGAGCCGGAGGCGGATGGAGGTCGATAGCAAGCCGGAACAGATCGACGAGCTGGACCGCAAGATCATCCAGCTCAAGATCGAGCGCGAGGCGCTGAAGAAGGAGGACGACAAGGCCAGTCGCGACCGTCTGGAGGTGCTGGAGGAGGAACTGGTCGGTCTGGAGGAGCGCTCGGGCGAGCTGACCGCCCGCTGGCAGGGCGAGAAGGAGATGCTGACCGGCGCCCAGAAGGTGAAGGAGAAGCTGGACGCCGCCCGCCAGGACCTGGAAGTGGCCAAGCGCGCCGGCGATCTCACCAAGGCCGGCGAACTGACCTACTCGGTCATTCCGCAGCTGGAACAGACCCTGGCCCAGGCCGAGGACGCCTCGTCCAAGCGCATGCTGAAGGAGGAGGTCGCGGATAGCGACATCGCCTCCGTGGTCTCGCGGTGGACCGGCATTCCGGTCGACAAGATGCTGGAGGGGGAGCGCGATAAACTGTTGGCCATGGAGGACAACCTGCACAAGCGGGTGGTCGGCCAGGACGAGGCCATTACGGCGGTGGCCAACGCGGTGCGCCGGGCGCGGGCCGGACTGCAGGATCCGAACCGTCCCATCGGCTCGTTCCTGTTCCTGGGCCCCACGGGTGTCGGCAAGACCGAGCTGACCAAGGCGCTGGCGGAGTTCCTGTTCGACGACGAGCACGCAATGGTGCGGCTCGACATGTCGGAGTTCATGGAGAAGCACGCCGTCGCCCGCCTGATCGGCGCGCCTCCGGGCTATGTCGGCTACGAGGAGGGCGGCACCCTGACCGAGGCGGTGCGGCGCCGGCCTTACCAGGTCGTGCTGTTCGACGAGGTCGAGAAGGCGCACCCGGACGTGTTCAATGTGCTGCTCCAGGTGTTGGACGACGGCCGCCTGACCGACGGGCAGGGCCGCACCGTCGACTTCCGGAACACCATGATCATCATGACCTCGAACCTGGGGGCCGACCGTCTGGCGGCGCTTCCGGACGGGCAATCCGTGGACGATGTCCGAGAGCAGGTCATGGAGGTGGTGCGGGCGTCGTTCCGGCCGGAGTTCCTGAACCGGATCGACGAGGTGCTGCTGTTCGCCCGCCTGGCCCGGGACGCCATGAAGGGTATCGTCGACATCCAGCTCGGTCGCCTGCGCAAGATGCTCGCCGAGCGCGACATCAAGCTGGCTCTGGACGACGCGGCCTTGGCCTGGCTTGCGGAGGCCGGCTACGACCCGGTCTACGGCGCCAGGCCGCTGAAGCGGGTGATCCAGCGCTCGCTGCAGAATCCGTTGGCCAACCGCATATTGGAAGGCCGGATCAAGGACGGCGACGTGGTGATCGTTTCGGCCGCCGACGGCAAGCTCGTCATCGACGGCGAGACGGCCGCCAATGGCGACGTGGCGATCGAGGCGGCGGAGTAGACAGCGCTCTTGTCCCGCGCGGAGGGCGGCCAATGACGGTCGCCTTCCGTGGCGACGAAGCGCGTGTCGTCCTCGCCGGGACAGGCCCGCTGCAACTTCGGCCGCAGTAGCGGTGTCCGGACGCTTGTGTGCATCGTCCGTCCGAACAGCTGTCGCCCCCAGTCCCCTTGCGTTGTGCCGGTCTCGGCCTTAAGACCGTGCCTCATCCACGCTTTCACGAGGTTCAGTCAATGGCCAGTCCTGCCCCTGCGAACAGCCTGCGGTCCGGTCCGGACGAGAACGGGCACTTCGGAATCTTCGGCGGACGTTACGTTGCCGAAACGCTCATGCCTCTAATTCTCGATGTGGACGCTGCCTACAAGGCGGCGAAACTCGACCCGGAGTTTCAGCGGGAGTTCGAGTACTACCAGAAGCACTACATCGGCCGACCGAGCCCGCTGTACTTCGCCGAACGGCTCACCGACCACTTCGGGGGCGCGAAAATCTACTTCAAGCGCGACGAGCTGAACCATACGGGTGCGCACAAGATCAACAATGTCATGGGCCAGGCGCTGCTCGCCCGGCGGATGGGCAAGACCAAGGTAATTGCCGAGACCGGCGCCGGTCAGCACGGCGTCGCGACGGCCACCGCGTGCGCCCTGTTCGGCATGGAGTGCGAGGTCTTCATGGGCGCCGAGGACGTCCAGCGGCAGAAACCGAATGTCGACCGCATGCGTCTGCTCGGCGCCAAGGTGCATCCGGTGACCTCGGGCTCGTCCACGCTCAAGGACGCCATGAACGAGGCGCTGCGCTACTGGGTTTCCAAGCCAGATACGCACTTCTACATCATCGGCACGGTTGCCGGCCCGCACCCGTACCCGGCCATGGTCCGGGATTTCCAGTCGGTCATCGGCATCGAAACCAAGGCGCAGATGATGGAGGCGGAAGGCCGGCTGCCGGATACGCTCGTGGCGGCGATCGGCGGTGGCTCGAACGCCATGGGCTTGTTCCACCCGTTCCTCGACGACACCGATGTCGCGCTGATCGGGGTCGAGGCCGGTGGCTACGGCATCGAGACCGACAAGCACGCCGCCTCGCTCACCGGCGGACGGCCGGGTGTTCTCCACGGCAACCGAACCTACCTGCTGCAGGACGAGGACGGCCAGATAACCGAGGCGCACTCGATCTCCGCCGGTCTCGACTATCCCGGCATCGGTCCGGAGCATTCCTGGCTGCACGAACTCGGGCGTGTCGAATACGTGGCCGTGACGGACGATGAGGCCCTCGAATCCTTCGCGCTTTGCACGCGTAAGGAAGGCATCATCCCGGCCCTGGAGCCGTCCCACGCGCTTGCCCATGTGGGCAAGATTGCCGGCGGGCTGCCGAAGGACCACCTGATCGTGATGAATCTCTGCGGACGCGGCGACAAGGACGTCGACGCCGTCATTCCGAAGCTCGAGGCGAAGGGTCTGCTCTGATGAAGGCTGGTGTGGGGCGGATCGACGCCAAGTTCGCGGCTCTCAAGGATGAGGGCCGCGCCGGTCTCGGCGTTTTCATTACCGCCGGCGATCCGGATGCGCGAACCAGCGCGGCGATTCTGAAGGGTTTGCCGGGTGCGGGCGCCGATATGGTCGAGTTCGGCATGCCGTTTACCGATCCCATGGCCGACGGACCGGCGATCCAGGAGGCCAGCCAGCGTGCCCTCAAGGCCGGCATGACGCTGAAAGGCACGTTGGCGCTGGTCCGTGGATTCCGCCAGGATGACAAGACCACGCCGATCATCCTGATGGGGTACTACAATCCGATTTACGCCTATGGGGTGGACGCTTTCATTTCCGACGCGCTGGACGCGGGGGCGGACGGCCTCATCGTCGTCGACCTGCCACCGGAGGAGGATGACGAGCTCTGCATCCCGGCGCTGAAGCGAGGCCTCGGCTTCATCCGCCTCGCGACGCCGACCACCGACGACAAGCGTCTGCCCAAGGTCCTGACCAACACCGCCGGTTTCGTCTACTACGTCTCGATCGCCGGAATCACCGGCACCGCGTCTGCGTCGAGCGACATGATCACGGGCGCGGTCGAGCGCCTTAAGCGGCATACCGACCTGCCGGTCTGCGTCGGTTTCGGCATCAAGACACCGGATCAGGCGGCGGATGTCGCCAGGGTGGCGGACGGGGCGATCGTGGGCACGGCGGTCGTCAACGCGATCAAGGATTCCCTGGACGGCGACGGCAGCGCGACCGACAGCACCGTCTCCGATACGCTTGCCTTCGTGAAGACGCTGGCGGACGGTGTCCGCGGGGCGCGTGCCTGATCCGATGGCTGATTAGAGAGAGGCGGAAATGAACTGGCTCACCAGCTCGGTCCTGCCGAAGATCAAAGCATGGGTCGGCGCCCGCGAGGTGCCGGACAACCTGTGGCACAAGTGTCCGTCCTGCGGACAGATGCTGTTCCATCGCGATTTGGAGGAAAACCTCCAGGTCTGCACCGCCTGCGATCATCACCTGCGCATGGGCGCGGTCGACCGTCTCGCCATGCTTTTCGACAAGGGCGAATACCAGACGATCGAACTGCCGAAGACCCCGGCAGACCCGCTAAAGTTCCGCGACCGCAAGCGGTATACAGACCGAATGCGTGAGGCCCAGGTGAAGACCGGGCGCAACGACGCGATCGTCGTCGCCCACGGGACGATCGAGACCGCCCCCGCCGTCTGTGCCGTCTTCGACTTCTCCTTCATGGGCGGCTCAATGGGCACCGGGGTCGGCGACGGCCTTGTCCGGGCTGCGCGTCTGGCGGAGGCCCAGGATGCCGGCCTCGTCGTGTTTCCGGCTTCGGGCGGTGCGCGCATGCAGGAGGGGATTCTCTCCCTGATGCAGATGCCGCGTACGGTCGCCGCCGTCGAGCGCCTGAAGGAGAAGGGGCTGCCTTTCATCGTCGTTCTCACCGACCCGACCACGGGCGGCGTCACGGCGTCCTTCGCCATGCTGGGGGATCTGCATATCGCCGAACCGGGCTCGATCATCGGTTTCGCCGGCCAGCGGGTGATCCAGGAAACCATTCGCGAGCAGCTTCCCGAGGGCTTCCAGAAGGCGGAGTACCTGCGCGACCACGGGATGGTCGATGCCGTTGTCCACCGCCGCGACCTGAAGGCGATGCTCGGCCGCTTGCTCGGCCTTATGATGTTCCGCGAGCCGTCGGCCGAGGTGGTGGCCCTGCCGCAACCGGATCTCGATATCCCCGATCAAGAGGAAACGGGTGGACGATCGGCAGACGGGTCGGCGCTCGACGACCGCGCTTTCGGTGAGAATGGGGTCGATCGCCGGGAGGGCCGAGGTCGCGGGACAGGCGATACGACGGCCGTGCCGCTCCCGGCGCGGCCGAACACCGAGAAGACCTGATCCGGACCGGTTCTGTTCAGGGAGACGACCATAACCGCCCCGCCATCGGTTTCCGCCGACGCCGCCCCGATCGCTCCTCAAACGGATGCGATCCTCGCTCGGCTTCAGACCCTTCATCCCAAGGCGATCGATCTTTCCCTGGGGCGTCTCCGGACCCTGCTCGACCGGCTGGGCAATCCCGAACGATCCGTGCCGCCGGTCGTCCATGTCGCCGGCACCAACGGCAAGGGGTCAACGGTCGCTTACCTGCGGGCGATCTTCGAGGCGGCCGGACACCGGGTCCACGCCTATACCTCGCCACACCTGGTCCGCTTCAACGAGCGCATCCGCCTCGCCGGGGAACTGATCGATGACGCCACGTTCGCCGCCGTCCTCGAAGAGTGCGAGACGGCCAATGCCGGCGAACCGATTACCTTGTTCGAGATCACAACGGCCGCGGGGTTCCTGGCCTTCTCCCGGGTGCCGGCGGATGTGCTGCTGCTGGAGGTTGGCCTTGGCGGACGGTTCGACGCGACCAATGTGATCGACCGGCCGCTTGTTTCGGTGATCACGCCGGTATCGATCGACCACGTTCAGTTCCTCGGCGACACGATCGAGAAAATCGCCTTCGAGAAGGCCGGTATCATCAAACCGGGCGTGCCGGTCGTTGTCGGACCGCAGCGCGAAGCTGCGCTCAAGGTCATCGCCGACCGGGCCGCCGAACTCGGCGCACCGATGCGGGCGCATGGCCACGACTACATCGTGAGTGTGGTGAGGGATGGTCTGACCGTGGACATCGACGGCCGGACCGAGGGTCTGCCGCGTCCCGCGCTGCCGGGCGCGCACCAGATCGAGAACGCCGCTCTCGCCGTTGCCGTCGCCCGATCGGTGGCGGCGGATCTCGCCAACACGCCTGACAACCGCGCCGATGGGCTGCGGACGGCCTCCTGGCCGGCGCGGATGCAGCACCTGACCCGCGGTCCCCTGGCGGAGATGCTGCCCCATGGCTGGACGCTGTGGTTGGACGGCGGGCACAACGCCGATGCGGGCCGGGCGGTGGCGGCCGAGATCGCCGAGTGGCGCGCCGAGCGACCCGACGAGCCGGTGCATCTGATCGTCGGCATGCTGAACACCAAAGCGGCTGACGATTACCTGCGCCCCTTCGCCGGGCTGCCTGCGAGCGTGTCGACGGTGGCGATCCCAGGCGAGGCTGCGAGTCTGTCGGCTGAAGCAATCGCGGCGATGGCCGGAACGGCGGGAGTCGCCGCCGCGGCGCGGGACAGCGTGGCGGAGGCGCTGGCGGGGGTGATCGCCGGGGGCGGACGGACGGGCCGGGTGCTGATCGCCGGCTCGCTCTATCTCGCGGGCCGGGTGCTCGCGGAGAACGGGTAGAAAGCTCGAATGCGAACGGCCCCGCCGGAGCGGGGCCGTTGCATTAGGCAAACTGTCGGGCTCGGCGATTTCAGATCGAGGATTCGATCCACTGCTTGAGCTGGCTTTCGGGCAGGGCGCCGATCTTCTGAGCGTGAACCTGACCGTCCTTGAAGACCATCAGCGTCGGGATGCCGCGCACGCCATAGGCGGCTGGGGTCTTCGGGTTGTCGTCGATGTTCAGCTTCACGACCTTCACCTGCTCCCCGAGCTCGTCGGAGATCTTTTCCAGGGACGGGCCGATCATCTTGCAGGGGCCGCACCACTCGGCCCAGAAGTCGACCACCACAGGGGTGTCGGACTTCAAGACGTCCTCGTCGAACGAGGCGTCGGAAACCGGGTTTGTCGTCATCGAGTCATCCTTTCGCGGTTCCTCACGCGGAGATTAGGAATGCCGTCCGTCAGGGTCAAGGCAATGCGCCAAACCCTTGAAGCAGCGTGTCCGGCACGGGCATCAGCGATGGCCCGTCCGTCCAAAGCAGGGCGCAACGCACCGACCGGCCGGGATATAGGGACGACACCAGAGATCGATAGGTGGCCATCTGGCGCATGTACATGTCCGCTACGGCATCGATCGACGCGGGCGGTGGCCGATTGGTCTTGTAGTCGACGATCAGCACAGCGTCGGAGCGCACTGCAAGCCGATCGATCCGGCCGGAGACGATCTGTGGGCCGTCCGGTCCCATGACTTGGCCGACGATGGGGACTTCGGCGCGCGATCCCGATCCGAAGACCGGCGCGAACTCGGGGTGGTCGAGCACCGCCAGGACCTCCGCAAGCCAGGACTCGACCTGCTCCTCCGACAATCCGTGGACAGGGCGGGTCAGGAGGGCGCGCCCCGCGTCGGCTCGCCGCGTCGGGTCCATGTCCGGAAGAAGCTGCAGCAGACGGTGCAGCAGCACCCCGCGCTTGAACGGATCGGTCCCGTCGCGCTGCAACGGAGAGCGCACCGGGGGCTCGTCCGAGGCCGGGCGCGACGGCGCCAGCGGGCGGGGCGGCGTCGGTTCGCGCGGGGCCGGGGTCCTTACCCAGGCGGGTAGCGGTTCCGGCGCATCGACCGTCGAGGCTCGCGGCGGCGTTGGGAGTGGCGCTTTCTGCGAAGTCGCCACGACGAAGCTTCCGTCCTCCGTCTCCGACGCGATACCGGGCAGGCCGACGCTGGCATGACCGAACCAGCCTTTCTGCACCGGGTCGCGTCTGCCTTTCCAGCCGCAGATGATCAACCGGTCTTCGGCGCGGGTCATGGCGACGTAGAGCAGGCGGCGATACTCCTCCTCCATGGCCTCGCGCGCCTTTGCCCGAGCGGCGGCAGAGACGGCGTCCGCGCTGGTGCTCGAGGGCGCCCAAAGGGGCAGGTCGATCCCGTCGCCGTGCCAAACCACCGGGTCGTGGAGTTGGGGCGGGCGAACCGTGTCGGGTAGGATGACGATCGGCGCCTGAAGGCCCTTCGCCCCGTGCACGGTCATCACCCGCACTTGGTCGACGTCCCCACCCTCCAGTTCGCGCTTGACCTCCTGTTCGCCGGCAACCACCGAATGCAGAAAGCCCTGGAGCGACGGAGGATTCTCGCGTTCTTCGTCCAGCGCCTGGGCCAGGAACTCGTCGATCGCGTCTTCGCAATCCGGTCCGAGCCGGGCCACCAGGCGCTCGCGCGCCCCGTCGGCCGAAAGGATCTGCTGGTAGAAGGCGTGGGGCGGCAGATGGCGGGCCATCGTCCGCCACCGGGCCAGCCGCCGGGCCGCATGGCCGAACGCCGTCTTGTCGTCGGCGCGGCGCCGCAGCTCCGCCGAGAGACGGCGCTCCCGACGGTCGTATGCAAGGTCGAGCAGGTCCTCCTCGCTCAGGCCGACCAATGGGCTCTTGAGCACGGTGGCCAGGGTCAGGTCGTCCTCCGGCAACAGCAGCGCCTCGCCGAGGGCGATCAGGTCGCGCACCGCCATCTGCTCGGTCAGGATCATGCGATCGATGCCGGCGACCGGGATGCGGGCGGCCTTCAACGCGCGGACCAGTTCGGCGACGAAGACGCCGCGACGGCGCACCAGCACCATGACGTCGCCGGGCCGGACCGGCCTGTTCTGCGCCGCCAACAGATCGCCCGAGTCGATCCAGCCGGCGATCCGGGTGGCGATGGTCTGGGCAAGGCGGGTGACCGGCGCGTCCATCGACGCGCGGGTCAGCGGCGGCGACCAGGGATCGCCGGCCTCCTCCTCTTCGGGCTCGATCACCGGCCACAGTTCCACGCGCCCGGCCTGTCCTTCCCTGCTCGCGCGATGGGCGATCTCGCGGGTGACGCCGGAGACGATCTCGGCCACTCCCTGGCGGGCGTCCTCACGGGCGAAGACGGCGTCGACGGCGGCGAGAACGGCCGGGGTCGACCGGAAAGAGACCTGCATCTGCACGTCGCGGAATTCCTGCGCGGCGGCCCGGACCCGTTCCGAAAAATACGCCCGCGCTTGAGTGAATCCGGCGGGATCGGCACCCTGAAAGCTGTAGATCGACTGCTTGACGTCGCCGACCGCGAAGATCGTCCGCATCCTGTCCGGCGATCGCTCGGCCGCCGCACCGAGCCCGGCGAAGAACTCCTCGGCGAGCCTGCGGACGATCTCCCATTGGGCCGGGCTCGTGTCCTGGGCTTCGTCGATCAGGATATGTTCCAGGCCCTCGTCCAGCTTGAAAAGTACCCAGGCGGCGGTGCCGGCCGCGGCCAACAGCCGCCGGGCCCGCTCCACGAGATCCTCGAAATCCAGCAGCGCGCGGCGCGACTTCGCGGCGCCATAGGCGTCGATGATGGCGGCCGACAGACGGATCAGCGCGGCGGAGCGTAGGGCAGTATCCAGGGCCTTGCGTCGTTCCTCGACGGCGAGAATCCGGTCGGCCTCCCGTGTCAGGTCGATCAGCAGAGAGGGCGCGCGGTCCTGGACTGCTTTGGTGGCGAGCCGGGCCTGGACGGTTCCTTCCTGGGTCAGAAACGCGCGCTTGTAGTCGTCCCAGACCGTCGCTCGACCGACCGCATCCGGGAGGGCAAGCCAGGCGAACAGCGCATCCGCCCTTCTCGCGTCGGTCTTGCCGCCGGCGGCGAGGGCGCTGGCGGCGCCGTGCAAGGCGTCTCGATCGAAGGCGTCGTCCGCACCGGCAGCCAAGCGCAGGGTCCAGTCGCTCTCGCTCGGCTCGGCTCCGAGGGCGGCGTGCAAGCGGGCGGCGATGGCGTCGATCCCGCCCGCGGCTTCGATCGATCGGGTCAGGCGGGTGCGCTGGATCAGCATGATCTTCAGCAGGTCGCGGACCGTCTGCTCCGCCGCCCGTTCGGTCACCACCGCCAGCGCGTCGGTCAAGCCTTCGTCCGTACCGCCGCGGGCGCGTTCCAGCACGACGCGCTCGGCATCGTCCAGCAGGCTTGCGGCCGCCCGGTCGTCCGCGAGACGAAAGTTCGGCGGTACGCCGGCTTCCAGGGGGAAGCGGCCGAGCAGGGACTGGGCGAAGGCGTGGATTGTCTGGATTTTCAATCCGCCCGGCGCATCCAGCACCTCGGCGAACAACCTGCGCGCCTTGGCCATGCGGTCCTGACTGGCAACCCGGCCATCCAGGGCCTCCAGCTCGGCGCCAAGCGCTTCGGCATCGAGAACGGTCCATCTCGCCAGCGTGCGCGACAGCCGCGTCGCCATTTCGGCCGCCGCCGCCTTGGTGAAGGTCAGGCAGAGCAGGCGTTGCGGCTTCGTTCCGGCCAGAAGCAGATTGAGCAATCGGTCGGTCAAAACCTTTGTCTTGCCGGAGCCTGCCGACGCGGCGACCCAGGCGGAGACGGCGGGGTCGGCGGCGTCCCGCTGATTGCGGGTGGCCTCCTCGACGGCGGTGGCGGCGTCGGCGGCGGTCATGTCACGCCTCCCCGTCGTCGCCGGCCGACCAGTCGCCGGTCCGCGCCAGATGGTCGTAGTCGTTGAAGCGCAGGCTGCGCCGTGGATCCGGCGCGGCATGATACGGCGTGGTCTCGTCGTCGAAGGCGGCGATCAGCGCTTCGAGTCCGGCACGGGCGTCTTCGATCAGGTCGGGCACGAGGGCATCGACGGCGTCGATCCGTCCCGGCGGCGTCCCGCCGCCGACCCGCCAGTACTCCAGCGAGGCGACGTCCCCTCTCGGCAGGTCCGGCTCGAACCCACCGCCCGCGAGGATCATGGCCTCCAGGGGAAGCTGCGGTGCGCGACCGGCCTTCAGATCGCCGAGCGTGGGATTGGATCCGGTCTTGTAGTCGACGATCGCGTAGGTGCCGTCGCCCCGCCGGTCGATACGATCGGCGGTCCCCTCCAGCACGAATGGGCCACCGGGGCCGTCCAACGTGAGCGTTCCCTTCCGCTCGGTCAGCGAGTGGTCTAGCGACTTGCGGCGTTCGCGTTCGACATCGACGAACCACTGGGCGACACGCTCGAACCGCGGCCACCAGAAGGCCCACACACCGGGGCGGTCCATGTGCCGCTCGAAACTCTTGCGGCCATAGGCCATGAGCACGTCGACCGGGTCAGGCGGCAGGGCGCGCGGATGGTCGCGCACGAAGTCGTCGAGTGCCTGGTGGATGGCGTTGCCCCGTTCGATCGCTCCGACTTCCATGTCCAGCGCATCGAGCTTGCGGAGTTTGAGAATGTACCGGGCATAGATCGAATACGGGTCCCGCAGCCAGGTATCGATCCGCGTCACGGAGAGCGCGCGCGGCCGCTGGTCGAGGCGGGGGCGCGGCTCCGGCGGTCGGCCCGGGTCCGGCGCGTCGGGTGTGTCGAGAAGCGTGTGCCATGCGCCTGGCGCCTGCCAGGACGACAACCGTTCCTCGGTGTGCAGCGCCCGCGCGACCGTATCGAGGCGCAGCAGCCAGCGCGACGGGATCGTCGGGCTGCCGTCCACCCGCTGGGCGCGGGTCAGGAACACCTCGCGACCGCCGAGTGCCATGGCGACGTCGTGCGCCGCCTTGCCGATGGCGAGATCGATCGGGGGGAGACCGAAGTCCCGGCGCATCGGCCGGCTCATCCACGGATCGGGCTTTGGATCCGCCGGCCAGGTGCCCTCGTTCAGGCCGCCCAGAATGACCCGGTCGAAGGCGAGCAGGCGGGCCTCCAGAACACCAAGAATGTGCAGCCTCGGATGGCTGCCGTAGCGGGGGCGCACCACTCGTCCTTCCAGCAGCGCGTCGAACAGGCCCGGCCAGTCTCCGCCGGCGATCGGCTCCATGCCCGATGCGCCGTCGGCGAACTCGTTGGACAATCGGGCCATGGCCTCGCCTGCCTCGCCGACCCACAGGCGGAGGCTGCCATGGGTGTCGTGGGTGCCGGCCAGCGTCTCGGCGGCGCGCAGGTGGGTGTCCAGAGCTTCCGCCACCGTCACCGACTTTCGTGAGAGCACCACTTCCAGCCGGCCCAGCGCCGCGGTCAGCCGATCGCAAAGGCCGATCAGTGCTCCCTTGGGCTCGGCATCAAGCGTGGCGGCGTCCACCGCGTCGCGCAGACCGGCGAGACCCGGCGCCGGTCGTGGTCCCCTCAGGATATCGCGGTCCAGCCGCTCGACCGCTTGGCCGAACCGGTCCGCGTCCATGCCGCAGGCGCTGAGCGGGTGCTTCAGCAGCGAGAGCAGGGCGACCGGTGCGCAATCGGTCGCAGCCTTGGCCAGCAGGCGCAGAAATACCGCCACCGGGCTGTTGGCGAGCGGGGCACCGCCGGAGTCGTTGACGTCGAGCCGATCGCCGTCCCCGTCCTCGATCCGCCAGCGCCGAAGCTCGACGGCGACGCGGCGGGCGAGGCGTCGGTCCGGCGTGATCAGGGCGGTGGTCTTGCCCGGCTCTTCCAGAACCTCGCGCATCAGCAAGGCGATGATTCCGGCTTCTTCGCGCGGCGATCGGGCATCGATCCGGCGAAGGCCGTCGAAGTCGGCGGGGGTAGGGCCGTTCTCGGCGGTCGACAGGGTACGCCACGCTTCGGTCGTGGCTGCGGGTCGCATGGTCTCGCGGATCAGACGGTCGCGCCCTCCGGTGACGGACGGCGACCATTCCCGCACGGCACTCCGCTCGACGCCCAGGGTCCGGAGCAGACTGTGCAGGCCGTGTTGCGGATGGGTCGAGTCTTCGCCTATGGCCGCCCAGCTTGCCGTATCGCTGCTCAAATCCAGGCCCGGAAGGACGATGGCGCCCTTGGGAAGCTCCAGAACGGCCCGCATCAGTTCGGCGGTGGCAGGGATCGAGCCGGTTGAACCGGCGACGATCACCGGCGCGGTCGGCGGAGACGCCCGCAGCGCAGCCGCCTCCGCCCGCATCAGCGCGTCGCGCCGGGCCATGGGATCGATCGCCGCCAGCTCCTCAAGCCGACCGGGCCAAACCTCGGTGACGATCTTCAGGAAGGCGATGGTCTTGTCCCAATGCGCGGCATAGGCGTCCGGCGCCAGGTCGTTCAGCGCGGCGAAGTCGAGGCCGTGCATCTGCACTTCGTCCAGCAGCCGGGCCAGCGCCATGGCGAGCCGGAAGGCATGCTCCGGCGTATCGGGCGTGGCGCTGTCGGGGTCGGCGCGGAGGTATGCGGTGACCAGACGCATCAGCTCGAGCTGGCGCTGCAGATCGGGAATCGCGGGTGGAATGTCTAGTGCTCCCGCGCCACCAGGGTCCTCGCCGTGGTCGATGTCCAGCAGATCCTCGTCCACGTCGGAGACGGTTGAGAGCTTCGGCAGCAGCATCGGCCGGCCGTCGCCGAACCGCAGGAAGGCGTCGGCCGCAGAGCGGACCGCGCGACGCGTCGGCAGCAACAGCCGGACGTCGGTCAGGGCGATCGGGTCGCCCCCGACCCGGTCCCACACCCCTTCCGCCAGCCGGTCGAGGAAGGGCGTGCCGATGGGAATCGTATAGACGCGGTCGGTCATCCGGCTTGCCGGCCTCCGGTCAGAAGAAGGGCACGTCCGCTATGTGGCCGCAGGCGAAACGTTGCTCGGCCTGCTCCAGATCGTTGGGCGTGGAGATATGGTACCAGAGCCCGTCATGCAGCGCGCCGAACAGCCGGCCCTGTGCTTCCGCCCGATCGAAAAGCCGCTTCATCGAGAATGCCCCGTCCGGCGCGTCAGCGAAGATCCGCGGGTGGACGATGGAGACGCCCATATACGCATACGGGGCGACCCGGCCCTCCTCGCGGCTGATGACCCGGCCCAGCTCGTCCATTGCGTAGTCGCCGTAGCCGTGCCAGCCGAGGACCCGGGCGAAGGGATAGAGCAGGAGCTTGATGTCCATCCGCTCCGGATCCCAGGTGTCGGCGAACCGGTGGAGGGTATTGCGCATGCCGTCGAGCCAAACGCTGTCGCCGTTGATCACGAAGAACGGATCGTCGCCGACTGCGGGCAGCGCGTTCTTCACCCCGCCGCCGGTTTCCAGGACCGTATCTTCGCGGATCACCGTGACCGGCGGATCCGTACGGTTCTTGAGGTGGTCGACAATCCGATCGCCCAGGTAGTGGGCATTCACCACCACCCGCTTCACCCCGGCGCGGTTCAGGTGCTCCAGGGTGCGGTCGAGGATGGGCACGCCGCAGACAGGCACCAACGGTTTGGGAATCGTGTCGGTCAGCGGCGCCATGCGGGTTCCGCGACCGGCGCATAGAACCATGGCGGTCTCGGGCAGCCAGTCCGGGCGGCGGCTCAGTCCGGGAAGCAGCATGGCGGCATCCTCACCGATCTCTTATCGCTTGATTTCAGGGCTTATTGATTCCGGCAGGCGCGTATTTGGTTCGGGAACCGTCCGCAGAGGCGGGGGAAGCTCTCGATCGAGCCACGCGATCACGTCGTCCAGTCCGGCCTTGGCGAGATCCCGCTCAATGTGCGCCCAGCAGCGCGGAATGTGGACCATGTAGCTGGTTCGCCCGAAGAACCCCTGCTGGCGGCCGAATTGGCCGAGAATTTTGATCGCCCGTTGGGCGCCCAGCGCGTGGTAGGCCTGCAGGAAGGCGTCCCAGTCCGTCAGGTTGCGTCGCGCGCGATAGCGTTCCAGCATTCGTGCTTCCAGGCCCTCGCCCAGGTCGCGGCGCGCATCCTGCAGCAGCGAGACCAGATCGTAGGCCGGGCTGCCGGTGAGCGCGTCCTGGAAGTCGAGCAGTCCGCAGCGGGCGAGACCTTCCCGGCCTTCCAGGATCATCAGGTTGTCGACGTGGAAGTCGCGCAGCACCAGCGTATCCGGACCCCAGGTCATCGCCGGGACCGCTGCCCGCCAGGCCGCGCGATAGTCCTCGGCGGCGTCCTCCGCCATGACGTCGCCCAGCATCAGCGGTGCGTACCAGCGCAGCATGCGGTCCGCTTCTTCGACGAGCCGGTTGCCGTCATAGGAAGGGGCCTGGAAACCGACGATCGGCGCCCGCTCGTGAAGATCGGCGAGCACGTCAACGGCGAGGCTGTAGAGGGTTTCCTCGTTCCAGGTCCGTTCGCCGGGGTCTGACAGAATGCGGGTGAAGGTCCGATCGCCGAAGTCTTCGAGCAGCAGCAGGCCCGCGGTGACGTCCTGGGCGAGGATCGCCGGCGCGGAATAGCCGAATCGGTGCAGTTGGGCGGCGATATCGAGGAAGGGGCGCACATCCTCCAGGCCCGGCGGGGCGTCCATCAGCACGGCCCGATCAGCGGCGCGCGTCACCCTGTGATACACTCTATAGGAGGCGTCCTTGGCCAGCAGCGTGACCGAAGCGCCGCCCCAGCCGGCTGTTTCCAGGAATACCTCAATCTCGGTGTTGCGGTCTGTCACCCGGCAGGGTTCCCGTCTCGATGGCATCCAGCCGACCCGCCCAGCGCCCATGGGGCGTAAGCCGAGCGATCCGGCGATCACTTCCATGGCATATTTCGAGCGTCAGTTCGAGACGGTCTGCAGGCAAGTCGTCGCCGAGCCTGTCCGGCCATTCGACCAGTGCGACCGTGTCGGCGAATGCGTCGCCCAGCCCGAGCTCCTCAACCTCGCTCGGATCGCCCAGTCGGTAGAGATCGCAATGCCAGACCGTGCCGCGCGGTGCGTCATAGGGTTGGACCAGAGTGAAGGTCGGGCTCGGCACTTCCGCGTTCGGATCGGCAAGCCAGGCACGCACGAAGGCCCTCGCGAACTCGCTCTTGCCGGCCCCGAGCGGTCCGGAAAGCAGAATCGCCATACCTGGTCCGGCAATCTCGGCGAGCGTCTCCGCGAGACGGTGCGTCGCCGCAACGTCGTCCAACGCGAGCGCGATCACGAATCGGCGTCCCCTGTCGCCTGCACCCGCGGTGGGTGTCGGGGTACGGTACAGACGACTTCCGTGCCCTGGCCGGGTTCGGAGGAGAGCGCCACGGTTCCATTGTGCAATTCGACGAGCGACTTCACCAGCGCGAGGCCAAGGCCCGCGCCGCTGAAACGGCCGCGGCGCTCGAACCGCTCGAACACGCGACTCTGGTCGTCATGCGCGATGCCGACGCCGGTATCCTTGACGTGGAACGCGACGACATCGCCGTGATCCTCGACGGAGAGCAGCACCTGGCCGCCCTCGGGTGTGAAGGCGACTGCGTTGGAGACAACGTTGTAGAGCGCCTGCGTGAGGCGCCGCTCGTCGACCTCGATCGGCGCCAGGTCATCCGGGCAGCGCACTGTCAGACCCACACCGCGCGCCCGCACCCGTTCGCGGGCCAGGCCCTCGACGGCGTTCGCCAGGAGCGCAGGGTCGACCGACGAGCGCTCCAGTTCGAGGTAGCCCGCCTCGATGGTGGCGAGGTCGAGGATGTCGTTCACCAGTCTGACCAGCCTGTTCGAGGATCCCAGAATCGCGTTGGCGTAGTCCTTCTGCCGATCGTTCATCGGCCCGGCATATTCCTGTTCGAGGACTTCGGAGAACCCGATGATCGCGTTTAGCGGTGTGCGTAGTTCGTAGGACACATTGGCGAGAAACTCGCTCTTCAACCGATCCGCGGTCTCCAGCGCCTCCGTTCGTTCCTGGAGGGCGTTCTGCACGGCGAGCGTGTCCGTTACGTCGCGGAAATTCATCAGCGTCGCGCCGTCCGGCAGGGGAACGACAGCGAAGTCCAGCGACAGACCGTCGGTCAGGGTGAGCGTGCCGGTGCGCACCTCCCGGCCGGCCAGATAGCTCATCCACTCCGACTTCGTCTCCGACCAGGGGCGGCCTGCCGGGAACATCGGCCGCATCGCCTCGAAGACGACAACAGCAGAGGGCTCCGATTCGTCGAAAGCCGATCGGTTGCCATGACCATTCAGGCCCCACTGCTGGCGGAAGGTCGGATTGGACAGCTTCATGCGGCTGTCGACGCCGAACACGACGATCCCCTCATAGAGATTGTCGAGGGTTTCCTGCTGAACGGCGGTCAGCGTGTTGTAGGAGCGTTCGAGCGTAAGCCGGTCGGTGACGTCCTCGAACGTCATCAAGAGGCCGCCGAACGGATGGGGCGTGACCACCATGCGGATCGTGCTGTCGTCCGGCAGGAACAGCAGTTCCTCGTGAGCGTCGATCAGCGTGGTGAAAAGCCGGTTAAAGTCTTCGCGCCAGGCCCGGAAATCCGACTGCTCGGGCAACCGTCGGCTTTCGCGCGCCATGTCGAGCACCTCGGACAGGGTAGGTCCGGTCTCAAGCCTGTCGGGGTTGATCTCCCACATCAGGGCGAAGGCGGTGTTCGCGAAGACCACTCTGCGGTCCGGACCGAACACGGCAATGGCGCTATTCAGCTTCTCCAGGACTTCCGCATGGGCATCGACATGCCGTGCCAGGTCGGACTGAAGCTGCTCCAGCGCCGTGACGTCGCGACCGTAACCGATGGTGCCGTCGCCGATGTTCGGCGTCTCAGGCGTTTCGAAGATCTCGAACAGGCGGCGGTTGCCATCGATGACCAGGTTCCGGCTCTCGCTTTGGGCGCGTCCCGTCTCCCGCGCGCGGGCCGCGAGGGCAGCCGACCGGTCAATGTCGCCAAGCAGAGGCTGCGCGGCGGCATTGGCAAAGACGATGTCTCCCGCGGAGTCCCGGCGCCATGCGGGCCCCGGAAGGCTTGCCAGCGTTGCGTCGGGTGCTTGGGATCGAATCCGGCGCAGCTCCGCCGCCAGCTCCTGCGCTCGTCGACCGCGCTGATGGACCAGCCAGGCGAACAGACAGGCGACCATGGTCACCACGGCCAAAAGGGTCCACGACAGCGGCGTCATAGGCGAGGACACTCCGGCATTTGCACGGCCCGTTCGGTGGTCGCGCGCATGGCGACAGTCGTATTTTGGGTTCTTATCACACGCTTAGCCTAACCGTCTCGGGGCTCTAAGTCGACGTTCGCGGCGCGTCGGCGCCCCGTTTCCCTTGGCGGTGCCGGTCGTCGCTGGCGTCTGTCGGGCACCGCCCCCTGGGATCCGACCGTGGGCGACCCATCTTAGGGCGAACGAGAAACACCCATTCGTCGAATCCTAGTCCGGGAGAGTCGCGATGTTACCGTTCCTTCGCAGAGCCGTTCTGACGTCTTCAGCCATTTTCCTTCTCTGCGCCGCAGCGCTTCCCGCGGCGGCTCACCACGGCTGGAGCTGGACCACCGGCGGCAATATAAAGCTTACCGGATTGATCCGCGAAGCCAGACTGGGCAACCCGCATGGAGAGTTGAAGGTGGATGCCGACGGAGAGATCTGGACGGTCGAGGTCGGTCAGCCCTGGCGCAACGAGAGGGCCGGGCTCACGGACGCGGATTTTGCCGTGGGCAACGAACTCACCATCGTCGGGGAACCCGCTGCGGATCCGGCGCGCAAGGTTCTGAAAGCCGAGCGCATCCTGATCGATGGCCAGGAATACCCGCTCTACCCCTCGCGCAATTGATCCGGTCTCCCGCCGGTGGAAACCGTTCTGGCGGCTTTGGCGGCCAGCGATCTCGCGCAGGCTCTCAGGATTTCGCGCTGGGGATACGCGGCCGTTAACACGTCGCACGTATTCGGTATCGCGCTTCTCGTCGGCGGGATTCTGCCGCTGGACCTGCGGCTGCTAGGAGCTTGGCCTCGGGTCGAAGCGTCGGCGTTGATCAGTGTGTTGGTGCCGACGGCCGCGGTGGGCCTGGTGTTGGCTGTCCTCTCGGGCGTGCTGCTGTTCGCGGTGCGACCGGTCGAGTACGCTGCGAACCCGGCTTTTCTGGTGAAGATCGTTCTGCTCTGCATCGCCGCCGCGTCGGCGATCGCCACCCATCTCGTCTGGGGACGGGATTTGGCACAGGCACCTCGGACGATCCAGGCGAGGGCGGGAGCGGTGTCGCTCGTCGGATGGATTGGGGCGTTGGTCGCAGGACGGATGGTTGCCTATGTGGGGGACTGATTGACGGGTACCTGCATCAGCGCCACGTCGCGGCCCGCGATCAGGCACGTCCAACCGCGTTGCCGGGCGACTTCGCGCAGGGTGTCTGCGCGGTAGAACACGACGTGGGTCGGGTCGCGCCGGTAGTGCCAGCGGGAAAACTGGCTGTCGTCGGTCTGGAATTGGGTCATGACGGCGAACCAGCCGCCGGGCGTCAGCAGACGGCCGATCCGGTCGAACTCGTCAGCAGGCCGGTAGAAGTGCTCGGCGACCTCGGTACAGGTCACGAAGTCGTAGCGTGTCTCAAGCACCTCCTGGTGGGGTGCGAAGATCGGGTCGTAGATTGCCATGCGGTGCCCGGCCGCCTCCAGCATGTCGGCCAAGGCCGGGCCGGGTCCGCAGCCATAGTCGAGCCCGGACGCGCCAGGTGCGAGCACCTGGCATAGCGGAACCGCGAGCCTGGACAGGAACCGTCTGTACGCCGGGTCGCCGACCTCGTTTCGGTGGTGGCCATAGTGCGCCACCGCCTCCTCAAGCGTCGGGTGCTGATCCGGAACCAGGAAGGTCGCCGCACAGGTTTCGCACCGGCGGTAGCGGCGCGTTTCGACGGTCTGGAAGGACTCGGTGCCCGGCGCGCGGCAGACCGGGCAGGCGATCACCCGGCAACCCGCGCAAGATAGACCGTCTGTGTGACGGTGCCGCCCAGGTAGGGATTGTCGAAGTCCACCGCTTCGGCGCGGGCGCTGGAAAAGACGCTGTCCAAACGCGCGGTGAATGCCGGGTCCGGGGGCTCGTTCGACCACAGTCCGAACACGCCGTCCGGCTTCAGATGACGGGCCATGGCGGCGAGGCCGTCAGGCGTGTAGAAGCCTGCGCTCCCGCTGTCCAGCAGGTCGTCCGGCGCATGGTCGATATCGACGAGGATCGCGTCCATCCGTCGGCCCGGTCGTTCGGGATCGAAACCCTCGGCGGAGGCGGCCAATGCGAAGAAGTCGCCAAGCAACAGCCTGCACCGCTCGTCGCCGGTGAGGGTCGGGCCAAGCGGCAGGAGACCGTCGCGGTGCCAGTCGATGACCGGCTCCAGCATGTCGACCACCAGAAGCGAGGCGACCCGATCGGCTTCCAGCACGGCGGCGGCGGTATAGCCGAGGCCGAGGCCGCCGACCACCACGTCCGCCGCCTGCGCGGCGACGTCCGCGAGGCCCAGGCGGGCCAGGGCGACTTCCGACGCCGTGAAGCGGCTCGACATCAGGAAAGCCTCGCCGAGCTTGATCTCCAGCACGTCCTCGCCCAGTCGCAGATCATGGCGCCGACGCAGGCTTAGGGCGCCGATGGGCGTCGGCCGGTAGTCCAGTTCCTCGAAGATCGGGCTCATGGAGGTGTCTACCACAATGACGCTCTCCGCGCGACGACTGGTCCCGCGGAGCCGCCGCCCTAGTTGGGTGTCGATCCGTATCACAAGATCCGAGAGCAGCCCCATGGTCCTGAATGCCACCGCACTGTTTCTCCTCTTCGCCCTGTTCTCCCTCGTGGCGCCGCGGGACGTCTCGGCCAGCCCGGAAGCCTGGCGGGAAATGAGCCGGCCCGGGGCGGTCGCGCTGATGAGGCATGCCTATGCGCCGGGCACGAGCGATCCCTCCAACTTCCGCCTGGGCGACTGTTCGACCCAGCGGAACCTGAACGATGCGGGTCGCGACCAGGCTCGAAGGATCGGCGACGCCTTCCGCAGCAACGGGATCGTGGTCGATCGGGTGTTGGCAAGCGAGTGGTGCCGGTCTACCGAGACGGCGGAACTCCTCGGACTGGGGGCCGTCGAGCCGCTTCCGTCGTTGAATTCGTTCTTCGACGCCCGGCATCGGCGGGACGAGCAAACCGAGGCGACCCTGGATTTCCTGCGCAGCCAGCCCGGCGATCAACGGCTGGTGCTCGTCACCCATCAGGTGAATATCAGCGCCTTGACCGGCCGGGGGACGGCGTCCGGCGAGTTCGTGATCATCGATATCACGCCCGACGGCCAGATTGAGGTCGTGGGAGAGATACTGATCAGTCAATAGGGTCCCCCAGCCTCCGGGGGCGACCCGGAGGTCCGACGTGCCGCTTGAGGGAGCTTCCGCATTTCGACACTCTCCCGGCACCGAGCTTGTATGTCGGGAGAAGGAAATGGGAACGAAACCCCCGCGATCGCTACTGGTCGGGCTGATCGGTCGAGGCACGGCCTTGTCGCGCACCCCGCTGATGCACGAGATCGAAGGGGCCCGTCAGGGGTTGCGCTACGTTTACACCCGCATCGACCCGGCCGAGATGACCGAGGCCCCGTCCTTCGCGGATATGCTGCGGGCTGCGGAGATCTGCGGTTATGCCGGAGTCAACGTTACCCACCCCTACAAGCAGCAGGCGGTTGCCTTCCTGGACGAGATGTCGGACGAGGCGCGGGCCGTTGGCGCGGTCAATACCATCGTCCTCAACGGAGGGCGGCGGGTGGGTCACAATACCGACCTCTGGGGCTTCGCCGAGAGCTTCCGGCGTGCCATGGGCAGCGAACCGAGGGAGCGCGTGCTGCTGATAGGCGCGGGCGGCGCCGGCTCGGCGGTCGCGAACGCGCTACTCGATTGCGGTGTTGGCACGGTTCTGGTCGCAGATACCGATCGGGCGGCGGCGGAAAGGCTCGTCGCCTCTCTCCAGTCGCGGTTCGGCGGCGCCCGTGCCGTCGTGGCCGAGAGCGCGGAAGACGTCGTGCCCGACATGGACGGTATCGTCAATGCGACGCCCGTCGGCATGGCGGACCATCCGGGATTGCCCCTGGCGCCAGACCTGCTGCGGCCGGCGCACTGGGTCGTCGATATCATCTACTTTCCGATGGAGACCGCATTCGCACGGGCGGCCAGGGCAACCGGCTGCCGGGTCGCGACCGGGTCGGGCATGGCGATCTTCCAGGCAGTGAAAGCGTTTGAGCTGTTCAGCGGCTTGACCGCTGATCCGGATGCCATGCGGGCCACATTCGACGGCTTCGGTCCTGTCTGAAGTCGCATCGGCGTCGTCACGGTTGGACCGGTCGCGCGGTCTGCCTTGGATCTACAGCGACTTGCCGATAAGGCGCATGCAGGAGATCCAAATGACCTGCCGGAGCCTCGTCATGTCCACGCGTATCAATCCCCTCGGCCAGCCGATCGGTCCGGCCGTTCCCGACTGGACGCCCCGCCTGCGCCCGCCGAGAACGCCGATGGAGGGTCGGACGGTTCGATTGGAGCCGCTGGATCCGGCCCGGCATGGCGACGACCTGTGGACGGCATTCGGGGCCGACGAGAGCGGGCGGATGTGGACCTATCTGCCTGTGGGTCCCTACCCCGATCGGGAAGCATTCGACAGCGCGATCGCCGCCAATGCGAAGAGCGAGGATCCGCAGTTTCACGCGGTGATCGATCTCGAGACCGGTAGGGCGGTCGGGTTCTGCACCTACTTGCGAATCGATCCTGCGAACGGCGTCATCGAGGTCGGTTTCATCACCTTCTCCCCATTGATGCAGCGCACCACCGGCTCGACCGAGGCGATGTACCTGATGATGGCGCGGGTGTTCGACGAACTCGGCTATCGGCGTTACGAGTGGAAATGCGACGCCTTGAACGCGCCGTCAAAGGCGGCGGCGGCGCGTCTGGGTTTCACCTACGAGGGACTGTTCCGGCAGGCCGTGATCTACAAGGGCCGAAACCGGGACACGGCTTGGTTCTCCATCCTCGACGGGGAATGGCCGGCCATCAAGGCAGCGTTCAAGGCCTGGCTCGAACCGGCGAACTTCGACGAAGAAGGGCGGCAAAAGCTTTCGCTCGCCGCCCTGATCGCCGAGAAGCGGAGAACCTAGCCCTTATGGCAGTTCGCTGATCGATTCGAGCTGCTCCTCCGGCGGGACCTTGGTGCCGCCGGCCTTTTCGATTGCGGCGTCGAGGTCGCGCTGGGTGCAGAGGCCCAGGAAAACGGGATGGCGAGCCTGGATGTTCTGCGAATTCCAGTGAGTGCGCTCGCGGACCTTGTTGATCGTGTCCTTGGTAGTCCCGACCAGCTTGGCGATCTGCGAATCCTTCAGCTCCTCATGGTGCTTCAGGAGCCAGGCAATGGCGTCCGGCTTGTCGCCGCGCTTGGCGACCGGCACGTATTTCGGGCCCTTGGTCCGCTCGACCGGCTTCGGCAGGGTCGACTTGGCCATGACCAGCTTGGTCTTCGGATCCTTCTCGCAACGCTCGATCTCCGCACGGGTCAGCTGACCGTTCAGGACCGGGTCGAAGCCCTGGATACCGGCGCTGACCTCTCCGTCGGCGATGGCCTGCACTTCCAGCGCGTGCAACTCGCAGAAGGCGGCGATCTGCTCGAACGTGAGGGCGGTGTTGTCAATCAGCCAGACGGCGGTCGCTTTCGGCATCAGCGGCTGCGTCATGATACTCTCTCCCTCGTCGTCGGGTTCTTCCCGCGTGAGCAGGTTGCATGGCGTAGTTGTTACGGATTTCGGACCTTATATAGAGACCGGACCGCGACAAGCAAACGCATTGTGCAGATGTGCGACCTCAGGAGGTGACCATGGTCGACCTTGAAGAGCTGGAGCCGGGCAAACGTCCGAAGAAGCCCCGGGATCTCTCGACTTGGAACATCGAAGACCTTGAAGACTACATCCAGGCGATGGAAGCAGAGATCCAACGCGCGCGCGACATGATCGACCGTAAGAAAGGGGTCGCGGACGCGGCGAACGCGCTGTTCAAATCCTGACGGAGATGTCGATTTTGAAACATTATCTATGCGCTCGGTTTTGCGCATATCAACGTGCTTGACGCGGCCGTGGCGCGTCGATAGCGTCCCGTGTTGAACAAGTTGGGCAGGGAGCTCACAGCGTAGAAATCGGGCGGGGCCGCGCTTGCGCGGCCCCGTAACCGTATCTGGGGCCCGGGTCACCCCTACCCGTCGACACTCGAACGGGACGACCGCCGCGGTCCTCGTTAGACTGCTTCCGCATGTCGGTTGGCACCACCGACCATGTCGGATAGGGAAAAATCCAAATCGGGGACCTGATGCGATGAGTTCCGACGGAAACGTCTTCGGCTTCGACACGCTGAGCCTGCATGCGGGTCAGCAGCCGGATCCGGCAACCGGCGCCCGCGCCGTACCGATCTACCAGACCACTTCCTACGTCTTCCGCGACGTGGACCATGCAGCTTCGCTCTTCAATCTGGAGCGCGCCGGTCATATCTACTCGCGCATCTCCAATCCGACCGTTGCGGTGTTGGAGGAACGGGTCGCGGCCCTGGAGGGCGGTGTCGGCGCCGTCGCCACATCGAGCGGGCATGCGGCTCTGTTTCTGGCGATCAGCACGCTCATGGGGCAGGGTGGGCATATCGTGTCCTCGTCGGCGCTCTACGGCGGCAGCCACAACCTGTTCAGCCACACGCTGCCCCGTTTCGGCATCGAGACCAGCAAGGTCCATCCGCGCGACCTGGACGGCTTCCGCAAGGCCATCCGCCCCGAGACGCGGCTGATCTTCGGCGAGACCATCGGCAATCCGGGTCTTGAGGTTATGGACATCGCCGCCATGGCCGAGATCGCTCACGAGGCCGGCATTCCCCTGATGGTCGACAGTACCTTCGCCACGCCGCATCTCTGCCGGCCGATCGACCATGGCGCCGATCTGGTGATGCATTCGGCGACGAAATGGCTCGGCGGTCACGGGGTGGCGCTCGGCGGCATTCTGGTCGACGGCGGCACCTTCGACTGGGAGGCGTCCGGAAAGTTCCCGACCCTGACCGAGCCCTATGCCGGCTATCACGGCCTTGATTTCGCGGAGGAATACGGACCCCAGGCCTTGCTGATGCGTGCTCGCGCCGAGGGGCTGCGCGATTTCGGTGCCTGCATGAGTCCGGCGAACGCATTCCACATCCTCCAGGGCGTCGAGACCTTGCCGTTGCGCATGGACCGCCACGTCGCGAACGCCCGGGCGGTCGTCGCCTTCCTGAAGGAGGCAGACGATGTCGCCTGGGTGGCCTATCCGGAGTTGGAGGATCATCCCGACCACGCCGTTGCGGCCAGGCTGTTGCCCAAGGGCGCCGGGTCGATGATCGCCTTCGGCATCAAGGGAGGGCGCGAGGCCGGTCGGATCTTCATCGAGCGGCTGCGTCTGTGGTCGCACCTCGCCAATGTGGGCGACGCCAAGTCGCTCGTCCTGCATCCGGCCAGCACTACCCATCAGCAGCTCGACGCCGAGACCATGAAGGCCGCCGGTTTGAGCGAGGACCTCGTGCGGCTGTCGGTCGGACTGGAGGATTCAAAGGACCTGATCGAGGATCTGAAGCAGGCGCTGCGCGCGGCGGCGCGGGCCACCCCTGTCAAACTCGCAGGAGCCGCCGGGGCATGAAACTGAATGTCGACGGACGCGAGGCCTTCGCCGCCACCGGCGGCCGCCCGTTCGATCCCACACGCCCCGCGCTGGTGTTCGTCCACGGAGCCGGGATGGACCATACGGTTTGGACCCTGCAGACCCGGTACTTCGCCCATCACGGTTGGTCCGTGCTGGCGGTCGACCTGCCGGGCCATGGCGGGAGTGCCGGCCCCGCCTTGCCGGACGTCCCGGCTATGGCCGACTGGGTCCGCGAAGCGGTCTCGGCGGCGGGTGCTCAGAGGTTCGCGGTGGCGGGCCACTCGTTGGGCGCGTTGATCGCGTTGGAGGCGGCGGCGCGAGCCGGGGATCAGGCTCTGGCGCTGATGATGCTGGGCGCGGCGGCGGCGATGCCGGTTAATCCGGCGCTGCAGGGGGCGGCCGATCGGGGCGACCATGGGGCCGTGGAGGCGATGATCGGCTGGGGCTTCGGCCGTCCGGCGCAGATCGGCGGCAACCGTGCACCGGGCGCCTGGATGCCGGGTGCGGGGCTGCGGACGCTCGAGCGTGGCCTTCGCGGAGCTCTTGGCGTCGATCTCAAGGCGTCGAACGACTACGCCGGCGCGAAGGAAGCGGCTGCAAAGGTCGCTTGCCCGGTGCTGATTCTGGCAGGTGACGACGACCGGATGGCGCCGCTCAAGGGCGCGAAGGACATGGCCGGCGCCTTTCCTGACGCCCGCCTCGCCGTGCTGCCGGCCACCGGTCACATGATGTCGATCGAGCGCCCCGACGAGACCCTGGACGCCTTGCGGGACTTCCTCGACGGAGTCGCGGCATGACCGGCGAGACCGAGCCGACACGGACCGACTACCGGCATTTCCTCGAGATCCAGACCCGCTGGATGGACAACGACGTCTACGGACATGTGAACAACGTCGAGTATTATTCGTATTTCGATACCGTGGTGAACCGGTACCTGATCGAGAACGGCGGGCTGGACTACCTCCACGGCGAGACCGTCGGTTTCGTGGTGGAGACCCGATGCACCTACAAGAGGCCGATCGCCTTCCCGGACGTCGTCGAGGCTGGTATCCGGGTCGCCCGGATCGGCAATTCTTCGGTCACTTACGAGGTCGGGTTGTTCAGGAAGGGCCAGGAGGCGATCTGCGCCTTCGGGCACTTCGTCCATGTCTATGTCGACCGGGCGACGAACATGTCGGCGCCAATCCCCAACAAGGCCCGCGCCGCGATGGAGGCGATCAAAGCCGGTTGAGCCGCCGGACGGTCGGGGCGGGAGCCTCTGTCATCTCGCCGACCTCCTCACATCATGTCCCGCGGGATGGTCTGGGCGAAGGTCTTGTTGAAGATCCGCTCGCCGTTCTCGAAGGCTTCCACCCGCGCTTCCACCCGCCAGTTGTCGGCTGTGCAGGACAGCGCGCAGGTGCTGACGGTTTTCGCTTCCACCTCGTCGCGCCCGGTGATGCAGACACGTTCGATCCGACCGCTGGCCGACAGTGGATCGCCGTCGCGGATGCTCCACACCTCGTCCCGGGTCTCGCGCGTGACCAGCCCGTTGTCGGGATGCCGAATCAGTCCGGAATCCTCTGAGACCCGGTGTTCCGTCACCCCGGTTGTAAGGTTCCGGCGGATCTCCCGTGCGGCATGGCCGTCGGTTAGCGCCTCGTATGGAGGTAGCGGGTTTTCGTTCTGCGGTTCCGCCACCTCGATCCGCTCGTGGTCGCCCAGCAGCGGCAGGGCGAGGCGCAGGGAGGTCGGCTCGATGGTCAGGGTCGCGTCATAGGGCGGCGGCAGGATCGTCGGCCAGTAGGCGCTGGACAGGGACAGCCGCAGCCGGTGTCGCGGCGCCAGCCGGTAGCCGCAGGCGTCCAGGGTTATGGCGATCTCCGTCGGCTCTCCCGGCGCGAGCGGCGTCGGGCCTTCGTTGCCGTCGCGATGGGCGAGGTTGAGAACGCCGAAGGCGATGCGGGTCGCTGTGCCGTCCGGATGCAGGTCGACCAACCGGGCGCAGAGATTGGCCAGCGGCGCGTCGCTGGAGAGGGTGAGGGAGAGCGAGGCTCTGCCGAGCAACAGGATCTCCTCCTCCAGCTCCGCCGTGTCGAAGGTCAGAGAGCCCATATCGTCGCCGCGCTGGTCGCCGGCCATCTCGGCATCCGGCTTCAGCGTGAACCACTCACCCGAACCGGTCCCGGTATCCAGCGGTGACCGCAGTGTCAGCGGAGGGGCAGTAGTGCTGGGCGTGTCGCCGAGATGGCCATGGGCATCGATCCCGAGCATCCAGGTCTCCGGCTTCGACCACTCCTGCTTGGCGATCCAGAAGCCCGGATCGCGGTCGCGCCAGCGCGCCGGCTTCGGTCCATCTAGCATGAAGGCCCGCATCTGCGGCGTATTCTCCGCGCCGTTCGGCTCGTCGCGCAGCCAGCGGTTCCACCAGCGGATCGCCTCGCCGTGGAAATCGGCGCGGGGCTTTGGCCAGGCGAAATGCGGGTACTTGTGGATCCAGGGCCCTACCAGCGCCTTGGCCTCGTCCGGCATGCCCTCCACCGCCTTGAACGGCGTGGTGCGGTAGCCGTCGGCCCAGCCGGCGATCATCAGGGCGGGAACCGGAAAGGAGGCGAAATCCTCGCCGATGGAGCCATGCTTCCAGAAGGCGTCGCGGCGCTGGTGTGCCAGCCATTCCTCCATCATGAACGGTTCGCCCTCCAGCCTCTTCAGCCACATCTCCCGCCAGCGCTCACCGACGATCGCCGGGTCCGGCGAGCGCGACTGGTAGGCGAGCATGGTCGCCGCCCAGGAGAGATGGGCCGAGAGATGGCAGCCATCTTTGTAGTGGATATCGTCGTTGTAGCGGTCGACCGAGGAGGCGATCGATATCACCGCCTTCAGGGCCGGCGGCTTGAGGGCCGCCACCTGCAGGCAATTGAAGCCGCCCCAGGAGATTCCCATCATGCCGACGTTGCCGTTCGACCAGGGCTGAGCCGCGATCCAGTCGATCACCTCGCAGGCGTCGGACAGCTCGCGCTCGGTGTATTCGCCGTCGATTACACCCTCCGACTCTCCCGAGCCCCGGATGTCCACCCGAACCCCGGCGATCCCGGCGGCGGCGAAAACCGGATAGGTGGATTCGTCGCGCGGGGCGGTGCCGTTGCGCTTGCGGTAGGGCAGGTACTCCAGAACCGCCGGCACGGGATCGCTGTTCGATCCCTCTGGCATCCAGATTCGGGCGGCCAGCCGGGTCCCGTCCTTCAGCGTAATCCACTCGTTCTCTAGGGTCGTGAACATGCGCTCGGTCATGGGGGCTCCTCGGGTCGGTCCGGCGCCAGCCTATTCGGCCGTTTTGGCCCATTCGATCAGGTCGACCATGAAGTCGACGCATTGGGAGATCTGGTCGATCGCGATGAACTCGTCGGCCTTGTGCGCCTGGTCGATGCTCCCGGGACCGAAGATGACCGCCGGCATACCGGCGCGCTGGAAGGTTCCGGCCTCGGTGCCGAAGGAGACGACGCTTGACCGATTGAGGCCCGTGAGCTGGCGGACCAGTGTCTCGGCGGCGGATTCGTGGTCCGGGCGCAGCCCGACGGAGTCGACCAGTTTGTGGTGCTCGAAACCGGTATGGGGGGCCACCGCCTTGAGCTTCGGTTCGAGCGCGGTGGTGCAGTAGTCGCGGATCCGCTGTTCGTAGACGTCGGCGTCGTCGTCCGGCACGACCCGCATGCCCCAGGTGATGTCGCAGAACTCAGGAATGATGTTGTGGGCGGTGCCGCCTTCGATGACGCCGACCGTCAGCGTCGTGTAGGGCGGATCGAAAGGGCTGTCCTGCAGCGGCTTCGCGGCGATCTCGTCACCGAGATCCTCGATGAAGGAGATCATGCGGGCAGCGGCGGTTACCGCGTTGGCGCCGTGGCGCGGATCGCTGGAGTGACCTGGAACACCGGTAACCCGCGTTCTGTAGATCCGGGTGCCCTTGTTGCCGCCGATCAGCTTCATCTCGGTCGGCTCGCCGACGATGACGGCGCGTGGCAGCGGAAGGTTCGCGACCACGTCGTCGACGATACGCTGGACGCCGATGCAGCCCACTTCCTCGTCATAGGAAAAGGCGAAATGGATCGGCACGTTCAGTTTGGCTGCGGCCATTTCCGGCGCGAGGGAGAGGGCGATGGCGACAAACGCCTTCATGTCGCAGGTGCCGCGGCCGTAGAGCCGGCCGTCCTTGCGGACCATGGAGAACGGATCTGTCGTCCATTCCTGGCCGTCGACCGGCACGACGTCTGTGTGACCCGAAAGGACGATGCCGCCGCGCTCCTCGGGCCCGATGGTGCACCATAGGTTCGCCTTGCCGCCGTCGTCGTCGTAGGTCAGCCGCGCGGCGATGCCGAGGTCGCCGAGATAGGATTTCACGTCTTCGATCAGCGCCAGGTTGGAGTTCCGCGAGGTGGTGTCGAACGCGATCAGGCGTTCGGTCATGGCAATGGCGCGGTCGAGACGCTCGGGCGGGGTCGGCATCGTGGATCCTTAGTTATAGCTTTCGGATCAGATATACGCGACCGGGCGGTCGGCGCGAGATCGAATTCGGGACTACGGGTTGTGCAGGGACGCGGCGGCGGCTTGGACGGCACGCCTGCGGCGCGGTCCTAGAAGGCAGGCGAGGCCGAGCTGCAGGCCGGAGACCGTCGCGATCATCCCGGCGGCGCTGATGGCATGGGGCGAGCCGAACCAGAGAGGGCCGTAGCCGGCGAACACATAGCCGGCGACGGCCGACGTGGTGGCGAATAGGACGCTCCAGGCGATCTGACGCCCTAGCCGGTCCGTCATCAGCCGCGCCGTCGCCGGCGGGCAGACGAACATGGCGATGGCTATGATCGAGCCGACGGCGTCGAAGGCGGCGACGGCGGCGATCGCCGCGGCCACGACGAGGGCGAAGCCGACAGCTCCGGTGCGGATGCCGACCGTTTCGGCGAATCCCGGATCGAAGGTGGAGATCGCCAGTTCTTTCCAGAAAGCGGCAATGAACGCCACGATCACGGCCAGAACGATGGCCAGACGGAAAAGCTGCGGCGGGAGCTTGGCCAGAGCGGCCGGATCGAGCAATGACCTCCAGCCGGTTGCGTCGAACCAGATCAGACTCTCCAGATTGCCGTAGAGCGCGTGCTCGACGTCGATGTGAACGCCGCTGGTGTCGGACTGCTCGAGCAGCAATACGCCGGCGGCGAACAGGGTGGTGAAGACGACGCCCATGGCCGCCCCCGGTTCGACCCGGCCGAGCCGCTTGATCGCCTCTATCAGGGCGACGGCGACGACGGCGGCCCCGGCGGCGCCGATCATCATCGGCCAGGCGGCAACGGTGCCGGTGACCAGGAATGCGACGACGATGCCGGGCAAGGCCACATGGCTGATCGCGTCGCCGATCAGCGCCTGGCGGCGCAGCAGTAGGAAGTTTCCGGGCAGCGCGCAGGCGATGGCAGCCAGCGTTCCGATGACGATCGGCGCGAGGCTGAGCTGCACGAAGTCGACACCGAGATCCATCATGCCCGCGCCCTCATGTGGACTCCGGCTTGGGCAGCAGACTGTCCAGATGCTCGACCTGATCGCTTGTGAGCACGTCGTCGATCGGTGTCAGGCCGTCGTAGCGCTCCAGAACCGGATCGTCGGCCCGCAGTCGCCGCGCGGTGGCCCAACGGGTTTCGTCGAGCTGGGCCCGACCGGCGGCGCCGCGCCCCTCGCGGGTGGCGACCCCGTCCCGCCGGATCAGGCCGCGACGCCGCAGAATGCGCAGGGTCAACCGGTCGTAGATCGCTTCTCCACGGGCCATGGCCAGTAGACCCTGCCGCAGATGGACCCGGTGTTGGAAGCGCCGGTGCCGCAGGGCCGAGGCGAGAACGCCGCGTAGTGGAGACAGGGCCAGGGAGAGGACGAACAAGGCAAAGGCGAACAGGACGATCACCGGTCCGGTGGGGACGTCCCGGGCTGCGGCGGAGAAGGCCGCGCCCGAGTAGCTCGCAAGTCCTCCGGCGCCGGCCGAGATCAGGATCAGCCGGTCAACCCGGTCGGTCCAAAACCGTGCGGTCACCGGCGGGATGATCAGCAGGGCGACGATCAGGATCAGGCCGACGATCTTGAGGCCGATCACGGTGACGATCAGCGCCAACCCCATCATGGCGAGATCCGTTCGGCGCACGTCGATGCCGACGGTCGCAGCGTGTTCAGGGTCGAAGGCGACCATGGTCATCGGCCGCCGCAACGCGACGACCAGTGCGACGGCGACGCCGCCGGCTGCGGCGATGAGCACTGCCTCGCCGGCGAGCATCCCGGAGGTCGACCCCAGCAGGAAACCGTCAAGTCCGGCCTGTTTGCCTTGGCTCATCGTCTGGATGACCGTCAGCAACACGATGCCGAGACCGAAGAAAACGGACAGCACGGCGCCGATCGCCGCGTCCTCGCCCAAGCGGGTGCGGGCGGCTATCCACTCCACGACGATCAGGCCGATGGCGGCGGAGACGGCGGACCCGAAGATCAGCCCCGGCAGCCAGCGGCCGTCACCGCCGAGCGCGGCCATGACGATGAAGGCGAGTGCCACACCCGGCAGAGTCGCATGGGTGATGGCGTCGGAAACAAGCGCCCGTTTGCGCAGGAAAACGAAGGCGCCCGCCCCGCCGGCGGCGACCCCGAGCAATCCGGCGCCGACCGTGACCAGCGCGGAATTGTAGCCGGCGCGCAGGGAGAGCGCGTCCAGGAACAGGTCAGCCGTGGTCATCGGATACGCTCGCGGCGAGCACGAGGAGCGAGAGGGCGGACGGTCGACGACATGGCGAGGCGGCCCGGGAGCCCGGCCTTAGGCCAAGCCCAGCCGCAACTCGTCGATCTGGCTCTCGGCGAGGCGACCGCCATAGGTGGCCTGCAGGGTTTCGGGGGTGAATGCCTCTGCGACCGAACCCTCCGCCTGCTTGCGCATGTTGATCAGCAGCGCCCGGTCGAAATAAGCGATCACCGTCGAAAGGTCGTGATGCACGCATACGACCGTCTTGCCGTCCGCCTTGAGCTGTTTCAGGACGGAGACAATGGCGTGCTCGGTGGCGGCGTCGACACCGGCGAACGGTTCGTCCAGCAGATAGAGTTCCGCATCCTGAGCGAGCGCGCGGGCCAGGAAAACGCGTTGCTGCTGACCGCCGGAAAGCTGCCCGATCTGCCGATCGGCGAAATCCTGCATGCCGACCCGGTCCAGGCAATCCATGGCGCGCGCGCTCTGGCGCGTCCCGGCGAAGCGGAACAGACCAACCTCCCGGTACAGGCCCATGATCACGACATCGATCACGCGTGCGGGGAAATCCCAGTCCACCGAGGCCCTTTGCGGGACGTAGGCGACATCGGCGCGCACCTGCTTGAACGGCAGCCCGAAGAAACGGACGTCGCCGGCCAGCAGCGGAACGATTCCGAGCGTTCCCTTCAAGAAGGTCGACTTGCCGGCGCCGTTCGGGCCGACGATGGCGGTCATGCTGGCCGAAGGGAACCGCGCGTCGACCGAAAAGACGGCCGGCTTCTCACCATAGGAGACGGTGAGACCGCGGACTTCCAGCGGGCAGGACGATTGATCGGTCGTCAGCGTCCGGCCTTGGTCCGCCACCAGTTCGATTTGCGGGTCGGGGCTCATGCTCTGCCTCTCTCGGTTGGTTCCCGGCCCGTCACGAGCCGAGTGCCAGTCGTCCCTGCATGCCTTGCTCCGGAGCGTCGCCGCCCAGCGCTCGGGTGATGCGGGTGACGTTGTGGTCGATCATGCCGATATACGTACCTTCGTACGTTCCGGACCGCCCCATGGCGTCGGAAAATAGCTCGCCGCCGATGGTCACGTCGTGGCCTTGGGCCCTCGCACCCTCTATGAGCGCTCGGATGTTGCGTTCCGACACAGAGCTTTCGACGAAGACGGCCGAGATGCCGCGCGCGACAAGGATGCCTACCAGTTCCTCGATTCGTCGCAGACCGGCTTCCGACTCGGTGGAAATGCCCTGGATGCCCATCACGTCGAAGCCGTACGCGCGGCCGAAATAGCTGAAGGCGTCATGGGCGGTGACCAGGACCCTTTGTTCCTGCGGCACGGTCGAAAGTCTATCGGCGGCGTAGGCGTTGAGCGTGTCGATCTCCGCCAGATGCCGTTCGGCTCCGGCGCCGTAGGCCGGGGCGCCGTCCGGATCGATTCCGGTCAACACGTCGCGCACGGCGCCGACGACGGATCGCCAGAGCGACGGATCCATCCAGACATGCGGATCGAACCTGTTCTCGTAGTCGGCATGGGCGATCAGCCGATCCCTGGGCGCGGCCTCGCCGACGGCGACGACGCGTTTGCGCTGCCCGAGCTCCAGAAGAAACTCCTCGAGCTGCGCTTCCAGGTATAGGCCGTGCCAGAGCACGGTGTCCGCGCGCAGCATGGCCGCGATGTCACTGCGGGTCTGGCGATAGGAATGGGGATCGACGCCGGCGCCCATGAGAGCCGAGACGGCGACTCGCTCGCCTCCGACCTGGCGGGCGGTGTCTGCGATCATCGATGTGGTCGTGACGACCGCTACCGGCGGTGCGGCGGATACGCTGCGGGGACCGATGGTTCCCACGCCCACCGCCGCGATCGCCGCCAGCGATTTCAATATGTTGCGTCGTGTCGCCGTCATCCCGTCAGCGCTCCGATACGACTGCGAATGCAGTTTTGTGTAATAAGAGTTGGGGTGCCTCTAAATGTTAGTCAAGCCTAAATTGCCAGAAATCTCCGCGCGTCGTACTGTCCGGTCGCAGATAGATGCCGAGGATGGGATGGCGGACGAGGACGGTCTCCGGTCGGTCGAGGATCACGCTCAGACCTTCAAACGACTGCGCGACGAGCATGCGCGCGAAGTCACAGAGGATTATGTGGAGATGATCGCCGATCTGATCGATCAGGACGGCGAAGCCAGGGCGGTGTCGCTCGCGGAGCGGTTCGGCGTGACGCCCGCCACCGTCAACAACACCGTGAAGCGTCTCGAGCGGGACGGCTACGTCACCTCGAAACCCTACCGCGCCATCTTTCTGACGGAGGAAGGACGCGCGCTCGCGGAGATGTGCAAGGAACGTCACCGGTTGGTGTGCGACTTCCTGATGGTAATCGGTGTCGACCGGGACGTTGCGGAGGCCGATGCCGAAGGGATCGAGCACCATGTCAGCGAAGCGACCCTATCCGTGTTCCGCGCTTTCGTGGAGAAGCACACACAGGACGAGTAGCGGCTGCGCCGGTTGCGTTCGCATCCTCTTTTGACCGCGCGTCGCTCCGCCCCATTTTGCGGGGACCGACCAACGAACCCAGCAGGACGCCCCTTGAGCGACACAACCGCCGCGAGACCGGATAGCGCCGACACGCCGACGACCCATCCCCAGGACCGGCCCAAGGGCCGCGACCTGTCGGTCTTGAAGCGGGTTCTGGGCTTCGTCGCTCCCTATCGCGGGCGCGTCGTGCTGGCCGTGATCGCCTTGGTGGTCACCGCCGCCGCGACCCTCGCCGTCGGCCAGGGGCTTCGGATCCTGGTCGATGATGGGTTTGCCGATGGCGATCCGGCGCAGCTCGACCAGGCACTGGCCGCTTTGATCGGTTTGGCTGTGGTGCTTTCGATCGGCACGTTCTCCCGCTTCTACCTGGTGTCATGGCTCGGCGAGCGGATCGTCGCCGACCTTCGCAATGCCGTTTTCGCGCGTGTCGTCTCGCTTCATCCGGGGTTCTTCGAGGTGACGCGCACCGGTGAGGTCCTGTCGCGTCTCACAACGGACACGACCCTGTTGCAGTCGATCATCGGATCCAGCGCCTCGATGGCGTTGCGCAACCTGCTCGCGCTCATCGGCGGCCTGATCATGCTGGTCATCACCAACGCCAAGCTGGCCGGCCTGCTTATGCTTGTGGTCCCGACGATCGTCGTGCCGATCGTGCTGATCGGCCGTCGGGTTAGGAAACTCGGCCGCGATTCCCAGGACCGGGTGGCCGATGTCGGCGCTGTCGCCGAGGAGAGTTTCGGTGCGATCCGAACGGTGCAGGCGTTCACGCACGAAGCGGAGGACCGGGCCCGCTTCGGGGACGAGGTGGCCGCCGCGTTCTCCACGGCGGTTCGCCGGATCCGGTTGCGCGGCCTGTTGTCCTCACTGGCGATCCTGCTGGTTTTCTCCTCGGTTGGTTTCGTGCTGTGGGTCGGCGGGAACGACGTGATGGCCGGCCGCATGTCGCCGGGCGAACTCACCGCCTTCATTTTCTACGGCGTCACCGTCGCGTTCTCGGTGGGCATCATCTCGGAAGTCTACGGCGAGCTGTTGCGCGCCGCCGGGGCGACCGAGCGTCTCATCGAACTGCTCGAAGCCGAGCCTGAAATCCGCGCCCCGGAGACGCCGGAGCTTCTTCCCTGGCCGGCGCTCGGGCGGGTGGACTTGGATAGCGTGACCTTCCGCTATCCGTCCCGGCCTGACACCTCGGCGCTCGACGGGCTGACCCTGACGGTCGCGCCGGGTGAAACGGTGGCGCTTGTCGGCCCCTCGGGTGCTGGAAAGACAACGGTGTTTCAGCTCCTGCTGCGGTTCTACGATCCCGCTTCGGGCCGGGTTCTGGTGGACGGCGTCGACGCGCGGGCTGCCGATCCGACGGATCTGCGACGGCGCATCGCGCTGGTATCGCAGGATCCCGTCATCTTCGCCGCGAGCGCGATGGAGAACATCCGCTACGGCCGGCCGGATGCTACCGACGACGAGGTGATCGCCGCAGCCCGCGACGCTGCGGCGCACGACTTCATCAGCGCGTTGCCCCAGGGATACGACAGCTTTCTCGGCGAGAAGGGTGTCCGGCTCTCCGGCGGCGAGCGTCAGCGGGTTTCGATCGCCCGGGCGCTGCTGCGCGATCCGGCGATCCTGCTGCTGGACGAGGCCACCAGCGCGCTCGACGCCGAGAACGAGCGTCTGGTGCAGAACGCCCTCGACCGGTTGATGCGGGGTCGCACGACCCTGGTGATCGCACATCGGCTTGCCACGGTCGTCGAGGCCGACCGGATCTGCGTCATGGATGTCGGTCGGCTGGTCGCGGAGGGGACCCATGCCGAGCTGATGCGGTCCAGTCCCCTCTATCGACGGCTGGCAGACCTGCAATTCGGCCAGTCCGATCTGGAGGGATCTATTTCCGCCAGAAGGTCGGGGTTATCAGAACCAGGACGGTGAACAGCTCCAGACGGCCGAGAAGCATGGCGAAGGAGAGAAGCCATTTCGCCATGTCCGGCAGTGGATCGAAGTTTCCGGCGGGTCCGATGATCGGTCCGAGACCGGGGCCGACATTGCTGATCGCGGTGGCGGCGCCGGACAGGGCGGTGATGAAATCCAGTCCCATCGCCGCCAGCCCCATTGCGACGAGCCCGAAGCAGAGAATGTAGAGAAAAAAGAAGCCCATGACCGCCTCGGAGACGGTCTCCGGGATCGGTTTGCGGTTGTAGTAGGGAATGAAGACGCCGTGGGGCCTCAGCAACCGAGCGAGCTGTACCTTGGCGGTGGCGTAGAGAACCTGGATGCGGAAGATCTTGATGCCGCAGGTGGTCGATCCGGCGCAGCCGCCGACGAACATCAGGATCAGCATCATCGTCGCGACGAATCCTCCCCAGGATCCGAAGTCCGTGGTGGCATAGCCCGTCCCCGTCATCACGGAGACCACGTTGAAGGCGGCGTACCTAAAGGCGTCCTGCGCGCCCAGCCCGATCTCGGAAAGGATCCAGAGACTCACCAGAGACACGCAGATAACGACGATGCTCAGGAACCACCGCACCTGGCTGTCGCGCAGCAGGCCGCCGATATCGCCGCGGGTGACCCGCAGATAGTGAACGAAGGGAAGGCTGCCGATGATCATGCCGCAGGTGATGATCCAATCGATCGCCGGCGAATTGAAGTAGCCGACGGAGGCGTCCTTGGTCGAATAGCCACCGGTGGCGATCGTCGTCATCGCGTGGGCGACGGCGTCGAAGCCGTCCATGCCGGCAAGCCAAAGGGCGACGGCGCACATGAACGTCAGGGTAAGGTAGAGGCTACCGATGCCGCCCGCCAGTTGGGCGGCGCGCGGCAGTACCTTGTCCGGCGTATCGAATGCCTCCGTGGCGAAGAGCTGCATGCCGCCGACGCTGAGCATCGGTAACACCGCTAAGGCCATGACGATGATGCCGACGCCACCGAGCCATTGAAGCAGCGCTCGCCACAGCAAAATGCCGGGCGGTGCGTTGTCCAGGTTCTCGATCACCGTCGCGCCTGTTGTGGTGACTCCGGACATGGATTCGAAGAACGCGTCCGCCGTCGTCATCTCGAGCTCGGAGAAGGCGAACGGCAGCGCGCCGAATGCTGCGATGGCGACCCAGCTCAAGGTCGTGAGAACGAACGCCTGCCTTAGACCAATCTTCGCGCCGCGCACGGTACGGGTCGAGAGCATCAGCGAGACGCCGATGAACAGGGTGATCCCTGCCGCGCCGAGAAACACCTGCCAATCCGGGTGTCCGGTCGCCAGATCGACGGCCGCCGGCACGCACATCGCGATCGACAGAAACGTCAGCAGCAGGCCGACGATAAAGAAGACCGGTCCGAAATCGATCACGCGGGTTCTGCCCAAGGGTGTTCGGTGCGGACGGATGATCGATCATCGGCGCCTCACTGTCCACCGGGGCCGGTCGGAGCGGTCGTTCCTAGCGCGTCAGCGCGCGCCACTCGGACAGCGATACGGTGCCTAGGTCCGGTCGTGGCGGGTCCGGAAGCAGTGAAATGAACTCTAGCGAGTGGCCGTCGGGGTCGTCGAAATAGACGCTGGTCGCCGGCATCCAGCCCAGCACGATCGGTTCGTCGATGGGCGTGTTGTTGAAATGCGGCGTAAGTCCGGCGTCGCGGAGCGCGGCCACGGAATGTTCCACGTCGGTCAGTTCGACCGTGAACGCGATATGCAGGCGCATGCCCATCGGCGCTGTCCCGACCCCCCAGAGACCGAGCATTGCCGTTTCCGCCTTCGGTACCCAGAAGAACGCGACGTTCCGGTCCGGCACGACATGGGCCAGAGGCAAGCCGAGAACATCTCGGTAGAAGGCCACGGACCGGTCGAGATCTCGGACGGTGAGATGCGCCTCGTAGAGACTCTTTATCGGAACGATCATCTGCGTCCGCCTCCCTATTTAACAAGACTACGCTTGTAAAATAGGGAGGCTCGGACGAGAAAGCAAAGCCTATCGACGGCTCCGCTTCAGCCTGGCTGGCCGATCAGTTGATAGAACTCGCGGCGACGCTCGGGATCGTCCTTAAAGCAACCCAGCATCCGCGTCGTTACCATGCCGACGCCCGGCTTGCGTACGCCGCGGGTGCTCATGCAGTGGTGCTCGGACTCGATCACGACGGCCGTTCCCGCCGGACGTAGAACGTCCTCGATCGCCTGGGCGATTTGCGCGGTCAGCCGCTCTTGGATCTGCATCCGCCGCGCGTAGGCGTCGATCACCCGGGCGAGTTTGGAAATGCCGACGACCCGGTCTTTCGGGAAATACGCGACATGCGCGGTGCCGATGATCGGCAGCATGTGGTGTTCGCAGAAGGACTCGAAGCGAACCCCGCGAAGCAGGACGATTTCGTCATAGTCCTCCACCTCTTCGAAGGTGCGCGCGAGGATCTCCGCCGGGTTGTACAGGTAGCCCGAAAACAGTTCCTCGTAGGACTTGACCACCCGCTTGGGGGTGTCCTGCAGGCCCTCGCGGTTCGGGTTTTCGCCGACGAACTCGATCAACGTGCGGACCGCACGCTCGGCTTCCTCACGCGTCGGGCGCGCGGATTCGGGCGCGACGGGGCCGTCCTCGGCCGTCGCGAGGGCGTTATCGTAGGGGGTCATCCAGGGGTCCTTTGCTTCGGGAGGGGATATCCCATGCACTTTGAGTAAGGATCTTGGCGATGGGGACAGAGCCAGTTGCCGAAAGTCGCCTACCGGCGTTCGATACACCTCTTATACGCCGAAGCCCGGCGCTGGATCAAAGTAAGGGTGGGAAACATTGGTAAACCATGCGTGATGGACGGGAGAGCGGGCCGTCGGGCTGCCGCATCCCGAACCATCAGTTCGGTCGCCCGGTTTCGTAGGGGCTGTCGAGGGAAAACGCCGGGATCGCGACATCGAACATGCCGCCGGCCGCATCCTCCATTGCGTAGCTGCCGACCATCAAACCGGACGGCGTCGTCAACGGACATCCGCTCGTGTATTCGAAATGCTCGCCCGGACCGAGGGTGGGTTGTTCACCGACCACACCCGGTCCCCGAACTTCCTGGCTATGTCCGGCAGCATCCGTGATCTTCCAATAGCGCGTCCGGAGCCGCACCGTCTCACTACCGGTGTTCTCGATCCGGACCTGATAGGCCCAGACAAAATGGTTGTCCTGCGGGTCGGACTGCCCATCGAGGTAGATCGGAGTTACCGTCACCTGAATGCCGCGCGTGGTCTGCGAATACATGGCCCGCCTCCTATCCAGGCTTTTAGGGTGCCGTGAGGCGTGGGCGAACGCAACTGCGGCGACATGCTTGGACGGGGGATTTGCACTGGTTCAGGCAGGGTGCAACGCGACCCTCTGGCCGCCGGCCGCCGCCGCATCATCCGGGTCATGGGTGACCAGGAGGACCGGGAGGTTGCGTCGGGCGGCGTGATCGAAGACGAAGCGCCTGATCCTGTCCCGCAGCGCATCGTCGAGCCGACTGAAAGGCTCGTCGAGGAGCAGGGCGCGTGGGCCCGACAGCAGAGTTCGCATCAACGCGACACGGGTCCGTTGTCCACCGGATAGGGTTGCCGGATCCCGCTCCTCGAGGCCGGCCAGTTCCGCTTCCTCTAGGGCCTCCTGCGCTCGCGCCCGTCGTTCGGCCGGGGCCACGGACGCGGGAAGGCCGAACAGCAAATTGTCGCGGACGGTCAGATGCGGGAACAAAAGATCATCCTGGAACAGCAGCCCGACGCCGCGACGTTCCGGCGGCAATCCCAGGATCGAACGCCCTGCGATGCGGACATCGCCGTGTGCCGTGATGGCGGGACTGAGAAGACCAGCAATTAACGACAATAGGGAAGATTTTCCGGAGCCGCTCGGTCCCATGACCGCCGCGATCTCGCCCGACGACACTTCCAGCGTAATCGGATCGAAGAGCGGCTTGCTGCCGACAGCGAGGGCGACACTCTCCAGACGGAGTGCGCCGCGCTCGCTCTCGGCCTCAACCAACCGAGAACCAGTCACTAGAGATGGACGCGGCCGAGATTCCGGTTAGGGTAACCGTCGCTCCCGTCGAAAAGGTGACCACGGCCCCACCGGATCCATCCGCCGTCGAATAGGTGACCGACGACGAGATGGACATCACATCGCCGTCGGTACGCGAGAAGTCACTGATCGTGTCCGCCCCCGCCCCAAAGAACAACGCGAAAGTATCGCCTGCGGAGCCCCCGATCATGAGATCGTCGCCCAGGTTGCCGGCGATGTAGTCGGCTCCGTCCCCGCCCGAGAGGGTGTCGGCTCCTTGGCCGCCGAACAGGCTGTCCCCGTCCGCGTTGCCGCGGAGGAGATCAGCGCCGAGATTGCCGTAGATTACGTCGACTCCGGCGGCTCCGCTGAGAAGGTCGTCGTCGCGGCCGCCGAACAAGGTATCCGCTCCGGTGCCGCCGTTGAGTGTATCGTTTCCGATATTGCCGTAGACAACGTCGGTGTCTTCGCCACCGTGGAGCGAGTCGCCACCCTGGCCACCGAAAAGCGTGTCCGAGCCGGAATTGCCGAAGAGCTGGTCGATACCGGTATTGCCGAAGAGAAAATCGCTACCGTCACCGCCATTGAGCGTATCGGCGCCGTCGTTTCCAATTAGGCTGTCGTTTCCAGCGCCGCCGCTGATCACGTCCGTACCCCGCCCGCCGAAAACGGAGTCGTCCGCGCTGCCGGCCAGAATAAGGTCGTCGCCCACGTTGCCGTAGATGATATCGACGTCATCGCCGCCGGTCATGCTGTCGTTTCCGTCTCCTCCAAGGAGCGTGTCTGCGCCGGCCCCGCCGACCAGACTGTCGTCGCCCTTTCCTGCACCGCCATTGATAAGATCGTCGCCGATACCGCCGCTCAGCAGATCGTCGTCGGGCCCGCCAGTTACAGTGTCGTCGCCTTCCGTGAGGGTGGCGTTCGTTTTGAGTTGCGTGCCGGTGAAGCTGGACGCGCTGAACGAGACGCCTATGGTGCTCGTCACGGAAACCGTCACCGTTCCGCTCGTATTGGTGAGCGCGGTGGCTGGCAGGGTGATGACGTGGGCGGCGTTGGACGTAATGGTGATCGTCGAATATCCGACGATGTTGTTCAGGCTTGCCGTGAGCAGCGTTCCCGACGTGATCTGCAACGTGTCCGTGCCGGAGCCGGCTGCAACGCCGCTCAGGCCCGCTACCGTGGTGCTCACCGTTGCCATGGCTGTCTCCGTTCTGCGAGATTTCGGCGTTTTGCCGAGCCAAGAATATTTCAGAACAAGTGGTTAACACGAATGCCTTAAATTGTCATTACCGTCTGCGATGGCGCTTGCGTGGAAACCCGTCTTGTCGCATGTTCGCGCTTCTGGCGCGGGTGTAGTTCAGTGGTAGAACGACAGCTTCCCAAGTGTAGTGTACTGTGTTCGAACTACACGTCGTGCTTCCATAAAAATATCATTGAATTCAATATTTTATGGGATTCGTTCGCGCTTGAACTCCGAGAGAAAGACGCTGTGAAGAGTGTAAACTACACCACAGTCTCAAAACAAACTACCCCCTTCCATGGCGCTGATGGCCCCATTCTAGATTGTCCGTATTTTTTTCGATCGCCCCTACTGTCGCGCCGGTTGAGAGCCGAGCAGGTCCCCCAGCGCGCGCTTCGGAGCCACTGCCGGATACCCGTTCGCCGGCGTAGTCTGCCATCAGGTCATAATACTCGCTGACCGATCGGTCCGCTCGCATGCGCTCGACAGCCTGTCGGATCTCCGACCGCAGGAGTTGTTCGCGGCGCACCTGGGCCGTATAACGCTGCGTCATCTCCAAGGTCGTGTCGGCCAACAGGATCTGGATCGCCCGATCAGAAAAGCCAAGTGCCGCGAGCTCGCAGGCCCCCGTCACCCGCAGGCCATGGAAAGAGTGCTGGCCCCGCCGTTCGACCTTCGCCTTGGAGGCAAAGCCGAGGGCGCGGTTGCGATATGTCGCAAAATCGCCGCTCGCGGTCTGGGCGAGCGACCGTTGGGTGAGCCGATCCGCTCCGCGGCGGGCCTTCAGGGTCGGCGAGTCCGCCTCAAGCCCCTCAAGACAGTAGGGCTCCCAGATTTCCGGCATCGGTCGGTGCAAAGCCGTCCACAGCGACTTAACGGCCGCACGAACATCGAACAGCTCGATCATCGCCTCGCGCAGGGTGGTCTGGTTCAGTGCAGAAGGTCCCTTCAAAGCGATGACGTGATCGGCGGCTTCGCGGACCATGGCGGCAGTCCAGGCCTTGGGCGCGCGCATATGACGCGGCCGAACCAGGATGTACCGATCGTGCAGGCGCAACTCCCTTAGCGCCCGCAGGTCTTCCAGGATCGATTTCCACAGCGGCATCGGACCAGCCTGCTGCCTGTTCTTCGCCGCGACCCAAGTGATCGTCCGGCGGTCGAAATCGATCCAGTTCCATTCCGCCCGGCAGACATCGCCGATCCGCATGAGGCAGAAGCGCCCCAGTTGAACGGCGACGCGCCAGGCGAGGTTTGGCATCCCGTCCAGCAAGCGCTGAATTTCGTCGCCGCCCCAGTACTGGTTCTGGTAAGGGCTGACCAAAACCGAGCCGATCCGGTGCCCCGGCGTATCATTGCGGCCGGGTTTGAGAATCTGCCAGTGAAGAAAGCTGAGGCCGCCGATGTGCCGCTGCCCTCGATTGTCGGTCCACGCAAATTTGCTCGCGGCATACCGCTGCATCAGCGCAAGCGCTTTGCACACGCGGCGGACATAGCCCGCATCCATGGCGGTGAACACTGTCCCTGTCGGATGCCCCGGTATCGTGCCCTGTCGAATGAGATTGGCGACATGCTCCCAGGTCGCGGTTGTCGCTCCGCTGGGAGCGAGACGACCATCGGCGTGTCTCTGGAGCGCCTCGGCATCGGCCTTCAGATGACAGAGCTTCGGGAAGCGCTTGAAGAGTGCTTCTGCAGCACTGTCCAGTTCAGCGAGCGATCCGTTGGTGATGGGCTTCTGACTCTCGCCGCGGAAGGAACGAGCCCAGATCCGGGTCCGAAGGTAGAGATCCAGCAGGGTTTCGGGCTGAACATCCTTCGCTCGCTGCCGCAAAGGGGCGGGCAGGCGGGCATGTGGCGGATCGTACTCATCCTGCTGGGCGAGTTCCCCAGTTTTCGCAAGGTCGGAGGCCGCTCCTCGGCGCTGCTTGAGGCGCTTGGTTCGGCCTGGCACCAGCGCGTCCATTTCTGGCGGGGTGTCGCCATGAGCAGAGATGTAGTCGAAGACGGCGACGAACTTGACCGGGTCATCGAACAGCTTGACAGGTACGCCGACGATGAGTGGCTTTCGCCGTCCGTCAGGGGTCAGGGCCCCACCCCGCTTGGATCGAAACGAAAACTGCCAGGTTGCCGGATCGCTTCCCCGCTGGATGATCCAGAGATTGGGCAGCAGAGCCTTTGGCTTCGTACCGTTAGACAGCCTGCCCTCAAGATCTATGAGGGTCCGGGCAACTGTCAGTCGCTTCTCCGGTGACCAGCCAGCCTCTTCACTTAGAGACCGGCTTGGGTCGTAGATGTTTCCTGTAAGCAGGTCTGCGGCTGACCGGCATTCGTGAACCACCGACATGAAGCCTTCTCCCGACGCGTTCCGTTCCCGGCCAGATCCAGTTATGAAGATAGATCGGTCAGGCCAGCAGGTTCACCGATTGATCGACGATGAACTCCTGATCAAGTTGCTCCGGCGCTCCCACCACATCGCGACCAAGAGCCCACGCGGTCAGCGCGCCAATCGACCAACGACGATCAGAGCCAATTCGCCGGTACGGGATGTGATCGGCGACACATGCCTTGAAGCTGGCCTGGCTGATGCCCAAGCGCTGTGCTGCCTCCTTGGCGCTCAGCAGGCGCTCGGGAGCATGGTGGAACGGACCATGGGCCTCTGATGCCGGCTCTGCATCCAGCAAGGCCTCACCGCGAATCAAAGTGATACCCGAGTGCTTACGAATGGGACCGAAGTCACCCAAGTTGGCCGCCGCAATCATCTCCTGGGTTGTCAGATCAAAGAGCGGTGCGACCCGATCGGCCCGATACCAGCGACCCGCCTCGATCTGTTCGATCGAGGTGAGGACCTGAAGGTCTAGGCCAACGACAGATGGGTCGGTCTCGGGCATGAATCTCCAGATTCGGCAGTCCTTCAAAAAAGCAAGCAGGGTGTCTTCTCGATCGGTATCGCAGAGGAAGTGGGTGCCCGATCTGCAGGACAACGCTCATCGCATGGAGGTGCCTGAAGTTTCGGAGATGAGTGGGTCGATCGGGAGCCCGAAGAAGCCGACGTGATTCAGCCAGATACACGCCCAATCGGTTTCGCTTCGTCCCTCTAGAAGTCGATAAACCGAGTTCTGCGTTTCGACCTGAAATCCCTGCCCCGGCCCAAGGCTGGATAAGCTGGCGATCGGAGAGGTCCGAACGCCAAAAGGGAAGCTGTTTAGGCCCGCGCCGGACAGGAACGCGAAATCCTGCATCCACCTGTCGTCCCGATAGCTTTCCAGAACGAAAACCGCCCAGTCGACCACGTCATCCTTGATGGCCGCCGCGTCGACTACTGGCTGGACCGCACAGATCTGCTGAAGGCTGTCTACTCTCAACGGTCCGAGCCGTAGCGGAATCTCATCAGCTAGCGAGAAAACAATACAGCGATCCAGCGGCGCGCCCTCTGGCCAAGAGACCGGAAAGGGCCAGATGCGCGGAATTTTCTCTGACGTAAAAGTCATGGACATCTCCAGTGGTTCGATGATCGATCGATGCTGAAGCACCGGCGCGCGGAGACGCACCGACGGCCCCCAGATAGTTCGACGGAGATGGTGGATTAGAGTGTTTTTTAAGAATTATTTCGATAGGGAGGGTATTATTGGACGCTGAGCAGCGTCGAGCGTTCTTGAGCGCTTTTCGTCAAGAAGGGGTACTAATACTCTGAGGTTGGTTATTGGGTGTCGTTCTTGACGCATTCGCTGAACCCCAGAGTTTGAGCGGGTTTGAGCGCTGTTGATCTTTTCCCGTTTGACCGAGATCTGGGCAGCTGTTCGACCGCCCACGAGTCACCCTCCGCGGTAGACCGGCTGCGGCAGAACCCGGATCGCCAGATCGATCCGCAAGACCCCGCTCGCCTGGAACCACCGTCGCTCCTCAAGCAGGGTGGGGAGGAGTTGGGCTTCGCACTCGGCGCATCGGCGGGACAGGGCGGCCCACTGCCGCTCGCCGAGGCGATCCTCGATCGCCGCGCCCTCGACGGAGACATGAACCATGAGGGCCGGTCCCGTAGCCCCACGCGGCCGCGCCAGGATCGACAGGATGACCTGGTCGGTCGGCGTGAGCAGGGCCGCGGCCTCGCCGGGCAGCATCCATCGCAGAAAGTAAGTGGTGCCGTGGAGGGTCGACATGGCCAGCGCGGTCGCCCAACCGGGTTTGGGTGTCTTGACCGACTTCGACCCCGACGGTGGCGCGAACGTCCCTTCGAGCTGCAAGAGTTCCCAAGGCTGCACGGCGGATCGGATCTCCGCGACCCAGCGAGAGAGACCGTTGGCGGCGGCCATGTCGAGGTCGTTCGGATCCGTGCAGGAAAGGCGGATCGGGTCCTTACGTTGACCGGCCTCGTAGGTCAGAGCAGCCGCATCGGGGCCGAGATAAACCCCGAGGGGCGGCAGGCCGACAGGCACCCCCTCGGAACCGAAGTCGAGGGTGTCGAAAGAGGCAACATGCTTATTCATTTGTGGTTTCCCTAGCTCGCGGGCAGCACCCGATGTGCCGCCCCGCAAAAGGCGGGGGCGGCGCACCGGGGCTGTCTCGGCCGGGATCAGCCCGTCAGGGCTTTGGACTCGGATCGCTTCATCAGGGCCATCGCTTTGCGCGAGGCCAACACTGTCCTGGCCCCTTCCAGATAGGTCGCGGTGGAGCGCTCATCGCGGTGATTGAGGATGACTGAGGCGAGCCGGACCTCGCTTGTCATTTCCTCAACAACAAAGCGGGCGGCACAATCCCGCAAGCGGTGCGGGGACAAGGCGACACCGAGCCCCCGCTCGGTCATCTCGCGGACCGCGCCGTAGAGAGCCTGCCTTCCGGCTGCCGCACCACCCTGGGCGATCCACAGCCAATCGTGATCGGTGGCTTGGATGCTGCGGATTTCGTCCAAATAGCGTCGCAAGTACGGTCGCAGGACCGTCGGTACGACGCGCCTGATCGCGGTGCCGGTCTTCTGGTGCTCCTCCGGAAAATCGATCCAGCAGAGATCGACAGCAATGTCGCGCAACCGGATCGCGGTGAAGGCCTTCAGCCGCTCAGGCAAACAGATCCAGAGGGCAAGAATCAGCCCGTTCCGGTAGCGGCGATACTGAGTCCATGACCCGCAGGACAGATCGGCCCGGTCCATCTCGCCGAGCCCCAAGGCCAGGATGTCCTCGGCGGGCCGCTGGCGGCCCGCCTTCTGCTTTGGTGTGTCCGCGGCCGCTTTCAGCAACGTGGTCGAGAGGGTTTTCAGCCAGACGAAGTCTTTGGCGTGACCCGCCTGCAGGACGGAGGTGATCAGCGAGAGGCATTGTACGTAACGTGCCACGCTTCGCGGCGCGCACCCCCGATCGAGGGCTGCCGCTGCGAAGGATCTTACCCCGACCGGGCTGAGGTCCGGAGGCAGACTTTCCGCCCGTGTGTGCTTGAGGTACTGGCCGTACACCCAGGCGACCTGCCGGCGGGTC
>JANSYS010000006.1 GCA_024742275.1 Alphaproteobacteria bacterium | reverse complement strand
GACGGATGCTGGGCCTCGTTGTCGAGAACCAGCCGCACGGCGCGCTCGCGCACTTCAGGGGAAAACTTGTTCGTGGTCTTGCTCATGATGCTCCACCCTACTCAGGAGTTGGAGCCTCCGGCAAACCCGGCGCGGTTCACCTCCTCTCCCAAATCCGTTTTTTCTGACGACTGTCCAATAGCTGACGGGACAACGGTCAGGGATCCCACATCAAACTGCTTCCGATACTCCTCATCGCTCAGGTCGTGCCGCTTGCCTGTCAGCATGTCTTTGCGAAGGCGCGGTGTGAGATGGCTATAGTGCTTCTCGATCATCGGGATGCTGGTACCCATCTGTATCGCCAGAGTGTGGATATCCATCCCGTCGTTCAGCAGTGCGAATGTCGCGTATGTGTGGCGCAGGCAATAGAGCGTGCGCTCCTGTCCCGTGCGCGGGCAGACCAACAACCCGGTGTCCTTCATCAGTATCTTGAAGGTCTGGCGAAGGTTCTTGGATACGGTCCCATCGGGCAGGCGGAACACGGGTTCATCGACCTGCTTCTTGAGCAGGTCCTCAAACGTCATATCCGCGATATCGGGGGAACGTGACTGGATGCGCTTGAGGAACGAGATGGTGTTGGCTCGACAGATGATGTCGCGCTCGCCGGTCTTGCCTTTGACATGCATTTCCAGATAGGTCCTGCCCCCCTCTTCAAACAGGTGGACATGCTTCCAGCGAAGATTTTCTGCCTCTGTGCTGTGTCGGATGCCGGTGTTGGCGAGGATCAACACGTAGTCGCGGAGCAGGTAGCGCATGTCGCGCGATTTGCCTTCTCGGCCAGCATCAACCCACGACGGAAAGGCGCGGATCATCTTGGCGTACTCGTCGCGCCGGAAATCCGGTCTGCGCACGCTGTCGCGCCCTTTGTTGACGAGAGCGGGCACATGGGTGCGGTTGATGTATCCGTGCGCTACAGCCTCGTCAAAAACGCGATTAAGCGCCGAATTGTGCGTGTTCAGCGTCGAGGCTCGTGGCTCGCGGCCCATCTTCTCCGCGCGCCACTTCGCGAACTTCTGCAGTTCCTCGTAGGTGATCGAGGTGATGAATTTGTCGCCGAAAAACGGGATCAGGTACTTTTCGAGGACGATCTTGTAGTCGCGGAAGCTCTTTTTGCCCGCACCTGCTTCCAGCTGACGGTCCATATCAGCGATGACCACCCGCGCGACGTCAGCGAATCGCTTGCTGATGATCGGCAGGCCGTTCTTCTCGCGCGCTTGGTACTCGTAGTACAGCTCACGTGCCCGCTTCTTCGCATCTGCCAGCAGCTTGCACTTGGTGGTGACCCGCACCCAACGCCCACCCATCTTGAACGTCGCCTGCCATGCCCGGCTGCGAGGACGGCGGAACAGACGGACCTCCCCATCGAGCACGGTTTGGGTATTTGGAGCGAGTTTCGGCATGGGCTACGTCGTGATGGCGTCTCTCAAGTCGGTTGCGGGGACATGCTGGTGAGAAATCAGCAAGCCGAAAAACTGTGTTCCAACAGCGTTTTAGAACGCAGTGTCGAACACACTTAACTTACAAACTAAGCGGCTGAAATGCGACGGCAAGAGTGCGCTACAGGTGCGCTACGCCTTTGTCGGCGCCGCGCATCCATCTAACGCATTGATATATGGAAGAAAAGTGGTAGCGGAGGAGGGACTTGAACCCCCGACACGCGGATTATGATAATTTTGAACATTTCTAACTTGTTGAAAAATATCTATAAAAACGGACAAAAATCACTGTGTAATTTCTGTATTTCTTATTGCCGACCGTTTGTAAACGACACCTTTTCGATACTCCAATTCGATCGTCATTTCGAACGATGTTGAAAAATTTCATGCCGGCTCAACAAACTGCTAATCGCATTTCTTACAATGAGCGCCCAAAAAACTAAGAAATATTTTTTATAAATTTTGAATAAGTTAGGGATAAAAAATAATGAAAATTAATGAAAAATAAATCAGCCAAATTATAATACCAAAAGACATAAGATTATTCCTTATTTTTCGAAATATCGGAGAAATACTATCTATTTTTTCATTAGATATTTGGTTATCGAAACCATAATTTAAATAATCATTATTTTTAATTATTTTATTTTCATCACGGTTTTCAGACAACGAACGTTCGAAAAATCTCTTTATGTAATTCATTATTTCATCAAAAAACTTTTTTATGGATCCTTTGTAATCAAATATATGTTTCTTGAATACAAGAAGCGACAGTTGATTCATTTCTGATGTATCAGTTAAAAAAATCGAAACCCACCTTTCACTTTTTTCTTTCTTATACAAAATCCTAATCTTCTCAGCTGACAACTCTTCATTTCCTATGATAAAAATTGTTGAAATGACAGCATCATTAATATTATCAAAATATTTAACCGTTTTCCATTTAGATGAACAGTAAGCTTGAACTACATACTTTTTCATATTACATTACCTCAATATATTTATACACAATAAATAATACAAAAACGGTATACAGAACAGTAAAAATTGCGCAAACAATAAAGCTTAAACCAGATACGAGTGAGCAAGCACGTTTTGCTGTATCAAAATCAATTTTATCCTCAAAAAGTTTAAATATCGTCAATGAATAGCAAAACTTCGAAAGGTAATAATAAACAACCCAAACGTATATAATTACAAAAATCCAGAAAATTACTAAAAACACCACACCCGCTCCAAGAACAAGCTCCATCAATTCCGAAAATAAAACTATCAATCCACTTGAAAAAAGGAAACCGTCAGCAATGATGTCGAAAAAGTTCAGGGGAAAATAAGACAATGTTGACACGATGGAGAGCGAAAAAACATGGACAAATAGTGATATAAGAGAAATACCAACATAGTCAGAAAAACCTAAATCATTAAAAGCTTCTATTTTTTTCATTCTAATTCTGAGCAGAATAGAGATAACAAAAACACCAATGAGAAATAATGAAAAAATAAATATCAAAACAAATAAAATCATAGAATTTTCCATAGAAAAATTTTTGCTTGATCATTTGCTAATATTATTAGCATTTTTTCATTCTCCAACATACCATGTTATCATAAAAATCCTTTTACCTGAAATTAAAACTTTTAGCGGCGCTCAAATAGACGTCTCCGATTGAATGCTGCCTTTTGTAGCACGTCGTCCAACTCACCGTCAGCAACAGCCGTCCGCAGTTGATCCATCACCTTCAACAGCTCGTTGGTATTGGCGACTTCAATTGTAGCCTTGCCCTTTGCCAACTCCAACGGCTTATTGCCATAACGAATTTGAAGGAAGCATTTGCCGTTGGTTCCATCCACCCAAAACCAGCGGCGGACACGGACTGGCACCTCTTTGCGGATGCGCTCACCTGTCTGTGGATCAACAAAAGAGCGCAGAGCCCTTTTGGTGAAGGGTTCACCATCCATATCGGCCTTCAAAACCGCTGCCTGTTCCTCAATCGCCGACATCAGCTTGTGCCGCAAACGAGCCTGCGGTGACGCGATCATGTTGGACCTTTTGATGTCGGTGAGTTTAATATTTTTGATGATGTTCATATCGACCTTCCGTTGTTGATCCTTGAAACAACGGTAATTGTGTCGATAAGAAAATCAATCATTTTTAAAATCGAATAGTATTACTTTGGATATTTTTGTGGATATCGACGCCAATCATATTTTTCCACAAATTTCATGTATTCTGATTGTGGTATACGTCTGGTCATTCCATCACGCCGCAGCAGACTCCAAATCTGGTCCAGCGCCTGATAACCTTCTCTGCCTTTTTTTGCTAAATATTTTTGGCACTCAGGTATTGAGACTAATTCGATACGGTTCATCTCCAGCGTGCCATACCAAAACTCTGCGGCGCGAGCAGCATGATTCATGCTGTCATAATAGGCATTGCCTTGTATGAAGATATCCCGCACGAATTTTCCTACAGCAGCACCGATATTTAGGAAATCTTTCTGGCATTTATTCACGCCTGCCTGAGAATCACTAAAAGAATAAAATGCTTCCTTGTTATATGGTAGAACGTCGTGCGCCTTAGTTTCATTGGAATTTGCCAATATAAATGGGATGAAAACAAAATATAATAAAAATTGAAAATTTTTCACTTTGATTCTCCACTCATTGGGAAACTCAAGTTCAATATGATGATCATTTTACTCAGAAAGTCGATAAAAATTCTTCGACTTCCTCCATTTAAGGCGTCAGCCGCCGATTGGCAGCTAACTAAATAGATTTTGGACAACAGCTAAAAGCGGAGGAATTGCTATGAGTTCAAAACGATATCAATTAGTTATCAACAACCCATCCTTATTTACGGCGTCTACATCAGCGCAACTGGCTTTGGCGCAGATACAAGCGCGGACATACAGGTGGAAGGATCAGCCATTTTGGCCGCTGAAGGGCATTGCGTTCACACCAACAGACCGCACCAATCGGCGTAAACTGATTGAAGCGCTGGTGGCCGACGGCAACGGTTTCGATCAGCAAATGTTGGGCTACCAATTGCTTCAATGTGATGGAACTAAACAGCTATGTGGCAGCCCGCTGTGTAACTTCTGCCGCACTCATCAACAGAATAGTTTTGAGGCCCGAATGCTGAAATATTTCGGCAACTCCAATCGCCAAAATCTGTTTTGGCTGACCATCCTCAACGACCTGTCGTATCAGCCGCTGACTAATATACAGCTCCAATTGGAACGGTTCCGCGTGTCGGTCAGAGAGTTCTTCAAACGGCACTACGGCAAGCAGGTGCGTGCGTTGGGTGCCTTTGAGATTGATGTGAAGTCACCAATTGACGCCACAGACCCCGCTGCGGCCTTGCTCACCGAATATGGCTGGCAGGCCAACGGTCAGCCGCCATACATGCTCCACCTACATGCCGTTGTGGAATTGGATGGCTGGCCGCCACAGGCGTTTGGTGATGAGCTTCGTCAGCTATACACAAAAATAAAGCAGGTGACGGTCAAACCTCTGCTGACCAACAAGCCACTGACCGAAAACTTATCGTCAATGGCCCGCTATTGTTTGAAGTTTCGATATCAGTTCGCCGACAATATATTGAGAGACAAGCCGTCATATGGAAGTCGGTTTGATGATAATACTCTGCTGTCATACGCCGCACTTATTCATCAGTTAAAAGGTGAACGTGGGGTGACTGGGTTTAATTTCAGATATAATTTATAACTTTGATGGTTTTGTAGAGTTGTAATCTGAATGTAGATTGGGTGAGTGTTTCTTTTATTAAATGGACACTGATTTATTGGCGGAACGACATCTGCTCTTTTACGCACTACATCCTTTGCCGCCTGCCAAATCGACAAAGACAGGCTGTAAGCCCCTCATTTCTTTGATTAAAAATCAGCGTTTTGGCGCTCTAACGACCAGTTGTCAGCCGCCAATTTCTGCTATGCTCGCCAACCACAGTTTATGGTGGCTGAATTGGAAGATCACCGACGTTTTCGGATAGCGTCCAACGCCATATCGGACAGGCGCTTTGCCGATTGATCGTCAGCCATAGTCGTAGCGGTTTCAGCATTGGTTTGATGGATTTCGGCGCGTAGTTGCGCCAGCTCCAACTGCGCCCGCTCGACCTCCAAATCCTTCAGCTGAAGATCTCTGTCACCATACATTGCGGATATGATGGGCTGGCGGCGGTCCAATTCCGCCTGTCGTCGTAGATGCTGTCGTTTGCGTTTGTGGATCGATCGCAAAGATGGGGGGCCGCCTGGTGCCAGCCCATTCGCTTCAATTTCATACAGCCGCATTTTCACCGCCCCCAATCTGTTTATGATATTTATCAATCGTTTGAATAAGACTGAGGAATGGGAGAACGCAGATGGGCCGTAGTTTTGATGAGTTGACACTTATAGAGCAACAAGGTCGCACCCTGCTGCGTCATATACAGAATTCATTGGATAATGCCATCAACGATAAAAACTCAGCCATTGAATGTGATGAGGACGAAGACGAAGACTGCGAAGAGGATTATTTTACCGGTTTTGATGATGATGAAATGGCCAACTTCATTGACAAAATTGGGAATGAAATTGGAAGTGGGTCCTTTACCAACACATTCGGTAGTGAACTGACCCAAACGATTGAAGCTGCGCAACGCGATCTCGTCGAAAGCGGTGAAGAAGATAGTTGGAGATATTCAGCATTGGATATCGCTTTGGCTGCCGCAAATTCGGATGAAGAAGACGACGAGTGAATTAATCTAATAAATCACAAATTTTGTTAGGTTTCCGCTGTCCACCGCAGAAACCGTAGCGTTCAGCTTCTGATCGACACCGCCCAAATCAGAAAACATCATATTTTCTGATGGTTAGCCATATTTTATGAGGTTTGGCAATGAAGCAGGCAAAGGTTCTTACACCCACCGAATTGAAGCGGTTGTTGGCTGTGGTGGACAGTGGGCGATACGCAACACGCAACAGGCTGGCGGTGATGCTCAGTTTCAACGCGGGCCTACGCGTCGGTGAGATTGCGTCGCTAAACATCGGCGATGTCGTTGGAAAAGACGGTTTGGTGAGGGATGAACTGCGGTTAAAGCCGCATCAAACCAAAGGGGGTCAACACCGAACGGTCTTTGTGAATAGGCTGCTGAAAAGAGAAATCAGCGCCTATATCGCCGGTTTACAGCGTTTACCCGCTGCTGACAGACCGTTGCTGGTGACGCAGAAGGGACGCGCGTTCACCGCCAATGTGCTCTGTCAGCTGTTTGGTGAGCTATATCGGAAGGCTGGCATTGATGGGGCCAGCAGCCACAGCGGCAGACGGTCGTTTATAACGACGCTGGCGTACAAGGGCGTCAGCGCAAAAGTGATAATGGAATTGGCTGGTCACAAAAACCTGGCCACCACCCAGCGCTACATCGATGTGACTGATGAGATGAAGCGCCAGGCGGTGGAGATGCTGTAGGCGAGGTCGGTTAGTCGTCAGTGTTGGTAATGACCTTCAACGGACGGGGCTTTGGTGAAGCTGGCGGTAAGTAACGTGTGCCGTTGGCAACCTGTTCCAACAAAGACAGAAACTGTCGGTGATCGCCTTTCGCCACCGCCAGCAGGTTTTCCAATTTATCGTCAGACGGCATAGCAGCATTTTCCGCAGCCATTATTTTTTGAACACGTGGTTTCCATTGGGCCAATGGTGCGCCGCCGATATGAAGCACGTTTGAACGTGACCTATGCCCCTTATCCAACGCATGGATGTCATTGGTTGTTGAAATAAACATTGTCCACCCCTTGTATTGGTCAATACAGGCTTTCACTGTTTTGACAAACACACTTGGAAATAGATCGAGCTCATCAAAAATTATGAACCGTAGATTGTTTGAATTTGATGCGACCATTGACGCAAGTGTTTGTATTCTCTGGTGTAATTCGGCTGTATTTGTATTTTTGAAGGGGTGGAACAAGTCAATATCGCTGCTATTGTCGATGTCGACCATCGCATAAGGCAATAGTTTTGCTATGGTCGATTTGCCTGTCCCATTTGGGCCGTAAAGGATCAGCGGCTGGAGTGTTTGACCTCCTATATACTGCTTTAGAACAGCTTCGTTGTTGGGGGTATCAATAACGATATCGGCAAAGACTTTTGGCGCATATTTATCGGCAAAGGCAGCAGATTTTGTGGCATGAACAGACATGCTGGTCTCCTTTCAAATTGGGAAGATGATGAGTGGAGCTGGGCGGCAGGTGCGCCGCCCATTGCCCATGCTGTTTGTTAAGCGGCTTTGCGCTGATCGTCGTTTTGAGCGACAGAGCCGATGGCGTCGCTGACAGCTGCCTGTGCGTCATCGGAGTTGGAGGCTGCGGCACTGGCATCGGCCTGCTGCCGGCTGTCCTTACCAATCAGAGCCAGCACTTGGTTGACCAAACTTTCGTTGTAGACGAAGCGTTTGATCTCAGTTTTGCCGTCGCCAGTAACGACGCCGACCAGCAACACCACACAGGCTTCGGTTGGGGTCTCTGCCATTTGCGGCAGAACAGTTACCGAAGGCGAATTTTCGACCAGTTCGTCGCCCGCCTCAATGTCGGCCCTAAACTGCTCGGCCGTTGAGATACCCGTTTTGGCGGTGAGGCGAATTTCTTCAACACCACCCTTTTGCTCAATCCAATCGGCCAGTTGAGCGACAGAAATATTCTGTTTGATGGCGGCACGTAGAACGACGGAATAGGTATAAGCACGCCGCCGCTGCTCACCAAATACTGATTTGATGACCTTTGTTGCCAACGGCGTATTGGAGCGATTTGGGATGCCTGCGTCAGCCAGCGCCTTCGTCAGCGCCTTCTGCGCTGTGCGGTCGCCCTTCAGCGCAAAATACAACTTATAGCAATCAGCAAGGATGCCGTAGAGCACTTGGTTGCTGGTCCGCAGTTCGTTCGCTTCCCACTTTTGGCGGCGGGCGACAAGATCGTCGATAGCAGCGGTGATGGGATTAATGATCGGGCGGCTCGTCGTTGTCGTAGTCATATCAAACTCCTTTGAGTTGGTTTCAGATTGCTCCGTGTTCGGAACAATCTGATCATCTCATCAAAGGGGTTCGTGTAGGCCCCACAGACCCAGGTTTGGGCGGGTCTGTGTGACAGAAAATTCAGCCTTTCTGCGGCTCAGAGCATGGGAACAGGCCTTTTCCCACATTAGCAATGATCGCTGCCGCTGTCTGATAGGCACGCGCCACAACGGAGTAGTATCGTTTGCTGCGGATGCGGTTGATATCGTTGCGATCTACCCCCTCTCCGCGTGCCTCATAGCTTTTGCGGATTTGGGCGTCAGTGACGGTGCCGAATAGCTGAACGTGGACATCAGTGGCGCTGACGCCAGCTCGCCGCATATCCCAAACCTTCAAATACCGTTCCAATGCGGACACGTTTGGGTTGGTGTAGATCGGATAGAGCGCTGTGCTGGTTTCGTCAGCGGTCTTCGTCGCCCGCTGATGGCGGGCAATAATTCGCTCCACCTGCCGCACAAGCCGCTTTGGGTTTTGGTGGATTGGGATTTGTAGGTAGATCACCCGTTCGTCATCGACCAACCCGTCGGCACCAACCTCCAATTCTTCGACCTTCAATTCAGCCAGCTGCTCACCGAACAGGTTTGGTCCACGCTCGTTAAACCAGCCTTTGAAATCGTCCGCATAGGCGTGGATATCGCCGAAATCACCATATAGCTGATCGAAGTCGCCAGCGCCGTTTTGGCAATGCTCTTTGTAGTCCTCATTCCGCAGCAAATATTGGAACCACCAATAGTAAACTGAATGATCCCATCGCACGCCTGTCCGTGTGGCTTTGATATTCTGCGGCTCGTTCCGCCAATCACCTCTGCCAAACAGCGGGTGCTTGTATAAAAACTTGCGGACGCTCACATGCTGGTTGCCGGTGTGTTTCATCCAATTCAAGGCCCCACAATAAAAACAAAAAAACGCAATTATTGAAGGGTTCTCAATGCGTCAACAATCATTTTTTCACTTTTATCACAAACATTCATAAAATTTCGACGCGCATCTTCAGGTGCAGATTTCATCTCAAATCTATTTATACGCATAAATTCAATACTATACTTATCTCCGTCTTTTATATCGCTATAAGATGCTAGCGCCACAATACCATAAGCATCTTTTTTATCTTGAAAATATTTCTTTAATTCAACGTCGCCATTTAAGTCGGCATTTTCCATTAACATCTCATACCCAACGCTACACTTATAAATTACTGACGCAATTTCCCAGAACTGTGAGTTTCTTACACGATCAGGAATGTTATTTCCATTTGGCGGAGTATCTTTATACATTATACTTTCAGTTATCTTCCTTTCTTCTTCTTTTTTCCTATTTTCTACTTCTTGAACATATTCTTTATGGGTCATTATAGTATTTATAATTGCTCCTCTGCTTCCTTGTCCATCACCAAAAGCGTGTTCTTTTTCTTCAATAATAAATCCAATATTAACTATATCGCCAACCTTTAATTTATTACCGGATAAAATTTCTACATCATATTCGTTGTCACATTTTTCTAATTGATCAATTTTATCGGATAAAATTTTGTTGGAAAAACAAATTTCAAAATTATCTTCATTATTTTCTCTATAAACGCGAGCCTCTACAATCAAAGACCTCCCAACACATAACTCGTTAAATTGCTTTTCCGATTTTTCATTACATGAAACAAATTCGGATAGCGCAAGATCGGCAGTAGATACTGGCTTATCTTCAAACACAGAAACATAGATAATATAAAATAACGCAATTACAAAAGTAAAACTTATCGCGCCGCGAATTTGTCTTTTATCTTTAATTTGCTTATATCCTGGAATTTCTTGAGCTGAATTCTCTTCATATACTGTTCTGTCACTATTTTTGACGTAGGAATTAGCCAATTTTTCTTCTTTTTTGTAAATTTTCCAAGTGATTTTATTGCCTCCCTCACCATTTCTGCCTAATAATAGCCGCACATCATCAGCGCCTAAATCAGCTAAATGGGCACGAACCTTCTCTAACAATTCTTCGGCGGATTGACGGTCTTTAGGCTTTTTAACCGTTTTCCACTTGCCGCCAATTTTGACCTGTATGACAAATTTTTCCAAACCCGCCTCCAAATCCGTTTGATAGCTCAGCTTACCCCCAATTGGTTAGGGGCAATCGAATAGCATGAACCGTAATTAATATATCCTCAATTAATCAATAGCTTGGTTCTGTACCAGGTTGGATATCGTCACAGATCGCCCGATATCGTCGTCGTTTTGAACGACGGTTTCCAATCCACCAGAAAAATTAATATTTAATCAAATTATAGAAAATGTAAACCTTGTTCTCTCAGGCGAATTTTCTAATGAACTACTGCTCATTTTAAGTATATCTGTGCGTTATTGCGGCATCCCATCCACATGGCTTGGCCCAACCCTTGATGGTAATCACCTCGATTTTTGGCTTTTGCCACTCTAATTTGATATTCTTTACATATTTCAATTACAGAACCTATTGCATATTGAAAGTTACCGGTACTTATTGAATATTGATAGGCAAGAGCCTCAATTACTCCCTGCAGAGCGCCTAGTACTTCGCTTGGATATTGAAAGTTAGGAGCATAGGTCTTCAGTTTTGTTGGCTTGTTGAATGTTTTCATTGTTCTGTTTACGATTTGATCGATGCCTTCTTGCGCATTTACATCCCCTTGCTCTGCTGCAAGCCTGTACCACTTCAACGCTTCATTATAATTTTGATCGACGCCCTTTCCAAAGCGATACGCTGTACCCAAACCATACTGACCGTCCGAGTTACCTTGTTCCGCAGACTTCCTATACCACTTCACCGCTTCATTATAATTTTTATCGACGCCCTGTCCAACGAAATACGCTGTACCCAAACCATACTGACCGTCCGAGTTACCTTGTTCCGCAGACTTCCTATACCACTTCACCGCTTCATTATAATTTTGATCGACGCCCTGTCCAACGAAATACATATAACCAAGAAGCCATTGACCTTCAGCGTTCCCTTTTTGCGCAGATTTTCTATACCATTTTACGGCTTCATTATAATCTTGATCGACACCATTACCAAAATAGGACATATCACCCAACAAATTGAACACCCGACTATCGCCATCAGAAACAATCTGCTGTAATTCCAAATATGCTTCTTTATATTTTCCATTTTCATAATGGGAAAAAGCCAGGTCATATTCATCTGATGTATTATTTTTGTTTATTAAACCTAATAACGCAAATATTATTATTGTTACCACAATATAAATGTATTTTTTATTATTATATATTCTTGATTCATTGTTTATATTAATAATTTTATCTGATATCTGTCTATTTTTCATTTTTTCAATATTTTTTTCTTTTTTGTAGAGCGTCCACTTTACATTTTTACTGTCAGGGTATAATTGTCCCACCAATATACGCACATCTTCAGCGCCTAATTTATTTAGATTTTGAGAGATTTTTTCAGAAACGTGCTCGGCCTTTAAATGGTCTTTCGGCTTCTCCACCGTCTTCCACTTGTTACCAATCTTCACCTGTATGACAAATTTTTCCAAATCTGCCCCCAAATTTTTTTGTCCGCATATTTTATCGTTTGTGGGTTAAAGCTTTCTTATCTATAGCGGCAGCAGTGTATTTTATATTTCAAATCAAATTCAATGGCAAAACGCTGTGCAGGGCTGACGGGCGTCACTGATCGGCCGATATCAACGTCGTTTTGAACGACGGTATCCGATCAAACCGGCCTAATCCGTTGCGTTAGCTCGCTGGCAGCCATCGTCGGCGTCAGATGGCCATAGTGCTTTTCGATCATAGCGACGCTGGTGCCCATGTTCTCAGCCAGCGTGTAGACGCTGACACGCCCGTAGAGCAGGCGGAACGTAGCGTAGGTGTGTCGGCAGCTATACAGCACCCGTTTGCGGCCAGCAGCGTCAGTGAGCAGTTCTGCCTCTTTCAGCGCCCTTTCAAACAGGCTCCGCAGATAGTTGTGGCTGACCGGCTTGCCGTTGGGCAAACAAAACACCCGTTCCGATGGCGCTGGCGGTTGGCCTAACTCATCAGTCCGCCGCTTTCTGATCCGTTCCAAATACAGCTTCACATTGGGCATACCCACCAATTGCCGTTCGCCGGTTTTTCCGCTGACGATGAGGCGTGGATATTCTTTGCCATCGACGTGTTTGAAGTAGTCCACATGCTGCCAGCAAAGCCCGTCAGTCTCAGTGCCAGGTCTCATACCTGTGTTGATGAGGATTAGCACATAGTCCCTTAACAGCTGGCGGCGATCTGCCCCTTCCGTCTTTGTCGTTTTGCGGTGCCAGTGGCGCAGAAAGCGATATAGCTGGCGATACTCTTCAATTGTGAAGGCTGACCTGCTCCGTTCCACGTCCGCTTTACGGGCGCTGCGGACTTTCTTCTTCAGCGTCAGTTGGGGGACATCAGCGTCTCTGATCGCTTCGTATTTGACGGCGATGCGGAACACATCCCTCAGCACATGGTAGACGTTGGCCAGCCCGCTCTCTGACATTGGCTTTGGCCGTTTTGGCGTTGGGGCAACAATTCGTTTTCCGTTGCGGATGTAGACTTTGTTCTTCTGATGGGCGCCCGCACCTGTGGTCCAATACGCTCTACACCAATCCTCAAATTCAGCAATGTCTCTTTGTTTGATGTTGTCGATGTACTTTTGACCAAAGAAGCCCCGCACATAACGATCAGCGACCGCTTTATAGTCCCTCAAATGCCGTTCTGTGCGGACACCAGCTTCAACGCCTTCCTTCAGTTCCTTCACATACAGATCGCAGATGCTGGCAACAGAGCGTGAATGGACCACCAGTCCGTGCCGCTCTTTGAACTTCAGCTCATCGAACCACTCTTCCGCACGTTCGATGGCGGTATCCTTGTCCGTCGTTTTAAGCGACTTTGTGATGAAGCCGGTTCGGTTTGGGTTCTGTGTGCGGGCGTGCCACAGCGGTTTTATCGTATCTGAGCGCACATAGATCTGAAGCTGCCCGCCTTTGAGGTCCGTTATGTATTGGCGGTGTTCAACCATTTCTGTGTCGCTTCTGTGTAATCGTAATTTTGAAACGACATTGTAATGCCATCAAAAATCAGCGCGACCCAAATCTGTGCGGCATCTGTGCGAGCAAACGTGGGCCGCTATGAGCGGCGCTTTTTGCTCTATCTCATTGATTTTATTGAGGAAAGTGGTAGCGGAGGAGGGACTTGAACCCCCGACACGCGGATTATGATTCCGCTGCTCTAACCAGCTGAGCTACTCCGCCACGAAGACCGGCGATATACGGGGCGGGTTCGACGCTGTCAAGCGCGCGGACGCCGTTTCGACCGGTGCGCCGTTGTCGCCCGCGTCGGTCCCTACGATCCAGCCACCACCCAACACGCGCGTGCCCTGCCCCGCGTCGTAGAAGACCGCCGCCTGACCGGCCGAGATGCCGAACTGCGGGTCGTCGAGTTCGAGACGCGCTCCCGAAGCGTCCCGGTAGAGCGTCCCGGTCGCAGGGCCTTGGGTCGAACGCAACTTCGCCGCGACACGCACAGCGTCGCCGGATCGCGACAACGCGCCGGTACCGAGCCAATTGACCTCGCCGATGCGGACCGTCGTGGCTCCGAGCGCGGCGCGCGGGCCGACAATCACGCGGCGGCTCTCCGGGTCCAGGCGCACGACATAGAGCGGATCGGTGTCGGGCGTGCCGTCCTCCCCCTTGCGACCGCCGATCCCGAGACCGCGGCGCTGGCCGATCGTGTAGTGAACGATGCCCTCATGCCAGCCCATGACCGTGCCGTCGAGGTGGACGATCTCACCCGGATCGGCCGCGCCCGGGCGCAGTTTCTTGACGATCTCGGCGTAGTTGCCGTTGGGAACGAAACAGATGTCCTGGCTGTCGGGCTTGTCCTGAACCTCCAGGCCGAACCGTCGCGCGTGGTCGCGGGTCTGCTCCTTCGTCAGTCCCCCCAACGGAAACCGGAGGAACGCAAGCTGCTCCGGCGTCGTGGCGAACAGGAAATAGCTCTGGTCCTTGCCCGGATCGACCGCCCGATGCAGTTCCGGCCCGGCGGCGCCCATGACGCGGCGCACGTAGTGGCCGGTCGCCAGCGCCTCCGCCCCCAGGTCGCGGGCGGTCGACAGCAGGTCCCGGAACTTGACAGTCTGATTGCAGCGCACGCAGGGGATGGGAGTCTCGCCGCGCAGATAACTGTCGGCGAAGTCGTCGATCACGCTCTCGCGAAACCGGCTTTCGTAGTCGAGCACGTAGTGCGGAATACCAATGCGCTCGGCCACCAGGCTGGCATCGTAGATGTCCTGACCGGCGCAGCAAGCCCCCTTGCGGCCGACCGCGCTGCCGTGGTCGTAAAGCTGCAGGGTGATGCCGACCACGTCATACCCCGCCTCCTTGAGCAGGGCGGCGGTCACAGAGCTGTCGACGCCGCCGGACATGGCGACGACCACGCGCCGCTCACCGCGCGGCTCGGGCAGTCCGAGATCCAAATCTGGAAAGGCATCGCTCATGGCGCAGAGATATGACGGCGACGTCGCCGGATCGCAAGTCTGGCGGTCCATCCGGGCTCAAACGGCGTCGAGTCCCATCTGCCAGAAATCGACTTCGAGTTCCGTCGCCGCCGCGAAAGTCTTCGCCAAGGCGTCGAACCTGGCTTCGCCCCCACGCTTCGCCGCAAGCCGGTCAATCTGCGTGACGGAGCCGCGGACCACGTCGAGATACTCCTCGCTCGAATACATTGCGATCCAGGCGTCGTAGGGATTGCCGTCTCCGCGCTTCGTAGCCGGATCGGCCGCCAGACGCGCGCCGATGACGCCGTAGCCCACGACGCAGGGGGCGAGAGCGGCGTGCAGATCCAGCAGGTCGCCGGCCATACCGCGGTCTAGAACGTAGCGCGTATAGGCGACGCAGGCCGGATCCTCGGGAACCGCCGCCATCTCGGCTTCGGTCAGGCCCCAGCCGGCGCAGTACTGGACGTGAAGGCTCATCTCGGTGTCGAGCAGCGCGTTGACCGTCCCGGCAGCAGCCCTCATGTCGGCGAGATCGTCCGCCTTGTACACCGCGAGCGCATAGGCCCGCGCGAAATGGATCAGGAACAGATAGTCCTGCGCAAGATAGTGGCGGAACGCCGCTTCCGGCAAAGTGCCGTCGGCCACGCCGGCCACGAACGGATGCTCGGTATAGCGGCGCCAGGCGTCGGGGCACGACCCGATCAGGCGACCAAGAAAGGAGGTGGCGGGCACGATGTCGGTCATTCCGGAACACTCTCGGCGTTGGACGGGCGGGCGACGGGGGATAGACGGTCGCGCATCGCTCCCCACGCATGCAAGAACCGATCGCAGTCGTCCATCGTACTGTTCCAACCGAGGCTCACGCGGATCGCCTCGGCCGCGACCGGATCGCCCGGAAACATGGCGTCGAGGACGTGCGAGCGCTTGACCTTGCCCGACGAGCAGGCGGATCCGGCGCTGACCGCGATTCCGGCCAGATCGAGGGTCATGACCTGTGTCTCCGCTGCTACGCCCGGCAGCGCGACGGATACGGTGTTGCAGAGCCGGTCGGCGTCGCCGCCTGGAATTCTGACGTCAGTGGCCCGCCGGCGAACTCCGTCCTCGATCCGGGACCGCAACGCCGACAGCCGTGCAACCTCGGTCTCCCGTTCCTGCGCGGCGATCGTCGCGGCGACGGCGAAGCCGGCGATGCCGATATCGTTCTCGGTTCCCGATCGGCGACCCCGCTCCTGTCCGCCACCGCCGATCAGCGCGGTCACGGCGAGCCCCTCCCGAACCAGCAGCGCTCCGACGCCGGGCGGTCCGCCCAGCTTATGCGCCGACAGGGCGATCGAATCTGCTTCGGACAGGGCCGCCGGGTCCAAGCGTCCCGCGCCCTGGACGGCGTCGACATGGAGCAGCCAGCCGGCCGTGTGCGCCAAACGCGCGATCTCCGCAACCGGCTGAACCGCGCCGGTTTCGTTGTTCGCCCACATCACGCAGACAAGACCGGGGGTCTCTGTGGACAGCAGGGCCTCGAGGGCGCAGAGGTCGACGACGCCGTCCGACGCTACCGGGATCCGGGCCGCCCCCGGCGCGGCGGCGAGAACCGCATCATGCTCGATGGCGGACACCGCGATCGACGTGCGACCCAGCCCGCGCACTGCAAGCGCGTCGGCCTCGGTGCCGCTGCCCGTGAAGATCACGTCGCCGTCGTCGCGCCCGATCAACGCCGCGATGTCACGGCGCGCCGCCTCAATACGATGCCGCGCCGCCCGTCCGGACGCATGAACGGAAGACGGGTTGCCATGCCGGCGCGCCGCCTCCGTCATCGCCTCGATCACCGCGGGCCGAACCGGCGCGGTGGCGTTGTAGTCGAGATAGATCGTCATCCCGCCTTCGTCGTTGCGATTCCTGCCTGAGGCTTATGCGGCCCGGCCCAAACGGTCAACGGCGGGGGGATGGTCCAGGTTAATCAGCCGCTGCCTGTTCCTTCGAATCCGTCGCGGTTGTCGCCCCCGGAACGGTGCCGACGAGCACATCCTCGACGGTGACGCGGTTCAGATACCAGAACATCTGCTTGCCCAATTGCTCCCAGAGATCGTGCGTCTGGCAGGGCTGCTTGTCCGCCTTCGTCGAGCCGGCGCCGGAGCCGCCGCGCTTGGTCTCGTTGTCGATGGCCTGAACGATCGCCGCGATCTTGATCTCCGAGGCGGTTTTACCGAGGAGATATCCTCCGCCGGGGCCACGCACGCTCTTAACCAAGCCGGCTCGACGGAGCCGTGCGAAAAGCTGTTCCAGGTAAGAGAGCGAAATATCCTGTCGCTGTGCGATGTCCGCGAGCGAGACGGGCTTTCCATTGGCTCTTTCCGCCAAATCGCAGATCGCCATGACGGCGTACCGGCTCTTCGTGCTGAGTTTCACGATCAGACCTCTCCGCTCGGCAACCGGGCGCCCCCGCTGATAACCAAGCCTGTACCGGCGCCAGGAGGTCCCATTCCCGCCGCCAGATTGAGCCGCATTCGAAACTAATTTGATGCGTACGGTTATTCAAGACAAATCCAAGAAATTTCGACGATCGAACAATGATTTTGCGCAACAATCGCAACTGTTTCTCATATGCAGCTTGCGGACCGACGAATCGCCTCGGCGACACGCATTCTAGGCGCCCTACCTTGATGTTCGGTCGGCGCGTCCCGATCTGACCGAGGTGTTTGAAACATCGACGGATTAGACAAGTCGCGCGGGCCGCGCTATTTGGACTGGTTCCACGCGATCCGGAGGATTCCGCCAGTATGCCCGAGGTGATGATCAACGGCCCGGAGGGCCGCATCGAAGCGCGCTACCTGCACGCCCAAGAGCCCGGCGCGCCGATCGCCTTGATGCTGCACCCCCATCCACAGCATGGGGGCACCATGAACAATAAAGTGGTCTATTCGCTTTATCAGACGTTCGTCGCCCGTGGCTTCTCGACCTTGCGGTTCAATTTCCGCGGTGTCGGGCGCTCCCAAGGAGTATACTCCGGCGGCGAAGGCGAGTTGTCGGATGCTGCGTCCGCCCTCGATTGGGTACAGACCTACAACCCGAACGCTCGTTTCTGCTGGATAGCCGGTTTCTCCTTCGGCGCCTGGATCGGCATGCAACTGCTGATGCGCCGTCCGGAAATCAGCGGCTTCATCTCGGTAGCACCGCCGGCGAATCTGTTCGACTTCACCTTCCTCGCCCCGTGCCCGGCGTCGGGACTGGTGATCAACGGCGATAAGGACGACATCGTCCCGCCGGAATCCGTCAAGAAGCTGGTCGACAAGCTGTCGACCCAGAAGGGCATCACGATCACCCACAATGTGATCAAGGGCGCGAACCACTTCTTCGGTCCGCAGATCGACGATCTGAGCGGGATGGTCGGCAGCTATCTCGATGCAAACGTTCCCGAGGCCGACCCGACCGACGAAAAGTAGCGTTTTCCGCCGGTCATGGGGACGGCCACGCCGGTCGTCCCCGGGAAGGTAATCTCCAAACCAAGGACGGACCGCACGGCCAGGTAGGCGAAGGCCTGCGCCTCCAGCGCGTCCCCGTCCCAGCCCAGCGCATCGGCATCGACGAGCTCGCCCCCGACCGAGCCAGCCACGGCGGCGGCGATGGCCGCCATCAACGCCGGGTTGTGCCGCCCGCCGCCGGTCGCGATCCAGCGGGTCGGCGGTGCCGGGAACCACCGGGCCGAACTGGCGATGGTCTCCGCACTGAACGCCACGAGCGTCGCCGCCCCGTCCTCGGGCGACAGCCCCTGCACCGCCTCGGCAACCCGGCCGTGGAACGCGTCGCGGTCCAGAGACTTGGGCGGCGCGCGATCGAAGTACGGATCCGCCAGCATGCGCTCCAACCGTGCCCGGTCGACCCGCCCCGCCTGAGCCAGCGCTCCCTCGGCGTCGTACATCCGACCAACCGTCCGCCAGCACCAGTCGTCGATCGGCGCGTTGCCGGGACCGGTGTCAAAGCCCAGCAGATCCGCCTCCCCGGCCCCAAGCCAAGTGACATTGGCGACACCGCCCATGTTGAGCACGACGACCGGCCGCGCCTCCGGTCCGGCCAGCGCACGGTGAAAGACGGGAGCGACCGGAGCGCCCTGACCACCGGCGGCCATGTCGGCCAGACGCAAGTCGCCGACCACATCGATGCCGAGATGATCCGCCAAGCGTTGGCTGTGCCCGATCTGCCGGGTGCGTCCGATCTCCGGCTCGTGCAGGACCGTGTGGCCGTGGAAGCCGACGATGTCGACATCCGCAGAGGACAGCCCGGCCTGCTTCATCAGGGCGCGAACGGCTTCGCGATGCAGATCCGTGATCTCCAGCTCGACCGCCTCCATATCGCCAGTTCCAGCGATCGCAGTTCGGAGGCGATCGCGGAACGCGTCGTTGTAGGGGATCGTCAGCGCCGCGCCGATCTCGACCCGGTCGCGGCCGTCGGTCACCAGCAAGGCAGCGTCCACGCCATCCATGGACGTACCGCTCATCAGGCCGATCGCCGTGAATGTATCTTTGCTCTCCATGGCGGCAGTCTCGGGTGAGTCGCCGGGCTTGTCATCACCCGCGCGCCCTTCATCCCGCCCCCCTGCTGTGCTACATCGCCTCGCCCGCAACGCAGACAACCGCCGAGCCGAACCATGTCCACGCCGAAATCGGATTTCCTCACCGCGATCAAGGAACGCGGATTCTTTCACCAGTGCACCGACCTTGAGGCACTGGACCGAGATCTGATCGACGGCATGGTGACCGCCTATATCGGTTTCGACTGCACCGCCGACAGCCTGCATGTCGGTTCGCTGCTGCAGATCATGATGCTGCGTTGGCTACAGAAGACCGGGAACAAGCCGATCGTTCTCATGGGCGGCGGCACTTCCAAGGTCGGCGACCCCTCCTTCAAGGACGAGGCCCGCAAGCTGTTGAGCGAGGAGGATATCGCCCGCAACAAGGCCGGCATCCAGACGGTGTTCGACAAGTACCTGACGTTCGGCGATGGGCCGACGGACGCCGTGATGGTCGATAACGCCGATTGGCTCGACAAGCTGGAGTACATCAAGTTCCTGCGCGACTACGGCGCCCACTTCTCGGTCAACCGGATGCTGAGCTTCGACAGCGTCAAGCTCCGCCTCGACCGCGAGCAGTCGCTGAGCTTCCTGGAATTCAACTACATGATCCTCCAGGCCTACGACTTCCTGGAGCTGCGCCGGCGCTACGGCTGCACGCTGCAGATGGGCGGCTCGGACCAGTGGGGCAACATCGTCAACGGCGTGGAACTGACCCGGCGGGTCGACCAGCAGACGATCTACGGCCTGACCTCGCCGCTGATCACAACGGCGTCCGGCGCCAAGATGGGCAAGACCGCCCAGGGTGCCGTGTGGCTGAACGAGGACCGGCTCAGCGTCTACGACTTCTGGCAGTACTGGCGGAACACCGAGGACGGCGATGTCGGCCGCTTCCTCAAGCTGTTCACCGAAATGCCACTGGACGAGATCGCCCGTCTCGAGGCCCTCGGCGGGTCCGAGATCAACGAGGCCAAGAAAATCCTGGCGACCCAGGTGACGGCGCTCTGTCACGGCATCGCAGCGGCAGAGGCGGCGGCCGAAACGGCGCGCCAGACCTTCGAAGCCGGGGCCGCCAGCGAGGGACTGCCGACGATCGACGTGGCCCGCGGCGAGATAGAGGCCGGCATCGCCATGGTCGACGCCCTGGTCCAGGCGGGACTGGCCGCATCGAAGGGCGAGGCCCGGCGGCTGATCCGGGGCGGCGGCGCGCGGGTGAACGACGCGCCGGTCTCCGACGAGGCCGCGACGGTCGGCGGGGACGCTTTGGACGGCGACGGCGTGATCAAGTTGTCCGCCGGCAAGAAGCGTCACGCCCTTCTGCGCGCGGTATGACGGTTCTCTAGCGCCCCTGACTCTCTTCCAGTCCGGGGCTGGGCAGACCGGTGGCGAGGGGCGGCGCCCAGGTCGCCGGACCATCCGACGGCCGGCTCGCGGCCTCCAGAATGTCCCGTACGAAGGCCGGCGCCAGCGCGGTGAGCGGATTCACGGTTATTTTCGGACTGTCCAGCGTCCCGACAATCTTGAACGACGTCGCCAGCAACCCTTCTCCCTCACCACCCGTAAGCAACTCACCGATCACAGGAACGACGTCGATCAGGCGTGAGAGCGAGTAGGCCGGCGCGATCAGGCCCTCAACATCGACGGTTTCGGTGTCGCGGCCGAGCGTGCCGTCGATTTTCAAGCCAAGCCCTGGACCATAGGCGACGCCCCTGTCGATCGCGATCGACTCCGCGGTGACTCCAATATGCGCCGTGGCCCGCGCAAATCGGATTCCATCGCCGGTCAGGGTGTCGACCAATCCCGTGAAAGAAGCGACGGACAGCAGCTGGGCGAACACAGGGGCTTCGACGAGGCTGAAATCGTCGATGCGAACGGCCACGTCCATCGCGTCTCCGAGGCCGTCTCCGATAAGCTCTCCGTCCACCCTGAGCCGTCCTCCTCGGACCGTCTCGGCGACACCGAAAGCACGCAGAATGCTGCCGGCGTCGTTGGTCGCGACGGTGACGAGACGTCGGCCCTGCGCCGGTTGAACGACCAGCCGCATCGGTTCGCCGCTCAGGTCGCCGACAAGACTCAAAGTCTCGGTGCGCGGGCCTGTCCGGCCCATGGACAGCGCCCCGCCGGTCAGGCTGATCCCGTCGAGAACGTGCAGTGTTTCGGCCACGAAGCGAGCCTCGATCCGCTGCGCCCCGCCTTCGCTCGACGCGCGCTCCGTGTCGTCCTCGATGATCGGCACCAGATCGATCACCGGTCCTTCCATGGCTACGCGGAGCCCACCGTCCGGCAGAATCTCGACCCGCCCCGCGGCCTCGGTGCGCCCCAGGCGAAAATTGGACAGGGATGTCAGCGACCCGCCGGCCTCTGGAAAGTCCACGGCACCGGTGGCGTAGAGGGCGCCGGCCCGGAACTCGAACCCGGGGATCGCCAGCACGCCCTGACCGCTGCGGGTGACGTCCAGACGCAGAATCCCCGCGGTATCCGTCGGTTTGGACCAATTCAGACCGGGCATGATGACGGACGTCGCCTGCAGATCGCCGTCGATTGTTGCCGTGAGGTTGCCGTCCGTGTCCTTGGTGACGCTCGCCCCGATCGCCACGGGCCCCGCCGCAAACTCGCTCAAGTCGAGCCCGAATTCGACGAAGTGCGAAACGTCGGCGGTCGCCTGGACCTCCGAACGCGACCGGAACGGCCCGGTCAACTGAAAGCGTTCCTCATGCGTGAGCGCGATCGGCACATCGCCGAGGCGGGCGTCGCCCGAGAGGGACATTCCGGCGGCGGTAAGGTCCAGAGTCAGGTCGCCATCGGTGAGAGGCTTGCCCCGCAGCACATCCGGGATCACCGCATCCTTCAGATCGGCGACGACGGCAACCCCGACATCCTCCATTTTCACAGTCTTCAGAAGCGGAATCTCGAAATTCAGTCGCGCCGAGAATGTGCCGTCGGTCTGTGCCGCGTTCAGTCCGATCTCGCTCGGATAGCCTAGCGGTTCGCGGTCGATCAGTTCCATCGCCTCACGCGCCGGACCCCGGACCACCACCTCCACGTCGGCCCGTTCACCGACATCCTGGTCGAGGTTCACGAGATCGATATCCGCGGCTTCCACGACCAGCGATCCGAGATGCCCGCCGCGCACCGCGATGTCCATGCGGGTGGCGTCGAACGTTGCGGTACCATGCGCGTCGAGAACCGGCGGCAGTGGCCGAAAATAGTGAGTCTCCACCCCCGCGAAGTCGATCTGGCCCGTCAAGCCGTCGAGCTCGTGAACCGACGGGTCGTGCGCGTCGACCCAACCCTCGGCCCGCAGAGTCGCGCTTGAAACAGTGCCCTCACGCAGATTCTCCGTTACCCATTCTCGCGCACCGTCGGACAGATCGGCCGGCCAGAACCGTTCGATGGCATTGACGGGCAGATCGGTGACCACCGCGTCGACGATCACCTCGTATCCCGCCCGATCCCGGCTGGCCCGCGACTTCACGGCGAGCAGGGCGCCCTCGATGTCCAGCGAACCGTCGAACGATATCCAATCGGCGCCAGGAGCGATGTCCAGGCTGACGCTCCCGCCCGCCAATGCCAGCGGCAGCGGGTTGATCTCCGGTACTGTGACCCGGCCCGCGCCGAGGGTCACGCGAGCCCGGCCGCCCATCTCCTCCCCGTTCGGTCTGGTGGTGATCTCAATCACACCGGAGAGCGGTACATCCAGATCCGACAATCGCGCCAGTCGCGGATCGAGCGATGGCAGCGAGGAGGGGGACAAGGCGTTGAACCGCAATTCGGCCGAGATCCGGTCGTCGGCCGGCCTGTAGTCTCCCGCCAAACTGATCGGAGTCGGGTCGGCATCCGCCCACCGCGCCCTGCCGCTCATCCGGAAACTCATACCGTCGGCGACCAACTCTATGCCGCCGGATACGTCGGTCAGCAACTGGGTGCGGGCACGCGAATCGTCGACCAGCCGCACGGTAGCCCCTCGCAGTTCGGCGGCCCGCAGGTAGCTGAGCGCGCCGCTGCCCGGACTTCCCTCCACCATCGGACCCAACATCTCGGCCAGATCCAACGGTTCCTGCGCCTGACCGGTTTGCGGATCGTTCGGTGTCAGTGTCCAATTCCCGTCCGCATCCTTGATCACCGTGACGACCGGATTAAGAACGTCGATCCGTTTCGGCGCCAAGTGACCGACGAGCAGAGCCTCCGGGCTGAGCGCCACGGAGACCGCGCCGATCCTCGCCCGAACGGCGCCCTGCCGGTCCAGCACCACGACATCCTGAGCCACCACGTCGAAGGCGCGATCCCAACTGCTCATCTCCAGGGTCGCGCGACCGATCTCGGTTCTGATCCCGGCAGCCGGATCGCTCAGGGCCCTGGACAGCTGTGCTCGGGCCCAATCGATCTCGACCGCCCCGTCGGACAAACGCCAAGCCAGGGCGCCGACGGCGAGAACCGCGAGCACCACAACGGCCAGAAGGACTTCGAGAAAGAAGACAGTCGTTCGTCTGATCACCAGAGGTTCGTCCGGATCGCATGGACCAGTGATCTTCCTACCATGATCGGGGGGACTGTACGACCGCGCGACTTGACCGCAGGCAAGAGTGTTCAGCACTCTCACGATCTACCGTCAAAGCGACCCGAGTCAGTTGTGCAGTTTTCTCTAGTCCCCCGGATCGTCCCGATCGCCGTCGATCCCGGCGCGGCGCTTGTCGGCCTAGACCGCTGCCGGGAGCGGCTGAGCGCCATCGCGGACAGTGGCGAGGCCGATCGCGCCGCCGCGATGCTCGACGACGACGCCTGCCGGTCGCTGGTCGAAGGCATCGCCGTTCATTCCCCGTACCTGATCCGGGAGATCGTGCGCGAGTTGGGGTTCGTCGGCAGCATTTTCACCGACGGCGTCGATGCGGCCATGGAGCGGATCTGGGCTGACCTCGATGCCGTCGACCCGCGCGGGGATACTGCGGACATCATGCGCGGCTTGCGGACCGCGAAGCGCCGGGCGGCGATCACCATCGCGCTGGCCGACATCGCCGGCCTGTGGAACCTGATCGAGGTGACCGCGGCGATCTCGGACATCGCGGAACGCACCCTCGCGGTCTCGTGGCGCCACGCCCTGGCGGAGGCGATCCGCCGCAAGAAGCTCCCCCTGTCCGCCGACGGCGATCTGATCGAGGGGTCCGGCCTGGTCTGCCTCGCGATGGGCAAGCTCGGGGCCCGGGAGCTCAACTACTCAAGCGACATCGACCTGATCGTCCTGTTCGACGACACACTGGCGATCTACGCCGAGCACGCGGAGCTGCGCCACGCCTTCGTCCAGGCGACGCAGACGATGGTCAAGTTGATGGAGGAACGGACGGCCGACGGATACGTCTTCCGGACCGACCTGCGTCTTCGGCCCGACCCCGCGTCCACGCCACCCGCGATTTCTCTTACCGCAGCGGAGACCTACTACGAAAGCATGGGTCAGAACTGGGAGCGGGCGGCGATGATCAAGGCCCGGGCCGTCGCTTCGGACCGATCCTCGTCAGCCGCGTTCCAGGCGGCGATGACGCCGTTCGTGTGGCGTCGGCATTTGGATTTCGCGGCAATCCAGGACGTCCACTCGATCAAGCGGCAGATCGCCGTTCATCGCAAGGCCGCCGTGGTGAAGGCCGAGGGCCAGAACGTGAAGCTCGGGCGCGGCGGCATTCGCGAGATCGAGTTCTTCGCCCAAACTCAGCAGCTCATCTGGGGCGGCAGGGACGCAAGGCTGCGGGTACGCGGCACCGAGGACGCGCTGCAGGCCCTGGTGCAGGCAGGCCGAGTCCGTGAAGAGGTCGCGAGCGATCTGAAGCTGTCCTACCGCTTCCTGCGCAAGGTTGAGCATCGTCTGCAGATGATCGAGGATAAACAGACCCAGGAACTGCCGCAGGATCCTGCAGCCCTCGACCGGTTCGCCGCCTTCCTCGGCTACGAGGACCCCAAGCATTTCAGAGGCGACCTCGCCCATCATCTTCACACCGTGGCCTACCATTACGGCCGCCTGTTCGAGGAGGCGCCGGCCTTGTCCGTGCCCACCCGCGAGGCCGGAAGCCTCGTCTTCACCGGGAGCGACGACGACCCCGACACGCTCAGAACGCTTGCACAACTCGGCTTCACAGATCCCGGCCCGGTGGCGGAGACCATCCGCAACTGGCACCGCGGGCATGCGCGAGCGACCCGCAGCGAACGGGCCCGGCAGATCCTCACCGAAATCACCCCGGCTCTGCTGGAGGCCATCGGCCGCATGCCCCAGCCGGATCAGGCGTTCCGGCGCCTCGACCGGTTTCTCGACGCGCTGCCCGCCGGCGTCCAGATCTTCAGCCTGTTCCACGCCAACCCTTCCTTGATCCAGGTCGTCGCAGAAATCCTGGGCATGGCACCGTCGCTGGCCGGGCAGCTCGGCCGCGAACCAGCTTTGTTCGAGGGCATTCTGACCCATGACGTGCTGCAACCGCTGCCCGATGCGGAGACCCTGACCCGCGAACTGGAGCGCCATCTGGCGGCCACGGAAGACTACGAATTGGCCCTCGACGTCACTCGGCGCTGGACCGGCGACCGTCGTTTCCAGATCGGCGTGCAGATCATTCGCGCGCATCTGGACGCGGATCGGGCGGGTACGACCTATTCCGACGTTGCCGACGCGACGATCAGCGCGCTGCTGCCCTGGGTCGAACGCGATTTCGCGCGGCGACACGGCCGGCTTCCGGACGTCGAGACCCCCGCGCTCGCCGTCATCGCACTTGGGAAGTACGGCGGACGCGAACTCAGCTACGGCTCAGATCTGGATCTCGTGTTTCTGTACGACGCTCCGCTGGATCTCGAGTCGGATGGCGACAAGCCGCTTTACACCTCCGCCTACATGATCCGTCTCGGCCAGCGCCTGATCTCAGCGCTCAGCGCAAAGACGGCGGAAGGCGCACTCTACGAGGTCGACATGCGGCTGCGTCCGACCGGCAACAAAGGGCCGGTGGCGATCTCCATGGAGGCCTTCCAGAAGTACCATGACGAAGACGCCTGGACCTGGGAGCGGATGGCCTTGACGCGCGCGCGGGTCGTGGCCGCGCCGCCGGCTTTCCGCGACCGCATCGAGGCCGGCGTGCGCCATATCCTGACCAAGGAACGGGATCGGGAAGCGCTGGCCCGGGAGGTCGCCGACATGCGCGAACGGACCGCCAAGGAGCACAAGGCCGAGAGTCCGTGGACGGTCAAGCACTGGCGCGGCGGGCTTTTGGATCTGGAATTCATCGCCCAGTACCTGCAACTGCGCCACGCCCATGAACATCCGGGCGTGCTCGACGGCAACACGGCCAACGCCTTCATAAAACTCGGCGCGGCGGGCGTGCTGCCCGAGGACGAAGCGATGTTCCTGTCGAACTCCGTGCATATCTGGCGGAACATCCAGGGACTCCTGCGCCTGACCGTCGGCACCGACTTCGATCCGGACACAGCCCCCCAGGCATTGAAGGAGCGTCTCGCCAAGACGAGCCGGGCGATCGACTTCAATACGCTCGAACGGGTGATCGAGAAGATGAGCGCCGTCGTGATGCGGACCTACGACCGATACGTGGCCTCCGCCCGCTAGTGTCCGGCGCCCGTCGGCGCCGGTCAGTGCTGCTGGCTGTTGTGGTCGTGCTTGGCGGCGAGGTTCTTTCGCTGCATCGCCGCCACCGCGTCCTCGGTCTCGGCCCCGTCAGACTTTGCGCTCCCACCGGACTTGTCGAAGAAGCCGGAAACGCCCCAAGCCACAAGGCCGGCGGCCGCGACCGCCATTACGGCGAAGACGATGGCCATCGTCGTCTGCAAATCAGTCATGTCTTCTCCGGGCGGGGCCGTCGATCTGGATGTCGGGATCGGCCAAAGGGTCACTTTTCATTAAAACGCGGCATACTCTCGGTCATGGAGAGTTAAGAAATCGTGCAGACCGTGTTGCCTGCACCGACGACCACGCCTCGACACGGATCCACCGCTGACTTCAGCCGCGGCTCGACATCGCCAACAACCCTTCGGCCCCTCCGTGCGAGGCCGGTGAACACGGACTGGAGACGGCAGGGTCGAGCGGCGGCAGGCGGCCTCAGACCACGCGAACGACGACCTTGTCGCCGTAGAACGCCACATGCTTGGCCAGCGCCGCACACTCGTCATAGGGCAGGTCGTAAGACCACGCCGCGTTTGCCGCCGTCTCGGCGCCGGCTCGGATCGTCCAGTAGCTCGCCCTGCCCTTGAAGGGGCAATAGCTGGAGCGCTCGGTCGGGCTGAACACGTCGGCCCGGATGTCCTGCATCGGCAGGTAGTAGACCGGAGCGTGACCGGTCTCCTCGCAGAGCAGGGCTCCGGTACTGTCCGCGACCGTTTCGCCGCCGAGAACGACCAGGACCCGACGGCCCGACGGCGTCAGATCGACCTTGTGCTCGGGCTTCTCGACGAAGCCGGGAGCGGGGTTGGTTCCCGCGTCAGGCATGACTCTCTCCCACGGTGACGTCGCTAACGTCGCGCGCCCGGCGCGGCCGGGCAAGCCCCGGCATCCGATCTCATCGAAGACGGCCGGTTGCCAGCCGCTCGACTTGGCGCGCATGATTCCAAGAAAACCGCCGCCGCGCGAACGCCGCAAGGACGCCATCGACCGCCGGGCGCCGGGCGCCGGGGAGGAGCACAGATGACCGAAACCCCGATCCAGGACGCCCCCAGCGGCATCTACCCCATGCTCTACGCGCTGTTCGCGGCGGACGGCTCCCTGGACGAGGGGGCCAATGCCGCCCAGGTGGAGGCCTGCATCGCCGGCGGCGTCCATGGCCTCGCGGTCGGCGGCCTGGCGAGCGAATGCAACAAGCTGACCGTCGAGGAACGCCGGGCCCACGCCCTCTGGACCATCGAGGCGGCGGCCGGACGGGTGCCGGTCAGCGTCACCGTGTCGGACAACACCGTCGGAGGCCAGATCGAGAGCGTCCACCGGGCGGCCGACGCCGGGGCCGCCTGGGCGGTGCTGCAGCCGCCGCCGGTCAAGTCCGCGAGCGAGGAGGCGCTGATCCGGTTCTTCGGCGCGGTGGCCGACGTCTCGCCGATCCCGATCGGCATCCAGAACGCGCCCGAGTATATCGGCATCGGCCTGTCGAACGCCGGGCTGCTGGAGCTGCACCGGCGCCATGCCAACGTCTCCATCCTGAAGGCGGAGGGGACCGGCCTCCATATCGGCCAGCTCGCCGAGGACGCGGCCGGCGCCTTCACCCTGTTCAACGGCCGCAACGGCATCGAGCTTCTGGACAGCCTCCGCCACGGCTGCGCCGGCCTGATCCCCGGCGTCGAGGCCTGCGACGTGGAGAGCCGGATCTACGAGCTGCACCGGGCCGGCAAAGCCGACGAGGCCGATCAAGCGTTCCGCCAAATTCTGCCGCTGCTGCATTTCCTGATGCATACGGTCGACCACCTGCTGTGCTACGGGAAACGCCTGGCCGCGTGGCGCATCGGCATCGACGAGGTGCACGACCGCGGTCCGGCCCAGGCCCCGCATCCGACGGGGATGGCCATCCTCAATCACTGGTCCCGCGACCTCGGGAGGCTCGGACAATGACCACCTTCGTACTCGTTCACGGCGCATGGCACGGCGGCTGGTGCTGGGTGCGCGTCGCCGACAGGCTGCGCGCCGCCGGCCACACGGTCTTCACCCCCACCCTGACGGGGCTGGCCGACCGCGCGCACCTGATGAGTCCGACGATCAGCCTGACGACCCACATCAAGGACGTGGTCGGCCTGCTGGAGTGGGAGGAGCTGACCGACGTGGTGCTGGTCGGCCACTCCTACGGCGGCGTTGTGATCACCGGCGCGGCCGACCGGGCGGCGGGCCGGGTGAAATCGCTGCTGTTCCTGGACGCGCTGGTCCCCGGCCACGGCCAGTCGGCGATGGATCTGCGCCGTCCGGAGCAGAACGAGGCCGCCTTCGCCGCCGCCCGCGCGAAGGGGGCAGGCTGGCGCATCCCGCCGACCACCGCCGCGACCTTCATGGTGAACGAGGCGGACCAGGCCTGGGTCGACTCGAAATGCACCGACTTGCCGCTCGCCTGCTTCACCGAGCCGCTTTACCTCTCCGGCGCGCTCGACGCGATCAGGACCCGCGTCTACATCCGCGCCGCCGGCTACCCGGCGCCGCAGTTCGACGAAATGCTGGAGACCTTCCGCGAGCGGGACTTCGACACCTACGCGGTCGACTGCGGCCACGACGTGATGGTCGACGCCCCGGAAGAGCTGACCGAGATCCTGCTGAAATACGCGTGAGCGCCGGGAGCGGCGTGGCGCCGCGGTCCCGTCCCCGAACATCCCGCCGTCATCCCGGCCGGTCCCGGACTTGATCCAGGGACGGGCCGGGACCCAGGGACGGTGAGAAGCTCGGTCCCGGGCCACCGCCGGATCGGGTCCGGCGCCGCCCGGGATGACGGATAATCACGGAAACTTTGATCGACAACTATGATCGTTTTCTGTACCCGCACCTAGTTCAGGCATTGCCCGCGTCGTTTTCATGATTTTCTTTTTTATCTTTAATTTTTTTGTAAATCAAAATGACCCCGGTTATATTTAAGTACAATGCGGGGATAAGTTTTAAAGCTGCCGATAAATACATCCCTTCAAAAAAATCCGAAAAACTACTCGGCACAAATACCCATGAAAAAATAGCAAAAACTGGCACATAAACATGAGGAGATCGGAAAAACAGATAATATAATATTTCCATAATTTCCCTCTTTATTAGAAGGTCGACACGGTTAATCTTAATATTTTTCGTGCCCACAACTTCTATCGCGCCCTCAACCCCTCCGCCGCGTATCTCAGCACCGGCTGCAACAGGAACTCCGCCACACGGCGTTCGCGCGTCCGGACATCCACCGTCACCGCCATCCTCGGAGTCGGGCGCACGGGGCGACCGTCATCGTCTCGCCGTCGAGAGCAATCGTCTGGTCCTTCCAGATAGGCCTGGGCAGACGCTCATCATGATTCAGAACCCACCTAATCCGCCGAAATTCTCATAGCGACACGCACGATTATAAAATAAAGAGAAACATACAGACACATTGAAATAAATGATCTTGCCAAAAAATATGCCGCAAAATACGAAGTCTCTCCTTCTATTATTCTCAATGAATAAACCTCTCCAAAAGAAACGTAAATGTACCAGAAATATATAAGAATTACAAAAGATACTTTTAAGGTTTTTATTGTACCAGATACTCTAGAAAATATTTCTCGCTCATAATTGGCGATTGAACGTGATTTGCTTTTTCGAAATAACGCTCTCATTTTCACAAAAAAAATACGCCAACATCATGAATTCTGTAATGACGAAAGCACTGGTCATTAACTGCGCAATGGGCCGAATTACGTCCGTTCCCGCTGCAATCATTGTAGAAGCGAGTATCGCGTCTTCGATGAGAAAGCTGGCATCTGAAGCGCCGAAGGTTGATGGAGAAAATCCCCTGTATATCGAAAGCAAGGAAAAGACCGCCGCAAAAGACATCGCAAAAGCAACGAGATACCCGAAGTCACCATGGTCCGTCAGATCGTCACCGAACGACCCGCGAGCCTGACTCCAGACAGCGAATCCTCCGACCATAGCCAGCACGCATGTTGGATAGATGAAAAGAGCTCCGAACGCGGACACGACGAGAAAGCCTAGGCTTGCCGCCACTCCTCCCAGAACCATCAGGAAAGCCATGCAAAAATGCATCCTGTCGACCGCCGAATGGTTCTCAGGCAACAAGCCGACGTAGCGGGTCCAAACCGTTCTGACGAACCAGAAGATCGACGTCATCGCTCCCTCAACCCCTCCGCCGCGTACCGCAGCACCGGCTGCAGCAGGAACTCCGCCACACGGCGTTCGCCCGTCCAGATATCCACCGTCACCGTCATCCCCGGCGTCGGGCGCACGGGGCGACCGCCGACCGTCACCGATGACTCCAACGCGCCCCACCGGCACCAGCCGCGTAGAGGCCTCGCCAGTCTGCACACCCCCACCAACCATCACTATAGAAAGTTGAGCAATTATTCCTGAATTCGGGGCAGCAGTGAGTTGTCGCCGCCTGCGATTCTCGGCCTTGACGCGTTACCCGGCGGCGTCGGTCACCCGGCCGATCAGGCCCCACCGAGTGGGCCTGATCGGGCGCTCACGCTGCTACAGCCCCTTGGCCGCCTCCAGCACCTCTTCCACGTGGCCCGGCACCTTGACCTTGCGCCAGACGCCGCGGATCACGCCGTCGCCGTCGATCAGGAAGGTGGAGCGCTCGATGCCCATGGACTTCTTGCCGTACATACTCTTCTCGACCCACACGCCGTAGGCCTCGGTCACCGCCCCGCTCTCGTCCGAGCCGAGGGTGAAGGGCAGGTCGTACTTGGCCTTGAACTTGTCGTGCTTGGCGACCGTGTCGCGGCTCACGCCGATGATCTCGACCCCGCCGGCGCCGGAGAAGTCGGGCAGCGCGTCGCGGAACCCGCAGGCCTCCTTCGTGCAGCCCGGCGTGTCGTCGCGCGGGTAGAAATACAGCACCACCGGCTTGCCCTTCAGCTTGGCCAACGACACCTCGCCGCCGCCGTCGGTGGGCATGGTGAAGTCCGGGGCCTTGTCTCCGACATCGAGGCTCATGGATCGGGTCTCCTCAGGGTTGCATCGGCAAAGATGTCGGGCGTGACCGGGCCCCTGTCAATCGGGCCCCTGTCAATCGGGCCCCTGTCAATCGGGCCCCTGTCAATCGGGCGCCTGCCGATCGGGCCCCCGGCGATACCGTTCTCGGGCCGCTCTCAATCGCGCCGGGCGGCCGTCGGGAATAACCGTCCTCCGCGGCTGGTCAAAGAGCGTGTCGGTCCCCCGTTCCGCCGAACAGACGGGGGCCGGTCGCACACACGAAGGGACGGATGATGACGATACGGTCTTTGGGCAGGCGGCGATTTCTGCTGTCGACGGCGGCGGTCTCCGCCATGGCCATGGCATCTCTGCCCCGACGGATCGAGGCGGCGGGGCGCGGTCCGAGCCTCGGCGAGCCAACCCCGTTCTCCCCCGACATCCTGACGGCGCGCGCCGCCGAGATGGCGAAACGGCCGTTCGAGACGCGGCCGAGTCCGGCCCCGCAAATCACCGCCCGGATCGACTACAGCGCCCATGGCGGCGTGCAGTACCGGCGCGACGACGCGCTGTTCGCCGATGCCGACGGATCCTACCCGGTCACCTTCTTCCCGCTCGGCCAGTACTTCCCCCGGCCCGTGGCGATCTTCGCGGTCAGCAACGGCGCCTCCGCGCCGGTCCGCTACGCGGCCGACCTGTTCGACATCCCGGCCGGCAACATCATCGGCGAGTTGCCCGACGACGCAGGGTTCGCCGGGTTCCGCATCCACGAGGACCGGGACCGGGACGACTGGCGGACCCAGGACTGGGCCGCTTTTCTCGGCGCCTCCTATTTCCGGGCGATCGGCGCGCTTGGCCAGTACGGCCTCTCGGCCCGCGGCCTCTGCGTCAACGCCGCCACCGGCGGCCCGGAGGAATTCCCGGACTTCATCGAGTACCACCTGGAGCCGGATGCCGGCGGGCCCAACGGGCTGCGCATCCACGCGTTGCTCGACGGACCGAGCGTCACCGGCGCCTATACCTTCGACCTGCTGCGCGACAGCGGGGTGGTGATGGACATCTCCGCCCGCGTGTTCCTGCGGCGGGACGTGGAGCGGCTCGGCTTCGCGCCGCTGACCTCCATGTACTGGTATTCCGAGCGCAAGACCGACCCGGCCCGCGACTGGCGGCCGGAGATCCACGATTCCGACGGGCTGGCGCTGTGGACCGGCGCGGGCGAGCGGATCTGGCGCCCGCTCAACAATCCGGAGACCGTGGTCACCTCCAGCTTCGTCGATGCCGATCCGAAGGGGTTCGGCCTGCTGCAGCGCGACCGGAATTTCGAGCACTACCTGGACGGCGTGAACTACCACCTGCGGCCGAGCCTCTGGGTCGAACCCCGGAGCGACTGGGGCAAAGGCGCGGTGCAGCTCATCGAGATCCCGACAGACGACGAGATCCACGACAACATCGTCGCCCAGTGGGTGCCCGACGCGCCGGCCGTGGCGGGAGCCGAGTTCGCCTTCGCCTACCGCCTGCACTGGGTCGACCGGGAACCCTACCCCGCCGCCGACATCGCCCGCGCCACCGCCACCCGCGCCGGGCGCGGCGGCGAGCCTGGCCAGCCCCGCCCCGACGGCGCAACCCGCTACGTGGTCGATTTCGCCGGCGGCGATCTGCGTGGCGATCTCGATCCGGAGACGGTTGCGGCGACGGTCGAGGCGCGGGGCGGGACGGTCCTCCGCGCCCGTGGCGAGCGCGTCCCCGGCACCGACCGCTGGCGCCTCGTCACCGATATCGCGCCGCAGGGGATCGAGCCGGTCGAACTCCGCGCCTACCTGCACCGCGACGGCGCCCCCCTGACCGAAACCTGGCTGCACCAGCACCGCCCGGCGAGCTATCGGCGCGGGGGGTGACGGGAGCTGTGCAAACGGCCGGAGGGTGGCGATTGCCCCCTCGCCGCCGAGCCCCACATACTCCCCAGATGAACCACACCCCACCCCTCCCCGCCCCCCGCGCTTCAGCCCTGCCGCCCGCCTTCGAGGCGTGGTTCGCGGCCAAGGGCTGGGCCGCGCATCCGCATCAGCTCGAGATGCTCGACGCTGCGCGGGCCGGGCGGTCGGCGCTGCTGATCGCGCCGACCGGGGGCGGCAAGACGCTGGCCGGGTTTCTCGCGTCGCTGGTCGAGCTGGCCGAGGATCCCCGCGCCGGGCTGCACACGCTCTACATCTCGCCGCTGAAGGCGCTGGCGGTCGACATCCACCGCAACCTGACCGCCCCCATCGAGGAGATGGGCCTCGCGGTCACCGCCGAGACCCGCACCGGCGACACCCCCTCTTCCAAGCGCCAGCGCCAGCGCAAGAAACCGCCGCACATCCTGCTCACCACGCCGGAGAGCCTCGCCCTGCTGCTGTCCTATCCGGACGCCGGCGAAATCTTCGCCGGCCTGCGCTGCGTCGTGGTGGACGAGCTGCACGCGCTGGCCGGGACCAAGCGGGGCGAGCTGCTGGCCCTGGCCCTGGCGCGGCTCGCCACCCTGGCGCCCGAGGCGCGGCGGGTCGGGCTCTCGGCCACGGTCGCCCACCCGGCGGCGCTGGAGGCGTATCTGTCGAAGACCGGCCGGGCTCCGGCGCCGGACGTCGCCGTGGTGCGCGGCGGCGAGGCGGCCCAGGCCGAGGTGAAGATCCTGTTGCCCAGTGGACCGGGGGCCGGTGGAGAAAAGGACGAGGAGCGCCTGCCCTGGTCCGGGCATATGGGGCTGTACGCCATCGACCGGATCTACGCCGCGATCCGGGCGCACAAGACCACGCTCGTCTTCGTCAACACCCGCGCCCAGGCGGAGCTGTTCTTCCAGGCGCTGTGGCACGCCAACGAGGAGCACCTGCCGATCGCCCTGCACCACGGCAGCCTGGCGGCGGAGCAGCGGCGCAAGGTCGAGGCGATGATGGCGAAGGGCGGCCTGCGCGCGGTGGTCGCCACCTCCTCGCTCGATCTCGGCATCGATTGGGCCGCGGTCGATCTGGTCCTGCAGGTCGGCGCGCCCAAGGGCACCTCGCGCCTGCTGCAGCGGATCGGCCGGGCCAACCACCGCCTGGACGAGCCGAGCCGGGCCCTGCTGGTGCCGGCCAACCGGTTCGAGGTGCTGGAATGCAAGGCGGCGCTGGACGCCATGCGCGCGGGCGAGCTGGACGGCGACGCGCCCCGGCCCGGCGGCCTCGACGTGCTGGCGCAGCACGTGCTCGGCACCGCCTGCGCCGCCCCGTTCGACCCGGACGCGCTCTATGCCGAGGTGGTCGCCGCCGCGCCCTATGCCGACCTGCCGCGCGAGACCTTCGACGCGGTGGTCGAGTTCGTGCGCACCGGCGGCTACGCGCTGCAGGCCTACGAGCGGTTCCAGCGGGTCCGCGAGACCGAGGACGGCCGGCTGGAGGTGGCGGACCGCCGCGTCGCCCAGTCCTACCGCATGAACGTGGGCACCATCGTCGAAGCGACGACGCTGAAGGTGCGGATGGGACGGGGGCGGATCCTCGGCGAGATCGAGGAGTATTTCGTCCAGTGGCTCCGGCCGGGCGACACGTTCCTGTTCTCCGGCCGCCTGCTGACCTTCCAGGGCCTGCGGGAGACCTTCGTCGAATGCTCCCCCGGCGGCGAGGGGGAGCCGGCGGTGCCCGCCTATATGGGCGGCAAGCTGCCGCTGACGACCCAGCTCGCCGACCGGGTGCGGACCATGCTCGAGGACAGCGCGAGCTGGCCGACCCTGCCCGGCCCGGTCGAGGAATGGCTGGAGCTGCAGCGCTGGCGCTCGGTCCTGCCCAAGGCCGACAGCCTGCTGGTCGAGAGCTTTCCGCGGGCCGACCGGGAATACCTGGTCGCCTACACCTTCGCCGGCCGCAACGCCCACCAGACCCTCGGCATGCTGCTGACCCGGCGGATGGAGCGCATGGGGCTCGGCCCGCTCGGATTCGTCGCCACCGACTACGTCATCGCGGTGTGGTCGGTGAAGGCTTGCGAGGACATGGACGCGCTGTTCGACCAGGACATGCTGGGCGACGACCTGGAGGAGTGGATGGCGGAGTCCAGCCTGCTCAAGCGCACCTTCCGCAACGTCGCCGTCATCGCCGGGCTGATCGAGCGCAAGCTGCCGGGGCACGAGAAGACCGGGCGCCAGGTGACCTTCAACGCCGATCTGATCTACGATGTCCTCCGGCGGCACCAGCCCGACCACATCCTGCTCCAGGCGACGCGGGAGGATGCGGCGCGGGGCCTGACCGACATCCGGCGGCTGTCCGACCTGCTGGTCGGCGTGCAGGGCCGGATCGTCCATCGCCGGCTCGACCGGGTGTCGCCGCTGGCGGTGCCGGTCCTGCTGGAGGTCGGCAAGGAACAGGTCGCCGGCGGGGCGGTCGAGGCGCTGATGGACGACTTCGCCGAGACCCTCGTCCAGGAGGCGATCGGCGGCCCGATGCAGGCCAGCCTGCAGATCTGACGGGGATCACTTTGGGGGGAAGCGCGTGTCCATCATGAGGCTCCGGCCGGCGCGGGAGGACGATGTCGAGACCCTCGCCACCCTGAACCGCCAGCTCCTGGAAGACGAGGGCCATCCCGGCAAGGCCACCCTGGGCGAGCTCTTGGTGCGGCACCGGGAATGGCTCGCCAGCGGCGAATGGAGCCAGGACATCCTCGACGTCGACGGCCACGCGGTCGGCTACATCGTCCACGCGCCGAACCCCCACCCCCTCGACCCGGCGGTGCCCGAGCGGTTCATCCGCCAGTTCTGCATCGACCGGCGCTATCGCCGCAACAGTCTCGGCCGCGACGGGTTCGAGCTGTTCGTGCAACACCGGGTGGAGCCGGGCGGGCGGGTCACCCTCGACGTGCTGGAGAGCAATCCCGGCGGCCGCGCGTTCTGGGAGGCGGTCGGCTGCCGACCGTTCTTCACCCGGATGGAGGTGCGGCGTCCCGCCGATCCGACCGACGACCACGGGAGCGCGCCATGACCCTGCCCGACCGGATGAGCGGCGTGATCCTGACCGGCCATGGCGGCCCGGAAACGCTCCAGTGGCGGGACGACCTCCCCGTGCCCGCGCCCGGACGTGGGGAGGTGGTCGTGCGCGTCGCCGCCGCCGGCGTGAACAACACCGATATCAATCTGCGGGTCGGCTGGTACTCCAAGGGCGACGGCGACGCCGAGGACGCGTCCTGGGGCGGCACCCCGGTCGCCCTGCCGCTGATCCAGGGCATCGACGTCTGCGGCCGGATCGCCGCCGTGGGCGACGGGGTCGACCCGGCGCGGATCGGCGAGCGGGTCCTGGTCGAGCCGTGCCTGCGCGAGGCCGAGGGCCGGGAACTCGAGACCCCGCGGTTTCTCGGCTCGGACTGCGACGGCGGCTTCGCCCAGTACACCCGGATCGCCGCCCGCCACGCCCATGCGGTCGACAGCGCCCTGACGGATGTCGAGCTGGCGTCCTTCCCCTGCTCCTACTCGACGGCGGAGAACATGCTGACCCGCGCCGGCCTCGGCGCCGGCGAGACCGTGCTGATCACCGGCGCCTCGGGCGGCGTCGGCTCCGCCGCCGTCCAACTCGCGCGGGCGCGGGGCGCGCGGGTGATCGCCGTCACCAGCCCAGCCAAGGCGCCCCTCCTCGCCGAGCTCGGCGCCGAGCGGACCCTCGGCCGCGACGACGACCCGGTCGCCGTCCTCGGCGCCGACAGCGTCGACGTGGCGGTCGACCTCGTGGCCGGCCCGACCTGGCCCCGCCTTCTGGACGTGCTGCGGCCCGGCGGCCGCTACGCCGTCGCCGGTGCGGTGGCGGGGCCGATCGTCGAACTCGACGTCCGGACCCTCTACCTGAAGGATCTCAGCTTCTTCGGCTGCACGGTGCTGGAACCGGAGGTGTTCGCCAACCTGATCGGCCGGATCGAGCGCCGGGAGATCCGCCCGCTGGTCGCCGAGACCTTCCCGCTGCACGCCATCGCCGCCGCCCAGGAGGCGTTCGCCGACAAGGGCTATGTCGGCAAGATCGTGCTGGAGGTGCCGTAAGCCGTCAGCCGTAATCCATCAGCCTGGGGTGGAGAGCTTCATCAGGACGAGGCCGGCCACGATCAGCAGGGCGGCGGCGAGGCGCAGCGCGTTGACCGCCTCGCCGAGAAAGACCGCGCCGACGACGAAGGCGCCGACCGCGCCGATGCCGGTCCAGACCATGTAGGCGGTGCCGAGGGGCAGCGACCGCATGGCCCAGGCCAGCAACCCGAAGCTGACCAGCATGGCCGCCAGCGTGACCAGGGACGGGCCGAGGCGGGTGAACCCCGCCGACTGTTTCATCGCGACCGCCCAGACGACCTCGAACAGACCGGCGACGACAAGAACGACCCACGGCATGGCGACCTCCTCGGTGGCGCGCCGGGCCGTCCCGGACTTCTACCCTTGGCGGGGGAGGACGTGGCCTCGCAGGAGCGGATATACCGCGTCGGTTGGGGACATCAAGCGATGGATGGTGCGTCAGTTTGATGTTTTGGACTAACCGTTATTGTTCGTGCCGCGCTGTCGCTGTTTCTGGACCGTAGCCTCTACTAGGCTGCGACGCATCCCGTTAGCCACAACTTGTCGGTATGGTCAGATGAGTTATACGCGCTTCAGGAGGGGCAACTTGCTCCACCCCTGACGTTTGAACTTGTATGCTTAGCGTCCAGCAGTTCACGTCAATGTCAATTTCCCACCGTAGGATGGGGTTAGTGCATCATAGACCCGCTTCTGAAGCCGTGATCGGCTCATCGAATCAGTCCAATCGTACAACTCATTTGAGTAGTCTCCAAGTAATTCTATGTGAGCTCGAAACTCATCTCTCATATTTTGATCAATAGCATATACGCCAATAGTCAAAGCTTTATCAGAAAATCTCTTTTTCGCCTTATCCAAAACAATTGACTTGAGAGCAGCCTCACCGAGTCCAGCGGTTTGCTTTCTTAAATCCAACGTACTCGCCACATGAAACTTCCCGTTTCTTAAAGCAAAATCTGCAGCCAGCCCTTCTTTGCTATCGATAACAAAATTTCTAACCACTTTGTGGTCTTCGATAGTTTCATTTCCGCGAGCCAGAATTTTCACCCTTCTGAATTCAGCAGCGATTTCCGTATTAATTCTTGATTTTTGAGTAGAACGCTCTTTCTTAGGCAGCGCTACAAGAGATTGCAGAATCTGATCAACCCTCTCTTCATACTGCTCCGCACTATTTGCAACCAAATAACCAATTTTTGAAGGAACGAGCAACTGCTCGACCATATCAAAAGAAGCTAAAATTTCAGCAGCAGGAACTCCAGGCCTAAAAGATTCTTGAAGAGCAGCCTCTGCACTTTCTATCCGATCATCCCAATTTTTCCCGGTGAGTGCTCTTATTTTAAAAGATGCTTGCGGTAGCCTGATATCGACCCGGTCATCGAGAAACACAGCAACACCCACATTTACCCGCTCGCCCCGGCGTGGGTTCGGGATCGCCATAAGGATCACATAATCAAAGGAGCGAGCCATTGCCTATACCCTCACGGATTCCGTCAAGCCGGTTAGCCCGTAGATCGGAATCCCACCAAGAAAGAATATCACTCTCTTCTGCGGCGGACAACCATTCACGCGGATGTTGGTTAATAATATTCTGTATAGTTACAGAAGAAACATCTGAAATTCTATCAATTGTCTCGTTTACGCAATCTATGTCTAAAAAATCACCGAACATATTTTTCATTTTTCTATGGGCACGCAAAGTGAGTGCCTCTTTTTGAAGCGGTAAATCAAGTGGAGGTATTCTATGAATCGCCCAAGAGCTAGAAAAATCAAATGCCAAAAGTGAATAGCTGTTTCTACTTTCCCTGGTAAGAAAATTATTCAAATGGCGATCATCATTGTGAACAAATAGATCGAATGCCAAAACACGGGACAAAACTGGATATATAATATCCGGATCAATTTCTCCGGCATATAGAAGCTCCCACCATTTCTCGCTACTTATACCGCCTTCCCACCTAGAACCAAACAAGAACACCCCAGATTCGTCCCTGATAACAGCGCAGGGAGGGCATGCTATACCGACGGCTTCTGCCAACTTTGTGCAGAACCATTCAGAGTGGGGCATGAGCGGGTGGTCACTCGTGTCCTTAAGGACGTACTCGCAGCCATCATCGCATCGACAAGAACCGGCGGAATCTAGCGATCCCAAATTGGCCGGGTCTCTCCATTGAATTTGCAGCGGAACCAGCACTACTTCAGCCTGCCTGAGGCCGACGGATCTCTCCGGTCGTCAGTGTCGCTCTCTTCCTGAGCCTCGCTAGTTACGACAAGCATTGCTCGGAAGGCGTTGCCGATCACGTCGGCGGGACGCTTCTGACCTTTGGGGTCTACTATAGGCATCAGGCAAACTCCGATTCTTCAATTTGCCTGCCATCGACGTCTTCGACCCACACTTCTCGGCTCTGAGCCTTCTGCTCTCGCAGGTGCTCCGCTACGTCAGGACGGGTGTGACAAAGCACCTTTGGCACAGTCCCGTCCTCCAACCGAAATCTGACGAACCAAGTCATATCGCTTCCTACATACCTAAAGTTGAACATATAGGAAGCTTGGCCAAAGTTCGATACCGTATCAATCCCTATGTATTTCAAATTGGGACACTATTTAGCCCCCGCTACTCGGCGGCGATCTCGACGCTGACCGAGCCGATGCCGGGCACGGTGACCGTGGCGGTCTCGCCCGGCTCTGCGGGGATCACACCGACCCAGGAGCCGGTGATCAGCACGTCCCCCCTCTTCAGGCCGCGCGCCGCCATTTCGGGGCCCCAGCCGGTCATGTGGTTCACCAGCCAGGTCGGCAGCCGGTTCATGTCCTGTCCGGGGTAGTTCCGGCCCTGCACCTCCACATGCACCGTGCCCATCTCGAACACGACCGTCAGGTCCTCGACGTTCACACCCGTCGCCGGCCGCCCGACGGCGGAGACCACCGTGGCGCCGTTGGCCTGGAAATCCGCCATCGCCGCCAGGGGCGGGATGTTCGGCCAGTCGGCGATGCGGGGCTCGACCACCTCGATGGCGGCGGCCAGACCCTCCATCGCCGCCAGAACCTCGTCCTGGGTCGTGCCGTGGTCGCAGGGAATGTCCCGGCCCACCACCATCGCGACCTCGGCCTCCAGCCAGAGCGGCATCGCGCGGGTCGACACAATCCGGGCGTGGTCGCGGTGGACGGTGGTCGCCGCCAGGGGGGCCGCGGTCGGCTCGCCCGCGCGGCCCTGGGCGCCGATCTTGAAGCCGCCGACGGCGAGGCCCATGCCGGTCATGGTCTCGACCTGCGCGGCGAAGGCCGCCTCGCGGCTGTCCGGCACGGACTCGGGCAGGGCAATGCGGGTTCCGGTGCTGCGCGCCTCGATCATCGCCGCGGCGAACGGGCTGGTCATTCTCTGTCTCCTCCCTGTGACGCCAGGCGCGCGAGCGCCGCCCGGCAGGTCTCCGCATCGGCGGCGAAGTCCCCCATGATCCACCACTCCTCGGCCCGGCGCAGCAATTCTCCGACGCGCGGCCCCGGCGGGATGCCGAGACGGGTGACGTCGCCGCCGCCGAGGGGAAAGGCCGGGGGCGTCCAGGCGGCGGCGAGCGCCAGATCGGCCGCCACCTCCTCCCCCGTTTGCGCCGCACGCAGCAGCCGCGCATCGACGAACGCCTGCGCCCCGTGACGGTAGACGGCGGCCCGCCGGGCCCGGTCGTCAATGGGCGCATCCGCTGGTGTAGCCAGGGCGAGGGCGAGGCGTCGGGTCTCCGCCCTGGACAGCCGCAGCCGCTCCGCCACCGCCTCCGCCCCGTCGGGCTCGGCGACCAGGGCCGCGAGCCGCCGGAGCGCGTCCGGCGCGAGGCCGTACCGCTCCTCCAGATCGATCAGCGCCGCCGCCCGCCCGGCATCCACGGGCCCGTCCCAGAGGTGGCGGGCCACGCCGGTCTCGGCCATGGAGACCAGCACGTCCCGGGCGCCGGCGGCGACCAGCAGCCGGGAGAGTTCCTTCCAGATCCGCTCGCCCGACAGCCGGGCCATGGACGGCGCCAGCGCCGCGCAGGCGGCCTGACCGTCGGGGTTCAGCGCCCCGCGCCCGTAGGCCGCGTGGAAGCGGAAGAACCGCAGGATGCGCAGCACGTCCTCGCGGATCCGGGTCTCCGGGTCGCCGACGAAGCGAATGCGCCGCGCGCGGGCGTCGGCGATCCCCAAGCCGGTCGGGTCGTAGAGCGTGCCGTCGGCGTCGAGATAGACCGCGTTGAGGGTGAAGTCCCGCCGCTGCGCGTCCTCGACCCAGTCGTCGGTGAAGGCGACCACGGCGCGGCGGCCGTCGGTCTCCACGTCGCGGCGCAGGGTCGTGACCTCCACCGGCTCGCGGTCGACGACGAGGGTGACGGTGCCGTGCTCCAGCCCGGTCGGGACCGCCTTGAGGCCGGCGGCGCGGCCGAGCGCCAGGGCGCGCTCCGGGGTCGCGTCGGTGGCGATGTCGAAATCCGTGACCGGCAGGCCGAGCAGGTGGTTGCGGACCGCGCCGCCGACGAAGCGGCCGACATGGCCGCCCGCCGCCAGCGCCGACAGCACGGCGACCGCCGCCGGATGCCGCATCCAGTCGGCGACGGGAATGGTTTCGACGGGCTCCATCGCCGGACCTCAGCCCCGAGGCGCGCTGGGCTGGGGCGTGGCAGGCGGCGACGAGGAGGCGTGCAGGACATCCGACAGGTTGACTAACATGCCCGCCGTAGCCCCCCAGATGTAATAATGCTGGTAGGGTAGAACGAAAAAATAGCGGGTCTGACCCTGCCATTCCCGGCTATGGCGTTCCTGATTGGCCCGGTCGAGCACGAAACCGAGCGGCACCTCGAAGATTTCCGCCACCTCGATCGGACACGGGGTCAGGTCGAGCGGCGGGCGCACGAACCCGATCACCGGCGTGACGGAGAACCCGGTGCGGGTGACATAGGTATCCAGGCGCCCGACCACGTCGACCTCGCCCCGGCGCAGGCCGATCTCCTCCTCGCTCTCGCGCAACGCGGTGTCGATATGACTGGCGTCCCCTTCCTCGACCCGCCCGCCGGGAAAGCTGATCTGGCCGCGATGAACCGGCAGATCGTCCGAGCGGCGGGTCAACAGCACGGTCAGGTGTCCATCGCGTTCCACGATCGGCACCAAAACCGCGGCGTGGCGCGGATCCTTCGGCACGCCCATGCCGGGGTTGAGATCGTGGTCGCCGCGATAGTGGACGACCGGGGATACCGCATGCGGCAGTCCGTCCGTCACGGTGCCGGCCGTTGCGGTGAGGAAACGACGGCGAAACGCCTCGTGACTTTCCGGAATCTCAAGTTCGGCTCTGTCGCTCACTCGATCCCGCCCTTCAATCGGCCTCACCCAGCGGGAAAAACGCGCCGCCGCTCCAAACGCCGAGTTCAGTCGATCCGCTGTCCCGCTCGACCGCCATATCGGCAAGACGATAATACGTCGCGCGGTTGATCAGCGCCTCAAGACCGTCGCGGACCAGCACATACGGGGCCGGTTCGCCGGTCTCCGGATCCGTGGCCAGACGAATCGGATGATCCGGCCCCGCCACCACGGTTTCGTCAAGATTGGTTCGGAAACTCAAGGTCGAACCGGGACCAGCCTGCTCGGCCGGCGGATCGATATCGACGTCGACGGCCACGAACGGCGCGTCGTCGACATGGATGATGCCGCGTTCGGCAGGCGTGACCAGCCAGAAATGGCCGGACTCGTCCCGGCGAAGGACGGTGGAGAACAGTTTCACGAGGGGTATGCGGTGGATCGGCGAGTCCAGATAGTACCAGGTTCCGTCCCGACCGATACGCAGGCCGAAGTCGCGCGGCGTGTGTTTCGCGCCATGGGCGTCTGCAGCGTCCGCAGCACACGATTCGTTGTGCGGGTCCGAAGCCCCCTTGTGCGCGGCCCGCTTCACGCTACGCTCAATGTCATGGATGGACCGAACGCTGTCTTGCCCCATGTTTCTGATATCCGCTTCTGGCGTGTATCGACCCGGCCGCGTTCGTCGTTGATCGTTCGAGACCGTGTCGCCCCGATCGGGCTGGACGCAACCGTAAGCCGGGCCCCCAATGAGGAAATATAGCTGCGATGAGCGATACCACCACCCTTGACCCCAGCTCGACCGGTATCCCGCAAGACGGCGCCGCCTTCATCAGGGAGATCGAAGCCCTCGCCGACTCGCTTGCCGAGGTCCGCCAAGGCGTCGCGAAAGTAATCTTCGGCCAGCAGGAAGTGGTCGATCAAACCCTGGTGACGGTGCTGGCGGGCGGCCATGCCCTGTTGATCGGCGTGCCGGGGTTGGCGAAGACGCGTCTCGTCGAGACCCTCGGCACCGTCCTCGGCCTCGACGACAAACGCATCCAATGCACGCCCGACCTGATGCCGGCCGACATTCTCGGCTCCGAGATTCTCGACGAGGACTCGGCGGGCAAGCGCAGCTTCCGGTTCGTTGAAGGTCCCGTCTTCGCTCAGTTGCTCATGGCCGACGAGATCAACCGCGCCAGCCCGCGGACTCAATCCGCATTGCTTCAGGCGATGCAGGAGCACAGCATCTCCGTCGCCGGGCACACCCGCGCCCTGCCGAGCCCGTTCCATGTTCTCGCGACTCAGAACCCGCTTGAACAGGAGGGCACCTACCCGCTTCCGGAGGCGCAACTCGACCGGTTCCTGCTGCAGGTCAGTGTCGGCTATCCCGATCTGGAGTCGGAACGGGCCATGCTGATCGCCACGACCGGCGCGACGGACGAGAAACCGCGTCAGATCCTCTCGGCGGAAGCGCTGCTCAAGGCACAGCGGTTGCTGAGACACCTGCCGGTCGGCGAAACTCTGGTCGAGGCGATCCTCGGAATCGTGCGATCCGGTCGTCCGGATACCAGCGATGTGGACGAGGTTCGGCGCCACGTCTCCTGGGGACCCGGACCGCGCGCAAGCCAGGCGCTGATGCTCGCCGTGCGCGCCCGCGCCGTGCTCGACGGGAGGTTGGCGCCGTCTATGGACGATGTGCTGGCGCTCGCTCTGCCGGTCCTGCGCCATCGCATGGCGCTGAACTTCGCCGCTCGGGCCGAGGGTGTTTCCCTGGACTCGGTCATCGAGCGCCTGTGCGCGCCGTACCGCTGATGACGGCGTCGACCCGTTCCGCGCCCGACCGCGGCGCGCGCGCGACGGAGCCCTGATGCGCCAGCAGGCCCAGGATCTCGCCGCCACGTTGCCACCGCTTCTGGTGGCGGCGCAGCGCGTGGCCCATACCGTGGCACCCGGTGCCCATGGGCGGCGCCGGGCGGGACTTGGCGACGACTTCTGGCAGTTCAGGCCCTACCAACCGTTCGACGCCGCCCGCAGCATCGACTGGCGGCGCTCGGCGATGGGGCAGACGACCTTCGTGCGCGAGCGAGAACAGTCCACGGCTCAGACAGTCCATCTCTGGCGCGACTCCTCGCCGTCCATGCGGTGGCGGTCTGACCGGAACCTGCCCGAGAAACGTGAACGGGCGGCGTTGCTGACCATGGCGCTGGGCGTTCTGCTGATCGAAGCCGGCGAGCGCGTTGGCCTGCTCGGCGAGCAGCTTCCGCCGCGTACCGGCCGTCCGGCTCTGGAGCCGATGGCAGCCCTGCTGTCGGCGACCGCGGATTCCGCCGGGTCTCTGCCGGTCTACGAACCGCTGGCGCGCCACAGCACGGCGGTCCTCATCGGCGATCTGTTCGACCCTTTGACCGAAATCGATGCCCTGCTCCGCCGATGGTCCTCGGAAGGCGTTCGGGGGCACATTTTGCAGGTTACCGACCCGGCGGAGGAGAGCTTCCCGTTCCGCGGCCGCGTCCGGTTCGAAGGACTGGAGCAGGAGTTGCCGCAGTTGCTCGGCAGGGCCGAACGGGTGGCGGACGACTATGCCGGACGCTTTGCCGCCCATCGGGCCGGGCTCGCCGAGGTGGCCCGCCGCTCGGGTTGGACTTTCGCCTATCACACCACGGACCGTCCGGCGGAGGCGGCGCTCCTCGCGCTGTACGCCGTAATCGGTCAGCGGCCGGATTGAGGAGGGCTCGGCTATGCTGATTCTGGGTCCTCTGGCCTTCGCAGTTCCCTGGGCGCTCGCCGCCCTGGCGGCCCTGCCGATCCTCTGGTGGCTGCTCCGGGTGATCCCGCCGGCACCGCAGCGCATCAGCTTTCCGGCGATCCGACTGCTGGAAGGCTTGCGCCCCGAAGAGGACACGCCCCATTCCACCCCTTGGTGGCTGCTTCTGCTCCGGCTGTTGATCGTCACGCTGGTGATCCTGGCAATCGCCCGGCCACTCATACCTTCGGGGACGGCGCTCCCGGCGGGCGGACCGATCCTTCTGGTGTTCGATGACGGCTGGTCGTCGGCCCGGGACTTCGAAGCCCGGCGCGACAGGGCACTGCGAATCTTGGATCAGTCGGAGCGGGAGAACCGCGCGGTCGCCCTGGTGACGACCGCCGATCCGCTGCCGGGACAAAGGCGCGAGGTCGACCTGTCGCCGCCCTCGGCGCTTCGGTCAGCCATCGGCGCCCTCCAACCCAAGCCGTGGGGCCGCAACCCGGAGACCGTCGCCAACCTTATCGACGCCGCCGGCCTGGAGCCGGAAACGACGGTCGTCTGGCTGCGTGAAGGCATTGCCGGAGACGGCGCCGAGGCTTTCGGCGACCGGCTGTCGGCCCTGGGAGACCTGATCGTGATCGACGGCGCGGACGGTGGGCCGGTTTGGATCGACGACCCCGATCCGGCCGACCTTGCCCTGACCGCCGAGTTGCGTCGCGGAACCACGATCGGGGACCGGCCGGTGGCCGTGCGCGCGATCGCAGAGGACGGGCGGGTGCTGACCCGCCAGAGTGCGGCGTTCGAGCCGGACAGCGATCGGCTGACGGTGGAGATCGATCTGCCGACGGAGTTGCGCAACGACGTCGCCCGCCTTGAGGTCGAAGACGAAAACACCGCCGCCTCGGTCTTCCTGGTGGACGAGAGTTACAAACGCCGCCCGGTTGGCCTGATCTCGTCCAGCGACTTCGAGGGCTCGCAGCCGCTGTTGGACGAGTTGTACTACCTGGAGCGGGCGCTGGCGCCCTTCACCGAGATCCGGCGCGGCGACGTAGACACCCTGCTGCAACGCGAACTCGCGGTCGCGGTGTTGGCAGACGCCGGCGGCATTACGTTCGAGCAACGCGAACAGCTCGAAGCGTTTCTGGAAGACGGCGGCGTGATCCTGCGTTTCGCCGGGGAACGGCTCGCGGCCTCCGACTCTGATGGCGGCGGCGACACCCTGCTCCCGGTGCGCGTCCGGCGCGGCGACCGAACCCTGGGCGGGGCGCTTTCCTGGTCGCGGCCGGAACCTCTGGCGCCGTTCGACGGCTCCAGTCCCTTCGCCGGGATCGCGGTGCCCGAAGATGTCACCGTGTCCCGACAGATCCTGGCCGAGCCGTCCATCGACCTCGGCGAGAAGACATGGGCGCGGCTGGTCGACGGGACACCGCTGGTCACCGCCGAGCGGCGGGGCGACGGCTGGCTCGTCCTGGTCCACACCACCGCCAATGCCGACTGGTCCAACCTCCCGCTCTCTGGGCTCTTCGTTCAGATGCTCCGGCGGATCGTGGCGTTGAGCCAGGGCGTCGGCGGTACGGTCGAACGGGCGATGCCGCCCTATAGGCTGCTGGACGGTTTCGGCACCCTCGGCGGCGGCGTCGCCGGAACGGAACCGCTTCCCTCCGCGTCCGCTCGCGCAGAGACCGGCATGCCGCCCATCGGCCCACGCCATCCTCCGGGTTTCTACGGCGACGAGAATGCCCGCGAGGCACGCAATCTCGGCCCCTCCCTCGCCGGCGCGGTGGTCGCGTCCGGCGTTCCGGACGGGGCGGCGCGACAGCCGTTGGAGGCCGGACGGGATACCGAACTGCAAGGCTGGGTCTTCGCGATGGCGCTGCTCCTGGCCATCGTTGACACGCTGGTCGGCCTCGCGCTGCGTGGCCTGTTGACCGGCAAGCTGTCGGCGGCCCGGGTCGGCGACGAGGTTGCGGTCCTCGTGCTGACCGCGTTCCTGCTCGCACCCTCCCCAGGCACGGCACAGCAGCTTCAGGGGCAGATGACCGAAGGTAAACCGGCCGACCCGGAGGCGTTCGCGCTCGCGGCCGCTTCAGATATGCGGCTCGCCTATGTCCTGACAGGCGACAGCTGGATCGACGGCATCAGCCATGACGGCCTCACCGGCCTCGGCGAGGAACTGACCCGCCGCACCGCGGTCGAACCCGCGGCTCCCTTCGGTGTCGACGTCGAGCGCGACGAACTCGCCTTCTTTCCCCTGCTGTACTGGCCGATCACCCGCGAGCAACCCTCGCTGTCCGGCCAAGCCGTTGCACGGGTGAACGACTACATGAGGAACGGCGGGATCATCATATTCGACACCCGCGACCGGTCCGAGGTGACGATGCCGGGGGCAGCCGGCGGTTCCGGGCTGCGGCGGCTGGTGCAACTCAGCGAGGATCTCGACATTCCGCCGCTGGCGCCCGCCTCGCCAAACCATGTTCTCACCCGCGCCTTCTACCTCCTGGACGAGTTTCCCGGACGCTATACAGGCGGCACCGTCTGGCTGGAGGACGAGCGGGTGCGTTCCTCCGACACCGAGGTCTCGCCGGTGCTGGTCGGCAGCCACGACTGGGCCGGCGCTTGGGCCCGCGACCGCGCCGGACTGGCTCGCTTCCCGGTGGTTCCCGGCGGCGAGATCCAACGCGAGATGGCCACGCGCTTCGGCATCAACCTCGTGATGTACGCGCTGACGGGCAACTACAAAGCGGACCAGGTCCACGTTCCCTCGATCCTGGAGAGGCTGGGCCAATGACGGGCGACGGGATGCGCGCGGCGTCGATGCGGAGGGCAGCATGATGGCGGATTCCGTCGCTCTAAGCTTCGCTCCGCTGGTGCCTTGGGTACTGGTCGTCGCGCTTGGCGTATTGGCGTTGTCGGTTCTGACCCTTGGATGGGTTCGCCGCGCCAACGGAATCCTGTGGCGCACTCTGGCGCTCGCCGCCCTGACGCTGGCGCTCGCCAACCCGACTCTGATCGCCGAGCGGCGCGAACCCCGAGAGGATGTCGTGGTCGTTGCGGTGGATCGCACCACCAGTCAGTCGATCGGCGACCGCGCCACTCGGACGGATGCCGCGCTTGATGCGCTCGAGGAACGCCTCGCCCGGCTCGACGGTCTCGGCGTGAAGCGCGTGACCGTCCGAGATGGCGGGATTGGCGAGACCACGGAAGGCACCCGCCTCGGAGCAGCCGTCCGCGAAGCGTTGAGCGACGTTCCCCAGGGTCGGATCGCGGGTGTGATCGCCATCACCGATGGACAGGTCCATGATACCGCCCGGCTGGCGGACCTTGCCGACGCGCCCGTTCATGTTCTGCTGACCGGCGATCAGGGCGAGCGCGACCGGCGTCTGCGGGTCACGCGGGCGCCCAGCTTCGGAATGGTCGGCAAATCGGTGACGCTCACCGTCGAAGTCGTCGACCCGGCCACCCCGCGCGGCGAACCGGTGGCCGTCGAGCTGTCGATCGACGGCGAACCGGGTCCCAACGTGCCCGTCCCGGCCAATGTCGAGCACGAGATCGAAATCCCGATCGACCACGCCGGCCAGACCATCGTCGAGCTTGCCGTCGAACCCGGGCCGGCGGAGCTGACGCTGGAGAACAACCGCGCGGTGGTCGGTGTCAGCGGCGTGCGCGACCGCCTGCGGGTGCTGCTGGTCTCCGGCGCCCCCCACGCCGGCGAGCGGACCTGGCGCGACATTCTCAAGTCCGACCCCTCCGTTGACCTGGTGCATTTCACGATCCTGCGCCCGCCCGAGAAGCAGGACGGCACGCCGATCCGTGAATTGTCGCTGATCGCCTTTCCGTTCCGCGAGCTGTTCGAGCTGAAACTCGCGGAGTTCGATCTCATCATCTTCGACCGGTATCGCCGGCGAGGTGTATTGCCGCGCCTGTACCTCCGCAACATCGCCGACTATGTGCGCGACGGCGGCGCCCTGCTGGAGGCGTCGGGGCCGACCTTCGCCGGCCGGCTCAGCCTGGCTCGCACGCCGCTCGGAGATGTGCTCCCGATCAACCCGACCGGCGGCGTGATCGAGCAGGCGTTCAGGCCGCGTGTGACCGATATCGGCCAACGCCATCCGGTGACCAGCGCCCTGGCGGGAGCCAACTCCGATAGCCTGACGGATCCGGTCTGGGGCCGCTGGTTCCGGCAGATCGACGGCCAGGGAACCCGGGGCAACGCGATCATGAGCGGCGCGGGCGGGCGGCCGCTCCTGGTGCTCGACAGGGTAGGCGACGGCAGGGTGGCTCACCTGCTCTCCGATCATATCTGGCTGTGGAGTCGTGGTTTCGAGGGTGGTGGCCCACAAGCGGAAGTGCTCCGACGGACCGCTCACTGGCTTATGGAAGAACCGGACCTGGAGGAAGACGACCTGCGGGCGATCTCCCGAGGCCGCGTTGTCGAGATCGAACGCAGAACCCTCGGCGAGGGCTTCGCGCCGGTGCGCGTGACGTCCCCGGATGGCTCGCAGACCACGGTCGATCTCACACCCTTCGAGCCCGGACGGGCCCGTGGCGAAGTCGAGGTCGATCGGGCAGGGCTCTATCGGCTGAGCGACGGCGAGCAGGAAACCCTTGTGGCGGTCGGCGCCCTGAACCCCCTGGAGCTTACGGATGTGGCCGCGACCGAGGCAAAGCTCGGACCCGTCGCGGAAGCAACCGGCGGATCCGTGACTTGGATCGGCGCCTCACCCATCCCCTCGGTGCGCCGGGTGGCGGCTGGCCGGTCCACGGCTGGTCGCGGTTGGATCGGGCTCCGTGAAAACGGCGACTACGTCGTCACCGGGGTCTCACTTCTGCCGGCACTTCCGGCGGGCCTCGCCCTGGCCCTTGTCATGGGAACGCTTATGCTGGCCTGGCGCCGCGAAGGCCAGTAGACGCCGCTCGAATAAGGCCACGTCTAGATTTGGCCATCCCGCCCTTTTCGTAAAGATACGAACGACTTTTCAAATATTTTTACCGTGACCTGTACACTATAAAGTTGTAACAGCCCTCTTCGGTGTCGGGAGGGCCGGAGCAATGGACGGTATCTTTGGTCATTGGATAGACAAGTCCGGTAGAATTCTGTCTTTGAGCAACATCATACGCGACAAGACTGGCGAGGCGGCGGCCTGGTATGCTTTGGAAGAACTCGGTTACGCTGCCGTCGCATGGAACGACAATGGCGTCAGGGTCCGCCTGTCCGCCGACAAGGTCGATCCGAGAACCGTAGATGGCCTGATCCTCGCCCTGTCGGCCGTTCGTCGATCGGTCACGCTCGACGTCTGGGACGGAGAGCGTTGGCAGCCGCACCCTTTCGATAGCGGCGAGGCTTTCGCGTCCGGTCTGTTCGAAGCGATCGGTATCACCGACTGAGCGCCCCGGCTGCGTCGGCGCCAGCGTCCGCCGCATCCGGCGCAGCCCCACCGAAAGCCGCCACCGCGAAGTCAATGAACGCCCGGACCTTCGCGGCGAGCGGCCGTCCGGCCGGATAGACGGCGTAGAGACCGACATCCGGCTTGCGGTGGTCCGCAAGGACCTCCTGCAGCCGCCCCGATCGCACGGCGTCGCCGATGATGAAGCTGGGCATCTGAACGATGCCAAGTCCCCGCTCCGCCGCCGCCGCGAGGGCGGTGCCGTTGTTCGACATCAGTCTGGGCGTGAAACGATGGCGCGTCTGACCGGACGGACCGTCGAACGTCCACAATCCGCCGCCGTTCAGATAGCTGTAGCCGAGACAGTCGTGGGCGGCGAGATCCGCCGGCACCGCGGGGCGTCCCCGACCGGCGAGATACGCAGGGGCGGCCGCGGTCAGGCTCCGCACCGACGCGATCCGCCGCGCCATCATGCTCGAGTCCTGCAGAACGCCGATCCTGAGAGCCACGTCATACCCCTCCTCCACCAAATCGACCCGGCGATCGTTGAGCACCAAATCAATCGAAAGATCAGGGCACTTTCCCAGGAACCCTGCCAGTCTCGGCGCCAACTCGCTCTGGCCGAAGGAGACGCCGGCACTGACCCTGAGCAGACCCGACGGCGTGTCTCGATGGGCTCCGACCTCGGCTTCGGCAGCCTCGAATTCCGCGACGGCCCGACGGCTGTGCTCCAGGACGCGTTCGCCCGCTTCCGTCAGACTGATCCGCCTGGTCGTCCGGTTCAGCAGCCGGGTGCCGAACCGGTCCTCCAGGCGGGAAACCTGTTTCGACACGGCCGACTTGGAGATCCCGAGGCTCTCCGCCGCCCTTGAGAATCCGCCGGTATCGACGACGCGCGCAAAGACCGCCATGGCCGAAAGGTGATCGATCATGCGCCCTCATTGTCTTCATATGGAAACAATTCGTTCTCAAATATCCTATTTTATATCCGAATGGAGAACACCAAATAGTGACCGAACGCGGCGTGTCCGCTCAATCGACCAACTGGCCGCCTCCTCTGGTTCGCGGCGGGAGATGATCAATGACCAAGGTTCTGGTGCTGTACTATTCGAGCTACGGCCACATCGAGACGATGGCCGGCGCCGTCGCCAAGGGCGCGGCAAGCGTTCCCGGCGTGGAGGTTTCCGTGAAGCGGGTGCCGGAGCTGGTCCCGGACACCGTCGCCAAGAACGCTGGCATGAAACTCGACCAGGAAGCGCCGGTCGCCACACCTGCGGAGTTGAAGGACTACGACGCGATCATCTTCGGAACGCCGACCCGCTTCGGCAACATGGCGTCGCAGATGCGAAACTTCCTGGACCAGACCGGCGGCCTTTGGGCAAGGGGCGAACTGATCGGCAAGGTCGGCAGCGTCTTTGTGTCCACGGGAACCGGTGGCGGCAACGAGACGACCATCACTTCGTTCCATACGACGCTCCTGCACCACGGCATGGTGATCGTCGGCCTGCCGTACGCGGCCGGAGAACTGCTCGACATCAGCGAGGTTCGGGGTGGCTCGCCCTACGGTGCCGGGACGATCGCGGGACCGGACGGATCGCGCAAGCCGTCGGCCAAGGAGTTGGCGTTGGCCGAGTACCAGGGCAGCCATGTTGCTAAGATCGCATCCGGCGTCGGCGCCGCGCTGGCGAAGTAGGAATGAGTCCACAAACTCCGCGATGAAAGGAGACTAAGATGATCGACGTCCGCCCCTTCGACTCCCTGGGCAAGTTCCGTATCGATTGGCTGAACGCCAGCCATCATTTCAGCTTCGGCCACTATGTGGATCCAAACCGCATGGGGTTCGGCGCCCTGCGGGTATGGAACGACGACACCATCCAGCCCGGCACCGGCTTCGACCCGCACCCGCACCGCGACATGGAGATCATCACCTATGTCCGGAAAGGAGCCATCACCCACATGGATCGTCTCGGCAACAAAGGCCGGACCGAGGCGGGCGACGTGCAGGTGATGTCGGCGGGTACCGGCATCGTCCACGCCGAGTACAACCAGGAGCCGGACGAGACGCAGATCTTTCAGATCTGGATCGAGCCGGCCGGTCCAGGGTTCGAGCCGCGCTGGGACGCCCGCCAGTTCCCCAAGGGAGACCGCTCGGGTAGCCTTGTCGCGTTGGCTTCAGGGCGTTCCGTCGACGCCGGCAACGGCGCGCTCTCGATCAACCAGGACGCCGCGGTTCTTGGAGCGACGATCAGGAGCGGCGAGTCCGTGACCCACCAGCTCGACGCAGGCCGCAAAGCATATCTGGTCGCGGCGACCGGAGAAATCGAGGTCAACGGCGTGAAGGCGAAAGCCCGGGACGGCGTGGCCATCGCAGACGAACCGACCGTTACGATTACCGCCATCGACGAAGCGGAGATTGTCCTGGTCGACGTCGTCTGAGCGTCGGCCGCAAGAAAGTCTACCCGGGTGGGACGGCATCAACCTCCCACCCGGTCCATACCGGACCACGCACCGAAACGACTACACGGCGCTCGACCCGTTCCTATGCGGCTCGACTTCTAGCGTGTTCCCACCACTCCCTTCCTGGGCCATTCGCAACCAGGTCGAGACGATGATTCCCGCGTCCTCGGAGGCGAACTGAAGCCTCGTTCCGCCGCCTTCGTGACCGAGTACGGTTCCGTCCAGGCGCATGGCGGTCGCCGGATCGCATACGCTCACCACCGTACCGACAGGGGCGTCCAGCGCGGGAGTGATCCGCACACCACCGGCGGAAACGTTGTCGATCGCGCACGCGAAGGACTTCCCCCCTACGTTGATTTCGAGCCCGGAAGAAACCGCATAGCGTTCGTTTCGACGGCGTTCCGCCTCGTTTGGCGTCGATCTGAAAAGCCGTTCGCGTATCCAGGTAAAAATCGACATCCGGTCCTCCCACGTCACATGATACCCTGAGATGTCGTGTTGCGCGACGTCCGGCCGAGGGTTTCCGCGATGCGTCACAGTTGTTCGCGCCCCGGTCGGTCTGATAAAGGTGCGGAGCTTGAGCCGGAAACATAGCAATTTACCGGCATTTTAGGGGGACCGATGTCGGCGGAGGCCATCGACACGGAAGGATACACCGCGGAAGAGAAGGATGCGTTGCATATCCTTCCGCTGGCGATCATTCCCTTGCAGACTCCGGGCATGCGCCGAACCCGACTGGTGAAGAACGCTCGCCTGGAAACGGTGGTCGAGTTGTTCAAGGACAACCGCGCGGGCTCCGGGCAGATCGATATCAATGCGCTTTCCACATTCTTCGACGCAAACGCCCCGACATTCGAGGACGACCGAACGATCATCGAGGCCCTGGCCCAGGCGCCGAGCTTCGACGTGTACTCGCTCCGGCTCACCTTACGGTCCCACAACATCAAGATCGACCAGGCCGAGCACCTCCGTCTGTCGCCTCAGATGCAGGCGAAGCTGACGGAGTACATGCGCGTCTTCACCCGACCGCTCGTGCAAAAGGTATTCGGCGACGATACCAAGGACGTATCGTCGGCCACCGAAATCTTCGACATGTTCCGCGGCGTCGACCGGGAAGAGGCCTTGAAACGCATCAAGGCAATCTCCGACGCCCTCGATATCGAGGTCGACGAGATCCCAGGATTTCTGGAGGACTATGGGGACATCTTCCTGTCGTTATCCTACTTCAAACGATACATGGAAGAGATCCGTCCGACCTTCGAAAGGTTCAAGGCGTGGACCGACGAGGGGATCCGCAATTCCCACCTGCGGCACAACAAGGACGCGATGCGCCATTGCGATATCGTGGACGTACAGGTCGAGGAGGCGATCGCGTTCACCATGCAGCGCTTCAAGGCTTTCGACGAGGCGAGTCGGGAGTTCTGGAAGGATCTCTGCAAATACCGCTACGCCCGTCTGCGCCGTCTCGTATCCAGCAATCACCATACGATCGGTGGCATCCTCTGCGGGCTGGCCGTCAAGATGATCCGCTGGCAGGAAGACTTCCCCGGCGAGAGCGGTAGCCCGAACAAGCGTGCCGACTGGCTGGTCGCGGAGATGGTTCCGGGTCTTGATAAGATCCGCCATATTCAGCGCACGGCCCCGTCGCTCGACGAGGTCTGAGACGCCTCTTCTTCTCGGAGCAAGACATGCGAATCCTTGGCGACCTCGCCTCGGGCAACTGCCTGAAGGTCAAATACACGGCCGACCGTCTCGGCCTGTCATACGACTGGGCAGCGGTCGATATCCTGAAAGGGGAGAGCCGGACCCCCGAATTCCTCGCTCTCAACCCGATGGGACAGGTGCCGGTCCTGGTGCTGGACGACGGCCGGGCGATCTCCCAGTCGAACGCCATCCTGCAATACTTGTCCGAGGGCACTGACCTCGCTCCGGGCGACGCCTTCGACCGGGCCAAGGTCGCGGAATGGCTGTTCTGGGAACAATACAGCCACGAACCCTACATCGCCGTCTGCCGCTTCCACATGGTCTATCGGCGCCAACCGAAGGAAACCCGGGAGAGCTGGCGGGTCGAGCGCGGCGAGGCGGCGCTGGATGCGATGGACCGGGCGTTGGCTGACCGGACGTTCCTCGTCGGCGCGAGCCTCACGATCGCCGACATTGCGCTGGTCGCCTATACTCGGATGGCGGGCCAGGGCGGATTCGATCTCGCCGCCCGGCCGGCTCTCTCGTCCTGGATCGCGCGTTGCGAGGCCGAGTTGAACCTGGACCCGGTTCCGGCATGACCAACGCAGCGGCACCGGCCGTCGCGCTTTCCGCCGTCGCGCATCGGTTCGGCGCACTGGACGTCCTCGGGCCTCTCGACCTGACGGTCGCCGATGGCGAATTCGTCGCCCTGGTCGGCCCGTCCGGCTGCGGCAAGTCGACTTTGCTGCGGCTGATCGCCGGACTGGTGCCCGCCTCCACCGGCAGAGTCTTCGCCGCCGGCACCGCCGTAGACGGTCCGGATCCGCGCCGGGGCATGGTGTTCCAGCAACCGGCCCTTTTCCCCTGGCTCGACATCGCCGCCAATGTGCGCTTCGGCTTGGACGAACGGCAGGTGCCGCGTGCCGAAGGCGACCGCCGCGCGAGAGACTGGCTCGAGGCCGTCGGAATCGTCGACTTCGCCCGTGCGCTCCCGGCAACACTGTCCGGCGGTATGGCACAGCGCGCGGCCCTGGCCCGGGCTCTGGCGCCGGAACCGGACCTACTGCTGATGGACGAGCCGTTCGGGGCGCTGGACAGCCTGACCCGCCGGGACATGCAGGCGCTGTTGGAAAGCGTGCGCCAGCGCACATCCGCCACCGTGATCCTGGTGACCCACGATGTTGAGGAGGCTCTCTTCCTGGCCGACAGAGTGGTTGTCCTCTCGCCGCGCCCCGGCCGGGTGGTCGCCGAGATCGTCGCCCCGTTCGCCCACCCGCGCGACGAGAAGTTGCGGTTGTCCGCCGAGTTCCTGGAAGCCCGGGGAATGATCGAGCGTGCGTTGGCGGCGAGCCGGCATCCGATCACCGAACCAGAGTCGGCGCTCCAGCCCGGATAACCTCTACGCAGGGATTGAAGCCGATCCGGTAGGCCAGTTCCGCGGGTTCCTCGATGTCCCAGATCACGAAGTCCGCGATCTTCCCAACCTCCAACGTCCCGCGCGTATCCGCGAGCCCCAGGGCTTGGGCCGCGTTGCGGGTGACGGCCGCAAGGGCCTCGACAGGCGCGAGTCCGAACAGGACACACCCCATGTTCATGGTCAGCAGAAGCGACGTCATCGGCGACGAGCCCGGATTGCTGTCCGTCGCAAGCGCAATCGGCACGCCCGCATCCCGCAACCGGCCGATCGGAGGATGCCGGGTTTCACCCAACATATAGAAGGCGCCGGGCAACAGCACGGCAACGGTCCCGGCCGCGGCCATGGCCCGAACGCCGGTCGGCGACAGGTACTCCAAATGGTCCGCCGAAAGCGCTCCGTATCGGGCGGCCAGTTCCGCTCCCCCGTAGTCGCTAAGCTGCTCGGCATGCAGTTTGACGGGCAGGTTGAAGAGCTTCGCCGCCTCGAACACCCGCTCGACCTGGGCCGGGGAGAAGGCGATCGTCTCGCAGAAGGCGTCGACCTGGTCGACCAGATCCTGTTCCACCGCCGCCGGCAGTACCTCGTCGCACATGAAATCGATATAGCCGTCGGCATCGCCCGCGAACTCCGGCGGCACCGCATGGGCGCCGAGGAAGGTTGTGATCACATCGACCGGCGCTTCCCGCTCCACCGCCCGCGCGACGCGAAGCATCTTCAATTCAGTATCAAGATCGAGGCCGTATCCGGATTTAATCTCGACGACGGTCACCCCCTCGGCGATCAGCGGCGACAAGCGCCGGAGGGTCGATGCGAGAAGATCAACCTCGCCGGCCGCGCGGGTCGCGGCGACGGTGGATAGGATACCGCCGCCGGCGCGGGCGATGTCGGCATAGCTCGCCCCGGACAACCGCAACTCGAATTCGCCCGCACGCTGGCCGCCATGCACGAGGTGGGTGTGGCAGTCGATCAGGGCCGGCGTGATCCATTTCTGCTCGCCCTGATGCAGGACGGCGGCAAGTTCCTCCACCGGCCCCGGCAGGTCTTCCCGGTGTCCGACCCAGACGATGCGGCCGTCCTCGACGCCGATCGCTCCGTTCTCGATCAGCCCGTACTCTCCCGGCACCGTGCAGGTGGCGATGTCCACGTCGATCCAGAGCGCGTCCCACATGTCTGCCAACCCTCACCCGCGGTTCGCCGGCAGACTAGGCGGTGTCGTCGCGCCCTGCCAAGGCTTGTGATGTGCCCCCGTCCGCGCCACCTTGTCCGCCAGACATGCCCCGAAACGAGGAACGCCCCAATGCCCAGCCCCGAATTCATCGATGCCGAGACTCTTGCCGAATGGTTGGCGGACGGATCGGTCGACCTCATCGACGTGCGCGAGGAGTCCGAGTTCGCCCAGGCCCGGATTCCCGGTTCCCGGTTGGTCCCTCTGTCCGGCTTCGACCCGGCCGACGTCGAACTCTCGGCTGACAAGAAGGTGGTCTTCCATTGCAAGAGCGGTGTGCGTTGCGGTCATGCCACGGACAGGATGATCGACAGCGGCGAGCAGCGGCAGCTTTACCGGCTGCGGGACGGCATCATCGGCTGGCACCGGTCGGGACATCCGATAGAACCCGGTGCATGATCGTCAATTGCGCGGCTAAGGCCCTCAAATAAATAAACCTTTCAAGATCCGACGTTAGGGTGTAGGGATGTTTCGTCGTCCCCCGCATTTGCGGTGGGGCGCGCTCCTGTTTACGGCGACGGTTACCCCGCTGCAGATACTGACCAAGAACTCTTCCCGCCTCTTGACCCCCACGGATCGGGCGCCTGATGCACATCTACCTGCCCATCGCCGAAATATCGGTGAACTTATTCCTCATTCTGGGGATGGGCGGCATGGTGGGGTTCCTGTCCGGACTGTTCGGCGTGGGCGGCGGGTTTCTGATGACGCCGCTCCTCATCTTCATCGGCGTACCCCCCGCCGTCGCGGTCGGAACGGAGGCTAATCAGATCGTCGCCTCGTCGGTGTCCGGGGTTATCGCCCATTGGCGCCGCGGCAACGTCGACTTCAAGATGGGCGCGGTGCTTATGGTCGGCGGCTTCGTCGGCTCCACCGTCGGCGTATGGGCGTTCGCCGCCCTGCGCGAGGTCGGACAGATCGATCTTACGATCAAGCTATGCTACGTGATTTTCCTCGGAATCATTGGTGCTCTGATGTTGAACGAGAGCGCGCGGGCCATCGTCAAGGCGCGCTCCAGTACGCCGCGCCGCACGAAACTGCATCAGCACACCTGGTTCCATGGCCTGCCGCTGAAGATGCGCTTCCGGCGCTCGAAGCTTTACATCAGCGCGCTTCTGCCGCTCGGGATCGGGTTTTTCGTCGGTATCCTGGCCGCCTTGATGGGCGTGGGCGGCGGCTTCATCATGGTGCCGGCGATGATCTACCTGCTCGGCATGCCGACGGGCGTGGTCGTCGGAACCTCGTTGTTCCAGATCATCTTCGTGACCGCCAACGTGACCTTCCTCCAGGCCGTGAACACGCAGACCGTCGATGTGGTGCTCGCCCTCATGCTGCTGGCCGGCGCGGTCGTCGGCGCCCAGATCGGCAGCCGTTTCGCCGGTTCCCTGAGGGGAGAGGAACTGCGCGGCCTGCTTGCCGTGATGGTGCTCGGAGTCTGCGCCAAGCTCGGCTACGATCTGGTGGCGACCCCGTCCGATCTCTTTTCGATCAACCTCGACGACGGGCATTGACCATGGCCGCCCGCTTGCTCCTCTTCCTCACCATGGCCGCCGGCCTGTTCGGCGACATGCCGGCACGCGCGCAGCAGGATCTCGTCGCCGATCTGAGCGACCATCTGGTGGCGATAACCACGGGTTTCACCGGAGCCGATGTCCTGCTGTTCGGAGCCGTCGAAGGCGAGGGCGAGATCGTGGTCACGGTGACGGGACCGCGTGGCGACGTGACGGTCCGGCGCAAGGAGCGGGTCGTGGGGGTCTGGGCGAATGTCGAGGCCGTGACCTTCGCAAACGTGCCGGCATTCTATGCAGTGGCGGCGACCAAACCGCTCGAGAGCGTCGCGACACCCGATATCCGACAGCGACAGCAGATCGGCATCGAGAATGTCGCCATGGTCCCCGACGACGCGGCGATCGATGCGGCGACGGCCGCCGCATTCCGAGCGGGCCTGATCCGCAACAAACGGGCCGCCGGCCTCTATGCCGACGACGTCCTGCCGGTCACGGTGCTGTCCAACAGACTGTTTCGCACCCGCATACATCTGCCCGCCAATGTGGCGATCGGCACCTACACCGTCGCTGTCTACTATCTGCGCGACGGTTCCGCCGTTCATGCGCAGACGACGCCGCTGGTGGTGTCGAAGACGGGCATAGGCGCCGACATTTTCCTGTTCGCGCACACCAACTCCGCCGCCTATGGTGTGCTCGCGATCATCATTGCCGTGGCCGCGGGGTGGCTTGCGGCGTGGATCGGTCGTAAGGTCGGTTGAGCGATTGGATCGCGAGATCAGGGTCGAGCGGATATGAGCGAGACGTCGGACGAGAGCCACCGCGTATTCCTCGTCGTCGTGGACGACAGCGAGGAACTGAAGGTGGCGCTGCGGTTTGCCTGCCAGCGGGCCAAGCATACCGGAGGCCGGGTAGCACTGTTCCGCAGCGTCGAGCCGATCGAGTTCCAGCACTGGATGGGCGTCGGGGAACTGATGCGCGAGGAGGCGCGTCAGGAGGCTGAACAACTGCTCGACCGAGTGAGCCAGCAGGTGTTGGACCTTTCCGGGTCGATCCCGGTGCTTTACATCCGCGAGGGGACCGCCCGGGACGAGTTGCTGAAGCTGATAGAGGAAGAGCCGTCGATCTCCATCCTCGTGCTGGCGGCGGCGCCGAAGTCGGACAATCCCGGTCCGCTGGTCAGTCACCTCATGACCAAGGCGGCAGACCGGCTGCGGATACCGATCACGATCGTTCCGGGCTCCCTGACCGACGCCGAGATCGACGCCCTGACCTAGCTCGGGCGGACATCCGAGCTGACCCCATTTCGACGAGGGTCGACATGGGGCAGCTCGCGGAGCATCCCAGCCCGACCGTCGCTTGACCGCTCATGCCGCCGACTGCGATGCTTGCGCGCCATGCTTACAGAGCCCGGACGAGGTAATGATTTCAAATCCCTTGGAGACGGTGCGCGAGGTCGTAGAAACGTCGCCGACCGTCTCCGACTCGGTCGCCTACACGACCTGCTACATGTGCGCCTGCCGCTGCGGCATCAAGGTTCACCTCAAAGACGGCAAGATCCGATACATCGAGGGGAACAAGAACCACCCGGTGAACAAGGGTGTGCTGTGCGCCAAGGGATCCGCTGGGATCATGCAGCACTACTCGCCCGCGCGGCTGTCCAAGCCGCTCAAACGGGTCGGGCCGCGCGGCTCCGGTGAGTTCAAGGAGATCGAGTGGGAAGAGGCGCTGTCGACTGCGGCCGAGTGGCTCGGCAGCGTACGCAATACCGACCCCCGCAAGCTTGCGTTCTTCACCGGGCGCGATCAGTCGCAGTCGCTGACCGGTTGGTGGGCCAGCCAGTTCGGGACACCGAACCACGCCGCCCACGGCGGGTTCTGTTCGGTGAACATGGCCGCCGCCGGGCTATACACGATCGGCGGCTCGTTCTGGGAGTTCGGTGAGCCGGACTGGGAGCACACCGAATACTTCATGATGTTCGGCGTCGCCGAGGATCACGACAGCAATCCGATCAAGACCGGCCTCGGAAAGATCAAGACGCGGGGCGCCAAGTTCGTCTCGGTCAACCCGGTGAAGACCGGCTATTCCGCGATCGCCGACGAGTGGGTCGGCATCCGGCCCGGTACCGACGGCCTGTTTGTCATGGCACTGATGCACGAGTTGCTGAAGGCTCGCCGCGTCGATCTGGATTACCTCGTGCGCTACACCAACGCCCCTTGGCTGGTAATCCAGGATCCGGGAGCGGCAGACCACGGGCTATTTGCGCGCGATGCCGACGGGGCGCCGCTCTGCTTCGACAAAAAGGCGGGCGCGCTGGCCAATGCGATGACGGCGGAGGTCGCCCCGGCTCTGGTCGGCGAGCATACGCTGGAGGACGGCCGCAAGGCGGTCCCGGCTTTCCAGCTTCTATACGATCGCTACACGTCGGACGAGTACGCGCCCGACGCGGTGGCCGAACGCTGCGGTCTCGACGCGGACCGCATCCGGAGGATCGCCGCGGAGTTGGCCCATGCCGCCTTCGAGAAGGAAGTGGTGATCGATCAGCCCTGGACGGATTGGGCCGGTCGACGGCACGAGAAAATGATCGGCCGGCCGGTGGCGATGCACGCCATGCGCGGCATCTCGGCCCATTCCAACGGCTTCCATACCTGCCGCGCTCTCCACCTGCTCCAGCTTCTGCTCGGCTCGATCGATGCGCCGGGCGGCTTCCGCTACAAGCCCCCGTTCCCCCGTCCGGTACCGCCGCCGCTCAAGCCGGCAGGCAAGGCCAATCAGATAACGCCCGGCAAGCCGATGGGCGGTCCGCCGCTGGGCTTCCCCACCTCCCCTGCCGATCTGCTCATCGAGGCCGACGGAACGCCCAGGCGCATCGACAAGGCGTATTCCTGGGACGCGCCGGTGGCCGCCCACGGGCTTATGCACATGGTGATCCAGAACGCCTGGGCCGGCGATCCGTATCCCATCGACGTCCTGTTCATGTACATGGCGAACATGAGCTGGAACTCGACGATGAACTCGTCGGGGACGATGAAGATGCTGACCGACAAGGACCCGGCGACCGGCGAGTACAAGATCCCGAAGATCATCTATTCCGACGCCTACGCGTCCGAGATGGTCGCCTACGCTGATCTGATTCTGCCGGACACCACCTATCTGGAGCGTTGGGACTGCATCTCGCTGCTGGACCGGCCGATCTGCGACGCAGACGGCGCGGCGGACTCGATCCGCCAACCGGTGGTCAAGCCGGACCGTGATGTCCGACCGTTCCAGGACGCGCTGATCGAGATCGGCGTCCGTCTCGGCCTGCCGGGCCTGACCAACGAAGACGGATCGGCGAAGTATCCGGGCGGCTACCCGGACTACCTCGCCAACCATGAGCGCGCGCCCGGCGTCGGACCGCTTGCCGGCTTCCGCGGCGCGGACGGCACCAAGGAAGGCAAGGGCGAGCCAAACCCGGACCAGCTCCAGCGCTATGTCGACAACCAGTGTTTCTGGCGCCATGAATTCGCGCCGTCGGAGCGCTACTTCAAGCACGCCAACAAGGACTATCTGGAAAAGGCAGTGTCGCTCGGTCTGATCGGCGCAGCGAACCCGATCATCCATCAGATCTACTCCGAGCCGCTGCAAACCTTCCGCCTCGCGGCCGAGGGCCACGGCGACGTGGTTCCCCCGGAACATCACCGCGAGCGGGTGAAGACCTATTTTGACCCGCTGCCCTTCTGGTACGCACCCTTCGAGGGCGAGATGCTGGGCGAGGAACTGGACAAGTTCCCCATGCACGCCATCACCCAACGCCCGGCCGCCATGTATCATTCCTGGGGCTCGATGAACGCCTGGCTGCGACAGATCCACGGCCTGAACAAGCTTTACATGAGCCGCGAGCGGGCCGAAGAGCTCGACATCGCCGAGGACGACTGGGTCCACGTCACGTCCCACCACGGTCGCATCAAGGCGCAGGTCAAGCTGATGGAAGGGGTGAACCCGGACACGGTCTGGACCTGGAACGCCATCGGTAAGCGCAAAGGCACCTGGGCGCTCGACCCGAAAGCGCCCGAGGCGACCAAAGGCTTCCTGTTGAACCATCTGATTTCGGAGCTGCTACCACCGAAGGGGGGCGGATACCGCTACGCGAACGCGGACCCGGTCACGGGTCAGGCGGCCTGGTACGATCTGCGCGTCCGCATAGAACGCGCCGAGGCGGACGCCCCGGGAACCGAGGCGGAGCCGCGTTTCGCGCCGCTTCCGAAACCGCCAGGCGGCAAGGCGGGACCCGACACCCTGCGGTACGGGGCCAAGATCTCCGGGGAGGCCGCCGAATGACCTCGCTTCCCACGAAGGCGCCCGCGAAGAAGCTCGGCCTCGTTATCGACCTCGATATCTGCGTCGGCTGCCATGCCTGCGCGGTGAACTGCAAGGAGTGGAACTCGGGCGGCCATTCGGCCCCGATGACCGATTGGAACGCCTATTCCGGCAGCGAAAGCGCGGATGGCGAGGATGCCGGCGCCTGGGGCGTTTGGTTCAACCGGATCCACACCTACGAGGCCGGCGACGGTGCCGAGAGCCGGACGGTTCACTTCCCCCGCTCCTGCCTGCATTGCGAAGAGCCGGCCTGCGTCACCGTCTGTCCTACCGGCGCGAGCTACAAGCGCGAGGAGGACGGCATCGTTCTCGTCAACCCGGAGACGTGCATCGGCTGCAAGCTGTGCTCCTGGGCCTGCCCCTACGGCGCCCGCGAGTACGACTATACCGACGGCGTGATGAAGAAATGCACGCTCTGCATCGACAAGATCTACAACGAGAACCTTGAGGAGGTGGACCGGGTTCCGGCCTGCGTGTCGACCTGTCCCGTGGGCGCGCGCCATTTCGGCGATCTCGGAGACGCCGACAGCGCCGTGTCGAAACTCGTCTCCGAGCGCGGCGGATACGATCTCATGCCGGAGATGGGGTACAGGCCCACGAACAAGTACCTGCCTCCCCGGCCGCGCAAGAACACAGCGGGCGCAACCGGCGCGCCGACCAGGCTTGAGTCGCTGGCGGCGGAAGCGGCGGATGCTGTGCCGTCCGGCGCGGAAGGTAACGGCTTCCTCGCGTGGGTAGACGCGATGCTGTCGCGCTGAGGGAGGAGAGAGAGCCATGCATCCCGCATCCTCCGTCATCTTCTTCACCACAGCGTCCGGTGCCGGTTATGGTCTGCTGTTCCTGATGGGCTTGGCCGGCGCTGCCGGACTGGTCCCCGCCGGTCTCTGGTCCGGTCTGGTCGGGTTCGCGCTCGCTCTTGGGCTGATCACGGCCGGCCTGCTCGCCTCCACCTTCCATCTCGGCCATCCGGAACGAGCATGGAGGGCGATGTCGCAGTGGCGCTCGTCGTGGCTCTCCCGCGAAGGTCTTGCGGCGGTGATCACATACCTGCCCGCGGGAGTATTCGCCTTGGGGTGGATTCTGGCCGAGGACGCGCGAGGCATTTGGGGTGTCTTCGGAATCCTGGCCAGCGGCGGCGCGGTCGCGACCGTGGTCTGTACCGGCATGATCTACGCATCGCTGCGCACCATCCGGCAGTGGCACCATCCATTGGTGCTGCCGGGCTACCTGCTGCTCTCCCTCTACACGGGTGGGCTCTGGATGGCGGTGCTGGTCTGCGCGTTCGGCGGCGACGCTTTCGTCCTGATCTGGTCGACGATAGTCGCCGGATCCGCGGCCGCGGCGGTGAAGTGGGTGTACTGGTCGCGGATCGATACCGATGCGCCGGTGACCACCTCCGGGACCGCCACCGGCCTCGGCCAACTCGGCCGGGTGAGGATGCTTGAGGGCCCGTCGACCTCGAAGAACTTCGTCATGCGGGAGATGGGGTACCGCGTCGCCCGGAAGCACGTCCCGAAACTGCGCACGATCGCTGCGGTCACCGGCATCGTCGTTCCCTTTGCCCTGCTCATGGTGGCCGGCGCGATCGGGACCGCGGGCGGCTGGTTCCCTGCCCTGCTGGCGGCGGTGTCCGGGTCGGTCGGCGTCGTGGTCGAACGCTGGCTGTTCTTTGCCCAGGCGACCCATGTGGTCACCACCTACTACGGTGCGGAAGCGGCCTAAGCCGATATCTCGTCACCCCGGCGCCGGGGTCGGCGCCGCATCCTTTTCGTCCTCCCCATCGGCCTCTTCCGGCTCCCAGCGCGGATCGAGTTCGGCAGCGACGGGCGTCGTGCGCGAGACCGAGACCCACGGTCCCTGCTCGTCGACCGGCAGGGCGGAGCGTTGCTTCATGCGCCAGACGGTGAACAGGCCGACCACAGCCGACACCCCGGCGCCGATGCCGTAGTACCCCCAGTTTCCAACCCACTGCATCGCCGACGTGGTGGCGATCGGACCGACCACGGCGCCGATCCCGAACGCCAACAGGAGTCCGGCGCTTGCGGCGACCAGATCGGTCGAATCCACATAGTCGTTGGTATGGGCGACCGCGAGCGAATAGATCGTCATACACAATCCGCCATAGAGCCCGGCCATCGCGACATAGATCCAGAAGCCCGGAAACGGCAGGAACGCGAGCAGCAGGCCGAGCACGGTCGTCATGCCGAGCGACGCGGCGATCACCGTGCGGCGGTCGAACAGGTCCGACGCCTTGCCGATCGGCCACTGCACCACGAGACCGCCGATCAGAATGGCGGACACGAAGATCGCCACCTCCGACACGGTGAAGCCGATGGTGGTGGCGAAGACCGAAGCGGCCCCGAACAGCGCCCCGTTCAGGATGCCGCTACCGAAGCTGGCGACCATCCCGAGCGGCGAAATCTCATAGAGCTGCTTGAAGCTTAGCGCCGAGCGGGCGACCGAGCCGGATCCAGCCGAGCGCGACAGGGTCAAAGGCACGAGCGCCAGGCTGAACAGGATCGAGACCAGGGCGTACAGCACGAAGCTGGTTGGAGGCGCCAGATTCAAGAGGTATTGGGCGCTGGTCATCGCCACATACTGCGCGACCATGTAGATCGACAGCAGCGACCCGCGCTGATCGTTGCTGGCCGCGCCGTTCAGCCAGGATTCCGCCACCATGTACGCGCCCGCGACACAGACGCCGTAGACCACCCGCAGGACGAACCAGTACCAGGGATCGACGAAGAACGCGTGGGCGATCGACGCGGCCGACATGATCGACACCAGAGCCGCGAAGGCCCGGACATGGCCGACCTGCTCGATGATCCGCGGCACGACGAGGCAGCCCAGGACCATCCCCACGAAATAGCCGGACATGACCAAGCCGGCGACCTGGGAATTGATTCCCGGCTCAAGCCCCAGCCGAACGCCGAGCAGGGAGGCGAACATGCCGTTGGCTACCTGCAGCAACACCACACTGAGAAGCAGGGCCACAACGGCCGGGGAGAGCGCGGGCATGGCGGGCCTTTCCGTTTGGGCCTTTCTGGCCTGCGGGGTCGGGGCTGGCATCGGATGGACGGGCCCAAGCGAAAACGGGACCGTCAATCATTGTCTGCAGCCCGGATATCACACGACCATCCGGGCCACTCTCTCAGGAACGACAGAAGCGTTGTCGATGGTCGGGTTTAGGGCAGTTGCCGCGTGATCCGAAGCCGCTGCGGTATTGCCCCGGTATTGCGTCGGTATTGCCCTGGGGCCAACCGCGCGCTATCTCGCGTTCATGCGTTGGAGATCTCCCCTTGCCGGCTTGGCAATCATCGCCGGGCTTGTTGTCTACGTGATCGCCGCGGTCACGCTGGCAGACTTCATCCCGAATCATGTTTTGGCCGAGACGGTGTACTACCTCGTCGCCGGTATCGCCTGGATCTGGCCGGCCGTATCGGTCATCGGCTGGGCCCGGCAGGACCCGGGCTCCGAGGAAGCCTAGTCCGGCGCCCTTCTGTCGCTCATGCAGGCTTGATACAATCTCCGCAACCTTGCGGAGATTAACCTTGGCGCCACGACACAAGAAAACGCTGCCGTTCGTGGCGGCATTCGCTCGCGTTGACCGGCTTCAAGGTGATGCGCTGGTGTCTGGACGGCCTGTCGGGATCGTCGATCCAGGCTCTACTACCGATACCGGAGGGCGACTGAAAGCGTCTAGAGTGCTTCGACCATCCCTTCGAGATCGTCCGCCGTCAGCCATTCGTCGTTGCTGTCGCTGGCGTAGCGGAACTCCGGATCGACCGGTTTCGCGCCCGACGTCGTCCAGATCTTTCGGGGACCTTCGGAGAAGGACGGGAGGATGATGTAGCGGTCGTCAATCTCCACGGTGGTCCGGGCATCGTCTTCCGGGACCATCACCTCGTGCAGCTTTTCTCCGGGTCGGATGCCGACCACCTTGTGCGGCAGACCTGGGCCGAGGCAGGCGGCGACGTCGACGATCTTCATCGATGCGATCTTCGGCACGAAAATCTCGCCGCCCTTCATCATCTCCAGACTGCTGAGCACAAAATTGACGCCCTGTTGCAGGGTGATCCAGAAGCGGGTCATGCGCTCGTCGGTGATCGGCAGATGGTCCTTCCGGTCGGCGATAAGCTGCTTGAAGAAGGGGATCACGCTGCCGCGCGAGCCGATGACGTTGCCGTATCGGACGACCGAGAAGGTGCAGCCGCCGGCGCCGGACAGGTTGTTGGCGGCAATGAAGATCTTGTCCGAGGCGAGCTTGGTGGCACCGTACAGGTTGATCGGATTGGCCGCCTTGTCGGTGGAGAGTGCGATCACCCGCTTCACGCCGCTGCGGATCGCCGCCTTCACGATGTTCTCTGCGCCGTGGATATTCGTCATCACGCATTCGAACGGATTGTATTCGGCCGTCGGCACATGCTTGATCGCCGCGGCGTGGATCACGTAGTCGACGCCACGCATAGCCATCTCCAACCTGTCGACGTCGCGGACGTCGCCGAGGAAGTAACGCATCTCCGGATGCTTCTCGACGGGGATCTCGAGCCCCATCTCGTACTGTTTTTGCTCGTCTCGCGAAAAGACGATGCAGCGCCGGGTCTTGAAGTTGGCCAGCACGGTGCGGATGAACTGCTTGCCGAACGACCCGGTGCCGCCGGTGACAAGCACCGTCTTGCCGTTCAGGTCGATAAAGTTCTGATCGAATTGCCGCATGCGGCCCTCCTGCCTAAACCCCGTCCAGGGCGCGCGAATCACCCCGCATTGTCCCGCCGCGCGACGCCGGCGGCAAGGTTGGCGTCATCCGGTCCCGTCGCCGCCGTTGCCGATGGCGCGCATCAGCTCGGACACCACCCGATCGACATCCCCGTCGACCATCGCCGGAAACAGCGGCAGGGACAGACATCGCTCGTAGTACGCGTCCGCCCCGACGAGCGGGGGAGTGTCCACGGTTCGGCGGTAGTAGGGCTGACGGTGAACCGGAAAGTAATGGACCTGGGTACCGATTCCGGCCTCGCGCAGTCGGCGCATGACCGTACCGCGCGCGACCCCTAGCGCTACGAAGTCGATCAGGGCGACCGACAGGTGCCAGGACGGATCGCAGCCGGGCGCCGTCACCAGTGCGCGCACATGTGGGCCACAGCGAGACAGAGCGGCCTCATACTCCCGCCGCAGCTCGCGGCGGCGGGCGACGAACGCACCGAGGCGGCCGATCTGAGATAGTCCCAGGGCGGCATGTATATCCGACAGACGGTAGTTGTACCCGGGCTCCGGCATCTCGTAGTACCAGGGGTTCGGCTCACCGGATGCATCGAAACCGGCGGCCCGATCCTCGAAACGGTCCGGCTCGCGAACCATCCCGTGGTTGCGGTACCGGCGCAGACGCTCGTCCAGTACCGGATCGGGGGTGCAGAGCACGCCCCCCTCGCCGCTGGCTACGGTCTTTACCGGATGAGTCGAGAACATGGTGACGGCGGAATGGGCGCAGGCTCCGACGGCAACGTCGCCGACGGTCGCACCCAGCGCATGGCAGGCGTCCTCGACGATTGGGATCTCCGGATAGGTCTCCGCCAGAGCGGCGACGTCGACGCAATGGCCGTTAAGGTGAACGGCGACGATCGCTTTCACACGATCCCGCCCGGCCCGCGCCACAGCCTCGGCGATCAGCGCCGGCGTGGTCAGACCCGTCTCAGCATCCACATCGGCGAAGACCGGTTCGGCCCCGACATAGACGGCGCAGTTGGCGCTGGCGAGAAAGGTCACGGTCGGAACCACCACCACGTCGCCGGGACCTATTCCCAATGCCATCATCGCCAGGTGCAGACCGGCGGTCCCGCTGGAACACGCGACCGCGTGCGGCGCTCCGACGGCGGTCGCGAAAGCCGTCTCGAAAGCGTCCACCGTCGGGCCCGTCGTCAGGAAATCGCCGCGCAGGACCTCCGCCACGGCAGCGACATCCGCATCGTCCACGCATTGACGGCCGTACGGCAGAAACGGCGGCGGCACGCTCACGGGCACGCCCCCGCCGCGCGGACCGGGGGAGAGCCGGGCTGGAGAACTTGGCTCATTGCTCGCGCAGTGCGGTATCGAGCGACCGCGTCAACGGCGAGATAAGATATTCGAGCAGCGTTTGGTCGCCGGTCGAGATGATCGCCATCGCCGGCATGCCCGGCACCAGCGTCACGTCGTTGTTCGCGATCATCTCCGTGCTGAGCCGGATACGCGCCTCGTAGTAGGGCTGGCCGCCCTCCGGCGGCGTCACCACGTCCGGCGACACATAGACGACCCGGCCGTCGATCGGCTTTGCCGTCCGCTGGCTGTAGGCCGTCAGACGGACAGTCGTCGGGGCGCCGATCTCCACCACATCGATATCCGTGGGCTGGAGGCGGGCGTTGACGATCAGTTCCTCGCCCTCGGGGGCGATGTTCATGATCGGCTCGGCCGGCCCGATGACGCCGCCGACGGTGTGGAAGCGAAGGCCATAGACCTTGCCGCTGCGCGGCGCGCGGACGGTGTTCCGGGCGATCGTGTCGTCGGCCGAGATGAGTTGCTCGCGCAGGTCGCGGAGCTGGGTCTGGGTCTCGCGAAGCTGGGTCTCGATATCCGCCCGGTTCTGATCCAGAAGCGTAAGACGCTGGTACTCGGTTTCCGCGATGGTCTGTTCAGCCCGCGCCATTAGCGCCTCGCGGTTGTCGATCGAGCCCTGGAGGGCCGCCTGCTGTCGCTCCAACGCCAGCAGACGCGGCTTGCGTTCCAGCCCTTTGTTGAACAGCTCGCGAACGCCGGAAATTTCCTCCTCGATGATGGCGAGTTGGCGACGGTCCGAGCGTTGCTGGGCTTTCAGGGCCGTGATCTCCTCCCGGCTCTTGTCGACACGGCGATCCAGCAGACCCTCCTGACTGCTGACCGCGGCCCGGCGACCTTCGAACAGGCGTCGCTCGCCGTCCATGATCGACTGGACGTACGGATCGTCGGCCAACGATGTCAGGGAGGGCGGGAAGGCAAGGGTCTCGAGGCCGTCGCGTTCGGCAAGAAGCCGTGCCTCTTCGCCTCTCAACGCCAGCGTGCGCTGGGTAAGCCGTCCCTGGTTGACGGTGGCCTGTGTTCCTTCGAGCGTCATTAGGATATCGCCCTCCCGGACGATATCGCCCTCCTGAACGCGGATCTCCTTGATGATCCCGCCTTCCAGGTGCTGCACGACCTTCTCGCTCCCCGCCACCTCGACCTGGCCGACGGCGATCGCTCCGGATCCGAGCGGCGCCAGAGCGGCCCAGACGCCGAACACGCCGAAGAAGAGGAAAAGGATAGCAAAGCCGACCCAGAGCACGGGACGCCAGGACATCGGGTTCCGGTCGGGATCGTGTGCCAGCGGGTTGTCCCAGCGGGTCAGGTCCCTCGACTCGTCGCTCGGTACGATCGCCATGCCGTCGATCCTCGCTCAGTCCTTGTCGGGCTCGGCCGAAATCGCCCGCACGCTCTGCACCTGCAGGGACGTGGCCCGCGCTTTGATCGGTCCCGGAGGCCGGACCACAGCCCCCCGGCCACGCGGTCCTTTCGGCGCATCGGGCTCGGCGTCTTCCGGTGTCGGCGGCTCGGGAATGTCGGGCATGGCTTCGGCCTGTTGCGACACGGCCCGCGGTGTCTCGCCGAGCTGGTCGCTCCCCGCGCCTTCGGCCAAGGGTCCGGCATCGGCATCGATGACGCCACGGGACAAGGCCCTGTCCTCGGATCGCTCGGTTCCGCGTTCGTGAGGCGGCTCTATCGTCCCGCCACGCGACTTGAAGTCACGCTGGTCGGCGATTTGCGCACTGCCCTGCTGAGGGCCTTCGACGCTCGGACGGCGGCCCTGCTGCAGGAACGAGAGGGTTTCGTCGCGGGGGCCGAAGCGCTGCACGGTACCGCCGTTCAGCACCATGATCTTGTCCATCAGCGAAAGGGTCGACGGCCGGTGGGTAATCAGGATCACCGTGACCTTGGCCTCCTTCAGCGCCTTGATGGCCTGCACCAGGGCATCGTCGCCCTGACTGTCCAGGTTGGCATTCGGCTCGTCCAGAACGACCACGCGCGGTCGACCATACAGCGCCCGAGCCAGGGCAACCCGCTGTCGCTGGCCGCCGGACAGAAGTTGCCCGCCCCAACCGATCTCCGTATCGTAGCCGTCCGGCAGTCGCAGGATCAGTTCGTGCAGACCTGCGAGCTTCGCCGCCCGAACCACCTCGTCCGGGTCCGGATTGTCCTGCAGCCGGCCGATATTCTGAGCGACCGTTCCGGAAAACAATTCGACATCCTGCGGCATGTACCCAACGTGCTGGCCGAGTGCCTCGTTGTCCCAGGAATAGATATCGGCGCCGTCCAACCGAACCGTGCCGACGGTGGGACGCTCGACGCCCACCAGCAGCCGCGCGAGAGTCGACTTGCCCGCCGCAGACGGACCGACAACACCCAGCGTCTCACCCGCCTCGATCTCGAACTGGATGCGCTGGAGAATAGGCTTTGCGAGACCCTGGGGCTGGTAGAACAGGTTCTCGGCGCTCAGCCGGCCTTCCGGGTCCGGCAGGCGCATGCGCTCCGGCTGAGCCTGGGCATTGAGCAGGGTTTCCTCGATCTGCCGAAAGGCACCGAGTGCCTCGACCATGCCGCGCGCCTGCGCCACACCCTGTTCGATCGGCTGCAGCGCACGGCCAAGAATGAGGACGCTGGCGATCATCATACCGCCGGTCATCGGCGTATGCGGGTCGATGATCTGGACCGCCGCCACCGTCATGATCAACATCTGGATCAGCATGCGCGTGGATTTCGACGCCGCCAGGAACATGGCGGCCCGGTCACTCGCCCGGCTCTGCAGCGCGAGCACCGCCTCGTTTTCGGTCAGAAACCGCCGAATCACCGACTGCCGCATCCCCATGCTCTCCACAACGGACGCGTTGCGGACCGCCGCGTCGGCGGCGGCATAGGCGCGGTTGGAGTAGGCCTGGGCCTCGTTCAAAGCGGGGCGCGTCAGATGGTCATTGGCCAGACCGAGCGCGAGCATGATCAAGGCGCCGCCGAGCGCGGCGAACCCCATGGGGGCATTCAGATACAGAATCAGCAGCAGGAAGATCGGTACCCAGGGTATGTCGAGGATCGTCAGCATCGCCGGCCCGGTCAGGAAATTCCGCAGCACGGCAAGCTGGCGCAGGGCATTGCTGTTTGCCGTTTTCGACCGGTCGAGCGCTTCGGCGACAGCCGCCGACAGCAGCAGCGGCGCGATTCGCCGATCAATCCAGCGGGAAATCCGAACGAACGCGAATGATCTGACACTGTCCAGCGCCGACTGAACGAAGAGGGCGCTCGCGGCGATCATCAACAGAAGGAAGAGGGTCGTCTCGCTCCGGCTCGCCAGCACCCGGTCGAACACCTGAAACATGAACAGCGGCATCGTCAACATAAGCAGGTTGACGAAGAAACTAAACACGCCGCACGCGAAAAACGCGGTGTAGCACGCCTTCATAAGGTTGTGGACAGATACGGGCTCTTGCTTCTGCATCGCGGCACTGACCAGTCCGGCACCATTGACCCTAAGGTATCACCGCCCGACAGAGTACCGCCGTAAACCCCCGGACAGTAGGGGTATCAATGGCATCAATCCTCGGTGAACTTGGCGAGGTCGATGTCTCCGTGGCGGAACGGGATCCAGTATTTGGTTTCAGTATTGTACTGAATTCCATAGATGTTGGTGCAAAAAACCTTCTGCGGCGGCAGCGTCCCGGCCGCTTCGGTCTCGGTACGGGCGGCATCGACAAGATCGGATGCCTTGAACTTTTCCCAGGCAGCGGAGACATCGTTTCGATCGGCCTCGGGAAGATCATTGATCTCCATTGCGAGATCCCAAGTCTTCTCAAGGTCGTTCCAAAGATCGTCGAGATACTTACCCATAGTTCCGTCCGCTGTCGCTGTTGTGTCCGAACCGGTGGTCAGAGCCAAGTTGGATCAGTCGGCTTATAGCCAAACGAACCCGTTCATCAAATGGGAATCGTCATTCCCGCCACCGGGCCGGAGTGTGTTACGAAACGACTAGGGTTGCAAATCCTCAGTCTCCTGATGCTTCCATTGGGCTTGGCGGTTGACCGGAACCTCCCGCCCCATGTATCGCACCGACAGACAATTGCCGGGACAGCCGATGCCAACTTTGCCCGACGCAAAACCCGCCTTTAGGGACTCCGACGCCTCAGGGACCCTGGACACGGGCAGCTCTCGCGCCCTGCTCATCCTGGGCATGCACCGCAGCGGAACCTCCGCGCTTACCCGCGTCGTGAATCTGCTCGGTGTCGACCTCGGCAGCGATCTGATGGAAGCAGCGGAAGGCAATAACGAGCGCGGGTTCTGGGAGCATCAGGGCGTCGTCGACCGGCACGACCGGCTGCTCGCCGATCTGGGGATGCGCTGGGACGACCCGCGCGCAATGCCGAGAGACTGGCTCCGGCATCCGGCAACCCTTGCCGCCCGACGGGACTTGGAGACAATTCTCGACGACGAGTTCGCCTCCGCGCGCCTCTGGGGCGTGAAGGATCCGCGCCTATGCCGCCTGTTGCCGCTTTGGCGGGAAATGCTGGAAGCGCGGAATGTTCAGGTGGCGGCGCTGCACATGCTCCGCCACCCGATGGAGATCGCTCGATCGCTGGAACGCCGCGATGCCATGCCACGGGGGCGGGCCCTGCTGCTGTGGCTGCGCCACCAGATCGAAGCCCTGGCGTTCAGCGACGGCCTGGTTCAGTCCTGGGCGAGCTTCGACCGCCTGATGGCCGGGTGGCGGAACGAAATGACACGGGTCGATGGCGACCTGCGCATGGATTTCGGCGCCCACATGGACGGCGCGGCCGACGCCATCGAGGATTTCATCGATACCGGATTGCGTCATCATGCGCTGGATGACGACATCCTGAAGAATGACCCGGCGCTGGCCGCCTGGATCGGCCGCGTCTACGACGCTGTCCGGCTCGCCGATGGCGGCGATCGTGAACGCGCCCTCGCCGTCGTTCGCGACGTCGGAACCGAGATCGACCGCGCGGCCTTTTATTTCGACGATACGTTCGCCGGCTGGGCCGGGACCGAGCTCCGTCTGCGTGATGAGATCGACATCCGGGACAACCGGATCAGAACGCTTGATCAAGGCCTTTTGGAACGGGACGCCTGGGTCGCGGAGCGCGACTCGCGGATCGCCGAGCGGGACCGGCAGATCGCCGAGCGGGACCGGCAGATCGCCGAGCGGGACCGGCAGATCGCCGAGCGTGAAGGGACGATCGACGCCCTCAATGGCACCGTCGACGGGCTGAATTCGGTGATCGACGATCTTCGGGACGACGTGGACGATCTGAAGGTGGAGATCGAGACGCGGGACGGCCACATCCACGCGCTCGCAGCCGCCCGATCCGATCTGCAGAAGCACATCGTGGCGATGGAGGCGTCAACGTCCTGGCGCCTGACCGCTCCCGTGCGCAAGGTCGGCAACTGGGTGCGTCGCCTGCGCCGCGTCACGCACATCCTCACCCCCGGAGAATTGTTCCGCGCCAAGCATGTGGAGGGCGACATCTGGGAGGCGACGGATACTTTTCCGGTCATGGTCCTGGAGTCGAACCGGATCCGGATGCCGACCGGCTGGGTGAAACTGACCTACAGCATCAAGGCCGACAAGATCGCGGCCCCTTCCCTGTTCGCGGATTTGGGGACCGGGACGACGGAGATCGACCGGAAGCGATTGCCGGTGACCAACGGCGAGACGGTGACCTGCTTCGTGCGGCTTCCTGACGACGTGAAAGGCCTGCGCCTGGATCCGATCAGTTGGAAGGGCCGGTTCGAAATGGGCCCCATCACCGCCCGGGAAATCTCAAGGGCAGAACTTCTTCGGGAACTCGCGGCCAATGCGTACGCGACCGACGGGCTGCGTCCGATGATCGGCACCTTCCGCCGAGGCGGCATCCAGGGATTGAAGGAATACCTGATCAAGAAGTTGCCCACTCCGATCGAGACCTACGAGGACTGGTACGACCTGTTTTACCGGCTGACCGATGCCGACCGCGCCGAAATCCGGGCGCACATCGATAGGATGGAAACGCGGCCGCTGTTCTCCGTCGTCATGCCCACCTACGAAACACCCACGGAGCTACTGGAGAAGGCCGTCGAAAGCGTGAAGGCGCAGCTCTACGGAGACTGGGAGCTATGCATTGCCGACGACGGATCGAAGAGCGAAGACACCCGGCGGCTGCTTGAGCGCTATGCCGCCGAGGACCCGCGTATCAAGATCGTGTTCCGCGAGACCAACGGCCATATCTCCGCCGCCACCAATTCGGCGCTGGATCTGGCGACCGGAGATTGGATCGCACTGCTCGACCATGACGACGAGCTGACGGAGGACGCCCTCTACTGGATGGCGGCAAGTCTGGAAGCAGACCCTGACGCCGACATCCTGTACTCCGACGAAGACAAGATCGACGAGAACGGCAAGTTCTGCGACCCGTACTTCAAGCCGGACTGGTCGCCGGAACTGTTCCTGTCGCAGAACATGATCAACCACCTCGGGGTCTACCGACGGGCGCTGGTCGAGAAGGCGGGAAGGTTCAGAGAGGGGTTCGAGGGCAGCCAGGACTACGACCTCGCCCTGCGGGTCCTGGAGCAAACCACGCCGGACCGGGTCCGCCATGTCCCAGTCGTTCTGTACCACTGGCGCATGGTGGAGGGCAGCGTAGCGCTTGCTACCGACGAGAAGTCCTATCCGTACGAACGGGCCCGCACCGCGATCGCCGAACATCTCGAACGCTCCGGCGTGAAGGCTCAGGTGACGGCCGGCCGCGACGGGTTCAGCCATCGGGTCCTGCCAGCGCTGCCGGCGCGCAAACCGCACGTCACCGTCATCGTGCCGACCCGCGATCGACTGGACATGATGCGCATGGTGGTGACCGGCCTGCTGGAGAGCACCGCGTATCCGAACTGGGATCTCGTCATCGTCGACAACGGCAGCGAGAAAACCGAAACGCTCGACTATTTCGCCGAGATTCAGGCCGACAAACGGATCTCGGTGCTGCGGGACGATGCGCCGTTCAATTTCTCCCGGCTCAACAATCTCGCCGTCGAGAAAGCGAAGGGCCCGCTCATCCTGCTTCTGAACAACGATATCGAACCGATCGGCGATGGCTGGCTGGAGGAGATGGTACGTCACCTCCAAAGACCGGGTGTCGGTGCGGTCGGCGCCAAGCTCTACTATCCGAACGACACCGTACAGCATGTAGGCGTGACCACCGGCATCGGCGGCGTGGCCGGCCACTTCGACAAGCACCTGCCACGCGAGGCTCCCGGTTACTTCAGCCGGGCCCAACTCGTCCACAACGTCTCGGCGACGACCGCTGCGTGCCTGCTGACCACCAAGAGGATCTACAAAGAAATCGGCGGCATGAACGAGAACGAGCTGAAGGTGGCGTTCAACGACGTCGATTTCTGCCTGAAGATCCGGGCGGCCGGTTACCGGATCGTGCTGACGCCTTACGCCGAACTCTACCACCACGAGTCGGTGTCCCGAGGACTGGAGGATACGGCTGAAAAACGCGAGCGGTTCCGCAGCGAGATGCTTTGGATGCGCAACAAATGGGGCGACGCGCTGGACGCCGACCCGTATTTCAACCCGAATCTCAGCCTGGACCAGGAGACACCGACATTCGCCGTACCGCCGCGCGTTGAGAAACCATGGGAACGCCGCGCCGATGACGAAGCGACGGCCCCCGACGGCAATAGGCAAGCGGCGGAATGAAGCGCCGGCGCCTCTCAACGGCGATCGGCGCTGCTGCGGGTGTACAGCACTCCCATGCTGTCGGAGAGGGTGAGCGGACCGCCTATATAGTCGCCACCGATCGGCGGCGTGCGTAGCGCCACGTTCCAACCGTCGCCAGCCAAGCCCTCGATCGGCATCGCCAGAGGGTCGAAATCCTCCATGGCTCCGCCCTCCAGGTGGGCGACGGCGAAAACCTGTTCGCCATCCGGCCCGTGCCGGAGTGTCGCGAACAGCACCCGGCCATCGACCGGTTCGCGATACTCGTAGACGTCACCCGGTCCCAGGTTTCCGCGCAGCCAAGGCCGGGCGTGACGGAACTCGCGAAGGCCGAGATTGAAGGCAGTCTGGCTCTCGCTCAATGCGGCCTCGTAGCCGGAGACGTTGCAGTAGTCGTGCATGTCGTCCATCCAGGCCCTTGCGATCTCCTTGAGGATCGGCACGGTGAAGGGCGCCGGACCCGCGAGGGGCGGATCGACCTCGTTCAGCAGCTTGGCGATAACGTCCAGATCGTAGTCGGTGACCTCCACCAGTGCGGGCAAGAACTCCATGAAGCGAACCAGGCTCGCCCGATCCTCGAACCCCATCGCCTTCAACCGGCGAAAGGCCATGGGGATGGAGTAGGAGTAATTGTCGACCTGCCATTTCAGCGAGATCGCCTCCTCGGCCACCACCTTGACCCCGTACTGGTCGTCCTGGTTGCGGATGAAGCCCCAACTCGCGCGTGCCGAGGCATTCAGAAAGTCCATCGGAACGCCTGGAAAGGCCGCGTAGGTGATCAACGAAACGGCAGGATTGTCATAAGCCCTGTCCAGAATCTCCATACGGGTGTCGCCGAGACGCGTGTTGACGTTCAGCTTCGGATTGATCTGGGTTCCGCGGCGCAGGGTGTCATGGTTCGCGCAGCCGGAGATCCAATGCGACCCACGCTCCATGATCTCGCGGATCCGCCACCATTTGGAGAGCCAGAACGTGTAGAGGAATGGGGTGTTGTGGGCGAAGGTCAGCGGCCCCCACTGGAACACATCGTCGTCGCGCTGGGCATCGATCACCGCGCGATAGGTCGACGACAGCTCCCAATCCTCCTGGGGCCAAGGCCGGCCGTCCTCGAAGACGAACCACGGCCTGTACCGTCGCCCTGCCACCTCCTGCACCACATCGGACATCGACTGCAGATACTCGTCGTCATGCTCGACGCGCTCGGTATTCGGATCCCAGTAGGTAAAATCCTGAGCGCCGTCGACGCGGATTCCGTCGGCCCCGAAATTGCCTTTCCGGCGCTGCATCTCCAGCAGGATCGCGCGGACGATACCGCTGAGGTAATTGATGTTTTGCCCGTACATGTTCGGGCCGGCGAAATAGTGGTAGTTCAGAGCTCTCAGTCCCTGATTGTCGCTGTGCCCGAAGACGACGTCGAACACCAGCTTCTTCGGCCCGCTCGGAAAGTTGTGGAGGACCGCGGCGAGATCGACCAGCTCGTCCGGACGGCCGGTCTCGAGGATCGCCGGATTCACCGTCCCCATACCGGAGATGACGATGTCGTACCCCCAGTTCGTGGTGTTCGGCCGATGCAAGTCCACGGTGATGCTCTCGCCGTCGGGGGCCTCGTCGACGGCCTCCTGCCAGAACTCCGGCCCCTTCTCGAAGACGGTCGTCGGCTCGACGGGAAGAAGTTGGACGGCGTCGTAGCCGAGGAAGATTCGATCTGCCGGCTCCACCGGCAGTTTCATTCGGACCCGCTCGGCCAGATGCTCGAAGCGGCGCGTAAGGCTGGCAAGGGTCCCGCCGGCGGTGGCCGTTCCCACATGGATCTGCAGGATGTTGACGGGCGGGCCGAGCTTGACCGGATCGCCCTCGGGGAGAGCGGCGAAGTAATCGCGGTCACCCCGGGCGGCCTGCATGCCCTCGACATCGTAGTATTCAGCGGGTGCGAAGACCCCGAAAGGCAACGATGCCGCAAGCGGATCCAATATCCGGTGCCACCCCTCGTCGTCGCGCCAGGCCAGGGCGTAGAACGAACCGATTTCGTCGCGGCTACCCGCCCGCATCCCCTCGACGGCGGCAAAGCAGAACGCATCGCAGCGCCCGACCGGCACGAGATGGCGGCGCATCCGCAGGGTCTGACGCGATACGGTGAGATCGACCGGCTCCTCCGGTTCCAGCACCTCCAGGAAGATGTCGCCGTCGGGAATTCGCCGCTCCAGAAGCTCCGGCGCCCAGAACCCGACCTCGCACATCCCGTCCCGCTTGTGTGCCCCGAGCCCGCGCGCGATCTGCATGCCGGCATCGAAATTCGTCGCCGCAGTATCGAGCGCGTTGCGGCACCATGCGATCAGTTCCTGGGTTCGGCCGTCGTTCTGAGAGACCGCGGTCGTCATCGCGATTCCTTCCTCTTTCAAGTGGCAAGGATGCCCCGCGGGACCCTCATAGTGCTAACCGCGACACGGTCGTCGGATCAACCCGATTGGTGCTGCAGCGCAACAAAACACCGAACCCGAACGGCTTTCGCCCCTTGATCCTGAGGCGATTGGATGCATGTCTTAAGGGTCCCGCCGACTTCACGGAGCCTGTCCCATCGCCGACGAAGCTGCGTTGCCATCCGCTATGAACGACGACCGCCAAATAGCCAGATTTGCCGTTATCGGTGCGGGAGCGTGGGGAACCGCCCTGGCCATCACGGCGGCCCGCGCCGGCTCGGACGTCGCGCTGTGGGCCCGCGATCCAGACCTGTCGGCCGCGATCGCCCGCGATCGGATCAACGCGCAACTTCTGGCCGGCCGCGCCATCCCGGACAACGTGGTCGCCACGTCCGACATGGCCGAGGCGACCAGGGGAGCGGATGCGATCATGCTGGTGGTGCCCTCACAGGCGATCCGCGATATCGGCGAACGGGTTCATGCGGCCGCTGCTCCGAACATCCCCGTGGTGCTGGCCAGCAAAGGCGTGGAGCGCGACAGCGGCAAGTTGATGACGACGGTCGTCGCCGAAGCGATGCCCGGACGGCAAATCGCGGTCCTATCCGGCCCGAGTTTCGCCGCCGAGGTCGCCGACGGCCATCCGACCGCCGTCACCATCGCCTCGGCAGACGCGACCGACAATCCGCACGGTTCACTGGCCACCCGCCTGTCCCTGGCGCTCGCCACTCCTTCCTTCCGCCCCTACATATCAGACGATCTGATCGGCGTGGAGGTCGGCGGCGCGGTCAAGAACGTGATCGCCATCGCCTGCGGCATCGCCAGCAGTCTCGGGTTCGGCGCGAATACCTGGGCGGCGCTGATCACGCGCGGCCTCGACGAAATGAAGACGCTTGCTCAGGCACTTGGCGGACGACGCGAAACGGTGACCGGGCTCTCCGGTATGGGGGATCTGGCCCTTACCTGTTCCAGCGAGCAGTCGCGCAACATGTCGTTCGGCAAGGCGCTCGGCCAGCGGCAACGCCAGGAGGATTTGCTGAGCAACCGGCGCAGCGTCGTTGAAGGTGTCGTGAACGCGGTCTCGGTGACCGACCTCGCCCGCAGACTCGGGATCGAGATGCCGATCTGCGAGGCGGTCCGATCCATCGTCGCGGACGGCGTGGAAATTTCGGATGCCATCGGCCGGCTTATGGAGCGGCCGCTCAAGGGAGAACCGGCGGCGCTCGACTTCAGCATCCCCCATGGGAACGAAGACGAGGTCGAGGAGTACGTATCGGAGATCATGCCATGAACGCCCCTAGCACCCATCGCCCAGATCCGACACGCGCCGACGTGGTTCTCGCCACCGATCTGGACGGGACGTTCCTCGGCGGAACCGACGACGAGCGCACCAAGCTGTATTCGGCCATCGATGCGAACCGGGATCGGGTCGCACTGGTCTTCGTCACCGGGCGCGACATCCCGTTCATCCGCGATCTCACCTCGGACGGCTGGGTGCCCAAGCCGGATTACGTCATCGGCGATGTCGGCACGACCATCGTCCAGGGCGAGGACTTCGAGACGGTGCCGGAACTTGAAGCCGATATCGCGCGGCGGTGGGGCGACGCCGGCGACCGGGTCCGCGCGATGCTGGACGATGTCGACTGGCTGGAACTCCAGCCGACCCCGTTCCGCTACCGTGTGAGCTACTACTACGATCCGGAGCGCTACGATCCGAGCGTGGCCCGAAGGATCGAGGAAGCCGGCTTCGACTGCTTGACCTCGGCGAGCACCTACCTCGACGTTCTTCCCAAGGGCGTGAGCAAGGGACCGACCCTGCTGCGGCTGGTCGACCATCTGCGGATCGACCCGGGGCGCGTCCTCGTCGCCGGCGACACCATGAACGATCTTTCTTTGTTCGAGACCGGGCTGCGCGGCGTCGCAGTGGCCAACAGCGAGCCGGACCTGGTCTCGCGCGTCAAGAACCTGGAGAACACCAGCATCAGCCGCGGCAACGGCGCCGCCGGTATCCACGAGGTGATTGAAACACTGGCAAGCCTGCGGGGGGCAGCGGCATGAAATCCGATCTGGTCATCGTCTACCATCGTCAACCCTACGAGGAGGTGGAGGTCGACAGGAAGATCGAGCTGCGGCCGAACAAGAGCCCAAACGGAATCGTCCCGACGCTGAAGAGCTTTTTCGGAGAGGTCTCCCACGGCGCCTGGATCGCCTGGAAGCTTCGCGAATATGGCGAGATGCCGGATTGGGAGCGGATCGTCACCATCAGCGACGACTTCGGCGACTACACCGTGTCTCGCCTCGCCCTCACCGAGGAGCAGGTGAACAGCTTCTATGCCGTGACCTCGAAGGAGGCCCTCTGGCCGATCCTGCACTCCTTCGTCGACGCCTATGACTACGGGCCGGTCGATTGGCCGATGTTCCAAGAAGTGAATTTCCTGTTCGCCCAGGCTGCCGCCGAGCAGGCGGCGGACGACGCCATCATCTGGATTCACGACTACAACCTCTGGCTCGTTCCGATTTACCTGCGGCAGATGAAGCCGAACGCCAGGATTTCCTTCTTCCACCACACGCCGTTCCCGGCGCCCGACGTGTTCAACATCTTGCCGTGGCGCAACGAGATCATGGAAAGCCTGCTGCATTGCGATCAGGTCGGCTTCCATATCCCGCGCTACGCGCAGAATTTCGCGAACACGGCCCGGACGCTGTTTGACGTCAGCGTCGAGGAGGAAATCGATGTCGAGGACGGCATGTCGCCCCGCGGCATGGCACTGTCGGAACCGACAATCATCACGCGGCTGAAGTATCGCGATCAGATCGTCAACATCGATGCGTTCCCGGTTGGAACCAACGTCAACTACATCGAAGAGGTCGCGCGGTCGGAAGCGACCGAGAAGAAGCTCGAGGAGATCCGGGAGGAGCTCGGCGACAAGCGCCTGATCGTCTCGGTGGCTCGGACCGACTACACTAAGGGCACGAAGGAGATGCTGGAGTCGTTCGAGCGGCTCCTCACACGGCGCAAGGACCTGCATGGCAAGGTGCGTTTGATGTGCGTCTCGGTCCTGGCTAATCAGAACATGGCCGTCTACCGGCGGGTCCAGGAGGAGATCGAGGGGCTCGTCGGCCGCATAAACGGCCGGTTCGGCACGTTCGAGTGGACGCCGATCATGCTGTTTACCAGCGCCGTGCCGCTGAACGATCTGATTGCCTATTTCCGGGCCGCCGACGTCTGCTGGCTGACGCCGCTGCGGGACGGCCTGAACCTGGTCTGCAAGGAGTACTGCGCCGCCCGGGTGGACGAGCAGGGATGCGTCGTCATCTCCGAATTCATGGGCGCGGCCGTTCAGCTCCCCTACGCCGTGATGACCAACCCGTACTCGGAGCGGTTCATGGATGCGGCGATCGACCAAGCGTTGGACATGAAGCCGGAGGAGCAGCGCGCCCGCATGCAGATGATGCGCCGCAACGTCAGCAACTACGACATCGTGCAGTGGTCGCAGCACACCATGGAGCGTTTCGAGGAACTCGCGGAGAGCCGGGCCGGTCGGCCCGTCAGCCACAAGAAATCGGCCGCCGCCGAGTAGTCTCTTCCCGCCCTCCGCCGAGGTGAGCGGTGGCTTCAGGCCGCCGGTTCTACCGTGTGCGCATGGTTGAGCGGTCCATGGCCGTTGCCGTAGCCGGGTGCCGTGGCAATTGCCGTCGCCACGAAATTCCGGGCTCGCTCAACCGATGCTTCCAGCTCCAAGCCCTGCGCCAGTCCGCAGGCGATGGCGGACGACAGAGTGCAACCGGTGCCGTGCGTGCTCGTGCTGCGAATCCGCGGACTGCGGAACTCACGGGTGCTGTCCTCGGTGACCAGAAGGTCGACCACCTCTTCGGACGACAGGTGCCCCCCCTTGAGAAGCACGGCGGGCGGTCCGAGGGACAACAGCATCTCGGCGGCATGGTGCATATCGTCCACATCCTTGATGGTCATGCCGGTCAGGATCTCGGCCTCCGGCAGATTGGGCGTCAGCAGATCCGCGCGCAGGATCAGCCGCGCCTTCAGCACCTGCATGGCATCGGGATCCAGAAGCGGATGACCGCCCTTGGCGACCATCACCGGGTCGACGACCAGCGGGATATCCATCGCCTTCTCTTCGATCACGTCGACGATCGTGTCGATGACAGGCCCCGAATGGAGCATGCCCGTCTTGATCGCGTCGGCACCGATATCGTCCATCAAAAGATCGAGTTGCTGACGCAGGAACGCTATCGGCACTTCGTGGATTCCGAACACGCCTTTTGTGTTCTGCGCCGTCAGGGCGGTAATCGCGGTCATCGCGTATCCACCCAGCGCGGTCACCGTCTTGGTATCCGCCTGAATCCCGGCGCCGCCTCCGGAATCGGACCCGGCGGCGATCAGGACACGGCCCGTCATCGATCTCGACATACCTTCTTCACTCCGCCGAACTGGTAGCCAACAATTCTATCGCATCCACGATCCGGTCGACTGCATCGGTGACCTGCTGGTCGTCCGATCCCTGCGCCATCACGCGGATCAAGGGTTCCGTCCCGGACTTGCGGATCACAAGCCGTCCCTCGCTTCCGAGGGCCCGTTCGCTCTCGGCGATCGCTTTCTTGACGCCGTCGGTCGACAGCGGATCACCATCGGAGAACCGGATGTTCTTCAGGACCTGCGGCATCGGTTCGAAGACGCGGGCGACCTGTGAGAGAGGCTTGTCCGCCCGCTTCATCGCCGCCAGCACCTGCAGCGCGGCGGCCAGACCGTCGCCGGTGGTTCCATGATCAGACAGGATCATGTGGCCGGACTGCTCGCCACCGACGTTGAAGCCGCCTTTACGCATCGCCTCGAGCACGTAGCGGTCACCGACCTTGGCCCGCACCAGTTCCAGACCGATACCATTCAGGTATCGCTCCAGGCCGAGATTGGACATCACCGTCGCGACCACCCCGCCGCCGCTCAGCCTGCCGTCCACCAGCCAAGAGCCGCCGATGAGTCCCAGAATCTGATCGCCGTCCAGCTTGTGCCCGGTCTCGTCCGCGAGAATCAGCCGGTCGGCATCGCCGTCCAGCGCTACACCGACATCGGCCCCCTCGGCCACGACGCGGGCCATCATGGCCTCGGGCGCGGTGGCGCCGCAGCCGTCATTGATATTGAACCCGTCGGGCGAGACCCCCATGGGGATCACCTCGGCGCCCAACTCGAACAGAACCCGGGGAGCGGCCTTGTAGGCGGCCCCGTTCGCGCAGTCGACCACCACCTTCACGCCGTCCAGGCTCAGGTCCCGTGGAAAGGTCGATTTGACGACCTCGATGTAGCGACCCTGCTCGTCCTCGAGCCTTCGGGCGCGTCCCAGAGCGTCGGAGTCCGCAAGCGGCAGGCTTTGCCAACGCCCCACCATTTCCTCGATTTCGGCCTCGACCGTGTCGGACAGTTTGAAGCCGTCCGGGCCGAACAGTTTGATGCCGTTATCGGAAAAAGGGTTGTGAGAGGCGGAGATCATTACGCCCAGATCCGCCCGCATGGATTGAACCAGCATGGCTACAGCCGGGGTCGGCATCGGTCCGACCAGAACGACGTCCATTCCAATGGAGGTGAAGCCGGCAACCATCGCCGGCTCGATCATGTATCCCGACAGACGCGTGTCCTTGCCGATCAGCACGAAATTCCGACGGCCGTGATCGCCGCGGAAGCGAGCGCCGGCCGCCATTGCAACAGCCATCGCCGTCGCAGGCGTCATCGGTTCGGCATTGGCGCGGCCGCGAATGCCGTCTGTTCCGAAAAGAGTGCGGGCCATGTCTCGTTCACGATCTCTCGATAGTTTCGACATTTATAGCGCATTGCACCTTTAAAGGAGATTAATGCGCTGCCGTCACGAAGTCGCGAGAATTGCCCGCCGCAGTGCAAACGCCTGTGCGGTTTCCGCCGCGTCGTGTACCCGGATCGTCTGGGCCCCCTGCTCCATGGCGGTCAGCGCAAGAGCAATCGATCCCGGCAGGCGCGCGTCCGCCGGTTCACCGCGCGACAGTGATCCGATCGAACTCTTGCGCGACGCTCCGAACAGGATCGGTCGACCGGTGCCGTGCAACAAGGATAGCCAAGCCGTCACCTGAACATTGTGGGCGGGAGTCTTGGCAAAGCCGAAACCTGGATCGACGACCAACCGGTCTCTTGCAACCCGCTTGTCCTGGGCCGCCGCCAACCGATCCGACAACTCGTCAAAAACCTCCAATGGGGCACAGGCATAGCGCGGATCGGTCTGCATCGTGCCCGGCTCGCCGCGCATATGCATCAGGACCACCGGGCAATCGCACCCGGCCAGCAGGTTCGACGCCTCGGGGTCGAAGGTCAGTGCCGAGACATCGTTTACGATCGCCGCACCGGCGGCGAGCGCCGCGCGCATGACAGGCGCCTTGCGCGTGTCGACGGAAACCCTGTGCCCATCGGCAGCCAGCGCTTCGATAACCGGTACCACGCGGTCAATCTCCTCGGCGACGCTCACCTCCGCGGCGCCGGGCCGGGTGGACTCGCCCCCGATATCGAGGATGTCCGCTCCCTCTTCGGCCAGCCGCCGTCCTTGAGAGATGGCGGCATCGCGCGAGACGAAACGACCGCCGTCCGAGAAACTGTCGGGGGTGACGTTGACGATTCCCATGATGGCGGGGGCCGGCACGCCAGCGGCGACGGATCCATCGCATGCGGCGCCGCCGGCAGTCCACACCGGCCAGCGGGGGCGGGTAAGGCGGTCGAGCAAGCCGTCGGGCAAAATCGCCGGATCCAGATCGCCGACCGCAACCGTCCGAACGACGATCGCCTCGACGTCGCGTCGGATCAGGTCGAGAGCGCCAAAGGCGATCGGTCCGCCGGCAAGAGGCAGAGCATCGCCGGCGGCGATGGCCGCGACGGCCGTGTCGCCATAGAGCAGTCCGACCGGCCGCCCATAGGATGCCGCAAGATCTGACCGAGAGGCTGCGGATGCGGAAAGCCCGCGCTGTTGCGCGGGCTCACGGACGATGGGGAGAGTCACGAAGCGACCCGTGGTTGCGGCTCAGTCGCCCGGTTGCGGATCTGGCTCCATCCCGCCGGGACCGCTGCCACCGCCCGGAGCGGTTCCGCCGGTCGGCACCGAGGCGCGTCGGCCAGGGCCGCTCGGCTTGGTGGGCTCGTCCCGTCCGCCCCGATTGATCGTGCCGTTCTCCAGAAGTTCCTGGATCTCGTCGCCGGACAGGCTCTCGTACTCGAGGAGCCCTTTCGCGAGCTTGTGCAGGTCGTCCATATTCTCTTCGAGGATACGTCGGGCGTCGTCATACGCCTCGTCGGTGATCCGCCGGATCTCCTCGTCGATCACGTTGGCCGTCGCGTCAGAGACATTCTTCTGCTGGGTCACGGAATGGCCGAGGAAGACTTCCTGCTGATCCGCCGAATAGGCCAGGAAGCCCAGCTTGTCGCTCATGCCCCATTCGGTGATCATCCGGCGCGACATGTCGGACACCATGCGGATATCCGACGAGGCGCCGGTGGTGATCCGCTCCGCCCCGAAAATCAGGTCCTCGGCGATACGGCCACCGCAGGCGACCCGCAGATCGGCCTCCAACTTCGCCTTCGACAGCGAGATCCTGTCACCCTCCGGCAGGCGCATCACCATGCCGAGCGCACGTCCGCGCGGGATGATCGTCGCCTTGTGAATCGGATCGCTATCCGGGCAGTGTAGCGCGACGATGGCGTGACCGGCCTCATGATAGGCGGTCAGCTTCTTTTCGTCGTCGGTCATGACCATGGATCGGCGCTCCGATCCCATCATCACCTTGTCCTTGGCCTCTTCGAACTCGGTCATGCCGACCACGCGCTTACCCTTGCGGGCGGCCAGAAGGGCGGCTTCGTTGACGAGGTTCGCCAGATCGGCGCCGGAGAAGCCGGGCGTACCGCGCGCGATGGTTCGGGCGTCGACGTCCGGACCAAGCGGCACCTTGCGCATGTGGACCTTCAGGATCTTCTCGCGACCCAGAATGTCCGGGTTCGGAACGACGATCTGACGGTCGAAGCGGCCCGGTCGCAGCAGCGCCGGGTCCAGCACATCGGGACGGTTGGTCGCGGCGATGAGGATCACGCCCTCGTTCGCTTCGAACCCGTCCATCTCAACCAGGAGCTGGTTCAGGGTCTGCTCGCGCTCGTCATTGCCGCCGCCAAGACCGGCACCGCGATGGCGACCAACCGCATCGATTTCGTCGATGAAGATGATGCAGGGAGCGTTCTTCTTTCCCTGCTCGAACATGTCGCGGACACGCGAGGCACCGACGCCAACGAACATCTCCACGAAATCCGACCCGGAGATGGTGAAGAACGGCACGTTCGCTTCGCCGGCGATCGCGCGGGCCAGCAGCGTCTTACCGGTACCCGGAGGGCCCACCAGCAGACAGCCTTTCGGAATCTTGCCACCCAAGCGCTGGAACCGCTGCGGGTCCTTCAGGAACTCGACGATCTCCTCGAGTTCCGACTTCGCCTCGTCGATGCCGGCAACATCGTCGAAGGTAACCCGGCCGGTCTTCTCGGTCAGCAGACGCGCACGGCTTTTGCCGAAGCCCATCGCCTTGCCGCCGCCGCCCTGCATCTGGCGCATGAAGAAGATCCAGACCGCGATGAACAGAAGCATCGGGAACCAGCTGATCAGGATCTGGAACAGACCCGAACTGCCTTCCTCCGGCGGCGCGGCGGATATCCGGACACCGGACTCGTTCAGGCGCGGGACAAGTTCAGCATCCTGCGGCGCGTAGGTCTGGAACGTGCTCCCGTCGGAGAATCGGCCCGAGATCTGTTGACCCTGAATGGTCACCTGGTTCACACGGCCGCTCTCCACTTCGGACAGGAAATCCGAGTAAGCGAGGCTTCGCTGGGCGGTCCGGGTGTTGGATCCCTGGAAAAGATTGAACAGCGCCACGAGCAGGACGCCGATGATGATCCAGAGGGCGAGATTCTTACCGAAATTATTCACGTCGTCAGCCTTCCATCGGCCATCGGGCCATCGATCCGTCGCTCACGCGTCGCAAGCAGGTGTATCGACACGTCAATTCCCCACCCACCGGGCGTTGTCCGCTCGCCTGCAACAAGGTGGGGGAGCACGACCACCCCGTCAAGGTCAGTGACAATCGGCCACGCCAGACGGGCCGCATGCGGTAGCGCCCGCGCCTCCGGCGAGAGCGACGCCGCGATCCCTAACCGTTTGATCCGACGCCAACCATCCGGACCGCAGGCACCGATCCGTACTGGCCGGAAAGTACGGTTGCAAATCAGAAAACGGCCGTCCCAGCACAAGGTTCCGCCCGCCTCGACGGTCCTGGGCGACGCGCAGGCGGCCGCTTCCCGCATTACGGCGACCGTCTCTCCGCAGATTTCGAACAGGCATCCGCCGAGCGTCCGTCTTCCCCCGGAAGCCGCCGAAGCAATCCAGTCGGCCAGTGCGGCAAGTGCAGCGGTGCGCGGGGGATAGCCGTCGCCGGCGGCGATCCGGAAGGCTCTGCGTAGGACGGCATCGACCAGTGGCCCGGGCGCCTTGATCAGCGCCGCGCGATCGAACCGGAGCGTGCCACAGCCATGGATCCGGCCATGGGCTGCCAGCCAGGCGCGAACCTCCGCATCCATCCGGCGGCGGGCGATCCCCATTGCGGCGGCCAACCGCGTCAGACGGTCCACGGTTACGCCGACCGCGTCCAGGTCGGCCCGCATCCGTCGCAATCGCACACGGTTGAAGCGCGGATCGTCGTTCGATGGATCCTCGCTGTAGCTGAGGCCGGCCGCGCGGCAGGTGTCCAGGAGACGACCCTTCGGAACGGTCAGGAACGGACGGACCAGCCGCACGCCCAGACGCCAGGTCTCCGACGCCATGGCCGCCAGCCCCTCCGGACCCGTGTCTCGGTCGATGCGATGCAGGACGGTCTCCGCCTGATCCTCGAGATGATGGGCCAGCATCAGTGTGCCCGCGCCGGCCGAGAGGCAGGCCGACGCCAGCAAACCCATCCGGGCCTCCCGTGCCGCCGCCTGGAGACCGGCGGACGGCTTGTAGCCCTGCCAATGTAGGGTGCGGTGTTCGTGGCCAAGCGCTCGGGCCAGCGCTGCCATAGATGCCGACTCCGCCGCCGACCCGGCGCGCAGCCCGTGATCGACGGTCAGAACCAGGAGCCGGCGGCCGCGCCGCCGCGCCCATCGATCGGCGACATGCAGGAGCGCGGTGCTGTCCGGTCCGCCGGAAACGGCGACGGCGACGAGCGCCTCGTCGCCGAGGACCGCGTCCAGCAACGCCGCGCCCTCACCCTCGGTGATCGGATCCGACAGAGCCGCCGTTTCGTGGCGGAGCGGGTCCCTGTTCAACCGGTCGCGCAGTTCAACGCCTTGGTCTCGTTGATAAGCCGGCGCTTGATGTTGGTGGGCGCGTTGGGGAAGTCCGCGCTCAACTTGGCGAAGGTCGTACACGCCTCCTCCTTGCGGTCGATCCGCGCCAGCGACATGCCGAGCTTGAGCAGATTGTCAGCCGCCTTGGGGCTGTCGGGATAGCTCTGGTAGCCCTCAAGGAAGGCAACGGCAGCCTCCTCGTAGCGTTCCCGCGCGTAGTAGGTCTCGCCCAGCCAATACTGCGCGTTGCCGGCAAGCGGATCCTCGGCGTGTTCCGCCAGGAACGCCCTGAACGCCGCTTCGGCAGTCGGCAGGTCGTGTTTGACGAGATGATCGAACGCCGCCTTGTACTGATCTTCGACCGACTGGTCGGCCGGCAACAACGCCGTTTGCGGTGGCGCGGTCGCCTGCAGGGCGGACACGTCGCTGCCCGACAACGATCCGAGCGTCGATGGCGGCGCCCCGGGCGATTGGGTCGGATTGACGGCCGGCGCGGAAGAGGTGTCCTGAACGCCGCTGCCGGTGTCCTGAAAACCGGTCGTCTGTCCCGCCCCCGCGGCAAGCTCGCGGAAACGGATGTCGGTATCGGTTTGGAGCCGGTCCATCCGATCGGAAACGTTCTGAACCGTGAATCCAAGCTCCTCGACGCGCCCGGTTATTCGGCGGATATCCGCTTCGATCTCCTGCAATCGGATCTCGATACGGGCCAACGGCGATCCGCCGGAACCATCCGGCTGGACGAGTTGAGCGGCCTGGCCCGCGGTCACCGACGCGGGGGGCTGGCCGCCGGCAAAGACGGTCCGCTGCAAATCCGCCAGCTCTCGCTCCAGCCGCGCCATCCGGTTCAGAAGACCCGAGATGTCCTGCTGAGCGGAAGCCACCGACGGAACCGCCGCAACCAGAAAACACAGGATAGTCACAACCGAACGCATCATGGCTCCACTCTCCAGGATGCTCGCGGCGGAAATATGGCGGAACCAGCAATCCGCCGCCGCACCCGCTCCGCCGGGCTCCCGCCTTCACGCGCCCATCAGGAAATTCGGCGCCGAAACGCGAACGGCGGTGTCCCGTTTCCGGGCACCGCCGTTCTCTATGCGATATCCGACCGTCAGTTGATGACGGTGACGCCGCGGCGGTTCTCGGCCCAGGCCTGCTCGTTGGAAGCCGGGTTCACCGGGCGCTCCTTACCGTAGGAGATGGTGGTGACACGGCTCGGATCGATGCCCAGCGAGACCAGGTAATCACGCGTCGCGGCGGCGCGGCGTTCGCCGAGCGCCAGGTTGTACTCACGCGTGCCGCGCTCGTCGCAATGGCCCTCGATGGTGATCGAGATGCTCGGGTACTTGCGCAGGAAGAACGCCTGACGCTCAAGCGTCGTGCGAGCATCCGCATCGAGTGCGGAGCTATCGAAGTCGAAGAAGACCCGGTCGCCAACGTTGACGACGAAGTCCTCGGCGCTCCCCGGGGTCGGGCCGGCCGGAGCCGCCGCCGTGGTGGAGCTCGTCGTCTGGGTGTTGCCGCCCGTATTGGTGTTCGCGGTATCAGTCGGAGCCGTCTCGCAGGCAGCGAGCAGCGCGACGGCCGCGAACACACTCAAAAACTTGATGCGCATGGTAGGTGTGTCCCTCTGGAAATCTGTGGTGCCGGGCGCCCCGCCCCCCTCGTGGTCCTGATGACCCGGCCTGCCGGGCCCGGACTCGCCTTGTCGGACTGCACAGTTCCCCGGCAGCCGACCACGAGCGTTTTTCCTTATAGCTTCTAATCGATTAGCGAAGCAAGGGGCTCCACGCGGGATCGGACGCATCCAGCGGTGTGATGACTTCACGCTCGTTATAGCCGGTGAGGTCGATCGTATACAACTTCGAGCTTCCGCCACGCCCGTTCCGGTCGGTCGGCTCCTGCTTGAAATAGACGAGAACGCGCCCGTTCGGCGACCAACTCGGCGCTTCCACGAGGAAACCCTGGCTGAGCAGACGTTCGCCAGACCCATCGGGCCGCATCACACCGATATGGAAGGTACCGCCGGTGATCTTGGTGAACGCGATCAGGTCCCCGCGCGGAGACCAGACCGGGGTTGCGTAGCGCCCCTGGCCAAAGCTGATCCGCTTCACGCCCGCACCGCTGGCGGCCATGGTATAGAGCTGTTGCGACCCGCCGCGGTCGGAGTTGAAGACCACCTGACTGCCATCCGGCGAATAGGTCGGCGACGTATCGATCGACCGCGTATCCGTGAGCTGCGCCACCTTGCGCGTCCGCAGATCCATGGTGTGGATGTCGGTGACGCCGTTCTGGGCGAGGCTCATGATGACCCGGTTGCCGTCTGGCGAGAACCGCGGCGCGAAGGTCATGCCGGGGAAGTCTCCGAGCACTTCCTGCTGCCCCGAATCCAGGTTGAAGAGATAGACCCTCGGCCGGTTCTGATAGTAGGCGAGGTAGGTGATCTCCTGAACAGTCGGCGAAAACCGGGGTGTCAGCACGAGCGTATTGCCGTCGGTCAGGAACTTATGGTTCGCTCCGTCCTGATCCATGATGGCGAGCTGCTTCTTGCGGCGGTTCTGCGGGCCGCTCTCGGCGATATAGACAAAGCGAGTATCGAAGTATCCGTCCTCTCCGGTGATCCGTTTGTAAATCATGTCGGAGACGATATGCGCGGCCCGGCGCAGGGACTCCTCGATCGCCGTTAGCGACGTCCCCGTCATGTACTGCTCGGCGAACACGTCCCACAGCCGGTATTCGATCCGGTACTGCCCGGGCGCTGGGATCGTTACCCGTCCGTGAACCAGAGCCTGGGCAGCGATCTGCCGCCAATCGCCAAAGCGCGGCGGCGTGTCGAAGTCCAGATCGGATTGGATGAACGCCCGGCTGTCGATCGGCTTGAACAGGCCCGACCGCTCCAGGTTCGCCGAGATGATCTCGGTCATGGTCCGACCGACACGCGTGGCTTCGATGCCCTCACCCTTGAACTCGGCGATCGCGATCGGCAGCGGATCGACCCGGCCCTGGGTGATGTCGATCCGCAACTCGCTGCGGGCCGGCGCCGCGAAGCCCGCAACCCCCGTCGCGCCGAGAAGACCGGCGAGCGACAGGCGGGCGAGGTCTCGGCGCGACATCTCGATGTCGACGGACGGTCTCGGCGGCCGCGGCGCGGTGACAGGCGCGCCGGAGTGGGAGGTGTCGATCATGACAGCATGTCCCTCGGATCGAAGGTGATCGTGAAGTTTTTCCATGTGTCGTACTTCTCCGGCGGAAGTTGCAACGGGGAACAGTTCGGCGATTTCAGCGCCCTGAGGGCACTCTCGGCAGCGGACCGGAAGAACGGGTCGTTCTGCATCCGGCCTCTGTCCACCACCTGGGCGGACCGCACAGTGCGGTCCGAATTCATCGTGACGTTGATCTCCACCGCCAGGTTCGCGGCGTTCTTCGCGCCGGCCGGCACCAGCCAGCAACCGCTGATCTGCTGTCGGATCGCGTCCATCTCCGAAATCGACAGCGTCTGGTTCGGGTCGAAGTTCGACCGCCGCGCCGTGGTATCCGCATCGGGTGCGGGTGTCGGTCTCGGCTCCGCCTGAGGCGCGGGCGCGTCCTTCTTCAAATCCTGAACCGTTTTCAGCACGTTCAGGAATGTGTCCGTCTTCTCCGGCTCCTTCTTCTCGGGCGTCTCCGGCGTCTCTTGCCGGGCAACCTGCGCGCGGCGCTCCGGCGGGGTCGGACGGGCCACAGGAACCGGCGCGGGACTCTCCTCCTCGACACGCTCCACCTTGGCCGCTTCCGGCACCTGCGGCGCGGCCTTCTCGGGTTCCGGCGCCGCGGCGACCTGCGGAGCCGGTTCGGGCTTCGGCGGTTCGGGTTTCTCCACGGGAACGGGCGTGGGAGCGACCGGTTCCGGCTGCGGCGCAACCGGCCGCTCGGTCGGAATAGGAACCGGTTCCGCATCGGCCGGTGGGGGAGGTTCGGGCGGTTGGGCGGTTTCGGCCGGCGGCACGTCCGCCGGAGGCGGCGGGGCGGCCTGGGCCGGAGGTGGCGGCGGAGGTGGCGGCGGGGGGGCCGGTTGCGGTTTGGCCGCAGCCTGGGGCGGGGGCGGCGGCGTCTTGTCCGGCTTCGCGGCTTCGGCGGGCGGCGGGGCGTTCGTGACCTCCGCCACCGTGACCACGTCGACGACGACGAGACGGTTCTCGATAGGCTCCTCGCGGGCAAGCCGAGGCAGACCGAAAACGGCCAGCGCCAGCACGCCAGCGTGCAGCAGTATCGATATGACCAGAGCCACGTTCATCGATCGTTCGTCACGCTCCTCATTGGACCGCTATCGCCCCGCCTCGCGCCCGGACCTCAGCGGGTCCCGGCGGAGTCCTCCGGCAGTTCGGCCAGCAAAGCCACCCGACGAAAACCGGCGGAATTCACCAGCCCCATGACCTCCATCACCGTTCCGTAGGCGATCGACTTGTCGCCCCGGACGAAAATCCTGAGATCGGGATTGGCACCGGACACCGCCACCAGCTTCGGCACCAGTTCCTCGCGGGTGATCGACGTCTCCTGCAGAAAGATCCCGCCATCCGCGCGCACCGTAATGACCAGCGGCTCCACTTCATCCGTGAGTTGGGCGGCCTTGGTTTGAGGCAGATCGACGGGCACCCCGACGGTCAACAGAGGCGCCGTCACCATGAAGACGATCAGCAGCACCAGCATCACGTCGACGAACGGCGTGACGTTGATCTCGCTCATCGGCACCCGGCGGCGACGCCCACCACGTCCGGGCACGCCGCGTTTGATAAGTCCGCCCGCCACGTCCTACTGCCCCTCGTCCATCTGCCGCGACAGGATCGAGCCGAACTCGGTCGCGAAGCCCTCCAGCCGTCCCGAGTAGCGGTCGAGATCGCTGGAAAGCTTGTTGTAGGCGACGACCGCCGGGATGGCCGCGACCAGACCGAGCGCCGTTGCGAACAGCGCCTCGGCAATACCGGGGGCCACCACGGCCAGGCTGGTGTTCTTCGACGCCGCGATCGCCTGGAAGCTGTTCATGATCCCCCAGACCGTCCCGAAGAGGCCGACGAACGGCGCCGTCGAGCCGACCGACGCCAGGAAGGTCATCCTCTTCTCCAGCGCCTCCATCTCACGGTTGATGGTCAGATGCATGATCTGATCGAGGCGGTCACGCAGGCTTGCCCGCAGGTCGGTCGACCGCTGATTCAAACCCTTGGCCGCGGAACGGCGCCACTCGCGCATGGCTGATGAGAAGATCGAGGACATCGGGTCGGACGGATGGCCGCCCATACGGTCGTACAGGTCTTCGAGCGATCCGCCGGACCAGAACGCATCCTCGAACTCGGTCGCGCGGCGGCGCATCCGACGCATCTTCAGGATCTTCTCGATGATGATTGCCCAGCTCCAGATCGAGGCCAGGACCAGAAGCAGCATCACGATCTTGACCACCGGATCGGCCATCATGAAGAGGGCCCAGACGCTAAGCTCGCTCGTCATCGCCGCCGCCGGCGCCGCCAGCCCCGGTGAAGTCAGCCCCGATGCGGCGGCCCCTTGCGCCGCTCCCTGGACCGTATCGACTACCGCTTGTGCAACTTGCTCCATCGATTTCCTCTTCTCCGCTGCCGGCGCCTCCGCGAGACACCGCCGGCCTTCAGATGTTCACGGTCAGGCCGGGACGAAGCCGCCGACCACGTCTCTTACTCTCTGCGGTAGCCGCGCCGGGCGTCCGCGTCCGTTCACGCCGGCGATGACCAGCTCCAGCACGACCAAGGGGTCCGTCTCGCCCTCCCGGACGACTTCCTGGATCGCTTCCAGAGCCGCCCCTCGAACCCCGGTGATCCGCGTCACCACTTCCAACGCGTCGTCAAGAAAAGCCGGCGCGCGGAAATCGATGTTGCAGCGCCGGACCACGAAGGCGAACCCGTCGGCCTCGCGCATCTCCCGCTGTTGGATCCCCGCCGCACGCAAAAATTCCGTCCGCGCCCGCTCGGCGAAACGCAGATAGTTCGCGTGGTACACCACGCCACCCGCATCGGTGTCCTCGTAGTAGACCCGAACGGGAAATCGGAACGGGTCAGGCATCGTCCTCCCCACGGCCGAGCAGGTCGAGTTGGGAGTCGATGGTCTTGGGCGGGGCAAGGCCGAGATAGCGCCAGCCGGCCGCCGACAGGATCCGTCCGCGCGGCGTGCGCTGGATCAGCCCCTGCTGCATCAGGTACGGCTCGATCACCTCCTCGATGACGTCGCGCTGCTCGCCCAATGCCGCACCCAGCGTTTCCGCGCCGACCGGCCCGCCGCCGTAGTTTTCGGCAATGCAGCCCATGTAGCGCCGGTCCATCGCATCAAGGCCGCGCTGGTCGATGTCGAGCCGGGTCAACGCCGCGTCCGCGAGCACGGCGTCCACCACCGCCTTGCCCGCGACGGCGGCGAAGTCCCTGACCCGGCGCAGCAGGCGCCCCGCGACCCGCGGGGTGCCGCGGGCTCGGCGCGCGATCTCGCCGGCGCCGTCCTCTGTCAGACCGAACTCCAGCAGATCGGCGCCACGCTTGACGATCCGGGTCAGCTCGTCGGGTTCGTAGAACTGGAGGCGCAGAGGAATACCAAAGCGCTCACGCAACGGCGTCGTGATCAGCCCCGACCGTGTCGTCGCCGCCACAAGCGTGAACGGCGCAAGGTCGATCCGGATCGACCGCGCTGCCGGTCCTTCGCCGATGATGAGATCGAGCTGAAAATCCTCCATCGCGGGATACAGCACTTCCTCTACGGCAGGATTAAGGCGATGTATCTCATCGATAAAAAGAACGTCGCGCGGCTGCAGGTTGGTCAGCAGGGCGGCGAGGTCGCCCGCCTTCGCGATGACCGGTCCCGAGGTCGCGCGGAAATTCACACCAAGTTCGCGCGCCACGATCTGGGCAAGCGTGGTCTTGCCGAGCCCCGGAGGACCGAACAGCAGGACATGGTCCAGGGCCTCGTCCCTGCCGCGGGCGGCATCGATGAATACCTTGAGGTTTTCGCGGACCTTCTTCTGTCCGGTGAAGTCGTCGAGCGTCTGCGGCCGCAGGGTCGTCTCGCCCATGTCCTCCGGGCGACGCTCGCCATCGATCAGGCGGTCCGCATCCTCCGCTTCCTCATCCCAGTCGCCGCTCACCCGGCCAGCTCCTTCAGCCCGCCGGTGATCAGCCTGTCGAGGGCGGCGTCCCCGCCGAGCGCGGCCTGCGCCGACTGCACCGCGCCATAGGCCTCGGCCCGGCCGTAGCCGAGATTGACGAGCGCGGAGACGGCATCGGCCAGAGTGTCGCTACCGGCCGCCTTCACCGCGGCGCTGCGCGCGGCCGCGGGCGCGTCAGCGGCGATCCCGAGCGCCACGTTGACGGTCTTGTCCTTGAGCTCGTTCACGATCCGGGCGGCCAGCTTCGGCCCGACGCCGTCGGCCCGGGTCAGCATGGTCCGATCCTGTGCGGCGATGGCGGTGAACAGTTCGTCCGGCGACAGCACGGTCAGGATCGACAGCGCATGCTTCGCGCCAACCCCCTGTACGGTCTGCAGCATCTTGAACGCCGCCTTCTCGGAGCCGGCGGTGAAGCCGTAGAGGTGGATATGATCCTCGCGGACATGGGTCTCGATCTCGACCTTGACCGCATCGCCGACCGAACCGAGCGCCGTCAACGTCCGCCCGGAGCAGAAGATCAGATAGCCGACGCCGTTGACGTCGATAACCGCCTGATTGTCGCCGAGCGCGTCGAGGATGCCTTTGAGCCGCGCGATCATGATCCGCCTCCAACCGGTTCCTTGGCCGCTTCCTTCGCCAGCGCGGCGGCGATCGCCCGTTCGAGGCCCGGCGCCATGTCGGTCACGGCACCGGTCTTGCGCGCGGCGACGCCGGCCGATTGGCCGAAGGCGACGCGGGACTGGACGTAGTGAGCGTGGCAGACCGCCACCGCGAGAGCGTCGGCGGCGTCCGGACTTTTGATCCTGGCGCCTGGCAGCAACGTCGAGATCATCGCCTGGACCTGCTCCTTTTCCGCGCTTCCGGTACCGACAACGGCCTTCTTGACCCGCTTCGGCGCGTATTCGGCGACTCTCAGCCCGGCCTTGGCCGGTGCGAGCAGGACGACGCCACGGGCGAGTCCGAGCTTGAGCGTACTTTCCGGGTTGCGGTTCACGAAGGTTTCCTCGACCGCCGCCTCGTCAGGCCGATACCGGTCGATCAGATCAAGAATTGCGTCATAGAGCTGCACCAGACGGATGGCGATATCTGCCTTGCCATCGGAATGCACGGTGCCGTCCGCGACGTGGCGCAGGCGAACACCGTCGGTCTCGATCACCCCCCACCCGGTGTTCCTGAGGCCGGGGTCGAGCCCGATCAGCCGCATGCGCCTCTCCGTGGTGCCGCCCTCCTTCACATCCCGGCCCGGACCCTTGTCCCGGCCTTGATCCGAACTCAGGCGGACAGTTTCGCCATGACATCGTCGGCGATGTCGAAATTCGCCGAGACCTGCTGCACGTCGTCGTTGTCGTCCAAGGTATCGAACAGCTTGATCAGCGTGCCCGCCTGATCCTCGTCCACTGCGACCGTGTTCAGCGGCTTCCAGGTCAAGCCGGCAGACTGCGGCTCGCCGAGGCTGGCCTCGAGCGCCTCTCGGACCGTGTTGAAGTCTTCGATCGGACAGGTGATCTCGTGCTCGGTCTCGCTCGACTCCGCGTTCTCGGCCCCAGCCTCGATCGCCGCCTCCAGCACGTCGTCGGGCGACCCCACATCGGCAGGGTAGATGATCTGACCGACCCGATTGAACATGAAGGAGACCGAGTTGGTCTCGCCGAGATTGCCGCCGAACTTGGAGAACGCCGCGCGGACCTCCGAGGCGGTACGGTTCCGGTTGTCGGTCAGCGCGTCGACGATCATCGCCACGCCGCCGGGCCCGTAACCCTCGTACCGCACTTCCTCGAAATTGTTGTCGTCGCCGCCGCCCGAGCCCTTCTTGATCGCGCGCTCGATGTTGTCCTTCGGCATGTTCTCCTTGCGCGCGGCCGCGATGGCGGTGCGCAGCGCCGGGTTCGATGCCGGGTCCTCGCCGCCGGTCTTCGCCGCGACCTGGATCTCGCGCGTCAGACGGGTGAAAACCTTGGCGCGCTTCTTATCCTGCGCACCCTTGCGATACATGATGTTCTTGAATTGGGAATGACCGGCCATTTCCAAACGCTCCCGCTCGCGACCGTTCGTGGCGCGAATCGACTCTCTATACCAGATGTAGGGGGTCGACGCACGACATCCGCCGTATCGCCCCGGCGCCCGTCCAGCGCCGCGCGGGGGTTTAGCACAGGCCGGGCTCCGGGGTGAACCGTGTGTCGCGGGGGGAGGCGAGATGGCGCCGGTCGGACCAACGCCGCCCTCAGGCCGCCAACGCCGGCGCCCTCAGGTCGGGTCGGCGGGCGGCCGCCGCATCATCATCGTCGCTGGTCATCTCGGCGAGAAGGCTCTCGACCTCCCGGCGCAACGTTTCCGCCCGGCCCGTCAAGGCCTCGGCGGCGCTCAGAAATCGGCCCGCGACGTCCTCGGTCGAGCTGGCGGCCTGGCGCATCTCGGCCATGGAAAGGCTGACGTCGCGCGCATTCCTGGCCGCGCCCTGGACCGCCAATGCGATCTCTCCCGTTGCGGCATTCTGCTGTTCAACCGCAGCGCCGACGACACTCGACGCCTCGCCGAACCGGTCTACGCTTTGCCGCAACGACGCGATCGCATCGACCGTCGCCTGCGCATCAGCCTGGATGCCTGAGATCCTCTCGGCGATATCGCCCGTCGCCTCCCGCGTCTGGTCGGCCAACCGCTTGACCTCCCCCGCCACGACCGCGAACCCCTGCCCGGCGACGCCGGCACGGGCGGCTTCGATGGTGGCGTTCAGCGCCAGCAGGTTCGTCTGGTCGGCGATCTTTTCGATCAGATCGACGACCGAATCGATGTCGCGTGCGCCCGCGCCGAGGCGTTGCATGACAACCGTGGATTCGCCTACCAGCTTGTCCGCGTCCTTCGCCATATGCGTCTGCGAAGCAACCTGTCCGGAGATCTCGTTGATCGACGCTTCGAGTTGCTCTGTCGCCGCGGCCACACTATCGCCGTTCTCCGCCGCGAGATCCGCCGACGACGCGGCAGCGACCGCTATTCCTTTGGTCTGGCGCGCCGTGGAAGACAGGCCGGTCGCGTCGTCGCGCAGCGTGTCGCTGTCCGCGACGATCGCATCGATCAACGATCCCACCCGCAGGCGGAATCTATCGGCAAGTTCCAAACGCGCCCGGCTGAGCGCGTCTCGGCTCTCGCGTTGCAGCCGATCGGTCTCGCGCTGGAACTCCTCGTTCCGCACCAAGGCGGTCCGGAACACTTCGACCGCACCGGCCATGCGGTCGATCTCGGCGGCGGCGCCGTGCCCGGGAACATGGATCTGATGATCCCCTTCGGCCAAGCGCCGCATGGCCTCGGTCATGCCCCGGATCGGGCGACTGACGCCACGAACCATGGTCACCCCCGCCAGGACGGCGATCACGACCAGCACCACCCCGCTGAGCCCGACCCAAAGCTGCAGCAGCATCGCCGCCGAGTGAAAGTCGGCATCGCGGCGCGACAGATCGGCAAGCACGACGCCGCGGAGCGTGTCGAACCCCTGATCCAAACGGTCGAAGAGCGCCTGCGGGTCTCCCGCGACTTCTATCGCGCGAGCCTCGTTCACCGTCGACGGACGGTTCATCAAGCGAATCTGAGTGTCGGCGTAGTCCCGACGCCAGATCCGGATGTCGCGCTCGATCTCCTCGAGTCTGCCACGACCCTGCGTGGAAAGCCCCTCCGCGATCTGGCGGAACTGTTCGCTTTGCTCCCCGTCGACCTCCGCCACGGCATTCCTGTACTCGTCGGCGAAATCCTGCCGGCCCGTGATCAGCATGTTCAGGACCGCCGTCCGCTGGTCGAAAACGCTGGTCTGTATCGCCGAAAGCGCCCTGAGCCGTTCCACCTGCTCGCCCTGGAGCCGGGCGGACTCATCCAATTGCATCGACTGCTGCCAGATCACTCCTCCCGCACCGCCGAGCACCAGCACCAGTGTCACAAACACGGCGGAAATTCTCGTTGATATAGACGATCGCTTAAGCATGATTTCCTCAGTGACTCTCGGCCTTCAAAGCCCGCAGGCGGGCGAGTTCGTTCAGATTGATCTCGAACGTGGCGGCGCCGATGACCATCCCGTTCGACCCGGACAACGTGAGACTCGCCTGACACCGCCAGGTGCCGGTTTCCCGGTGACAGGAGACTTCATCGACGAACACGGCGGCGGCGCCTCTGGGCACCGTCCTTGTGAATTTCGCCTCGTCCCCCTGCCAGTAGTCCGACGTCAGCGCGCTTTGCCCGACGTTCAGGCCGCGCGCGTCCATGACGATGATTTCGGTGATCAGGCCGACAGACGCGGCCTGGACGTACATCAGGTACGCGGAGAGCGGACTCCCGAGCAATTCAGCGACGATCGGCTGATTTTCCGCCTCGCGCTGTTGGCGCCACTCGCGATCCAACGCATAGACCTCGCTCTGCGACAGACCCGACGTTCGCGCGTTCTGCGCCTCGACCGAGATCGTCGCGACAGGAACCTCCACCGCGCTCCGAAGACGTTCAAGCAACGCGTCGTCGACCAGGGCTTTCGACGGCATGGCGTCCGCCCGGACGTGGGTCGGCGTGGCGAAAACCAGGACTGCGGACACTGCCGCAGCCGTTCGCAGCCCTCCACAAATACCCCAGCAATCCATGAACACTCCTATTTTGCAGCGCAACATTCACTGCAGAATAGAAAGGGTGAGATTTTTCTCAAGACACCAAAAAGCAAAACTACCAATACTCATAAATATTGCTTAAAATAAAATTCTATTCAGAAATTAAAATAAAAATAAATGATAGGGTTTTATGCTCAAATCCTTCCCTGCGAAAAGCGTTGAGTCGGTTATCGCGCAAGATCGTATGAGCGATAGCGAATTAACCTTTAATCGCGCGCACCGCTACGCCGCACGGGTCTCGCGCGACAAGACACGCCAGGATCGCTGTTAAAACCCGATCCGGTTGACGCCACGGCGCCCATTCGACAAGGAGCTTGCTGAACGACGGTTTGCGGATGCGATCTTCAGAGCAAGGAGGGTGCGCGGCAGCCGCGCAGCGCTCACCCTATCGGGATCGTCTCCGAGAGCAGGCCGCCCACCCGCAGCGGTTCGGCACTAATCGCGAGGCCTGTGCGGTCATCGGTCACGACGAAGACGCCGCAGACAGTCGCCTCGCCGTCGGCGGCTTCCAGACGCGGGGTCGGCAACTTGGTGGTGAACCGTTTGACCGGGTATTCCTTCTTCATTCCGATGACGCTGTCATAGTCGCCGCACATTCCGGCGTCGCTCTGGTATGCGGTACCGTTGGCCAGCACCACGACATCGGCGGTCGGAACGTGCGTATGGGTTCCGACCACCAGCGACACGCGGCCGTCGAAGGCGTGACCAAAGGCCATTTTCTCGCTGGTCGCCTCGCCGTGGACGTCGACCAGGATGAAATCCATGTCTCCGCCAAGGCCGATCCCGTCGATCGCCTTCTCCACCGCGGCGAAGGGATCGTCGAGCGGGTCCATGAACAGGCGACACATGACGTTGATGACCAGGACCCGGCGACCGTCCCGTGTCTCATGCATCACGGCTCCCTTGCCGGGCGCGCCGGCGGGAAAGTTGATCGGTCGAACGAGGCGATCGTCATCGGCGATCACGTCGAGGATCTCACGCTGATCCCAGACGTGGTTGCCCGTCGTGATGACGTCCACTCCCGCGTCGTAGAGTTCGGCGCAGATCTTCGCGGTGATCCCGAAACCGTGGGCTGAATTCTCACCGTTGACCACGACGAAATCGGTCTTCAGATCGCGCATCAGAGCCGGCAGATGATGGATCACCGCCTCGCGGCCGGCCCGTCCGACGATGTCGCCGAGAAACAAGAGACGCACACTCTACTCCGCAACTTCGATGAATCCGGCCTCGGTGACAATGCCGTTGAGCAACGCATCATGGGGCCCCGCGGGCACGGCGTCGATCTCCTGAGCGGCGAAGGCGACACCGATCGCCTGCACGGTCTGCCATTCCCGCAGAGCGGCGAGGGTGCGGTCGTAGTATCCGCCGCCGTACCCGAGACGGCGCCCCCGGCGGTCGAAAGCGAGCAGCGGCACCAGCAGAAGCGACGGGTAGACGATCTCAGCCTCCGGCGCAGGCTCGGACGTGCCGTAGGGACCGGGGACCAGTTCCTCGTCCGGTTCCCACTCGCGAAAGACCAGCGCCTGCTTGCCGTCCGGTACGACTGGCAAGGCGATCCTGCACCCGCCCGTCCAAAGCGTGTGCAGACATGGACGGGGGTCGATCTCGTCGCGCATCGGCCAATACCCGGACACGACCGTTCCGGACGAAGGCGCAAGCGCTGCGGAGAGGTTCACGGACAGCCGGTGCGCTGCATCCGCGGCCTCCTCGGCCATGACCTCCCGATCACGGCTCATCCGGGTACGAAGTTCCGCCTTCGCGCGGCTCAACTCTTCCGGGTCGAATATGGGATCGATCATTGCCGCTCTGCTCTGTGATGGGCTGGGCGCGTGATGGGCTGGCTGACGGAAGCACCGCCGGGTCAGATCTCGAACCGCCGGACCGATTGGCCGGTCTGCGGACACTCGGACGCACGCCGCTTTGCGCACGCCCCTGACGTTTCGGTGCGACGGAGCCACCTCGGCCGTTGGCATATGCATACCCTCTGTGGCCTGCATAGCAGGTGGGCGCCGCAGTTCCGGAACCACGATTCCGAAAGAGGCAGCTCCCTCAGAGAGATTATAGCCCCAGGGGTATTTGCGGCCTGACGGACCGCGCAGCCCCGTCGCTGGCCTCAACGTAACCCTGGACCCGCTAAATTCAAGCGCAGATATGGAGGCCCTTGGTTGCTCAAAAAATAACCTGATTTCAATAAATTAGAAAACCGCGCCGCGCGGCGCCCCCAGAGCGGTCGGAATCACGCGCCCTCAAGCCGCCCGGCGATCCGCTCAATCCGCTCCGCCAGTCCTTCGATGGCGAAGGATATGTCCTCGATCTCGTTCGGCGAGAACTCCTCGTCCCCCTCGTCGACCTCGTTGGCCGCATCGCGCAGATCCATCAGTTCGTCGGCCACAAGAAGACTCGCCATAACCAGCAGTCGCGTGTCGCCAACCTGGCCAACCTGATCCACCATGTCGGCGACATGCGCGTCGACCATCTGCGCCAGTTCTGTCAGGCGCTTTTCCTGGCCATCCTCGCACGCGATCCGGTAGGTCTTCCCGTTGATGCTGATATCGACCTGCGCCACCGATCAGGGCTCCAGTACAAGAGTGAGCTGGCCAATCGCTTTATCGAGCCGCTGCTCGACCTGATCCGCCGCCTTGGAAAGCTTGGCATAGTCCCGGCGCACCGCCGACAATTCGCCCTTCAGTGCCGCGGAGTCGGCGCCCGCATCGCCGTCCAGACCCTCCAGAGCCTTCTCAAGACGGCCGACCGCCTTATCGAGCCGTTCACGTGCCGCATTCAGCCGAGACATACCCGCCGTCCTGGTTCGTCGCTCCCGATCATCGCCACCGGGTCACCCCGCATCGTCTGCGATGTAGCCCCCGAAACAAAGGGGTTAAGCCCCGTCCTTCAGGCGCCGCATGATATGCGTCGCCCATGCGGACCGTCAATCAAACCAGCATGGGGGCGTTCCGCGCGTACCGAAAGACCACGTGCAAACGCGCTTCCGGGCCTTTGCTGCGCTTGACGCCGACGCCCCGCCTCGGCATGTTCCGCGCCACCGAGGCGCCGGCGGTCGCTGGACGCCCGCCAAAAGCCTGCGAACCGCACCATGACCGCTACATCTCCGATTTCCGGCGCCACCCTGTCGGCCGCCGACCACGCCAGCCTCGCCAGCGCCATTCGCGCGCTTTCCATGGACGCCGTCGAACAGGCGAAGTCGGGACATCCGGGCATGCCGATGGGCATGGCAGACGCCGCCGTCGTTTTGTTCTCCCGCTTCCTGCGCTTCGACCCGACCCATCCGGATTGGGCCGATCGCGACCGCTTCATCCTCTCGGCCGGCCACGGCTCGATGCTGCTTTATACTCTGCTGCATCTGACCGGCTATGCCGACATGACGATCGGCGAATTGAAGAACTTCCGTCAGCTCGGCTCGAAGACGGCGGGCCATCCCGAGTTCGGTGCGGCCGGCGGTATCGAGACCACGACCGGACCGCTCGGCCAAGGCTTCGCCAACGCCGTCGGTATGGCGGTCGCCGAGCGCCACCTGAACGCCCGCTTCGGCGACGATCTGGTGGATCACCGGGTCTGGGTCATCGCCGGAGACGGCTGCCTGATGGAGGGCATCAGCCACGAGGCCGCCTCGCTTGCAGGGCATCTGGGCCTCGGCAGAATGAACGTCCTGTGGGACGACAACAGCATCTCCATCGACGGCTCGACCGATCTGACCGTGTCGGACGACGTCCACGCCCGCTTCGCCGCCTACGGTTGGCATGTGGTATCCTGCGACGGTCACGACACCGAATCGCTCGCGGCTGCCATGGCCGAGGCGGCGGCGGACCCGCGGCCCTCCCTGATCGCCTGCAAGACGACGATCGGCTTCGGTGCGCCCACAAAAGCGGGTAAAGCGTCCTCACACGGTGCGCCGCTTGGCGCCGAGGAGATTGCCGGCGCCCGCGCCGCGCTGAATTGGCCGCATGCGCCGTTCGAGATTCCGGAGGCCGTTGTCGAAATCGGCTTGTCCCTGGGCGATCGTGGGGCCGAAGCCTATGACGCCTGGACCAAGCGCCTGTCCAAGTCCGGCCACAAGGACGCCTTCGAACGCGCGCTCTCCGGCGCCCTGCCGGCGGAACTGGCCGAGGCGATCGCCGCGCACAAGAAGAGCTTGAGCGAGGAGCGGCCCAAACTGGCCACTCGTGTCGCCTCTCAGAAGGCGATCGAGGTCATCGCGCCCACCCTGCCGGAATTCGTCGGCGGCTCAGCAGATCTGTCGGGCTCGAACAACACCAAGGTCGCGTCGATGTCGGTCCTCTCGAAGGACGACTATGGTGGACGCTACATTCACTATGGTGTCCGCGAGCATGCCATGGCGGCGGCGATGAACGGGATGGCCCTGCATGGGGGCGTGATTCCCTATGGCGGGACGTTCCTGGTCTTCACGGACTATTGCCGCCCTTCGATCCGTCTGGCCGCTCTCATGGGCATCCGGTGCATCTTCGTCATGACCCATGACAGCATCGGCCTTGGCGAGGACGGTCCGACCCACCAGCCGGTCGAGCACTTGGCGGCTCTACGGGCGATCCCGAACCTTGCGGTGTTCCGGCCGGCCGATGCGGTCGAGACAGCCGAGGCATGGCAGTTGGCGCTGCAGCGGGTGTCCGGTCCGAGCGTTCTGGCGCTGACCCGACAGAACGTGCCGACGGTGCGCACCGTTCACGAGACTGCCAACCTGTCCGCCAAAGGCGGTTACGTCCTTGCCGAAACCGACGGCCCCCGCAAGGCGACGCTGATCGCCACCGGCAGCGAAATCGAGATCGCGCTGGCCGCCAAGGAGAAGCTGGAGGCCGAGGGCATTGCGGTAGCGGTTGTCTCGATGCCGAGCATGGAGCTGTTCGCAGCACAGGACGCGGCCTATCGGAAGAGTGTGCTCGGCGGCTCTCTGCGGATCGTGATCGAGGCGGGCGTCCGCCAGTGCTGGGACGGCGTGCTCGGCGAGAACGGGGTGTTTATCGGCATGTCCGGCTTCGGCGAGTCCGGGCCGTATCAGGAGCTCTACAACCATTTCCGGATCACCGCGGACGATGCCGTCGGAGCGGTGAAGGCCCGGCTCTAGCGGTTTCAATGGCGCCGTTCTGCCCCATATGCCGACCTGAACCAACTGTCCGCGACGACACTGTGAGGAGATAGAGAATGGCCACGAAGGTTGCGATCAACGGGTTTGGGCGGATCGGCCGCCTCGTTCTGCGCGCGCTCTACGAAGCGAAGCGCGACGATATCGAGGTGGTTCTGGTCAACGACCTCGGCCCGGTCGAAAGCAACGCGCACCTGTTCCGCTACGACACGGTGCACGGCCGCTTTCCGGGCAAGGTGACGACCGGTGAAGACTGGATGGACATCGGGCTCGGCAAGATCAAGGTGACCGCCGAGCGCGATCCGGCGAACTTGCCCCACAAGGACCTGGGCGTAGACATCGCGCTCGACTGCACCGGCATCTTCACCAAGCGCGAGCAGGCCGCGAAGCACATCGAGGCGGGCGCCAAGAAGGTCGTCATTTCGGCGCCGGCAACCGGTGCCGACCTGACCGTCGTCTATGGCGTCAACCACGACCAGCTCAGCGCCGAGCACGAGGTCATCTCCAACGCGTCATGCACGACCAACTGCCTCGCGCCGGTGGCCTTCGTGCTGAACAACGCGATCGGAATCGAGCGTGGCTACATGACCACGATCCACGCCTATACCGGCGATCAGCCGACCCTGGACACGCTGCACAAGGACCTGCACCGGGCCCGCGCCGCCGCCCAATCGATGATCCCGACCTCCACGGGCGCCGCCAAGGCCGTCGGCCTGGTGCTGCCAGAACTGGCGGGCAAACTCGACGGCACCTCGGTCCGTGTCCCGACCGCCAATGTCAGCCTGATCGATTTCAAATTCGTGCCGAAGCGCGATACCAGCATCGAAGAGGTCAACAAGGCCATCTCCGACGCCGCCGCCGGACCGCTTAAGGGAATCCTCGGCACCAATGACGAGCCGCTGGTGTCGACCGACTTCAACCACGACAGCCACTCCTCCACCTTCGATCTGGGCCAGACCCAGGTGATCGAGGGCAAGATGGTCCGCGTGCTGTCCTGGTACGATAACGAGTGGGGCTTCTCCAACCGTATGCTGGACACCACCGCTGCGCTGGCGAAGACCCTCTAAGACACGAGCGATCCGAGGAGAGCACCCATGAAGATCACCCAGAAGGTCAAGAAGATCCTGGATTGCTACGAGAGCGACAATCCGGGGACCAAGGCCAATCTCGCCCGCATCCTGATGCAGGGCAAGCTCGGCGGCACCGGCAAGATGGTCATCCTGCCGGTCGACCAGGGCTTCGAGCACGGCCCGGCCCGCAGCTTTGCGCCGAACCCGGAGGGCTACGATCCGCATTACCACTACAAGCTCGCGATCGACGCCGGGCTGAACGCCTATGCGGCACCGCTCGGGATGATCGAGGCCGGTGCCGACAGCTTTGCCGGTGCAATCCCGACAATCCTGAAGGTGAACTCTTCGAACAGCCTCGCCCGCGACAAGGAAGGCCCCTCACAGGCCATCACCGGCTCGGTCGGCGACGCGCTGCGCCTCGGCTGCTCTGCGATCGGCTTCACGATCTATCCCGGCTCGGATGCGCAGTTCGATATGATGGGTCAGATCCGGGAGATGGCCGAGGAAGCCAAATCGGTCGGCCTCGCCGTCGTGATGTGGTCCTATCCGCGCGGCGGCGATCTGTCGAAGGAGGCAGAGACCAGCGTCGACATCTCCGCCTACGCGGCGCACATGGCCGCCCTGATGGGTGCCCACATCATCAAGGTCAAGCCGCCGAAGGCCGGAATCGGCCTGGAAGCCGCACGCAAGGCTTATGAGAGCAACCACATCCCGACCGACACGCTCGCCGAGCGCGTCCGCCACGTCATGCAGTCGAGCTTCAACGGCCGCCGCATCGTGGTGTTCTCCGGCGGCGACGCCAAGGGCCTGGACGGGCTGATGGAGGAGATCCGCGGCCTGTACCAGGGTGGCGCCAACGGTTCGATCATCGGCCGCAACACCTTCCAGCGCCCGCGCGACGAGGCGCTGAAGATGCTCGACCAGATCATCGACATCTACAAAGGGAAGTGACCGGGCCACATGGCCAGTGAACTATACCTGATCACGCCGCCGCGTCTTCCCGACGTGGCGGCGTTTTGCGAGGAGTTGGGCGCGGCGCTGGACGCTGGCCCGGTCGCCTGTCTGCAACTTCGCCTCAAGGACGTCGAGGACGACGAGATCCTGCGCGCGGCCGACGCCGTCCTGCCGGTCTGCCATGCCCGCGGGGTGCCGCTTCTGATGAACGACCGCCCCGATCTTGGGGTCAAATCGGGCTGCGACGGGTGCCATGTCGGCCAGGATGACACGCCCTACGCCCAGGCGCGGAGACTGATGGGTCCGGGCGCACAGATCGGTGTCACGTGCAAGGCCAGCCGTCATCTGGCGATGGAAGCCGGCGAGGCCGGCGCCGACTATGTCGCCTTCGGCGCTTTCTTCCCAAGCGGCACCAAAGCCACCACCACTCAGGCCTCGATCGAGGTGCTGGGGTGGTGGAGCGAAATGATGACGGTCCCGTCTGTCGCCATCGGCGGAATCACCGCGGACAACTGCCGCCCGCTGGTCGAAGCCGGTGCGGACTTTCTCGCCGTCATCGGCGCGGTATGGGGTCATCCCGACGGGGCTGCCGCCGGGGTCAGGGCGTTCGAAGGGCCTCTGAAGGGCTGATCCCCTACTTGTCGCCGTCCAGCCCTTCGGAGAGCTTCGGGAAACTGGTCATCATCTGCATCGCCCAATCGAGCTGCTCGGGCTCTTCCTTGGGTTTCTGCTTTTGTCGCACCTGTCGTAACCCGTCCGGAGCGGGCTCCCCCTCTTCCAGACTCTCTATCGCCTGGGCACGAATCCGAACGCGGTCATCGACTTCCATGTGGTCGAACTTGTCGCGCGCCGTCTCATAGTCGGTCTCGGTGCCGTCCTTCGCCACCTTGACGATGGCCTTGTAGACCTCGCCCCGCCCGACCACGTCCGCCGTCGCGTCGGCGAGAACGGTCAAGCTGCGCCGCGTGCTCTTGTCCAAAGTCTCCGGCTTGTGCCGCTGCCGTGCCATGCGCGTCGGCCTCCAAACCCGTGATCGCCACCGCGGGTCAAGTTTACACTCGAATGACAAAATGGTCATCAAGTATCTGGAATTCCAGTACTCTGGCGTGCGACAAGACAACACGACCCATAAGGCCGTTCAGGATAAAGCGGCGGCGCCATTCGACTGCCAAGAACCTGCACCGACTTGAGCGCATACCTATCGACGCCGGAAGCGACTCACCGGGAAAAGGGCGGGCGTGGACACCGCGCGCCGCGCCTGATAAAAGCCGCCGCGATTTCCGGCATTTCTTTCTGCGGACGGGACTTCGATGAAAATCAATGGCAACGCGGTGCGGATCGGCAATGTGGTCGAGCACCAGAACCGGCTCTGGGTCGTGACCAAGACGCAGGCGGTGAAGCCCGGCAAGGGCGGCGCCTTCAATCAGGTCGAGATGAAGGACATTCGCAGTGGCACCAAGCTGAACGAGCGCTTCCGCGCCGACGAGCAGGTCGAGCGTGTCCGACTGGAGCAGCGCGAGGCTACCTTCCTCTATGCCGATGACGACAACCTGCACTTCATGGACGGCGAGACGTTCGAACAGATCATGGTCAAGACCGAGATGGTCGGCGATCAGAAGGCCTTCCTGCAGGACGGTATGACCGTGACGATCGAGTCCTACGAGGAAGAGCCGTTGTCCGTAACGCTTCCGGATACGGTAGTGATGGAGATCGTCGAGGCGGACGCCGTGGTGAAGGGTCAGACCGCCTCCTCCTCCTACAAGCCAGCAATTCTGGAGAACGGCGTGAAGGTCCTGGTGCCGCCGCATATCGAGGCTGGCACCCGTATCGTCGTGAAGCCGGAAGACTGCACATACGTCGAGCGCGCCAAAGACTGAGCCGCCGCCGCACACGGCCGCTCCCGGCCGCGAACCAACCGAGGATCCGCCCATGGCCGTCCGATCGGCCCTGTACAACGTCGTCTTCAAGGCCTGCCAGAAGGCGGCGCGGAGCCTGCGCCGCGATTTCGGCGAGGTCGAGAATCTCCAGGTCTCCAAAAAGGGGCCGGCGGACTTCGTCTCGACTGCCGACAAGCAGGCCGAGAAGGTTCTGTACGAGGAACTTCGTCACGCCCGTCCGAAATACGGGTTCCTGATGGAGGAATCTGGCACAGTCGAGGGCACGGATCCGAACAAGCAACGCTGGATCATCGATCCGCTGGACGGGACCCTGAACTTCCTGCACGGCATTCCCCATTTCGCCATTTCGGTGGCGTTGGAGGAAAAAGGCGAGATCATCGCCGGTGGCATCTACCAGCCGGTTACCGATGAGTTCTATTGGGCGGAGAAGGGCGCCGGAGCGTACCTGAACGATCGCCGGCTCCGGGTTTCCGGTCGACGCAACATGCAGGAAGCGGTGTTCGGCACTGGTATCCCGGTGACGGGGCTCGGTGGGGACCATGATACTTTTGTCGCCCAGCAGCGCGCCGTCATGGGCGCGACCGCCGGCGTCCGCCGGTTCGGCGCCGCCGCCTTGGACCTCGCGTGGGTCGCCTCGGGCCGGTTCGACGGTTTCTGGGAGCACAAGCTGAACGCGTGGGATATCGCCGCCGGTCTGCTCCTCGTGAAGGAAGCGGGCGGCTACGTCAGCGACTTCGCCGGTCGGGCGGACGTCCTCGAATCCGGCGACATCGTCGCCGCGAACGATGCGCTCCACGCGCCATTCCTGAAACTGCTTCGCGGCGCCAAGCCCTGATCAACCGCGTGTTCCCTGACTTCGGCGCCGCCAGACCGCACGGGAGTCACGGCGGCGCTGTTGTCGGACTCCCCACCTCTGGTATAACCGGCTTGGATTCGCTGGTTCTGGAGGAACGATGCGGGGAAATCGCGCGCACGTCGCATTGACGCTTATCGCCGCCGCCATCACCGCCTCGGCGGGATCGGCCTCCGTGTGGGCGCAGTCGGTGACAAGTCCGTTTATTGAGCCCAACCCAAACGTCACGGTCGATCTGAGCGTGCTGGACGGCTTGGGGAGCAGTTCGGGTCTCGCCGTACCGGGCAACTACGCGACGCCGGGCTACGGCGCGCAAGGCGCCGGAGTTGGCGCACCCGCCGGTGTGCCGACGTTCCTGGTACGGCCGGATGCCCCCCGGTATGCCGCACCGCCGCCCGAAGTTCAGGCCCTTCTTCAGGGCCGTAGTGGAGCCGCGCCGGCGGCGGCCGCTCCGATGGCCCGATCCGCGCCGGCCGCGGCGCCGACACCGGCACGGCCGGCAGCGCCCGCGCGGACAGCTTCGGCACCACCGCCACCAGCGGCTGCCGCGCCGGCACCGACACCACCCCCGGCACCAACCCCTGTGGCGTCGACCCGTTCCAGCGCCGCTGCGGCAGCTGCTGTTCCGCCGCCGCCAAGTGTTCAGGAACCGAGCCGCATCGCCTCGGCCGCGCCGCCGCCGCCACCGCCTGTCGTGCCGAGGAGCCAGCCGGCCCAACCGGTCTCCGCGCCTCCGGCGCCCGCGATCGCCACCACATCGGCACCCGCTGCGGCGCCCGCGACCGTACCGTCGTCACAGAGCGCCAGCGGCGATACCACGCGCATCGCGTTCCCCGGCGGCCAATCCCAGCTTCCGGCCGATGCCGGCGCCAAGCTCGATCCGGTCATCTCCCGCCTGAAGCAGGATGACAAGCTCCGGGTCCAGCTCATGGCATATGCCGATGGCGACCAGGACGGGGCCAACAAGGCTCGTAGGCTCTCGTTGTCCCGCGCGCTTGCGGTGCGCGCCTACCTGATCGACAACGAGATCGCCAGCACCCGCATGGACGTGCGTGCGCTGGGGAACAGGGCCGACGACGGTCCCGCCGACCGGGTCGATCTGGTCGTGATCAACCGATAAGGTCCGCCGCGCGGGCCAACGGCCCTCTCCCCGAGGGTCACCGGAGAAAGGGACGTATCGCCTCGTGACCGATCCGCGACGCTATCTGGTCCGCATGATCACCTTCCTCGTCGCGGTGCTGGTCGTCGCGGGCGTGCTGTTCGTTCCCCTGACCGAAGCGTTCATGGCCAACGCGCCCCTGAACGGCGTCATCCTCGGCGTGGCGGTGATCGGCATCCTGTTCGTCTTTCAGCAGGTGTTCAGGCTAGCTCCCGAAGCTGCCTGGATCGATTCGTTCCGCAACAACATGTCGATGCAGCGCACCCCGATCCTGCTTGCTCCGGTTGCGACGCTGCTCAACGAGCGGCAATCAAGCGGCCGGCAAAGCACGCTCTCGGCACTCTCCCTCCGCTCCCTGCTCGACAGTATCAGCGTGCGGCTCGAGGACTCCCGGGACATATCGCGCTATCTGATCGGTCTTCTGATCTTCCTGGGCCTGCTTGGGACGTTCTGGGGCCTGCTTCGAACGGTCGGCGCGGTGAGCGACGTGATCAATGGCCTGAGCATCGAGAGCGGCGATCTCGGGACCGTGTTCGCCGACATGAAAGCCGGGTTGCAGTCGCCGCTGTCGGGCATGGGCACCGCCTTCGCTTCGTCCCTCTTCGGGCTCGCCGGCTCGCTCGTGCTCGGCTTTCTGGACCTGCAACTCGGCAAGGCCCAGAACCGGTTCTACAACGAACTGGAAGAATGGCTGTCGAGCTTCACCCGCCTCGGCGGATCGTCAATCCTCGGGGATGGAGAACATTCCGCAACCGCCTACCAGCAGGCGCTGATGGAGCAGACGGCGGAGTCTTTGGACAAGCTGCAACGCATCATGGCGCGCGGTGAAGACGACCGCCGGTCCAACAACGCCACCATGGTCGCCCTGGTCGAACAACTTCGCGAACTGACGGACAAGCTCGACAACGACCGGGATATGCTTCGTCGGATGGTCGCGGGGCAGGACGAGCTGCGACCGATCCTCTCCCGCCTGGCCGAAGCCAGCGGCGGCGGTCGAGACGAGATCGTGCGCAGCCACCTGCGCAACATCGAGGCCTACATGGCCCGCCTGCTTGAGGACACCGGCAACGGCCGGGCTCAGATGACCGAAGAACTGCGGGGAGAGATCCGGCTTGTGGCGCGGACCATCGCGGCACTGGCCGAAGAGGAACGGCGGGACTGATCCATGTCCGCGCTCGCCCGCCGCCGCAACCGCGACACCAACACCTGGCCCGGATTCGTCGACGCGCTCGCCTCTCTTCTGATGGTGATCATCTTCGTCTTGATGATCTTCATCGTCGCGCAGTTCTATCTGACGCAGATCCTCTCCGGGAAGGACGACACGCTGGCCCGGCTGAATCAGCAGATCGCGGAGCTGACCGATCTGCTGTCGCTGGAGCGCGAAGCCAATGCGGAGCTGCGGGTGACCGTGGCGCAACTCTCCTCCGAGCTGCAGACCTCGCTCTCCGCCCGCGACCGGCTCAACGCACAGGTAGACCGTCTGACCGCCGCGCAATCCACTCTTGAGACCAGGCTGGCGGATCTCACGCGGGAGCGGGCGGTTCTGCAGGGCCGGATTGACAGCCTGGAAGCCAGCCGCACCGGCGTCGACTCGCGGCTGCTGGAGGTGCTGAGGGAGCGTGACGCGCTGCTTGGGAAGCTCGCGGAGATCGAGCGCAAGGAGCGCATCGCCACGTCCGAGCGCGACGCCATCGCCATCGACCTGGAACGCGCCCTTGATGTGGTCCAGGCGAACCGCGATACCATCGAGGCCCAGCTCAAGGATCTCGAGCGTCTGCGGCGCGATTTGTCCGCGCTCCGGCAGACCCGAGCCGATCTGGAGCGGCAGATCGCCGGCCTCGTCGCCCTCCGCCAGCGCCTTGAGGCCGACCTTGCCGGCGCCGGGGCCGAAATCGCGACTCTGAAGACCGATCAGGCGGCCGCCGCCGCTCGGATCGCCGCCCTGGACACCGACCTGACCGCCAGCCGCGAGACCGTACAGGACCTCAACCAGACCCTCGGCGCCGAGCGCGACAAAACCAAGGCTCTCGAGGCGAGATTGGCCGATCAGACCGAGCGGACCCTGCTTGCGCAGAAGGAGATCGAGGATCGCGACATCCGTCTGGAGGAGTTGTTCAGCGACCTGAACGCGAGCCGGGAAACCCTCGTCCAGGCCCGCGAAGCCCTGTCGGAAGAGGAGCGGGCGGCGGCCGAGGCGCGTCAGCAGGTCGAGTTGCTCAATGCCCAGATCGCGGCACTGCGTCAACAACTCGCAAGGATCGAGGAAGCGCTGGAAGTCTCGGAGCGGGAGAATGAGTCGAAGAACGCCCGGATCGTCGATCTCGGCAAGCGGCTGAATGCCGCCTTGGCCACCAAGGTCCAGGAATTGGCGCGCTTCCGAAGCGAGTTCTTCGGCAGATTGCGCGAGGTTCTATCCGGCCGTGAGGATATCCGCGTTGTCGGCGACAGATTCGTCTTCCAATCTGAGGTCCTGTTCGCATCGGGCTCGGCCGACATCGGCGAACAAGGCCGGGAGTCGCTGGCTCAACTCGCGTCGACCCTGAAGGAAATCGCAGAAAGGATCCCGGACGACATCAATTGGATTCTGCAGATCGAGGGCCATACGGACGCAGTGCCGATCTCCAATGAGAGGTTCGCCAACAACTGGGACCTCTCCGCCGCCCGGGCAATCTCGGTCGTCGAATTCCTGATACAGCAGGGCATTCCGGCGAACCGGCTGTCGGCCACTGGCTACGGTGAGTTCCAGCCAATCGATACGCAAAATCAGAACCGAAATCGCCGGATCGAACTGAAGCTGACCCAGCGCTAGCGGATTTTCCGCCGTTGCCCCTTGCGTTGCGGGTGACAGTCGGGTACTTACCCGCGTTCTGAAATCACCGGCGACCGTTGGGGCGCCTCGAAGACGCGACGGGAGAGACCCGATGAAGGCCGATATCCATCCGGACTACCACGAGATCAAGATCGTCATGACCGACGGCACCGAGTACACGACGCGCTCGACCTACGGGAAGCCCGGCGACGTGTTGAAGCTCGAAATCGACTCCAAGTCCCATCCGGCCTGGACCGGTCAGCACCGCATCGTCGACAGCGGTGGCCAGGTCGCGCGCTTCAACAAGCGTTTCGCCGGCCTCGGCATCTGATCATCGCGATCGCGGACGTTCAGCGGCGGCCTTCAGGCCGCCGTTTTCGTTAGGCTTCCTGTCTTCCAATATAGCCGCCCAACGTCAGGCGCCGCCGATCCGGTTATCCAGCCTGGAGACCCGCTCGAACAGCCGTCGACTCCGGGTCAGCAGACTACGCAGCTCCGGCGGAATCTCCGGATCATCTTCGGCCTCGGTGACGGCACAAACATCGTGGCCGTCCAAACGTTTGTCCGGGTCGAGCGCTGCTTCAGGCGGAAGCTCCCCCGCGTGGATGGCCTTCTGAACCATCAGCCAGGCTAGGCAATGCGAGAGCCGGGTGGTTACCCTGAGCGCCTCGCAGCTCGCCCGTGTGCGGCTGCGGGACGGGGTCCGGCGGGGGTGGTGCCCGTGGCGCCTACGCGTCCGTTCCGCGTGACTTCGGGCTTGTTCCAGAAGGTCCATAACCTCCCGATACGGGCCGTCCAGGACCAAGACCGTGGCATCCCCGGTCATATGGTTAATTTGTTTCGCCATCAAAACAAGTATGCCGCAGGAGCGCGCAAGCGCCAAGTCGCTTAGGCCCCTTGAACGAAATTTCTGCCATTCCTATCTGGAAGACGTGGGAACGCCGGGGATCGGGTTCCCTCATCAACCGCCCGGCCGAATTCGGCGGGCAACGAACAACTACCACTTCGCTTCCAAGGAGGATGTGGCATGCGTACGATCGATTTCACCCCTGTTTTCCGGTCCACCGTCGGTTTCGATCGGATGGCGCGACTCATGGACGACATGTTGCGCGCCGGCGATACCGGCAACGTTCCGGCTTATCCGCCCTACAACATCGAGAAGCTTGGCGAAGACGACTACCGCATCACCATGGCGGTTGCCGGTTTCGCTGAGGGCGATCTCGACATCACCGTCGAAGACACGACACTGGTGATCTCGGGCAAGGTTGAGAAGAGCGAGCGGGAGTCCGACCGCAGCTTCCTTCATCGCGGCATAGCGACGCGCGCCTTCGAGCGACGCTTCCACCTCGCGGAGGCCATCAAGGTCGTCGGCGCGAGCGTGGAGAACGGTCTCCTGCATGTCGATCTCGTTCATGAGGTGCCGGAGGAGAAAAAGCCACGCAAGATCGAAATCGCGACAGCCGGCGCGACCAAGCGTCTTGAAGACCGTCAGGCCGCCTGACGCCGGCGCGACTGACTCGCTCTAGGGGCTCATATGAACTGGCCGGCTCCGGTAGGGGCCGGCCTTTTCATGTCGCTCAGGACGCGGAGCCTTCCTCAGACAACGTAGGCGCCCAACTCTCGGCGGATCGCGGTTTCCATCGCGGCGGCGAAATCCCGGGCGGTGGCCTCGACGAGATCGTACCAGAGCCGTTCGCGATCGTTGAGCGATGCGTTCTCGGCGATCGTGCGGGAACGCTCGGATTCCGCCAAAGCCTGCCCAGAGCGCTGCCCGGCGCCGTCGAAAAGGTCGAGTTGACCGGCCATGGACACGATGTAGCGCTCGGACTGGTCGGTGGTGAACGCTCCCGTGATCCCGCCGGTCGTCTTCAGTCGCTCTTCGACGATGCTTCCCTGCCGGATCGCCATCACGGCCCGCCCGGCGGCGCCTGACGCCTGTAGCACGTCGCGGGCCCAGCGCTCCATCGCCGCGGCCGGCGTCACGGGCGCCAGGTGCTCCACATTCGGCGCGGTCAAGGGCGGCACAACCTCATCGATGATACGGATTTCCGCCACATCCAGCCGAATTGGCTGTCGATTGACGAAGGTCAGGTCCGGGTAGACCGGGGTCGGATCTGGTGTCGTGCAGGCTGACAGCGGGATGGCGCCGGCGGCGGCAAGAGCCGACAGCATCAGGGTACGGCGGTCGAGGCGCATGACGCGAATCCTCTCCTCGGTCGTTGTAAAATCAGAAGGTGGGGGACGCATCGGATCTGCGCAATGCGTCGAGCGCGTCATCATCGTATCGCCATTCCCTTTTGCAGAACTCGCAGGTCACGATCACGGCGCCGTCGACCTTCATGTCGTCCAGTTCCTCGCCGCTCAGCGACAGCAGAACCCGCTCGACCCGCCCACTCGAGCACCGGCAGGTATCGGTCATGGCCTGCGCCTCGTAGGCCCGTACGCCGGCCTCGTGAAACAGTCGGTAGAGCAGCTGATCCGGCGGCAGATCGCCGGCGATCAGTTCCCGCGCGCGGGTACTGCTCATCAGCGTCACTGCGGTTCTCCAGAGATCGTCATACTCCTCTTCGCTCGGCCGGCCCGGCAGATCGCGGGAATAGGGAAGGCGCTGCACCATGATCCCACCGGCGCGCCAGCCTTCCTCCCGCCTGCCAGCCGCGATCACCACGCCGGCATCGAGTTGTTCCGACTGCTGGAAATAGGCATGGGTGCAGTCCGACAACGAGCGGCCGGCAAGCTCAACGATCCCCTGATAGCGGTCGGTGTTCTGTCCCTGATCGACGGTAAAGGCGATGTAGCCGCCACCGAGCAGACGCGGGACCGACCGCGCGGCCACGTCGGCAGGATCCAAGGCCGCGACCCGGTCGGCGTCATACGTCGCGTAGGCCCGAACCGCACCGGCACTGGTGACGTCGGCCATCAACACGCCGATCGGCCCGTCGCCCTTCGTCTGCAGGGTGAAGACCCCGTCATACTTGAGCGATCCGGCCAGACAGGCGGCCAGCGCCACCGTCTCGCCCAGCATCGCCGACACCGCCTCCGGGTAGTCGTGACGCCCCAGAATGCCGTCGATCACGGGTCCCAGGCGCACCAGACGCCCACGAAGTCCGTAGGGATCGATCTGGAAGGGCAGGATGATGTCGTCGCGACCGGTGTTCTCGAACAGCGTCTCGCGTTCTCTCATCTCGTCCCCGATAGGCACCAGTTCAGGATAGCCATCTGGCTATGCATCCGGTTCTCGGCCTCGTCGAAGACAATCGACTTCGGTCCGTCGATCACCTCCGCCGTCACCTCCTCGCCGCGATGCGCGGGTAGGCAGTGCATGAACACCGCCTCCGGCTTGGCACGATCCATCAGCGCCGTGTCGACACGGAAGGGTGCGAGGAGGTTGTGACGATTGGAATCCTCGTCTCCCATAGACACCCAGGTATCGGTCACCACGGCATCCGCCGCCTCGACCGCGGCCGCCGGATCGTGGGTGATCTCCACCCGACCGCCCTGAGCCTTCGCCCAGTCGAGCACGGACTGCGGTGGCATGAGTTCCGAAGGGCAGGCAATTCGGAGCACGAAATCGAACTGCACCGCAGCCTGAATCCAGGACACCGCCATGTTGTTGCCGTCGCCGCACCAGGCCACCACCCGATCCTTGATCGGCCCGCGATGCTCCTCGAACGCCATCACGTCCGCCATAAGCTGACAGGGATGACTGACATCGGTCAGGCCGTTGATCACCGGCACCGTCGCGTTGTCGGCCAGTTCCTGCAGCGTCTCATGGGCGAAGGTGCGGATCATGATGCAGTCGACATAGCGCGACAGGACGCGCGCAGTATCGGCCACCGACTCGCCGCGGCCAAGCTGGAGATCCGCGCCGTTCAAGACGATAACCTCGCCACCGAGCCGCTTCATACCCGACTCGAAAGAGACCCGGGTCCGGGTCGACGGCTTCTCAAAGATCAAGGCCAACACCTTGCCGTCCAGCGGCTTCTCCGCCAGTCCGTCGCCTCTCTTGTACGCCTTTGCCTGCTCGATCATCGCGCGCAGGGTGTCCGCATCGATCCTGTCGAGATCCAGGAAGTGCTTCAAGCCGTCCGGCATCGGCTCTCCTCTCCGATCAAGCGGCATGACGGGCCAGCCCGGCGCATGCCGCGTCGATCTTCTCGACCGCTTCCGAAACATGGCTCTCATCGATCGTGAGCGGCGGCAGGACGCGGAGAACGTTCTCTCCGGCCCCAACCGTCAACATCCCCTGCTGCTCGCGCAACGCCGTCTGCAGGTCGCCGGCGGGAACCCGGCACTTCAGCCCTATCAGAAGGCCGGCGCCGCGGACCTCCTCGATCACGCTCGAATGCTTGCCGGCTATTCGCTCGAGCTTCCCGCACAGGGAGGCCGCGGTCTTCTCGACGTGCTCCAGGAAGGCGGGTTCGCTGACGACGTCGAGCACCGTCTTCGCCGCTACCATCGCCAGCGGGTTGCCGCCGTAGGTCGAGCCGTGCAGGCCAGGCTTCATACCGGATGCGGCCTTCTCGCTGGCCATCACGGCACCGACCGGAAAGCCGCCGCCAAGCCCCTTGGCCGTCGCCATGATGTCCGGCGCGATCCCGGCCCACTCATGGGCCCAGAGCCTGCCGGTCCGGCCCATGCCGCACTGCACCTCGTCGAAGACCAGCATCAGGCCGAACTCGTCGGCAATCTCGCGCAGCGCCCGCAGATACTCCGGCGTGGCCACGAAGATCCCGCCCTCGCCCTGCACCGGCTCGACCAGGATCGCCGCAGCGTCCTCGGCGGCGGCCGCGTCGCGCATCTCGTTGAGGTTGCCGAATGCGACATGGGTGAAGCCCTGCACCCTCGGTCCGAAACCCTCCCGATAGGCTTCCTTATCGGTGGCCGACAACGTCCCCAGGGTTCGCCCGTGGAAGGAGTGGTTGCAGCAGATGATCTTGGTCCGCTGCGGCTGGCCAACATGGAACTGGTAACGGCGCGCGACCTTGATAGATCCTTCCAACGACTCGGCGCCCGAGTTGCAGAAGAAAACCGTGTCGGCGAAAGACGTCGCCACCAGCTTGTCGGCCAGCGCCTCCTGCTCCGGAATCCGATACAGATTGGAGACATGCATCAGCTTGGCCGCCTGATCGGCGATCGCCGTCACCAGCTTCGGATGGGCATGACCCAGCGAGTTGGTCGCAATGCCCGTGGCGAAGTCGAGGAATCGTCGGCCGTCGGTGCTGTACAAGTAGGGTCCCTCGCCCCGCTCGAAGGCGATGTCGATCCGGCCATAGGTCGGCATCACGCTAGTCACCACGACACATTCTCCTCGATCGTTGCCGCCGGGTTCACGCGAATCGCCCCCGACCGGCGAAAACGGCGATAGTCAGTATGCGCCCCGCGGTTGTCAACGTGAACCGCGCGATCGGCGCACGCGCCGGCTTCGATGCACTTTCCATGCACGCTGACGTGCGGAGAGACGAGCGGGCCGTGATAGGCTCTCGCCATGAACAGACCAGACCGCCGAAGGACGCAGCGGCCGCTCAGCAAGGCCTACCTTGAACGGGCTGCTCTGCACTATCTCGAACGCTACGCCAGTTCGATCGAAGGGCTGCGGCGGGTGCTCATGCGCCGGGTCGACAAGGCTGCGCGCGAGGATCGCGGCGATCCGACGGAGGCAACGCCCTGGGTCGAGGAAATCGTCGCCCGTTTCGCTGCCGCCGGGCTGGTCGACGACAGGTCCTTTGCCGAGGGCCGCGCGGCAAGCCTGCGTCGGCGTGGCGAGTCTGCCCGGCGGATCGCCCTGAAGCTGCGGGAAAAAGGAGTGGACGGCGATCTTATCGGTGCCGTTCTGCAGGAACAGGACGGACCGGATGGCGAGGCGGCCGAACTTGCCGCTGCCTGTCGCTTCGCGCGACGCCGCCGCCTCGGCCCGTTGCGCGACCCGGCGGAACGCGCGGATCGACGCGATCGGGACATGGCCGCCCTTGCCCGTGCCGGCTTCTCCCTGGACGTCGCGCGCCGGGTGCTCGACCTGGAGGACAGCGATGCGCTGGAGGAGGCGATACGCGGTGGATCGCTGTAAATTCGTTAGTAAATTTTTTGACAACCGCCTGTGCAAGACGATGCGCCCGTTGACAGAATCGTTGATCGTTGGGGGAATTCGCACCCCTGCATCTTGTTAACCAGCCGCGCGATGTCGATACTGCGCGGTGATAACCGCCCCTGGCATTGGGGGAAAAAACACGTAGGGCAGAGGGAGCGATCGCATGTCCACAGACATCCTTGACGTACCAGCGGAATTCGCCGGCAACGCCCTCGTGGACGCTGCGAAGTATCAGGAGATGTACAAGCGCTCGATCGAGGACCCGGAAGGCTTCTGGGCCGAGCACGGCAAGCGCATCGACTGGATCAAGCCGTACACCAAGGTCAAGGACGTCTCCTACGACGCCGAGAACCTGCATATCCGCTGGTTCGAGGACGGAACCCTGAACGTCTCCGCCAATTGTGTCGATCGCCACCTCGCCGACAAGGCCGATCAACCCGCCATCATCTGGGAAGGCGACGATCCCGGCGTCAGCAAGATCATCACCTATCGCGAACTGCATGAGCAGGTCTGCCGCTTGGCGAACGCGATGAAGGACCTGGGCGTCAAAAAGGGCGACCGAGTCACCATCTACCTGCCGATGATCCCCGAGGCGGCCTACGCCATGCTCGCCTGCGCTCGGATCGGCGCCGTTCATTCCGTCGTGTTCGGCGGTTTCTCCCCGGACAGCCTGCATGGGCGGATCGAGGACTGCGACAGCACGGTCCTGATCACCGCTGATGCCGGTCTGCGCGGCGGCCGGCAGGTCCCGCTCAAGAAGAACTCTGACGAGGCGCTGCAGCACTGCCCCAACTGCAAGACGGTGATCGTCGTCCAGCATACCGGGGCGGACGTGGCCATGGTCGACGGCCGCGATCACTGGTACCACGAGGTCACAGGAGCCGCGTCGCCGGATTGCCCGCCTGAGGAGATGGGGGCGGAAGACCCGCTGTTCATCCTCTACACATCCGGCTCGACCGGTAAGCCGAAAGGAGTATTGCATACCTCCGGCGGCTATCTGGTCTACAGCTCGATGACCCACGAGTACGTCTTCGACTACAAGCCGGGCGAGATCTACTGGTGTACCGCCGATGTCGGCTGGGTCACCGGGCACAGCTACATCGTCTACGGTCCGCTGGCCAATGGGGCGACCACCCTGATGTTCGAGGGCGTGCCGAACTATCCGGACACCAGCCGTTTCTGGCAGGTGGTCGACAAGCACAAGGTCAACACGTTCTACACCGCCCCGACCGCCATCCGCGCGCTGATGCGCGAAGGCGAGGGACCGGTCAAGAAGACCGACCGATCCTCGCTCCGGCTGCTGGGATCGGTCGGCGAACCGATCAATCCGGAAGCCTGGCTGTGGTACCATCGCGTCGTGGGCGACGAACGCTGCCCGATCGTGGATACGTGGTGGCAGACCGAGACCGGCGGCATCCTGATCACGCCGCTGCCCGGTGCCACGAAGCTGAAGCCGGGTTCCGCCACGCTTCCGTTCTTCGGCGTCCATCCGGTGATCGTCGACAACGAGAACCACATCCTCGAGGGCGCGACCGAAGGCAATCTGTGCATACAGGATAGCTGGCCGGGCCAGATGCGAACCGTCTACGGCGATCACGAGCGGTTCATCCAAACCTACTTCACGACCTTCCCCGGCCGCTACTTCTCCGGCGACGGCTGCCGACGGGACGCGGACGGCTACTACTGGATCACCGGGCGTGTCGACGACGTCATCAATGTCTCCGGCCACCGCATGGGGACAGCCGAGGTCGAGAGCGCGCTGGTCGCCCATCCGAAGGTCGCCGAGTCGGCGGTGGTCGGCTACCCGCACGACCTGAAGGGCCAGGGCATCTATGCCTATGTAACCCTGAACGCAGGCGAGGAGCCGAGTGAGGACCTGCGGAAGGAACTGGTGCAGTGGGTGCGAAAGGAAATCGGCCCGATCGCTTCGCCGGACCTGATCCAGTGGGCTCCCGGTCTGCCGAAAACCCGGTCGGGCAAGATCATGCGTCGTATTCTCCGTAAGATCGCCGCCAACGAGCACGATCAACTCGGCGATACGTCGACCCTGGCCGATCCGGCCGTCGTCGACGATCTCGTCGACAACCGGATGAACCGGGGCTAGACGTCAGTGGACGGGCGCTGCCCGTCCACGTCTGCCTCGTCAGACCGCCGGGGATTGACCGTCCTCGATACCGACGGTTGCCGGACATAGGCAGCGCGATCTTGCCGGTACCGCTCGACTAGGCCCGAAACCGGATGCCGCCGTCGCCGTCGTGGATTGACACCCCCCACCGGAGAGGGCGCATAAGAACGGTCTCCGTCTTGCGAACCGGACAGCGCCGCCATGCACGTCTATCTGCCGATCGCCGAGGTCTCCGTGAACCTGCTGGTGATCCTCGGGCTCGGCGGCGGGATCGGGATCCTTTCCGGCCTATTCGGCGTAGGCGGCGGGTTTCTTATGACACCGCTGCTGATCTTTATCGGCATTCCGCCGTCCATCGCGGTCGCGACCAGCGCCAACCAGATCGTCGGCGCCTCTGTTTCCGGCGTCCTGGCCCATTGGCGGCGCGGCAATGTCGACCTGAAGATGGGCGTGTTCCTGCTGATCGGCGGGCTGATCGGCTCATCAATCGGCGTCGTCCTCTTCAATCTGCTCAGGACCCTGGGCCAGATCGATCTCGTCATCCGGCTCAGCTATGTCGTCCTGCTCGGCAGCATCGGCGGACTGATGCTCTACGAGAGCGTGCGCGCCATCCGCCGGAGCCGTTCCGCGACACCGCGTCGCGGCAAGATCCATCAGCACACTTGGCTGCATGGCCTGCCGCTGAAAATGCGATTTCGAAAGTCCAAGCTCTATATCAGTGTGCTGTTGCCGCTTGGTGTCGGTGTCCTGATCGGCGCCCTCACCGCGATGATGGGCGTCGGCGGGGGCTTCGTCCTAGTGCCGGCGATGATCTACCTGCTCGGCATGCCGACCAGCGTCGTGGTCGGCACATCGCTGTTCCAGATCATCTTCGTGACCGCCAACGTGACATTCCTCCAGGCGATCCATACGCAGACGGTCGACGTCGTTCTGGCGATCCTCCTGCTGATCGGCGGCGTCATCGGCGCACAGATCGGCACGCGGCTGGGTACCAATCTGCGCGGGGAGCAACTGCGCGGTCTGCTGGCGCTCATGGTATTGGCCGTCAGTCTGAAGCTCTGCTTCGACCTGACCATATCGCCGGACGATACGTTCTCCTCGGAATTCTTCCACCCGGTGACCCTGGACCCCCAGTAAGGTGGCCCGGAACCACTAGTCTCCCCCGGATTTCCGCCACTTCTCCACCGGCGGCATGAGGTACTCGACACCACCGCTGTCCTTCAGGGTGATCACCACGTCGACGGCGATCGAGATGCGCGTACCCGAGGTATTGTTCGGTTCGGTACCGTGATAGGTCTTCGAAGGAAAGATCACCACCTCGTCCTCTTCGACCGGCAAATCCACCATCTCCGAATTCAGGATGTTGCTCTCTGTGATCAGGCCCATGGTACGGGAGTGTTGCTCGAACAGACCGGGGGAAAACTCGTTGAGCGGATCGGGCATGTGGAAGACGAGATTTCCGGTGCCGGGATCTTTGACCGGGTAGTAGACGACCGAGATGTGGCTTTGGTTGTGGCGGTGGCGCCGGATCGACTGGCCCGGCTCGCTGACCGTGCCCCAGGACCGGGTGAAATGGAGATCCAATTTCCTAGGGTCGATCTTCAAGGCGCGCAGGTATTCGACCATGCGCGTGTGGATCGCCTCGAACATCGGCGCCATCGCCGGCTCCAGATGCAGGAACTCCCGACCGTTGCGGTCGCCGGTCCAGGCACTGGTCCGGGTCACTCCGGCTTTCGGCCCGGTCCGGTACGAGTCGATCACCGCATCGCCAATACGGCGGCGGTACGCCGGATCCAGGCCCAGCCCGTCCTTGAAAACGGTTAGCGGAAAACAGTTCAGGATGGTCGCCATAGCGCCCTCGCCTACGGATCCAGAAGATCGCACAGCAATGCTATCCGGTCGCCGTCGCGTCAACCTTCCGGAGCAGGACGGCAGCGACCGGTGCGGACTATGGGAGATTGCGGCTGCAATCGCGGCGCCGATGGCCTAATTAGGCTGGATGAGCTGGTCCAGAGACGAACCGGGCGGCCGGCGCCGCGGTTACCATCACGGAAACCTGCGCGAAGCGCTGATCCAGGCCGCGCTGAACCTCATTGCAGAAAAGGGAGCCGGGGGCTTCAGCTTTGCCGACGCCGCCAGATCGGCGGGGGTCAGTCCCGCCGCCCCCTACAGGCACTTCCGCGACCGGGACGCGCTGCTCGCGGATGTAGCCGAGCGCGGCTTCACCCTGTTTGCAAAAAGGCTCTCGGAAGCCTGGGATGACGGACGCCCCGACCCGTTTGTTGCGTTCGAACGGACGGGACAGGCCTATCTCGCTTTCGCCCGCGAGGAGCCTTCCCACTATTCGGCCATGTTCGAGGCCGGCATCGATCGAAATGCGACGCCGGACCTGCGCCGCGCTTCGGATGACGCTTTCGCGGTCTTGCGCCGAGCGGCGGAGACCCTATGTGCTGTGGCGCCAGAGGGAAACAGACCTCCGGCACTGATGGTCGCCCTCCATATCTGGAGCCTCGCCCATGGCATCGCCTCTCTGTTCACCCGGAACGAGGCCGGATCTCGGACGATGCCGATGACGCCGGAGGACCTGCTTGAAGCAGGCGTCCTGGTTTACCTCCAGGGCCTCGGGTTGCCCGTCAACCGCTCCTGAAACCGCCTCAGGCCGCCGTCAGGCAACGCGCAGAGACGATCCGAAAAATACGAGCGGCTTCTTGAATCGCCAAAGGAGTCGTCTTATGTGAATGTTATAAACATTTACATTGGAGGTTCCATGGAGCTGGTACACAAGCTCGACGAGTACGGAAAGCCTGCATGGATCGGGCTGATGATTGCCGGCTTCGTCGTTTTCTGGCCGATCGGCCTCGCGATCCTGGGTTACATGATGTGGAGTGGACGAATGGGTTGTTTCAAGCGCAGCCGCGGTCAGTGGTGGAAGGCAGAGTCGCGATCCAGCGGCAACACCGCTTTCGACGACTACAAGGCCGAGACCCTTCGGCGCCTGGAAGAAGAGCAACAGGAGTTCCGGGAATTCCTCGAGCAACTGCGCCGAGCCAAGGACAAGGCCGAATTCGACCAATTCATGTCGAATCGCCGCAGCCGCCCGGACGGCGCGGCACCAAGTGCCGGCACTGCCTGACGACACGGAACCGGTTGACACGACACATCTGGGAAGGCCCGCGATGCGCGGGCCTTCTCCATATCCGGGACCGCTCGAACGTCCCCGCCTCGGGGACGACGAGCCTTAAAAAATCTTTCGCAATAAACGACCGCCATGCGAGATCGAGCATGAACGATGGATCCAAAGCGTCACCGTAAATTCCTTACACCACACATTCTTTGTCGAATACCAACCGTCGGAACAGGCGTATCTCAACACCGGCAGCATCAACAAAAGAAAGGCTGCCGGATTGCTGACTGCAGAAACGCGCAGGTCGCTCCGGCCAATCGAACGGCCGACAGCGTTTCAAGCGGCCATTCGAGAGGCGGCTACTCGGCGGCCTGTGCGCTGACGGCGCCCTGCTCCAATACGTCGTAGGTGAAGACCTTGGAGATGATCTTCCAGTCGCCATCGATCTTGATGCAGTTCAGGTAGTCGGTGAACAGCTTCTGGCCGATAGCGATCTGAACCTTCGCCAGCGCGATCTCCGGATTGGCGAGATCGATCGACAGGATGCGGTCGCGGTTAACCTCCCCGTTCGCCGACGGTGCCGCGCGCCCAGCCACCCGCTTGTAGACGGCCTCCATGTCGTCGTCCGTCAGACTGCCGTCTCGGGCCGACAATAGATGGCAACTCGGATGGAACACTGTCTTCAGCAGGTCCACGTCGCCATTGTAGAAGCCGTCGAAATAGCGCTGCATGAGTTCGGTGATCTCTGCGTAGGCGGTGGTCATGTCATCCTCCCCAGTTTCTAAACAGCCGTCGCGAAAACATGGATCGATTTCGGAAAGAGTACAGGGCCGGACGGCGGCTCCCAAGGATCAACCTGAGATCGACGCGCCCTTCGTCCCCCGTTCCTGGTCAGACCGTAGGGATACGCTATTCTCGCACCGCCGAGGGCGATTGAGGGGACACGCTGGTGATCGGGACCAAGCCATGAGCGACACGACTAGGCTCTTCGACAGTGCCGTCGGCCACTATGTCCGCTTTCGGCTTCCCTATCCGTCGGAAATGATCGCCGACATCGTCGGTCGTTTCGATCTCGGGGACGGAATCGGGCGGGTGTTGGACATCGGCTGCGGCCCTGGCACGCTGACGTTCGCGCTGCACGATCTCGGCGTAAGGGTTACCGGGATCGAGCCGAACGATGCGATGCTGGCAGCAGCAATGACGACTGCCGGGAAGCGGGGCATCCGTCTCCCCTTTCTCAACAAGACAGCGGAAGCTATGGCACCGGAAGATGGGCCCGCCCGGGTCGCCCTGTTTGGCCGATCCTTTCACTGGACCGACCGGTCCGAGGTGCTTCGGAGACTGGAGACGGTGATCGAACCGGGTGGGGGCGTCGTCGTGGTTCACGAGGACACACGCACCCGTTCCGAGACGAAGATCGGCCAGGTCGTCGAGGCGCTGAAGCGGGACTGGTGTCCGGACGGCATTCCCGGTGCGGCAAGCCGAGGGAACCACGAAGAGCACTTGAGCGCCTCCGCCTTCAGCGACATCGAGCGGGTCCTCTACCCGGTGACCCGCCGGTGGAGCGTGGACGACGCTATCGGCCACATGTTCTCGACCTCGTATTTCAACCCGGAGCGTCTGGGGTCCCGAACAGAGCGTTTCGAGATCGACGCCCGTTCCCGTCTGCTTGAACTAGAGCCGTCAGGACTGTTCGAGGAACAACTCGCGTTCTCGGCGCTTTATGCGACCCGGCAGAAGCACAAGGCCCACTGATCGCCCTGGCTTGGACTCCGGATCGCCAGTGCCGCTATTCCACCCGCGCCTCTTCGACCGGGTATCCAAGCCCGTCGCGGGCATCGAACCCGGAGTGACATGCGTGGCAGGCATCCGCCACCGGGATCGCCTGCGGCTGTCCGTTCGGAGCGACCATCATGTAGTACCAGTCATTGGTTTGCGGAGAGGCCCCGGCGGGGGCCTTCTCCATCAGGAAAAGGGGCCCTGGCGATGCCTTGCCCTGATCGTTTACCGAGAAGGATTCCTTGGCGATCACCGTTCCCGCCGGCATGGTGAAACCTTCCTCCGCATATTTCAGGTACTGCTCGGCGCCGACAGCATTGACGAAAGTCAGAAGAAATCGCTCGCCGTGGAAACCCGGCGCGGCGGGAAACGTGCTGGCCGACGTCCAGGACCGGTAGTCGGTCACGTAGTTGGAGGGAATCCAGCGCTTGTCCCCCTTGGCATACCCCGCAGCCAGAGAGTCTTTCAGGCAGTCATAGACGGCCTGGGCCTCGCTGCCGGTCAGTTCGCTCCCGGGCTTTCCCGCTTCGCAAGCCGCATGGGCGTCATTTGAGAACGGCATGTGAACGCCGACGGCGATCAAGGCCGACAGCGCGAGTCCGCGCAAGGTCTGGCTCATCAGTTTCCCCCTATCCAGATAGAATACTGCCGACGGATGCTCCGCCCGGCATCCCGACTGTAGACATCCAAAGCTTCACGCGAGGTCACGTGTCGGTCATCGCCCCGTGAGACGGTGAAGAACGGCCAAGCGACCTCAGCCCGCTTGCCCTGTGCGTTCCGTGATGCTTCTCTCCACGGCAACGCGTCAGCCTGTCCGGGAGCGGCCCATGTATCTTTCCAGCGAAGACCAACGCGCCGAAGCCAGCGCCTGGTTCAAGGAGTTGCGCGATCGAATCTGCGCCGCCTTCGAAGCGCTGGAGGACTCCTATGACGGTCCGCTCAAGGACCGCGACCCGGGCCGTTTCGAACGCAAGGCATGGGAACGCGATGGCGGCGGCGGCGGTGTGATGTCCGTCATGAAGGGCCGAGTCTTCGAGAAGGTCGGCGTCAACATCTCGACCGTGCACGGCGAGTTTTCCGAGGAATTCCGGAAGCAGATCCCCGGCGCCGACGAGGATCCGAGCTTCTTCGCCACCGGCATCTCGCTGGTCGCCCACATGCAGTCGCCGAAAGTTCCGGCGGTCCATATGAACACGCGCCATATCGCGACCACGAAGAGTTGGTTCGGCGGCGGTGCCGACCTCACGCCGATGGTGCCCGAGCAGATCGACACCGACGCCTTTCACGCCGGCCTCAAGATCGCCTGCGATAAGCATGACGCCGGTTACTACCCGAAGTTCAAGGCGTGGTGCGACGAGTACTTCCATCTGAAGCACCGGGACGAGCCGCGCGGTATCGGCGGCATATTCTACGACTATCTGGATGAAGACTTCGACAGCGCCTTCGTCTTCACCAAGGATGTCGGCCTAGCCTTTCTGGAAACCTACCCAAAGATCGCGGCGCGGCGCATGAACGAGAGCTGGACCGGGGCCGAGCGCGAGCATCAGCTGATCCGTCGCGGGCGCTACGTCGAGTTCAACCTGCTCTACGACCGCGGCACGATCTTCGGGCTCAAGACCGGCGGCAATGTCGAAGCGATTCTAATGAGCCTGCCGCCAGAGGTGCGCTGGCCTTGAGACACATATGGCGACAGGACGACGGAACCCGCCACTCCCTGCTTGACCCGCCCCGTCCGCCCGCTAACGTCGCCCCATGTCCACCTCGATCAGTCTTGTCGTAAACGGTGCGGACTTGCTGGCGGATGCCGGCGGCGTGCTGTTCTGGCCCGCACGTCAAACCCTGATCGTCGCCGACCTGCATCTTGAGAAAGGCTCCAGCCTGGCGCGCAAGGGCACGCTGTTGCCGCCCTTCGACACGCGAGCGACGATCGACCGCCTGCGCGCCGCCGTTGAGACCTACATGCCCGAACGGGTGATCTGCGTCGGTGACAGCTTCCACGACATGGCGGGGGCCGGGCGCCTCGCGGGAGAGGATCGCGCCGATCTTGCCGCGCTCGTCCGGCGCGCCGAGTGGATTTGGATCGCCGGGAATCATGACCCGCTCCCGCCCGACGGGCTCGGCGGGACCGTGGCCGACACGATCGTCGACGGTCCTCTGACCTTTCGCCACGAAGCGGAGGACGGCGCTGCCTCAGGCGAGATTTCTGGTCACTATCACCCGGCCGCCCGGCTGCGCGTGAAGGGGCGAACCATATCAGGTCGGTGCTTCGTGCATGACGGCAGCCGGCTGATCCTTCCCGCCTTCGGCGCCTATACCGGCGGCCTGGACGTGCGGGCACCGGATCTGCGGCGCCTTCTGGCCCGACGTTTCGAGGTCGGGCTGATCCGTGACGGTAGGATCTGGCGAATCCCCGCGTCCGAGTTGATGGCACCGCCTCCGGCGCAACTCGCAGCGCCGTTTCGATACCGGGAGACGGCGCGATGAGAACCCGGGAACCCGAATTGCTTGCCTATGCCGAACGGGCGATGGCAGAGCATCCGGACGAGGTCGCGCTACTCATCGACCTGTCGCAGGTCCCGCATATCGACGACCCCGCCTTTTTCCGCGTCCTGATCGGGCGCCTGCAACAGCGCGCCCAGCAGCTGGACGCCCATCGGTTCGATCTGGCGGATCACCGGATCTGCTTCGTCGTCGCGGCCCAGGCGGCGGCGAGCCTGGATCGGGCTGTGGCGTCGCTGTCCCGACTGCTGGTTTCCCACGGCCGGTCTTCGCTGGACGCACAGCGCTTCTCCCTGAACGGCCGGCCGGACCAGTTCCTGACCTTGTGTCGAGACTTGGCGGCGGCGGTGGAGACCCGCCCGGATTTCAACAGCGAAGATGACGATGGCAAGGCTCTCTCAGCCTTCCTGGCGATCGAGCGCAACCTTGCGAGCGCCGATATTTCCAACCTGATACGCGAACAGCCGATCGTCGACTTCACGAATCCCCGACACCCCACGCCAGTGGCCATCGAGGTCTTCACCTCTATCCGTGCCGTGCAGGACCTTTACGGCGTGTCCCTGCGGCGCAATCCCTGGCTGTTCGATCGGGTCACCGAAGTCCTCGACCAGCGGATGCTGTTCCATCTGGCGCGCGAGCGGGCCCGATCTACACGGCGCCTTTCCATCAACCTTCACCTGTCGACGGTTCTGTCGGATCCCTTCGAGAAGTTCGTCTTGGACCCGCGGTTCGATTGGCGGCGAAGCCTGATTTTCGAACTCTCTCACATGGAGATGATAGACGAGCCCAAACGCTACGCCGCCGCGATCGCCCGTCTCGAGGACATGGGCGCGACCATCGCCATAGACGGTATTCCCTGGACCTCCCTGGCTCACATGGTCGACGCGCCGGCGGACATCCGGCTGCTGAAAGTGGAGTGGGCTCCAGCGCTCGCCGGCCTCGACGGCGCCGAGCGGAACAGCGTCCGGGAGTGCATCGAAAAGATCGGCCGGGAGCGCGTCGTCCTCTATCACTGCCCCGATGCCGACGCGGTCGATACCGCTCTGGCTCTGGGCGTCACCACCCTTCAAGGCTGGGGCGTGGACGAGCGGCTGGAACGGCTGCACGACGCAGAGGTCGATGCGATGACGCAGCGGAAACCTCCCGAGCAGTCTGAACCGACGCCGCCGGCGACGACATCGGGCTGGTTCAACAAGACCTTTGGCGGCTGATCCGCCGGCAGGTCGCGCGCGTACCTGTCTGTAGGCCCTCCAACCAAGATTGCCCGAAAATGCCCGCCAGCTCTGCGCCGACCCTCGTCTGGTTTCGACGGGACCTGAGACTGTTCGACAACCCCGCCCTCGCCGCAGCCGCGGATCGCGGGGCTCCAGTGCTCGCGCTCTACATTCTGGACGACGCGGACGCGGGAGACTGGAAACCGGGCGGAGCGTCGCGCTGGTGGCTGCACGGGTCCCTGAAGGCGCTTGGCGAGGCCCTATCGAAGATCGGCACGCCGCTGATCCTGCGCCGCGGCGAGGCTGCCGAGGTCGTCGACGCGATGATCGAGGAGAGCGGCGCCGACGCGGTCTACTGGAACCGACGCTATGAACCTTGGGCGCGGGAGAGGGACAGCCGCATCAAGGACGCTTTGAAGAAACGCGATCTCGACGTGCGGAGCTTCAATGGCGGCCTGCTCTACGAACCGTGGGAGGTCACCACCAAGCAGGACACGCCGTTCAAGGTCTTCTCGCCGTTCTGGCGCGAGATACAGTCGAAAGGTGATCCGGCCGACCCGCTGCCCGCGCCGGAGGCGCTGGCGGCGCCGGAAGCGATACCGACGAGCGAAGCGTTGGAAGACTGGTCGCTGCTGCCGTCCAAGCCAGACTGGGCCGGCGGCCTGCGGGACGCCTGGACGCCCGGAGAAGCGGGGGCGGTTGCCCGACTGGAGGATTTCCTCGACGGAACGGTCGCCGACTACAAGGCGCACCGAAACCTGCCGGGACTTGCGGGCACATCGGGACTGTCTCCGCATCTGCATTTCGGCGAGATTTCGCCGCGCCGGATCTGGCATGCGGCCCGTGCCGCAAGCGAAGCGAGGAGCAACGAGGCCATGGACCGGGGCACGTCCACGTTCCTGTCCGAAGTCGCCTGGCGGGAATTCTCCTACAACCTGCTCTTCAACAATCCGACGCTGCCGGAAACGTCGCTTCGCCAGGAGTTCGAAGACTTCCCCTGGCGCGAGGACCCGGACGGCTTGGCGGCTTGGCGACGCGGCCGCACCGGTTATCCCATCGTCGATGCCGGCATGCGGGAGCTTTGGCACACCGGCTGGATGCACAACCGGGTGCGGATGATCGTCGCCTCCTTCCTGATCAAGGACTTGCTCGTGCATTGGCGGGAGGGCGAGGCTTGGTTCTGGGACACGCTGGTCGACGCGGATCTGGCGAACAACGCGGCGAGTTGGCAGTGGGTAGCCGGTTGCGGGGCCGACGCCGCTCCTTACTTCCGGATCTTCAATCCGGTTCTGCAGGGCGAGAAGTTCGACGGCGACGCCGCCTATGTCCGTCGATGGGTGCCGGAGATCGCCGACCTGCCGGACTCCGTCATCCACAAGCCCTGGGAAGCCAAGCCCGACGTTCTCAGGAAAGCCGGCGTAACCCTCGGCAAGACCTATCCGCACCCGATCGTCGATCACGCCGTCGCGCGCAAACGGGCGCTCGAGGCGCTTGAGACGATCAAGAAGGGGTAATCGGCGAAATACGGGGTAGACTAACGGCCAGAAGGGTCAGCGGGTGGCAAAGATGATCCGCAAACCTCGGCGCCTCGTATCATGAGGGCATCCAGGGAGAGAGATCGCCAATGCGCATAGCCGTCATCGGCACCGGAATTTCGGGCCTGTCCACCGCTTGGCTTCTCAACCGGGATAACGAGGTAACTGTTTTCGAAGCCGAGGATCGCCTCGGCGGCCACAGCAATACGGTCGACGTCGATTACGATGGCGTGCGTCTTCCGGTGGACACGGGCTTCATCGTCTACAATGAGCGGACCTACCCGAACCTGATCGCGATGTTCGCCGAATTGGGCGTCGCCACGGAACGCAGCGACATGTCGTTCGCGGTATCCGTGGATCACGGCCGGCTGGAGTACGAGGGCTCGGTCGGCGGTTTCACCGCCCAGGCCAGCAACCTTGTCAGCGCGCGATACTGGAGAATGCTGCGCGACCTGGTGCGCTTCTATCGGACTGCCCCCGTCCTGCTGGACGCTCCCGCCAATGACGGATCGCCCACGCTTGGCGAATACTTGACGCGAGAGGGCTATGGTCCCGGCTTCATCGAGGACCACCTGCTGCCCATGGCGGCTGCCATCTGGTCGTGCCCGGCAGAGACCATGCTGACGTTTCCGGCCCGGTCCTTCGTCCGCTTCTTCTGCAATCACGGCCTGCTCGACTTCGCCGCCCGCCCGCAATGGTACACGGTCACCGGCGGATCGCGCGAATACGTGCGCAGAATCTCGGCACCTTTCGCCGATCGCATCCGGCTGTCGACGCCGGTCCGCCGCATCGTCCGCGACAGCTTCGGCGTGGACGTGGTCACCGACCATGGCAACGAGCGATTCGATGAGGTGGTCGTGGCGACTCATGGGGATACGGCGCTTCGCCTTCTGGACTCGCCGGATGACCAGGAGCAGGAAATCCTCTCCTGCTTCACCTATCAGAAGAACGTCGCCGTCCTGCACCGAGACCCAACGCTGATGCCTCGGCGCAAACGGCTTTGGGCCTCCTGGAACTACCTCACGGAAGGTCGAACCGGCGCCCGGGACGTCGCGGTCACGTACTGGATGAACCGGCTCCAGAACATCGATCGCCGCTACCCTCTCTTCGTCAGCCTGAACCCCCTCGCCGATCCCGATCCGGACAACGTGTTCGCCCGGTTCGAATACGATCATCCGGTGCTCGACGCCGCCGCGGTCGACGCCCAGGCGCGGTTGCCGGAGATCCAGGGGCGGCACCGGACCTGGTTCTGTGGAAGCTATTGCGGCTACGGTTTCCACGAGGACGGATTGAAGGCCGGCATCGCAGTCGCCAAGGCTCTGGGCAGCGCGCCGCCTTGGACGGAAAGTGTACTGCCGGCCAACGGCAAGGACCACGCCCCGTCGCCCTCCCGACCGCTCGAGGCAGCCGACTGAGGCAATGCGATGACCGATTGCCGCTCCGCACTGTACCTTGGACAAGTGATGCACTGCCGGTTCGCGCCGAAGCGGCATCGCTTCCGCTACCGCCTGGCCTCGATCCTCATCGACCTCGACGAATTGGCGGATCTGGACCGGGACATGCGCTGCTTCTCCGTCGACCGCCGCAACCTCTTCTCGTTCCATCAGCGCGACCACGGCCCGCGCGACGGAGCACCGCTCAAACCGTGGGTCGAGACCGTCTTCGCCGACCAGGGCAGCGAGATCGGCGGCGGACGCGTGCTGTGCCTCTGCATGCCGCGCACGCTCGGCTACGCCTTCAACCCGTTGACGGTCTACTGGGGCTACCGAGCCGACGGTTCGCTCGCTGGTGTCCTGTACGAGGTCAAGAACACCTTTGGCGACCAGCATTGCTACTTTGCCCCGGCGGCGCCCGACCACGTCCCCGGCGAACCGTTGGTCCAGACGGCCGACAAGGTGTTCCATGTCTCCCCGTTCTTCGACCTGGCCGGCGGTTACCGTTTCCGCACCGACGAGCCCGGCGAGACGCTGCGTCTGCTGATCCGGCTCGTCGGGCCCGATGGCGCCGACCGGATGATCGCGACCCATGCCGCCGAGCGGCGCTCGCTCAGCGATGCGCGTCTGGCGGCAACCCTGTTCACCCACCCCGCGAACACGCTTAAAGTGATCGTCGGAATTCACTGGGAGGCCCTGAGGCTGTGGATGAAGAAGGCCCGCTTTCATCGCCGTCCCGCACCGCCGGACATGCCGGTCACGCGCGGCCACTCGAGGACGCCGACACCACCACGCCCCATCCAAGCCGCCTGACGCCATAACGGTTGTCCGTCCATCGGCTGCCAGACACGAGGGAGACCGCCCCCATGTCCGACACCACCTATTCCTCGCCGCTTGCCGGCTTCGACCTGCGCGGGCTCGACGCCTGGACCCGACGCGGGATGAAACTGCTGACCCGGCTGGCCGTGGGCCGGCTGACGGTCCAGCTCCCGGATGGACGTCAGATAACCTTCGAGGGCCGGGAGCCCGGCCCGGCCGCCACGGTGCGCCTGAAAACCAGCGGCGTGGTGAAGCGTTTCATGACCGGCGGCGATCTCGGTTTCGCCGAGGCGTTCATCGAGGACGAGGCCGAAAGCCCTGACCTTACGGCGCTGGTCGAGCTGTTCTGCCGGAACAAAGCGGCGATCGAGCACCATACCCGTGCCCATCCGCTTGCCAAGCTGGCGCGACGGGTCTTCCACCTGCTCAACCGCAACTCCAAGAGCGGGTCGCGGCGCAACATCAGCTACCACTACGATCTCGGCAACGCGTTCTATGAACGGTGGCTTGATCCGAGCATGACCTATTCGTCGGCGTTGTTCGATGGCAGCCAGCAGGACCTGGAGGCGGCGCAGCACGCGAAGTACCACCGTCTCGCGCGTGAACTCGCGCTGGAGCCGGGGCATCGGGTGTTGGAGATCGGCTGCGGCTGGGGCGGCTTCGCCGAAGTCGCCGCGCGGGACTACGGCGCCCATGTCCACGGCATTACGCTCTCGCGCGAGCAACTGGCCTACGCTCGGGAACGGGCGGCGAAAGCCGGTCTCGCCGATCGGGCGACGTTCGAACTTCGGGACTACAGGGACGTCGCCGGCAGCTACGATGCCGTCGCCTCGATCGAGATGTTCGAAGCGGTGGGCGAACAGTACTGGCCGGCGTTCTTCTCGACCGTGGCCGAAAGGCTGAAGGCAGGGGGCCGCGCGGCGCTGCAGATCATCACCATCGATCAGGATTCCTTCGAGGACTATCGGCGGAATCCGGACTTCATTCAGCGGTATATCTTCCCTGGCGGTATGCTGCCGACCCGCGAGCACGTTCTCGATCATGCTTCCAGGGCAGGGTTGATGTCTCGCGACGAGCACGGGTTCGGCCTCGACTACGCACGGACCCTGGCGGAGTGGCGGGAAAGGTTCCTGGCATCCTGGCCGGAGATCGCCGAGCTCGGGTTCGACGAGCGCTTCAAGCGCATGTGGCTCTACTACCTTGCCTATTGCGAGGGTGGTTTCCGGTCGGAGAACATCGACGTGCGGCAGTTCGCCTTCCAACGTGGCTGAGGGCGGTTCCGGCCCGACCGGACGGGCCCTGTCGGTTCCCGCACTGCTGGCCTACGGGTTGCCGGGCCTTCCGATCGGTGCGCTCGGCGTTCCGCTGTTCATCTTCCTGCCGACCTTCTATTCGCAGGAGGTTGGACTGAGCCTCGCGATGGTGGGCGGCGTTCTCCTGGCCGCCCGGTTGTGGGATGTGGTGACCGATCCCGTGATCGGCGCCCTGTCGGACCGCACCCGTAGCCGTTTCGGGCGCCGCCGCCCCTGGCTGATCGCCGCAGTCCCGCTGCTCATGTTGTCGGTGTGGATGATCTTCCGACCGCCCGAAGACGCCGGCGTGCTGCACCTGCTGATCTGGAGCCTTCTTCTGTATCTCGGCTGGACCATGATTCAGCTTCCCCACGGCGCCTGGGGCGCGGAGCTCTCGGACGACTACGACGAGCGCAGCCGGATCGCCGGCTCCCGCGAAGGCTTCGTCGTGATCGGCACTCTGCTCGCCGCCGGGACCCCGGTGATGCTCGGCATCGACGGAGACGTGCGCCCCGGGGCCGCCCTCGCCGCCCTGGCCGTGGCGCTGATGGTCGTGCTGCCCGTCACGGTGGGAGTCGCGGCGGTCGCCGTTCCCGATCACCGGACCGCGGCGCGCGATCCGATTCTCTGGTCCCAGTCACGCCGCCTCCTGCTTCAGAACAAGCCGTTCCTGCGCCTGATCGTCGCCTATCTGATCAACGGCCTCGCCAACGGCCTTCCGGCGACCCTGTTCCTGCTGTTTGTCGAGCACGTTCTGGCGGCTCCCGAGCGGCAGGGTGACCTTTTGTTCGTGTATTTCCTTTTCGGTATCCTCGGCGTCCCGCTTTGGCTCTGGGTCGCCCGCCGCCTTGGGAAGCATCGAACCTGGTGTACGGCCATGACGATCAACGCGGCAATCTTCGCCACCGTGCCGCTGCTCGGTGCCGGGGACGCCGATCTGTTTCTCGCGATCTGCGTCGCCACCGGACTCTGTCTGGGAGCCGACCTGACGCTTCCAAGCGCCATTCAGGCCGATGTGGTCGATGTCGATACGGCCAAGGGCGGCGGCCGGCGAACCGGGCTTTACTTCGCGTTCTGGGGAATGGCAACGAAGTTGGCCTTGGCACTGGCCGTTGGGATCGGTTTCGGACTGCTGGACGTTGCCGGTTTCGACGCCGGCGCGGCCACCAACACGCCAGAGGCGCTGCTGGCGCTCGCCCTGCTGTATGGCGGCCTACCCGTGGTGCTGAAGGCGTTTGCGATCGCGCTGATGGTGCGATTTCCGCTCGATCGTGCGGCCCATGCAGATCTGAGCGCGGAGATCCGGCGTAGAGAGACATGAATGCACGCGGGAGCCTGATCCATGATCGCACGCACTACGTATCTGTTGATGGTTCTCCTGCTATTGGGAGCTTGTCAGTCCATGGAAATCGAAGACTTCAAGGAAACAGAGCCGAAATTCGTCCTTGAGCAGTATTTCGAGGGCAAGACCAAGGCGTGGGGAATATTCGAGGACCGCTTCGGCAATCTGCGGCGGGAGTTCGTCGTCGATATCGACGGGACCTGGGACGGCACCACCCTGACGCTCGACGAACGGTTTCAGTACGCCGACGGTGAAAAAGACCGCCGGGTCTGGACGATCGAGAAGGTGGACGGCGACCGCTACGTCGGCCGTGCCGACGACGTCGTCGGTACAGCCGAGGGCAGAATAGCCGGCAAAGCGTTCACGTGGACCTACGAACTGGACCTCCCGATCCAGGGACGCGAAGTTCGAGTCCGGTTCGACGATTGGATGTTTCTGCAGCCCGGCGGCGTGGTCGTGAACCGCGCCCGGGTCACCAAGTTCGGCATTGAGCTGGGAACAGTGACTCTGTTTTTCCAGAAACCGGCGTCCGACAGCGCGAAAAGCGACAACGGAACGCGCGAGGCGGCTTAGGATCTAAGCCGACAGCCGCCCCCGCACCCAACGGACTACGGCGCCGAGAATTGGGATGCGGCCATAGACTTGGATGCTGGAATCCCAGTGGTCGATATGCTCTTTGACAACGCCGTCGGCGCCGAACAACACCTCGGACATTCCGCCGATTCGTACCGCCTCACCGCGCAGGACGAAATCGAACTGCCAGCGGATGTATCCCGCATTGTCGCCAACGGCGGTGTCCAGGATCGTGAATCGCGGCTCTTCTAGAGTCGCATACATATGGCGGAACACGTCCTTGAAGCGGTCCAGGCCGCGCACATCGTTGAACGGATCGACGAAGCGGACGTCGCGATCGCAGACGGTGTCGAAAACGTCGAGCCGATCCGGAGAGATCGCCTCGAAGACGTCGATGTATGCGTCCAACGCCATACGCAAATCCGTCACCCCGCGTTCTCCCCGGTCTTCGTGCCCTTCCGCACAAGCGGAAAGTACAGGGCGTAGGGTAAGCGCGATACCAGCCGGACCAGCATCGTGAAACGCTTCGGAAACGTGATCTCGAAGCCGTTGCCCCGCATCCCCCGCACCATCGCCCGAGCTGCGTCGTCCACTTCCATGAGAAACGGCATGGGAAACGGATTCTTGTCGGTCAACGGTGTCCGCACGAAACCGGGACAAACGAGTTGGGTTTTAACCCCCCAATCGTCGAGATCGAATTTCAGCGCCTCGGTATAGTTGATCAGCGCCGCCTTGGTCGCCCCGTACCCGGCGGCCGTCGGCAGGCCGCGATAGCCGGCGATGCTGGCGACGACGACCAGATGACCCGACCGGCGTTCCTTGAACCCGGGAAGAACGGCGGCGGTCGCGTGGACGACCCCCATGACGTTGACCTCGATGAGCTTTCGGAAGTCCTCCGTCTTGAAGTCGCCGGCCGAAGTGGGGATGTGGGTCCCGGCGGCCAGCACAGCGCAATCGATCGGTCCGATCTCCGCCTCGATCCGCTCTACCGCCGCCACGGTCGCATCCGGATCGGTCACGTCCACCGGAATGCCGGTGATGCGGCCCGGGGGTCCCTCCTCGGCGAGACTGTCGAGTTCTTCCGGACGCCGGGCGGAGACGACGACCCTCCAGCCCTCACGCGCCATCTCCAAGGCGACCGCCCGGCCGATACCGGAACTGGCGCCGGTGATCCAGACTATCCGTTCGCTCATCGCCGCAGCCTCTCAGGTCAGGGTTTCCAGGACGTGTTCAGCGCGCTTCAGGATCGCCGCTCGGCGCTCCTCGTCGAACCGCTCCCACGTCTTGTAGATCATCGCCATGCGCCGGTTGCCGCGCAGCCGCTCCGCGTGCCGGTCAAGGAAATGCCAATATAACGAATTGAAGGGACAGGCATTGTCCCCTTCTGTGTCCTTCACATCGTAGCGGCAACCGCTGCAATAGTCCGACATCCGGTCGATATACTTGCCCGACGCCGCATAGGGCTTGGACCCGAGATAGCCACCATCTGCGTGCAGCACCATGCCGTGCGTGTTCGGGAGTTGGACCCATTCGAAGGCATCCGCGTAGACCGCGAGATACCACTCGTTCACGTCGTCCGGATCGGCGCCGATCAGCAGCGCGAAGCAGCCGGTCACCATCAGGCGCTGGATATGGTGGGCGTAGGCTTCCCGTCGGGTCTGGTCGATGACTTCGGCGAGACAGCGCATGTCGGTTTCCGCGGTCCAGAAGAAGTCCGGCAACGGACGGTCCGCTCCCAAGGCGTTTGTGTCGGCATATTCGGGCATGCGCAGCCAATAGATCCCGCGCACGTATTCCCGCCACCCGAGGATCTGCCGAATGAAGCCCTCCACCGCATTGAGGGGCGCACCCTTGTCGTGGTAGGCGGCCTCGATCCGCTCCAGCACCTCGCGCGGCCGCAGAAGGCCGATGTTCAGGGCCGGCGATACCAGGGAGTGGAACAGGAAGGGCTCGCCGACCGCCATGGCGTCCTGGTAATCGCCGAACCTGCCCAGCCCCCGCTCAATGAACCTGTCGAGCAACTGAAGGGCGTCCTGGCGGGTGACCGGGAAGCGGAAACCCTCGAGATCGCCGAAATTGCCTGCGAAACGGTCGGCGACGAGCGCGAGCACCTCGGCGGTGACGTCGTCCGGATCGGCCCCATCGAAGTCCGGCGTCGCAATGCGCTTGGGCAACGCTTTTCGGTTCTGCTCGTCGTAGTTCCAATCACCGCCGACCGGCTTATCGCCGTCCATCAGGATTCCGGTCCGTTTTCGCATTTCGCGGTAGAAGTGTTCCATCCGCAGTTGTTTGCGGCCGTCGGCCCAGTCCCGGAATTCCTCGCGCGAGCAGAGGAAGCGGTCGTCGGCGCGGATCTCAACCGGTACGCCGAGCGCCTTCTCCCACGCCTTCATATCCTGTTCGACCCGCCATTCGCCGGGTTCGGTAACGACGACGCGGTCCGGCTCGAGCCGTTCGATCGCCCGCTTCAGCTCGCCGGTGAAGCTGCCGGTATTGGCGCCATCGTCCAGGCGGACGTAGTGGACCCGGACGCCCTCTCTTTCCAGCTCGGCCGCGAAGTGCCGCATGGCCGACAGGATCAGCGCGATCTTCTTCGGATGGTGCGGCACATAGGTGGCCTCGTCGGCCACCTCCGCCATCAGAACAACGTCGGCATCCGGATCGATGTCTTTCAGGCTGGAGATCTTCCGGTCGAGCTGGTCGCCGAGAACGAAGCGCAGAACCGTCACGCGGTGCTGTCCTCACGCCGTTCCCGGCGGCGGCAGCGCGAGGCCGGTCGATAGGGGCGACAAAAATAAGCCGCTGTCCTCCGGACCTGGCGGAACGCGGGTGTATTCCATGTACCCGCCCTTGATCGTGAAGGCCATCTTCTGCCAGACGCGGTCAGCGTCGTACCAGAAGTCCAGATCGATATCGCCGCGCATTGCGAAGCGGTCGGCATCCACCGTTTGCCCCAACGCGGCGATTTTCTCGGTCCCGACCTTGACGATCTCGAAGTCCAGGATGCGGCCCTTCTGGCTGTCCAACATCCGCGTCGACTCGATGAAGCGCGGGTGCCAATAGCTGGACGGTAGGATATCGGCGGGCGCAATCAGCGCTCCTTTCGGGCCGTCGACCGCGAAACCCGACACTCCCGCCATGCCGCGCACCTGCTCACTCTCGCCATTGTCGTTGGTCACCGTGTCTAACCTGCTTAAGCGCCCATCGCGCCAGATTTCGCGCGCCCGGTGTTCGTACCGATAGACGGGAATGAAAGCGAACGAGACGGAAAACCCGATAAAGACGTCGACTTGCAGGTCGTCCCGCAGCTGGCGATAGCGCTGCATCACATGACCGATGAAACCACCGTCGCGCTCGACCCGGAATTTGAGGATTTCGGGATAAGCCGATGCCAGGCCCGGCGCAGCCCCTGCACTGCCTGACGGCAGCAGCGTTGCGGCCCCCGCCGCGGCAAGGCCGCCCAAGACGGCTCGCCGGGAGACTCTACGGGAAGCGATGCCGGTCATCGATACGGATGCCTCTGGTATCTTGGTTTTTGAGTAGATAGCTATACGTCACGCCGATCCAACCGGATCACCATCAATTCGATTGGCACGCCGTTCGGAGCGGTCGGGTGGTGAGACCGGGTCCGCTGCGCTATATAAAGCACCCTAGACACAACACCGGACGCAAGGCACGTGAGCAGTTTTCCCGACACCAATCACGACCATGACCGCTGCGTCGCCGATGCGCTGTCGTCGGCCGAGATCGTGTGTATGCAGCGGGGCGCCCGGCTGACCGACCTGCGCCGTCGGGTTCTGGAGCTGATTTGGGACAGTCACGCGCCAATCGGCGCCTACGACCTGATCGACAAGCTGAGCCGGGCCCGAGCGGATGACGGCGAGGAGTCGCGGGTAGCGCCGCCCACCGTCTACCGGGCGCTCGACTTTCTGATCGAACAGGGGCTGGTCCACAGGATCGAAAGCCTGAACGCCTTCGTCGGCTGCGCCGAGCCTGAACGTCCGCACCGGGGCTACTTCCTGATCTGCGAGGGATGCGGAGCCGCCCACGAACTGGCCGGCGGCGCGCTGGACCGGGAACTGCGCAGTTACGCCGACAATCTGGATTTCAAGGTGCGGCGGATCACCATCGAGGTCGCCGGTCTCTGTGCCGACTGCCACGCACCGGCCGAGACTTGAGAGACACAGCTTCTCCCTGGAGCCTTCATATGTCCGACGATACAGCCCCTCCCTCCCCATTGGAGCGGATGCCCGTCTCGATCCTCACCGGCTTTCTCGGCAGCGGAAAGACGACCCTGCTCAAAGCGCTGCTGGCGCATCCGGGCATGAACCGGGTGGCGGTCATCATCAACGAGTTCGGCGAGATCGGACTGGACCACAGCCTGATCGAGAGAGTGGATGAGGATGCGATCCTGCTGAACTCCGGCTGCCTGTGCTGCACCGTGCGCGGCGACCTTCTGGACACTTTGAAGTCGCTCTACAAGCGCCGCGCCAAGGGCGAGATTGCGGACTTCGACCGGGTGGTGATCGAGACCACCGGCCTCGCCGATCCGGCACCGATCCTGCACACCATGATGTCCGACGGTTTCCTGGTGACACGCTTCACCCTGGACGGCGTGGTCACCGTGGTCGACGCGGTCAACGCCATGGGCCAGTTCGACCGGCAGTTCGAGAGCGTGAAACAGGTCGCCGTCGCCGACCGGATCGTGCTGACCAAGACAGATCTGGTCCCCGAGGAGGCCGTCGCGCAGACCGAGGCCCGGCTCACCGCAATGAACCCGGCGGCGCCGGTGCTCAGGGTGGTGAACGGGGAGGTCGATCCGGCCGAGCTGTTCAACGCCGGGCTCTACAACCCGATGACCAAGTCCTCGGACGTCCAGCGCTGGCTGAAGGAGGAAGCCTATCGGGACACCGAGGGCCACGTCTATCACCGCGACGGCGAGGACGGACACCACCACCATCATGATCATGGACATGATAGCGAGGGCGGTCATGATCACGGGCACGGGCACCACCATCACGACGTGAACCGGCACGACGATCGCATTCGGGCATTCTGCCTGACCTTCGACGAGCCGTTCCCCTGGAACAAGATCGCTCCCGCCCTGGACATGCTCGTCCAGACTCACGGCGCCAATCTGTTGCGGATGAAAGGCATCCTGAACGTCGAGGAGATCGACCAGCCGGTGGTGGTCCACGCCGTCCAGCACCTGTTCCATCCACCGGCGAAGCTCGACGCCTGGCCGGACGACGACCGACGCTCCAAGCTCGTGATCATCGCCCGCGACATGGAGGAGGATCAGATGACCCGGATTTTCAACTCCTATCTGGCGCTCGAGTTCGCCTGAGACAGGCAGATCAGTTCGCGACCACCAAGCCCGCCGTCCCCAGGATGGCGAGCCCGCCGCTCTCGGGGACCGGCCGGGCCTGGATCAGGATGCGATGCGCCCAACCGTCGCCCACCCTGCGCGTGTAGGAGGCGGTGAACTCGCCGGCCGGATTGGTTCGGAACTCGTCCTCGGCGAAGCCGGAGTCGTCTTCCTCGAACCACTCGGCCACCCGCTCTCTCAGATCGGGAACGTCGCTGTACTTCGAGACGACGAAGCAATTGGACGGCCTGACGGAGACGAGCAGCACGTCGTGCTCCCCGTCGTAGCTCCAGACCGTTCCAGGCTTGCCCTGCAGCCACGCGTCCGCGAGTTCCCCGCCGAGTTTCGTCATGCCGTCCTCTGGGATGGGCGTCTCTGAATGCGCCGCCGGCATGCAGCGCGTCAGAAAAGCCTCGAGGAAGACCTTGTTATGGGCGATCCCGAGATCGGCGGCGTGACCGGCGAACGCCGCGAAGCCGAGGCACAGCGCCAGAACGGCGGAAAGCGCGCGGATCATGGTCTTTCCTCTCAGCTTCCCGGCATGACCAGATACAGGACCACCGGCAGCGTGACGAAGCTGAGCAGGGTGGACAACACCACCGCTCCCGCCAGGGTCTCCGGCGACCGGCCGTAGCGCAGGGCGAACAGGTAGGTGAACACCGCCACCGGCAGCGACGATTGGATGATCAGCACCCCCGCCATCACCGGCGGCAGGGCGAAGGCCCAGGCGGTCGCGGTCCCGATTCCGAAGCCGAGCACCATACGGGTTACCGCTACCGCCAGGCTCTCGCCGAGCGACGAGACCTTGAGCTGGGCGATGGAGACGCCGAGCGCGATCAACATGACCGGGATGGTGACCCCCGCCAGGAGTTGGGTCGTTTTGGCGATCGGTTCGGGCACCTCGACGTCGAGGCTCATGACGATCAGCGCCAGCACCAGGGCGTAGGCCACCGGAGAGGTGAGCAGCAGGCGGAACGACGCCTTGCCGGCCGCGATGGCCACGCCCACCGTGAACTGCAGGACGATCATCACCGCGAAGAACGACACGGCGAAGCCGAGACCCGCATTGCCGAACGCGAACAGGCAGACCGGCAGCCCGATATTGCCGCAGTTCGGGAACATCAGCGCCGGCAGGAAGGCGGCGCGAGAGAACCCGGCGATCATCAGCCAGACCAGGCCGACAACCGCGAATCCCGCGATAGCCGTGATCGAGGCAGCGGCCATGAGGCCGAAATCGGCAAGCGACACGTCCAGGCGCGTCAGTGTGTCGAACACGATGCAGGGCGTGCCGATATTCACCGTCAGGCCGGTGATGGTCTCGCTGTCGAACGGACGGTCCATCCGCCGCCAGACCCACCCGATGGCCGCGCAGGCGAAGACGGGCGAGACCAGGGCAAGGAGGTCGAGCAGAATCAGCACGCGGAACTCCGACGGGAAAGCCCCTCAATATCGGAACCGCGGCCCGGCGTCACCGTGTATGCTGCGCCGCAGCGGCTGGGCCGTGGGGCGACAGGGCATGCACCCGTTCCAGGCGGGCACTTGTCAAACGCCGCGCACTGCGTCACCTGTCGGTCAACGAACCGACTGCAGCAGGAGAGACGTATGATTTTCTACGAGCCGGGGCAGCACAAGGAGCACGGGTTCACCCACGACCCCTTCAAGGCGTTCTGCAGCCCGCGCCCGATCGGCTGGATCGGTTCTGTCGACGACCAGGGCCGCACGAACTTGGCGCCCTACAGCTTCTTCAACGCCATGGCCTCGAACCCGCCGCAGATCGTGTTCGGCACCGGCAGCCGTCCGGACGGAACCAAGAAGGACAGCCAGCTCAACATCGAGCAGACCGGCGAGTTCACCCTCAGCATCGTCGCCCACGCGCTGAAGGACGACATGAACAAGAGCTCCGCCGCCCTGCCGCACGGCGAAAGCGAGTTCGAGACTGCCGGGATCGAGGGTGCCGCGTCGCGCCTGATCAAGCCGCTGCGGGTCGCCAAGGCGCCGATCGCCTTCGAATGCGTCTACAAGCAGACCATCGAGATGGAATCCTGGGACCCGGCCCACAAGAACTACATGCTGATCGGCAAGGTGATCGGTATCCACGTCTCGGAAGACGTGATCGTCGACGGCAAGGCCGATGTGACCAAATGGCAACCGGTCTCCAGGCTCGGCTATTTCGACTACGCGACCGTGACCGAGGTGTTCGAGATGTTCCGTCCGGAAGGGGCGCCCGGACCGACCTGAGTTTCTTTTTCCAAGCCGCCGCGCACGCCGCGGAGTGGATCCGGGGCGTGCGTCGAGATGGATAGGGCTTTGGGGAAGCGTGCCTAGACCGTCAGCAAGAGCTTGCCCGTCACCGACCGGGCCGAGAGCGCTGCCAGCGCGTCCCGGGCCCGGTCGAGCGGGAAGGTTTGACTGACCAGCGGCTTGATCCTCCCGGCCGCGTGCAGATCGAACAGCGCGGCGAAGTTCGCCGCATCCACCTCCGGCTCGTTGCGGCGGAACTGGCCCCAGAACACGCCGACCACGGAGCATCCCTTGAGCAGCGTAAGGTTGGCCGGAACCTGCGGGATATCGCCGCTGGCAAAACCGACGACCAGATACCGGCCGTTCCAGGCCATCGACCGCAGGCTCGGCTGCAGCAGGTCGCCGCCGACCGGATCGTAGACGACGTCCACCCCGCGCCCGCCGGTGATCTCCTTCAGCCGGTCGCGGAACCCCTCCTCGGCATAGTTCACCAGCTCGTCGGCGCCTTGCGCCTTCGCCACGGCGAGCTTCTCAGCCGTGCTCGCCGCCGCGATCACCTTGGCGCCGAGGGCCTTGGCGATCTGGATCGCCGCGACTCCGACCCCGCCGGACGCCCCCAGCACCAAGACCGTCTCGCCGGACCGAAGCGCCGCCCTCTGAACCAGGGCGTGATAGGAGGTGCCGTAAGTGATGGCGAAGCCGGCTGCCGTCACCTCGTCCATGCTTCCCGGCCTGCGGAGCAGCCGGTCAGGTGTCGTCACGATCTCCTCGGCAAATCCACCCCATGTGGTCGTCGCGATGACGGCATCGCCGACCGCGAAGCCGGCAACGTCCGGTGCCACCTCGGCCACCGTGCCGGCGACCTCGCCGCCCGGGGAGAACGGCGGCTCCGGTTTGAATTGGTATTTGCCCTGGGTGATCAGCACGTCGGGAAAGTTGACACCGCAGGCGGCGACCTTCAGGCGGACCTGCCCGGCTTCCAGCGGTGCCGACTCGACATCCTCGATCACAAGATCGTCGATCGAGCCATAAGCCTTGCACAGCACGGCACGCATGGTTTTCTCCCCGGTTTTATTCTTGACGGTTTTCGAGTGTATGGCAGGTCGGGCAAGTGTGCCTCAGGTCGCGGTGACCCGATAGGCGCAACGGCGGCCGCCTGCAAGCACATGGTCGACACGCTCGACGACCGCGTCCGTCCCGAGCGCCTCGCGAAACACGTCAAGCTCCGACCGGCATAGGGCTTGGCACCGTTCGGCTGCGGCGCAGATCGGGCAATGGTTCTCGATCAGCAGCAGAGACCCGTCCTCATCCCGTCGCCATTCGGCCATATAACCCTCGCGATCGCGCAGCTCGGCGAGCCGGGAAACACGCTGCTCCAACGTCGCCGCACCCGATGTCGCCTCGACATAGATCCGCCGCTGCTCGTTTTCCCGGCGAGCGATCAGCCGTTCTAGTCCGTCCTCGCCGAACTCCGAGCGCACCGCGTCGAGCAGCCCCACCGTCAGGTCCGAGTGCCGGTCGGGGAAACGCGCATGGCCCGTATCGGTCAGACGCCAGAGCCGCTTCGGCCGACCGCGCCCGGAGCGCTGATCCTCGAAGGAAACCAACCCGTCCGCCTCCAGCTTGACCAGAAGCTGCCGCACCGCCTCGCTGGTAACGCCGAATGCGCTGCTCAACCCGGCAATGCTGTCGGGGCCCCGGGTCTTCAGGCGGAACAGAATACGGTCCACCGTCGTATCGGACATGTCGGATTCCTGTTTAGCCAAGCCACCCCTTGTAAATAGACGTTCCGCAGCCGGATTTCCACAGAGCGATCAACTCCGTTCTGCGGATTGATCTTCTCGATCCGCGAAGCCGGCTCCAGGAGCTCAGCGCTCTCCGGCTGCGGTAAAGGGCGGGGAAAACGCTTTCGCGACGGAGGCCCGCAAATTATAACAAGAAGCAATTTGTAAAATTTGGACGCGACACTGCCATGACAGACCGGGAAGAGGACCGCCTCCTGCGCTGGGGCGAACTGCTGGGCTCCGACTACCGCGTCCCCACGATCATGATCGGTCTCGGTATCCTGCTGAACGCGATCAATTTCTTCGTCTTTTCCGCGCTGGCACCGAGCGTTGTGCGCGACATCGGAGGGCTGGAACTGCTGCCCTGGGCGACCACGCTCTACGTGGTGAGTTCCATCGTCTCCACCGCCGCCGGCGGCCTTGTCCGATCACGGATCGGCGCCCGCCGGGCCCTGACGATCGCCATCATCGGCTTTGCCGCCGGGTCTGCGGCAATCGGCCTGGCGCCCACCATGCCCTGGCTGCTCGCCGCCCGCGTCCTTCAGGGACTGGGATCGGGCCTGCTTGTCGCCAACTCACACGGGCTCATCCGCGACATCTATCCGGCGAAGAGCTGGGCCCGGCTGTTCGCGGCCGTCTCCGGCGCCTGGGGGATCGCCGCTCTGTCCGGGCCCCTGATCGGCGGCATCTTCGCCGAGCTTGAGGACTGGCGCTGGGGATTTTTCGCGATGGTTCCGGTTTCCGCCGTCTTCCTGGCGCTCGTCCTGCGCACGGTTGTCGACCGAGCTCACGAAGACAAGGGTGGGCTGACGCCGGTGTTCCGCCTCGCTCTGATCGGCCTCGCGGCTCTGCTGGTGGGCGCGACGGGGAAGGGTGCGCATGCCAGCGAGGAACTGGCGCTCACTGCCGCGGCCCTTCTCGCCCTGGTCGTCGCCGTGGCCTGGGAGCGGCGGTCGACGAACCCGATCTTCCCGCGCGACATGTTCCGGCCCTCGACTCCGCTTGGCGCCGGCGCCTGCTTCTTCTTCTTCATCTCCATGGGTACGGTCGCGACAGGCGTCTACGGACCCTATTTCCTGCAGCTCCTCCACGGGGTTCCGCCGCTGGCTGCGGGATACACAGTCACCATTCAATCCCTGAGCTGGACCACGGCGGCCATCGTGCTGTCCGGGCTTGCCGGGACCAAGGCTCGGATCGCCATCGCCGCCGGTCCGATCGTCACCGCGATCGGATGCATCGGCACCGTTCTCTTCCTGCCCCAAGGCCCGCTGCCGCTGGCCGTACTGTCGATAGCGGTGCTCGGCTTCGGCATCGGCACCGCGTGGGGCCATGTCGCCAAACGCGTCTTCGATGCCGCCGGGGAAGCCGACCGGGATCGGGTCGGCTCGACCATGCCGACGATGCAGTCGCTCGGAATGGCGTTCGGTGCCGCGGCCGTCGGCGTCGTCGGCGACCGGGTCGGCCTGTCCGGTACCCCTGAGACCGAGGTAATCGAGGCGGCGGCCCGCTGGACCTATCTGGCCTTGCTGCCGGCGGTCGCCCTCGGCATCCTCGGCGCGTTGGGAAACGCGCTACGGACGGTCACCGACCATCGCTAATCCGCGTTGGACCAAAATCCATCCCGGAGAGTTGGCTCCATCACGCCGCTCGTTCTTGCTAGAATGACCGCACCAAAAGCCTGGAGCCTCCAATGATCGCGCTCAGCGTCAACCTCAACAAGGTCGCGACCCTCCGCAACACCCGCCCACACGACGATCCGAGCGTGGTCCGGGCCGCCCGCACGGTTCTCGATGCCGGTGCCGCCGGAATCACGGTGCATCCTCGCCCCGACGCCCGACACATCCGGGAGCAGGATGTCCTGGACCTTGCCGAGGTGATGCGAGAGCCCGTCTATGCCGGGCGCGAGTTCAACATCGAGGGTTACCCGGACGATCGGTTCCTGGACCTGATCCGCCAGGTGAAGCCCGATCAGGTAACGCTCGTGCCCGACGCGCCGGATCAGGCCACGTCGGACCATGGCTGGGATCTTCCGGCGCAACACAATTTCCTGGCGCCCATCGTCACCGGCCTGAGGGATCTCGGCTGTCGGGTCTCCCTCTTCGCCGATGCCGATCCCGCAATTGCCGAGACCATGTCGAAAACCGGTGCCGATCGGATCGAGATCTATACGGGTCCCTATTTCGAGACCTTCGGCACGCCGGAGAACGCCGCCGTCCTGGCAGCCGTGACCGCGACGGCTGCAGCCGCACGCGACCTCGGGCTCGGCGTGAACGCCGGGCATGACCTAACCCTGGAGAACTTGCCGACCCTGGCGCGGGCGGTCCCCTGGATCGACGAAGTCTCCATCGGCCATCATCTGATCGGCGAGGCCCTTTGGATGGGCTTGGATGCCGTGGTTCGCGCCTACAAGGATTGCCTCGCCGTCACCGACTGAACGTCCCCTGGCTGAGGCCTTCGGGCGCCCTATCTCAGGGCCATGATCGAGATCGTCTGGTTCAAACGGGATCTGCGGGTGACCGACCACCGCCCGCTGTCGGCAGCCGCAGCGAGCGGGCGACCGGTCTTGCCTCTCTACATCGTGGAGCCCGGTTTGTGGGCCGAGCCCGACTTGGGCCACCGCCACTGGGCGTTCATTGCCGAGTCCCTCGTCGAACTCAGACGGAATCTGTCGGAAAGCGGCGCGCCGCTGGTTGTCCGCACCGGCGCGGTGACGGATGTGTTGGCCGACATCAACGCGCGCTACACCGTCTCGGCCATCTGGAGCCACGAGGAGACAGGCGGGGCTTGGACCTTCGCCCGTGACAAGGTGGTCGCGGCCTGGGCGCGCGGGAGCGGGATCCGCTGGACCGAATTTCCCCAGCACGGGGTCATCCGTCCTCTTCGGAACCGCGACGGATGGGCGCGGCGTTGGGACCGCTTCATGGAGGAGCCTGTAACGCCGCCGCCGCGCCGGCTTGTCCCGGTTCCCGACCTGGATCCGGGCCCAATTCCGACGGCCGACGAACTCGGACTTGCCGAAGATGGATGCGCGTACCGGCAACCCGGCGGCAGCCGCGCCGCAGCGGACACGCTCGACGGTTTCCTGCGCCATCGCGGCGAGACATACCAGCGCGCCATGTCCAGTCCGTTGACGGCGGAGGACGCATGCTCGCGGATCAGCCCGCATCTCGCCTGGGGAACGCTTTCCATGCGGGAGGCGACGCAGGCCACATGGGGCCGGATGGCAAGCCTGCGAGGGCTGCCCCGCGAGGAGACCGGACTTTGGCAAGGCGCCCTGAGGTCGTTCGTCGGGCGGCTGCACTGGCATTGCCACTTCATCCAGAAACTCGAAAGCGAACCGGAGATCGAACACCGGGACCTGCACCCGGCCTATGCGGGGCTGCGCGAATTCGATCCGGAGCGGTACACCGCCTGGGCGGAGGGGCGCACCGGGTTGCCGTTTGTCGATGCCTGCATGCGGGCACTGTCGGCCACCGGTTGGCTGAATTTCCGCATGCGGGCGATGCTGGTGAGCGTCTCGAGCTACCATCTCTGGAACCACTGGCGCGAACCGGGTCTGCATCTGGCAAGGCAATTCACCGATTTCGAGCCCGGCATCCATTGGAGCCAAGTGCAGATGCAGTCCGGTTCGACCGGCATCAACACGGCTCGCATCTACAATCCGATCAAGCAAGGCCACGACCACGATCCCGACGGGACTTTCGTGCGTCGATGGGTGCCGGAACTCGCCGCGATCCCCACGCCCCTGATCCACGAGCCCTGGAGACTCTCGCCGCTGGAGCGCAAGGATCTCGCCCTGTCCTACCCGGAGCCCGTGGTCGATCCGGTGACAGCGGCCCGCAGAGCGCGGGAGCGGATCTGGTCGGTTCGACGCGGCGACGCCTACAGGGCCGCCGCCGATGCGATCCAGGATCGCCACGGCAGCCGGAAGAGCGGGTTGTCGCCAACCACGTCGCGGCGCCGCAGATCCCCGCCCGACCGGCGCCAGGCGAGCCTGGACGTGTGAGTCCGCTGCGGATGGCCCATCGCAAGCCGACCCTGCCGAGCAAGACCTGCGCTACCTGCGGCCGCCCCTTCGCGTGGCGGCGGAAATGGGCCCGCGACTGGGAGCAGGTCCGCTACTGTTCCGAACGCTGCCGCCGCGACCGTGGCCGGTTGCCGCGTCCGCCTGCGAAAGGCTAGCGTGGACGCGAAACCGGAGGGTAACAGATGACCGACCGCCCCGCCCCGAGCACCGACACCGACCGCGAGACGCCGAAGCTGTTTACACCCATCACGCTGCGCGGCGTCACCGCACGCAATCGCGTCATGGTCTCGCCCATGTGCCAGTACCATTCCGTGAACGGGTCGCCGACGGACTGGCACATGATGCATCTGGGGCGACTGGCCGTCGGCGGTGCCGGAATTCTGTTCGGCGAGGAGACCGCCGTCGAGGCGCGCGGCCGCAAAACCCACGAATGCGCCGGACTTTGGGAGGACGCACAGATCCCCCACTACGCACGGCTGACCGACTTCATCCGGCAGCAGGGCGCGGTGCCGGCGATCCAGATCGGCCATTGCGGGCGCAAGGCGGGATGCCACGGGGCGGTGAAGGACTGGGCCCCGCTGACCGCTGCGGATGCCGCCGAGGGCCGACCGCCCTGGCAGGGACTGGCGCCGAGCCCGCTTCCCTACGGCCCAGGATTCCTGGCGCCGAAGGAGATGGACGCGGACGACCTTCGCGATGTGATCGATGCGTTCGGCGAGGCCGCGGGTCGCGCGGTCGATGCCGGGTACGACATCATCGAGGTGCATGGCGCCCATGGCTACCTGCTGCACCAGTTCCTCTCGCCGATCACAAACAAGCGAACCGACGCCTATGGCGGCGACCGCGAGGGGCGCATGCGCCTTCTGTTGGAAGTCACCGAACGCGTGCGCGCCGTCTGGCCCCAGGATCGGCCGGTGTTCGTCCGGTTTTCCGTGGTCGACGGCAAGGGCGGGGTCTGGGGTCTCGAGGACAGCCTGGCGTTGTCCCTGGCCCTGAAGGAGCGGTGCGTGGATGTGCTCGACATCTCGTCCGGCGGCATCGGCGGCGAGACCGACATGCCGGCACTCCCGCGCACTCCCGGCTACCACGTCCCCTTTGCCGAGCGCATCCGCGCCGCGACTGACCTGCCGGTGGTGGCGGTCGGGATGATCACCGACCCGCGCCACGCGGAGGACATCCTGCAAAGCGACCGGGCCGACATAATCGCCATCGCCCGCGAGCTTATCTGGAACGCTGACTGGGCGGCCCATGCCGCAAAGGCCCTCGGCGCCGCCGGCGCGAACCGGTTGATGCCGGAGGAATACGCCCACCGGCTCGACCTGCGCGATCGCCAGCAGGAGATGAGCTTCAACCGGCCTGGGCCGGAAAGCGCGGCCGCGTTTGCGGCTCTCCTCGGCGATACCGGAGCCGCAGCCGCGCAATGAGTCGGTATCTGGTCGGCCGTCTGATCCAGACCCTCGTGGTCCTGCTGCTGCTGTCGATGGCGACCTACGGGCTACTCGGGCTGATGCCGGGCGACCCTGTCGACCTCATGGCCGGCGCCGATCCTGACATCACGCCCGCGGACATCGCGCGTCTGAAGGCGCTCTACGGGCTCGACCGGCCGATATGGGAACGCTACCTGACCTGGCTCTCCGCCGCGTTGCAGGGCGATTTCGGCTACTCCCGGCTGTACGCCCAACCGGTGCTGGACATCGTCGCCCACCGCCTGCCGACGACGATCCTGTTGATCGGCCTGTCGCTGGTCGCCGCGCTCTCCGTCGCCGTGCCGGCGGCGATCGTCGCCGCCCGCAATCCCGGCGGCTGGGTCGACCGGACCATCAATCTGCTGTGCTTCGCCGGGGTCTCCGTTCCACCGTTCTGGCTCGCTCTGCTCCTGATCATCCTCTTCGCCGTGGTACTGGGATGGCTGCCGGCGGGCGGCATGTCCACCGCCTCCGGCGAGGGTGGCGTGCTCGACCGGGCCCGTCATCTCATCCTGCCGGTCCTGACCCTTTCGGCCGCCACCGTGGCCGCCTATACCCGTCATCTCCGCTCCGCCCTGATCGAAGTCCTGGGTGAGGACTTCATCCGCACGGCCCGGGCCAAGGGCGTGTCGGAGCATCGGGTGATGACCCGCCATGCGCTGCGCAACGCCCTGCTGCCCGTGGTCACTCTGGTCGGGCTCGACCTCGGTTCCCTGGTCTCCGGCGCGCTGATAACCGAGACGATGTTTTCGCAGCTCGGCATGGGTAAGACGATCTACGACGCGGTGATGGGCAACGACTACAACCTCGCCCTCGTCGGCCTGCTGACCGCCGCGACGGCGACCCTGATCGGCAACCTCGCCGCGGACATCGCCTATGCGCGCCTCGATCCCCGGATCGTCTACCGGGCGGAGCCCGGGTCGTGAGACGCCTGTTCCGCGATCCGGCCGCCCTGGCAGCGCTTCTCGTCTTGTCCGTATTGTCGCTGACCGCCGTCTGCGCGCCGCTGATCGAGGCGGCCATGGGCATGGATGCTGACGCGGTGGATCTGTTCAACCGCCTGTCGCCACCCTCGCCCGCGCACCCCCTGGGGACCGACAAGTTGGGTCGTGACCTGATGCTGCGCCTGCTGGAAGGGGGGCGGGTGTCGCTCGCCGTCGGCTTGTCGGCGGCACTCGTGGCCTCGGCCATCGGAACGCTGATCGGCCTCGCCTCCGGTTATGTCGGAGGCCGTCTCGACGCCATTTTGATGCGGATCGCCGACGGGGTTATCGCGCTCCCCCTGCTGCCGCTGCTGATCGTCCTCGCCGCCATCGACCTCTCCAAGCTCGGTCTGCCGCCGGACGTCGCCCAGTCGGAAACCACATCGCTGGTGCGTCTGGTGATCCTGGTCTCCCTGGTCGGCTGGCCGGTGACGGCGCGGCTTGTTCGGGCCTCCACTCTCAGCCTGCGAAAACGGGAGTTCGTCGAGGCGGCGAGAACGCTCGGATACACCCCTTGGCGGATCGCCCTGCGCCATGTCCTGCCCAACGCGATGGCGCCCATCCTGGTCGCCGCCACCCTCTCGGTCGGGAACGTGGTCTTGTTTGAAAGCGTGCTGTCCTTCCTCGGCCTCGGCATCCGACCGCCGACGCCCAGTTGGGGCAACATGCTCACCGGCGCGCAGGAACTGATCTGGGAAGCTCCCCGTCTGGCGATCTGGCCCGGTCTGCTGATTTTCGCGACGGTCGTAAGCGTGAACCTCCTCGGCGACGCCCTGCGCGACGCCCTGGATCCGAAGACTGTCAGACGATGACACGGCGCTAACGCGCCGAGCTTGGACGACGGAGAACTGTGCGCGTTGACGCAGGCGGGCCGGCTCACCACTCTTTGGGTATGATTCGCCCCATCGCCCTCCTGATCCTGCTGTCGCTCCCGCTCGGTCTCGCCGCCTGCGAGGAGCAGCCGGCCGCACCGGCGCCGCAGAATCAGCGGGCGGGCCTGCCGCCGAAAGGACCGGAATTCACGGGCGATCTCTGCGCGGTCGTCCGCAACCGCGCGCCCTTCACGATCACCGGACGGATCGAACTCAAGGGCGGTGAGCGCGCCACGTTCCGTCTCGCGCGGAACAAGACCACCAGGCTGTGCCTAAGCGGGACCACCTTCGGCAACTACACGGTGAGCCTCGTGGTGACGAACTTCGTCACCATGCCGATCTTCAGTTGCTACACGACCGTCGACGAGGCGATCGAGATCTTCGCGCGGCCGAACGGCGAGGGTTTCACGTACTCGGCAACGTGCCGTTAGACATCCGCACCACCCGTCCGCCGGCGTGCAGGACGTCCTACGCCGCCTTGTCGCCGAGCACGGTCTCGACCAGTTGGGTCCAATAGCTCGCGCCCCAGGTCAGAACCTCGTCGTTGAAGTCGTAGCCCGGGTTGTGCAGGCCCTCGCCCGGCCCGGCGGGGCCGTTGCCGATCCAAACATAGGCGCCCGGCTTCTCCAGCAGCATATAAGCGAAGTCCTCGCCGCCCATGCTCGGCAGCAGGTCGCCGACCACGTTCTCGGCCCCCATCAGGCCGGCGGCGACGTCGGCGGCGACCACGGTCTCGGCCTCGCTGTTAACCGTCGCCGGATAGCCGTACTGGAAGTCCAATTCCCCGCTGCCGCCATTCGCCGCCGGAATGCCTTCGACGATCGCGCGCATCCGTTCCTCGGCCACCTTCATGACCTCCTCGGAATAGGTCCGCACGGTGCCTCGAAGCACAACGGAGGGGGGGATCACGTTGTAGGCGTCGCCGGCGTGGATCTGGGTGACCGAGACGACAAGGCTGTCCACCGGATGGGTGTTGCGGCTGGCGATCGACTGAAGCGCGGTGACCACCTGACTGGCGATGACGATCGGGTCCACGGTCTGATGCGGCATGGCGGCGTGCCCGCCCTTGCCGTGGATGACGGCATCGAACACGGCGGTTCCCGCCATCATCGGGCCCGGCATGACGGCAAGCTTGCCGACCTCCAGGCCGGGCCAGTTGTGCATGCCCCAGACACTCTCGACCGGGAAATCGTCGAACAGCCCCTCCTCGATCATGACCCGGCCGCCGCCGCCGCCTTCTTCGGCCGGCTGAAACACGAAATAGACCGTCCCATCGAAATTGCGGGTCTCGGCCATGTACTTCGCGGCACCGAGCAGCATCGTCGTGTGACCGTCATGGCCGCAGGCGTGCATCTTGCCCTCGGTCTTCGACTTGTAGGGCACGTCGTTCGCTTCGTAGACCGGCAAGGCGTCCATGTCGGCGCGCAGGGCGATCGCCCGGCCGCTGTCGGTCTTGCCCACCAGCTTGCCGACCACGCCGGTCTTCGCCAGGCCGCGATGCACCTCGATTCCGAACTCCTCGAGCTTCTTGGCCACGAAGTCCGACGTCATGACCTCCTCGAAGCAGAGCTCCGGATTTTCATGCAGATATCGGCGCCACTCGGTCATGTCGGCATGGAAATCGGCGATGCGGTTGATGATCGGCATGAGGGGACTCCAGATTTCGTTGCCGTCAGATTAGGCCTGCGCGCCGCCGGTGTCATCATGCGGCGGAGCAGCGGACCTACGAGAGTCCGCCAGGCACCAAGCGGTTCCTCCGCCAACGGTCAGAGACGGCGGCGCAAAGTCTCTGGCCACCGGGAGCGTGTGTGGGCCGCCATTCTCGAACCGAATACCGCGCGCCCTCTAGCCGCCCGTCACCTGGATCCCGTTCTTCACCACCATCCGGTGGTTCTCCCGGCGCGACACTCGGGTGATGTCGGTCAGCGGGTCGCCGTCGACGATCAGCATGTCGGCCGCCTTGCCCTCGGCGATGGTGCCGCGGTCCTCGAGGCGCATCAGGTCGGCGCCGTTGCGGGTGGAGATGGTGATCGCGTCCATCGGGCTGATCCCGGTGTCATTGACCATGTACTCGAGCTCGAGCGCGTTCTGCCCGTGCCTGTTGTAGGGGGTGCCCGCGTCGGTCCCCATGGCGATCTTGCCGCCCGCCTCGTAGAACATGCGGATCGACTTCACGTGCTCGACGGTCACCCGCTCGCATTTCTCCACCGCATAGGCCGGCACGCCGTTGTCCTTGTTGGCGATGATGTTCTTCACCGCCGCCAGGGTCGGCACCAAATAGGTGCCGCGCGCGGTCATCTCCTCGACGCACTCCTCGGTCATGAAGATGCCGTGCTCGATCGAGTCGATGCCGCCCCGCACGGCGTTCAGGATGCCCTCGGAGCCCTGGGCGTGGCTGGCGCAGGTCCGGTTGAACCGATGCCCCTCGGCGATGCCGGCGGAAATCTCCTCGAAGGTGTAGTGGGCGTCTTCCGGGTTCACGCCCGGCGTCATCACGCCGCCGGTGGCCATCAGCTTGATCAGGTCGGAGCCGGCGTGGATCTGCTCGCGCACCGCCTTGACCACTTCGTCCGGCCCGTCGGCGATCCGGCCGTGCCGGTTGCCGTGGCCGCCGGTCATGCAGATCACCCTGCCCGAGGCGCGGATCGTGGGACCGAACTGGCGGCCGTCGTTGCACGCGTCGCGCACCGCGAACTCCAGGTATTCCTTGCCGCCGCAGTCGCGGATAGCGGTCACGCCGCCCCGCAATGTCATCTGGGCGTTGTCGAGCGCCCTCATGGTCATCTGGCTTTCGCGCAGTGCCATCATCGCCGCCCAGGGGTTCCCTTCGGCGCCGAAGCAGATGTGAACGTGGCAGTCGATCAGGCCGGGAAGCAGCGTGCCGCCGGACGTGTCGACGCGATTGCCCTCGAAACCGGCGAACTCGCCGATCGGGGCGAGTCTCTTGATCACCGTCCCCTCGACCAGCACACCGTGCTCGGCGAGAACGGTCCCGGCGCCATCTATCAGGCTGCCGCCGGAGTAAAGAGTCGTCATTCAGGTATCTCCCGCCAAGCGTCTATACATACTCGCTTATCCAATTCGCCCGCCCAGGAACAGCCCCGATACGCCCTCGGCGTATCGGGTGGAGCGGCGCTTGGCCCTGATCGAGGATATCGACTAGCGTCTCTACACTGCAGGTTGGCGAGCGGTTCGAAGGGCGACCCTGCATCGATAAGCGGAGATAAGCAGTGGGAAACGACACACCAAGCGTCACCGGCGGCAAAATGCAGGCCGTCGACCGGCTGCTGACGGTGGCGGCGACGGCGGTCTGCTTCCTGTTCTTCACGAAGATCGGCAACCTTCACATTCCCGGGCCGGAGCGACTAGATGACGCCTGGCAGGCTGCGATGCAGTTCGCTTGGCTTCAGGGCCTTCAGTTCGGCCGCGACATCGTTTTCCCGCACGGGCCTTACGGGGCCTTCTACGCCTCGACCTTTCACCCGGATCTGATCGGCCTCTGGTATCTGATCCGTCTGCCCCATGCCGCCGTCCTGGCGGTCGCGTTGGTATGGACCCTGAGGGTTCTGTCGCGCGGCACGTCGAAGCCTGGCTTGCCGGTGACACTGCTGGCCCTGCTCGCGGCCGGCGCTACCGTCTCCGGCATCGATCCACTTTGGATCCTGCCATCTTTCCTTATGGCCGCCCTCGCCCTCGATGACACCGCGACACCGCCGGGCCTGCTCGCGCTGCTCGTGCTGTCGATCGCGTTCGCGACCCTGGCCAAGTTCTCGTTCCTGGTCATGGGCGCGACCGCGCTGATCGCCTGGACCATCTCGGCGGCGTATCGCCGGGATCCGTTGACCCTTGCCGCGCTGCCGCTCTACGGCGCCCTCATCGCGGTGATGTGGGCGCTGGCCGGCCAGGAGATGGGGGGATTTGTCGAGTGGGTGCGGGTGTCGTTCCTGGTCGGCAGCGGATACGCCGCCGCGATGTCGCTGACCAGCTACTGGGGCGATCTTGCCGTCTATGGCGTCCTGGTCCTCGTTCTGCTCTTCGGCGTGTGGAGTGGATTCCGGCACCGCCCCCCCTGGCCAGTCAAGGCGGCCGTCCTGCTCGGCTGGATCGCGCTGTTCAGTTTCGTCGCCAAAGCAGGCTTCGTGCGCCACGACGGTCACGCACTGTTTCCGTTCGGCATGGTCATCATCACCGCCGCACTGGTGATTGCCCGGCTGCTTCCACGACTCTCCGGACCGCCATGGCCGTTGGCGGTCCAGGTCGTTTTCCTGGCCGTCGCGATCGGCTGGTTGTTCGAAGCCAATGACAGGCTATTCGACGGCCGGCGGGATCTGGTTGCCAAGCTCGCCGAACCGTTTCTCACGGCGCCGCGCCACTACGCGCAGGCGGCGACGGACGTGCTCTCCGAGAACGGCGCCGGGCACGGGCGCGTGGGTGACTATGCGGCGGCCGCGGCGGAGGCCAATCGGCTGTTGGGCGGCCCTCACCCCCGCATCGCCAAGGCTCGATCCATCGACGTTTTCTCGACCAATGCCGGAGCCGCGATCGTCGCCGGGTTGCCCTATCATCCCAGGCCGGTGATCCAGTCCTACCAGGCCTACTTGCCGGCGCTCGCCGCGCGGGACGTGGCGCAGATGCGGAGCGACGGTGCGGAGGTCTATGTGATCCACCCCCTCAGCATCGACGGGCGGCCCGTCCTCGCCGACGGCGGATACCTGTGGCCGGACTTTCTGGCACGGTACGATCCGGTTGACACGGTACCGCTCGGACTTGTGCTCGAGCGGCGCGAAACGCCGCTCGACCCGGACGTGCGCGCGACATCGGACATCCAAGCGGCCTTCAACTCCTGGATCGATCTGCCGCCTCAGGAACCGGGCACGATCGTTCAGATCCAGGGAGACATCCGACCGACGCTTCTCGGACGTGCCTTGGCCCTCGTCTTCAAGCCGCCCCAGATCTCGATCACCCTGCGCCGAGAGGATGGCGGCGAGCAGACCCATCGGCTCGTGCCAGGGCAGTTCGGGGCGGGATTCCCCGTCTCTCCTGTCATTACGGACGCCGGCCAGATCAAGGCCATGTTCGACGGCAACGCGGCGGGCACGCCGATTGCCGCCTTTCGGATCAACGCCGGCAAGACGCAGCAGCGCTTCTGGGGGAGTTCCTTCCCGCTAACCGTCACCCAATTCCGTCGGCCGCGGGAGGGCTGAAAGCCGGTCCTCGATCTCCGGCCGTGTGGGCATGGCGGACATCGCGCCGGGACGGGAGCAGGCCAGTCCGGCGGCGACCGACGCACGGTGCATCCCGTCCGCAAGGTCCAGCCCCCGGTCGAGCGACGCCGCCAGGATCCCCACAAAGGCGTCCCCGGCCCCAACCGTATCCACGGCTTCGACCGCCAGGGTGCCGACATTCCATCCCTGTCCTTGCGGCGTGGCCGCGACCGCGCCGTCGGCTCCGAGAGTGACGACGCAGATCAGATCGTGCGCACGAGCCAAGGCGCGGGCTGTCGCTTCCGGTCGCGCGCCGCCGCCAGCGATCAGGGCCGCCTCGCCTTCGTTGACGATCAGCACGTCAACCGCTGCCAGCGCTTCCGGAGCAATCGGTTGCGCCGGAGCAAGGTTCAGCACGGTTCGCGCCCCCCTCGCCTTGGCGACGGCGAGCGCGCGAACGGTCGCTTCCACCGGAATCTCCATCTGGCAGACCAGCGTATCGCCGCCGGCGAGTGGCGCCGCCTCCAGCAGTTCCGCCGTTACCGACATATTCGCGCCGCTGCCGACGACGATCTGGTTCTCCCCGGACCGCTCCACCATCACCACGGCAGTTCCGGTGGCGCCAGGCACGGCGACGACGCCGGAGACATCGCATCCGGCGCCTCGAAGGGCCTCGAGTACCGGCTCCCCTTGTCCGTCCGTGCCGACGCAACCGACGAACCGGGTTACCGCACCCGACTTGGCCGCGGCGGCCGCCTGATTGGCGCCCTTGCCTCCTGGAAAACGCACGATCTCACGGGTCAGCACCGTCTCGCCTCGGGTGGGAAGCCGATCCAGACCGAACACCAGGTCGACGTTCAGAGAACCGAATACCGTGATCATGCCGCCTCCATGGCCGGACTTGGTCGGACGGGCGAAGATCGCCCTATCGCAAGCGCGGATTCAGCGCATCCCGGAGCCAGTCGCCGAGCAGATTGACGCTCAGCACCAGTCCGATCAGGGCGAGACAGGGGAAGAACGTGATCCACCATTCACCGGAGAACAGAAAGTTGTTCCCGACGCGGATGAGCGTTCCAAGACTGGGCGTCGTGGGCGGAACGCCGACGCCGAGGAACGAGAGGGTCGCCTCCGCGATGATCGCGAGCGCAAGGCCGATAGTCGCCAGAACGAGCACCGGCCCCATGACGTTCGGCAGGATATGACGCAGCATGATCAGCAGCGGGTGGATTCCGATCACCTTGGCGGCCTGCACGTATTCCCGGCTCTTCTCCACCATGGTGGCGCCTCGGGTAACGCGGGCGTATTGCGGCCAATCGGAGACGCCGATGGCGAAGATGACGACGTAGATCGCGATCTGGTCGTGCAGTTCGCGCGGCATGGCGGTCCGCGCCACCCCGTCGATCATCAAGGCGACGAGGATCCCCGGCACCGTGAGCTGAACATCGGCGACGCGCATCACCACGCTCTCGAAACCGCCGCCGACATACCCGGCGGTGACCCCGAGACTGATACCGATAACGGCGGAGAGGATCACCGCCGCGAACCCGACCAGCAAAGAGATCCGCGCGCCGTAAATCAAAGTGGACAGAATATCGCGCCCCTGGTCGTCCGTTCCGAGCAGGTATTCCGGCATTCCGTACTCGGTCCAGGCCGGCGCGGTGAAGCTGTCGCCCAGCGACAGGCTGGCCGGGTCGAACGGGTTCTGAGGCGCAACAAGCGGCGCGAAGATCGCCGCCAGGAAGTACAGGAGCGTCACCACGGCAGCGACCATCACCACCGGCGAGCGGGTGAAACTGAACCAGAGGTCGCTGTCCAGCGCTCGGCCCAGCAGGCCCTTTGCGCCGCTGTCGCTGTCTATGCTCATGCGATCCTCCCGGCGGACGTGCCGCGATCGACTTTGAGGCGGGGATCCACGGCGTAGTAGAGCAGGTCGACGATCAGGTTGATGGTGACGAAGACCAGGGCCACCAGGACCAGATAGCCGGACATGATCGGCACGTCGGCGAACGACACAGCCTGAATGAACAGGAGCCCCATGCCAGGCCATTGGAACACGGTCTCGGTGATGATCGAGAAGGCGATCAGCGCGCCGATATTGAGGCCGGCGATGGTGATCACCGGTACCAGCGTGTTCTTCAGCGCATGGCCGAAATTGATCGCCCGGTTCGACAGGCCGCGGGCGCGGGCGAACTTGATGTAGTCGGTGCGCATGACCTCGAGCATCTCCGCCCGGACCAACCGCATGATCAGCGTGGTCTGGAACAGGCTCAGCGTGATCGCCGGCATGATCAGGGAGCGCCAGCCGTCCGCGGTGAGGAAGCTGGTCTTCCACCACCCCAGCTCGACCACGCCGCCGCGGCCGAACGACGGCAGGACGCCGAGGGTCACGGCGAAGATGTAGATCAGGAAGATGCCGATCACGAAGGTCGGCAGCGAGACGCCGACCAGACTGATCGTCAGGAAAAACCGGGAAAGCCAGGAATGCCGGGCGATGCCGCAATAGACTCCGAGCGGAATTCCGGTCGAAAGTGCCAGGATCGCGGAGACCAGCACCAACTCTAGGGTAGCCGGCATCCGCTCGGCGATCAGGTCCGCGACCGGCCGTTGAAGCTGGTACGAGATCCCGAAATTGCCCTGAATCGCGTTGCCGACGAAGCGTGCGAACTGAACCGGAAACGGATCGTTCAGGCCGAGCCGCTCGCGCAGTTCAGCGCGGTCCTCGCGGCTTGCCTCCTGTCCGACCATGTTGTTCACCGGATCGCCGGCGTAGTTGAACATGGAGAACGACAAGAAGGCCACGGCCAGCATCACGAGGATCGCTTGGACGACCCGGCGGATCAGAAATGAGACCACAGTGACGCACTCACCCCGAAAACGCGGTCCGTCCGATTGAGAACCGCTTCAAAGACATCATCAAAAGCAGACGGCCCGGCACGAATGCCGGACCGTCTTCCGTTTATCAATCGCGCACGATCACCGCATCTGCGCCATGCGGAACGACGGGCTGTCGTTCGGCACGATCGGCAGTTCCAGGCCGTCCGACATGCCCCAGGCAATCACCTGATGGTGCAGCGGCAGATAGGCGTTGGACGCCTTCAGGATGTCCCACGCCTCAGCGATCATAGCGTCGCGCTTGGCCGCGTCGGTCTCGACCTCCATGGCTTTGGTCAGCTCGTCGAGACGGGCGTCGGAGAAGCCGGTGAAGTTCCAGCTGCCTTCGCTCGCCGCCAGGTACGAGAAGACGTAGTGGCTGTCGAGGGTCGGGACGCCCCAGCCAAGCATGTAGAAATCGCTTTCCTTGTTCTGCAGCGACTTGAAGTGGATGCTCTTCGGGGTGGCGTTCAGGTTCACCTTGATGCCGATTTTGGCCAGCATGCCGACGGTCGCCTGGCAGATCGCCTCGTCGTTGTTGTAGCGGTCGTTCGGGCAGTCGAGCTGGACCCCGAAGCCGTCCGGATAACCGGCCTCGGCCAATAGCGCCTTGGCCTGGTCGGGATCGAAGGCCATCCGCTCGTCCAGCGCCTCGGTATAGCCGTTCACGCCCGGCGAAGTGATGATGCCGGCCGGGAAGGACAGGCCGCGCATGGTCTTGCGCTGGATCGTCTCGATATCGATCGCGCGGTACATCGCTTCGCGGACCTTCGGGTCCTGGAAGGGGTTCTTGCCGGTGACGTCAGAATTCCGCAGTTCGTCCCGGCCGAGATCGAGGCCGAAGAAGATCGTGCGGATCTGATTGATCTGCTGAACCTTAAGGTTCGGCGTGGACTCGATCCGCTTCAGATCCTGCAGCGGCGGGTCGAGCACGAAGTCGACCTCGCGCGACAACAGGGCGGCGACGCGGGTGGCGGGGTTGGCGATCGGCTTGTAGACCACTTCGGTCACGTTGGTCTTCGCGTCTGTAACGTCCCAGCCCCACCAGCCGTCGTTCACCTTGAGCACAGTCTCGATGCCGGGATCGCGCTTCTCCAGGATGAACGGACCGGTACCGTTGGTGTTGCGCACGGCGTAGGTCTCCTGCTCGCCGGCATAGTCCTGGGGCTTCTCGACCCCATGCTCCTGCGACCATTCCTGATCCATGATGCGGATCGACGTGATCTGGTCGGGCAGGATCGGGTTCGGCCCGTCGGTCACGATCTGGACCGTGTAGTCGTCGACCTTGCGAATCTCGGAGACCGAGTTGATGTAGTTCTTGAAGTCGGAGGTCTCGCTCAGCGCGCGCTCGAAGGAGAACACGACGTCGTCGGCGTTGAACGGCTGCCCGCCATGGAAGGTCACGCCTTCGCGCAGCTTGAATTCCCAGACGGTCGGCTCGACCGGGGCCCAGGAGACGGCGAGGCCCGGGATCTTCTTCAGATCCTTGTCGCGCAGGATGAGCGCGTCATAGATCTGTGAGTTCATCGTGCTGGTCGGCCCCTCGTTCTGCGCGTGCGGGTCCAGGGTCAGAGCGTCGCCCTGGCTGGCCCAGCGCAGCGTCTTGGCATCGGCGGCGCCGGACACGGCGGTCGCGAGCGCGACGCCGATACCCAGTGCGTAAGCTAGAGTCTTCATTTGAACATCCCCTGTTCAGCGTTTCTTCCACGCGTTTCCTCATGCCGTAGGCGGCATGTTTGCAGATAATCTAGGAGAGCATCCGCCGGTAGGCCAGAGGCAAGGCCGTTCGGCGGAACCGCAGGGGCGAGCCTCACGCGGTCCTGATCCGGGAAACCCTCACGCCATTCCTTCCGGCTTGGCAGGCGCGCTGAGCGTCGGGCCGTCGGGAATGCGCCCCTCCTCGATCCCGTGGCAGGCGACGATCGCGCCGTCACCCAGCGGCCGCGCCTTCGGGATCTCCGTGCGGCACCGCTCGTTCGCGAAGGGACAGCGCGGATGGAAGGTGCAGCCCGGCGGCGGGGTGATCGGGTTCGGCACCTCGCCCGCCACCGGCATCCGCTCGCGCCCGGTCATGTCGAGGTCCGGGATCGTGTCGAGCAGCAGGCGGGTATAGGGATGGCGCGGCGTGGTGAACAGCGTCTTGGCCGGCGCCACCTCGACCAGCTTGCCGAGATACATCACGCCGACCCGGTCGCTGATGTGGTAGACGACCGCCAGGTTGTGGCTGATGAACAGATAGGTCAGACCGAACTCGCGCTGCAGATCCTTCATCAGGTTGAGGATCTGCGCCTGGACGGATACGTCCAACGCCGAGGTCGGCTCGTCGCAAACCAGGAACTCGGGCTCGGAGGCGAGCGCCCGGGCGATGGAGATGCGCTGGCGCTGACCGCCCGAGAACTCGTGCGGATACTTCTCGCCGTCCCGCGCCGTCAGCTTCACCGTTTCCAGCAACTCGCCGACCCGCGCGTCGATCGCCGCCTGCCCGTCGGCCAGCCCGAAGGCGCGGATCGGTTCGGCGATGATGTCCCGCACGCGCCAGCGCGGGTTCAGACTGGCATAGGGATCCTGGAAGATCATCTGCAGGCGGCGGCGCATCGGCGCCATCTGCTGACGCGAGAGACCGGCGATGTCCCGTCCCTCCAGCTCGATCGACCCTTCGCTGGGACCGTACAGGCCGACGATCAGCCGCGCGACCGTGGACTTGCCGCATCCGGACTCGCCCACCAGGCCAAAGGTCTCGCCCTGACCGATCTCGAAGTCGATGCCGTCGACCGCCCGTAGAATCTGCTTCGGCTGGCGTTCGATCATCCGGTTCAACCACGGCGCCGACACGTCGAAATAGCGTTTGAGGCCCTGCACCTTGAGCATGGCCACCTCGCGGCCACCCGCGTCACGGATCTTCGCGCGCGCCTCGCGCTTCTTGGCGACAACCTCAGCCATCGTTTTTCTCCAGCAGCGCGTCGGCCTTTGTTTCGGCCACCAGCTTCTTGGACGCCTCGATCGTCCGGCCGTCCTCGCCATCGTAGAGCCAGCACGCGGTCCAACTGTCCTCGACCGGCAGGAGATCCGGGCGCACCGTCCGGCACTTGTCGAACGTGTGCGGGCAACGCGGGTTGAAGGCGCAGCCCTGCGGGATGTCTGTCAGGCGGGGCATGGCGCCGGGGATCTGCTCCAGGCGCTCGTTGTCGTGGCCGATCGAGGGGATCGAGCCCATAAGACCATGGGTATAGGGGTGCTTGGCGTTCTTGATCACCTCGCGGACCGGGCCGATCTCGGCGATCCGGCCGGCATACATCACCGCGACCCGGTCGGCGGTCTCGGCGATCACGCCCATGTCGTGGGTGACCAGCATCACCGCCGTCCCATGCTCCCGGCAGAGGCGCTTCAGCAGAGCGATGATCTGCGCCTGGATCGACACGTCGAGCGCCGTGGTCGGCTCGTCGGCGATGATGAGGCGCGGGTTCACGCAAAGGGCGAGCGCGATCACCACGCGCTGCCGCATGCCGCCGGAGAACTGGTGGGGATATTGGTCGATCCGCCGCTCCGGCGCCGGTATGCCGACCTCGCGCAGCAGATCGATCGCCCGCTCCCGCGCCTGGGTCGGCGTCATATCCGTATGGGTCTGGATCGTCTCGACGAGCTGACGCCCGACCGAATAGAGCGGGTTCAGGCTGGTCAACGGGTCCTGGAAGATCGCTCCGATCTTCTTACCGCGGATCCGTCGCATCTTCTCGTAGGGCAGATTGTCGATCCGCTCGCCCTCGAGCAGAATCTTGCCCCCGGCGACCCGTCCCGGAGGCTCCAGCAGCCCGATGATCGCGGCGCCGGTCATGGATTTGCCGGCGCCGGACTCACCGACCACACCCAGCACCTCGCCCTCGTCGATATGGAGCGAAATGTCGTTGACCGCGGTCAGGGTTCCCCGACGGGTCGGGAATTCGACGACGAGATTTTCGACTTCGAGCAGGGGCATCAGCGCAGCTTCGGGTTCAGGGCGTCACGCAGCCAGTCGCCCAGGAGGTTGACGGCAAGCACCAGGATGGCGAGGGCGGCACCGGGGAAAATCGTGATCCACCACTCGCCGGAGAAAAGATAGTCGTTGCCGACACGGATCAGCGTGCCGAGCGACGGCTCGGTCGGCGGCAGGCCGACACCGAGGAACGACAGCGTCGCCTCGGCGATGATGGCCAGGGCCAGTTGAATCGTGGCGATGACAAGAACCGGGCCCAGCACATTCGGCAGAATATGGCGCCACATGATCAGAATCGGCCGGATGCCGATGACATGGGCCGCCTGGACGTATTCCTTGTTGCGCTCGACCATGGTCGAGCCGCGCACGGTCCGCGCGTACTGCACCCAGTTCGACAGGCCGATCGACAGGATAAGCACCGTGTAGGCCAGGTCGGCCTGATCCTGAATGTCCATCGCGCCGCGCAGCACGCCGTTGATCAGCAAAGCGATCAGGATCGATGGGAACGAGAGCTGGATCTCGGCGACGCGCATGATGAAGGCGTCGACCGCGCCGCCGACGAAACCGGAGATCAGGCCAAGGCCGACCCCGAGGATCAGCGACAGGATCACGCTGGCGAACCCGATCAGAAGCGAAACCCGGCTACCGTAAATGATCGCCGAGAGCACGTCGCGGCCCTGGATATCGGTTCCCAGCCAAAAGCGGGGATCGCCGTACTCCATCCAGGCTGGCGGCAGCGAGGCGTCCAGCAAGGTGATCGAGGCCAGGTCGAACGGGTTGTGCGGCGCGATCCAAGGACCGAAAGCGGCCATGAAGAAGTAGAGGAACGTGATACCGGCGGCGACCATCGTTACTGGCGACCGGGTAAAGCTGTGCCAGATGTCGCCGTCGAAGAACCGGCGGATCGAGTCCGTCCAACCGCGACCGGTGGTCATGGGGGTCTCAGCCATGGCCCGTCGCCTTTCCGGTGTCCACGCGAAGGCGTGGATCGACCACATAGTACAGCATGTCGACGATCAGATTGATCACCACGAAGAAGAACGCGATCAGCATGAGGTAGGCCGCCATGATCGGAATATCGACGGTCGTCACCGCCTGAAGGAACATCTGGCCCATTCCCGGCCACTGGAACACGGTTTCGGTGATGATCGCGAAGGCGATGATCGAACCGAGTTGAAGGCCGGTGATGGTGATCACCGGCACCAGCGTATTTTTCAGCGCGTGGCCGAAATGGACCGCCCGGTTCGACAGCCCTCGGGCGCGGGCGAATTTGATGTAGTCCGTGCGCAGCACTTCGAGCATCTCGGACCGCACCAGCCGCATGATCAGCGTGAGCTGGAACAGGCCGAGCGTGATCGACGGCAGGATCAGCGACTTCCAGCCGTCCACGGTCAGGAAGCTGGTGGTCCAACCGCCGAGATCGACCACCCCACCGCGTCCGAAGGAGGGCAGCCAGTTGAGCTGCACCGAGAAGACGAAGATCAGCAGGATGCCGATGAGGAAGGTCGGGAGACTGATCCCGACCAGCGAGATCGACAGGAACATCTTCGAGAAGAAACCGTCGCGGTTCAGGCCGGTATAGACGCCCATAGGAACGCCGATCAGCAGCGAGAATACCGCCGAGACGAGTGCCAGTTCGAGCGTCGCCGGCATCCGCTCGGCCAGCATCTCCGCCACAGGGCGCTTGTGCTGGTACGACACGCCGAACTCCAACACCGCCGCCTTGGCGATGTAGTTGCCGAACTGGACGATCACCGGGTCCCTGAGGCCGAGCTTCTCGCGCAGCGCCTCGCGCTCCTCCAGACTCGTCTCTATGCCGACCATCTGATGCACCGGGTCTCCGACGAACCGGAACATCGAGAAGGAGACCAGCGCCACGAAGAACATGACGAACAGCGACTGGATCAACCGCCTGAGAATGAAAGCGACCATAGGGCGCGTACCCTGAAAACCGGAGAACTTGAAATGGTCGACCCCGGCCCACCGTCAGGCGGGCCGGGGTCTGATATGCGGTAGGTCGTCAGTTCACGGTGACGTAGTACAGCATGAACTGGTTGTCGGCGCGCTGAGCGAGCGAAATGTTGCCGCGCTTGCCCCAGGCCAGACCCTGCTGATGGAGCGGAATGTAGCCGCGCTCGTTGTGCAGGATGGTGTAGGCATCGCGGATCATCGCGTTGCGCTTGTCAGCATCGGTTTCCGACAGGACCTTTTCGGTCAACGCGTCGAACTCGGCGTTAGAGTAGCCCCCGAGGTTGAACTTGCCGCGGCCGCTATCCGCATCCGGGGTGCTGATCAGGTTGAACATCACGTTCCAGCTATCGAAGGAACCCGGGGTCCAGCCCAGCAGGTAGAAGCTGGTGTCGCGCTTCGGCGCCAGAACCTTGGCGAAGTACTGTGCCTTCGGCTGAGCCAGCAGGTTCACCTTCACGTTGATCCGGGCCAGCATCGCCACGACCGCCTGACAGATCGCCTCGTCGTTGACGTAGCGGTTGTTCGGGCAGTCCATGGTGACTTCGAAGCCGTCCGCATAGCCCGCATCGGCCATGAGCGCCTTCGCCTGGTCGATATCCGTCTCCAGACGGGTGAACTCGTCGGCATAGGCGAACAGGAACGGCGAGATCATGATGGCCGACGGGGTCGACAGGCCGCGCATCACCTTCGCCTTGATCAGATCGACGTCGATCGCACGGTAGAACGCCTCGCGGACGCGAATGTCCTTGAAGGGGTTCTTGCCCTTGATGTTGGAGTACAGAAGCTCATCGCGCTCCTGGTCCATGCCGAGGAAGATCGTCCGCAGCTCCGGGCCAGCCAGCACCTCGGTGTCGGAACCGCTGTTGATCCGGTCCATGTCCTGCACGGGCACCGGGTACATCATGTCGATCTCGCCCGACAGCAGGGCGGCGACACGGGTCGCAGCGGACCCGATCGGGGTGAAGACCACCTCGGTCAGATTGTGCTGCTTGTTCGCCGCATCCCACCAGCCGTCATACGGAACCATGACCGTCTTCACGTCCGTCTCGCGCGACTGGATCATGAACGGGCCGGTACCGTTGGCGTTCCGGGTGGCGAAGTTTTCCGTACCGCCGGTCACGTCGGTCGGGGCTTGGGCACCGTTCGCCTCGGACCACTCCTTGTCCATCATGTACCAGGTCGCCCACTCGTAGTGGAGGATCGGGTTCGGCGCCTCGGTGACGAAGTCGACGGTGTAGTCGTCGACCTTGACAATGTCGACCACGCCGGCGAGGCGGGTTTTCAGGTCGGACCCGTCCGCGGCGACGCGGGCGGCTGAGAACAGAACATCATCGGCGTTGAAATCGTTGCCGTTGTGGAACTTCACGCCTTCGCGCAGGTAGAAGCGCCAGCGGGTCGGCTCGACGATCTCCCAGCGCTCCGCAAGACCCGGCTGGATGTCCAGCTCCGGACCGCGTCGAATCAGGCCTTCGTAGATGTTTCCAAGAAAGCCGAGGGTAAAGGTCTCGTTCAGGGAATACGGATCAAGCGACTGGGCATCGCCCTGGAACGCCCACTTGAACGTCTTCGCGTCCGCCGTGGAGGCGCCAAAAGCGCCGAGGAACGCGGCGGCCGTAGCGGCGGCCAGCAGTGTTTTACGCATCTCAATAGCTCCCACGTGTAAGCCAATGGTCGCCGGTTCTGCGCCCTGCGATTCCGTACCTGCGGAATCCAAGGGGCGAGCCCGACGCTCGCATCGTTGGCGCCGGGCCCCCGCCCGACGCGAACCAGCACTTAAGCGAGTGTGGCTGTGTACGTCAATGCAAGTGTTCGCGCTCGATCGGGACACCTTCTCTGCGCCCCTCGGGAGCTCAGACCACGTCGGCAGTCCTGGCTCTCGAACAAGACCCGTCATCGAAATTTGCCGCAAAATCATAGAAAATTCGAATAACTTTAACCGCAAATTAAGACCCACCCTGGATCGTGCGGCACACTTGCATATCTACAGGGGCACCAAGATGGGTACAGAATTCCTCGCGCAGGACGCCGCCAACCACGTCTGGACAATCGTCGCAGCAGCACTGGTCTTTCTGATGCAGGCCGGCTTCCTGATGCTGGAGGCCGGCTCGTCGCGGACGTCGTCGGCCATCAACGTCGCGATGAAAAACCTGATCGATTTCATCATCGCCGCGATGGTGTTCTACACGATCGGTTTCGCGCTGATGTTCGGCGAATCCATCGGCCCCTTCGGTACGACGCTCTTCGCGTTCGAGCAGGCGGATGCCTGGGTGTACACCTTTTTCGTCTTCCAGCTCGTGTTCGCGGGAACCGCCGCCACGATCGTTTCCGGCGCGATCGCCGAACGGACGCGGATCGCCGCCTATTTCCTCATCACGCTGATTTGCGGCATTATATATCCAGTCGTCGGCCACTGGGCATGGGGCAACCTGTTGATTCCCGACAACCCGGCCTGGCTGGCGGATCTCGGGTTCCTGGACTTCGCGGGATCCACCGTCGTGCACAGCACCGGAGCCTGGATCGCGCTCGCGGCCGCCATCGTGGTCGGCCCCCGCATCGGCAAGTTCGGTCCGAACGGCGAGCGGCGGATTTTCCCGGCGAACAACGCGTCGCTGTCCGTCCTCGGCGCGATCCTTCTTTGGATCGGCTGGATCGGCTTCAACGGCGGGTCGACGACGGCGGCCGATCCCGCGGCCTTTGCCCCGATCATCGCGAACACGATCATGGCCGGCGCCGCCGGTGGCGCTGTCCTGATGATCATCGGCGCAGCCGTCGACCAAGGCCTGCTGCGCCCCGAGCGGTCGGTGAACGGCGTTCTGGGCGGTCTTGTCGCGATTACCGCGGGCTGCAATCTGGTCGACCTGCACGGCGCCATCGCCATCGGCGCCGGCGGCGGCCTGGTGGTCTATCTCTCCACCGAACTGCTCGAAAAAATGCGGGTCGACGACGTGGTCGGCGCCGTTCCCGTCCACGGCTTTGCCGGCGCGTTTGGAACGGTGGCGCTCGCCTTCTTCTCCCCGGTCGACAGCCTTCCCGCCGGCAGCATTTGGGGCCAGTTCATGGTCCAGGCAATGGGGGTCGGGGTCGTCTTCGGCTTCGTATTCGGAACCTCTCTGGCGCTGCTCTACGCGGTGCATCGACTGGTCCAGCGCGAGCGAAACGGCACGGTCTACGGTTGGATGCGCGTCAGTGTCGAGACGGAAGAGGCCGGCCTCAACGAGGAACACGGTGTCACGCTCGGCACCGCTGTGGTCCAGAAGGCACTCGCCCAGATGCTCGAGACCGGCGATTTCCGTTCCGAAATCTCGGTGCCGCCGGGCGACGAGAACGCGGCGATCGCGGCCATGGTCAATGCCCTGCGCCATCGCATGTCGAAGGTCATCGACTCGATCTCGCAGGAAGGTCGCCACCTGGCCGGACACACCGAAATGGTCGTCGAGGTCGCCCGGCGTCTTGCCGCGGGAGCTCATGGAGCCGCCGACCGGATTGGCAGTGCGCGCGCCAGCATGTCCGGCGTGGCGACAGCCGTTTCGGGCATGTCCGACGAACTACGCCATGTTGGGTCGGAGAGCACGGGCGCGGTCGATCGGGCCCAGTCACTTGCCGCGCAACTCCGCTCGGTCAGCGACAACGCAGGCTCGATCAACGCCTCCGTCGACAACATCCGCTCGAGCGCGGACGAGGCTAGAGGGTCTATATCAAGCGCGGCGACTCAGACACGCGAAGCGACGGAACGGGTGCTCGAGCTTACCACGATGGCGTCGCGGATCGAGGAATTCGCCAATCTCGTCGCGGAAATCGCCGAGCAAACCAATCTTCTCGCGTTGAACGCGACCATAGAGGCGGCTCGAGCCGGCGAGGCGGGCAAGGGGTTCGCGGTCGTCGCCACGGAAGTCAAGGCGCTCGCCCAGCGGACCGGACAGGCGACAGCCCAGATCGGCGAAGCGGCGGCCGCCATCTCGTCGGGGACGGCGGGTGCCAGCGATGCGATGACCCGTATCGGATCTGTCATGGATCAGGTCGAGACCGCCGTGTCGATGATCACGGACGCCGCCCTCGGATGCTCCCAATCGGCGAACGGCATTCTGGGCGACGCACAGGCGTCCGAAGCCGCGGCGCGGGCCAACACCGACTCCGCCAACATCCTGGCCACAAAAGCCGAGGAGGCCGTAAGCCGCGCCGAGACGACCAACGCGGACATCACCGAAGTCGGACAATCGCTCAACACGCTCGCCGCATCCGCCGACCAGAACGTCAAGCTGGCTGACGAGTTGCGACAGGTGGCCGAGGAGATCGAACGCTCGACGCGGTCCCTGCGCGCCGTCATCGCCGCGTGAACGCGGCCGGTCGGGACGGTGACTAGACCATCCCGACCACCGCCCCGGTGGCCAGCGTCGACAATGTGCCGGCGACGAGAGCCTTTGGCGCGAGGCCGGCGATCTCGCCCCGGCGCTCGGGCAGGAGTGAGGCGAGTCCGCCGATCAGGATTCCCAAACTGCCGAAATTGGCGAAGCCGCAGAGCGCATAGATCATTATCAACCTGGATCGTTCGCTGAGCGTCCCCTCGGGCAGTCCGGCGAGTTCGAGATAGGCGATCAACTCATTGAGTGCGGTCTTGATGCCCATCAGCCGGCCGGCCTCTCCCGCCTCCGCCCACGGAATGCCGATCAGCCAGACGACCGGTCGGAACACCCAACCGAACAGGGCGCCGAGCGACAGGTCCCTGCCCTGCACTTCCGGCAGGAGCCCGAGGATGGCATCCACAAGACTGACCAGCGCCACCATCACCAGAAGCATCGCGAGGATAGACAGGAACAGCTTCAGACCCCGCTCGGTACCCTGGGTCAACGCGTCCATCAGGTTGGCGGCCGGCGACACGATATCGAGATTGCCCGGCGTGGGCGGTCCCTGACGGGGCACCATGATCGCGGCAACGGCGATTGCGGCCGGGACACTGATGATCGAGGCTGTGATCAAATGGCCGACCGCGTTGTCGACCACCGGCGCGACGAAGCCCGCATAGAGCGCCAGGACCGTCCCGGCGATCGTCGCCATTCCGGTTGTCATGACCATGAACATCTCGCCTCGATCGAGCCGATGCAGGTAGTCGCGCGCGAGCACCGGCGCTTCGATCATCCCGAAAAAAACATTGGCCGCGCAGGAGAGACCGACCGGGCCGCCGATACCGAAGGCGCGCTCCAGCAAGGTCGCGAATCCGCGCACGATCCACGGCAGAATGCGAAGATGAATGAGGGCTGCGGTCAGAGCGCTGACCACGATCACAAGCGGCAGGGCCTGGAATGCCAGGATGAACGACGCTCCGGGATAACTTTCCTGGAACGGCAGGTCGCCGCCGCCGAGATACCCGAAAACCAGCGCCGTGCCGGCCCGCGTCGCGCTTTGCAGGGCCAGGAAAACGTCGTTCAGCGCCGCCACCGCGTCCCGCAGAAACGCCACCCGCAGCATCGCGAAAGCGAGGCCGATCTGAAGCGCGATGCCGACAAGCGGAATACGCCATCCCACGCCCCGGCGATCCTCGCTGAGCGCCCAAGCGATCGCAAAAATCGCCAACAGCCCGGCCCCGGAATGAAGCTGTTCCATGACTTTCCCCGCCCCGTTGCAGTGGAGCGCAGTCGACGCGCGTCCTGCGGTGCCCGAGCCTCTTCGACAGAAGATGACTGGCAACCCGCAGCCACCGTTCTACGTTGAGCCGCCGAAAGCGTCGACCCCAGGCACGCCGCTCGTTACGGTCCGCACGTTCACTTTGGGAGATCCCAATGCCCGCCCCGCGCGACATCGATCACATCGTCGTCATGACCCGAGACCTCGCCGCTGCACAGGCGGCCTGGAGCGCTTGCGGCTTCACCTGCACACCACGCGCCGTCCACCCGTTCGGCACGGCGAATTCGCTGATTCAGATGCAGGGCAATTTCATCGAGCTTCTGGAAATCGACGACGCCAACCGGATCAACCGCGGCGACGAAGACCGGTTCTCCTTCGCCGCACATAATCTCGACTTCATCAGCACCAGCGGCGAAGGCATGTCGATGCTCGTCCTCGCCAGCCGGGATCGGGACGGCGATCTGGCCGACTGGCGGGCCAAGGGCCTGCGAACCTACGACCCGTTCGATTTCGAACGCCAGGCTCAGCAGCCCGACGGATCGAGCCAGCGGGTCGCCTTCTCGCTCGCCTTCACCTCCGATCCGTCGCTCGACGGACTTGGCTTCTTCACCTGCCAGCAGCACAACCCGAGCGTCTTCTGGAAGCCCGACTACCAGACCCATGCGAACGGCGCTCAGCGGATCGCCTCCGTCATGGTGTCGGCTCCGGACCCTGAAGCGGCGGACGGCTTTCTGCAGCGGTTTTCAGGCGGAACGCGCACGACCTACATCGCCCTCGACCAGGACAGCCTGACGATCGAGGAAGGCCCGACGTCATTCCCGGAGATCACCGTTCGCGTCGCCGACCTTGCCGCCGCAGAAGCGCATCTGCCGGCCGCCGAGCCGGACGGCGACAGCCTGGTGGTGCATGACAGCTTCCTGAACGGCGTCCGGGTGCGCTTCATCGCCTGACATCCAGAACGGGGGGCTCCCACCGGGCGCTCGCGCAGGCTCGACACCCCGCGGCCGTCCGTGGTCTAAGGGCCGCCCGATCGCGAGGCCCCGATGACCGCCACCGCCGCATCTCCGAACCCGACCGTCGCGCGCCTTCTGCTCGTCGTGTTCATGCCGTTCGCGGGCGGGTATTTCCTGTCCTACCTGTTCCGGTCGACCAACGCGGTCATCGCGCCGCAGCTGATCGCCGAGATCGGCCTCGACGCCGGCGACCTGGGCCTTCTGACGAGCACCTATTTCCTCGCCTTCGCCGGCTTCCAACTACCGCTCGGCCTGCTGCTCGACCGGTACGGGCCGCGCCGGGTCCAGTCGGTTCTGCTGCTGTCGGCCGCGTTCGGTGCCGGCCTGTTCGCCATCGGCGACTCGCTCACGACCCTGGCGCTCGCCCGCGGCTTCATCGGCCTCGGAGTCGCCGGCGGACTCATGGCGTCGTTCAAGGCGATCACGCTGTGGTTCCCGAAGGAGCGCTGGCCGCTGATCAACGGCTGCTTCATGGCGATCGGCGGGCTCGGCGCCGTCGCCGCCACACGGCCGCTCGAGATGGCGCTTCACGTGACGGATTGGCGCGGCGTGTTCCTCGGTCTCGCGGTCATCACCGTGGCCGTCGCCCTGACGATCCGCGTGGCGGTCCCGGAGCGGCCGATTCAAGGCGCTGGCGACACGCTGCGCCAGCAGTTCGCCGGTCTGAAGCGGGTCTTCGCCAATCACTTGTTCTGGCGGGTCGCACCGCTGACGATCACCACGATGGCAGCCAATCTTGCGATACAAGGACTCTGGGCCGGCCCCTGGCTGCGCGACGTCGGCGGCATGGGGGTACAAGGAGCCGCCGACACGCTGCTCTGGCTCGCCGCCGCCATGACCGTTGGCTTCGTTCTCACCGGGATCATCGCCGACTGGGCGACCCGGTGCGGCATTCCGCTCGCCCGGGTGATCGTCGCCTTCACCGCCCTCTTCATGGCGAGCCAGGCGACCATCGTGTTCGAACTCGCGCCGACGAGCGCCGTTCCCTGGATCGCCTTCGGCCTTCTGGCGAACGGGGCGGCGCTGGTCTATCCGCTGCTGAACGGACACTTCCCTCTGGCGCTGTCGGGGCGCGTCTCCACCGGTCTGAACACACTGGCCTTTTTCGGCGCCTTCGCGGGCCAGTATCTGATGGGAGCGGCGATCGATCTTTGGGAACCGGCCGCCGGCGGAGGCTACCGGTCGGACGCCTACCAGGCGGTCTTCGGCGGCATACTCGCCCTGCAGATCCTGAGCCTTCTGTGGTACGCCATAGCGAAAGGCGTGGAACGCCGCGGCGTACCGGAAGGGCCGGACCGTTGATCAACCGCGACATCAAGACCGAGGCCTTCGCGATGGCCTCATTCATTCTTCAGGTAAACACCATGCGCGCGCTGGTGTCGAAGGGCGTTCTGCGGCGCGAAGAAGCGGTGGAGTTGGTGGACGAGGCACGCCGTCAGCTCGACCAGCTCATCGCCGCCAACCGCACCGATCGCGCGGCCATGCTGGACCGCGAATTGCTGGACTACGAGGCGATCTTCCGGGATATCGACGACCGCGCGGCGGAAGACCTGTTGCGGACGTTGCGCGATGCCCTGAACCGCATCCTCGACGAGGATGTCGCCGCTCAGGAACTCGCGGTGGACATCATGTCAGACGACGATGAGGACACGATCCACCTCTAGGACCGCCGGGATCGCCGGACACCGGCAGGATTCGCCCCCTTTCGTCGGCGGTTTGCCGTGATATGCTCCCCCCGAGTTAGTCCCGATAATGCCTAGATCCCCATTGGAGGACGCCATGAGCTTCCAGCCGAACTCGCCGGCGGCGAGAGACGTTGCCTACTTCCTGCACCCCTACACCAACGCCCGGGCCCATGAAGAGAACGGCCCGATGATCATCACCAAGGGCGACGGCGTCTACGTGTACGACGACGGGGGCAAGCAGTATCTGGAAGCGATGGCCGGCCTATGGTGCGCGTCCCTCGGCTTCAACGAGAGCCGTCTGGTCAAGGCGGCGACGAAGCAGCTCGAGACGCTGCCCTACTACCATACCTTCGCCCACAAGGCGCATCTCCCCGGCATCGACCTGGCCGAGAAGCTGATCAACCTGGCGCCGGTGCCGATGTCGAAGGTGTTCTTCGCGGGCTCCGGCTCCGAGGCCAACGATACGGCGATGAAGCTGGTCTGGTACTACAACAACGCCCGTGGCCGTCACGCCAAGAAGAAGATCATCAGCCGGGTGAAGGGCTATCACGGCGTCACCATCGCTTCGGCCTCGCTGACCGGTACGCCGGTGAACCATCCGGGCTTCGACCTGCCGATCGCCGGCGTGAAGCACACCAACAACCCTCACTACTACCGCTTCGGTCAGGCCGGCGAGAGCGAGGAGGACTTCGCGACCCGGATGGCCAACGATCTCGAGGCGATGATCCTGGAGGAGGGCCCCGAGACGGTCGCCGCCTTCATCGCCGAGCCGATCATGGGCGCGGGGGGCGTGATCGTGCCGCCGAAGACGTACTTCGCGAAGGTCCAGGCGGTCCTGAAAAAGTACGACGTTTTGATGATCGCCGACGAGGTGATCTGCGGTTTCGGACGGACCGGCGAGTTCTGGGGCTGCCAGTCGATCGGTATCAAGCCGGACATTCTGACCTGCGCCAAGGCGCTCTCGTCCAGCTACCTGCCGATCTCGGCGGTGATGATCAGCGAGGACGTTTATCAGCCGATCGCCGATCAGAGCCAGGATCTCGGCGTTCTCGGCCACGGCTACACCTACACGGCCCACCCGGTCTGCGCCGCCGTCGCCCTCGAAACCCTCAAGATCTACGAGGAGGACGGCATCGTCGACCACGTTCGGTCCGTCGCGCCGCTGTTCCTGGAGCGGCTGCACGCGCTGGGCCAGCACGAGTTGGTGGGCGAGAGCCGGGGCAAGGGCCTGATGGGCGCGCTGGAGATCGTCGCCGACAAGGAAACGCGCGCGCCCTTCGATCCGAAGGTCGGCGCCGGGGCGAAGATCAACGCGGCGGCCACCGAGGCCGGGCTGATCGTACGGGCCATCGGCGACACCATCGCCTTCACCCCGCCGCTGATCATCACCGAGAGCCAGATCAACGAGCTGTTCGACAAGATGGGCACGGCTCTCGACAACGCGTCGGCCGCGATTCACAAGGCGGCAGCGGCGTAAGCACCCGCCTCCTGGACGAACGCGAACGGGCCTCGGTTCCTCGACCGGGGCCCGTTTTCGTTCGCGGTGTCGTCTTTAGCTCCGGGCGATGTGGCATACTGACCAAAAGTCAGAAACCCATCCGGAGGAGACGCCAATGCCCCATGCCGCTGTCGCCAGAGACAAGGCCGCTGTTGTAACCGGAGCCGCCAGTGGGATCGGCAGGGCGGCAGCGACGCGGTTCGCGGCGGCCGGGATGAGGGTCTACCTGCTGGATCTTCCCGGCGACGCGCTGGAAGCGGCTCAGGCGGAGGTCGCCGGTCATGCCGCCGAGCCCGGCCATGCCGTCGCCCTGCCCTGCGACGTGTCCGACGAAGCGGAAATGCGCCGGGCCGCCGCTAAGGTCATCTCGGTTTGTACGGCGCCGTCGATTGTCATGAACAACGCCGTCACCCGGACCGGCGGAGGCGTCTGGAACCCATGGGCCGATTGGAAGAAGGCAGTCGACGTAAACCTTTGGGGCGTGATCAACGGCGTACGCTGTTTCGTGCCGTCGATGATTTCGGCCGGAGCCCGGGCCCATGTCATCAATGTCGGCTCCAAGCAGGGCATCACCAACCCGCCTGGCAACACCGCCTACAATGTGACCAAGGCCGCCGTGAAGACATACACCGAGGCCCTGCAGCACGACCTCCGCACCACCCCTGGGTGCCGTGTGAGCGCCCATCTTCTGATTCCCGGCTGGACGACGACCGGCGACCGCGAGCACAAGCCCGGCGCATGGCTGCCCGACCAGGTCGTCGACTATATGATGGCGGGCCTGGAGGCAGGAGACTTCTACATCCTCTGCCCGGACGATGAGACGACGCCCGCGATGGACCGAAAGCGCATACTTTGGGCGGCCGGCGACATCACCGAGAACCGACCGCCGCTGTCCCGATGGGATCCGGCCTGCCAGGCGGCGTTCGACGCTTTCGACCCCTGAGCCCGGCCTACTGGAACAGCCCCAGCGTGATCTGCGGCGCGTTGTTGGCGATTCCCAAAGTCTGGACCGAAAGCTGCTGGCGGACCTGGGCGGCAGTCAGTTCAGCCGAAGCACGCGCCATATCCGCATCGACGATATTGCCGAGCCCCTCCTCGGTGGCATCCAGAATCTCCTGGATCTGGGCGATCTGGAGATCGAGCGCCCTGAGATCGGCACCGAGACTGCCTAGAGCCGTCGCGATCCTCTCCTCTTCTTGCCGAAAGACGTTGAGCGCCGCGAGCGCGTTGGCAGGCGTCGACACATCCTCGTTGTTGAGAAGCGCGTAGGTCAGATCGAGCCGCTGGCCGTTCAGCCGCAGAGTGTCGCCGTCCAGGTTGGCGAGCACATCGACATCGCGCACGGTACCGACGGCGAGATTAAAGGGAACCGCGACCTCGATGACGATATTGACCCCGTTGAACTCACTGTTTTCCAGGATCTGCCGCATCTGTGCGATCATCTCCTCATAGTCGTTCTGCAGGATCTGCTGCTGCTGGGTTGTATTGCCCTCGTTCGAGGCCTCGGTGATCTTCTGTCGGATCGACGTCATCAGATCGGAGACGGCGGTGGCGCCGGCAATCGCCACCTTGGCGATCCCCCGCGCGTTGTTCAGTCCCTGAACTACGGCGCCGATCGCTCTGATATCGGTCCGCAGCCCCTGCGCGATGGCGAAGTTCGACGCATCGTCCTTCGCTCCCTGCACCTTTAGACCCGTAGACACCTGGCGCCCCAGGTCGGCAACACGCCCATTGGCCGCGCTCATGTTCCTGAGCGCGGCAAGAGCTTCCGGGTTGGTTAATATCGAAAGAGCCATCCACTCTTACAAGCAAGGCGTGTGCCAGAATTTGCGACTACACCTGCCGCGGCAGGCTATATAGTCGCGCCATGTCAAAGATGCCGCTTATCCTGCCGTCCGATCCGGCCTTCTACGAGTTGCCGCCTCCACCCGGCAGCGAACCGTCTCCGTCCCTGGAAGACAGGTTGGCCGCCCTCGCGGAAGAGAAGGACGGCGAGACCGCGCCGGAGGAGGATGCTCCGCCCCCCGTCGACGGCACTTGCGACAGCCATGTTGAGCTGCACGCCGGCGCGGCGGAAGCCGAAGGGTCTCGGAAAATCGAGGACTACCTCCGCGTGAGGGACGACCTGCGCCTGGATCGTGCGGTCCTCGTGCAAGCCGACGCCCACGGTTTCGACCATGCCACGCTTCTCGAAGCGCTGGAGCAACTGGGCGCCGACCGGGCCCGGGGCGTGGCGACCGTCGGACCGCAGACCAGCGACGGCGAACTGCGGGATCTCGACACCGCCGGCTGCGTCGCGACCCGGTTCCAGATGCGCGAGCCCGGCCGTAGGATCGATTGGCTGGACACCGACCGGATCGCCGCGCGCGTCCACGATCTTGTAGCCTGGGACGTCGATCTGCAGATGGATGGCCGCTTCCTGATGGAGGTCGAAGATCGGATCAGGAGTTGGCCCGGACGCGTGATCCTGGACCATATCGGGTGCTTCATGGGGCCGGTCAGCGACCGCGACCCCGGATTCCGCGCCCTTCTGCGTCTGATCGACGCCGACAAGGTCTGGGTCAAGCTCTCGGGACCGGAGGAGAGCGACCCGCAACACCCCCGCTATCCCCATGCCGAGCGACTGGCCCGCATGTTGATCCGCTTCGCGCCCGAGCGTCTCGTCTGGGGCAGCAACTGGCCGTATCCCGCCGCCCTCGACCCGGCGGCGAAACGCATCCGCCCCAACGGGAGGCATCTGCTTCGACTGCTCGACGAATGGTGCGAGGACGAGGGGTTGCGCGACCTCATCCTGATCGAGAACGCGCGAACGCTCTGGCGGTTTCCGGCGATACCCGAATCGGCTATCGCGTCATCGGGTTCAACGGCCGATCCGGGCAGCGGGCATATGTGAGCCTGGGGGCCGGTTCGTGCCGGACGAGCACGTCCGACACCGCATCCCAGACCAAGACCTGACGCGGCTCCGGTCGAGACAGTGAAAAGGTCGGTGCGATCTCCACCCGTGTCCCCGCGACGGTGTAGGTGGACGTTCCGGCGATGCTGTCCCGCTTGCCTTGAGTCGTGCCGAGATCCAGAAGCGCCTTGGTGTAGGTGCCGGCCCGCAGCACCACGACGAAGCCGCTGCAATCCGGAATGCCGCCTGAGGCCACCCCCCAGATTCCATCGAACGACGCCGCCGCAGCTGGTGCCGCGGCGAGACTCGCGGTGAGCAGGGCCGCGGATACGCAAACGTTTCTCATGTTCTGCCGGTCAGCGCCGCCGCGATCCGGGTGCGCGGCGCGTCCGTACGGTAGCTGTCGGCGAATGCGCTGACGCTGGCCTCCACCGCCTGCGCGACGGTCATGTCGTCCCAAGCACGGAGCAGCCGCTTCTGAGCGCGCACGGCTAGCGGATCCGCTTCGGCGATTTCCGCTGCCAGTGCTCCGGCCCTGAACATCAGATCGTCGCCCGCCACCAGTTCCTCCACCAATCCCCAATCGAGAGCGGTCTGCGCGTCGATGGTCTCGCCGGTCAACACAAGCCGTGCCGCCCGTCCCCGGCCCATCAGCCTCGGCAGCAGCGCCGCCTCGATCACCGACGGTACGCCGATCTTCACTTCCGGCATCGAGAATCTTGCGTCTTGACTGGCGATCCGCATGTCGCAGCCGGCCGCGAGTTCCAGGCCGGCGCCGATGCAGGCCCCTCGGATAGCCGCGATAATCGGCACCGGACAGGCCATCGCGGCAGCGATGGCGCGGTGCAGCCCGCGGATGAAGCGTTCCGCGGTCTCCGGCGTCAGCTCCGACAATTGCCCGACGTCGGCGCCGGCGCAAAAGCTCGGACCATCTCCCGACAAAACGACGACCCGGAGATCCGGTTCCTCGGCGAGCGACAGCAGCGCGCCCTCTAGATCGGACGCGACCTCGGCGCTGATCGCATTGCGCTTGGCCGCCCGGTTCAGAATCACCCGAGCGGTGTGCTCGTACCGCTCGATCCTGACCGTGGTCACGCGGACGCCTCCGCGCCGTTCGGTTCCATGCCGTCGTCGATATCGATCGGTTCGCCGCCAAGCGACCGGACCAGGGCGCGGACCTCGTCCGCCGCGGCGTCGAGTTGCACCTCGTCGGTACCGCGGAGCACCAGGCTGGTGCCGAAGGCTCCGGCGCGGAAATAAGGGTAGCTGCCGATCTCGATATCGGGAAACGCGTCCTGGATTCGGCCGAGTCCGCCCGCCACGGTGCCCTCGCCGACCGTGCAGGCCACGGTCCGCGACAGCATCTGGGCGCCGCCGGTCAGCGTCGGTTTCAAGCCCTCGAACATCGCCTGCAGGATGCGTGGCACTCCGGCCATGACGTGGACGTTCTTCAGGATGAAGCCGGGCGCCGCGGAGACCGGGTTGTCGATCAGGGCGGCGCCGATCGGGATCTCCGCCATCTTTTGGCGCGCGGCATTGAACTCGACGCCGCTGTTGGCGTAATGGGCGGTCAGCCGGCGCATCGCCTCGGCGTTGCGCTCAACTTCCACACCGAAAGCCTTGGCGATGCAGGCGGTCGTGATGTCGTCGTGGGTCGGCCCGATCCCACCGGACGTGAAGACATATGTGTAGCGATCCGACAGCAGAGTGACCGCCTCGATGATGGCCGCCTCGTCGTCCCGTACCACCCGGACCTCCGACAGCCGGATTCCCATCGCCGTCAGCTCCTCGGCGATGTAGCCGACATTCTTGTCCTTGGTACGGCCGGAGAGGATCTCGTTTCCTATGATCAGCATCGCAGCTGTGACGGTGCCGGATGCGGCAGCGGGGGCAGAAGTAGTCGACGCGTCGGACATTCCGAACTCCGGGCGGTTGGCGGACGGGAGAGGATGCGGCACCCTCCTCCGGACAGCAAGCCGGGAGCGATGGGATCGTCGTCAGGGAGCCCGACGCAGGGTCGGCAGGCCGATTCCGGCGGCGTCGAACCCGCCGTCGACTGCCAGGGTTTGCCCGGTTATGTACCGGGCCTGATCGCTGCACAGGAAGAAGACGCCGTTGGCGATCTCCTCCTCCAGACCGTACCGGTTGAGCGGAATCGCGTCGTGATAGTCGGCCCTGATCTCCGGGGTGTGGACGTCTTTCGCCATGGCCGTGTCCACAGGACCCGGCGCGACCAGATTTACCCGCACGCCGATTTCGCCTAACTCCGTCGCCTGCTGCTTGGTCAGGTGGGCCAGTGCCGCCTTCGAGGTGCCGTAGGCCACCCGCAGCGTGCTCGCCCTGAGGCCGGAGATCGAGCCGATATTGACCACCGCGCCGCCGCCGGTTTCCGCCATCACCCGCGCCGTCTCCTGCACCATCAGGAACGGCCCGTTCAGGTTCACCGCCAGAACCCGCGACCAATCCTCGAAACTGGTGTCCAGCAGCGGCTTGAACACGGCGATGCCGGCGTTGTTCACCACCGCGTCGACACGCCCGAACGCCTCGACCGCGGCGGACACGGTCTTGCGGACCTGGGCCGGGTCGGAAACGTCGCAGGCCTGGGCGACCGCGTCGTCGGTCGCCAGCGACGCATGTGCGGCGAACAGCGACTCGGCCTCGATATCGACCATCGCGACCCGCCAACTCTCGGCCAGGAACCGCCGGGTTACCGCCAGACCGATACCTCGGGCGGCGCCCGTGACGATCGCAACCTTCTGCGTCATGCGCGTCTCTCCTCCCCACCGGTCAGCTTCGGCAGCAGTGTTACATCAAGGACGCCGTCGTCTCTAACCGGCGATACCGGCATCGGTACGGCAGCGCCGACACCCAGGCTATGGTGATACAGCGGCACCCAAGCCGGATCTGCCTGCAGGGCGCGATAGGCATCGCCGTAGAGGACGGCTCGGGCGGCATCGTCAGTGGTTCGGCGGGCCGCATCGAGCAGGTCTTCCGCCTTGGGGTTCGCGTAGCCCTGCCACCAGGAACCTGCGACCCGGCTGTCGATTTTCTCATAGAGCACCCGGAAAGTGCTCATCGGGCTCGAGTCGAAGACGCAGATATCGCCGATCCTCTTGTCCCGAACGTTCTCGGCATAGGCCACCCGGTCCTCGGTGATCCGCGCGCTGACCTCGACGCCGAGCGGCGCGAGCTGCGCAGCGAAGGCCGCCGAAAGGGCTTGCGCCTCGTCGGGCAGCCGGGTCGGCGTATCCAGGATCAGGCTCAGCCCCGCGCCGTACCCGGCCTCCGCCAGCAGCGCGCGCGCCGCCTCGGGATCGTGCGGATCGCCGCTACTTGGAGCCGCGCCGAAATGGGCGGCGCTGACGAAACCGGTGAGCATCTCGCCATCGCCGTCCAGCACGCGCGCGATCAGATCGGTTCGGTCGACCGCAAGGGTCAGCGCCCGTCGGACACGCGGATCGGCGCATGGCCCGGTGGCGGCGTTCAGCAGAAAGATGATCGCGGTCGGGTCGGTGAAGCCGGTCCAGAACCGTCCGGCCTCTTCGACGCCCGATCGGTGGCGCGAGGCCCGAAGGCGGGTGGCCAGAGCGGCTTCGCCCGCCGCCACGGCCTCCGCGCGGCGATCGGCGTCGGGTTCGCTCCGAAAGGTCAGACGCGGGTTCGCGAGCGGCCCGCCCGACCAGCCGGCGGCAGCCAGACGGACCTCCGCGCCCGGTCGCATCGTTTCCACCCGATAGGGACCGCTGCCGATCGGGCGTTCCCGAAAGCCGGGCTCGTCCACCTCGGGCGGCACCGCATAGGCCGAAACGAGGATCGCCAGCAGATCGGCCAGAGGCTCGACCGCGGCGATCGATACCGTTCGGGGATCCACCGCGCGAATCTCGGCGCCGGCCAGATATTGTCCCCATACCGCCGGCGCCCCCAGTGTCGCGCCGACGTCGGGGCGTTTCATCCGCTCGATGGAAGCTGCCATGGCTGCCGCGTCGAGACGCCGGCCATCGTGGAAGCTGAGGTCGGGGCGCAGCGTCAAGGTCCAGTGGCGGGCATCCGGCGAGACGGTCCAGGACTCGGCCAGCGACGGAGCGTAGCCGCCACCTGCCCGTCGGCGGACAGGTGCGGCGAAGACGGCGTCCAGCAGCGCCAGCGCGTCGCCGCTATCGGTACAGTCGTGCGGATCGCGGAGGTCGACGGATTTCTGAAGAATGATGGGATCGATCGACATGCCTCCGTCTAACCACGAACCGTGTCCTGGTGGAAGGGATGACATCGCCCACCGGCCCGGCTAGCGTCGGGCGATGGACCTGCCGACACCCCTGCACGAAGGCCGCCTGATCAAGCGGTACAAGCGTTTCCTGGCCGATGTCGATCTCGGCGGCGAGACCGTCACCGCCCATTGCCCCAATCCCGGAGCCATGACCGGCCTCAAGGAGCCGGGACTGCGGGTCTGGCTGTCCCTTTCCCCGGACCCGAAGCGCAAGCTGCCCTACACGCTCGAACTGGTGGAGACCAAGGGCGGTCTGGTCGGCATCCATACCGGGCGTCCCAACGCCATCGTCGCAGAGGCGATCGCCGACGGCCGGATCCCGGAGTTGGCCGGCTACGAGAGCCTGCGCCGCGAGGTGAAGTACGGCGTCAACAGCCGGATCGACATGCTGTTGGAGAGCCCGGAGCGGCCCGCCTGCTACGTCGAGGTGAAGAACGTCCATCTGGTTCGCCCGGACGGGCCCAATCCCGGCGCCCACGAGTTTCCCGACAGCGTGACCGCCCGGGGCGCCAAGCATCTGGACGAACTCGCCGCCATGGTCGAGGCGGGGCACCGGGCCGTGATGATGTTCTGCATCCAGCGGATGGACGGCGACCGTCTGGCCCTCGCCCGCGACATCGACCCGAAATACGGCGCCGCTTTCGACCGGGCGCTGGAGGCCGGGGTCGAGGCGCTAGCCTGGGAGTGCGACGTGAGGCGGGAGCGGATCGTCCTGAGTCGACCGGTCCCGGTGGTCGGCTGACCCCCGAACCTTGACCTTCCGGCGCCGCCGCCGCAGATTGCAGCCAGGTTACGAAGCAAGGAAGTTCGCGATGCAGCAGCTCGCAGAAGCGCGCCAGATCGTTCGTCATGGGCCGGAGGATTTCGAGGGAATGCGGAAGGCCGGCCGTTTGGCCGCCGAGATCCTCGACATGATCACCGACCACGTCGTGCCCGGCGTGACGACGGACGAGCTCGACCGGCTGTGCCACGAGATGACCCTGGCCAACGGCGCGACCCCGGCGCCACTGGGCTACAAGGGCTTTCCGAAGTCGATCTGCACCTCGATCAATCACGTCGTCTGTCACGGCATTCCCGGCGACCGCAAGCTGATCGAGGGAGAGATCGTGAACATCGACGTCACCGTGATCCTCGACGGCTGGCACGGCGACAGCAGCCGCATGTACCTGGTCGGCGACAAAATTCCGGTGAAGGCCAAGCGTCTGGTCGAGGTCACCTACGACGCGATGATGCTCGGCATCGAGGTGATCCGTCCCGGCGTCCATCTCGGCGCGATCGGCCATCGCATCCAGACCTTCGCCGAGGCGCAGCGGTTCTCCGTCGTGCGCGACTTCTGCGGCCATGGCCTCGGCCGCACCTTCCACGCACCGCCGAGCGTTCTGCATTACGGTCGCCCAGAGGAAGGCCCGATGCTCGAGCCCGGCATGTTCTTCACGGTCGAACCGATGATCAACGCCGGCAAGTTTGCGGTGAAGATTCTCGAAGACGGCTGGACGGCGGTGACCCGCGACCGCTCGCTCTCCGCCCAATTCGAGCACTCGATCGGCGTGACCGAGACCGGGTTCGAGATCTTTACCCTGTCGCCGAAGGGCTACACAAAGCCGCCGTATCTCTGAGAACGCCGCATTCGCGTCCCCCGCCTGCCATATCGCCGGTATCACGGCGAATGGGGAGATGGCGCGTGTACGACGGGTTGGCCGAGGCGCAGGATACCGGACCCGAAGGGCATAGACGTCGACTGCGCCGCCGCTTTCTCGCCGCCGGCGCCGACGCCCTGGCGGACTACGAACTCATCGAGATGCTGCTGTTCCTGGCCAAGCCCCGCGGCGACGTGAAACCGCTGGCCAAGCGGCTGCTCGCCCGCTTCGGATCGTTCGCCGAGACCATCAGCGCGGAACCTTCGGAACTGGCCAAGATCGATGGCATGGGCGAAGCCTCGGTCGCCGCGCTGAAGACGGCCAAGGCGGCCGCCGACCGGTTGTTGGGCGAACCTCTGCTCAAGCGGCCGGTCTTGTCGGGCTGGAAGCAGCTTCTCGACTATTGTCATGCGGCGATGGCGCACGAACCGGTGGAGATCGTACGCGTGCTCTATCTCGACAAGCGCAACCGGCTGATACAGGACGAGTTGCAGGGGCGCGGCACCATCGACCATACCCCACTCTATCCGCGAGAGGTGGTGAAGCGGGCGCTGGATCTGGGCGCTTCGGCGTTGATCGTGGTGCACAATCACCCGACCGGGGACCCCACACCCTCCCAGGCCGATATCTCCACCACCGCCCAGCTCAGGGAGGCGGCGGCGACCCTCGGCATCGTGCTGCACGACCACCTGATCGTCGCCCGTCACGGTCATGTCAGCTTCCGTTCGAAGGGCCTTCTCTAGAGCCAAACTCGACCAAATCGACTCGCGGAAAAACTCGGTATGGCCGGTGATCTGTCTTCGAACCAATAATATACAGCAGGATCATACACGCCGACCCGATCACGAGATGATCCCGGCACCGCACGATCCGATCTAGGAGTCGACGGACTCCCCATAGGTCTCGCGCACGGCAAAGGCGACGAGCAGGCCGAACAGGCCGATCACTGGCAGGACCAGGAAAGCGCGCTCGTAGGCAGCAGCGGTGTAGACCCGCGCGCCTTCAACCATCGTGCCGTCCCACGCGAGGTCGAGCACCCAGCCGAGCAACGGCTGCAAAACGGCACCCGAGCCGACCACGCAGCCGTTGATGATCCCGACGGTCGCCCCCGCCGCCCAGAGCGGGGCATTCTCGCGGCCAACCGAGAAGGAGAGCACCATGGAGGACGCCCCCAATCCCTGGACGATTAGCGAGGCCACCAGGGTTACGTCGCTGACATGGGGCAGATAGACGGCCGCCGCGATGCCGATGGTAGACAGGGTCGCCCCAAGAATCATGAGTGGTTTCCGCCGCCGGTAGCGGTCGGCCAACCAGCCGAAGAGAGGCGCGCCGACTCCCCACCCGACGAACAGGCAACTCACCAGCAGAGCGGCCTCCGCCTTCGGGTGGTCGTAGGCCTGCATGACGTAAGGCACGCCCCAGAGTCCCCCGAAGGCCAACATGGCGCTCGTCATGGCAAGGCCGAACAGCGCGGCGAGCCAAACCTGACCGCTCCCCGCCGCCCGCTTCAGACCGGCAAGCAGGCGGGGGCGGGCCGTCGTGCCGTCGCCGCGCGGACGGTCGCGCAGGATCAGGCCGCAGGCGATTGCCAGCGCCGCGCCGAAGACGGCAATCACCAGCATCATCGGCCGCCAGCCGAATGCCTCCACGGCCGCACCCAACGGCGCCTGTCCGGTGATGCCGCCGATGACGCCGAGGAGTTGAGCCCCGCCGCTGAGCGTGGCGAAGCGATGAACCGGCATCCAGATAGCGGCGTAGTTCAGGGCACCGGCGAAACTGAAGGCGCAGCCGAAACCGATCAGCATGCGCCCCAGGTAGGCCATCCATAGGGTCTCGGCCCCCGCGAAGACGAAGCTCCCGACGGCGACCAGGGCGACGGCGACGGTAATCAGGCGGCGCGGGCCGAACCGATCGAGCATCACCCCGACCGGAATCTGCGAGCCGGCATAGGCGTAGTAGTAGAAAGCCGAGAGGTTTCCGACCAGCGCGCCGCCGACGGCGAAGTCGCGCATCAGGTCCTCAACCATCACCGACGGCGCAACCCGCTGCACGAAGGCGTAGAAGAAGAACACCGCGCACAGGAACCAGCCGACCCCGAGCAGGGTGCGGCTAGGCAAGGGAGTTTGGCCGGGGCTGCTGTTCATCCGTTTCCGCGTCCGATTATCGGTCAGCCGGGCGACAGACCGCCGAGGGTTCGCCGAGCGGCGCCCTACCGCGTGCCGGCGCTTCCGCCACCGCCTACCCGGAGTGACGGGAGGGGTGCATTCAGGCGGTCGCGGGCCTGTGACGAAGGCCCCGGCGCATGGCCGGGGCGGCAGATAGAGTCAGCCGGTACGATCGGGGCTCAGTGGCTCTCACGCATCAGCGGCGTGCCGGAGTTGCCGACCAGAAACTCCAGGTCCGCGCCCTTGTCCGCCTGGTTCACGGTCTCGACGTAGAGCTTGGTATAGCCCCGGTCGTAGGGCGGGACGAAGGGTTTTCTGGCCGCCCGACGCTTGTCCAGTTCGGCGTCCGAAACGTCCAGATGGAGGCGCCGGTTCGGCACGTCGACCTCGATCATGTCGCCGGTCTCCACCAGGGACAGCGGTCCGCCCGCCGCCGCCTCGGGCGCGCCGTGCAGGATAACAGTACCGTAGGCGGTCCCGGACATGCGGGCATCGGAGATCCGGATCATGTCGGTGATACCCTTGCGTAGAACCTTTGGCGGCAGGCCCATATTGCCGACCTCCGCCATACCTGGGTAACCGATCGGACCGCAGTTCTTCAGCACCATGATGCAGGTCTCGTCGATATCGAGAGCCTCGTCGTCGATCCGCGCCTTGTAGTCGTCGATGTCCTCGAAAACGACGGCCCGCCCGGTATGGACCATCAGTTCGGGCGTTGCCGCCGACGGTTTGATAATGGCGCCGTCGGGGGTCATGTTACCCCGCAGGACGGCGATACCGCCGTTCGGTTTGAAGGGTTTGTCCAGCGCGAAGATAACGTCGCGGTTAAAGCATTCCGCATCCTGGACGTTCTCCCAGATGGTCTTCCCGTTCGCCGTCACCGCGTCCTTGTGGAGGAAGTCGCCGATTTCCTTCAGCACGGCGGGCAGCCCGCCGGCGTAGTAGAAATCCTCCATCAGGTGTTCGCCCGACGGCATGAGGTTGACCAGACAGGGCATGTCCTTGCCGAGCCGATCCCAATCGTCGAGCCCGATATCGACCCCGAGACGCCCGGCGATGGCCTGGAGATGGATCACGGCATTGGTCGAGCCGCCGATGGCGCCGTTTGTGACCATGGCGTTCTCGAACGCGTTCTTGGTCAGAATTTTCGACAGGCGCAGACCCTCGATCACCATGTCGACGATCCGCTTGCCGGACATATGCGCCAGCACGTAGCGCCGGCTGTCGACGGCCGGGATCGCGGCATTGGCCGGCAGGGAGACGCCCAGGCTCTCGACCATCGACGCCATGGTCGAGGCGGTGCCCATGGTCATGCAGTGACCGGCGGAGCGGTGGTTGTCCTGCTCGGCGCTCATGAACGCCTCGATCGACATCTCGCCGGCTCGGACGGCCTCTGAGAACTTCCAGACATGGGTTCCCGAACCGATCTTCTCGCCCTTGTAGTAGCCGTTCAGCATCGGCCCGCCGCTGACGCAGATGGTCGGCAGATTGCAGCTCGACGCGCCCATTAGCAGAGCCGGCGTGGTCTTGTCGCAGCCGACCAGCAGCACGACACCGTCCATCGGCAGGCCGCGGATCGCCTCTTCCACATCCATCGACGCCAGGTTCCGGTACAGCATCGAGGTCGGACGGAGCTGGCTTTCGGAGTTGGAGAAGACCGGGAACTCGAGCGGGAATCCGCCCCCCTCCCAGATTCCGCGCTTCACATGCTCGCAGATCTTGCGGAAATGGGCGTGGCACGGATTGAACTCGCTGAAGGTGTTCGCGATCCCGATCACCGGGCGGCCGTCGAAGACCTCGGCAGGAAAACCCTGGTTCTTCATCCAGGACCGGTGGGCGTACCCGTCCTTGTCGATCTTGCCGAACCACTGGGACGAGCGGCGTTTGCCCTTCATGGGATCGGGACGGTCGGTCATCGCGCATTTCCTCCGGTCGAGCGATTGCACCGGCGCTTATTGATGGAATTCTTTGGCGTCCGGCGGACAGAAGGGTGCGCCGTGTCGGCCAGCGCGGTCAAGGCAGGCAAACGCCGGCGCGAGGGATCGCGCCGGCGTCGTTCAGGCGATGGCGGTGGCGCTCAGGAGAGCGAGCCGCAGAAGCGCTGGATGCGCTCGCACGCCTCTTCCAGGACTTTCGTCGAGGTCGCGTAGGAGATGCGGAAATGCGGGCTCAGGCCGAACGCCTCGCCCTGAACCGCGGCGACGCCCTCGCTCTCCAGCAGGGCGGTGACGAAATCGCTGTCCGTCTCGATCACTTTGCCGTCCGGCGTCTTCTTGCCGATGCAGCCCTTGATCGACGGGTAGACGTAGAACGCGCCTTCCGGTGTCGGACAGTCGATCCCGTTCGCCTGGTTCAGCATGGAGACGACGAGGTCGCGGCGCTCCTTGAAGACCTTGTTGTTCTCGGCGATGAAGCCGTGATCGCCGGTCAACGCGGCAGCCGATGCCGCCTGGCTGATGGAGCACGGGTTCGAGGTCGACTGGGACTGGATGTCGGTCATCGCCTTGATGAGATTGGCCGGGCCGCCGGCGAAACCGATTCGCCAACCGGTCATGCAATAGGCCTTGGACACGCCGTTGACCGTGAGCGTGCGATCGTACAGGCCCGGCTCGACCTGGGCCGGGGTGCAGAACTCGAAATCGTCGTAGACCAGGTGCTCGTACATGTCGTCGGTCATCACCCAGACATGGGGATGCTTCATCAGGACGTCGGTGATCTTCTTCATGTCCGCGCGGGTGTAGCCGGCACCGGTCGGGTTCGACGGCGAATTCAGGATCACCCATTTGGTCTTCGGGGTGATCGCCTTCTCAAGATCCTCGGGTTGCAGCTTGAACCCCTGCTCCTGCGGGCAGTCGATAAAGACCGGTGTGCCTTCGGCCAGAATGGCCATGTCCGGATAGCTGACCCAGTACGGCGCGGGGATGATCACCTCGTCGCCCGGATCGAGCGTCGCCATGAAGGCGTTGTACAGGACCTGCTTGCCCCCGGTACCGACGACGATCTGATTGCGCGCGTATTCGAGACCGTTGTCGCGCTTGAACTTCAATGCGATCGCGTCCTTCAGTTCCGGCGTACCGCCGACCGCGGTGTACTTGGTCTGGCCGCCGTCGATCGCCGCCTTGGCCGCGTCCTTGATGTGTTGGGGGGTATCGAAATCCGGTTCGCCGGCGCCGAGGCCGATGACGTCATGGCCCGCCGCTTTGAGCTCCATGGCCTTGGTGCTGACGGCGATGGTCGGAGACGGCTTCACGCGGCTCAGCCGCTCGGCGAGGATGCCCATTTCAAAAACCCCCAGAAAGGTGCAGAAATCCGCGGTTCGCGGAACGTCCGCACGCTACGCCCGAGGTCTTCCCAACGCAAGGCGGGCAGGCGTCATCGGGACAAAAAAATGGGCCGGTTTTGAAAACCGGCCCGAGGGAGCACCCGGGAGGAAACGGGGAAACACTTCTCCCCGTCGGGGCGTACTGAAAGGGGTCAGTTCAACTTCTCGACATTGATGCCGATCGTGATGGCGCCGATCGGCTGGCCCGAAGCCGGATCCGCGATCGTGACATTGGCCTGGCTCTGAAACTGCCCGCTGGAGTCGTCGAATTCGACTTCGTCGATGAACACGGCGTCCGGGCCGACCAGATAGGTCTTCTGCCATTTGTCCTCATCGCCCTGCATGTAGTCGGAGGTGATATCGCTCTGGCCGACGTTCAGGCCTTTGCCGTCCATCACGAAAATCTCCGAGAACAGGCCGTTCGATGCCGCCTTCTTCTCCTTGAGGAAGGCCGAAAGCTTGTTCGCGAGAACTTCGTCGATCAGCGGGCCGCTGCCGGCGTTCGCCTCGGCGCGCCACTGCTTGTCCAAGGCGTCGATATCCGCCTCCGACAGGCCGCTGGTCTCGGCGTTCTGCGCCTTGATCGCTTCGACCACCACGGGATCGCTGATCCAACCCTTCACCTGATCGTTCAGCGTGGCGGTGATCTGATCGGCGAAGTCGTTCGCCGAAGCGGAGGTCCCGCCGAACGCGATCAGTGAAACCGCGATCACTCCCTGCGCCAGGTATGTGCCGATTCTCATATTCATTCTCCTGTACTTCAAACCGCTGTGAGAAATCTTTGAGCACGATCCCTACACGACTATTTTGATCGAATTTTATTAATCAATCGTTACTATTCGCTTAAATTTCAACGCAAAGTATTTCCATTTTCGTAAAATGGAAATATAATTACCAAAACGACAATTAAGAGTTTAGTCAACTTCCTGTTAACGTTTACCAGGTAGCTTTTCTCTGTATTCTCGATGAGTAGGAGTAGAGCATGCGGATCGGGCTGCGGATTGGAGCGGGTTTCGCCGGCGTGGTGACACTGACGCTTGTGCTTGGGACCACGGGTTGGCTGGCGCTTGACCGGTATGCCGGCCAGGTCGACCAAGCCGACAGGGTCGCAGAGATCGAGCGCAGTGTCCGGGCAGCACAGATCGCCGCCGGAGACTATCAGATATCCGGTTCGCCAGCGGCCAGGGACGCCACCACCAACAGCCTGGATCAAGCCAACCAACTGGCGCGGGACCTCGGCGAGGACGCTGCCGCGGAGTCGATCGCGCAGTATCAAGCGCAGTTCGGGACCTTGATCGCGGCCCGCGACAACGCGAGCCAACTGATCTCCGAGATCGAAGCAAGCAATGTCGAGCTGGAGCGGATCGCCAGCACGATCCGCGCGCAGCAGGACGAACGGCGCAAGACGCTCAATGCCGACCGCGATGCCGCCATCGCCGAGCAGAAGGCCAAGCTTGAAGTCGAAGAACTGACGCGCACGTTGATCTTTGCCACCCTGCGGGCGCGGCGCGACGAGGCGATGTATCTGCGCACCAAAGACGACGCGGATGCGAACGGCGCCCGCGAGGCGATCAAGGAAATGTACCTCACCTCGCTGAACATGAAGAAAGCGACCAAGGGCACGGACGAAGAGAAGGCTGTCGCGACCCTGGCGGAGTCGGTGAGCGAATATCGAAAGACGTTCGAGTCGATGGTCGTCGTGGTGTCTCAGGGTTGGGCGGCGACCTCGGCCGTCGAGCAGTTGGGTGCGGTTTCAAGGAAGATCAACGCCTTCGCCGGCGCTATCGCACGCAAGGAAGCCAAGGCCTACTCCGATGCCAGTGCTGCGGCGCAGAAGGCGACCGCGGAAGCCGAAGCGGCGGCGGCAATCTCAGCCACCGCCTCGGACCTGGTCACGGCCGTCAAGGAGTTGGACGGGAACTCGCGCCAGGTTGTGGCCGATGGCGGCCAGGGCGATGCGGTCATGGCGCAGACGGCTGCATTCGGCGCGCTGGACGGCATCGTCGGCAGGCTGCGCGAGCAGTTGTCGGACGCGGAAGCGGTGGACGCCTTCACTGACAAGTTGGCCGCGCAACAGAATCAGTTCGAGGAATTGGTGACCGCCCTCCGCACCCGGACCAAAGCGGCGGAGGAGATGGCGGCATCCGCGACCGCCGTAGCGGAACAGGTCCAGGCGAGCGTCGCGGCGTCAGCGGAGTCCCGCTCCGCTGACCGCGCGATGGCGATCATGCTGATCTTGGTCGGCACCGGCGCCGCCGCATTGCTGGCCGTCATTCTGGCTTTCGTTCTCGGGCGCGGGATCACCCTTCCCCTGCGTGCCATCACCGGCGCCATGGAACGCCTGGCCGACAACGATCTGGACACCGAGATTCCGGGCGTTAAGCGCAAGGACGAGATCGCCGACATCGCCCGCTGCGTGCAGGTTTTCAAGGAGAACGCGCTTCGTGTGCAGAGCCTGGAACGGGAGCAGCAGGAGGTTGCGGCCCGCGCAGAAGCGGAGAAGCGGCAGGCGATGGAGAGTCTTGCCGCCAGCTTCGAAGAGTCGGTCGGCAAGTTGGTCGCCGGTCTGACCGCGCAGGTCGCCGAAGTGCGCGCCCAGGCGGAGACCATGGCCGCTTCGTCGAATACGTCGCTGACCCGCGCCGACGCGGTCGCGGCGTCGTCCGAACAGTCGAACGCGAACGTCAAGGCCGTCTCGGATGCCGCCGAGCAGTTGGCCGCGGCGTCCGACGAGATCGGCAGCCAGGTTGCCCGGGCGGCGGAAATGGCACGGGGCGCCAGCACCCAGGCCGGTATCGGCAACGAAAGGATCGCGGCGCTGGCCGAAACCGCTCAGAAGATCGGGGACGTGATCGCCCTGATCCAGGACATCGCCGAGCAGACCAATCTATTGGCCCTGAACGCCACCATCGAGGCGGCACGCGCCGGAGATGCCGGAAAAGGCTTCGCCGTCGTGGCCTCTGAAGTGAAGAGCCTCGCCACGCAAACCGCGAAGGCAACCGAGGACATCCGCAACCAGATCGGCCAGATGCAGGGCGCCAGCGGTGAAGCCGTCGAGGCCATCGATACCATCACCCAGGCGGTTGCCGGTCTGGACGAGATGAATGCCGCCATCGCGGCGGCGGTCGAGGAACAGTCCATGACGACCGCGAGCATTGCCAGCAACAGCCAAGAGGCCGCCTCCGGCACATCGAAGGTTACCATCGAGATCGCCGAAGTCAGCGAGACATCCCGTGCGACCGGTCAGAGCGCAAGCCAGGTGCTGAGCACTTGCGGTAAGCTCGAGGCCGAGATGAAGGCGCTCGAGAACGAAGCGGTCGGGTTCATTCAGCGTATCCGTGCAAGTTGAGGCAAATTTTCACTTAACCCCTTGACGGGTTCGCCTCCAGGGACTGATATCGACACCCTGTCTACGACGAGCGGTGACAGGGTGTCGAAATCCGAGGGAAAAACTGGTGATTCGTACGGTCCGCGTATGAGCAACAAGCTCGTGGGCCTTCCGTCTCTTTCAACGGCTTGGATCACACCCTGGACCGGTGAAAACGAGACCACGCCGCCGGACTACGACAAGCGATCCCAGGACGTGACCTATGACAGTCTGGAGATCCAGGAGCGGCCCCGACACGACGGGGTCGCTGCGTTTGCCGCGCTTTGGGAGGCCAAGGGCGCGGATACCCGGCTTCCTGCGCGCGCAGACTTCTCGATCGAGGACCTTCAGCCATGGTTCGGTCATGTGCTGATCATGGATGTGGGCGACGGCGGGGAAGACTTCCGCTATCGGCTTATCGGGACTGAGATCACAGCCTTCCGCGACCGGGACTACACCGGAAAGTGGATCTCGCAGTGCGATTTCGGCGAATCCCGGGAGTCGATGATCGCGACGTTCCGAAACCCGGTTCTCCAGCGTCGCCCGGTTTTCCGGTCCGGCTGGGTTCAATGGCCGATCGATCATTCCTGGCGAAGCTTCGACAGCGTCCATTGCCCCCTGGCCACGGACGGACATCTCGTCGATATGACCATCGGCGTGCTCTACTTCGACGCTTTCCCATCGCTCGGAGCCGATCAATGACCGATATCGCCCAGCTGGTTGCCGGTTTCCGCGACATCGCGACCCCCACAATCGCCAACGCGCTGGACGAACTCGATCTGAACGGCGTGATCGTCGGCCTCAAGGCCGTAGTTGCGGGGACCAAGGCCGTGGGTCCGGCCGTCACCGTCCGCCAACAGACCGGTGCGAAAGGCACCTTCCCTGTCGAGGACTTCAAGGTCGGTCACATGATCGAGGCGGCCGGCGCCGGCGACGTGATCGTGGTGGACAACGGCGGCAACCCTGTCTCGACCTGGGGTGGCATGGCCAGCTATGCGGCGAAGATCCAGGGAATCGAGGGACTCCTGGTCGAGGGGGGCGTGCGCGATTGGGAGGAGCAGCAGGAGTTCCGCTTTCCGATCTTCGCCCGGCACATGGTACCGACCCCCGGCAAGACACGCTTGAAGGTCGAAGCGATCGGAGAGCCGATCACCATCGAAGGCGTGCTGGTCCGTCCCGGCGATCTGATCGTCGCCGACGGCTCCGGAATCTGCGTGATTCCGATCGAGCACGCCTCAGCCATTCTGGAAATGACGCAGCGCTATGCCGCCGACGACGCCCAGGCGATGAGGGAAATGGACAACGGGTTGACGTTCCGCGAGGCGCTGTCGAAGTTCGCAAAGATCTGACGGATCGATCCCCCGGTTCAGCCCCCCCGCCCCGGAGCCCTTGTCCTAATGTCCGGGAGGCGTGTCTGCGGCGGCGCGTCCGGCTCAGTGCAGGCGTCCGCCGTTCGGCACTTTGATTGACGGACCGACCAGAACCACCGCGCCGTTCTCGTCCGTGAAGCCGAGGGTGAGGACCTCGCTCATGAATGGACCGATTTGACGGGGCGGAAAGTTTACCACGGCGGCGACCTGACGACCGACCAGATCCTGGGGCGTGTAGTGCACCGTGATCTGGGCCGACGTCTTCTTCACCCCGATGTCCTCGCCGAAGTCGATCCACAGTTTGATCGCCGGCTTTCGTGCCTCGGGAAACGGCTGAGCGTCGATGACGGTCCCGACCCTGATATCGACCTTCAGGAAGTCATCGAAACCGATTTCCGCCGCCCGTTCTTCCGCCATGTCCGCCTCCATGCGATCCGATTGCCCGATCCGCCGCTACCATATCGCCGGCAGGGCCGGCAAACGAAGAAGGACCGCCCGATCGCTCGGACGGTCCCTCAACCTCACGCCACTCGGGAATTGGCTTGAGATCCGATCGATTACTTCTTCGCCTTCTCGATCGCGGTCTTCACCTCGTCGAGAGACTCCATGATGCGCTTGTTGATGATGCCCGACGCTTCCGCATTGGACTTCGCGACCATCTCCTGAAGTTCCTTGAGATTGTCCAGCGCCTGCTCAAGAGTCGACTTGGCGATCACGGCCTGCTGCGCCAGCTTCTCCTCCGGCGCCCCCTGCGAGGCCATCGCCTGCAGGTTCGCCTGGACCTCGGCGATGGCGCTCTGAGCGATCTCGCTCTGGCGCTTCATGATCGCCTGCATACCCTCGGCCGCGATTTGGTTGGCCTGGGCGATAGCGTCGAAATTCTTCTTGTGGGCGGCGACAATGCTGTCGACATCCACGTTGGGGACCTTGAACTCGCCCATGATCTTCTGCACGTCGAAGTCCATGAAAGGATTCTTGAACTCGGCCATTTCGCTCTCCTCTTTGTCTGGCTGGGGGTTACGGAATGGAAACCAGCCGGTGCAGTCGTTGCTGCACTGCACAATACGCAAGATTAAATGGGGCCGCCGTGCGCCAGAGTCAAATGTTTTGTGCAGTGCAGCATAAGCCGCGTTCGACCTGAGTATCGAGCCCTATCCGCCATCCGGGTCTAGTTGCCCGACGCCACCTCGAGATGGCGCTCGATCAGGGTGACGATTCCGCCGGCCGCAGCCTTGGCGATCGGTGCAGCCACCGGACCCCAATTGCTGTCGAGCGATCCGGAGGCGACGATGTTGGACTGATCGATCACCCCGATCTCTCGCCCCCGGCCATCCAACACGGACCAGGATACTCTGACCAGATCGCCGCCGGTGTCCTTCGGCGTGATCGACACGTTTCCCTGCACGACAAAACCATCCGGATCGGGAAAATCGCTCACCTCGACCTTGGCGCGCATCAAAGCGAAGGCCATGGCCCGGCGGAGCAGATTGTTGCCGTTGCCCGGCGCGCCGTCGACATCGAACACCGCGACGGCGAATGCCGTCTCCTCCTCGTCCATGAGCTTCGCGTTGGGAACGATCCAGCGGGCCACCTCGGTCACCGCCTTTTCGAAACGGTCGTCGCTGGCGACCGCATCCACGCGAGTACCGACCAGGCTCCCGTCGGGCCTGTTGAGCCGCCATGTGATCTCCAGGGCGCCGTCGTCCTGACGCCGCCCCGAGGTGGTCAAGAGCAGGCTCGCGCGGTTCGATGCGTTGGCGCTTGCCACCACGCCCCGTTTGCGTAGTGCGTCGATCGTCATCTCGGTCACCAACGCGGCGATATCGTCCGGAACACCGACCATCGGCCAGACGATAACGCCTTCGGTCGCCGGAGCGATCAGGAACGGCGCGTCGGCCAGATTGGCCTGATCCTTGGAAAACGGCTGAGGTAGCTGACCGCAGCCGGCCAGTCCCGCGACGAGCAGGAGGGCGGACAGCAGACGGGCGATCATACGATCACACAGCTCGCCATCAGACCGAGAAACAGGAACCCGAGAAAGATCCAAAGGTGCGGCATGACGTTGATATGCCGCGCCGCACCCGGTCTTGCCAAGCGCTACTTGGTCACGAGTTCGAGCGGCATGGCGGAGAGCCGTTCGGGTTCTCCCTCGGTGACGATCACGGTCTCGCCCAGGGTCATGGCGAGTTGCGCCTCGCTGTCCATCAGGATCATGTGCAGGAAGAACACCATGCCGGGCGCCGCCTCCACAGGGTTCCCGTGATAGAACATGGGGTAGTCCATCCAGATCGGCGCGAACACGGCTCCCAGTGAGTAACCGCAGGCGTTCAGTCGCGCATGCCGAAGACCGTTCGCGTCCATCACACGGGCATGGGCGTCGAACACCTCGCCGATCGGCCGCCCCGGCCGAAGCGCATCCTTGCAGGCCTGAAGCGCTTCGACGCAGGCGTCGAACATATGGACCTGGTGATCGGGCACCGGTCCAACCGGGATCGTTCGCATCAGGCAGGCATGGTAGTGCCGGTATGCCCCTGCAAACTCCAAAGTAAGTTGGTCCTGAGATGCGAGGGTCTTACGACCCGTGAAATAGCGGCACAGCAGGGCGTCGCCTCCACTGCCGATAATAAACTCGTTGCCCGCGTAGTCTCCGCCGCCCTTGAACACCGCGCCCTGCATGGCGGCCAGGATTTCTCCTTCGTCGACCCCCGGGCCGGTGAGCCGGTGGGCTTCCACCAACGCCTCGTCGGCCAACACGCCGGCTCGGCGGACATAGTCCAGTTCGGCCGGCGATTTCACCACCCGGAGCATCGAGACCAGGTCCGACGCATCCTCAAGATGCGCGAAGCCGTCGAGGGCAGCGTCCAGGCGCTTGCCGTTGCGCGCGTTCAGCCCGTATGCGTCGTACTCGACCCCCAACCGCTTGCCGTGCGCGCCCGCTTCAGCCAGCACATCGCGCAGGTCGTCGGCCGGACTCGCCCCGTCGCGATCAACCCAGATGCGGATGTCCTCGATGATCGAGGTATTCTGAGCTTGGCGCAGGTCCGGTGCGCGGGTGAGCAGAATCAACCTGCCGTCGGCGCCGAGATAGAGACACTGAAAGAAACAGAAGCCGAACGTATCGTAGCCGGTCAGCCAGAACATGCTTTCCTGTCGGAACATCAGCAGGCCGTCGATCCCGGCCTTGTCCATCGCTGCGAGTGTCTTCGCCTTGCGGCCATCGAATTCGGCACGCGTGAAATGCAGAGCCATCAGGTCCCCCCGGTGTGATGCGCTGTCATGCGCCGAGCGTGATCGCGGCCAGTTGCCGCCCGTAGTCGGGCTCTCGACGGTGGCAGGAGCGTCGGTAGCTGAAGAAATTGGCCTCGTCGCGACAGGTGTCGGCGCCCATCCGCAACACTTCGCCGAGGCCCAGCCTCGACAGCCGGTGAACCAGGTAACCAGAAAGATCGAACAGGTAGTGCCCTTCGCGCTCGGCCTGCTCGAAAAAGCGTCCGTTCTGGCGGTCCTGGTCGAGGAAGGGAGCGGGAAACTCCGGGCCCACCTCATAGGATTCCATGCCGATGCACGGGCCGATCGCCGCCTTGATGCCGTCGGCTCGAACGCCGAGGTCGATCATCGCGTCGACGGTGGCGTCGCATACGCCGTCAAGCGCGCCCCGCCAACCGGCATGAGCCGCGCCGATCACCCTCTCTCCCGGCGCGGTGAACAGAACCGGCGCGCAGTCCGCCGACAGGACGCCGATGACGACGCCGGGCCGCGCCGTCACCAAGGCGTCGGCCTCGCGTTTCGCATCGGGTTCCGCCGTGTCGTCGATCACCACCACCTTGTTGGAATGGATCTGGTGGTTGGTGAAGAGCGTACCGGGCGGCATGTCGAGGGCGGCGGCGGCACGGGCCCGGTTCGCTTCGACCGCCCTCTGATCGTCACCGGAGCCGCGCCCGCAGTTCAAAGAAGTGTAGAGGCCCCGGCTCACGCCACCGCGGCGCGAGAAGAAAGCGTGGGCAATGCCGTTGTCGTCAAAAGCGTCGATCTGAAACAAGAACCGTCTCTCGCGGTCGGCCGATCTGTGGAACGGGCCGAGGCTTCAACCCTCGAACCCGGGCGGCGGGGTGGCGGTCGAGCCTGTCCAGGCCGCGACCTTGAACAGGGTGCCCATTTCGCCGGGATCGATCAAGCGGACCATCGCCGCGTTTATGTCACGGGCCTGGGCTTGCGTCGCGCCGGCCGCGAGCCGTTCGGCCCGGTGGCCGATCCCGAGCGCAGACAGGAACTCTCCTTGAGTCACCGGACCATGGACGATCGCGCCGGCCTGCCGCGCGGCCTGGGCGAGTGCCTCGAAGTCCACATGGGCCGTCAGGTCTGCGTCGCCCAGGGTGGCCAGAACCTCCACGGGCTCGTGTGCCCGGACCGCCTGCAACGTATCGCCGAGCCCGCTGTCGCCATGGCCGTAGTCGATCACCAATGCAGCGCCGCCCTGTGTCGCGAGCCGCCGGGCCAAGGAGGCGGCGACGGAAAGCGAGGCCGGCGAACACTCGGCCACATCGCCGGATCGGGCGGTGGCAAGCAAGCGTGGGTTCAAAAGGGTCGCGAGCGCTGAGGTGCCGGGGGTCAGTGTCCAGAGCGGCACACCGCTCTGCGGGTCGAAAGCCAGGCGCCGCTCGCGCCAGCCGGCGTCCGAGCGCACGAGTTGGACGATCGGCAAAGCGTCGAAGAACTCGTTGGCGATCAGCAGAATCGGTCCATCCGACAGCGTTGAGATGTTGTCGTGCCAGGAGGGCCGGTATCCTTTCAGCGCTTTGGCTTGAAGCGCACGCAGGGTACGGCTGGCCTCCACCAGATGGATGTCGGCCGCCTCCAGGAATCCGGGGACCGACCGGGTCGCGCGCAATGCGTCCGCCATAAGCGTGCCGCGACCGGGGCCGAGCTCGACCAGACGGAACCGCGACGGCGCGCCGATCTGCTGCCAGACCACCGCCATCCAGAGGCCGATCAGCTCGCCGAACATCTGGCTGACCTCCGGCGCGGTGACGAAATCGCCACCGGCGCCGAACGGATCGCGCGTGGCGTAGTAGCCGAACCGAGGATGGGTCAGCGCATCCGCCATCAGATCCGCGACGGATAGCGGCCCCTCGGCCGCGACGCGCCGACGGAGATGGTCCAGCAGGGTCATCGCACCGGCCGTCACTTGATGACGATGGGATCCCGCCGGGCGCTCCAGACGATCACGAGGATCCCGGCCACGATCATCGGCAGGCTGAGGATCTGGCCCATGGTCACCTGCGGCAGAATGAAACCGAGCTGCACGTCGGGTTCGCGGAAAACCTCACAGATCGTACGCGCGACACCGTAACCGAGGAAGAAACCGCCGATCACGATTCCCGGCCGTCGGCGGATGCTTTCGCGACGGGCCAGCAAAAACAGGACGACGAAAAGAACCAGCCCTTCCAGTGCCGCCTCGTAGAGTTGCGAGGGATGGCGCGGAACCGGTCCGCCGTTCGGAAACACCATCGCCCAAGGCAGGTCCGGGGCCGGACGGCCGAACAGCTCGCCGTTGATGAAGTTGGCGACCCGCCCGAAGAACACGCCGACGGGTGCAGCGGCCGCCACCAGGTCGCCTACCGCCAGCATCGGGGCGCCGACCTTTCGGGCGAACAGAACCGTCGCCAGAACAACGCCCAGAAAGCCGCCATGAAACGACATGCCTCCCTGCCATACCATGAGGATCTCGAGCGGATGGGCGAGGTAGTAACCGAAATTGTAGAACAGGACGTATCCGAGCCGCCCCCCCAACACGATGCCGATGGTGGCGTAGAAGACAAAGTCGTCGATCAATTTCGGCTCGAAGAAAACCGGTTGCCGCCGCGCCAGCCAGACCGCGTATTTCCAGCCGATCAGGATCCCGGCGATGTAGGCCAGTGCGTACCAGCGGATCGCGAAGGGGCCGATGGCGACCGCCACCGGATCAATCACCGGAAACGGAATGGCGGGAAGGATCATGAGGTTGGCCTCGACGGTGGCTCTGGGCGGTTGGCGGGCGTCGGCACGGATCAGTGCGCGCTCGCTCCGCTTTCGGCCGGATAGATCGCGCCGGTGATCCTGCATGATTCGTCGCTGGCGAGATATAGTGCGAGGTAGGCGATGTCATCCGGTTCCATAGGTCCCATCAGCGATTTGATAGCGATGGGGTTGGTCTCGGGATCCAGCATCGCCGCCACCCGTTCGGTCAGCACCATGCCCGGTCCGATGGCATTGATGCGGATACCGGCGGTGTGCCATTGCATCGCCAGGGCCTTGGTCAAGGCGATCACGCCGCCCTTGGCCGACGAATACGCATCCGCCCCGGCTGTTCCGGTGAGCGCGCGGATGGACGTGGTGTTGATGATCGAGCCGCCGCCTGATCGCTGCATATGCGGAATGGCGAACCGGCAGCCGAGAAACGTGCCGAAAAGATCGACCGAGATCGTGCGCCAGAACTCCTCCAACGGCATGTCGGTTACCTTGCCGTCCTTCGGCGTCGCCCCGCCCGCGTTGTTGTAGAGAACGTCGATCCTGCCGTGGCGCCCGACCGTGCCGTCGACAAGCGCCCGAACCGATTCCTCCTGGGATACATCGGTCGCGACGAACTCCGCCATGCCGCCGGCCTCGCGGATGGCAGCAGCAGCAGCCTCGCCCAGATCCGCCTTGACGTCGGCCAGAACGACCGCGGCGCCCTCGCGCGCGAACAAGGCCGCCGACGCCTTTCCGATGCCCGCAGCGGCACCGGTAATGACCGCGACTTTCCCCTGGAGCCTACCCATCGTGCTTCCTCCCGTTTCTTCACCCGCCGCTTCTTCACAACCCATGCTTTGGCCGGGCCGCACCGAAGAAAAAACCGGCACCGAGCATCGGTACCGGTCCGTATTCGACACGCGGGCTCGGGGAGAAGGATCACATATAGAGGCTTTCGCCCTCCAGCCCCTTGTAGAGATCGGCGACGAACTCGCCGTAGCCATTGAACAGCAGGGTCGGGACCCGCTCGTCTGTGCCCAGCACCCGCTCCGTCGCCTGGCTCCAACGCGGATGCGACACTTCCGGGTTCACGTTGGCCCAAAAGCCGTATTCGCTGGCCTGAAGCTCCTCCCAGAAGGAAACCGGGCGCTTGTCCGTGAAGGTGAAGCGGACGATGGATTTGATCGACTTGAACCCGTATTTCCACGGCACGGCCAGCCGGAGCGGCGCACCGTTCTGACGCGGGATCGGCTTGCCGTAGAGCCCGGTCGCGATGAAGGCGAGTTCGTTCGTCGCCTCTGCGATGCTGAGCCCTTCGACATAGGGCCAAGGGTACCAGTGCTGGCGCTGTCCGGACGCGACATCGGCGTTCTGGAAGGTTTGCATGACGACATATTTCGCGGAGGACAACGGCTTGGCGTATTCGACCAGCGATTTCAGGGCGAAGCCGGACCATGGAACGGTCATCGACCAAGCCTCCACGCAGCGAAGTCGATAGACCCTCTCTTCCAGCGGCATGGCCGCTAGAAGATCGTCGATCGCAACCGTCCTTTCCTGCTCGACCATCCCGTCCAGGGTCACGGTCCAAGGGCGGATCGGCAGATCCTGAGCCGCCCGCCAGATATTCTTGGACGAGCCGAATTCGTAGAAGTTGTTGTAGGTGGTCGCCAGATCCTCGTCCGTGATCGGACGGTCGACCGTGTAGCGTTCGTTCCGCTTTACCGGGTAGAGACCGACCGAGGGGTCCGGCGGCAGCTCGGCAAGCTGGATCGCCTCGTTTTCGGCCGAGGCCTCGTCACCGCAGGCCGCCAGCCCGCCGGCGCCGACGACCATGGTTCCGATACCCAAGCCTCGGAGCAAAGCGCGTCGGTTCATGTAGACGCTTTCGGGCGTGGCGAGGCGTTCCGGCAGTTCCCAACCCCTGGGCCGCTTTATCAGCATAGTCGCTCACTCCCTTGTCTACTGTGTCTCCAACAGGTAGCGCGGAGCGGCCGACACGCCAAATCAACTCGGGGTGAAAGCGATCGGCCGCCAATTCACTATTTGCCTTTTCCGGGAAGAAGACCAATCTCGACGGTATGAGAATCGACACGCCCTCCCACGGCGGCTCGAAGCTTCTCAATCTCCTTGCCGGCGACGCCGCGGTCGACTTGGCCGACGAACCGAAAACGGCCCGCGCCTATCTGCTGAACGTCGCCAACGGCGCCTGCACGAAGCTCGCCGAGAAACTCGCCGGCCCGGACCTGGTGCTGCCCTGGCTGCTCGGCGCTATCTCGGCACCATCCGGGATCGCGGCGATGCTGATGCCGGCCAAGCAGGCCGGTTCCCTGCTCCCGCAACTGATGATTTCCGGCTGGATCCGAACCCGCGCCCGCCGCAAATGGGTGTGGGTTGCCGCCGGCGCCTTCCAGGCGGTTTGCTTGTTGGCGATGGTCGCCGCAGCGCTTTGGATGCCCGCCGCGCCGGCAGGCTGGGCAATCGTCGGGCTGCTGCTCGCCTTCAGCATCGCCAGCGGCTGCGGCTCGGTGTCGTTCCAGGACGTCACGCCCAAAACCGTGCCTTCGGGCGCGCGCGGCCGCATGCTCGCGAACCGTTCCGCCATCGGCGGAGCCTTCGCACTCGCGACGGGCGTTTGGCTATCGACCGGTCTGAAAGAGACGGACGCGCTGGCCCCCGTGCTCATCCTCGTAGGCGCGGCCGCCGTTCTTTGGGCCGTCGGCGCAATTCTGTTCGCCGGCATACCGGAGGAGGAGAGCGAGCCGGGCAAGGGACGCAACCCGCTGAGCGAACTTCGCCATGGTCTGGTTCTGGTCCGTGAGGTCACAGGATTCCGGCGCTTTCTCGCCGCCCGATCCGCCCTCCTTTCGGTGGAGATGGCGACGCCGATCTTCGTCCTCTTCGCCCAGGAGAAGGCAGGCGCAACCCTTGGCGATCTCGGTCTGTACATGGTGGCGACCGGTCTGGCGGCCGTCCTGTCGAGCCCTTTCTGGGGCGCGGTCTCAGACGATTCCGCCCGCAGGGTCATGACCGTCAGCGCGCTGCTGGGAACTCTCGCCGCGGCGACCGCATTGGCGCTGCCCCTCCTCGTGCCGGAGGATCTTCGCCACTGGGCCTTCGCCGGCGTCTTCCTGATCCTCGGCGTGGCGGTCGCCGGCGTGCGGCTCGGGCGCAAGACCTATCTGGCCGACGGTGCGCCCGAGGACGAGCGGCCGCTCTACGTGGCCTTCTCCAATACGGCGGCCGGGATCGTCGCCGTGGCCTTCATGGGGCTGGGTATCCTGGCCGAGATCACCGATGTCGCCACCACTGTCCTTGCCTTGGGCGCCCTGTCCGCGCTGGGCTTCGTCCTGTCGCGTGCCATGCCAACGGCACGCCGAATGGCGGATACGGACTGATCGTCGATGGACTGACCGGCGACGACGGCTGCCGGGACGCGCGTCGCGAATCGGCTTGCACCTACGCATTCGGAGGCTTTGAATGTCAAAACATAGACGCCGGTCGTCCCGGCGCTCGCCATAGGGCCCTTGGGGCGGTCACCGGCAACACGACCCGGGACGCCCCCTCTTAGCGCCTTTCCCAAGGCCGACCGCAGGGGCTCTCACCCGGGCGAGCGAAGGGAGAGACAGCATGGCCTCCAATCCCAAAGACGTCTCCGGGGCGACAGAAAACGGCAGACTAGGCGGCGGCGCCACCCGCTGCGCCGCAATTCTTGGACCCTATCAGTCGGGTAAAACCAGCCTCTTCGAAGCCCTGCTTCATGCCACCGGAACCGTTGGCCGCAAAGGCACGGTCAGGGACGGGACCACGGTCGGCGATACCGCCCCGGAAGCGCGGGAGCGCGGAGCAAGCACCGAGCTTTCGGTGGGCCACGGCGCCTTTCTCGGAGACAGCTGGACGTTCATCGACACCCCGGGCGGCATCGAGTTCACGCTCGACTCCCGCCACGCCTGCATGATCGCGGACGTCGCGGTCGTGGTGGTCGAACCAGAAGCGGCGAAGGCCGCAGCGGCCGGACCGATCCTGAAGTTCCTCGACGACCACGGCATCCCCCATGTCGTGCTGCTCAACAAGATGGACCAAGCGGGCGAGACCGTGCGCGAGATCCTCGGCGCACTCCAGGGCTTCTCCACACGGCCCCTGGCACTTCGGCAGGTGCCGATCCGCGACGGCGAACGGGTCACCGGCTATGTCGATCTGGTCAGCGAGCGCGCCTATCGATACCGGGAGGGGGAACCGTCGGCACTCATCGAGTTGCCCGGAAGCGTCGCCGACCGGGAAGCAGAGGCGAGGGCCGAACTGCTGGAAACCCTGGCAGACTTCGACGACGGCCTGCTCGAACAGCTCCTGGAAGACGTCGATCCGGACAGGACGGAGGTCTACACCCATCTCGCGGAGACACTTCACTCCGATCTGCTCGTACCGGTGCTGCTCGGCGCCGGCGAGCACGATCACGGTATCCAGCGCCTGTTGAAGCTGCTGCGCCACGAGACGCCGGACCACACGGCGACTGTCGCGCGGCGCGGCCTGGCCGAGGGCGCGGAGCCGATGGCCCAAGTCTTCAAGACGGTCCACGCCCCGCACATGGGCAAGCTTTCTCACGTCCGTATCTGGCGCGGCACGGTCAAGGACGGTGAGACCCTGAATGGCGCCAAGGTCTCCGGCATCTACGCCGCCACCGGCGGCAAGCTGGACAAGCGTCCCTCGGCCGGCCCAGGCGACGTGGTCGCGCTCGGCCGGATGGATCCGATCCAGACCGGCGACGTCCTCACGCCGACGGGCGGCATGCCGGACAAGGGCTTAGGATGGCCGGAGGTTCCTCAGCCGGTCTTCGCCCGCGCCCTGAAGGTCGCCGAACGCAACGACGAGGTCAAACTCTCCGGGGCGCTGGCCAAACTCGCCGAGGAGGACCCGTCTCTGCTGGTACGGCATGACCCGGAGTTGGGGGAACTCGCGATCTGGGGGCAGGGCGATACCCATCTGCGGGTGGTCGCCGAGCGGCTGAGATCCCGCTTCAAGCTCGACGTCACCCTGTCGGAACCGTCGGTCGCCTATCGGGAGACCATCCGCAATCGGGTCGACGAACACGCGCGGCACAAGAAACAGTCCGGCGGTCACGGTCAGTTCGCCGATATTCGGATTACCGTGGAGCCGATCGGCCGGGGAAGCGGCTTCGCCTTCGAAGAAAAGGTCGTCGGCGGCTCGGTTCCGAAGAACTACATCCCGGCGGTCGCAGAGGGCTGTCGAGAGGGATGCCGGCGGGGACCGCTCGGCTTCCCCGTGGTCGACGTCAAGGTCACGCTGACGGATGGCCAGCATCACGCCGTCGACAGCTCCGACATGGCATTCAAGATCGCCGCCCGCTCCGGCCTGCACGATGCGCTGGCCAAGGCGGTGCCTGTCCTGCTGGAACCGATCCATCAAGTGACGATCTCCGTTCCGTCGGAAGCGACCAGCAAGGTTCATGGCATCCTCTCATCGCGGCGCGGCCAGATCCTCGGCTTTGACGCCAAGGACGGCTGGCCCGGCTGGGACACGGTGACGGCCTACCTTCCGGAGGCCGAGATGCACGACCTGATCCTGGATCTCCGCGCCCAGAGCCAGGGGCTGGCCACCTTTGCCTGGACTTTCGATCACTTGCAGGAACTCACCGGTCGGCTGGCGGACCGGGTCGTGGAGCATCACGAGGCGGCCGTCGGATAGCCGCGGTCTTCTCGTCCCGTCATCCTGGCAGCGATCGGGATGACGGGACCGCGCTCACTTCGCGCCGGTGCTCTCGGCCGCGTCATCCATGTACTTGGCCAACTCGATGTCCAGGTCCGTGACCCCACCCGCATCGTGGGTGGTGAGGACAACGTCCACCCGGTTGTAGACATTGGACCATTCCGGATGGTGGTCCATGCTCTGAGCCTTGATCGCCACCCGGGTCATGAAGCCCCAGGCGGAGTCGAAGCCGTCGAACCTGAACGTCTTGACGATGCTGTCTCCGCCGTCGCCCTCTGACCAGCCGTCGATCGAGGTAAGGCTTGCCTTGCGGTCGTCGGCGCTGAGTTTCTCGGCCATGTCGGTTTCGTCTCCGTTGGGTTTGGTCGATGGCCGAAGGCTTAGCCGGCCTCGACCGAAAGTGGGAGCGCCTTGCCATGTTGCAAGCACGCGGCGACGGGCCAGACCTAGAGAAACGTTTCCCGCACGTTGACCGAAGACTGCTCTCCGACGCAGCCGAAACTCTCCTCCAGCCAGGCAGCGGCCGCCGCGCGGCCGATATCGCGCAGGTGATGCAGAAAAGCCGGTTCGGCGTTGAGTTTGGAGGACGCGTGCATGTCCTCCATCTCGTCGGGCGCAGCGATCATGTGGATGCGGGTGACCCGATAGGCCTCGGGGTCGAGCTTCCCGGCGGCGATCAGCCTGTTCACGAAATGGATCGCGCGCATCTCCCGCATCAGGGTCGAGTTGAAGGATATCTCGTTCACCCGGTCCATGATTCCCCGGGCGTCCGTCGGCACCCTCTCCCGGTAGAGCGGGTTGATCTGCACGATCACGATGTCGCGGCAGTCCGAATTGTAGATCAGCGGATAGAGCGCCGGATTGCCCATGTACCCGCCGTCGTAATAGTGCTCGCCGTCTATCTCCACCGCCTTGAACATGAAGGGCAGGCAGGCGGAGGCCATCACCGCGTCGATGCTGAGATCGCCATTCTCGAACACCCGGATCTTGCCGGAGCGCACGTTGGTGGCGCTGATGAAGAGGTCGATTCCGCTTTTTCGCGCCAGATCGGGATCGACCAGGTCCGACAGCACATCGCGCAGCGGGTTCAGGTTCAGTGGGTTCGTCTGATACGGCGACAGATATCGGCTGACGAAGTCCATCGCCAGGAAACCGGGCGAATTGTCGATGCGCCAGTTGCCGAGCAGCCGATCGATGGCGGTGCGTTGGATCGGGCTGAAGCGGCCGACATCCGCGACGCCGTGCCAGAAACGATTCAACTTGTCGCGGGCGCCCTGACGACCGTTCTCGGCCCAACCGGAGGCCATCACCACCGCGTTCATCGCCCCGGCGCTGGTTCCGGAGATCGAGTCGAAAACGACCCTGGGATCCTCGAGCAAGCCGTCGAGCACGCCCCAGGTGAATGCCCCATGGGAGCCTCCGCCCTGGAGAGCTAGATTTATCCGCTTCGTCTCCTTGCCGGCTTTGGATCGGCCGCGTTTCGGAACAACGGCGGCCGCCGCCTCGTCCAGAATTTGGGGCGAGACATCGGTGATCCGATGGACAGGATCATCATGCCCATCGGCAATGCGCCCCTCGTCGGCGCGGGGGCGTCGGGCCATCAGCGGGCCACCCAACCGCCGTCGATCTGGAGCGCCGCCCCGGTGATCGAGCCGGAGTTGTCACCGGCGAGGAAGACCGTCAGGGCGCCCAGGTCCTCGATCTCGACGAACTTCTTGGTCGGCTGGCTGGCGAGGATCACGTCGCGCACGACCTCCTCCTCGGTCATACGATTGGCCTTGGCCAGGTCTGCGATCTGGCCCTCGACCAGCGGCGTCTTGACGAAGCCGGGGCAGATCGCATTGCAGGTGATGCCCTGCTCGGCGGTCTCGAGCGCCACGACCTTGGTGAAACCGACGACGCCGTGCTTCGCCGCCACGTAGGCGGCCTTGTAGGGCGAGGCGACCAGTCCGTGCGCCGAGGCGATGTTGATGATCCGGCCCCATCCCCGCTGCTTCATGCCGGTAAGCGCGGCCTTGGTGGTGTAGAAGTTGGAGGACAGGTTCAGCGAGACGATCAACTCCCAGCGGTCCTCGGGAAACTCGTCGACCGGCGCCACGGTCTGGACTCCGGCGTTGTTCACCAGGATGTCGACCTTGCCGAACGCCGCCTCTGCGTCGACGACCAGCTTCTTCGCCTCATCGCCCTTGGTCAGATCGGCCCCGCTGAAAGCTGCTCTGACGCCGAACTCGCTTTCCAGACCGGCGCGGATCTCTTCGATCTCGCCGGCATCGCCAAACCCGTTCAGCATGATGTCGGAGCCCGCCGCGGCGAGCGCACGGGCGATGCCGAGACCGATACCGCTGGTGGATCCGGTGACGACGGCGGATTTGCCTTTGAGGCTCATTTTGGGATTCCTTTGCTTTCGCGGCCGCGCCGCAAGCGCGGTCAATTCCGGGTGCACTGCAAAAATTGATACTCGCACGGTCCGGCGCAAGACCAGTTGCGATCCTCGCGGGTGCGGCAAACTTTCCGCGGCAATCTTTCCCTGGGGCGAAGAACCGTCTATAGACGCGGCCATGTGCGCACAAAGAGCCCGCCCAGGAATCCTAGCCCCCACCATCGAGCAGATGGCGGCCTTGGCGGAAGATGCCCTGTCGAACGTTCCCCAGGAGCTGCTGAAGCCGCTGTCCGGTCTGGCGATCCTCGTCGAGGATTTCCCGGACGAGGAGATTTGCGAGGCGATGGACCTGGAGACGCCTTTCGACCTGCTCGGCCTCTATCAGGGCGTGCCGCTCGGTCACCGCTCCAGCGGCGAGACGCCGGCCGATCTCGACCGCATCTTCTTGTTCCGCCGGTCGATCCTGGACTACTGGATCGAGAGCGGCGACGACCTCTACACGGTGGTCCGCCACGTGCTGATCCACGAGATCGGCCACCACTACGGCTATAGCGACAGCGAAATGGAAGAGCTGGAGCGTCTGGCCGACGAGGAAGAGACGAACGCCCCGGCCGGGCGCGCCTGATTAGCCGTCGTCCTGAACTCGTTTCAGGACCAAGCTGCCGGCGCCAATACACCGCAGATCCTGACGTGCGTCAGGATGACGGGGGGTGTCGATGTTGTCCCCTACTTCGCGCCCATCCGGATGGCGCCGTCGAGGCGGATCGTCTCGCCGTTGAGCATCGGGTTGTCGACGATGCTTTCCACCAGCCGGGCGAACTCCTCCGGCTTGCCTAGGCGCGAGGGGAACGGGATCTGGGCGGCGAGGCTGTCCTGCACCTCCTGGGGCATGCCGAGCACCATCGGCGTGCCGAAGATCCCCGGCGCTATGGCGCAGACCCGGATGCCGGTGCGGGCGAACTCGCGGGCGGCGACCAGGGTGAGGGAATGCACCCCGCCCTTCGACGCGGCATAGGCCGACTGCCCGATCTGCCCCTCGAAGGCCGCCACGCTGGCGGTCGACACGATGACGCCGCGCTGGCCGTCATCGTCCGGGTCGTTGCCGCCCATGACCGCCGCCGCCAGACGGATCAGGTTGAAGCTGCCGACCAGATTGACGTCGATCACCTTCTTGAAATCGGCGAGATCCATCGGCCCGTCGCGGCCCACGATGCGTTTTGCGGGGGCGATCCCGGCGCAGTTCACAAGCACAACGGGTCGACCGTGCGCCTCGCCAGCCCGAGCGACGGCAGTCTCGGCCGAGGCCGCGTCGGCCACGTCGCAGGCGAACGCCAGCCCGCCGATCTCGTCGGCCAGCGCCGAGGCCGAGTCCAGGTTCACGTCGAGCACAGCCACCTTGGCGCCCCGCGCCGCCAATGCCCTCGCGGTCGCGGCACCGAGGCCGCTGCCGCCGCCCGTTACCAGCGCTCCCTTGCCGTTGAGATCCATCGCCTTCCTCCCGTCGCGGCCTATGTGTTCGGTTCCGACAGGTGATATCAGATCGCGGTGGCCCGTACGAGACGCCGACGGGCCGGACGACCAGACTGGAGACGCTATGGCGACCCTGACCGACATCCCGCTTCCCGCACGGCTTCTCGGCTTCGCGGGCGTGATCCCCTTCGTCGGCGGTGCCGCCGGTGTCTGGACGTTGGAAACCCCGTGGGACTGGGTTTTGCTCAACGCCCAGGTCTACTACGGGTGCGCGATCCTGTCGTTTCTCGGCGCCGTCCACTGGGGGCGCGCGCTGGCGAGCCCGTTGGAAGGCGAGGCGCTCTGGCGGCCACTCGCCTGGAGCGTCACCCCGAGCCTGCTCGCCTGGGTGGCGGCGCTCGCCAAGCCCGACCTCGGGCTCGTGCTGCTGGTCGGCGGCTTAGTCGCCGCCTACATGGTGGACCGGTCGGCCACCGCGCTCGGGTGGTTTCCCGCCTGGTACGGGGTGCTGCGCAAGTACCTGTCGGCCATCGCCGTTGCCAGCCTCGGGGCCAGCCTGCTGAAGACGCTCTCCTGAGATCGGACCCTGGCCGGTCAGCGGTCGGTCCGGTCGCCTGTTGCGCTAGTAACCTCGGCTACGATCGACCTGATGCAGGAGCGGGCGGCCGTCGAGGTAGCGGGCGGCATTCTCGACGACCAGTTCGGCGACGATGGCATCCCGGCTCGGATGCAGGCCGCCTACATGGGGCCAGACGCTGATTCCCGGGGTCGTCCAGAAGGCATGATCCGCAGGCAGCGGCTCCTGACGGAACACGTCGAGCACGGCACCGGCGATGTCTCGGCCGGTCACCGCCGCGATCAGGTCCTCGTCCACGACCGTCGCGCCGCGTCCGAAATTGAAAAACCATGCGGTCGGCTGCATCGCCCGAAACCGGTCGGCGTTCATGAAATCGCGGGTATCCGGCGTGACCGGGAGAAGATTCAGGACGAAATCCGCCGCGCTCAGCATCCGATCGGTTTCTTCCGGCCTGTAAACAGCGTCCACATGCTCGACCGGGTCGGCGGACCGCCGCACCCCGACCACGCGCAGCTCCAGCGCCCGCGCCTTGCGCGCAAGCTCGGCGCCGATGGTGCCGAGACCGAGAATCCCAAGCGTCTTGCCCGCAAGCGGCTCGGCCACCCGCCGGGTCCAGGTCGAGGTCATTTGGTCGATGGCGGCGGCGGCGATCGGCTTGGTCGCGTGGAACAGGGCGGCCAGGATGTTCTCCGGCATCTGCACACGATGGACGCCCTTCGCCGCCGTCAGAAGCAGACCGTCCGAAAGATCCGGCCGCGCAAGCCATGCTTCCACGCCCGCGGTGGTCGTCTGCACCCAGCGCAGCCTCGGCATCTCGTCCAGCAGGCCCGGCGGCGCTCCCCAGGCAAGCATGATCTCCGCCTCCGCCTTCTGCGCGTCGCTGAGCGCCTGGGCGCGGTCGATGCCCTCCAACCGAAGCCTTTCGCCCAATCCCGCCGCGGCAAGCGCCTCGACATAGATTGGCGCCCCGTCAGTCCAGAGCACCATCAACGGCCTATCCGCCATGCGTCTTCTCCTCGACAGAAAGGTCGCCCGGTAGCCGCACGACTTCGACCGGTTCGGCTATGCCCCGGACTCGCGCCCGCTCGCGGCGGCCGGCCCTAACCAACGGCGCCACGGAAGGATCGGCCGCGAGCCGGCCGCTCAGCACCACTTCACCGCCCGAAGCCAGACCCTGTATCCGGGCGGCCAGATTGACCATGGATCCGAAATAGTCCAGCCGGTCGTTCAGCGTGACGGCGATGCTCGCACCGGCATGGACGCCGACTTTGATGGAGATTGCCTCCCCTCCTTGCTCGCGATTGAAAGCGTCGGTGCCTTGTTGCACCGCGAGGGCCGCCCGCACCGCGTCGGCCGGTTCGGCGAAGGCGGCCATCACCGCGTCTCCGATCGTCTTGACGATGGCACCCCGGTGGCTCCGCACGATCCTGCCTAGGAAGGCGAAATGCTCGCGCACGAGATGATAGGCGTTGGCGTCGCCGATCCTTTCGTAGAGAGAGGTGGAGCCTTGCAGGTCGGTGAACATCAGGGCGATCTGGGCAATCGAGACCTGGTCGCCAGGGTGCAGCACCGCATTGGAAAACAGGTCTCTGAACGCCTGGAGGGTCGTCACCTCGTGGGCGGTCAGGGCGTCGGCCACCCAGTCCCGGGATTCTACCACCAGGGTCCGCCGAACGTCACCGCGGTTCTCCAAGGTCACCGTGCCGGGCGTCGAGGCGTCGCCGGTCCGCACTTCGGCGCCCGAGACGATGAAGGACGGCACCGCGCCGTCGACAGCCACGTCGCAATGACCGCCGGTTTCGAGCGTCCGATAGCGGTAGTCGCCCGCCGCGAGGCTGGCTGGGACGGTCCGGCTGTCGCCCGGCTCCAAGGTGACCTGGAGGACCACATGCGGCAGCGACATCGGTCCGAAGAGGCAGAATTCGCCCTGCTGAACCGGCCGGACGGCTGGTGCGGGCTGGAAGCTCAGTTCCACGTTCCGGGAGAAATCGCGACCGTAGTCGATGTTGCAGGAGTCGCAATGGGCGCTGTCCGGCATCTGATCCAACGACCCTACCGAAAGCTGCGCACCCCGACACCGCGGACAGAGCAGATCCCATCTTGATTCGAGCAGTCCGTCGCGCACCGACTCGAGACAGAGTTCGGTCACCGCAAGCTCGTCCTGCTCCCAGTCCCGCGCCAGCCGCCGGGGACGAATACGGACCAGATCAGTCTCCTGGGCATCCAGGACGTAGTCAGCCAGACGACGGCCAAGCCTGTGGCCATTCGGGCTGGCGTCGATATCGGCGACGATGCGGTCCAGTCGCTGGCGGTGTTCGGCATCGAGCGCGACACGCTTCGGCGTGAATACATGGGCGCTGACGCCGGCGGCGAAACGGCGAACGTCTTCGACCAATCGATCGAAATTCTTCTCGGTCCCGGAAAAGAAAGCGGTCGCCAGGAGCAGCCGTCCGAGCAGCGTGGCCGGTGCCGCGTCCAACCGATAGGTGCATCGACAGCCGCGCGCCGTCGCCTCGAATTCGGCCGTTGCGATCATCAACGCGATCGGGCCGCGGGAGAAACGGCGCTCGTGGCGGAACCATTTGTCCGTGACCCATTCGACCGGTATCTCCTCCCAGGCCAGGTGGACGGCGCCCATCTTGGCGTTGGCGAAGAACCGCACGGTCCCATCGGGTTGCTCCACCTGCCGGACGAGGTGCTTCGGCAGGCCGGCGGCCTCGTTGAACCGGGCCGTATCCGCCAGCAACGGCCAGATCACCTCCGGCGGATGATCGAAGTCCCACACCATAGTATGGCTCTTCATCGACATCCGTTCACTCCGCAGTCCGACGGTGACTCTCGAGATACTCTGCACCCAGCGGACCGTAGAACGCGGCATCGAACCCCGCCGCCTCGCGCGAGGGAACGTTGAACGGCGGCTTCACGCCACCGCGGAAGCGTTCCCGGACGATCGATTGCCAGGTCGAGACCGGCTCCAGGCCCCGCGCCTCGCAAAGATGGTCGAACCAGCGTTTCCCGACAGCGACATGACCGATCTCGTCGTCATGGATGATCTGAAGAATGTCGGCCGAGGCGTCGTCGCCGACCTCGCGGAGTTTGGCGATCATCGGCGGCGTGACGTCGAGCCCCCGCGCCTCCAGCACCAACGGGACGACGGCCTGTCGGGCGAGCGGGTCGTCGGCCGTCTCCACCGCCGCCTGCCACAAACCGTCATGGGCCGGCAACGCGCCATACTGGGAGCCCAGATCCTCGAGCCGGTCGGCGATGAGCAGGAAATGCTTCGATTCCTCGTCCCCGACGCGAACCCAGTCGTCAAAGTATGCGCGCGGGAAACCGGCCTCGGGAAAACGGACGACCGCGTCCCAGGCGAGATCGACGGCGTTCAACTCGATATGGGCCAGGGCGTGGAGCAATGCGACGCGGCCGCGCGTCTCGGCGGTGATCCTGCGCTTCTTGACCCGGCGGGGCGGCAGCAACGGGGGCGCCTCCGGTCGTCCCGGCCGATCCGGCGGGGCGACCGTGTAGGCCACGGGAAGCTTGCCGGCTTTCCATGCCGCCGCCGCCCGGCGTCCGAGTTCGGCCTTGCCTCGGGCGTCTGCGGTGGACAGAACCGCTACCGCCGCCTGACTGATGTCTTTGAACTCCATACCGTAAAGATGTAGCGCGACTGCGTATTCCGTGCACCCGGATCCGTGCCTATGCTTGACCTTCGGTTCCGAAAACACGCGTCTCAACACAGGAGCGACTACATGACCACGCGGGAAGCGGCGCTCGACGCCGTACGCGCCTATTTCGACAACGGCGGCTTCCGCGCCGAACTGGCCGAGCGGGTTGCCGTACAGACATCGAGCCGCGAGGAGGAGCATCGCGCCGACCTGATCGACTATCTAGACCGGCTGATGCGTCAAAGGTTCGAGGCCATGGGCTTCACCATTGATATCTTCCCCAATTCGCTGCTCGACGGCGCGCCGTTTCTGGTCGCCAAGCGGATCGAGGATCCGGATCTGCCGACGCTGTTCTGCTACGGTCACGGCGACACGGTTCCCGGCGAGGAGGGCCGTTGGGCCGACAACCGCGAGCCGTGGACCCTGGACGTCGCCGAAACCCCGTCCGGCGAGCGCTGGTACGGACGCGGCACCGCCGACAACAAAGGCCAGCACGCCATCAACATGGAAGCGATGCGCCATGTGATCGAAACGCGCGGCCGGCTCGGATACAATGTGACGTTTCTGATCGAGATGGCCGAGGAGATGGGCTCGCCCGGCCTGGCCGAGTTCTGCCGCGACAACCGCGACATGCTCGCCGCCGACCTGCTGATCGCCTCCGACGGGCCGCGCTTCTCGACCGACGGTCCGGATATCAAGCTCGGCACGCGCGGCGGGCTGAACATCCGGTTCCGTCTGGAGTATCGGGAGGGCGGTCATCATTCCGGCAATTGGGGCGGGCTGCTGGCCAACCCCGCGATCGTGCTGATGCATGCGCTCACCAGCTTGGTCGGCCGCGAAGGGCGTATCCTTCTACCGGCGCTGAAACCGGCGCAGATCAAGAACTCCGTGAGGGCCGCGCTGTCCCATGTCGACGTGAAATCCGGCCCGGACGACCCCGAGATCGACCCCTGGTGGGGCGAGCCCGGCCTCTCCCTGGCGGAAAAGGTGTTCGGCTGGAACACTTTCGAGGTGCTGTCCTTCATCACCGGAGACCCTGAGAAGCCGCAGAACGCCGTCCCCCCCTTCGCCGAGGCGATCTGCCAGATCCGCTTCGTGGTCGACACCGATCCCGACGTCTTCCTGCCGGCGATCCGCGACCATTTGTCGGAGCAGGGCTACGGCGATATCACGGTCGAACCGGCGCGGATGTCGATGCTGCGGGCATCGCGTCTGGACCCGGACCACCCGGCGGTGCCGTGGGCGGTGGCGTCGATGCAGAAAACCACCGGCAAGACGGTGACCGTGATCCCGAACGCCGGCGGATCCCTTCCGAACGACATTTTCCTGAACGGCATCGGCATGCCGACCATCTGGGTTCCGCACAGCTACACGGGATGCTCCCAGCACGCGCCGAACGAGCATGTTCTGCCGCACCTGATGCGGGAGGGTCTTGAGATGATGACCGGTCTGTTCTGGGATCTCGGCGAGGGTTTCCCCGGAAAGGCGGTCTAGAAATCCAATTGCGACGGGCGAGGGCGATCCGGACTATCCCGGCCAAGTCCCCGTCTGTCGCAGCCCCTCGGCCAGGAGGATCGCCGCGCTTGCCGCCACGTTCAACGACCGGGCGCCGTCGACCATCGGAACCCGGACCGCCAGATCGGCCGAAGCGTGAACCTCTTCTGGCACGCCCGCGCTTTCCCGGCCCAGGATCAGATGATCATCAGCTTCGAACCGAGCGTCCGGAAGGGACAAGGCGCCCCTGGTGGTGGCCAGCACCAACCGTCCCGCTTCCCGATCGACCAGGAACGCGGACCACGAGGAATGGCGGCGTACCGCGGCAAATTCCAGGTAATCCATGCCGGCGCGGCGCATCCGCCGTTCCGACCAGACGAAGCCGCAAGGCTCGATAACGTCCACGCCCACACCGAGACAGGCGGCGAGGCGCAGGATGGTTCCGGCGTTCTGCGGAATCTCGGGCTGATAGAGAACGATGCGCATGGCCGTATCTAAGCGCCTAGCAATGCTTGGCAAAAGGCAAACCTCTGCTGTATACGCATGCCAGATCGTGGCGGAAGTGTTTGCGACAGCGGGTCGCGTTTCCTTTCTGCACGAATGCTCGATATTAGTCGGCGAGCCGGCACGCGGGTCGGCTCCATGTCGAGCGCCATTTTAGGACGAGTGGAGAATCATGGCCGAAACCCACGAAGGCGACTCCCGCCGCGACTTCCTGATGATCACGACCACTGCCGTCGGCGCAGTGGGCGCGGCGTGCGTCGCTTGGCCGTTCATCGACCAGATGAACCCGGCCGCCGACACCCTGGCCCTCGCCAGCATCGAGTTCGATGTGTCGACCGTTCCCGAAGGACAGGCGGTCACGCTGACTTGGCGCGGGAAACCGGTGTTCGTTCGCCATCGCACCCCGAAAGAGATCGAGGAGGCCCGCGAGGTGCCTCTCGACGAACTGCGCGATCCGCAGACGGACGCCGAGCGGGCCATCAAGCCGGAGTATCTGGTGATGGTCGGCGTTTGCACGCATCTCGGCTGCGTGCCGCTAGGGCAAAGCGTGTCGGATCCGAAGGGCGACTATGACGGATGGTTCTGCCCGTGCCACGGCTCGCACTACGACTCGTCGGGTCGCATTCGCCGTGGTCCGGCGCCGCTGAACTTGCCCGTGCCGGAATACCAGTACATTTCCGACACCGTCATCCGTATCGGTTAAGAGGGAGCGCCGGAACATGGCTGCGAATTTCTCAAATCCGGTGGTACGGTGGATCGACCATCGCCTCCCGGTCTTCACCTTCATGCACCACGAGTTGCATGAATATCCGACGCCGAAGAACCTGAGCTACTGGTGGAACTTCGGTTCTCTCGCGGGTATCGCCCTGGTGATCATGATCGTCACCGGCATAACCCTGGCGATGCACTACACGCCGCATGTGGACCACGCCTTCGATAGCGTCGAGCGCATCATGCGCGACGTGAACTACGGCTGGCTGATCCGCTACATCCACATGAACGGTGCCAGCTTCTTCTTCATCGTCGTCTACATCCACATCTTCCGCGGATTGTATTTCGGATCCTACAAGGCGCCGCGCGAAATTCTCTGGATGCTCGGCGTCGTCATCCTGCTGCTGATGATGGCCACCGCGTTCATGGGATACGTGCTGCCTTGGGGCCAGATGAGCTTCTGGGGCGCCACGGTCATCACCAACCTCTTCTCGGCGATCCCGCTGGCGGGCGAGTCGATCGTGACGTGGCTGTGGGGGGGCTTCTCGGTCGACAACGCGACCCTGAACCGCTTCTTCTCGCTGCACTTCCTGCTGCCGTTCGTCATCGTCGGCGTGGTCGTGCTGCACATCGTCGCCCTGCATCGCTTCGGATCGAACAATCCGCTGGGAATCGACGTGAAGGGGCCGAAAGACCAGATCCCGTTCCATCCGTACTACACCATCAAGGATGCGTTCGGCCTCGGCGTCTTCCTGATCTTCTTCTCGGCGTTCATCTTCTTCGCGCCGAACTTCCTGGGCCATCCGGACAACTATATTCCGGCCAACCCGCTGGTGACGCCGGCCCATATCGTCCCCGAATGGTACTTCCTGCCGTTCTACGCGATCCTGCGTGCCGTGCCCGACAAGCTTGGCGGCGTCCTGCTGATGTTCGGTGCCATTGCGGTGCTGTTCATCCTGCCCTGGCTCGACCGGTCTCCGGTGCGCAGCGGTCAGTTCCGGCCGATCTTCAAGATCTTCTTCTGGCTCCTGGTGATAGACGTGGTCGTGTTGACCTGGCTCGGTGCCAAGCCGGCGGAAGGCTGGTACGTCATCGGCACTCAGATCGCCACGGTCTGGTACTTCCTGCACTTCCTGGTGATCCTGCCGCTCCTGAGCATCTTCGAGACGCCAAAACCGCTGCCCAAATCGATCAGCGAACCGGTGCTGGGCGCCGGGGGCGGATTCGCCGGGGCAACCGCCGCACCGAGGGAGAAAGTCTGATGATCGCGCGTCTCACCACCACCATCGCGGCCGTCGCGGTCGCGGCCGGCGCCTGGTCCTTCGCCGTCTCCGGTCCGGCACAGGCCGCCGGACCGGCGATCGAATACCCGCAGCACGACTGGTCGTTCTCCGGACCGTTCGGGACCTTCGATCGCGGCGCCCTCCAGCGTGGGTTCCAGGTCTACAAGAACATCTGCTCTGGCTGCCACGCGCTCAGCTACGTCGCGTACCGCAACCTCGAGGACCTCGGCTATAACGAGGACGAGATCAAGGCGATCGCCGCTCAGGCTCTCGTCGTGGACGGTCCGAACGACGACGGCGAGATGTTCGAACGCTCCGGTATTCCGGCCGACCGTTTCGTATCGCCCTTCCCGAATGAGAAGGCGGCCCGGGCGGCCAACGGCGGCGCGTATCCGCCGGACCTGTCGCTGATCGTCAAGGCGCGGCCGGACGGGGCCAACTATCTCCGTGCGCTTCTGGTCGGCTATGTCGATCCGCCGGCGGATTTCAATCTGATGCCGGGCATGAACTACAACGCGTACTTCTCGGGTCATCAGATCGCCATGGCACAGCCGCTCTGGGGGGACGACGTCACCTTCGAGGACGGTACGGCGGCGACGATCGAGCAGCAGGCGGAGGATCTGACGACGTTCCTCGCCTGGGCGGCCGAGCCGGAAATGGAAGAGCGCAAGCGGGCCGGCGTGATGACCATTCTTTTCCTTCTGGTCTTCACCGGGCTCCTGTACGCCACCAAGCGCAAGATTTGGGCCGACGTCCACTAAGCATTCGTCGACGCCACGCGCTCGCGTAGCAACATGCATCGAAAGGCCGCGGTTCGTCCGCGGCCTTTCGCGTTCCCGGCCGGCCGGGGTATACCTGCGCAACGACCACTCACAACGGGACCGAGATGAGCACGGAAACACGCAAGGCCCTGATCGCGGTCATCGGCGGCAGCGGCGTCTACAACATCGACGGCCTTGAGAACGCACGCTGGGAGACCGTTGCCTCGTCGTTCGGCCAGCCTTCCGATCAACTGCTCTTCGGAGACCTCAACGGCCAGCCCCTCGTGTTTCTTCCACGCCACGGACGCGGACACCGTTTCAGCCCGACGACGATCAACTACCGGGCAAACATCGACGCCCTGAAACGCGCCGGCGTCACCGACATCGTCTCGGTTTCGGCCGTGGGATCGCTGAAGGAGGAGTACGCGCCAGGTCACTTCGTGCTGATCGACCAGTTCATCGATCGCACCTTCGCCCGGGAGAAGACCTTCTTCGATACCGGTTGCGTCGCTCATGTTTCCATGGCCCATCCGGTGGCAACCCGTCTGGTGGACGCGCTGGAAGCGTCCTGCAAGGAGCTGAAGCTGCCGTACAGCCGAGGCGGAACCTACGTGACTATGGAGGGCCCGCAATTCTCCACACAGGCCGAGTCGTTCCTGTATCGCTCGTGGGGCGCCGACGTGATCGGTATGACCAACATGCCGGAGGCGAAACTCGCCCGCGAAGCCGAGATCCCCTACGCGACCGTCGCGATGGTCACCGACTACGACTGCTGGCATCCGGACCACGACCACGTCACGGTCGATGCTGTGGTGAAAGTGCTGACGGCCAATGCGGACAACGCGCGTTCCCTGGTGAAGACGGTCGCTCCCAAGCTGTACGAGCGTCCGCTGGTGGACGAACAGGGCGGCGACCACGCGCTTGAATACGCGCTGATCACGCACCCTGAGGCGAGGGACCCGCAGGTGGTCGCCAGGCTGGACGCGGTCGCCGGGCGCGTCCTGAAGGGCTGAGGAGGCAGCGATGGGACGGCGGCGTGGTGACGGCATCGGCCGGCTGGAGGGCCTGTACAGCCGGGTCACCGCCAACACGCCCGACGACGCCCGCACGCTGAACGTCAAATCGGTCCTCGCCCTCGACAACGACCGCCCGAGCGAAGCGGCCGAACTGATCGGTCGCGCTCTTGTCATCGAGCCGGCGGAGTACGCCTATCTCTTTCATCTGGCCAAGGTCTGCGCCAAAGCCGGCTGGTGGAGCCAGTGCGTCGACGCGCTGCGGCGTGCGATTTACGTCGACCCGGTGAATGCGGAGAGTTGGTACGGCCTCGGTCGAGCCTTCGAGGAACTCGACAGCGTCGCCGAGGCGGAGATCTGCTGGCGGCAGTGCTTGTCGCTGCAGCCGAAGCACGTCGGCGCGCGCGAAGCCCTGGTAGCACACGCTCGAGACCGCGCGTCGGATTGAAGGGAGACCCTTCCAACGGATCGGGGCTCCTTGGTTTCCCAAGGAGCCCCGGTTGGTGGAGCCAAGGAGGATCGAACTCCTGACCTCTACAATGCCATTGTGGCAGTATATAAGCGAAATCAATGCGTTATTCTGGCATAGTTTCTCGCAAACGGTATGATTTTGAGATATGTGATCAAGGGGTTAGCGGAGTTTGCGTGGGAATTGCGTAGGAGCGGTGCTCGGCTAGCTTAGGAACTGCGAGATGCGAGCTTCTACCGAAGCCATGTCATCCAGTTCACATTCCCAGATCACTAAGACCTTCCAGCCAGCAGCTTCCAATTCGGATCGGGTAACGGTATCTCGGTTAACGTTCCGCTGAAGTTTTGGGCCCTGAACCGCGCCGGGTTTGCCGGAGGCTGATTTCGGTTAGTTACGCGGCCATGGGTTCAGCGTCCAGAGCGGCGTAGAAGTTGGCCTCGGCTTCGGCGGGCGGGATGTTCCCGATGGGCTCCAGCAGGCGGCGGTTGT
>JANSYS010000052.1 GCA_024742275.1 Alphaproteobacteria bacterium | reverse complement strand
TGGCGGCGCTTGAAGAGATCCTTGGACGAAAGCATCGCCGAACTCCTACTTCTTCTTACCTTCCTTACGAAGGATGATCTCGTTCGCGTACTTGACGCCCTTGCCCTTGAACGGCTCCGGCGGACGGAAGGCGCGGATTTCAGCAGCCAGCTGACCCACAACCTGCTTGTCCGAACCGCTGATGCTGATCGCCGTCGGGCGCTCGCACTTCATGGTGATCCCGTCGGGGATCGGGAACCGGACCGGGTGGCTGAAGCCAAGCGCCAGCACCAGGTCCTTACCCTCGACCGCGGCGCGATATCCGACGCCGTTGATCTCGAGGTTCACCGTGTAGCCTTCGGAAACGCCGGTGACGATGTTGTTCACCAGAGCCCGGGTCGTTCCCCACATCGCACGCGCCCGCTTGGAATCGCGCTTCGGAACAACCTTAACGACGTTATCCTCGTGGACGACGTCAACCTCCGGCGAAATCGGCGCGGACAGCTCACCGAGTTTGCCCTTCGCCTTGATCTCGTCGTTGGCGATCTGGATCGTCACACCGTCCGGCACTGCGACCGGATATTTACCGACACGTGACATCATCGCCTCCGATCAGAATACCTGACACAGGACTTCGCCGCCGACATTGGCCGCACGGGCCTCGTTGTCGGACATGACGCCCCGCGGGGTCGACAGGATCGCAATCCCGAGACCGTTGTAGACGCGGGGAAGGTCCTTGATCTTGGAGTACACCCGACGGCCAGGCGTGGAGACACGCTTGATCTCCTTGATCACCGGCTCGCCCTCGGAATACTTCAGCTCGATCTTGATCTCCGCCACACCGGCCCGGACATCGTCCTGACTGAAACCGCGGATGTAACCCTCGCGCTGCAGCACCTCGAGCACGTTCGCCCGGAGACGGGACGCCGGGCTAACGACGACCGACTTACGCGCGCTCTGACCGTTGCGAATGCGGGTCAGCATGTCCCCAAGAGGATCGCTCATCGACATTTGCCGACCTCCCTCTTACCAGCTCGACTTGACCAAGCCGGGGATCTGGCCGATCGAGCCGAGATCCCGCAGCGCGATCCGCGAGAGCTTAAACTTGCGATAGACGCCGCGCGGACGCCCGGTGAGTTCGCAGCGATTGCGAATGCGTTCCTTGGCCCCGTTCTTAGGGAGCTTCTGCATCTGCAACTGCGCGGCGAAACGCTCCTCGATCGGCAGCGACCGGTCCATCGCGGTCGCCTTCAGGCGAGCCCGCTTCGCGGCCTGCTGGCCGCTGAGCTTGCGACGGGCGTTGTTCTTTTCAACAGCGCTCTTCTTAGCCATGTCGTCCTCCGACCTCGATCAATTGACGAACGGAAACTGGAAACGCTTGAGCAGTTCGCGCGCTTCGTCGTCCGTCTTCGCCGTGGTCACCACAATGATGTCCATGCCCCGGATGGTGTCGACCTTGTCGTAGTCGATTTCCGGAAACACGATCTGTTCCTTGATGCCCATGGAATAGTTGCCACGGCCATCGAAGCTCTTCGGATTCAGCCCCCGGAAGTCGCGAACGCGCGGCAGCGCGATGTTCACGAGACGGTCCAGGAACTCATACATACGCTCGCGGCGCAGCGTCACCTTGACCCCGATCGGCATGCCCTCACGCAGCTTGAAGCCGGCAATCGACTTCTTGGCGCGGGTCACGACCGGACGCTGACCGGTGATGCGGGTCATGTCGTCCAGCGCCGCCTGGATCTTCTTGCTGTCGCCGACCGCCTCGCCGACGCCCATGTTCAGGACGACCTTCTCGATCTCCGGAACCTGATGCACGTTCTTGTAGTCGAACGTCGACTTCAGATCCGGGCGGATCGACTTGGTGTATTCCTCGTACAATCGAGCCATCTTGACTTACCTCGTCCCCGGTTCAGGCGTCGATCGCTTCGCCGGAGCGCGTCGCGACACGAACTTTCTTGCCGTCGCGCTCCTCGAAACGAACACGGGTCGCCTCACCCGACTTCGGATCCACATGCATCACGTTCGAGAGATGCAGAGCCGCTTCGCGCTCAACGATCCCGCCCTGACTGGTCTGGGTCGGACGCTGGTGGCGCTTGATCATGTTCACGCCCTGAACGACGACCCGGTTTTCGTCCGGAATGACCCGCAGAACTTCGCCCTGCTTGCCCTTATCGCGGCCGGTGGTCACGACCACACGATCGCCCTTTTTCACACGCGCGGCCATCACAACACCTCCGGAGCGAGCGAAATGATCTTCATGAACCGCTTGGCGCGCAGTTCGCGGGTGACCGGGCCGAAGATACGCGTACCGATCGGCTCACCCTGCTTGTTGATCAGCACCGCGGCGTTGGTGTCGAAGCGGATCGCCGTCCCGTCCTGACGACGGATCTCCTTCGCAGTCCGCACGATGACGGCGCGATGGACGTCGCCCTTCTTCACGCGGCCCCGCGGGATCGCCTCTTTCACGGACACCACGATGACATCGCCGACCGACGCGACCTTGCGCTTCGATCCGCCCAGCACCTTGATGCACTGCACCCGTCGAGCGCCGGAATTGTCCGCGACGTCGAGGTTCGTCTGCATCTGAATCATGACCTGCCCTCCTCGGCCCGGGTCACGCGCCGGTCGCGGCGTCGTCGTAGACGACCGCGAAACGCTTGTTTTTAGAAACAGGCGCACACTCGATGATGCGCACCATGTCGCCCTGCTTGAACCGGTTCTCAGGATCGTGCGCCGAGAACCGCTTGGAGCGGGTGATGAACTTCTTGTAGAGCGGATGCATGACCCGCCGCTGGACGTTCACGACCACCGTCTTGTCGCCTTTGTCGCTGACGACGGTGCCCTGAAGAACACGCCTCGGCATTGCTTTCTCCTAACCCCTTGACCGGTGCTTACGCCGAAGCCCCGGCGCGGGCCTTCTCGCCCATGATCGTCTTCACTTTGGCGATCTCGCGCCGGACCTGGCGCACGCGATCGCTGTTCTCGAGCTGACCGTTCGCCCGCTGGAAGCGCAGATTGAACGCCTCCTTGCGGAGCTGCAGGAGCTGCTCCTTCAACTGGTCCGGCGACTTGGTCCGGAGATCCTCGGCAACCTTGTTGGCCATCCTTACGTCCTCCTCCGGCTCACTCGCCCAGACGGGTCACGAACCGGGTGTCGACCGGCAGTTTCATTGCGGCAAGGCGGAACGCCTCTTCGGCCAGATCCTTCGGCACGCCGTCCAACTCGAACATGATACGGCCCGGCTTGACCCGGCAGACCCAGAACTCCGGAGAGCCCTTGCCCTTACCCATACGGACCTCGGCCGGCTTGCTCGACACCGGCACGTCCGGGAAGATCCGGATCCACACGCGACCGGCGCGGCGGATGTGACGGGTGATCGCACGACGGGCGGCCTCGATCTGGCGCGCAGTCACGCGCGCCGGCGTCGTCGCCTTCAGGCCGTAGGCGCCGAAATTGAGCGCCGTCCCACCCTTGGCCAGGCCATGGATGCGGCCCTTGTGGGCCTTACGGAACTTTGTGCGCTTCGGGGACAGCATCTGTCTTCTCCTCTCAGCGGACGGTTAGCGACGATCGCCGCCGGAACCCGGCTGCTGCTCGGCCAGGCGCTTGTCCTGCGCCATCGGGTCGTGAGCCAGAACCTCACCCTTGAACACCCAGACTTTCACGCCGCAGGTGCCGTAAGTGGTGAAGCCGGTGGACTCGCCGTAATCGATGTCGGCGCGCAGCGTATGCAGCGGAACCCGGCCCTCGCGGTACCATTCCGTGCGCGCGATTTCGGCGCCGCCGAGACGACCGCCGCAATTGATCCGAATGCCCAGCGCTCCGAGACGCATGGCCGACTGCACGGCCCGCTTCATCGCCCGGCGGAACGCCACCCGGCGCTCGAGCTGCTGCGCGATGTTCTCGGCCACCAACTGCGCATCGATCTCCGGCTTGCGGATCTCAACGATGTTCAGCGCGACGTCGGTACCGGTCATCTTCGACAGATCCTGCCGGAGCTTCTCGATGTCCGAGCCCTTCTTGCCGATCACCACGCCCGGACGCGCCGAGTAGATGGTGACGCGGGCGCGCTTAGCGGGGCGCTCGATCACGATGCGGCTCACTCCGGCCTGGCGCAGACGCTTGTTCAGGTACTTGCGCAGCTGGATGTCCTGGTGCAGCAGGTCGGCATAACCCTTGCCCGCAAACCAGCGGGAATCCCAGGTGCGATTGATGCCGAGCCGCAGCCCGATCGGATTGACCTTATTACCCATCAGTCCTGCTCCTCGCGCTCGCGCACGACCACGGTGATGTGGGCGAACGGCTTCTCGATCTTGCCGACCCGCCCCCGGGCCCGCGGACGGAAGCGCTTCATCTTGAAGCTCTTGCCGACATAGGCCTCCTTGACGAAGAGCCGATCGACATCGAGCTGGTGGTTGTTCTCGGCATTGGCGATCGCCGACTCCAGAACCTTCTTCACGTCGCGCGCAATGCGGCGCTTGGAGAAGGTGAGAGTGGCCAAAGCCTTCTCCGCCCGCTGACCGCGGATCATCTGCGCGACCAGATTCAGCTTCTGCGGGCTGACGCGCAGATTGCGCAGTTCAGCCTTCGCCTCGGTATCGTCAAGTCGCCGTTCGGCAGCCTGCTTGCCCATTGCCTGCTCCTCCAGCCTCAGCGGCGCGACTTCTTGTCGGCCATGTGGCCGTAATAGGTACGCGTCGGCGCGAACTCGCCGAACTTGTGCCCGACCATGTTTTCGCTCACGAGTACCGGAACGAACTTCTGACCGTTGTGCACGCCGAAGGTCAGGCCGACAAACTGCGGCATGATCGTAGAACGGCGCGACCAGGTCTTGATGACCTCGTTGCGACCGGACTCGCGCGACTTTTCGGCCTTCTTCAGCAGGTAGCCGTCGACGAACGGTCCCTTCCAAACGGATCGAGCCACCGAACTTCTCCTTACTTCCGGCGCCGGCGAACGATGAGCTTATCGGTCGCCTTGTTGTTGCGCGTCTTCTTGCCCTTGGTCGGCTTGCCCCACGGGGTCACCGGATGACGGCCGCCCGAAGTCCGGCCTTCACCGCCACCATGGGGGTGGTCGACCGGGTTCATGGCGACACCTCGCACCGACGGACGCTTTCCGAGCCACCGATTGCGGCCGGCCTTGCCGATGTTGATGTTCTGTTGGTCCGGGTTCGACACCGCACCAACGGTCGCCATGCACTCGCCCCGAACCATCCGGACTTCACCGGATGCGAGACGCAGCAGGGCGTAACCCGAGTCACGACCGACGATCTGGACGTAGGTACCGGCGGAACGCGCCATCTGGCCGCCCTTGCCCGGCTTCATCTCGACGTTGTGGACGATCGTGCCGACCGGAATGCTCCGCAGCGGCATCGCGTTGCCCGGCTTCACGTCGACCCGCTCGCCGGCAATCACCTTGTCGCCGACACCGAGACGCTGCGGCGCGAGAATGTAAGCCTGCTCGCCATCGTCATAGGTGATCAGAGCGATGAACGCGGTCCGGTTCGGATCGTACTCCAACCGCTCAACCGTTCCGACAACGTCCATCTTCTGACGCTTGAAGTCGACGATCCGATAGGTCCGCTTGTGACCGCCACCACGACGGCGCGCCGTGACGCGGCCCGTGTTGTTGCGTCCGGCCTTCTTCGTCAGACCTTCCGTGAGCTTCTTGACGGGCTTGCCCGACCAGAGTTCCGAACGGTCGACGATGACCAGCTGACGCTGCGACGGCGTCGTCGGATTGAATGATTTCAAAGCCATGGGTTTACACCCCCGCCATCAGGTCGATCGTCTGGCCCTCGGCGAGCGTGACGACGGCCTTCTTATAGTCGGAACGACGGCCCGGACGGCCCCGGAACCGCTTGGTCTTGCCTTTGACCAGGATCGTGTTAACCGCGGTCACCTGGACATCGAACAGGCGTTCGATCGCCTGCTTGATTTCCGGCTTCGCCGCGTTGACCGGAACCTCGAAGGTCACCTGGCCGAACTCGGAGCCCCGGGTCGACTTCTCGGTCACGATCGGACGGCGGATCAGCTCGTAGGCCCGCTCGTCGCTCACCTTGCCCGCTTTGGGCTTGTAGGGACGAATGCTCATTTGAGGCGCGCCTCCAGCTGCTCGACCGCGCCCTTGGTCAGGACCAGGGTGTCGCGGCGGAGAATGTCGTAGACGTTGGCGCCCTGCTGCGGCAGCAGGTCGACCAGCGGAATGTTGCGCGTTGCGCGGGCGAAGTTCTCATTCACCGAGTCGCCGCCGATCACCAGGACCGACGACCAGCCGAGCTTCTTGAACTTCTCGGCCATCGCCTTGGTCTTCGGCTCGGACGCCGTCGCCTCATCGATGACGATGAGCTGGCCGGCCTTCGCCTTCGCGGAAAGCGCCGTCTTCAGGCCGAGCTTGCGGAACTTCTTGGTCAGATCGAAACCATGATCGCGAACAACGGGACCATGGACAGTCTGACCGCCCCGGAACTGGGTCGCACGCAGCGACCCCTGGCGGGCCCGACCGGTTCCCTTCTGGCGCCACGGCTTTTTCGTGGTGCCGGAAATCTCCGAGATCGACTTGACCTTGTGGTTGCCGCCGCGGCGCTTGGCAAGCTGCCAGTTCACCATGCGAGCCAGGATGTCCTGACGGGGCTCAAGACCGAAGATCGTATCGTCGAGATCGATCTCGCCGGTCTTTTCCGCGTCGAGGTTTGTGACGTCAATCTTCATGACCTCAGTCCTTCTTCTCGGCGTCGTCTTCCACCGGCGCGTCCGGAACCGCAGCGCCCTCGGCGACGGTCGGATCGGCTTCGTCGCCCAGCGCCTCGGATGCCTGCTCGAGGAGGGCCGCACCGGCCTCCTCCTCGCTGACCGCCTCGTCGGCGGCAGCCGCCTTGAGCGACGCCGGGAACGGAGCGCCTTCCGGAATACCGGACTTAACGGCATCGCGGATCAGGACCCAACCACCCTCTGAACCCGGCACGGAGCCGCGAACGAGGATGAGGCCGCGCGCCGGATCGGTAGCGACGACAGTCAGGTTCTGCGTGGTGACGCGCTCGTCACCCATATGCCCGGCCATCTTCTTGCCTTTGAAGACCCGGCCCGGATCCTGGTTGTTACCGGTCGAACCATGTGAACGGTGAGACAGCGACACGCCATGGGACGCCCGCAACCCGCCGAAATTGTGCCGCTTCATGACACCGGCGAAACCCTTACCGATCGATGTCCCGGTGACATCGACCTTCTGGCCGGTGACGAAATGATCCGCCGCCAACTCCGCACCGACATCGATGAGCGCATCGTCGGAAACGCGGAACTCGACGACCTTGCGCTTCGGCTCGACGTTCGCCTTCGCGAAGTGGCCGCGCATCGGCTGCGTGGTGCGCTTCACCTTGCGCACACCGGCGCCGAGCTGAACCGCGGTGTAACCATGCTTTTCCTGGGTCCGCTGAGCGACAACCTGGCAGCTGTCGACTTTCAGCACCGTGACCGGAACGTGCGTACCTTCCTCGGTAAACACGCGGGTCATGCCGACCTTCTGAGCGATCAGTCCTGAACGCATCGTTCCCGTCCCCTCAGAGCTTGATCTCGACGTCGACGCCGGAGGCCAGGTCGAGCTTCATGAGCGCGTCCACGGTCTGCGGAGTCGGATCGACGATATCCAGGACCCGCTTATGCGTGCGGATCTCGAACTGTTCCCGGCTCTTCTTGTCCACGTGCGGCCCGCGCAGCACCGTGAACCGCTCGATCCGAGTCGGGAGCGGAATGGGACCCCGCACGCGCGCGCCAGTGCGCTTGGCGGTGTTCACGATTTCACCGGTCGACTGGTCGAGGACCCGGTGATCGAACGCCTTCAGGCGGATGCGGATGTTTTGACTGTCCATCTTTCCGCTACTCTCAACCTCATTGGCCTGTCGGCCGTAATTACCGCGCGCTCTCCGACAAGCCGGGCACCGCACAGAAAAATGAGCGGATGCGCACTGTAGCTGCGCTTCCGCCTTCGGCCTTTTGGGGATTGGTGTCTTAACTATCTGAGACTGCGTCTGACCCGAACCGAGCGGTTCCGGTCACAGCCAGTCCCCAAAGGTGGGCGGAACCTATTGATGCGGGACGGGGCCGTCAAGTGCGAATTTCAGTTTTCGGACATCGCCTTCCACGAGCCCTGCCGCCGCAAGAACCTTGCGCTGGATGCCCGGGCGACGGGCCGTTTCGCATCGCCGGTGACACTGGCGCGCACATATTCCGCATCTGGTATGTCAGTGCGGTTGCGCCCCCCTATCTGGATCGCTCGCACCAGGCAGAAAGCGGTTGGCCGGATTCTCCTTGCGACGGCGGCGTTGGCTGAACAGCCCCGTGGTTCTCGGCGATCGCGCTGAGGTCGCGCTGAGGTCGCGCAATCGATCGGAGGTCCACTCGCTCGCACCCGCTTCGCCACCGCCCGAACCGACGCACAAAAAAGGGGGCGCCGAAGCGCCCCCGTCTTTCGCCACCCTGTCGGGCGCTTTACGCGATGATCTTGGAGACGACGCCGGCACCGACGGTGCGGCCGCCTTCGCGGATGGCGAAGCGCAGGCCCTCGTCCATGGCGATCGGCGCGATCAGCTCGACATCCATCGCGATGTTGTCGCCCGGCATCACCATCTC
>JANSYS010000063.1 GCA_024742275.1 Alphaproteobacteria bacterium | reverse complement strand
GCTCGAGTATCCGTCTTGATCAAGTGGTTTTTGGCACCCATACGCGGTCCGCTTTGACCAAGGCGTTTGCGGTTTCGATGAGCTTGCGCATGATCGCGACGATGGCAACTTTTGCCGGTTTTCCGGCGGCTCGCAGGGCCTCGTATTTTGCCCTCAGATCCGGGTTGTATCGCATTGCAACGAGCGCGGGCATGTAGAGGGCATCACGCAGGGGTTTGCGTCCTCCGCTGATAAAGGACTTGCCCTTCCACTGCCCTGAATCGCGGTTGTAGGGCACCACACCGGCAAGGCTGCCCACCTGGCGGCGGTCCAGTGTTCCGATTTCAGGCAGATAGGTCAGGATTGCCGCGCTTGCGACGCTGCCCAGCCCCGGGATGGACAGAACGATCTCGCGGCGGCGTGCAGAGGTGTTATCCGCCTCGATCAGGGTGTCAATTTCCCGGTCAAGCTCGCAGAGCTGCTTTTCGACCAAGGCCAGACGCGCTTTTGTCTGGCGCTTAAGGACGGCATTCGTCTGCACATGTGCGCGGTTGGCCAAGCGCGTCCGCTCTTTGATCAAGGCCGATCGCGCAACCTGCAAGTCTCTGAGTATACGTGTTGTTTTCGCGACCGGGATATCCGGTTCCAGCTCTAAAGCAACGCCCATACGCGCCAAACCTCGCGCGTCCAATACGTCGGTCTTGGCGCGCGTTCCACAGGCCTCAGCGAAGCGGCGCGCCTGCAGTGGGTTCACCTTCACCAAGGGAAGTTTGTCACAGAAGCACTCCTCGAAATTGCGATGATACGGGCCCGTCGGCTCATAGACCACACGGGTGATTTCCAACTTGCCAAGCCATTTTCCAAAGGCTCGAAATCCGCTGGGGGAATTCTCAAAACGCTCCGCTTCGCGGCGTTCCGCGTCAAAAACATCCAAATGGGATTTGGAAATATCCACGCCGATGGTATGCTCCGCCATCTTCTCCACGTCCTTTGCTTGTCATGCGTGCCACAACACGCGTATCCGTTCAGGCCCAAGGGGAAGACGGCGGTCGATCAAACTCGAGCACGGTCCTGCAATAGACCCAGCAACTCACGATCCAACCGCCGCCACTGCACGCCATAAATGGCGTGGCGTGCAGTGGCTTCCAATCCATCGGAAGCCTGCCAAATCCATAAGACAAGCTGATCCGACGGGTCATTGACCGGCTCCCGGACGGGGTGCGTGCGGACCCGCTCGGGCCCCGCTACGAGGACCTGCTTGACCCGCCCGGGCCGGAACCGTTCGCCGCCCCCTCCCCGCCGCCCTGGACGGGCTGGTCGACCCGGAGACGCACTGGGCCCGCCTCACCGCGGTCCGGGACCGGTTGGACCGGGCCGGGGTGATCGGGGCTGCGGAGGTCCTCTCGTGCCCCTCCGGCTGGGTCCGCCTGATGGAGGGGCTCGCCGAGGGGGTCACCCCCCTTCTGGAGGGGGAGCCGGGGGCGCGACTCCGGATCGGACAGATCAAGGAGAAGTTCGGCACGCTGCGGGTCTACGCGGACCCGACCGGGTCAGACCGGTTCGTGGACCGGGTCCGGGAGGTGATCGCCTGGGCGGTCGCGGCGAGCGAGTCCCGCTGCGCGCTCACCGGCCTTCCCGGGGTCCCGGACCGGGCCGGCTGGCACCTGACCCTCTGCCCGGAGGCGATCCGGTGGCGACGGGAGGACCGGCGCGGGTTCGGCCGCGCGATCTACCCGGACCCGCCCGGTCCAGAGCAGGCCCCGACCCCTTAAGGGGCGGCCCCGGTTCGGCGGACATCGCGCTCCGCCTCGCGGGGCCCTGCGCCTCGGTCAATGCTGCGTTGCGGCATTTTCTCTGGTCAGATGACGCTGCGCGTGCGAAAAAGGTCCCGAAAGGGGCGACCCATGGCCACCCAGACCTGCTCAGAGACCTCCCTGCAGGTCCCGGTCCCGATCCGGGCCCTCCGGGTCCGGATCGTCCGGCTGATCGCCCGGCGCCGCGCGCTGCGTGCCCTCGCCGAGATCGGGGTCACCGGCCCGCAGGCCCGGCTCCTCGCGCGAGAGATGGGGGACCGAACGGGCGGGAAAAAGCGGCTGCCTGATTAGTTCGGTCCCGCAGGACCAAGTCCCTCATCAGCCTCCGGCTCATCCTCGAGATGGGACCTGAGCTTCTCGAGGGAACCGAGAAAACCGGGCCAGACGGTCTCCCGGATAGACAAGAACTTTTCCAGGACTTCTGCGGGCCTGAGGTCGATCCCGTAGCTGTGCCGGAACAGGTGCCGGAACCGGCGTAGATCGTCGTATGCGGCGAGCTCATCAGGTGTGATCATCGCTGGCCGGTTAGAACTGGAGGCCATCATCTGTTCGAGCAGAGCGGCATGTGTGCCCTCCCCGTCCGGCTTCTCACCGTCGATCCGGAGCGCGATGTCCGCCCAGATCTGCTCCATCCCGTTGTAGATGTTGTGTATCCGGAGCGCGATCAAACCGGTCCTCATCTCGACCAGCTCATCCTGCGGCACCTCGCCCATCGCGACGAGGTTCTCTAGGTTTCTTCCTCCCTTGAGAATTTCGACCTCGATCCTGTCAAGCTTCACGTTGAGACGCAGGAAGAATGGGTCTTCAGACCGGATGAGCATCTTTCACCTCCCGATAGAAGCGCGGGGATTCGGCCTCGAAAACGAGGTCGATACGGACGCCCGCCTCCTCGGCGATCATCTCTGACGCCCTTATGACCGCACGTCTGGTCTCCGACGAGAGATCACTGCCGGCGATCATCAGATCAAGGTCCGACCCGGCGTGAACCTCCCCCTCCGCGAAGGACCCGAACGGCTTCAATGTTACCCCCAGAGAGGCGACACGGGAGGAAAGGGCGTTGAACGCCTCATCGAGCGCGCGCTTACGGGCCTCCGCCCGGTTCGCTCTGATCTTCTGGATCCGGTTCAAAAATAAACTCCTGTCTACAGGTTCCAGCATACCACGCGAAGAACGATTCCGAAAGGAGCCCCCGTTAGGGCTCAGGCCCGTCCGCTGACCGGTCCGGACCGGACAGGACCTCCGCCAACCACGCCTTTGAGACGGTGAGGCTGATCGGGTCCCCGATCATCCGCTCCGGGTCGAGGACCCCCCGGTCAAAGACGGCGGCCCGGATCACCGTGTTCGGGTCCCCCGGCTCGCCCGCGTCCACCTCGTAGACGAGCGCGTCCTCGGGCATGTCCGGAAGCGCAAATTTCACAGCGGAGCCGAACGCCTGATCAAGGAGTCGGTCAACGAAAGGCGCGTCGGGAACGCGCGAAAACCGTCCCAGCTCGGTCCCGATGACAGGCTCCGCCGCCTCGGAGGCCTCGATCTCGAAATCCTCCAGAACGGAGATCGGCACGACGGCGTGAAAAATATCCAACGCCAGCGATCTCGGATCTGGCTTCGACAGGAGCGGACCGGTGAGTGTGACACCCCATACGCCGGCCAGCCCCCTGTCCTCCGGGGCGAGATCCCCCTCGGGCCTGAGGGTCCGAACGTCAAGCATCATGCGTTTTTCTTGCACCCTGGCCTCCTACTGGGAT
>JANSYS010000046.1 GCA_024742275.1 Alphaproteobacteria bacterium | reverse complement strand
TCGTCCGCGACCTAGAAGCCATGGGCCACCAGGTCGACCATTCACCGATCAGCTTCAATCCGGTAATGGCACGGTCCCATGTGATCTGGATTGATGACGAAGGACGGTGGCGGGGCGGCGCCGACCCTCGATCCGGCGCGGACATTTCGGAAGTATGGTGTCAAGCATGCGCTTTGACGTGATCAGAAATGACGTTTCCAATGAATTCTCCAAACAGCACGGGCACCGCATTTCCAATCAAACGCCCGCGAGTATTGAAACTGACTCGCTCGCCCAGTGGGAGAAAGGAATGGCTCTTAGGGAAGCTCTGGATCATAGCTGCTTCTCGTAAACTTATAGCTCGATCTTGATCAGGATGCCCAAAGCGACCGTTGCCGAAGCCGTAACATTGCGTGGTCATGGTTGGGGCGGGCTGATCCCACTCCATTCTTCCATATACAGATGGGTATGTTGCTCCTGTTTTCCGACCATGGCAGCCCGCAATAAGGTGCGGCGGCCAGTCTCTCCAAGTTCCCCCGAGCTTAGAGTCTGATTCAAAATTATGTTGAATTATTATTCCGCATTTCCAAACCTGACTGCAACACCATGGGTCCGACGTTGGTTCTTGAACGCGAATACGCCCGCAATCAATGCTTCTGTCACAACTATGGATACGGGCCAGTTGATCATGAAATAATCCTCCACGAATTAAAGTTTCATAGAATACAATCATAGTTGCATTTATGCCAGTCGGCATTGATCAGAACCCATGGGCCCATTTTCTGTATCCAATGGACATGATGCACCATGGTTGGTCGATGAGTTTGTTCCAGGCATCGCAGCTCAACGAGACGATGTCGTCGTAGGACTGGAACACGCGATTTGAGAGCCAGTTTCCGCGGATGAACTGCCAGACGTTCTCGACGGGATTGAGTTCCGGCGACCTCGGCGGCAGGGACAGCAGCGTGAGGTTGGCTGGAACGTCAAGCTTGCTGGTGGTGTGCCATCCAGCCTGGTCGAGGAGGACGACGCCATGGGCTGCGGGCGCGACCTGGGATGCGATCTCCTCAAGGTGCCACTGCATAGCGGCAGTGTCGCAGCGCGGGAGCACGACAGCGGCACCGGCGCCGCGAGCCGGGCAGATGGCGCCGAAGATGTAGGCTGACTTGGTGCGTTGGTCGTGGGGGGCCGCCGGTCGGGTCCCGCGACGTGCCCAGCGCCGGGTAATCTTGTTCTTCTGGCCGACCCTGGCCTCGTCCTGGAACCAGATCTCTATGGGCGTGCCCGGCGGGAGCTGGCCGCGGATCTCCGCCAGCGTGTCCGGGAAGTTTTATGGGATGGCCCGCCCCTCCCGCCGGCACCAAGCTGTGGTGCCGGTGTGTTTGAGAGGAAGGAGCGAGCCAATGACCATCGTGACCCTTGGGATCGACCTGGGCAAGAATCTGAACAGTGTGGTGGGTCTGGACGCGCAAGGGCGCGTCATCCTGCGTCGACGGGTCAGGCGGGCGACCCTCACTGAGCTGGCGGGCAGACTTTCACCCTGTACCGTCGCTATGGAGGCGTGCTGCGGCGCGCATCATGTCGGCCGTCTGTTTGCCGCGAAAGGACATGAAGTCCGGCTGATGTCGCCGGAGTATGTCCGTCCGTACGTCCGTGCACAGAAGAACGACGACAACGACGCGGCGGGGATTGCCGAGGCGGCGACGCGGCCGACCATGCGCTTTGTCGAGTTGAAGAGCCAGGACCGGCTCGACCTGCAGACCCTGCATCGAGCACGCTCGCGTCTCGTCGCAGCGCGCAAAGCACTGGTGAACCAGCTTCGGGCGATCCTGCTTGAGCGTGGATATACCTTCCGGCAGGGGCGCAAGGTTCTTGAACGGGAGATCGATCCGTTCCTCACTGAGCCGCCTTCGGACCTTTCGACACGCACCCTGACGCTTATCGGAGATATGCGAGCCGAGTGGCAATTCCTCGATGAGCGGATCGATGCTTTGAACGACGATCTGACCGAGCATGCCCGTGCTGACGAGGCGGCGAGCCGGCTGACCTCGATACCCGGCATTGGCGTCCTTGGGGCAACCGCGCTGGTTGCGGCCGTCGGAGACGGTGAGGCGTTCCGTCGGGCGCGCGACATGCCAGCCTGGCTCGGCCTCGTGCCCAAGCAGATGACGACCGGCGGCAAGCCGCGGCTGCTCGGCATCACCAAGCGAGGAAACACTTATCTCCGCATGTTGCTGATCCATGGCGCGCGTGCGGCACTGCCAAGCCTTTCCAAACAGGCGACACCCTTGGGCGAGTGGCTTCGAGGCCTTCTGTCGCGAGCACATCGCAACGTCGTCATTGTTGCGCTCGCCGCCAAGCTCGCTCGTATCGCCTGGGCGAGCCTGCGGCGCGGCGTCAGCTTCGAGCGTGAATGGGGACAGGTCGTGACGGTCTGAAACGAAAGAATCTGCTGCGCCCCCCGAAACGGGAGCCGCAGCCAGGCGAGGTTGGCGGAAGGAGGCTGATGGCCGGAAGGGTCGAACACCCGCGTCCCTGGAAACCTGGTTTAAAAAACGGCGCTTCGACGCCGGGTCTTTTATGAGGACCAGGACGCGCGGATCTCCATCATGGCGAGGACCAACGTGTCGCTACGCCGGATACGTTTGTGCACGACCAAACAAAGCCTGATGCAACCGACTTGCCAACGGGGCGGGCCATACGTTTTTAAACGCCTCCATTGCCGGCCCGCTCTGGGCGTAGTGGCGCGGGCGAGCCGACAGCCGGGCGTAGCCGAGCGACTTCAGCTCTCGGCTCACCGTCGTCTCGTCGAGCGAGATCGAGAACTCTTCGAAGATCCACTGCGCCAGATCCTTCAGGCGCCAACGCACCACGCCATCGACCGCTGGGATCGGACCACGCTCGACCCGATCCGCCAGGGCCTGGCGCTGCTTGGCATCCAGCTTCGGCGCACGGCCGGGAGCCTTGCGGTCGATCAGACCGTCAGGCCCGTCGGCGTTGAACCGCAGCACCCAGTCCCGAACAATCTGCAGCGTAACACCGCCGAGTTCGGCCGCCGCACTGCGCCGGCCCCCGTCGTACACGACCGCCAGTGCCAAAAGCCGGCGGGTCTGATTAGCGTCGGTGCAGACCGTGGCCAGTCGGCGAAGCGTCGGCCCGTCGAAGTCGTCGCGAAGCAAGATCGGTGCTGCCATGGCAAACCCCCAACATGTTTGCCAAACCGAATCACAAATCACTAAATCTGGGAATCCCCCGGTGAGTCACCATCTCCACCGACTGGTATTATAATCTGAAAAGTGGAAAAAATAGACTGTTAATTCGGATTATGGTGAATTTTGAAGATCCGCCCGCTCAATGCAGCTTCAGTTTCGGGCGGATCACCTGGTTGATATGACCGACTGCGATCAGGCCCAGACCTTTCAGCCAGCCGTGCACCGCGATCAGGTGCAGCCGGTACAGCGACATGTAGGCGAGTCGCGCCAGGCGCCCCTCGATCGCCATGCGCCCGCCGACCAGGTTGCCCATCAGACTACCCACCGTCGAGAACCGGCTGAGCGAGACCAGCGAGCCCTTGTCGCGATAAACGAACGGTTTCGGCGTCATTCCAGCGATCAGGGAGCGGATGTTCTCGAACACCGTCGCCGCCATCTGGTTGGCGCTTTGGGCGCGGGGCGGCACCGGCGGGCCGTCCGGTTGCGGGCAGGAGCAACAGTCGCCGATCGCGAAAATCCGGTCGTCCACCGTGGTCTGCAGGGTTGAGCGCACCTGGATCTGGTTCGATCGGGTAAGCTCCAGGCCGTCCAGGGAGCCGGCAATGGTGGCTCCCTTCACCCCGGCCGCCCAGACCCTGAGGTCCGCCTCGATCCGATCCCCGTCCTTGATCGCCACCCCGGTTCCATCGATCCCGGTGACCATCGTGCCGACCTGGACCCGGACGCCCAGCGCCTCGAGTTCCTCATGCGCGGCCTGGGCCAGATCCTCGGGCAGAGCCGGCAGAATTCGCGGACCGGCCTCGAGCAGCGTTACCTCCAGCCGGCTTTCGTCGAACACTTCCAGCCCGTAGTCGCGTAGACCCTTGGCGGCGTTGTATAGTTCGGCCGCCAGCTCCACGCCGGTCGCACCGCCGCCGATGATGCAGATTCGCACGCGCGCATCGCCGTCGGTGCCCGCCAGGTGCGAAACCCGGAAGCACTGGTTCAGCAGTTTCTGGCGGAAGGCCTCCGCCTGGTCGCGGTTCTCCAGGAACAGGCAGTGGTCGCGCACGCCGGGAATGCCGAAATCGTTCGACACCCCGCCATAGGCCAACACCAGATAGTCGTAGCGGATGGTGTGCCGGGCGACGATCTCGCGGCCATCCTCGTCGATGAACGGGGCGGTGATGATCTGTTGGTTCTCGCGGTTGATGGACTCTAGGCTGCCGTAGAAGAACCGATAGCCCCAACGCACCCCATGGCCGCCATAGCCGATCTCGTCCATGTTGGCGTCGAGCGATCCGGCGGCGACCTCGTGCAGCAGCGGCTTCCAGATATGCGAGCGCGACCGGTCGACCAGGATGATGTCGTAGAGCTCGCGGCCGAAATAGGCGCCAAGCCTACGGACCAGCGGTAACCCGCCGGCCCCGCCGCCGACCACGACGATCTGCGTTTTCTTTTTCATCCGACATTTCCCATTCGAGCGGCCCATCCGCCCCTGATTGACGTCTGAATAACCCGATCCCAGCCCAACCAGAAGGCGGATTGCCGTGGCGACAGCTTCCGCCGCGGCAAAACGGCCAACTCGACGGCCATGTCCGGCCTCATCGGCAGGATTTCCGACAGTTTGCAACAATTCGGGCGCACTTCGCCTGTCGCTCCGCTCGTGCCGATGTCCCCGGCCATTAGCATGGTGCCGGTTCCCGTGGTCGCAGATCGTCGATCAGGTCGAGGATGCGGCGGAATAGGTCGCGCGGCACTGCAACCTCGGCCATCTGGAAGACGGCGTAGCGGGCGTGGACGATCACCTTCGCGCCGATCTTCACCATCTTCTCGCGGAGCGTGGTCAGCGACCAGCTTTCCATCTCGTCGGGCAGGGCCAGGGTGCGCAGGAAGTTGGAAAGGTTGCAGGCCAGGGCGTGAAGCTGGAGCCGCACGGCGTTGGCCTTCATGCTGCGGCGGGATAGCCGGGTCCACTTCACCGCGTTCTTGCCCTCCTTGATATACTGCTCCTCCGTACCACGCTGATTGTAGAAGGCGGTCACGCGGGCGGCGGGCCGGGTCAGGTTGGTGACGATGAACCCGACGCGGGGGTACAGTTCGCCGGGATGCCATTCCACCTTGGCGACTACGCGGCGCTTCCGGTTCCACGATCCGGCCTGATAGCTGAAGCCGGCGTAGAACCGCAGCACATACTTCGGCGGACGGCCGACCGGGCGCTTGAGCAGGTGGGCGATGTGGCCCCGGAGAACTGCATTGGCTTTGAGGCGAATGGTGTACTTGTAGCCCTCGGCCACCAGATAGTCGTAGAGGTCGGGCAGGGCGAAGGCGGCATCGCCTCGGAAGAACCACCGCCTGGTCCTGTCCCGATACCGCGCCACCACCGGTTCAAGCACCGAGCGCCAATCATCGGCGCTGTGGACGTTGCCGGAACGCAGCGAGCACCGCTCCAGGTAACCGAACTGGTTGAACACGAACAGTGGATGTTGGCAGTTGCACCCGAAGTGACCGTTATAGGCCGTGCCCTCCTGCTCGCCGTGGGTCGGGCTGACGCTGCTGTCCATGTCCAACACCACGACGTTGGTCGGGCGGCGGGCATGAACCGCGTCGATCCATTTTCCCGACAGGTCGGCCAGGACGGCGCGGTTCGCCTTGCCAGTCAGCACCTCGGTCTCGAACCGTCCCATCTGGCTGGTGGAGGCGGCTTCCTTGGCCACCGCCCTGCCGCCAACGATCCAGCGCATCGCCGGATCATGGCCGAGGCGATCGGCGTCGTTGACGTCCTCGTATCCGGCAAGGCGACCGAACACCGATTGGCGGCACTGCGCCGTCAGCGAGTGGCGGTTGTTCCTGCCGGTCCGGTTATCGGCCAGCACCTGCCCGGTGATCTCGGTTAGGCCGAGGGCGTCATCCAGTTCGCGAAAAGCGAGCAGCCCGACGTCGGATGTGATCTTGGAACCGTGGAACTCCAGCTTCAGGCGGCGGTCAAAAGCGACCCGCAGATCGACCGTTTCCGTTTCACCCACAGCCATCTCAATGGCCGCCCTCTCCAATCGCCGTCATCACCCAGTTTTCATACCAGATTCTCGATCATGAGTCACGAAACCGCGAAGCCATCTGGGAAATCCAGGCTTAATCCTTCCCACGAACGCTGACGTCAGACACATCTACACCACGAACTCCATCGAGGCGCTGAACGCAAAGCTGCGGCGTGCCGTGCGTGCCCGGGGACATTTCCCCAATGATGATGCCGCCGCTAAGCTGCTGTTCCTCGTCTTGAATAGAGCCGAGAAAGAATGGACCATGCCTGCAAGGGAGTGGGCCATGGCAAAAGCCCAGTTCGCCGTTGTCTTCGGCGAGCGCTTCACAAGAGCAATGGCCTGATGTTCAACCGCTCCCCCGCACACGAAATTCCTGACACTCCCCCGTTGCTCCGGCGTTCTCACGCCAGCCGTGTTCGCGACATCACCCGGTTATACAGAAGCGCCCCATCCGCACTCACGGCGCAGACCTGAAAGATGCCCTTCGCCAGGTCGATCGCCAGCATGTTGATCTTCGTCGTCATCGATGCGCCCTCCGCTCGGTTGCCAGGCAACCATCATGGCATCCGAGATGCCGTTGGGTGGGGCATCCGCCACATCAGTTCAACTCCTGGCAGGGCCACGTTCTTAGTGTTAATGCGCGCCGAAGCGGTTAATATGAAAGGGCTGTCGTGCGAGACCAGGACAAAATGAGCCTACGATCGATTCGAGTCGGTCGTAAAGAGCTCGATTTGGCGTGTTCACTCCCTTCAGCTTTTCGGCGACCCGCTCGGCGTCAGCCGCAAGTGCAACCAAGTCTACGCCGACCACGCGGCGGTTCTCGACGACCATGCGGCCGCCGACCATAACGCTGTGCACTGAAGATCCGTCCTCGGTATGGACTAGTTGGTTGACAGGATCATTAACCGGGATCCAATTAATTGCGCCTAGATCGAGGAACACGATGTCAGCTTTGTAGCCGGGCTCGATACGGCCGCAACGCTCGAAACCGAGCGCCTTAGCGCTACCCTCGGTCGCCGCCCGAAGGATCTCCTCAGGTTTTAGCCAACGCTGCCATTCCGGGCCGCGGACATGGCTCACATAAGAAGCTACACGCATAGACTCATACATATTTTGGTGGTCGCAACAGCTGGCACCGTCGGTACCGATTGCCAAATTTACGCCGAACTCAAGCATCCGCCGGGTATCTGCAATGCCGTTGCCCAACAGTGCGTTGCTGCCTGGGTTATGTGACACCGATGCGCCGTGGTCGCCGAGCAGCCTCATGTCATCATCGTCGAGCCAGACGCCGTGTGCTACGGTGAAGTCCGGTCCGAGCAGGCCAAGGCTGTCAATATGTGACGTCAGGGTCTTACCGTAGACCTTGAGACCGCTCACGACCTGAACCTTCGATTCAGAGACGTGACTGTGCAGTCCAAGGCCATGGCCGCGTGCCAAGTCGCGGCAGCCCATCATGAAGTCGTCGGAGCAGTGCAGTGGTATAGTCGGTGCCACCGCCGGCCGGATCGCTTCGCGGTCATACGACCAGCCCTTCACCACCGCCTCAAGATTGGCCAGTGTGGTTTCGTAAGGTGCAAGACGCAGGCGCTCAACGTCTTTCTGTAGAGCTGGCGGCAGAGCGTCCATCAGCCCTGGGATCGCCTCGAAGAAGCTGATGTCAGCCACCATAGGAGCCACTACCGCCCGCATGCCGACATCAGCATAGGCCTTCGATACCGCAGCAACACCCTCGGTGGACGGGGTCGGGAACTCGACCATCAGGTCATAGCAACCTGTGCACCCTTTAAGCAGCATCTCACACGCGCCGATAAGGGTGGAAAGGTATTTCTCCTCGGTCTGCCTGCCACCGGTGATCCAGGGGCCGGCGGTCAACAGCAGTTCAAGCGTCCAGCGGTCACCGGTACCTTTGCTGAGATTGCCGTGACTATGGGTATGACCGTTCATCAATCCGGCATGCATCAGCCTGCCTGTAGCATCGATCTGAGCAGCCCCCTCAGGAGATGCGAGGCCGGGCGGACCTATCTCTGCGATGCTGTCGCCCCTAACCAGGATGTCGCAATACGGCGCGCTGTGGCTCGTTATGTCCAGCAGCCGGCCGCCGCGAATTACTTTCGTTTCCATAGGTCTATCCTCTCTTAGCCGCCGCTATCCGATCGCACCCTGGCTTTGTTTTGCTGACCACGGGAACAGTACCCGTTCAGCAACTACAACGGCTTGGAACAGCACAACGCCCAACAACGACAGCAGTATCAGTGCGCCGAACGCCACAGGAACCTGGAAGAACGCTGTCGACGATACGATCAGGTACCCCAGCCCTTTGTCGGCGTTGACGAATTCGCCAACTACCGCACCAACCACCGACAGTGCGATTGCGACCTTTAGGCCGCTGAAGATGAACGGGATGGCGTACGGTATGCGGATCCGCCAAAGCTCCTGGAGCTTTGATGCCTTGTAGGAACGCCCAAGCTCTATCAGTTCGCCCGGCACTGCTAGCAAACCGGTGGCGATGGCGATCACTAGCGGAAAGAAAGCAACCAAGAATGTCACCACTATCCGCGGAAGTTCGTTAGAGCCAAGAAGCACGACAAGGATGGGTGCCAGCGCGACCTTGGGGATCGCTTGCGTCAGCACCAGCAGCGGATAGATCGCGTTAGCCACCAACCGGGAAGAGGTTAGCGCGACTGCGAGCGGGAGGCTGATAAAGATCGACACCGCAAACCCTATCAGGACGGTATTCAAAGTTGCCACTGTATGGCCCCAGATTGTTCCCGCCATTGCGGCGCTATCAACCCAGATCCGGCTCGGTGCCGGCAGCAGATAGACCGGTATGGCGAAAGCGTGTACCGAGATTTCCCAGATAACGACCAGGGTCGCCATCACTGCAACTGGAAGTGCGACTTCCTGGCCAAAGCCGGACAGCCAGCGAGCTCTAGGTTGCAGCGCCATGGCGTCCTCCTCTGTCACCGAAGATCAGAGACCGAATGTGCTGCGACCGCTCCTGGAACTCCGGCAGTCCCTCCATGTCAAATGTTCTTGGCCTTGGCAACGGCACGTTAATAATCTCAGCTATCCGCCCTGGCCGCGGCGACATCACTACCACCCGGTCGGACAGTAGAACGGCTTCGGGGATCGAGTGGGTCACGAATAGGATGGTCTTTGGCTGGTCTGTCCAGATCCGTAGCAACTCGAGGCTCATCTCCTCTCGGGTGAGCGCGTCAAGAGCCCCGAACGGCTCATCCATTAAAAGGATATCCGGGTCGTGGATAAGTGCTCGGCAGATCGCAGCGCGCTGTTGCATGCCACCGGACAACTCACTCGGGTGTTTCTCTTCGAATCCGTCCAGACCAACCAGGCGAAGCAGCGCGCGGGCGCGGTCCGGGGCGTCTGGTGACATCGAGTGCATGATCTTCAGCGGGAACAGAACGTTGTCGAGCACAGTCTCCCAAGGCAACAAGGTCGGGCTTTGGAATACGATACCGATGTCGCGGCGCGGTTGGTCGACCGTCTCTCCGTCGACATCAATTAGGCCTCCACTAGCTGGAGCCAAGCCGGCGACCAGCCTGAGCAGGGTGGACTTACCGCAGCCAGACGGCCCAACGAGGGAGACGAATTCCGCGTCAGCGATCTCAAGATCGATCCCACTAAGGGCGTGGACTGTGCTGCCATCGCGTGCGGCATATGTCTTTGAGGCGTTAGTGATCTGGATCATCTCAGGTACATCATCATGCCTGCATCCCGATGCGCCAAAATGGTAGACCGCCGTCCGCGACCATTATCTGGCCGCGGACGACGGGATGGATGCAGTCAGTTACCCGGAACCTTCCCGATGTCGATCGCTTGCTTTGGATCCCAGCCTTTGTCGAGATCTTGTGCACCGGCAACGGCGTTCCAAGTAAAAGCGAGCCGCTCCGCATCGTACATGCCGAGCCCCGTCTTCTCGGAATGCTCATTGAATACGAAGCCAAGCGTTGCTTTGACGCTCCCAATGCAGTCGTCCAGTGCTACCTCGGGCACGCGTTCAACATGCAACTTGCAGGCTTCCTCCGGGTTAGTCTGTGCCCACTTGAAGGCGTTCTGAGTAGCAGTCAGGAACCGCTTCACCAGATCCGGCTTCTCGTTCAACATCTCATCTGTTGTGATCAGCGATGCAGAGTAGATTGCGAAGCCGACCTCTTCGAATGGCAATACCACAATCTCCTCGCCTGCCTCGATCGCCGCTTTATTCTGATAATAATGGTGAATTGAATAAAACGGGGCAGCGTCGATCTGCTTGGCAATTAGCAACGGTGCCATGGCCGCGCCGTCGGTCATGGTCCAGACGATTTTGTCAGGATCCGTGCCGGCCCTCTCAGCAACCTTCGGAAAATATACTTTGTGGGAGTTTCCTGGCGTGATCCCGACTTTTTTACCCTCAAGGCCCTTGAAGCTGTCTATACCCGAACTCTTTAGCACAAAGAGCGAGTGCGGCGAGTGGGTGTAAAGAAACATAATCGTCTTCACCGGCACCCCGGTGCGAGCCTTAGCAGTCAATACTGCACCGAAATCAGCAACACCGAAGTCGGCGGCTCCAGTGGCAACCTTGGTGACCGTGTCGCCCGAGCCGTAGCCCCGAGTGATTTTGATGTCGATCCCCTGTTCTTTCCAGAACCCCTTGGTCCAACCGCCATAGTACATCGCGTGTTCGCCGGAAGGGATCCAATCGGTTTGAAAATGCACTTCATCATCCGCTGCTGCTGGGCTGATCAAAACTGCAGCCAAACCAAATGAGGCCAAAGCCGATACGAGCTTGAGACTAGCCATACGCCTGGTCCTTTCCAAATTTACCAAAAGTTACGCCGGAAAACCGAAGGGATGATGAGGAACTATATGAAACCTTGATGTCGACGACCTATTTTTTTCATTTTGAAAGATTTCTGGAAAATGGACTGTCCATCGTCAGATTAACTGGTACAAGCAAGTCCGTCTGGTACCGGAAGACTTCGCTCCTGGTTCATGATGCTAGGTGTTTAGTCCCAGCATGTGATGGTACGCTTTCAGTGACCATAGACAAGGACGGGCTATAGGACAGGTACTACACGGCAGCGCCACGACCACTCACGCCGTCCGAGCGGCGATACAGCGATCGAAAGCTTCGATCCAGGAACTGAGCTCGCGCTACGGGATCAACCCGAAGACCGTTCAGAAGTGGCGCAAGCGCGGCTCCGTCGAGGACGCCCCAATGGGGCCGAAGGAGCAGCGCTCGACGGTGCTGTCGGGTGAGGAGGAGGCGGTGATCGTCGCCTTCCGCAAGCACACG
>JANSYS010000022.1 GCA_024742275.1 Alphaproteobacteria bacterium | reverse complement strand
GGTGGCCCATCGCCCACGTCTGCTCAGCGACAATGGCTCATCCTACATCGCCGGCGATCTGGCCGAATGGCTGAACGACAGGAATATCCGGCACATCCGTGGTGCGCCCAACCATCCCCAGACCCAGGGCAAGATCGAGCGCTGGCATCAGACGCTGAAGAACCGGGTGCTGCTCGAGAACTACTATCTACCGGGTGATCTGCGGGCCCAGATCAAGGCCTTCGTGCACGCCTATAACAATGAGCGCTACCACGAGAGCCTTGGAAACCTGACACCGGGCGACGTCTTCTTCGGACGCGATCAGGCCATCTTCGAAAACCGCAGGAGGATCAAAGAAGCAACCTTCCGAGCCAGACGACTGGCGCATCAAAATCAAGCCGCCTAACATCATCAATCAGGAGCCAGATCCTCCGTTATCAAACGAACTCAACTGGCCCAATTAATCTGACGACGGACACCATTCACGATAAAGACGGGGCCGTTACCCATTTCATCGGCGTCCAGGACGACGTCACCGAACAGGTGATGGCGCGCCAGATGATCGCCGACGGACGCGATCAGCTTCAGGCGATCGTCACCGCCGTTCCGGACGCCATCCTCTCCGTGGACTCGAGCCAAAAGATCGTGAGTTTCAATACCGCCGCGGTTCGGCTTTTCGGCTGGACCGGCGAGGAAGCGATCGGCCGCTCGATCCACGAGCTGGTGCCGATACCGGTTCGGGACACCCATGTCGAACTGGTCCGGAACTACATCACCGATCCGAACGCAGCTGCAGGCCCCATGTCATCCCTGCGCATCGTGCAAGCGCGCCGCAAAGACGGTACGACCTTCCCGGCCCTGATTTCTCTGGCACGCTACCAGTTCGGCGGTGAACCGATGGTGACGGCCACCGCCCACGACATGTCAGATATCGTTGACGCCAACGACGAGCTTCAGCGTCTGTCCATCAAGCTCAGTGAGCAGCTTGCGGAAGCCCATAGGGCGAACGAGGCGAAAGACCATTTCCTCGCTCATATGAGCCACGAGCTCCGCACGCCGTTGAATGCCATTATCGGTTTCGCCGACTTGGTCGCGACGCTGGGCGCGGACAGACTCGGCCCGGAGCGGACCGCCGAGTACGTGTCGGACATCCAGCGGAGCGGCGAGCATCTCCTCAGTCTGATCAACGACATCCTCGACCTCTCCAAGCTTCAGGCCGGACGGATCGAGCCGAGTATCGCCGCCGAGGATGCAAGCGACCTCATCGTAGAGGCTGTAAAGACCGTGCGTCCTGTGTTCTCCGAGAGAGGCATTCAAGTCGTAGTCGAGACGGGCGAACCGTTGGCGGTTCTGTGCGGCCGCCGCCTCGCCCTCCAGTGTCTGCTCAATCTGCTATCCAATGCGGCTAAGTACGCACCCACCGGGAGCCGTGTGATCGCTCGGTCCCTGCGCGTCGATCTGGGCGTTCGCTTCACCATCGAGGACGAGGGCACGGGCGTTCCGGACGACATCCTGGAACGTGTCGGCGAGCCCTTCCTGCGCCATGACGATGCCTTGACCGCAAACGGCGAGGGCTCCGGACTTGGCCTCGCCATCACCAAGCAGCTCGCCGAGAAGCAAGGCGGTCAGCTGCAGATCGCCCGCGGCGAGCGGGGCGGCACCGTCGCATCGATCTGGTTGCCTGGGGAGACCCCTGCACTGGTCGAGGACGAGGCCCGCCTCAGGATGCGCTGATCCGATCTACCGCCCAACCTCACACCGGCAGCGCGGTCGTTCTCTTGATCGTCTCCATCGAGAAGCGCGAGGTCACCTCCGCAAGAGGCGTCGTATCGACGAGCCGTTTGTAGAACGCGTCGAAGGCCTTCATGTCGGCGACCACCACCTTGAGCAGGTAGTCGATCTCGCCGGCCATCCGATGGAACTCCTGCACCTCGGGCATGGCGCCGACGAAGTCGGCGAACTTCCGCAGCCACTCGCCGGAATGCTCCCCGGTCCGGATCGCCATGAAGACCGTGAGACCGTAGCCCAGCGCCTCCGGGTCCAGCACCGCCACCTGCTCGCGGATGATGCCGTTCTCCTGCAACCTGTTGATCCGCTTCCAGCAGGGCGACGCCGACAGCCCGACCTGCCGCGCGACCTCCGAAACCGGAGCGCTGCAGTCCGTCTGAAGGATCCGCAGGATCCGGCGGTCTGTATCATCCATTCCGAACTCCGCCGCGTTTGGGAACGGCTCATTGCTTATCAGAACTTATTTTGACCGTCTCGTTCTTTTTAACGGCCGATATCTAGGCAATTAAGAACGATCTTTATAGCATCATCGTTGAACTGACTGTTTCCGTTCCGACCACGCCTTGCCGGCGCATCCGGGACCGCGGCGATTTGAAGGGCAGCTTGCGACCGCGTCATCAACCGCTAAAGCGCCACGGGTGATCCCCGTGGGCCCGTAGAGGACCAAGGTGAGATCGCCCATGAAATACTTCCCCCTGTTCGCCCGATTGGAGGGACGGCGCGTCGTCGTGGTCGGCGGCGGCGTGGAAGCCGCCCGAAAGATCCGACTGCTGCTGAAGGCCGGCGCCCGACCGCTGGTGATCGCGCCCCGCGCCGACGACGAGATCGTCGCCGCCGCCGCTGCCGGGGCGTTGGATCTGGTGCATCGCCCGTTCGACGCGGAGGACCTCGACGGCGCCGCCCTGCTGGTCGTGTCCGACGACGGAACGCAGCCGATCGACTCGGCCCTGGCGGCGGCCCGCGCGACCGGCCTTCCGGTCAATGTGATCGATCGGCCGGCCCTCTCCACCGTTATCGTGCCCGGCATCGTCGATCGGGACCCGATCCTCGTCGCGATCGGCAGCGCAGGCGCCGCGCCGGTGCTGGTCCGACGCCTGCGGGAAAGAATCGAGGCGCTGCTGCCGTCCCGGCTGGGCCCCCTCGCCGATTTCGCCGGTCGGTTCCGCGGTGCGGTATCCGCCGCGATGGCGGACGGGGACCGGCGCCGCCGTTTCTGGGAGCACTTCTTCGATGGTCCCATCGCCGACCGGGTCCTGAACGGGGACGAAACCGGCGCGCAGGAAGCGATGTTGCGGGCGATCAACGACGACCGCCCGTCCCCCGCGCGCGGCTCCGTCGCCCTGATCGGCGCCGGACCGGGCGACCCGGATCTGCTGACGGTAAAGGCCCTGCGCCTGATGCAGGATGCCGAGGTCGTTGTGCATGATGCGCTCCTCGGAGACGGCATCCTCGATTGCGTGCGCCGCGATGCCGACCGGATCGACGTCGGCAAGCGCAAGGGCGGGCACAAGGCCCGCCAGGAAGAGATCAACGAAATCCTGCTGGCGGAGGCCAGGGCCGGCAGGCGCGTCGTCCGGCTCAAGGGCGGCGACCCGTTCGTCTTCGGCCGGGGCGGAGAGGAAGTCGACCATCTGCGCCGACACGGGATCGACGTGCAGGTCGTTCCCGGCGTCACCGCCGCGTTGGGGGCGGCGGCGGCCTGCGAGATACCGCTGACCGACCGGCGACTTGCCTCCTCCGTGACTTTCATCACAGGTCACGGTCGGGACGGCGCTCTCGATGTGGCACCGGCGCTGCTGGCCGAGCACCGCAATACGGTCGTGGTCTACATGGGCGTCTCCGTCGCCGGCGGTATCGCCGATCGGATGATCGCGGCGGGACGCAGACCGTCGACGCCGGTTGCGGTGATCGAAAGGGCGACCCAGCCGGAGCAACGCGTACTGCCCGGTACGCTCGGCACGCTCGGCCGGTTGGTGGAGGAACAGGCGGTACGCGGCCCGGCCCTTCTAGTGATCGGCGACGTGACCGCCGCGGCACGATCGCTGTCGCACGTCGCCGACTTTTCCGATGCCCAGCCCGAGCGCGTCGCCGTCTGAACCTGGCGCCCCCGACCGTATCCATGGAGAGCCCAATGACCTCGTCCACCAGGAATCCAGCCGTCCACAAGGTGATGACCGCCAACCGGCTGTCCGACGGCGCCGTGGTCTATCTGACCATCGCCCACGGCTGGTCCGATCGGTTCGAAGACGCCCATGCCAGCGCGGAGCCAGCCGAACTGGCCGGTTTTGAAGTCACGGCACTGGAAGCGGTGCGCGCCCGCTCGGTCGTCGGGGCGTACCTGTTCCCGGTGTCGGTTCAGATCGACGGAACCCTGGTCCCCCTGAGCCAGCGCGAACGCATTCGCGCCGCCGGCCCGACGGTCGACACCGGTCTCACTCCGTCCCTCAAGGTGGCCTGAGCCATGTACCAGTACAGCCATTTCGACCACGCCTTCGTCCGGGCTCGCTCGGCCGAGTTCCGCGAGCAGGTCGGTCGCCGTCTGGCCGGCGAGCTGACCGAGGAGGAGTTCAAGCCGCTCCGGCTGATGAACGGCCTGTACCTCCAGCTCCATGCCTACATGCTGCGCGTCGCCATCCCGTACGGCACGCTGTCGTCCCGCCAGATGCGCAAGCTCGCGGAGATCGCCCGGCGCTGGGACCGGGGCTACGGGCATTTCACGACGCGGCAGAACATCCAGTTCAACTGGCCGAAGCTGGAGGACGTGCCCGACATCCTCGACGCCCTCGCCGATGTCGAGATGCACGCCATCCAGACTTCCGGCAACTGCATCCGTAACGTCACCGCCGACCAATTCGCCGGCGCGGCGGCGGACGAGATCGAGGACTCGCGCGTCTGGGCCGAGATCATTCGGCAGTGGTCGACGCTGCACCCGGAGTTCTCTTTCCTGCCGCGGAAGTTCAAGATCGCTGTGACCGGGGCCGAGACCGACCGGGCGGCGGTGAAATTCCACGACATCGGCCTGCGCATGCGGCGAAACGCATCCGGCTCGGTCGGCTTCGAGGTAGTCGTCGGCGGCGGTCAGGGCCGCACGCCGATCGTGGGAGAGACGATCCGCGACTTCCTGCCGAAGGAACATCTGCTGTCCTATCTGGAGGCGATCCTGCGGACCTACAATCTGCTCGGCCGGCGGGACAACCTGTACAAGGCCCGGATCAAGATCCTGCTGGCCCAGACCGGTGTGGCGGCCTTTGCCCGGGAGGTCGAGGCGGAGTGGGAACGCATCCGCGACGGTGCCCTGACGTTGACCGCATCCGAAATCGAGCGGATCGAAAGGTTCTTCGCGCCGCCGTCGCTCGCGCCCGCCGCGCCCGACCCATCCTTCCTCGCCGCCAAGCTGGAACATCGGGACTTCGCCCGCTGGGCCCGCACGAATCTTTTCCCGCACAAGGTACCAGGGCACCAGGTGGTGACGATCTCGCTGAAACCGGCCGGCGGCATCCCAGGTGACGCCACGGCCGAACAGATGGACGCGGCGGCCGACCTCGCCGACCGCTTCTCGCTCGGCGATATCCGCGTCGCCCACGAGCAGAACCTGGTCTTGCCCCATGTGCGCGAGGCCGATCTGTTCGATCTCTGGACCGCACTCAAGGGCGAGGGGTTGGCGGAGAGCAATATCGGACTGATCACGGATATCATCGCCTGTCCGGGGCTCGACTTCTGCAACCTGGCCAATGCCCGGGCCATCCCGGTGGCCGAGTCGTTGAGCCGGCGCTTCGCCGACAGCGACCTGGCAAACGAGATCGGACCGCTCACGCTGAACATCTCCGGCTGCATCAACGCCTGCGGCCATCACCATGTCGGCAATATCGGCATCCTCGGCGTCGATAAGAAAGGCGAGGAGTTCTACCAGATCACTTTGGGCGGATCCGCAGGCGACGACGCCGCCATCGGCGCGATCGTCGGGCCCGCCGTCGCCTTCGACAGAGTCACCGACACCATCGAACGCATCATCGACGTTTACCGGAAGGTCCGCCGGGAAGGCGAACCGTTCGTCGCAGCCATCAGGCGCACCGGCCTGACCCCGTTCAAGGAGGCTCTCTATGCCGATCGTTAAGCACGACTGCGTCATCGAGGACGTCTGGCGTCCCCTCCAGGGCCGCGACCTAACCGAGATCTGCGCAAGCGAAAGCTTACTGATGACCGTCTCTGAATGGCGTGACTGGGGTTTAGCGGCGGCCTCGCGCTTCGAGCGGGTGGGTATCGCGCTCTCCCCCGACGAGGCGGTCGAGGAGATTCAAGAAGCGCTGCCGAACCTCGAACTGGTGACCCTACAGTTTCCCAGGTTCAACGACGGCCGCGCCTTCTCGCAGGCCCGACTGCTCCGCGAGCGTCTCGGGTTCGATGGCGAAATACGGGCGACCGGCCACATCATCCGGGACCTCTTCCTGTTTCTGCAGCGCAGCGGCTTCGATGCCGTTGCCGTTGCCGATCCGCGCGACCTAACTGCGTGGCTCGCCGCCCGCCGGCGCTACACCGGCTACTACCAACCCGCATTGGACGCCGACGCCGAGGCATCGGAGTCGCCGATGACCTCGGGTCGCGGCGCCGGCCGACTGGAGGCTGTCGCCCACGCGTCGAACGGGGACAGCATGGCCGCGCTCTGGGCCTACTGAGGCGAACCGCCCAAACGGTCCAGGGCGGAACGTCTTCGCAATGAAACGATCAATTCGTCGCCACAAGCGTTAAATCGTTCCCATGAAGACCGAATAGGGCTTTCTTCGGGTTGCCGCTAACCCTACCGGCCACTAACCTCCCTCGGCAGTCGCCAGCCGGCGGCACACCAATCACACCAGTGACCAGGGGGTTATCATGACCATTCTGACCAGAAGAACGCTTCTTCAGGGGATTGGCGGCGCCGCGGGAGCCGCGGCCATGACGCCGCTGCTCGGCGGCGGCGCCCAGGCGGCCAAAATCTACCAGTGGGGGTCCTCCAGCCTCGGCTCGACGGGCTATCAGATCATCACGGTCCTCGCGGCCGCGGCGTCGAAACACTCCGACGGCCGGCACGCCTCGCTGTCGACCGCAGGCGGTGCCGAGAACATGGCGCTGATCGGCGAAGGCATTCTGGATTTCGGCCAGTCCACCACGACGGACTGGTACCCGGCGATCAACGGTCTCGGCCGCTACGAGGGCAAGCCGGTCAAAGCGGTTCAGATGTTCTCCTACACCGTCTGGCAATGCACCCCGATGGTGCGGGCCGATTCCGGCATCGAGACGCTGGAGGATCTGGTCGGCAAGCGGGTGATGCCGGCGACCGCCGGCGGCGCCACCACCGGTCTGTGGAACACCCTGTTCGAAGCCGCCGGCCTCAAGGACAAGGTGGAGTGGACGTACGGCTCCTGGAGCGAGACCTACGACGCGCTGGCCTCCGGCGCGGTGGACTGCATTCCGTCGCTGCTCACCGCCGGCAACCCGTCGGGTGTTCTGCAGCGTCTGGAGACGACCCACGGGCTGAAGATCCTGCCGATCAGCGAAGACCTTGTCGCCAAGGCCGCCGAGATGAACCCGGGCGTGAAGAGCGCGATGGTCACACCGGAGACCTGGGGCAGTCTCAAGGAGCCGACCCGTATGGTCTCCTTCGGCGGCGTGCTCGCCGCCAGCCCGGAAATCTCCGAGGACGTCGGCTACACCGTCACCAAGGCGATCTACGAGAATGCCGCGGACGTCCGCAAGCGCGGCGGCGTGAGACTCAAGGACATCACGCCTGAGTTCGCCATGGAATTCCTGATGCCCGCCTACCCGGTGAACGCCGGCGCGGCGAAGTACTTCAAGGAAATCGGCATCTGGGACGACCAGTTCACGATCCACGGCTGACACCGGCCACGACGGGAAAGCCGTGACACAACCTGACCAGACGCGCCGGCGGTTCGAGGAAATCGCCGGTGCCGCCGACACGCGGTCGCGGACGGCCACGGGCTTCCTGCTCGTGGCCGCGCTCGTCATGCTCGGCATTCACATCATGCAGCTGGCGACGTTCTCGCTGCCCTCGGGACAGTTCCGGAACTTCCACCTCGGCTTCGCCATCATCATCGGGTTCCTCGCCCTGATCGAGCGGAGCGGCCCCGAACAGAGCGTGCGCCGTACGGCCTTCTGGCTGCTGGCCGCCCTGGCGGTCGGCCTCATGGCCTATATTCACGTCGAGTATCAGGCGCTCACCCAGGTCCGCAGCTTCCTGCCCAACGCCGCCGACATGACCATTGGCGCCCTGCTGCTGCTTACCGCCCTGGTCCTCTCCGGCTTCCAGTGGGGCTGGACCATCCCGGCCATGGCCCTGATCGGCATCGCCTACGGGCTCTGGGGTTACCTGATGCCGGGCGACATCTTCTTCCACGGCGGGATCGCACCGCAGCGGCTCTTGGGCTACACCTCGATTCCGTATTTCCAGGGCCTGCTGGGCGGCCTGACCAGCCTGTCCGCCGGCACGATCTTCATGTTCATGCTGTTCGGCGGCGCCCTGAAGGCCACCGGTGCCATCGACTTCATCGTCCAGATCGGTTTCACCATCGGCCGAAGATCCCGGGCCGGACCGGCCCTGGTCGCAGTGATCTCCAGCGGCCTGATGGGGACCGTTTCGGGGTCCACCGTCGCCAACGTGGCCTCGACCGGGGCGCTGACCATTCCGCTGATGAAGCGCTACGGCTTCAAGGGCGAGTTCGCCGGCGCCGTCGAGGCGGTCTCCTCGACCGGCGGTCAGCTCATGCCCCCGGTGATGGGCCTCGCCGCCTTCCTGATCGTCGGCATGACCGGCCTGCCCTACAACTCGATCATGCTCGCGGCCCTTGCGCCGGCGCTGATCTATTACGCCTACCTGATGTTCTCGGTGCAGCTGCGAGCCGTGAATCTCAACCTCGACGCCCGCGAGTCGGATGTGCTGGACGACGGCCCCGGCCTGGCGGAGGTGGCGAAGGGGCAATGGCACCTCGCCGTCTCCATCGCCGTGCTCGTCTGGCTGCTCGTCAGCGGCATCCCGGCTGGGAACTCGGCGCTGATCTCCGTGTTGCTGCTGCTCGGGCTCGATATCGTAGTCACGGTCACACGCGGCCGGTTCTCCTTCGAGTCGATCCGCGAGGCCCTTGCCCGGGTGGTCAACGGTCTCGTCGAAGGCGCCCGATCCGGGGCGGCGGTCGCCACCGTCATCGCCGTCATCGGCGTGCTGATCGAACTGCTGACCGTCACGGGCTTCGCCCAGAAGCTCTCCTTCGCCATGCTCGATCTGTCGGACGGTTCGCTGTTCACCCTGTCGATCGTGGTCGCCGTCTCCTGCCTCGTGTTCGGGCTCGGTCTCCCGACCTCCGCCTCCTATTTCATCGTCGCCCTGTTCGGCGCGCCGGCGCTGGTGGAGACCGGAGTGCCGCTGCTGGCGGCGCATATGTTCGTCTTCTACTTCGCCAACCTGTCGGCGGTGACGCCGCCGGTCGCGGTGGCCGCCCTGGTCGGCGCCAACATCGCCAAGGCGAGTTTCTGGGGCACATCCTTCAACGCGGTCCGGTTGGCCCTGCCCGGCTTCCTGATGCCGTTCCTGTTCCTGTTCGAGCCCGAGATCCTCGGTCTCGGCGACGACTTCGGGCGTCAGGCGATCGCCGTCGGTCAGGCGATCGTCGCCACCGGCGCGCTGAACTGCGCGCTGGAGGGCCGGATCTTCGCCCGGATCTCCATCGTCGAACGGGTGGTGCTCGCCGTGGCCGCACTCGGCCTGCTGTACTGGAACGTGCAGATCGAACTGGCATCGCTCGCGGTCATCGCCCTGCTCGCCGCCTGGAACTGGTGGCGGAGCCGCCCGGCCCGCGCCGCCGCCTGACCCGTTTCGAACCGACACCGCGGAGTCCCGTCCATGGCCAAGCTCGCCTTCACCACCCGCCCGGAACTCCAGGGCAAGTTCGGGATGGTGACAACTACCCACTGGCTCGCCTCGGCAGCCGGCATGGCGGTGCTCGAGAAGGGCGGCAACGCCTTCGACGCGGCGACCGCCGCCGGGTTCACCCTGCAGGTGGCCGAACCGCATCTGAACGGTCCCGGCGGCGAACTGCCCGCCGTGTTCTTCGCCAACAAGGACGGCAGACCGCGGGTCCTCTGCGCCCAGGGGTCGGCTCCGGCGGGCGCGACGATCGAGGCGTTCCAGAAGCTCGGGCTCGACCTGATCCCGGGCAGCGGCCTGCTGCCGGCAGTGGTGCCGGGCGCGTTCGACGGTTGGCTGAGACTGCTGGCCGATTACGGGACCATGAGCCTGCGCGAGGTTCTCACCTACGCCATCGACTACGCCGAGCAGGGTGTCCCCGTCCTGCCGAAGATCGCCGAGTTCGCCAGCCGCGTCGCGCCGCTGTTCCGCGATCACTGGCCGACTTCCGCCGAGGTCTACCTCAAAAGTGGCAACCCGCCGGCGGTCGGCGAATGGATGACCAACCGGACGCTGGCGGCGACCTACCGTCGAATCCTCGACGAGGCCGAGGCGGCGTCGAGCGACCGACTGCGGCAGATCGAGGCGGCTCGCGACATCTGGTACAAAGGCTGGGTCGCTGATGCGATCGACCGGTTCTATCGGAACGAGACCCTGCTCGACTCATCGGGCCGAGCTCACAAGGGGCTGATGACCGGTGACGACCTCGCCGCCTGGCAGGCGCGCTACGAGGACCCGGTGACCCTGGACTACGGGCGCTACACGGTCTGCAAATGCGGGTTCTGGAGCCAGGGGCCGGTCCTGCTGCAGCAGCTCGCCCTGCTGCGCGACATGGGCCTGTCAGACATGGACGCGACCGGCCCGGAGTTCGTCCACACGGTCGTCGAGGCGGCCAAGCTCGCCTTCGCCGACCGCGAGGCATGGTACGGCGATCCGGATTTCACCGACGTCCCGGCCGACGTGCTGCTCTCCGACGCCTATGCGGCCGAGCGGCGCGCGCTCATGGGCGACACCGCCTCGCTCGACCTGCGCCCCGGCAGCCCGCTGGGCCGCAATCCGAACATCGCCGCGGCCCTCGCCGCCGACGGCGATCCGGGCGAGATCGGCCACTATTGGAGCCTCGGCGAGCCGACGGTCACGCCGATGGGCGAAGCGCGCGGCGATACGGTGCATATCGACGTAATCGACCGCGACGGCAACATGATCTCCTGCACCCCGTCCGGCGGCTGGCTGCAGAGTGCGCCGGTGGTTCCGGAACTCGGCTTCTGCATGAGCGTGCGCGGCCAGATGTTCTGGCTAGACGGCGACGCGGCGACCTCGCTCCAGCCCGGCAAGCGCCCGCGCACCACCCTGTCGCCCTCCCTGGCGATGCGCGACGGCGAGCCGTACATGGTCTGGGGCACGCCCGGCGGCGACCAGCAGGACCAGTGGTCGCTGCTGCTGTTCCTGCACCATGTCGAGCACGGCATGAACCTGCAGGAGGCGATCGACACGCCCGCCTTCCACTCCGAACACTTCCCGGGATCGTTCTGGCCGCGACCGCGACATCCCGGAAAGCTCGCCATGGAGGGCCGGTTCGACGCCCAAACCGTCGACGCGCTCAGGGCGCAGGGCCACAAGGTCCAGGTCGGCGGCGATTGGAGCGAGGGACGACTGACCGCGGCCGCCAGGGAGAACGGCGTCCTGAAGGCGGCCGCCAACGCACGGGGCATGCAAGGCTACGCGGCCGGCCGCTGATCCGGTTCGCCGGGGACGGTCGGCAACCTGTTCGGCAGCGTCACCCGCACTTGCGTCCCTTCGCCGACCACGCTTTCGATTTCCAGCGTTCCGCCATGCAGGTCGACCAGCATCTTGACGATCGATAGGCCGAGCCCGACGCCGCCCTCCGCCAGATAGGGATTCGAGGCGGAGGTTGTGAAGGCATCTGTCAGACGGGGCAGCCAATCCGGCTTGATCCCCTCGCCGGTATCCTGAACCGACAGCGTGTGGTTGCTGTCGGTCGCGTTGATCTCCAGCGTGATCGATCCGCCGCTCGGCGTGTGCTTGATCGCGTTCGAAACCAGGTTGAGGATGATCTGTCGCACGGCCCGTGCGTCCGCCTCCAGCGGCGGTGTGACATCGTCGCCGATGACCACCAGCTTCAGGCTTTTTTCCCGGGCTGTCTGGCTGGCCACACGGGCGCTCTCGCGGGCGATCGCCTTCAGGTCGATGTAGGTCTTGTTCAGGACGTAGCCACCGGACTCGATGGTGGAGATGTTGAGAATTTCGTTCACGAGGTCGAGCAGATGGGTGCTGCTGCGGTGGATCTCGTTCGCGTAGTCCTCGTATTTAGGCGCACCCAGATCACCGAAGTACTTCTTCGCCATCAGCTCCGAAAACCCGATGATCGCATTGAGCGGCGTCCGCAGCTCATGGCTCATGGATGCGAGGAAGCGGGATTTGGTGGCGTTTGCCTCTTCCGCCTCTGCCTTCGCCGCCGACAGGCGTTCCAGAACCCGATTGTACTGTCTGGCGATGTCGCCGACCTCGGAATCGAGTTCGACGGGGATCGGGTCTGTATAGTCGCCGGTGCGGCGGTGATGCTCCATCCGCCTCAGAAGATCGAGTTGGTCGGTCGACTCGCCGTGTTCGGCGACATTGAGACCGACCGTTTCCCAAGCGTCCGGGACCCGAAGATGGATGATACGGTCTGCGATCCGCAGGAGCACGTACCCGCCGCCGAACGCCCAGGCGAAGGCCACCAGGACACCGATCGTCTGGGCTTCGAGCTGTTCCAGCCGCGTGAGCCCGGTACCCAGGATTTCCAGATCGCCGAACAGCGCGACGCAGAGCGTTCCCCAGACGCCCGCCACCGCATGCACGGGGACCGCGTTCACCGCATCGTCGATCCGATACTGTTCCAGTACCCGAGACGCGCCGATGCACAGCAAGCTGCCGATCGCACTCAGCAGAGCCGCATCCAACAGCGTGACGCAATGGGCGGTTGGCGTGATCGCGACCAACCCGGCCAGCACGCCGCCGATCAGATCGACGACACCGACGCGCCGGTAGCGCCAGTAGCACACGGCGATCGCCGCAAGTCCCCCCATGGACCCGGCGACCATCGTGTTGAGGATGATCAGCGGCACGCGCGCGTCGGCGGTCAGGAGGCTGCCGCCATTGAAACCGATCCACCCGAACCAGATAAGGAACATGCCAAGCGTCGCCATCGGCAGGCTGTGGCTGCGGAACGTGGCTTGGGCGGATCCGAAGCGGCCGATGCGAGGGCCGATGATCATGACCGCGGCGAGACTGACCCAGCCGGCGACCGAATGGACCACCGAGCCGCCGGCGAAATCGACGAACCCGATCTTCGCCAACCAGCCCTGACCGTCTGCGATGGTCCCGCCCCAGGCCCAATGGCCGAAGATCGGATAGATCAGAAGCGAGACCAGCGCGGAAACCAGGAGATAGGCTTTGAACGGCATCCGCTCCGCCACGGCACCCGAGATGATGGTCGCCGCGGTCCCGCAGAACATGAGCTGGAACATGAAGAAAGCGACAAGGTCCGCTCCCGGTTCGTTGAAGAACAGGAAGCTGCCTCCGAAAAGCCCGTAGGTGCTGTCGCCGAACATCAGTCCGAAGCCCGCGACCATGTAGACGAATGTGCAGACGACGAAGTCGGCGACGTTCTTGACGGCGACGTTGATGCTGTTTTTCGAGCGCGCGAGGCCGCTCTCGAGGCAGGCGAAACCGGGTTGCATGATGAAGACCAGCCCGGCACAGACGATCACCCACAGAATATCGACGTTCATGCCCGTCCCGTCCTGGCCAATCCCGACTGCCGCTACCCTTTTGGCAGATCAGCCCACGCGCCATCACGCGCACGGACCCGGTATTCCGCATCGCAACATGCGCTAAGACCTTATTCAAGCTCTGGATTTTTCGAGCGGTTTCTGGCAGCGGAATCCGGTGGCGAGCCGATTTCGGCTCGCGCCGCGGCTTTTGTCTGCGAAACTCCTTTCGTATGACTGTCGGCCACTTGGACGGTCGAGAAGCGGCCCCGCATTCGGGGCGCGACCGGGAAACCGAAGACGGCCGCACAGGTCGCAGAACAAGGACTGGAAACCGATGGACTTCTCGACACCCGATCACATTCAGGAGCTGGTCAAACGCACCCGCGCCTTCATCGCCGATGAGGTGATCCCCTACGAGGGCGATTCGCGCTGGGGCGAGCACGGTCCGAGCGAGGCCCTGCGAGCCGAGATGAACGAAAAAGCGCGGACGGCCGGACTCTTCGCGCCGCACGCCCCGAAAGAGTTCGGCGGCCTCGGCCTCTCCCATCTCGAACGCGCCTGGGTGTTCGAGGAAGCCGGCTATTCCCTGCTCGGCCCCTCCGCGATGCATTGCGGGGCGCCGGATGAGGGCAACATTCATCTGCTGGATGTGGTCGCCAGCGCCGAGCAGCGTGAGCGATTCCTGAAACCCCTCGCCCAGGGCGCCCGCTCCTGCTTCGCCATGACCGAACCGGACGGCGCCGGCGCCGACCCGACAATGCTGGCGACCACAGCGACGGTCGACGGCAACGGCTACGTGATCAACGGCCGCAAATGGTTCATCACCGGGGCCAAGGACAGCACCTTCGTCATCATCATGGCGAAGATCGCAGGCGGCCCGCATGACGGCGAGGCGACAATGTTCCTGGCCCCGATGGATGATCCGGCGATCGTGCTCGAGAGCCAGATGGACACGCTCGACACCAGCTTCGCCGGGGGCCACTGGAACATGCGTTTCGACGCCTTGAGGGTCGACGCCGATGCCGTTCTCGGCGCCCCGGGGGCCGGCTTTCGCTACGCACAGGTGCGGCTCGCCCCGGCCCGCCTGACCCACTGCATGCGCTGGCTGGGCTCCGCACGGCGGGCGCACGACACAGCGGCGGACTACGCCAACACCCGCATGGCTTTCGGCCAGGTCCTCGGAAAGCACGAAGGGGTGGGCTTCATGCTGGCCGACAACGAGATGGACATGCGTACAGCCCGCCTCTCCCTGCAGCAGGCGGCGTGGCTGCTTGACCAGGGCGAGCGGGCGGCCGAGGAAAGCTCCATGGCCAAGGTCCAATGCTCGGAAGCGATCTGGCGTATCGTCGACAACTCGGTGCAGATCCTCGGCGGCGCCGGTACAAGCGCCCATCTGCCCGTCGAACGGATCTTCCGAGAGGTGCGCGGATTCCGGATCTACGATGGGCCGTCGGAGGTCCACCGTTGGTCGCTGGCGCGCAAGGCGCTGAAACGGGCGGCCGAGCGCAGGGCCGGGTAGAGGAAGCGCCGGGCGGCCTTGGTGCCCGGCACCGGCGACTGCGACACCGGGGCGCTTGGCCGAGCCAGAGCGGCAATGTAGGTTCGGCGCCATGAAAGCACGGTCCGGACAGCGGCGCCCGCGCCCGATGGTGAAGCCTCGTTACGGCTGGCGAGACATTGCCGCCGTGCTCGGCATGTACGCGCTGATTCTGCAGATCGGGCTCGGCGTCGTCGCCGGGTTCGCCGGTGCGGCCATTGCGGAGGATCGACAGGCCGCCGGCGACACGATCGCCGACCTCGCCCTGCAAATCTGCTCTCCCGCCGGATTGATCGAATACACCGGCGACGGCGCGGAGCAGGACGGCCCTCGGCGCGGAATTCCGCTCTGCCCCGGATGCCTGATCGGCCATGCCGGGCCGATTCCACCGCTGGCAACGGCCGGAGAGCCGCCGCAGCCGAACGACGTCGCGCCGCTGCCTGTAGATAAGAACGACCGCCCGGACTCGCTCGACCAGATTTCGACCCTCAACCCTCGCGCTCCGCCCACCCTTTCCGCCTGATACCGACAAATCCCGACAGCGCCCGCCCCTACGGAGGGGCTGATGCGCTTGTGGTTTCAGACTGACGGAAAGACCCGATCATGACGACCAAGACACTGATTGCCGCCCTCACCCTTGCCGCCTCCACCATGGCCGGCCTCTCCCTACCCGCCTCCGACGCCGCGGCGCACGCGTCGCTGGAAACCGGGCAGGCGACCGCAGGTTCCATGTACAAGGCGGTGATGCGCATCCCGCACGGCTGCGAAGGTCAGCCGACCATCGCGCTGACCATCGACCTTCCGGAAGGCGTGATCGCCGCCAAGCCGATGCCGAAACCCGGCTGGAAGGTCGAGACGGTCTGGGGTGCCTATGGCAAGACCTACGACTACTACGGCACGCCGATGAGCGAGGGTGTCAGGCAGATCCGCTGGTCAGGCGGATCACTGCCGGACGACTTCTTCGACGAGTTCGTCTTCCGCGCCCGTCTGTCCGCCGATCTGGCCGACACAACGGTCGCCTTCGCGACCACGCAGTTCTGTCCGGACGGTGCCGACGTGGCCTGGACCGAACTTGCCGCACCGGGCCAGGACCCGCACGACCTGACGCGACCGGCCCCCATCCTGACGGTCGCCGCGAAGCAGGACATGACCGGCCACGGCCATGCCGGCATGCAGGTGGCGCAGGCGGGTGGCATTGTCGTCGAGGCGCCGTTCGCCCGCGCGTCGGCCGGGCCGGTGAAGAACGGCGCGACCTACCTCACCCTCAAGAACGAGGGCGGCGAACCGGACCGACTGATCGCCGCCCGGGCACCAGTCGCGGACCGTCTGGAACTGCACACCCATCTGCATGAGAACGGCGTGATGAAGATGCGCCATATCGATGCCATCGTCATTCCCGCCGGCGGGATGACCATGCTGAAGCCGGGCGGCGACCACATCATGATGATGGGTCTCAAAGCTCCGCTGAAGGAGGGCAACAGCTTTCCGCTGACACTGGTGTTCGAGAAGGCGGGCGAGATCACGGTCGATGTCGGGATCGGCGGCGCCGGTGCCATGCAGGGCCGCGGCGACAACAGCCACCACGGAACCCACGGTCAGAAGAAACACTGATCCGGGAAAGCCGGCGCATTCGGGGCGCTCCCGTGTGCGCCGGCGACCACTGCTTTCTCGGTATCGGCCGGGATCACTCGCATATCCGCGCCGGAACCGTCGGCTCCGTCCCACGCGACACGTTAAATCACGCCGTCCTTCTTCAGCCTCTCGATCTCCCCAGCGTCCAGGCCGAGAAGCTCGCTCAGAACCTCGTCCGTATGGGCGCCAACATCGGGACCGGTCCAGCGGATGCCGCCCTCCGGTCCACCGGCCATCATCGGCACGATGCCCGGATGCAGAACGTCGCCGAGCCTCGGATCCGCCACCATCCGCACCATCTTGCGCTCCCGGAACTGAGAGTCGGCGGCGATATCCGCGATGTCGTAGATCCGCGAGCACGGAACATCCGCCGCCTCGACCTTGGCCGCGACCTCATCCAAGGTCAGGCCGGTGGTCCAGTGGGAGATCGCCGCGTCCAGTTCCGCCGCGTGCTTCACCCGGCTCGGATTATCGGCGTAGCGCGGATCGTCGGCCAGGTCGGGGCGGCCCATGGCGGAACAGAGCCGCCGGAACAGGGCATTGGAATTGGCGGCGATCAGGAACCATCGCCCATCCGCCGTCGGATAGGCGTTCGACGGTGCGTTGGTCGGCAGGGTCGAGCCGGTCGGCTGCCGCACCGCGCCGGTCGCGCCGTATTCCGGCAGGCACCCTTCCAGGAGGGAAAGGATGCTCTCGGTCAGGGCAACGTCGATCCTGCGGCCTCTCCGGCCCCGGCCCCGGCTCTTCTCGAACAGGGCCGCGAGCAGGCCGATGGCTCCGTACAACCCGGCCACGCTGTCGCCGATCGAGATCCCGGTACGGACGGGCGGCAGGTCGCTGACCTCCGGCGGATAGCCGGTCAGGTGACGCAGGCCGCCCACCGCCTCACCGATCACGCCGAAGGCGGCACGATTGTGTCCCGGCCCGGTCTGGCCGTAGCCGGAGATCTGCACGACGACGACCTCCGGATTGATCTGCTCCATATCCCGCGGCCCGAGCCCCCAGGAAGCGAGTTGTCCCGGCTTGAAGTTCTCCACCACGGCGTCCACTTCGGCGACCAGCCGCTTCACCAGAGCGATGCCGTCGGGCTTCTTCAGGTCGGCGGTGATGGCGCGTTTGTTGCGGCCGTGGACCGACCACCAGAGAGACGCGCTCTGGCCTTCGGGAATCATGCCCCAGGTGCGGACAGGGTCGCCCCGGCCGGGCGGTTCCACCTTGATCACGTCGGCACCGAGATCCGCCAGGACGCGGGTGGCGAAGGGGGCGGCGATGAAGTGTCCGAGTTCCAGAATCCGCAGACCGCTGAGCGGTCCCACTACGGCGTCATTGCCGATATCGCTCTCCGGGGCATTCATGACGGGTCGTCCCCATCGGGTACCGTGACCCTACAACCCGACTCCTGAGACATCGAAGCGGCGTCAATCCCTTCCGGCTCGATACGATCCAACATCCCACGCACGTTGACTGTCATCGCGCCCTCCTCGTTCCGCCAGATTACGCGGTTCGTCAGTTTGCCGAAATCGACAAGCGCAGGACAAAAGCTTCCTGACGCGCCCATTGCAGGCCGGCAGGACGGCTCCGCCGCAGCGGCGCTCAGTGGGAGACGAAGACCGGGTACTTGGAAGACCGCAGCATCTGCAACGCATGGGAACCGAACCGCGTCATCATCAGGAACTGATGATACGAGGAGCCGATCACGAAGAGATCGGCACCGACGGTCCTGGCGTGCGTCTGAAGCGCTTCGACGCGTCGTTCCGCCTTCGGCAGGACCGCCGTGGTCACCGTGAAACCGTGGAGTTCGCCATAGACCGCCGCCTCCCGCAGAAGATCCTCTGGCGTACCTCCGGATTTGGGCTCTCCCACGGTGACGATGTGCAACGGAACGTCGCCGAACGGGCGCATCTGGACGAACTGCTTGTAGGCCTTGGCGCTGTCGAGGGATCCCGAGAGCGACACCATCGCCTTTGACGGCTCACCCTCGAACCCCTGCGGCACGACCAGCAGCGGACGCAGCCCCATGGCTACGAAGTGAAGAAGCGTCTCGGCGTCGCCGGACTCGTTGGAACCGGGGATCCAAACCTCGTTCGATAAAATGGCCAGATCCTGAAACCGCCAGGCATTGGCCAGGGTATCGTCGCGGTCGCCCACCGTCCGCTCGGCGACGAACGAAACGCCCGCGTCATCGCAGACCGCGCGCAGGTCCGCCACAGCATCAGCGGCGGTGCTCAGCCCGCGCGCAACACGATTCTTCGCCAGCTCGTACCGGTAGGAAAAGGCCCCGATGGGCGCCGGGCCGATATTGGACAGATCGTCCTTGTCGACCACGACGAACCCGGTCACCGATGCACCGGCGCGTCGGGCTATGGCAAGCGCGGCGCGGACATGGCTGGACGTTTTCGGATCTTCGGATGCGACGAGCAGGATCTTTTTGATCATGAAGCGCCCTCACGGTCGGGGAGACTGTTCTATCCATATGGGCATCGCCGTCGGCAAAACACCGGTGGACGACCCTGCATCCGCAGTCGTCTCTCTCCTCAGGGCAGCAGGCGCAACGTCCGCAGCCGCAGCGCATTGCCGATAACAGAGACCGAAGACAGGCTCATCGCCGCAGCGGCAACGATCGGAGACAACAGCAGGCCGATCACCGGATAGAGAATTCCCGCTGCCACCGGAACGCCCGCCGTATTGTAGACGAAAGCAAAGAACAGGTTCTGACGGATGTTCGCCATGGTCGCTGCGGCCAGAACGCGGGCGCGGACGATCCCCGTCAGGTCGCCCTTTACCAAGGTGATGCCGGCGCTTTCCATCGCCACATCGGCGCCGGTGCCCATGGCAATGCCGACATCCGCGGCGGCCAAGGCCGGCGCGTCGTTCACCCCGTCGCCCGCCATCGCGACTTTCAGACCCTGAGCGCGTAGTTCCTGGACCAAAGCGCTCTTGCCCTCCGGGCTCACCTCGGCGCGGACCTCGTCGATCTCGAGAGCGCGGGCCACGGCATCCGCCGTGCGCCGGCTGTCGCCGGTTGCCATCACGATACGCAGACCTGCCGCGTGCAGCGCGCGGATGGCGTCGGGCGTGGTCTTCTTGATCCGATCGGCGACAGCCACAAGGCCGGCTGCCCGGCCATCGAGCGCGACAGCCATCACCGTCCGACCCTCGCCCTGCAGACTCAATGCCGCCTCGGAGAAGGCGGCGGCGTCGGCCCCCACATCCGCCATCAGCGCCGCATTGCCGAAAGCGACGGCACGGCCGGACACCGTCCCGCGCACCCCCTTGCCGGTGACCGCCTCGAAATCGGCGGCGTCCGCCAGGGCAAGGCCGCGCGCCTCGGCACCCGACAGAATGGCACCGGCCAGAGGATGTTCCGACCCGCGTTCAAGAGACGCGACGAGGGTGAGCAACTCGGACTCGTCGATACCGTCGGCCAAGACGATGTCGGTCAGTGCAGGCTGGCCCTCGGTCAAGGTCCCGGTCTTATCGACGATCAGCACATCCACCTTGGCGAACCGCTCAAGCGCCTCGGCGTCGCGGATCAGGACGCCGGCCTGGGCGCCGCGGCCCGTCGCCACCATGATCGACATCGGTGTCGCCAGACCCAGCGCGCAGGGACAGGCGATGATCAGCACGCTGACGGCGGCGACTACGGCGTAGGAGAGCGATGGGCTGGGACCGAATGCCATCCAGGCAACGAAAGCGACAACGGCCACCGCCACGACCGTCGGGACGAAATAGCCGGCGACCCGGTCGGCCAGGGCCTGGATCGGCGCACGGCTCCGCTGCGCCTTGGCCACCAAGCCGACGATCCGCGACAGGACCGTATCCGCGCCGACCTTCTCGGCCGTCATCACGAAGCCGCCAGACTTGTTGAGCGTACCGCCGGTGACCGGATCGCCCGGGGTTTTTTCCACGGGAACCGGTTCACCGGTGATCACGCTCTCGTCGACCGCGGACCGCCCCTCGGCAACCGTTCCGTCAACCGGCACGCTCTCGCCGGGGCGCACCCGTAGACGATCGCCAACGCGCACTTCCTCCAGCGGCACGTCGTTTTCGCCGTTTTCGGTCAACCGGCGCGCGGTCTTCGGCGCCAGATTCAGCAAAGCACGGATCGCATCGCCGGTTCGCTCGCGCGCCGACAGTTCCATCACCTGGCCGAGCAGGACCAGGATGAGGATCACCGCCGCCGCCTCGAAATAGACGGGGGCCCGGCCATGGCCGTCGAGCATCGCTGGCGGAAACACGCCCGGCGCCAGCAGCCCGACCAGACTGAAGAGATAGGCCGCCCCGGTCCCGATCGCGATCAGCGTCCACATGTTTGGGCTTCGGTTCACGATCGACGACCAGCCCCGTTTGAAGAACGGCTGGGCGAGCCAGAGCACTACGGGCGTGGCGAGAAGAAACTGCAGCCAGACGTGCAAGGTCGGGCCGAGCAAATCCGGGAAGGGAAGGCCCACATGGCTTCCCATCTCCAGGACGAAGACCCCGGCGGCCAGCGGCGCGCCGATCCAGAGTCTGCGTCGGAAGTCCACGAGTTCCGGGTTGGGCCCGGCATCGGCGGTCGGGGTCATCGGCTCCAGCGCCATCCCGCAAATCGGGCAGTCGGCGGGCTCGTCGCGGACGATCTCCGGATCCATCGGGCAGGTGTACTGCGTGCCCTCGGGCATCGGCTCCGGTGCGGGACGGTCGCCGAGCCAGTCTTCGGGCGACCTCTCGAACTTCTCCTGACAGCGCGACGAGCAGAAATAGAACCGTTCGCCCGCGTGCTTCGCCATGTGCCGGGCGGAGGCGCGGTCGACCGTCATCCCGCAGACAGGATCTTTGGCATCGATGTAGGTGTCGGGATCTGCCGTGAACTTCTCCCGGCACCGCTCGGCGCAGAAATGATAGGTATGGCCGGCGTGCTCGTGCCGCGGCTTGCCCGCTTCGGGATCGACGGTCATGCCGCAGACCGGATCACGGACGATCGGAGCGGCGTCGCTTTGGGCGTTCATCTCTGCCTCGCAATGCTGGAGCCCTAGCAGATGGCACTTCCAGTCGCTGGAAGGTCAAGAGCGAAGAGCTCGCGCCCCTCTCGCCGCCTTGACCTTGCAGTTTTCGGAAGGTTTAGTTCGACTGTCAGATCACGGAAAGCGGTACACTGCGATGAACATCGGCGACGTTTCGGAACGGAGCGGACTGCCCGCGAAAACCATCCGCTACTACGAGGATATCGGCCTGATCCGTCCGCAGCGGGGAGACAACGGCTATCGGCGGTTCGATGGCGCCGATGTCCACAAGCTCGTGTTTCTGGCCCGCGCCCGTTCGCTGGGGTTCACCATCGAGGACTGCCGCGCCCTTCTCGCCCTTTACGAAGACCGGCGGCGAGCCAGCGCCGACGTGAAACATGTCGCCCAGGAGCATCTCACCAGCATCGACCGCAAGATCGTCGAGTTGCAGACCATGCGCGCCGCCCTTTCGGATCTGGTCACACGCTGTCATGGCGACGACCGCCCTGATTGTCCGATCCTCGAGGACCTGGCCGGGCCCGTGGAAGAACCGACGGAGAGGCCGGCGGACGGGCCGCAGCGATAGCCCATACAGCCGGCGCCCGGCGGCCCCGAACGGCGAACCCGCCCGGCGGACCCTATGGCAGGGGCGGAGCCTCGTTCGGCAGACCGGCGCCGCCGGTACCATCGGCCGCCACGAACCAATCGCCCATCACCGACGAGGTCACGAACACCGTGTCGTCGCGCTTCTGCAGGAGGTCGAGCGCGCGCTCGAAGAAGTGTGCGACGTGCGGCACACCGATCAGATGCGGGTGCAGGGCGAGGGTGATCACTCGAGGATTCTCCGCCAGTTCCGGTTCGAGCGTGGCGACCGTCGCCTCCACCCGCTTCAGGAACTCGTCGGTAGAGCTGTTCTGCACCGCGTAGATCGGCACGTCGTTCAGTTCCATCGTGTAGGGCAGGCCCACCATGGGGCCATGGATCGTTCGCATCCACACCGGGAGATCGTCGACCATCCAGTCGTGCAGGAACTCGATCCCCTCCTCCTTGAGGATGTCGACCGTGTCGAAACTCTCGCCGATACCCGGCCCTAGCCAGGCTCGAACCTTCTTGCCGCTCACCTGTCGGAGCCGGTCGAGGCTCTTGCGGATCACCGCCCGCTCGTCGTCCGCCTGTTTTAGCGACTGCTGGAACCAGCCGTGACCGACCAGTTCCCATCCAGCCTCGACGACCGCGTCCATCAGAGCCGGATAGACATCGGCAACCTGGGCGTTGATCAGAGCGGAACAGGGCAGTCCGCGATCGGCCAGCATCCGAATGATCCGCGGCATGCCGACCCGTAGACCATATTCGACCCAGGAGAAGTTCGGCACGTCGGGCGGCGCGATCTGGGCGTTGTGCGGCGGCGGAATGATACCGCGCGGCATCGGCCGGCTGATCGGCCAGTACTCGATGTTCATGGCCACATGCACGATCAGCGGCCGACCGTTCAGCGGAGCCAGCTTCCTGCGCGCGTTCGACAGCTCGAAGGGGATACGCGGGTTCGGCCACATGGCGGCGGTCCTCCTGGCGATCAGTTGATATGCAGCCGTAGCGCGCCCGGTTTCCAGCGGACCCGCGCGGCCGAACCGGCGACCGGAGGCGGCGCATCGGATTCGCCGACCACCCGAGACACGATCTGCGTCCCGTCGGATAGCGCGACGCGATGGGACAGGGTCAGGCCGAGATACACACTCTCGGTATACGTCCCGGCGAGCGACAGGCCATCGGCGGACGACGCCGATCCGTCTTCGGGCACCATCTCCACCAATTCCGAACGGATCGACAGCGCCACCGTCGCGCCGGTGCTGACCGGAAGATCGCGCCGGTCGACGCTGAGCGGCTGACCGCAGACCTGGACCGTGACCGTATCGCCCTCCACCGACGCCACGGTGCCGGACAGAAGATTGTTCTCACCGACGAAGCTTGCGGTGAAGCGGCGCTCCGGCGTGCGGTATATATCGCGCGCCGCCCCCTGCTCGACCAGCTCGCCGTTGGCGATCAAGGCGATGCGGTCGGCCACCGTCATCGCCTCCTCCTGGTTGTGGGTGACGTGGATGAAGGTGATACCGACCTTTTCCTGAAGGTGCTTGAGCTCCAGGCACATATCCTTTCGGAGCTGGGCGTCGAGCGCGGCCAGCGGCTCGTCGAGCAGAAGGATGTTGCGATCCAGCACCAGCGCGCGGGCCAGCTGCACGCGCTGCTGCTGGCCGCCGGACAATTCGTGCGGCCGGCGGTCTTCGTAGCCCTTCAGCCCCACCATCTCCAGCATGGCGATGCTCTTGTCTCGGACCTCGGCCTTGGGCAGCTTGGCGAGGCTGAGGCCGTAGCCGACATTCCCCAGCACAGACATGTGCGGAAACAGGGCATAGGCCTGGAACACCATCGCCGTCGGCCGCTTGTCCGGAGGCAGGTGCGACACTTCCTGGCCATTCAACCAGACCTGCCCGCTGGACGGCTTGTGGAACCCGCCGATGGTCCGGAGCAGCGTGGTCTTGCCGCCACCGGATGGGCCGAGCAGCACGAAATACTCGCCGGCAGCGATCGACAGATCGACGTTCTTCAAAGCCTGGACGCTGCCGTAGTTCTTGCTGAGCTGCCGGACCTGGACGGTTGGGTGAATGGCATTCATCTCATTTCTCTCATCAGGCGGCGGCCGTGGAGCGGGTACCGGGCTCGGCAACCGGCTGCGCCCTGCGGGCGGCGGCCTCGGATCGCAGCAGCGTGAAGACGATGATCCCACCGATCAGCGCGATGGCGACGAAGCTCACGAAACTCGACATGGCGTAGGACTGTTCCGACATGCCGGAGTTCAGCATCTGGCTCACCAGAACGGTGGTGAAGGTGTCGAACCCGCCCTTCAGCAGGCTGGTGCGGGTGTACTCGTTGAAGCAGAGAATGACGGTGAAGGCGCAGGCGCTGAATACGCCGGGGCGGATCTGCGGGAACTCGATGTCCCAGAATGCCCGCCAGCCTGTGGCCCCGCACGCACGGGCCGCTTCGGTCTGCTCCTTGTTGTAGCGTCCCATGGTGATCAGGATCACCACGAAGGCATACGGGATCGTGTAGATGATCAGTCCGATCACCGAGGTCGTGAAACCGAGCTGTGCCCACCCATCCATGAACGAGACGCCAAGCTGGTCCCCGAGCCACCGGAAGGTGAAGTTCAGATTCTTGAAGAACACCAGCAACGCGGCGCTGAGGATGTCCGGGGCGACGAAGAGCGGGGCGAGCAGCAGGAACACCACCGGGACCTTGGCGCGGGTGGCCTTGTAGAACTTGGCCGCCAGCAGGGCCATCGGAATGGTCAGCACCGTCGTCACGGCGGCCAGCGACATCGTCCAGCGCAGCGCGTTCATGAGCTGCGCGTCGGCGAAGATCAGCCCGTACCATCGGGTGGTGAAGACATACTCGGCCGCGCCGAACCCGTTCTCGTTGAACGAGATGTACATGACGTAGAACACCGGGGTCATCAGCGTCGTCACGACAAGCAGCAGATAGGCCCATTTCGCCCGGTGCAGCCAGATGTTGGCGTAGTCGTCCATGATCCCGCCCCCTCAGTTCATCGGTGCGAGAATCTTGGTGAGGTCGAACAGCCGGTGGCCGATGTAGAGCAGCCCCATCAGCGTCGCCATCATGATCGCGCTGACCGCCATGGCCAGCGGGAAGTCGAGCGCGGTGATCGCCTGGGTGGCGATCAGGCCCCCGTTCACCGCGCCGGGTCCCCCGAGGATGTTCGGGATCAGGGCCACGCCGATGCCGTTCACGAAGATGAAGACGGCCCCGGCGAAGATGCCGGGCGCTGCCAACGGCAGGATGACGTCGGTGAACCGCCGCACCGGGCCCGCGCCGAGGTCGTCGCAGACCTCGAAGATGAATTTCGGCACCGCTTCCATAGCCAGGAATCCGGCGAAGACGATGAAGGGCATGAAGGACAGCACCTCGCCGATGACCACGCCGGTATGGGTGTAGATCAGGGCGGTGACGGGCTCGTCGATGAGACCGAGATTGATCAGCGTCTCGTTCACCAGGCCGTTGCGCTGGAGGACCGGTCGCAACGCGAAGATGCGGATGATCTCCGACACCATGAACGGCAGGATGAACAGCAGCACGACCCGATGCTGCGCAGCCTGGGGGACCGACTTGCGCACGAAAACTGCGATCGGAAAGCCGAGACAGAAGGACACCACCACCGAGATGAGCGAATAGCCCATTGAGGAGAGGAAATTCTCCAGCCGAGCGGAGAAGAAGAAGTTCTCGTAGGCCGCCAGGGTGAAGCCCGGCTCCATCCAGAACATGGTCCGCTCGAACACGCTGAACACGACGGTCAACGCCATCGGCAGGGCGAAGAACAGCACCATGAAGACGATCGGAACCCAGAACGCCCAGCCCGACATCCGTTCGCGCAGAGTCGGCCGGTAGGGCTCGACGGGGGGAAGCCCGTCGAGCCCGTTGTCAGTCGGAGCGGTCATCGCGGATCAGGCGGCCTGAACCCGCGCCCACCAGTCCTGATAGGCCCGAATGTTGGTCGGGAACACGTTCTGCCAGGAGTTGCCGGGCACGGCGAGCCGCTCCTGTTTGCGCGCCAGACGGTCATTGATCGTCGCCTTGGTCGCGGCGTCGAAAACATCCGGGTTGGCGTCCACGTATTCCAGCACGCCGGTCATCTGCGGCGTGAAACCGAGGGCGGCAAGGGTACGCGCCCCGAACCATGGCGACAGATACAGGTTCACCAGCTTGTAGAACGTGTCGTCCATCCCGCGCTCGCGTCCGCCACGAGTCAGCATGACGACGTTGTTCCAGGTCTGGTGACCCTCCTTCATGGTGCCGTAGCGGATATCCTTGGCGCTCTTTCTGGCCGCCACGATCTGGATCGGCTCCCAGCAAGAGGCGACAAGCACTTCCTCCGACGCAAGCAGGTCGACGCCGTTCTGGAAACCGTCCCAGAAGGTACGGAACTGACCGGCCTTCTTCTTGTCGATCAGGAACTGGCACACGCCCTTGACCTCGGCCTCGGACATGTCGGACGGATTCTCGATGTCCTGCTTACCCGATTGCTTGAGATAGATGGCGGTATTGGTGAGCGTCGGCCCGAAGTCGTTCTGCAGGGCGGCACGGCCCTTGAACTGCTCGTCGAACAGGATCTCCCACGAATCAGGCTCGAAGCCGATGACGTCGTGGTTGAAGGCCATGGCGTCGGCGTTGGAGATATAAGGGATGGCGACGACCTTGCCCTCGTAGCGGATCGTGTCCGCCGCCGCGCCGCCGTCGAGGTACCGCTTCTCGATGATCGACCAGTTGGGGATCTTGGACGTGTCGAGCTCCACGATCGCATTCTGACTTGCGAGCGCGTCCTCCATGCCGCCACCGTTGTCGGTCATGGCGTCGTAGAGCGCATTGCCGTCGCCGACGACCATCTTCTGGATAGCCTCGTCCGCGCGCGCGCTCTTCGCGATCGGAGCGAGTTTGATGCCGGCTTCCGCCTCCATCGAACTCCAGTCCTTCTCGCCAACTCGGGCAATGCCCGGCGCCCAGAACTTCAGGCCGTCATCGGCCGCACCGGCAGCCGCCGGCAGCATCGCCGCCGTCGCGGCGCTTCCCATCAACGCCATCATCTGACGGCGGGTGAATTCGAACTGATTCATCGCTTTCGAAGCCCCCTGAAACCATTCCCTGTCGGACCGGAACACGCGGGCTTTGCACCGCTGGCGTTTTCGCTGTGGCGCCGGAACAACCCCTACAGTGCAAGGGGGACCGGTCGGTTGGCAAGACGCAAAACTGCAAACTGTCGACACCTCTCCCGCAACGCCGATCCGGACCCGGCAGCCCGCTCTGATAATGGAGATGCCGACGAGGAATGTGGTCGAGGGCTTGCCAATTCGCCGCTGCCACACACCTGCCTCCCCGAACCGAGGAGGAACCGATCGAAATGGTCTACAACGTCACCATCCTGGAAGCCGAGTTTGTAACCCACGACGTCGTCCGGTTGACCGTCGAGAAGCCCGAGGGGTACAGCTTCGAGCCCGGTCAGGCGACGGACGTCGCCATCGACCGAGACGGCTGGCGCGACGAACTGCGCCCGTTCACCTTCACGTCGCTCACGGATGCGGACGCTCTTGAATTCGTGATCAAGGTCTATCCGGACCACGACGGCGTCACCAACCAGATCGGCAAGCTCGCGAAGGGCGATAAGCTTCTGATCGACGACGCTTGGGGCGCGATCAAATACACCGGGCCCGGCGTCTTCATCGCCGGAGGGGCGGGAGTAACTCCCTTCATCGCCATTCTGCGGGACCTGCAGCGCAAGGGCGACTTGACGGGCCACTGCCTGATCTTCTCGAACAGAACCGAGAAGGACATCATCCTGCGCGATGAATTGGAGGCGATGGGCGGGTTGCGGTGCATCTTCACCGTCACTGACGAAGACTCGAGCCCGCTCGCCCACGGGATCGTCGACAAGGACTTTCTGAAGAAGCACGTCAGCGACTTCAGTCAGGCGTTCTATGTCTGCGGCCCGCCCAAGATGAACGACGCGGTGACCGGCATTCTGGAGGAACTCGGCGCCGACCCGGACTCCGTCGTCCTCGAGGATTGACGGTCAGTCGAAAAGCCAACGGAACGGGAGTGTCCCAGACGGACGTCAACGGGTCTGGCCGCTAACCGCGGCTATGGTGTTTGTGCTGGCCGACTGCCGGAACCGCACCGTAGTCGCGGACGATTCCATCGACGATCGGCGCGGGCGGCGGATAAGAGACAGGCCCGTTCGGCGTCTCGATGGTAATCCGACGGGTATGCGGATGCCCCGACAACGCCGCCATGTCGTTGACCCGGGCGAACGCGAGGTTGGCCTTGTCCAACATCCCCTCCAGGGCCTCTGCGGTATGCCGGGCGAAGACGCCACCGACCAGCTCGTCGGTCCGGTCGCGGTTCCGGACCCGGATCACGTTGCTTCTGAACGTCTCGTGCTTCGTCAGCCCCTCGTCGCCGAGCACATGACGACACAGGCTTGCCCATTCCCGCTCGCTCTGGATCGAGATCAGGATCAGGACGCCGTCCGACGAGGCGAAGGCGCCGTAGGGGGCGATCGACGGGTGAGCCAGTCCGATCCGCTGCGGCGACTTGCCGCCTTCATGGTTGAGCAGAGGCACCGTCTGCCAATCGGCCATCACGTCGAACATCGAGATGCGGATATCGGCCCCGTCCCCATGGATCGAGCGGCCAATCAGCGCCTCTAGAATCGCCGAATGGGCTGTCGCGCCGGTGGCGATGTCGACCACGGAGATGCCGACCCGCGATGGCTCGTTCGGGCCGCCGGTAATCGAACACAGCCCGGACTCCGCCTGGATGAGGAGGTCGTAGGCCTTGCGCTCCGCCAGCGGGCCGCTATCCCCGTATCCGCTGATCGAGCACATGATCAGGCGTGGGTGATCTTCGCGGATCTGTTCGAGCGGAAAGCCGAGCCGGCCGAGCGCCCCCGGCTTCAGATTCTGAACCAGCACGTCGGCGTCGGCGATCAAAGCCCGCAGCACCTCCTTTCCCTCGGTCCCGGCGAGGTCGACGACCACGGATTCCTTGCCCCGGTTGAGCCAGACGAAATAGCTGCTCTGCCCTCGGGCGACATCGTCATAGCCGCGCGCGAAATCACCCTCCGGCCGCTCGATCTTGATGACCCGGGCACCGGCATCCGCGAGCCGCGAGGTGCAGAACGGCGCCGCCACCGCCTGCTCGAGCGCGACGACGGTCAGCCCCGACAGCGGCAGGCTCTTGTCGGTCGCCATCAGAAGGACCGGGGCAGGCCAAGGATGTGTTCGGCCACGTAGCTGAGAATGAGGTTCGTGGAGATCGGCGCCACCTGATAGAGGCGGGTCTCGCGGAACTTGCGCTCCACATCGTACTCGGTGGCAAAACCGAAGCCGCCGTGGAACTGGATACAGGCGTTGGCCGCCTCCCAGGACGCCTTCGCCGCGAGGTATTTCGCCATGTTGGCCTGGGCCCCGCAGGGCTGGTTCGCGTCGAACAGGCGGCACGCCTCGAACCGCATCAGGCTGGCCGCCTCGATCTCGATATAGCTCTCGGCGATCGGGAACTGCACCCCCTGGTTCTGTCCGATGGGCCGTCCGAACACCACCCGCTCCTTGGCGTAGTCGGTAACCTTATCGACGAACCAGTATCCGTCGCCGATGCACTCGGCGGCGATCAGCGCTCGCTCGGCGTTCAGGCCGTCGAGAATGTACTTGAAGCCCATTCCCTCTTCGCCGATCAGGTTCTCGGCCGGAATCTCGAGGTTGTCGAAGAACAGCTCGTTGGTCTCGTGGTTGACCATGTTCTGGATCGGCTTGACCTCCATGCCGTTGCCGATCGCCTCCTTCAGGTCGACGATGAAGATCGACATGCCGCGCGACTTCTTCTCGACCTCCTCCAGCGGCGTGGTCCGCGCCAGTAGGATCATCAGGTCGGAATGCTGGATGCGCGAAATCCAGACCTTCTGGCCGTTGATGACGTAGCGGTCGCCCTTGCGCTCCGCCTTGGTTTTGATCTTCGTCGTGTCGGTGCCCGTGGTCGGTTCGGTCACGCCCATGGACTGCAACCGCAGCTCGCCCGACGCGATCTTCGGCAGATAGTACCGCTTCTGCGCGTCCGAGCCGTGCCGCAGCAGCGTGCCCATATTATACATCTGGCCGTGACAGGCACCGGAATTGCCGCCGGAGCGGTTGATCTCCTCCATGATGACCGACGCCTCCATCAGCCCGAGGCCCGATCCGCCGTACTCCTCCGGAATCAGGGCCGCCAGCCATCCGGCCTTGGTGAGCGCGTCGACGAATTCGGCCGGATAGCCGCGTTTCTCGTCCACGCCCCGATGGTATTCGGGCGGGAACTCGGCGCAGAGAGCGCGCACGGCGTCGCGGATGTCGGTGTAGTCGTCAGCAGGCGTCACCAGATCCTCCGATGTTAAGTGCTTGTTGTTACGGCGGGCCCAGAGTGTCGGATGACCGGGCCCATTACGGAAGCCGTTGTTTACATATAGTCCGGTCTGCGGACCAAGAACGAGGCGGGTGGAACGTCGCTCGATCGGCCCGGCCGGGCGACCGACGCGCGTCGCCGATCTGTTCTTCGGCACCATGCCCCGCTAGGCTTTCGGCCGTCGACAGACACCCGCCATCCGCACCGGAGCGACCGGCCGTGACAAGCGACACTCCCCCGGCCTACCGCGACGGCATCGCCAGCCGACTGTTCCGGGACGTCCTCAAGATCCGCCACCTGCGGATTCTCGCGGCGCTGGACCAGCTCCGGCAGATCACCAAGGTCGCCCGTGCCTTCAACGTCAGTCAGCCCGCGATCTCAAAGCAGATCGCCGAATTGGAGCGGGAGTTGGGAACGCCGATCATCCAGCGCCAGGGCAATGCCGTCGCCTTCACTCCGGCCGGAGCCGTGCTGGTCCGTCATGCCAAGGACGTTCTCAACCGCATTCAGCGTACCGAGTTCGATATCGAGGCGCTGCGGAAGGGACTTGGCGGCAAGGTTCGGATCGGCGTCGCCTCCAGCCTGATGCCGACAGTCGTCCCGGAGGCGATCCGCCTCATGACCCAGGCGGCACCCTCTGCCGTCATCTCCGTGTCGGAGGGCCACTTCGGCCAGATGCTTCCGATGCTGTATGCCGGCGATCTCGACCTCCTGGTCGTGCGGATTTGGAAGCCGTTCCTGGTCGAAGGCGTGGAGCAACTCACCCTCGGCCGCGAACCGTTGGTGGTGGTGGCCGGCCCGGGCCACCCGCTTGCGAGACAGACCGAAATCGACTGGGAGGCAGCGCTGGAATGGCCCTGGCTCAAGGCGGCGGCCGGTTCTCTCGCGTCGCAGGGAATGGCCGAGTTCCTCGCCGAGAAAGGGCTCGGGCCGATGCCGGGCCAGGTTGAAGCCACGTCCATCGTTCTCAGCCTCGGCATGATGCGTCGCACTCCCTGCCTGGCCTTGTTCCCGGAGCGATTGGCCCGGCATTATTCCAGCCGCGGCGAAATTTCGATCCTCCCACTAAGCACGAGCGGCTATCTATCGGAATCCAAGTGCTTCTGGCTGTCGAGCGAGGCCGACGAGACGGTCACCCTATTCCGGGAATGCCTGGTTCAGGCAGCCAAGGATCTGTTTGACAGTTAGCAAATTGAATTACCGTTTGGTTATAACATTGCTCGAATTGTTATTTGTTGACGATCCATCCAACTGGTAGCGTTTCTAAGGTTTGGAGCGCGGCGCGGCAGTTTCTGCGGCGCTTGGGCCGGGTAGGGAGACGCCGGCTGGCATTACCGACATAGCGATCAGGACGGATTGCTTGATCGCGTTTGGGGAGCGATCCTTTCCGGCATCTTTGCCGCACCGAGGCAATCGCGAAACACCCGCCGCTCAGCAAGGCGGGAGCAAGCAGGACACGGAGGTTACCGATATGACCAAAAGGACGACACGGCGCGTCGCGTTGAGGGGACTGGCGATGGCGGTCGCGCTCGGAGCAACGACCTGGATCGCGACTCCGGCGCTCGCCGGCAAAGCCGACGACACGCTGAACATCGCCTGGGACCGCGAACTCCCGAACATCGACGTCTATTTCAACAATTCCCGCGAAGGCATCCTGGTCAACCGGATGGTCTGGGACACGCTGATCTATCGCGATCCGAACACCGGAGAGTTCAAGGGACTGCTGGCGGAAAGCTTCGAGATCGTCAACGACACGACGTTCGAGTTCAAGCTGCGCAAAGGCGTTAAATTCCATAACGGCGATCCGTTCAGCGCCAAGGATGTCGTTGCGACGGTGGATTTCCTGTTGACGCCGGACACCGGCAAGCTGGCCCAACAGACGATCGGCTGGATCAAGGGTGCAGAGGCGCTGGACGACTACACCGTCCGCATCTACGCCAATAATCCGACTCCGCTGGCGACCCTCTATCTGGCCGGCGACATTCCGATCTATCCGGCCGATCACTACGCCAAGGTCGGCCCGGGCGGCATGGGAGAGTCGCCGGTCGGAACCGGCCCCTACAAGGTGACCAAGGTGGTTCCGGGCAAGGAAATCGTCTTCGAGGCGAACGCCGACTATTTCGACGGCAGCCCGAAGGGCAAACCGGCGATCGGCACGGTCCATCAACGGACCATCCCCGACGTGAACACCCAGATCGTGGAACTGACCTCCGGCAAGCTGGACTGGATCTGGAAAGTACCGGCCGACCAGGCCGAGAAACTGGCGACGCTGCCGAGCCTGAACGTGATCTCGGCCGGCACCATGCGGATCGGGTACCTGCAGTTCGACGCCGCCGGGCGTTCGGGCGAAAACCCGTTCCAGGATGTGCGGGTCCGCAAAGCGGTCTCCCACGCCATCGACCGCCAGGCGATCGTCGACAACATCGTGCGCGGCGCGTCCCAGGTTATCGATTCGGCCTGCTATCCGGAGCAGTTCGGCTGCACGTCGGACGTCGTCAAGTACGACTACGACGTGGACAAGGCAAAGGCCCTGCTGGCCGAGGCGGGATACCCGGACGGCTTCCGCACGGAGATCTACGCCTATCGGAACCGTGAATATCTGGAGCCGATGCTCGGCTTCCTGCAGCAGGTCGGCATCGAGACCGATCTGCGCTACGGCAAGTACGCGGCGACCCGCGACGCAATCCGCTCCAACAACGTGCCCTTCGCCTTCATGACCTGGGGCTCGGGTTCGGTGCCCGATGTGGACGCCATCACACCGGTCTTCTTCGGCGGCGGCCCGGACGATCTGGCACAGGACCCGGAGGTTCAAGCGGCTCTGCAGAAAGGTGGCTCCACCGTCGATGAGGCGGTCCGCCTGGAAGCCTATCAGACGGCCTTGGGCAAGATCGCGGCCGAAGCCTACTGGCTGCCGCTCTGGACCTACAACACCAACTACGCGATGAGCCAGGAGCTCGATTGGACGCCGACGGCGGACGAGATCCCGCGCTTCTTCTTCGCCAAGTGGAAGTAGGCTAGCCATCCGGCCGCCGCCCCCGCGCATCGTCGTTCCGACGGGAACGGCAGCGGGGGCGGCGGCGATTTCCCTTCCCCAATTCATGGCGTCGCGATGCTCGTCTACACAGCAAAACGCATCCTGCTTGCCATCCTGGTCAGCCTGACGGTCTCGGCTCTGGTCTTCAGCCTGCTGTATCTCAGCGGCGATCCGGCGACGGCGCTCGCCGGCGAGCGGGCCAGCCAGGCCGATATCATGGCGATCCGCGCGGCCTACGGCTTCGATCAGCCGGTCTATGTCCAGTACTTCAAATGGCTGGCCGGCGCGGTTCAGGGAGAGTTCGGCGAGTCCGTCTACTTCCGCCTGCCGGTGATCGATCTGATCCTGGAGCGCCTGCCGGTCACCATGACCCTCGGCGTTTGCGCCATGATCTTCGCGCTGGCGCTCTCGATCCCGCTGGGCGTGCTGGCGGCCATGTACCCCAACAGCCTGATCGACCGCGCGGCGCTGTTGCTTGCGGTGGTCGGGCAGGCGATGCCCAGCTTCTGGTTTGCCCTGATGCTGATCGTGCTGTTCGCCTATTGGGTCCCGATCCTGCCCGCGAGCGGGTCCGACTCCTGGCAACATTTCGTGTTGCCGACCATCGTGCTCGGCTACTACGCGACGCCAGCCTTCATGCGCCTGACCCGCACCGGGCTGCTGGACGTGTTGTCCTCGGACTATGTGCGAACGGCGCGGGCCAAGGGTCTGCGACCGGCCAAGGTTCTATTCAAGCACGCCCTGCGCAACGCCATCATTCCGGTGGTGAGCCTGGCCGCGGTCCAGTTCGGCTTCATGCTGACAGGATCGATCATCATCGAGACGGTGTTCGCGCTGCACGGCGCCGGATTCCTGGCCTGGGAGTCGATCTCGCGGTCGGACTTCCCGACGGTCCAGGCGGTCCTGCTGCTGTTCTCGTGGTTCTACATCATCCTCACCTTCCTGGCGGATCTCCTGAACGCCTGGCTCAATCCCAGAATACGGGTAGCCTGACATGTCGGTCATGAACACGACGGTACCCAGCGCCGAGCAGATCCTGGGCCCCACCCCCGGTCAGATCCTGCGGCGCAAGGTTTTCGGCCACCGCGGTATCGTCATCGGCGGTGGAATCTTCCTCTTCATCGTCCTGATGGCTCTGCTGGCGCCATGGCTGGCGCCCTACGATCCGTACCACCAGGATCTGGTCGCCCGCCTGGCGCCGCCCGTCTGGCACGAGAAAGGCACCTGGGACCATATTCTCGGCACCGATCAGGTCGGACGGGACTATCTCAGCCGACTGATTTACGGCGCCCGAATCTCGCTGCTGATCGGCATCATGGCGGCGCTGATCTCCGGCATCATCGGGACCGTGATGGGCGTGGCCGCCGGCTATTTCGGCGGCAAGGTCGATCTGGTCGTCACCTTCCTGATCACCTGCCGGCTGTCCTTGCCGGTAATCCTGGTCAGCCTCGCCGTGGTCGCCATTGTCGGCGGCTCGCTGGAGATGGTCATCCTGGTCCTCGGTCTTCTGCTCTGGGACCGCTACGCCGTGGTCATGCGCGCCAGCACACAGCAGATCCGCTCGCTCGACTACGTGGCGGCGGCTCAGGCCGCCGGCTGTTCCACCTGGTATATCCTGGCGCGGGAGATTCTGCCGAACGTGATGAACCAGCTCATTGTGGTCGCCACCCTGGAGTTCGCCCACGCGGTGCTGCTCGAGGCGGCGCTGAGCTTCCTCGGCCTCGGCGTGCAGCCGCCGCTTCCGTCCTGGGGGCTGATGATCTCGGAGGGCCGCAACTACATCCTGTTCGACCCCTGGTTGATCGCCATTCCGGGCAGCGCGCTGTTCATGATGCTGCTGGCGGTCAACCTGCTCGGCGACGGCGTGCGTGACGTCACCGTTCCAGAGAACCGGGCCTAGGAGCCGCGCGATGACGCCGACGATCAAAGTCGAAAATCTCCGGGTCTCCATTCCGCTTGCGGCGGGCGTGCTGCACGCCGTCCGCGGTATCAGCTTCGAGGTTGCCAAGGGAGAGACACTCTGCCTGGTCGGAGAGTCCGGCTGCGGCAAGTCGCTGACATCGCTCGCCCTCATGGACCTGTTGCCGAGCCGGGCGAAACGCGAGGCCGACCGTATCGAGTTGGACGGCGCCGACCTTCTCAAGCTCGGCGAGCGCGACATGGCCAAGGTGCGCGGCAGCACCATGGCGATGATCTTTCAGGAGCCGATGACGTCGCTGAACCCGGCCTACACCATCGGCAACCAGCTTGAGGAAGGCATCCGGCTGCACAAGGGCGTGTCGGCGAGCGAAGCGCGGGAACGGGCCGTCTATCTGCTGGAGAAGGTCGGCATCACCGGCGCCTCCAGCAGGCTTGGCCAATATCCGCACCAGTTGTCCGGCGGTTTGCGCCAGCGTGTGATGATCGCCATGGCACTGATGTGCGGCCCGGATCTGCTGATCTGCGATGAGCCGACAACGGCGCTCGACGTGACCATCCAGGCGCAGATTCTTCATCTGTTGAAGGATCTGCAGCGCGAGTTCGACATGGCGGTGATCCTGATCACCCACGATCTCGGCATCGTCGCCCGGGTCGCCGACCGGGTGGCAGTCATGTATGCGGGCGAGATCATCGAGAGTGGGGATGTCGACGAGATCTTCAGCCGCCCAACCCACCCCTACACCCAGGGTCTGATGAACTGCATTCCGGTGCCCGGGAAAACGGCCTACGGCGAGCGTCTGGGGACCATTCCCGGAATAGTGCCCTCGATGATCGGCGAGATGACCGGCTGCGCCTTCGCCAACCGCTGCGCCTATGCCGAGGACATCTGCCTTAAGACGCTGACCACCCGTGAACTCGTCCCGAACCATGCGGTGCGGTGCGTCCGGGCCGAAGAGGTCGCAGCGCTCAATGCCGGATTGGACACCGCAACCGCAAGCGCGGGGAGCCCGGCATGACGACGACGCCGATACTTGAAGCCCGCGACCTGTTCTGCACCTTCCAGGTCCGCCAGGGCATGTTCCAACCGAAACGTCCGCTGCATGCGGTGAACGGCGTGTCGCTCAGCATCGAGAAAGGCGGCGTGCTGGGGCTGGTCGGCGAGTCCGGCTGTGGCAAGAGCACGGTCGCGCGCATGCTGCTCGGCCTCCAGGAGCCAACCTCCGGCACCCTGGCGATCGACGGCCAACCCCTGCAGGAGATCGGACGCAAGGAACTGGCGAAACGGGTCCAGCCGATCTTCCAGGACCCCTACTCGTCCCTGAACCCGCGCAAGACCATCGGCAGCATCATCACCCTGCCGCTGTACATCCACAAAATCGGCCATGAGTCCGACCGTCGGCGCAAGGTCGAGGACATCATGGACCTCTGCGGCCTGCCCAAGCGGGCCTATGACATGTACCCGAGCCAGCTTTCCGGCGGCCAGCGCCAGCGTGTCGCCATCGCCCGCGCGCTCGTCATGCGCCCCGAGATCGTGATCTGCGACGAGCCGACATCGGCCCTGGACGTTTCGGTCCAGGCGCAGATCCTGAATCTTCTCCTGGATCTGCGGCGCGAGCTCGGCCTGACCTACGTCCTGATCAGCCATAACCTCGCCGTCGTCGAGCTGATCGCGAGCAAAGTCTCGGTCATGTATCTGGGCCGCATCGTCGAGGAGGCCCAGGGCCAGGACTTCTTCCGCGATCCGCGCCATCCGTATTCCCAGGCGCTTCTCGCCTCGGTCCTGACCCCCGAGGCGGGGCTCGGCGTGCCGGATGCGCAGCTCGGCTCGACCTTTCCCAACCCGATCGATCCGCCGCCCGGGTGCACCTTCCATCCCCGCTGCGCCCATGCGGGCGACGCCTGCCGCACCATCCGCCCGTCCCAGATCCGGGACAGCCGGGGGCTCGTCGAGTGCCATCTTTTCGATGACGCCGTCGCCGTCTGATCCGATCAGGGCCGCCAGAACGAGGAGACCGTCAGTGACCGAGCCGTGTGACCTGTCCGCCGTGGAAGCGCGCCGCCTGATCGGCGACAAACAGCTTTCGCCCGTCGAACTCCTGGCCTCCTGCCGCGACCGGACCGACTCCATCAACCCGACCCTGAACGCCATGCCGACCACCTGCTGGGACCGGGCCGAAGAGGAGGCGAAGGCCGCAGAAGACGCGGTGATGCGGGGGGACGACCTGCCGGTGCTGCACGGACTGCCGATGGGCGTGAAGGAGACCATGGTCAGCGGCGGGGTGCGCACCACCTTCGGCTCGCCGATCTTCGCGGACAACATTCCCGAAAGCGACGAGCGCCTGGTCGCCGTCGCCCGGAAGGCTGGCGCCATCGCCGTCGGCAAGACGAACGTCCCCGAGTTCGGGCTCGGTGCCAACTCCAACAACCCGGTTTTCGGACCGACGGGGAATCCGTTCGATCCGTCGCGGATCTGCGGCGGCTCCTCCGGCGGGTCCGCCGTTGCTCTGGCGACCAACATGGTGCCGCTGGCGCTCGGCTCCGACACCGGCGGATCGCTGCGCACGCCCGCCGCCTATTGCGGCGTCGTCGGCTACCGCCCGACACCCGGCCTGGTGCCGATGTCCGGCCGCCCCACCGGCTGGAGCGCGCTCTCGGTCCAGGGGCCTATGGGCCGGGACGTGGCCGACACAGCGCTGCTGCTCTCCGCCATCGCCGGCTACGATCCGGTGGATCCGCTGTCCTATCCGGTCGATCCGGCGAGCTTCCTGAAGCTGCCCGATATCGACCTCTCCAGCCTTCGGGTCGCCGTGTCCGAGGATCTCGGCTTCGCGCCGGTGGACAACCAGATCCGCGCGACCTTCCGGGCCGCGATCAAGGACATTAAGAGCGTCTTCGGCAGCGTCACCGAGATCGATCCGCCGCTCGAGAAGTCGGACGAGGTTTTCGCCATCCTGCGGTCGCTCCAATTCATCGACCGGTTCCGGCCGCACTACGAGAACAAGCGCGACCTGCTCGGTCCGAACGCCATCGCCAACTACGAGGAGGCGCTGGAATACAGCTTCGCCGACGCCGCCTGGGCACAGAACCAGCAAACGACGAGTTACCGCCGCTTCCTGACTTTCATGCAGGACTACGACATTCTCCTGGCGCCCATGGCCGCCGTGCCGCCCTACCCGGTCGACCAGCTCTACCCGACCCATATCAACGGCGAAGAGCTGCGCAGCTATTTCCATTGGCTCGGTCTGTCCTACGGAATCACCAACGTCGCGCACCCGGCGATTACCATCCCCTGCGGCTTGGATCCGACCGGAACGCCGTTCGGGCTGCAGATCTGCGGCCAGCGCTACGGCGACCATGCCCTGCTGGGAATATCGGCCGCGCTGGAGCGCTACATGGCCACGATTCCGGCTCGGGCCCGGCCGCTGCCGAACATCACGGGGCTCGCCACCGCCGCCTGAGACCCGCGTCGGTCGACGGCCGTCCCTTTACCGACGATTCGGCGACCGATAGCATCACCCGACAACAAGCAAGAGTCGGGTCGGGAAATGCCTCAGGAAGTCGACACCTCGGCCGCATGGCACGCCGGGGACCTCAAGCGTGACCGAAGCTGGATCTTTCCCATCGCGGAACGGGATCGCGCGCAACTCGCCGCCGCCGTCAGGCGAGCCTACTCACCCGACCGCGACCTGCTGGACTATCGGCGCGAGGAGTTCGATCTGGGTCCCGGCCTGGAGACGATCCGCGCGGCGGCGCGGGAGGCCCATTTCGGCCGGGGCCTCGCCCTGGTCAAGGGACTGCCGCGCGCGGACATGAGCCCGGACGAGTACCGGCTGCTGACCTGGGCGATCGGACTGCAGCTCGGCGTCGCCCGGCCCCAGGGGAAGGCGACGCACTACCTGTCGGAAGTGCGGGCGGCCGGCATGAACTACCGCTCCGCCGGCGGCCGGGGGTACAACTCCAACGCCAAGCTCGACTTCCATGTCGACAGCTGCGATCTCGTGGCCCTGTCCTGCTACAACAAGGCCAAGGCCGGGGGACAGAGCATGGTGACCAGCAGCGTCTCCGCCTGGCGGACGCTGAAAGCGGAACGCCCCGATCTGGCCGAGATTGCTCGCCAACCCTTTCACTTCAGCCGAAACCAGGAAGAGGCGCCGGACGAGGAGCCGTTCTACGGCCAACCGCTCTTCGATTTCGTGGACGGCCGACTGTTCTGCAAATGGAACCGCAACCGGGTCCGAACCGCCCAGGAGATCGACGGCGTGCCGCCGCTGACCGCAGCCCAGCGCGAGACCGCGGATGTCTTGGACGCAATCCTTCAGCGGCCGGACCTGATGTTCACCATGTGGCTGGAGCCCGGCGACCTTCAACTCATGAACAACCACGTCATGCTGCACTCCCGGACCGAGTTCGAGGATTTCGACGCGCCCGAGCAGAAACGCCTGCTGCACCGACTTTGGCTCGCCCCGCCGGACTCCGTGACGCTGCCGGAGAGCTGGCGGGTGTACTTCCGATCGATCGAGCCGGGAACCGTGCGCGGCGGGTTCCGGGGTCACTGCTACGACGAGTCGCGCCGCGCTTTCGAACAACGCCAGGCCGCCAGTCTCGGCATGCCGACGAGCATCGCCTGACGGAGCAGAGGGTGGGCGCCGGGATCGGCGCCAGGGAGACCGGTGACACGATGACCGGCGATGCCGGCCGAGAGACGGAACGGGGTGAGGCCGACGATATGACCGGAGTTGCATATGTTGCCGGGCGCGCGCCGGTCCGCGGAGTCAGCGGCATGGTGGCCGCGGCCCATCCGTCGGCGGCGGCGGCGGGCGCCCAGGTGCTCCGCGACGGCGGCAATGCCTTCGACGCCATCGTCGCCACGGCGGCCGCGCTGAACGTGTGCGAGCCCTTCATGTCCGGTCTCGCCGGCAACGGCCTTGCGACCCTCTACAGCGCCAGGGAGAAGCGGGTCCGGTCCCTCGATTTCACGCCGCCGGTACCGCTGAACTTCGATCCGACCTCCACCACCAAGAGAGATATCGCGGCGGGCCCGAAGGCGCCCGGCGTGCCGGGCAACCTCGCCGGCTGGGCGACGATCAACGAGACCTACGGAACGAAACCGCTCGGCGACCTGTTCAAGGAAGCGGTGCGCCTCGCCCACGTCGGCGTACCGGTCTCCACCCTGTATCTCCGGTTGTTGGATTTCTGCCTCGGCCAGAGCTATCCGGCTATCTGGCGCGAGACCTATCTGGACCCGATCGGCGGGAAGCAGGTCGGGAGTATCCTGCGACAGCCGCTGCTCGGCGACACCCTCGAGGCGATCGGCGCCGAAGGACCCGGATACCTCTACGGCGGCCCGCTCGGCCGTACCATGACCGAACACCTGCAGTCGATCGGCGGCGTCATCTCCCTGGAGGACCTGGAGCGGGTGGAAGCGCGGTTTCTCGAGCCGATGCAGGTCGACTACCGCGGCCTGACGATCCACACGGTTCCGCCGCCTGCCGAGTCCTTCCAGATGTTGCTGACTCTGGCGATGCTTTCGGGCGTCGACATCGGCTCGATGGACCATCTCGGGTCGGACCATCTGGACACGGTCTTCCGCGCCATCCGCATCTCGGCGGAGATGCGGCTGCACCACAACAAGCGGCCGCGCGCCGAGATCGAAGGTCTGTTCGAGGCCGCGACGCTCGACCGACTGCGCGCGCGCCTTCTGGACGGTCGACCGGTCATCGGCCGAACCGAGCAATGGTCCAGCGGCCCGATGCCCGAGACCGACTGGACCAGACAGCACACCACATCGTTCTCCGCCGCGGATCGCGAGGGCAACCTGATCTGCGTCACCCAGACCCTCGGCGGCATCTTCGGCTCCGGCGTCGTGATCCCGGGCACCGGCGTCTGCATGTCGAACTACCTGAACTGGGGCGATCTGGAGCCGGACTCGCCGAACTTTCTCGAGCCGGGCAAGGCCTGGGCCTCCGTCGTGGCGCCGACCATCGGCACTGTCGACGGCACCGGAGTTCTGGCGCTCGGCACGCCAGGGAGCTACGGCATCATGCAAACCCAGACACAGGCCTATATCCACCACCTGGACTTCGGGCTCGACCTACAAGCGGCCATCGACGCTCCGCGGGCGCGGCTTTGGGACGGCGCCCGGGTGGAGCTCGAGAACCGGATCCCGGAACGTGTCGTGGCGGAGCTGAAGCGCCGGGGCCACGCGGTCGATCTTGCGCCACCCCTGACCTTGAACTGCGGTGGCATGCAGGCGGTGTCATTCGACCCGTCGAGCGGCGCCATGGTCGGGGCCGCCGATCCGCGGCGGGACGGCGCGGCGATCCCGGCCTAGCGCTACGCAAGACCTGGGCAAAGCCGGAGCCGGCACCCCTGCTTTGCGGAAAATCCGGCGATCGACTACCATTCAGCCGAGGCCGGTCAGGGAGGCTGGCCACGTTTGCAGAAGAGAAACCAAGCCATGCAAGCGAACCAGGCACACGCAACACCAACGCCACCGATCCGCCTCGAGGTCACGTCCGCCACGATTGCGGATCTGCGCGCCGCGCTCGCCGCCGGCTTCAGAGACCTTCGTGCCAGGCCGGCACTCAGCCTGTTTTTCGGTCTGGTCTACGCCCTGTTCGGCGCCGGGCTTCTGGCCGGTCTGCTGGTCTTCGAACAGCTCTGGTTCGCCATCGCCGTCGGCGTCGGCTTTCCGCTGGTCGCGCCGTTTCTCGCGGCCGGGCTGTACGAGATGTCCCGTCGGATGGCCCGGGGCGAGCCGTTCACCGCCACCGATATCTTCCTCGTCATCTTCCGCCAGCAGCGGCGGGAGTTCGGCTGGATGTCGTTCGTCGTGCTCTTCGTGTTCTGGATCTGGGCCTATCAGGTGCGGATCGTCCTCGCCATCACGCTCAGCTACCACAGCTTCAGCTCGCTGGATAATCTGGTCGCAGCCGTGTTCACGACCCTGGACGGCGCGGTCTTCCTTGCCATCGGCAGCCTGATCGGCGCGTTCCTGTCCACCGTCCTGTATTCGATCACCGTGATCGCGATGCCGCTTCTACTGGACCGGGAGGTCGATTTCGTGACGGCGATGATCACCAGCGTGAAGACGGTGCTGGCCAGCCCGGCGGTGATGCTGGGCTGGGGCGCGGCGATCGGCGGGCTCACCCTGCTCGCCGTCGCTCCGGCGTTCCTCGGCGTGGTCGTCGTTTTCCCGGTGCTCGGTCACGCCTCCTGGCATCTGTACGAGCGCCTGATCTCCCGAGCCTGATCCCTCGCCCATCCACGCCAGCGGGACGGAACCCCGTCAGTCGGGCCCCCGCGCCTCCACCAGCGCGCCCGGACGCGGCCGCACGAAGCGCTGGATCAGATAGGTACCCACCGCGATGGCGACTCCGATGCCGTCGGTGACGAGCCCCCCCTCGATCATGAACAGCGCGGCGGCTACGAGCGCCAACCGAAGGTACCAGACGGTAAGCCCGCCCATGAACCAGCCCTGCACGCCTGAGGAGAGCAGGAACACGCCGGCCACCGCCGTCGCCAGGGCGCGGGCGATCTCAAGAGCCGTCCCATCCATCAGCAGCGCACCGTTGTAGAAGAACATGAACGGCACGATGAACGCGGCGATCCCGATCTTGAACGACGCGACCGATGTCTCCATCGCGTTGGCGCCGGATATACCTGCGGCCGCATAGGAGGCCAGGGCGACCGGCGGGGTGATGGCCGACACAACGGCGAAGTAGAACACGAAGAAATGCGCGGTCAGTTGGTTGATGCCCAGTTCCACCAGACCCGGCGCCACGACCGAAGCGGCGACCGCGTAGGCCGCCGTCGTCGGCATACCCATGCCAAGCAGGATGGCGATCGCCATGGCGAACACCAGGGCGAGAAGTTGGGAGGTGTCGGCGAGACCGAGCAGCAGATTGGAGAACCGCGCACCCACGCCCGTCAACGAGATCACACCGACGATGATGCCGGCGCAGGCGCAGACGACGATGATCTGGATCGACATGACGCCGGCCAGTTCGAACGCCTTCTGGATCGCACGGGGCCCCATGCGCGACGGCGTCAGCCAGCTCACGACCGCCGCCGACACGATCGCCAGGGTACCGGCGCGGATCACCGAGTAGCCCAGGAACAGGGCGACGATCAGAATGATGATCGGAATGAAAAGGTAGACGCGGCGCACCATGGTCGCGAAACGCGGGAGCTCATCGTCGCGCATGCCGCGCATGCCAAGCTTGGCCGCCTCGAAATCGACCATGAAGAAGATCGACACGAAATAGAGGATCGCCGGGATGACCGCGGCGATCGCGATATCTGCGTAGGGGATGCCGGTGATCTCGGCCATGATGAAGGCGCCGGCCCCCATGATCGGCGGCATGATCTGACCGCCGGTGGAAGCCGCCGCCTCGACGGCGCCCGAGGTCTTACGCGGATAGCCGACCTTCTTCATGAGCGGGATGGTGAGCGAGCCGGTCGCAACCACGTTGCCGGCCGAGGTTCCGTTGATCATGCCCATCAGGCCGGACGCGAAGATCGCGACCTTCGCCGGACCGCCGCGGGCCCGCCCCGCCACGGCGAAGGCGAAATTGACGAAATAGTCGCCAACCTTGGACGCCTGCAGGAACGCGGCGAAAACGATGAACAGGATGATGTAGGTCGAGGAGACGGCCGTGGTCGGCCCCAGGATCCCGGCGTCGGTGTAGACCTGGCTGAAGAACCGCGTCCAGTCGATCGCCGGCGACTTCAGGAACCCGGGGAGATACTGACCGGCGAACACGTAGGCCAGGAACACGGCGGCGATCACCACCAGGGCCATCCCGGCCACCCGGCGCGTCAGTTCCAGGATCAGCAGGGTCCCGGCGAGCGCCGCGAGCGAAATGCCGATGGGCGCGAAAGGCGTGCCGGTCGAGTTCCGCATCAGCGTGCCGTAGATCACGATCAGATAGGCGGCGACGGCCATGCCGCACACCGCGAGCACCACGTCAGGCGCCGAGAACCCGGCCCGGCGTCGGCGATGCACCCAGGACAGAACGATGCCGCCCACCGTGGCGACAAGGAGGGGGGCTCCGTACAACCAGGTCTCGTTAAAGCGGATACGGGCATCAATGCCGTTCCACATCGCGCCATTGGCGATCTCGACGCCGAAGGAAAGCGCCATGCCGAGCGAGAAGAGCGCCGGCGCCATGAGGGGCAGCGCGAGCCAGCCCAGCAAGCGGGTCTCGGCTGCCTCGTCCTGAGGAAAACCGGAGCCGGCGAACAGGATGAACCCGATCATCAGTGCGCCGGCGACATGGACGATCCGAAAGTTCCACGTCTCCATCGGAAACGCCGGCAGGAACGGTATGTCGACGAGGCCACCGGTCATGCCCGAAATCGAGACGCCGTTGAGCGCGAGAACATGGAAAGCCGCATAGAGCGTGCTCAATGCCGCAACGACGACGGCACCACGACCCTCGAAGACGCGACGGTTCGCCTCTACGGGCTCATCATCGACGCCGGCGGCGATGACGCGGTCATCGTCTCCGTCGGCGTTCGGTCCGGCGGTGGTCTGCTGGCTCACAATCCTGTTCCCCCTCATACACGATCCGCGCGTCAGCGGCGGACCGCAACGGTGGACCGCGCCACGACAGGCCCGGTCCACCGCCGTTTCATGGTCAAGTCTTTAGGCGGACGCTGAGCGTCAGCCGCCGTGGATCAGCGACGCCGGAATGCTTGCGCCGTTCTCGTTGAACCACCGCGCCGCGCCCGGATGCCAGGGCATGAACGTGTTCTTGTCCCAGTTGGCGACGATCGTCGACCGGGCGGCCTTGTGGATACCGACCATCCGCGCGTTGTCCGACATCACCACCTTGGTCGCCTCGTACACGAAGGATTCCGGGAGGTTGCAGTTGGCGATCGCGAAGTTCCACATCGACACCGAACGCGCCGGAGCGGTCAGCGTGGTGTAGGTGCCCGCGCCGATCTCGAACGGTGAGACCGGGAACGCCTCCAGGATCTTCTTCTGCTCTTCCTCGGTGAACTCGATGATATTGATGTTGGTCTGAACCTCGAGCTGGCTGACCGCCGGCACGGGGACGCCGGCCGCGAACGCGATGACGTCGAGCAGATTGTCCTGCAACTGACCGCCCAGATCCGACCAGCCGCCGTTGCGCCGCTCGAACTCGACGCCGAGCGTCTCGAGCATGCGCGGGAAATAGGTATCGGAGGTCGAGCCGGCCGGCCCGAAACCGATCTTCGCCCCGGCGGGGATCTCGGAAACCTTGGTGATGCCCGAAGACGCCAGCGTCGTGATCGAGAAAGGCGTCTGGTACATCGGGAACATCGCGCAGGCCTGCGTCATCTGCAGCCCCGGGGCGATCGGGTTGCTTCCTTCCATCGACTCCCGGGCCGGGCCCATGGTGGTCATGCCGAACGCGGCATCGCCGGTGTGAACCAGGGCCATGTTCTGCATCGGGCCGCCGGTCACTTCGGCGCCGCCGGAGATACCGAGTTCGTCAGCGACCAAGTTGGCCCAACCGGACCCGTATGCGAAGTAGGTGCCCCCCTGTGAGGCAGTGGCGACGGTGAAGCTGGAGGGCCAGTCGCTGCGGTCCTGTGCGACGGCGATCGACGGCATGAGCGCAAGGGCTGCAACCGCGCCAATTATCGTGGAGCGTTTCATCGGCTTCCTTCTCGTTATGGTATAGCTGTGGGTCCGAATTTCTCGGTTGTTGGTTTTTTGCGGCCGATAAATAGGGAAGCGGAGACAATTGACAAGGAGTCCGGCGCGGACGCGCGATAATTTTCCGCACAGATGACCCGTTGCCGCCAGTTTTCTAGAAGGCACGCCGTTCCGGTTCGAGCCCTGGCCTCAAGCGCCCGGTCTCAGTCGCCGGGCATTCGGCGAGCGGGCCTGCGTCTTTGCCTTGTGCCGGGCCAGGCCGGATGATGGTCGTCGATCACGAAGGCGTGGGCATGCCGAACCGGCTGATGGCAGTGGGCACCGTCCGCGCGCCACTCTGCCAGTCCGCCGCCATGATGCGCGTCATCGGCATGGCCGTGAGCGTGGACGATGCCATCGTGGTCGTGTTCGATCACTTCCGGGTCGACCGCGGGCCAGAGACACGCGGCGGCGATTGCCCCGAGAGCGGCGCCCGCCGCCAGAACGATGAAGGTGTTGGGCAACCCGATCACGAGACCCAGCCACCCCGCCGTCGGATAGGCGACCAGCCAACAGGCATGAGACAGCGCGAATTGGGCCGCGAACAGGGCCGGCCGGTCTTCCGGATGGGAGGACCGTCGCAGCAGCAGCCCGGACGGCGTCATGATCAACGATACACTGGCCCCGACAGCGGCCCAGAGAGCCATCGCGGCACCGTAACCGAGTCCGAGTGCCCCGAGCGGCAGGGAGGCCGCCAGTAGACCGGCGCCGGCCAGCATCACGCCGCGCGGCGGGCGGTCGTCCAGCAGCCGGGGCAGCGCCAGCGCGACCGCCATCGATCCGACGCCATAGGCGGCGAACAGAACCGCCACGTCCAGATCATCGCCGCCGAGCCCGTCGCGGACAAAGACGACCGTGTTCACGATGACCATCGAACCGGCGGACGACACGGCGAAGCTCAACGCCAGCAGCCCCTGCAGCCTCGGTGTTCGAAGGTATATGAAGGCCCCCCGGGTCAGGCGCTCGCGGAATGATCGAACCATGCTCTCGGCCCGGATGGCCGGCAGAACGACGGAGACCACCAGGGCGGCCGACGCCAGAAAGGCAAAGGCGTTGCCGACGAACAGCCAATGGAAGCTGAGCGCAGCGAGGAGGAGCGCCGCGAGCATCGGACTGATGAGCGATTCCAGGTCGTAGGCGAGCCGCGAGAGGGACAGCGCGTTCGTGTAATCCTTTTCGCTGGTCAGAATATCGGGAATGGTCGCCTGGAAGGTCGGCGTGAAGGAGGCCGAGCAGGCCTGGAACAGGAAAACCAGGAGATAGACCTGCCAGACCGCCGTCACGAACGGCAGCATCAGAACCATTCCGGCCCGGCAGAGATCGAGAGTCACGAGAAACCGCCGGCGCGGCACTTTGGCGGCGAGCGCGGCCGCGACCGGCGCGAGACCGACATAGGCCACCATCTTGATCGCGAGGGCAGTCCCAAGCACTTGCCCGGCGCGATCCCCGGCCAGGTCGTAGGCGAGCAGCCCGAGCGCCACGGTCGTCAGCCCGGTTCCGATCAGCGACAGGATCTGGGCCAGGAAAAGATGGCGGTAGGTCCTGTTCCCCAGAACGGTCAGCATCCCGGCCTCCGGTCGACGACACGCCTGGATGCGCGCGATACCCAGGACCGACGAACCCAGGCCGACGGCCGATCCAAGCACCCCGCCGAGACGCGGGCGCCCCCGGGGGCGATCAACGCGGCCCTACTCGCTTCAGCCATCCGACGAAGCCGCGGAAAACAACCGATGGAACGCCATGGGCAAGACCTCTCCTCCCAAGGAGCCGCGACAAGGGTATGCCGCCTATCCGTTCATGCATAGCGCTCGGCCAGATCCTTCGTCAGTTGGTCGGCGAAGCGGGCCGCAGCGACGGGAAGCGTCCTTCCGCGCAGTTGGCCCATGTAGATGAAGCCATTCGGCACGTCGCGCTCGTCGATCGGGATCGTGACCATACCGGGCGGTAGACTTTCCGGCGGCAGACCGATGGGTATCTGGAACGAGATGATCCCCTCGGTCATCACATGGTAGCGCAGGAACTCGAAGCTGTCGGTCTCGATGACCGGCGCCATCTTGATCGGCGAGTCGACCAGCGCGATCTCCAGCAGGTGCCTGACCCCATAGGCATGGGTCGGCAGCGCGAACGGATACTCCAGGCATTCGCGCAGGCGCAGCACGCTGCGTCCCGCCAGCGGATGGGTGCTGGAAAGCATTGCATGCACCTGCTGCCGCACGGTCAGGATGGTCTGGAATTCGGCCAGCCGGATGGGCTCGAACACGAGCGCGATATCGGCGCTATGATCGACCAATGCCTGCTCGGCCGCCTCCCGGTCGCGCCTGAACACGCCGAAGGTCACGCCCGGATGATCATGGCGGTACTGGGCGATCTGGACGGGCAGATAGGCAAGCACAGCCTGACTGCAGGCGATCAGCACACGACCGCGCCGTTCCCCGGATAGGTCCAGGATCTGGGAGCGGAGCCTTTCCATGTCAGAGACCTGATCCCGAATGAATTGGATCAGCAGTTCCCCCGCCGCGTTCAGCCTCACGCCGCGCGGTAGACGCTCGAAGATCGGCACCCCCAGGTCTTCCTCGATGGCCAGAAGTCGGCGGTTCAGGGCGGTCGAGGTGATCGACAGGGTCTCAGCCGCCTTTCGGATGGATCCGGCCCGCGCGACAGCGTCGATGTAGAGCAGCGTCGTCATGTGGCGCATCGGCATTCCCCATCGGCTCGACATTACTGCTGCATTCATTGCAGCGGCTTGCTGCAATCATAGCAGAAGACATCACCACTCGAAGCCCACACACTTTTCCTATCGCAAGTGCGAGATCCGCACTGGGGCCAGGAAATCGTTCCGTTAGGGGAAACTGATACCCCAATCGACGGTTTACCGGGCGATCGGTTCGCGGATGCAGCAATTCAGACACGGGCACCCGGCCAACCGACACTAGGAAACCCCGTCTTGCAAACACACGCCGCCTTGGACGAGCTGCCCTTCGACATCGCCTCGCTGCATGCGGCCTACGAGGCGGGCACGCGACCTGCCGACATCATCGGCGAGTGCTATCGCAGAATCGCCGCGGCGCAGGATCCGGGAATCTTCATCACGCTGATCGACGAGGCCGTCGCCCGAGACGAGGCGGGGCGGCTCGGACCGTTCGACCGCGAGGGCAAACCACTTTGGGGCGTCCCGTTCGCCATTAAGGACAACATCGACGCCGCCGGACTCCAGACAACAGCGGGCTGTCCTGGATTCGCCTATGAGGCCGAGGTCGATGCCTTCACCGTGGCGAAGCTGCGGGACGCCGGCGCGATCCTGATCGGCAAGACCAATCTGGATCAATTCGCCACCGGTCTGGTCGGTGTCCGCTCGCCCTTCCCCCCGCCGAAGAACGCGATCGACCCGGAAATCGTGCCCGGCGGGTCAAGCTCCGGGTCGGCGGTCGCCGTCTCCCGCGGGCTGGTCAGCTTCGCGCTCGGCACCGACACGGCAGGCTCCGGGCGCGTACCGGCCGCCCTGAACAACATTATCGGCCTGAAACCGACCATCGGATCGATCTCGGCAAGCGGTCTCGTCCCGGCATGCCGGACCGTCGACACGATCTCAATCTTCGCCCTGACCGTCGAAGACGCCTACAGGGCTTTCCAGTCTGCCGCCGGCCACGATCCGGCGGACGCGTTCTCCAAGTCGGTCCCGGTTCCGGACCTCACGGCCCCGCCGCCCAATCTGAAAGTCGGAATTCCGGACGCGGGAAGCCTGAAGTTCTTCGGCGATACGGCCCAGGCCGATGCCTTCAAGGCGGCGCTCGACACCGTTCGTTCCTTCGGCTGCGAAACGGCGGAGATCGATTTCACCCCGTTCTATCAGGTTGCCGAGATGCTCTATGGCGGCGTCTGGGTCGCTGAGCGCCATTCAGTGATCGGTCCGCTCATGGACCGCGATCCGGAGGCCGTTCATCCCGTGATCCGCCAGATCGTCGGTGCGGCCACCAAATACTCGGCGACCGACACCTTCAACAGCCTGTATCGCTTGGAGACGCTGCGGCGGCAGTGCGAGGCCGCGATCGCCGGTCTGGACATGCTCTGCGTCCCGTCGATCCCGACCTTCGCGACGGTCGCAGAGTTGCAAGCCGATCCGATCGGCCCGAACACCCGGCTTGGTACCTATACGAACTTCGTCAACCTGCTCGGCCTCTGCGGTATCGCGGTCCCAAGTGGCACGCGCAGCGACGGCCGACCTGCGAGCGTCACCCTGCTTGCCCGTAGCGGTCAGGATGGTCTGACCGCAGCCTTTGCCTCGCGCCTGCACCGAAAGGCCGCGGTAATCCTGGGCGCAACCGGTTGGGCGCTGCCCGAAGCCCCCGCCCTTTCGATCTCGCCACAGGCCGACGAGATAGCCGTGGCCGCCGTGGGTGCGCACATGTCCGGGTTGCCGCTGAACAGCGAGTTGACCCGCCTGGGTGGGCGGTTCCTCGCCGGCGCTACGACCGCACCCAGCTACCGTCTCTACAGCCTGGCGGGCGGGCCTCCGTTCCGCCCCGGGCTGGTCCGGTCGGCGGACGGCGCGGCGATAGAGCTGGAGATCTGGGCCCTACCGATCGCCGCGTTCGGGACCTTCCTGCGCGGCATACCGGCACCGCTCGGTATCGGCACAGTGACCCTGGCGGACGGCAGCGCCGTCAACGGCTTCATCTGCGAGGCCGCCGGCCTCGACGGTGCGGAGGACATCACAGCATTCGGCGGATGGCGAGCCTACCTCGCCTCCCGCACCGAACCCGGCGGGGCTTCCCCCCGATGACGAACCCGATCACGAACCGATTAGTGTGGAAGGAGAGACACATGCGCAGGCGCGATTTTCTAAAGGGTGCGGCCGTTCTCGGCGCCGGCGCCCTTCCCTTCATCCGTTCGATGCCGGCGAGCGCAGCCAGCAACGGCGTTGTCGTGGTGGCCATGGGTCAGACCATCAACAGTCTCGACATCCACCGGACCGGCACCAACCGACCGAGCTACCAGGTGGCGGTCAACGTCTATGACCGACTGGTCAGTTTCGGTACGAAAACGCTGCCCGACGGCAGCCTCTCCTACGACTACTCGGTGATCGTACCGGAAGCGGCCGAGAGCTGGGAATTCGCCGAGGACGGCAGCGCGATCACTTTCAAGCTTCGCCCGGAAGGCAAATTTCAGGACGGATCGCCGATCACCGCCGAGGATGTGAAGTGGTCGTTCGACCGCGCTGTCTCCGTCGGCGGCTTCCCCACCGTGCAGATGAAGGCCGGCTCGCTGGAGAAGCCGGAGCAGTTCGTGGTGGTCGACGAGTTCACGTTCAGGATCGACCTGCTGCGGCAATCGAAACTGACCCTCCCGGATCTGGCGGTGCCGGTGCCGATGATCATCAACGCCAAGGTGGCCAAGGAGCACGCCACCACCGATGACCCGTGGGCGATGGAATTCCTGCACAAGACTCCCGCCGGTTCAGGCGCGTTCAAGGTGGTGCGCTGGGATCCCGGCCAACAGCTCGTCTACGAGCGCAACGAGAACTGGACGTCTGGCCCGGTGCCGGAGGTCCAGCGAGTCATCGTGCGGGAGGTCCCGAGTCAGGCGACCCGGCGCGCCCTGTTCGAACGTGGCGACATCCAATGCTCGTTCAACATGCCCAACAAGGATGCCAAGGAACTGTCCGGCACCGACGGGCTGACGATCCACTCGACACCTATCGAGAACGCGATCTATTGCCTCAATCCGAACCTCGCCTTCGAGCCGTTCAAGGACAAGAAGGTGCGTCAGGCCATCGCCTGGTCGGTTCCTTACGAGGATATCTTCCAGGCCGCCGCTTACGGCCGCGGTGCCCCGATGTGGGGCGGACCGTCGACAACGCCGGCCGATATCGCCTGGCCGCAGCCATTCCCCTACACCACGGATCTGGACCGGGCGAAGGCGCTGCTGGAGGAAGCCGGATACAAGGACGGCTTCGAAGTGCCTCTGTCGATCTCGCTGAGCCAGACCGACTGGATGGAGCCCACCGCGCTGCTCGTTCAGGAGAACCTGGCGAAGATCGGAATCAAAGCCACGATCGAGAAGATCCCCGGCGCCAACTGGCGGACGGCCTCCCTGGTCGAGAAACGGCTGCCGTTGCATCTGGAGACCTTCGGCGGATGGCTCAACTACCCCTGCTACTACTTCTTCTGGGCCTATCTGGAGGGTCATTTGTTCAACTCCTCGAACTACCGCAACGAGGAAATCGAGACGCTGACCGGCGAAACCCTCCACCTCCCGGTCGACGACCCGAACTATGCGCCGAAAATCAAGCGCATGATCGAAATCGCCTGGGACGAGGTCCCACGCATCGCCTTGTTCCAGCCGGCGCTTAACGTGGGCACCCGCGATATGGAGGGCTACGAGTACTGGTTCCACCGCCAACTCGATGCCCGCACCTTCAAGGCATAATCCGGTGGGACCACGCACCAAACTGGTCCTCCATCGTACCCTGCAGGCGATCCCGGCTTTGGTCGGGGTCGTCGTCGTCAGCTTCATCCTGACCCGGATGCTGCCTGGCGACCCGGCGGCCTACTTCGCGGGCCCGGCGGCGACCGAGGCCTCGATCGCCGAGATCCGGGATGCCATGGGCCTGAACGATCCGCTGCCGATCCAGTTCCTGAACTACGTTCGGGATCTGCTCGGCGGCGATCTCGGAAACAGCCTGTCGACGGGCCAGCCCGTGGTCGAGGAACTCGCCCGTCGGCTGCCGGCCTCGCTGGAACTGACCCTGACGGCGCTGATCCTGTCCTGCGTCATCGCCCTGCCGCTCGGGGTCGCGGCGGCGGTACATCAGGGACGTTGGATCGACCACGCCTGCCGCAGCCTGGTCACCGCCGGCGTGTCGCTGCCGACCTTCTTCACCGGTATCGTCCTGGTCTACGTCTTCTACTACCTGCTGGGCTGGGCGCCCTCGCCGCTCGGACGGCTCGATTTCGTCTATCTCTCGCCGCCGGAAGTGACGGGGTTCTACGTCATCGACGCACTGCTGATCGGGGACGTGGAGACGGCGATGGGCGCCGTGCGCCAGCTCATTCTGCCAGCCAGCACGCTGGCGCTCTTTACCTTGGCCCCGCTCGCCCGCATGGCCCGCGCCGCCATGCTCCAGGCGTTGTCGTCGGACTATATCCGCACCGCCCGGGCCGCCGGGCTCGGCGAGGGGCAGGTCGTATTCGGCTACGCCTTTCAGAACGCCATGCTGCCGGTCATCACCACCTTGGGGATGGTGTTCTCGTTCATGCTCGGCGCCAACGTACTGGTCGAGAAAGTGTTCTCCTGGCCCGGCATCGGCTCTTACGCGGTGGAGGCCCTGGTGGTCTCCGACTACGCCGCGGTCCAGGGCTTCGTGCTGGCCATGGCGATCCTCTTCGTCCTGCTCAACCTCACGATCGACATCATCTACACGTTGGTCGATCCCCGCACCCGAGAGGGCTAACCCATGAGCCCGATCCAATGAGCCCGACTCCGATCGACTCGCGCCAGCGCGGCTTCCTGGACCATGTCGTCTACGTGCTCGGCGAGAACCCGATCACCGCGATCGCGTTTGCCCTGTTCGCCCTGATCGTCTGCGTCGCGCTGTTCGGACCGGCTCTGGCACCCTACGACCCGATGGAATCCAATGCCGCCCGAGCGCTGGAACCACCGTCGGCCGACCACTGGTTCGGCACCGACAATCTGGGTCGCGACGTGTTCTCGCGGGTGCTGGTGGCAACCAGGCTCGACCTGATGATCTCGGTCGCCGCCGTCGCCCTTTCCTTCGTGATCGGCGCCGCGATCGGTTCCGCCGCCGGCTACTGGGGCGGCTGGATCGATGCCGTCACCGGGCGGTTCGTCGACACCATCATGGCGTTCCCGCTCTTCGTGCTGGCCATGGGCATCGTCGCGGCAATGGGCAACACGGTGGAGAACATCATCTACGCCACGGCCATCATCAACCTGCCGTTCTATGCCCGCGTCGCTCGCGCCGAGGTACGCATCCGCCGCGACGCGGGTTTCGCCCAGGCGGCCCGCCTGTCGGGAAACACCGACTTGCAGGTGCTGGCCTTCCACATCTTCCCCAATGCGCTGCCGCCGATGATGGTGCAGATCTCGCTGAACATGGGTTGGGCGATTCTCAACGCCGCCGGCCTGTCCTTCATCGGGCTCGGCGTGCGCCCTCCGACCGCGGAATGGGGAATCATGGTGGCCGAAGGCGCGAACTTCGTCGTCTCCGGCGAGTGGTGGCTGGCCTTCTTCCCCGGCCTTGCGCTGATGTGCGCCGTCTTCGCCTTCAACCTGCTGGGCGACGGGTTGCGCGACATCTTCGATCCCCGCCAACGGACATGACCCCAGGGACGCAGACCATGTTTCTCGACGTCCAGGATCTCAGCGTCACCTTCTCCACCCGTCGCGGCATCGTGAACGCGGTGCGCGGCGTCACTTTTTCGCTGGCCAAGGGAGAGACCCTGGGCATCGTCGGCGAGAGCGGTTCCGGGAAATCGGTCAGTTCCTACGCCGTTATGCGTATTCTCGAGCGTAGCGGCCGGATCGCCGGCGGCCAGATCACCTTCGACGGCATTGACCTCAGCAGTTTGACGAACCGGGAAATGCGGGAGCTGCGGGGTCGCGAGATCTCCATGGTGTTCCAGAATCCGCGCGCCGCCCTGAACCCGATCCGCAAGGTCGGCCATCAGATCGAGGACGTTCTGCGGCGCCACGCCAGGGCGACCCGTTCGACCGCGAAGGCGCAGGCTATCGACGCGCTGAAGGCTGTGCGGATCGAGGACCCGGAGAAGCGCTACAACGCCTATCCGTTCGAGCTTTCGGGCGGCATGTGCCAGCGGGTGGTGATCGCCATCGCGCTGGCGTGCGACCCGCGGCTGCTGATCGCCGACGAGCCGACCACCGGCCTCGACGTGACCACGCAGAAGGTGGTGATGGAGCTGCTTGCGGATCTCACCAAGAGCCGAGGCATGAGCTCGATCCTGATCACCCACGATCTCGGCTTGGCGGCGGAATACTGCGACCGGATCGTTGTCATGAAGGATGGCCAGGTGGTGGAGGCGGGGGACCCGAAGGCGCTGTTCGCCGATCCTCAAGACCCCTACACCCGCCGGCTGATCCGATCGACCCCCCGTCCGGGGGCGCAGATCGGCGACCTTGTCGAACCGCCCGTGCCCTCGCCGACGCGGCCGGTGCTTGGCGCGCCGCTGCTGGAGGTCCGGTCTCTCCGCAAGGTGTTCGGCCACGGCGCGGAGCAGTCGGTGGCGGTGGACGATATCTCCTTCGACATCCGCGAGGGCGAGACCCTGGGCCTGGTCGGCGAGAGCGGGTGCGGAAAGTCGACCACTTCCTCCATGATCATGCGCCTGCTCGATCCGACCTCGGGCGAAATCCTCATGGACGGCCGGACGATGACCGACGTCCCGGCGGCGAAGTTCGCCCGAGATCCCCGGCGCGGCAGTCTCCAGATGGTCTTCCAGGACGCGACCGACAGCATCAATCCCCGATTCACCGCGCGCCAGGCCATCTCCGATCCGATCCGCCGGCTCACCGATGAGAAACCGGCCGGGCGGGTGGAGGAACTGGCGGCTCAGGTCGGCCTGCCGGAAGCCCTGCTCGACCGCTTTCCGCATCAGCTCTCGGGTGGACAGAAGGCGCGCGTGGGCATCGCCCGTGCGCTCGCATCCCGGCCGCGTCTGCTGATCCTGGACGAGCCGACGGCAGCCCTGGACGTCTCGATCCAGGCCATCGTCCTCAACCTGTTGGCGGAGCTGCGCGCCGATCTCGGCGTCAGCTACCTCTTCGTCAGCCATGACCTGCACGTCGTACGGCTGCTCTGCGACCGGGTCATCGTCATGCGCAAGGGCCGGGTGGTGGAGGAAGGAGCGACGGAGTCGATCATGCGCGCGCCCACAGATCCCTATACCCGCAGCCTGCTCGACGCGACGCCGATACCGCCCGCCGCCCTCGAACCGCAGGGCATCGGGCCGGAGCGTCACTCGCAGGCCACGGTCTAGGGGAGCACCATGGAGATCAACATCCCGGCGGTTCGCGCCGAGGTCGAAGCCGCCTTTCGGCGCTACGAGACCGCGCTGATGGAGAACGACATCACGGTTTTGGACGAACTGTTCTGGAAGTCGCCGGAGACCATCCGCTACGGACCTCAGGAAACGCTGTACGGCTTTGCCGAGATCGCGTCCTTCCGCCAGGCCCGGGACGTCGGCGATATCGCCCGCGATCTTATCCGCACGGCGATCACCACCTATGGCACCGACCATGCCATCGCCTTCACGGAATACCGGCGGCGTTCGAACGGCCGCACGGGGCGCCAAAGTCAAACCAGGGTACGCATGCCGGAAGGATGGAGGGTGGTCGCCGCCCATGTGAGTCTGGGACCGCCGGCGGAACCGGATACCCTGACGAGTCGGGAGGTTTGAATGACGGCTTCCGATTTCGACGCCGACGCCTACATCCGCGCGGCGGCACCGATGCTGGGGTTCGATCTCGACGAGGAGCGGATCGCGGCGGTGAAGCCTTTCCTGCTCATCGCGCGGGAGATGGCGGAGTTGCTCGAGGCCGCGCCGGTCCCCGAGGACACTTTGAACCTGGCGGCCGTCTTTGATCCGTCTTGCGGCGCCGGGAACGACGGCGCATGAGCGGGATCGACCCGTTCGCCCCTGCCTCGCAGGTCGCCGAGGCGATCGCGGCTGGAACCGCCTCCGCCGAAGCGGTCACACGGTCGGCTCTGGATCGCGTCTTCGCCATCGACCCGGCGGTCAACGCCTTTACCGACGTGACGGCGGAGCGGGCGCTGCTCCAGGCCCGCCGGATCGACGCCGATCGGGCCGCCGGCAGACCGGCGGGCCGGCTCGCCGGGGTGCCTTTCGCCGTCAAGAACCTGTTCGATATCCAAGGATTACCCACACGCGCGGGCTCGAAGATCAACCGCGATCTGCCGCCGGCGGACGAAGATGCGGTTCTGATCCGTCGGCTCTCCGCCGCCGGGGCGGTATTGATCGGCGGGCTGAACATGGGCGAGTACGCCTACGATTTCACCGGCGAGAACGCGCATGACGGAGCCTGCCGCAACCCGCACGATCCGACCCGCATGGCCGGGGGTTCGTCCTCCGGCAGCGGGGCATCGACGGCGGCGGGACTCGCCGCTTTCGCTCTCGGCTCCGACACCAACGGCTCGATCAGGGTGCCCGCGTCGTTCTGCGGAGTGTTCGGCCTGAAGCCGACCTATGGACGCCTGAGTCGGGCCGGTACCTTCCCGTTCTGCGACAGCCTCGATCATCTGGGACCGCTGGCCCGCACGGTCCGCGATCTCGCTCTGGTCTATGACGTGTTGCAGGGTCCGGGTGACGGGGATCCGGCCTGCGCTGACCGTCCCATCGAGTTCGTGACCGACTCCTTGGAAATCGGCATCGACGGGCTGCGGATCGCGACTCTGGGGGGCTACTTCGCGACCGACGGCATGCCGGAGGCGGACGCCGCCATCCGCTCCGTCGCCTCGGCCCTCGGCGCCGGCGGGCCGGTCGACGTGGCCGGCGCGGCCGAAGGCCGTGCAGCCGCTTTCATCATCACCAATGTGGAAAGCGCGGCGCTACACATGGAGAACCTGCGCTCCCGGCTCGGCGACTTCGACCCGGATACCCGGGACCGCTTCCTCGCCGGAGCCATGCTGCCGGGCCCCTGGTACGCCCGCGCCCAACAGACGCGGCGCTGGTACCGCGACCAATTCGCGAGGGTGTTCCGCGAGGTAGATGTGCTGATCGCTCCGGCAACCCCGTTTCCCGCGCCGGAGATCGGCCGCAGAACCGTGGAACTGGGTGGCCGCGAGGTGTTGATGCGCCCGAACATCGGCCTTTTCACCCAGCCGATCTCTGCCATCGGGCTCCCCGTCTGCGTCGTGCCGGTCGTCGGCGCCGGCCTTCCGATCGGCGTCCAGATCGTCGCACCGTCCTGGCGCGAGGATCTGGCGCTTCGGGTCGCGCAGTATCTGGAATCGCACGGCGTCAGCCGGTTCGAGGCGCCGCACGGTTAGGTGACGCCGCCCGACATCGTGACAGTTCCGTGATGATTGCACGCCGCAGCCGAGACGCGCTTGCCTAGCCCAGGTGCCTGGGTCATAGAGCGTGGGCGAAGGCTGGTGCATGCTGCGCGCCGCCGCTTTGCGCATGTGTTCATCGGTCGGGGAGAGGCGACATGGCCGCTCGCGTCGCGATCAACGGGATGGGCCGCATGGGTCTGCTCGGTGTCAGGGCGGGCTTCGGGGACCCCGACTTCGACATCGTCGCGATGAACGAGATCGCCGGAGGAGCCGAGGTCGTCGCCCATCTTCTCGAGTTCGACAGCGTCCATGGGCGATGGAACACGCCGATCGACCATCGCGACGGCATCGTGGTGATCGACGGGCGCGGCATCCCCGTTACCGCCGCGACATCTCCGTCCGAGAGCCCCTGGTCGGGCGATACCGTCGACGTGGTCCTCGACTGCACGGGCAAGTTCAAGACGGTCGAGAGTCTGCGCCCGTATTTCGCGCGCGGGATAAAGAAAGTGATCGTGTCGGCTCCGATCAAGGAGCCCGAGGTCCTGAACGTCGTCATGGGGGTCAACGATGCCCTGTACGACGCCGCCGAGCACGACATCGTCACAGCCGCGTCCTGCACCACCAACTGCCTCGCCCCGATCGTCAAGGTGATCCACGAGGGCCTCGGCATCGAGCGCGGGACGATGACCACGATCCACAACGTCACGAACACGCAGGTCATCGCCGATCGCCCGAAGAAAGACCTTCGCCGGGCGCGCTCCGCTCTCAATTCGCTGGTGCCGACGACCACCGGCTCGGCCACGGCGATCACGCTCATCTACCCTGAGCTGCAAGGCAAGCTCAACGGCCACGCGGTTCGGGTTCCGCTGCTGAACGCATCGCTGACCGACTGCGTGTTCGATGTGGCGCGGGACACGACGGTCGAAGAGGTCAACAGCCTCTTCCGCGACGCGTCGCGAGGCGCGCTGAAGGGCATTCTCGGCTACGAGGAACGCCCGCTGGTGTCCGTCGACTTCGTCAACGATCCCCGTTCCGGCGTCGTGGACGGGCCCTCGACCATGGTCGTCGATCGACGCATGGTGAAGGTATACGCCTGGTACGACAACGAATGGGGATACATGAACCGGATGATGGAACTGACGGCCAAGGTCGCCCGATCATTGCGCTGAGACCGGAGCGGGATATGAGCAGCCTGAAGGACTACGCCGCCGTCACGGCCGCCTATTGGGGGTTCACACTCACCGACGGCGCCTTGCGCATGCTGGTGCTCCTGCACTTTCACCGGTTGGGTTATTCGCCGATCGACATTGTCGTCCTGTTCCTGCTGTACGAAGGTATGGGGGTGGTGACCAATTTCCTGGGCGGATGGATCGGCTCCCGCTACGGTTTACGCATCACGCTCTTCGCAGGATTGGGTTGCCAGATCCTCGCCCTGTTGATGCTGTCCCAGCTTGATCCGGGCTGGGTGGTGCTGGTTTCGGTCGCTTATGTGATGGCGGCCCAGGCGCTGTCGGGCATCGCCAAGGACCTCACCAAGATGAGCTCCAAGTCCTCGGTGAAGCTGGTGGTCGCCGCCGGCGATCAGGGCGGACTGTTCCGCTGGGTCGCCGTCCTGACGGGGTCGAAGAACGCCTTGAAGGGCGTCGGCTTCCTGCTCGGCGGGGTGATGCTCCAGGCGATCGGCTTCGCCTGGTCGCTCTTGGCCATGGCCGGCGGTCTGTCGCTCGTCCTGCTGGCCGCCCTTTGGCTGGTGCGCGCCGATCTCGGACGCGCCAAGGAGAAGGTGACGGCTCGCGACCTTTTCTCGAAGTCGCGCGAGATCAACCTGCTGTCCGCGGCTCGGGTATTCCTTTTCGCGTCGCGCGATGTCTGGTTCGTCGTCGGCGTACCGATCTTCCTCTACGATCAGGCCGGTTGGACGTTCGGCGAGGTCGGTGGGTTCATGGCCGTTTGGGTGATCGGCTATGGGATCGTCCAGGCGACGGCGCCGAAGATGCTGGGTGACGGGTCGGCGACCCGCGCTCCGGGCCTCGTGAAGATCTGGGGGCTGGCCCTGATGGTGCTTCCGGCACTGATCGCGCTGCCGTTCCTGCCGGCCGCGATGGACCTGGTGTCGTCGCGAACGGGCTGGATGCCGCCGGCGAATTTCGGCGTGATGGTGCTGGTGGGCGGTCTGTTGATCTTCGGCGTCGTGTTCGCGCTAAACTCGTCGCTGCATTCCTACCTGATCGTTGCGTACTCCGACGCGGACAAGATCGCGCTCAATGTCGGCTTCTACTACATGGCGAACGCGATTGGACGTTTCGGCGGGACCCTACTCTCCGGAGTGATCTACCAATTCGCCGGATTGCCGGGTGCGTTGCTCGCGTCGTCCTGTCTTCTCGCGCTCGCCGTCGCCGTCACATTCGCGCTCCCGCGAGAGACCCGAGAAGCCGGGACCCTCGCCCAAGCGGGCACCGAATGACCTGAGCCGGAAACTCCACCGGGAAGGAGTTGAGACAGGAATCAGAAGGTCTGAAGGCGTGGGCCGATCGAAGTGCGAGATATCCGCTTCTCCCGACATCTTCAGGATGCCCGCCTGCCGTTTCGCCTCCATTTCAAATACTTGGCTCAATAGCATCTTTCCATGTCACTTTCCGATAGTGCGCAACTCGGTCTGATTAGACAGGCCCCTCAGTTTTGACGAAATGATACGAACTCGACCCGTAGTCGGCGTCGCTTCAACCTACTACACTGGCCAGCGTTAGCGCTTCCAACCCCAATGCGGATGGTCCATAAGTGTAAGACAGGATACTTTGTCGATTATATCAATTCTGCCCTCTGAGAGCGGTTCGATCCCATGAAATTAACGTATAAAGACCTTGATACTCTATCTAAAAAAATTTCGACCGAAGAAGCCACGCTCAAACTAGAATCATTATTATTTAAAAGAAAATTTCATGAACTTCACATAAAGCATTTATACTATATAGAAAACATATCTAGATTTAATTTGTTCAACGTGGGCGCTAGGTCTTTGTTTATCGAAAACATCATAGAATATTCTAGATCAGTGTCTTTATTGTCTTTTTTTGTTTATTATTTATTATTGTTTTTTGCTTTGGCGGAAATTTTATTTTTTTATGAAGACGGATCGAGTTTTTTGATTGGAATTATTTTTGTATTATCCTTGTTAATGTGCGAAGTTATTTTACGTGTCAATGCATTTTTTCGTCATGGGGGCGCCGACAAGGGCCGTGCATACTGTCCCATACGCCCGATTAACCCTTGGCATATCTGCAATGACCGGGTGCCTTTTCGTTTCGACGCGATTCGTGGCTACGATTGGCAGCCGGAGCAAGAATTCGTTTCCGCTATACTGTCGGGAACCAGGTTTCTGTACAAATCACAGAAGATGGCCGACAAAAACGGGAACCTCGGAAGCCCCGACACTGATTGGACAGAGACCGGTAAGAACATATTGGTGCTGGGCGACTCGTACACTGCGTACGACGGCGCGGCGGATACATCTCCCTCAGGAGCGCGCGACGTCGAGTGGCCGCATTTTCTGAAGTCACACCTTCAGATTTCCGGCCTGCGTGATGTCAGAGTACAGAATTGGGCGCGTACAGGCCATGGCGTTTTACAGATGATTGACACAGCAGCAGATGTTGTCCGGAATACCCATTCAAATAAAATAGACATTGTCATAATTTGCTATATCGATATTGATATATCACGCGCGCGATTTTATTTGAAAACTCAGGGCAAAGGGCTGTCAGAACGCGCATACAAAAGCTTGATCGGCGACAACCATCGCGCGGACCCTAAGGTAGATGTCGAGTACCGATGTATTGATCGAGATTTGACGGCTGAAATCGTTGATTCTGCGATCTACAGCGGAGAATCTGGAAGAATAGGAAAATCTCTATTCAAAAAGTATGTGACCTCAATCTCAAAATCATCATTTTTGACGTATTCTTTTAATTTATTCAATAACAAAACGTCCTTTTTATTTTCCAGTATTATTTCTGGAAGTTATTTTTTCGAACCAATTTTTTCGACTGGGCCCTATATCAAGAAGCACTCGGGCGATGACGACTACAGCGGCGATGAGCGACTGCAGCAATCAATAAAAGTCCTCAGAGAGTCGCGAATTCCAGTGGTTTTTGTTCGGCTGCCCTACTCAGATGACGGTACGCAGCATATACTTCAAGATGCAGATCCGGCGCGTGAACGGTTTGTGGTGGACGCCTTGGATGCTCAGCGGATCGAATTCAAGGATTCCTTTATTCGCCAGCTTAGTCGTTTCGGAGGGTATTCTCGAAGCGAGTTCGACTCGCATCCAAGCCTGCCGGCGAAGATGCTTATCGGCAAGGTAGTAGCGGACGAGTTGTCGAAACGCTATGCCGAGGAGTTAAGAATGTGAAAGTTCGCACGATCGGCTATGTTCTGCTTACCTGTGTCCTTACGGCTGGGTTGGCTTTTTTACTGCGGGCAACTATTGGATTCGGGTATTTTCTGCTCGCGCTTCCTGCTGCGCTCTTGGCGTTGCGAGTGGCCAGGCCAGAGGCCTTGAAAGCTCTCGATGGAGTGTTTGAGCTTATACCAAAGCAGCGGTGGCTATTGAGCATCGTAGCCGCGGGTACGTACTTGCTCATCGCTCCCCTCGCCATGTTTGTCAGACTGATTACAGGGTTCGGAACACAATCCCGTACAGTTTCCAGCGTGCGCCCAGAAGTAGTTCCGGAAGACTGACGTTCATGCTTATTCTAGGTCTCTCCTGCTACTACCACGATAGCGCTATTGCTGTTGTTGAAGATGGCCGTATCGAATTCGCCGCGCAGGAGGAAAGGTTCAGCCGGATCAAGAATGATAGCGCGTTCCCGGCCTATGCCCTGAAGGCGTATCTCACCCGCACTCGAAGAGTTCTCTCCGACTTTGATGCTATCGTATTTTATGAAACACCGGCGAAGAAGCGGCGCAGACAGTTATGGTCACTATGTGCGGCCGCCCCTTTTGGGTACAGGGCATTCAGGCGGTATCTGAGCGACATCGCTGATTGGGAATTCAACATCCAGGATCGGCTCATCGAGGATTTGGCATTGTTCGCCTCCCGCGATGACATCCGGACCCGTTTGAAATTCGTCGACCATCACGATAGCCACGCCGCCAGTGCATTCTTCCCGTCCCCCTTCGACGAAGCTCTTATCGTTACGATCGACGGCGTTGGCGAATGGGAGACGACGACAATTTCCCGAGGCGGACCCGACGGGATTAAACGTCTGGATTCCGTAGCGTTTCCACACTCCCTTGGATTGATGTATTCGGCTTTTACATCATACCTAGGCTTCAAAATTAACAACGGTGAATACAAAATGATGGGGCTGGCTCCGTTTGGTGAGCCAAAATTTCGAGACCAAATTCTCGGTACTCTGGTCGACCTAACTGACGATGGGTTTTTCAGATTGAATATGAAATATTTCGGATATCTCAAAGAAGATCGAATGTTCAATGATCGTTTCATCGATCTTTTCGGTCAGAAACCAAAAAAGCCAGAGGCGGAGTTCGCGCCCTTTCACATGGATATCGCGTGTTCTGTTCAATCGGCATTGGAAACTGCGGTAGAGCATGTTTTCCGATCTGCGGTCTCGAAGCATGGACTGGACACGGTCTGCTACGCGGGAGGGGTAGCGCTCAACTGCGTCGCCAACGGAAAGCTTCTTGATAAGGGCATTGTCCGGCGTCTGTGGATACAACCCGCCGCCGGCGACGCCGGTGGCGCTCTTGGGGCCGCACTTCTGGGAAGCTTGGCGGAAGGCGATCGTCGCCCAGAAACAAGATCCGTCGACGCGATGGGTTCGGCACGTTTGGGGCCTGACTATTCAAGAACGGCGATCAAGAGAACTGTGAAAAGCTTTGAGCTCAAGGCTATTGAATTGACCGAGAATGACTTGATGAGGAAACTTGCCAAGTTGATCGCTCAGGGGGCCATCGTCGGTTGGTTTCAAGGGCGGGCAGAGTTTGGACCAAGGGCTTTGGGAGGACGTTCAATTCTCGCGGACCCGAGATCCAACTCAATGCAATCGAAACTAAACCGACTCATTAAACAGCGCGAGTCATTCCGACCATTCGCTCCCATCGTTCTTCGAGAAGAAGCGAAGAACTGGTTTAAGAATGGGTTCGATAGTCCCTATATGTTGCTTGTAGAAGAAATGAGGGAAGATCGGCGGATTGTCGAACATGAGTATTCTGTAAAAACTAACTCTGCGATTTCGAGAGTTCAACGACCTCGATCGTCCGTTCCGGCTATCACGCACGTTGATTATTCTGCCCGGATACAGACTGTAAGCGAGGAATCAGATCCTCGTTTGTACGGCCTATTGAAAGCCTTTCATGAACTCACTGAGATTCCGATGCTGATCAATACCAGCTTTAACGTCAACGAGGAGCCGATCGTCTGCTCTCCTACAGACGCGATCCGATGTTTTCTGGCGACCGGACTTGATTGCCTGGTGATAGATCGGTTCGTGATCGAACGCTCCGCCCAGTCCGCGGAGGTATTGGGAAAGTACCGGCGCGGAGAACCTTCCCCCAAAGCCGAGGAGCCGCATGCTTTGAGCGGAGATATCTATTCGCTGAACTAGCAGTGCGATGTTGTTGGAGCGGTTTGCGATCATTTTGCATCATAGCCTGCAGCAGCGAAGAAGCCTCGACCGTCTTCTCGACTGATGGCGCCAATGGCGTCACGGATTGCACAGCAGAAGGATGTTACGGTTGTGGAAAGCTCATCAACGGCGAGCCACGGTCGCTTTGCATGAACCACGCGGTGACAGTTTGCCCAGAGCAAGGCCAAGGCACGGGCGGTGATCATTTGCCCGGGCGTCATCTCGCGCGGTGGCACTTGATGAAATCTGCTCCGTGCGGTCCATAGATCTTTTCGAAGTCACCCCCGTATGCCTCACGGGAGAGCCGAGCATTTCCGTTGATGACGCTCGCTTTTCTTGATTGACGATGTCGCGGTTCCTTGACGTTCGACCAAGCCCATCTGGCGGGAGCCGACGGCGGGCCTGAGCGAACGCTCACCGAGATCGTCCTGATCAGACGATAATAGCGCCAGATCCGATTCGACCGCTCAATCGAGCCGGCCGTGAACAGCTGGACACCCGCAAGAACCGTTCGGTTATGCGGCCTCTTGTGATGATCAGACTTTGCACGGCGGCGTGAGCCGAGTTTTAGCCGCCAGATTTTGCTGATCCGCGCTGATTTCTGGGATTTTTGACGGACTCATCCCATGGC
>JANSYS010000031.1 GCA_024742275.1 Alphaproteobacteria bacterium | reverse complement strand
GTCGAGAACTTGCATGCGGAACGTCGAATTGTCCTCCGTCACTCGGCAGAACATCTCCGTACCAGCCTCAAGACCCTCAACAACAACAACGCCAACGTTGTCCTTGCGGTCGTGAACCAAAAGATGCGGCTCTTCGCTCATCGCTTTTTCCTCATGGTCTCAAAATGATCTTCGGGGCCGCCACGCGCCCCCCGTGGATATCGCCGAAGGCCGCCGGCCCGTCCCCGAGCGGGCGTTCCTCGACCCAATCGAGCGCGCCGAGCCTGCCTTCGAACAGCGCGGCGGCGGTATCGCGGAAATCGGTGGGCGTGTAGGTGTAGGTCCCGATGAAGGTGATCTCCTGCAGCGTCATCCGCCGCACGTCGAGACCGCCCGCAGCGCTTCCCAGCCCGATATGGACCACCACGCCGCCCGGCGTCACCGCACGGGTGGAGGCCGCTCGTGTCGCCTCGAACCCCGCCGCATCGACGACCAGGTCGCACCCACCCGCCTCCGGGCCGGCGACGGGATCGCCAGGATCGAAGACCCTGAACTCCCCGGCCCGTTCGAGCACGCCTCGCCGGTCGGCATTGGTGTCGGCGATCCAGATCTCCCGCGCACCTCGCGCCGCCAGGACCTGGGCCGCGCCCATGCCGATCGCGCCGCCGCCGAGCACGAGACAACGCGCCGCCGCCAGCGGCGCGGCGAGCGCCCGTTCAGCAAGTCCCACCGCATGCCAGCCGCAGGCGACCGGCTCGGCAAGGGCCGCCGCTGTCCACGAGACGTCGTCCGGCACCGTCACAACGTTGCGTTCGGGGATAGCCACATACTCGGCGAAAGCGCCCTCCCGTGGCGGCATGGAGATGATCTGTCGCGTCGGGCAGAGGTTCGCGCGGCCGCCGATACACGCGGGACAGACGCCGCAGGTGACGAGCGGGTTGATCGTCACCCGCCGCCCATCGCCAGGACCGCCGACAACGATGCCGGCCGCCTCGTGCCCGAGGATCAACGGCGCCGGACGGCGCTCGTCGTGACCCAGATAGGCGTGCATGTCGGACCCGCAGATGCCGACCGCCAGGATCCGGACGAGAAGGTCGCCCGAAGAGACTTGCGGTTCAGGCACATCCTGGATTTGCAGCGCCTCCGGTCCGGTATAGACGAGCGCCTTCATTTCGCGGTGAACCCCCCATCGACGAACAGAACCTGTCCGGTGACAAAGTCCGACGCAGACGACGCGAAGAACAGCGCCGGGCCGACCAGGTCCCTCAGCTCCCCGTTGCGCCCGATACAGGTCTGGGCGGCATTGCGGGCCGCCCGGGCGGGGTCGTCGAAGACCGGCGCGGTCAGTTCCGTCGGAAAGAACCCCGGCGCGATCGCGTTCGCGGTGATGCCGAACGGCGACCACGCCTCCGCCATCGCCCGGGTGAGCTGGGCCACGCCGCCCTTGGAGGCGCCATAGGCGAGGCCGCCCGGAAACGCCCGTTCGCTTTGCAGCGACGCGATGTTGAGGATCCGTCCCCACCCCTTATCCTTCATGGCCGGCACAAAGGCCTGTGCGAGGAAGAAGGGAGTGGCGAGGTTGATGTCGATCGTCGCGCGCCAGCCCTGGACCGTTACGTCGTCGGCGACCTCACGGGTGTTCAGGCCCGCAGCGTTGATCAGAATGTCCGGCGGACCGAAGGGCTCCGCCAGAGCTTCCGCCATCCTGCCGGCAGCCTCAGGACCAGCGATGTCGCCGGCCACGACCGCCGTCACCCCGGTAGTCTCCCTCAGCCAGGACTCCAGCGCCTCGGCACGGCGCGCGGTGCCGACGACCTTCGCGCCGGCCTCGGCGAAAGCAGAAGCCAGGGCCCGACCGATGCCACCACTCGCGCCTGTCACAACGGCCACGCGGCCGCGGATGTCGAAACTCGGGATCAAGACTCCTCCACCGCCGAGAGGTCGAAATTCTGACCCGGAAAGTATTTCTCCAGGCGCACATCCGCCGTCCGCGCGTGCGCTTCCATGCCTTCGAGCCTGGAAATCCGCGCCGTCGCCTCGGCCACCGCCCGGCTGGCCTCGCGTGTCGATCGCTGCCAGGTGACCGTTTTCATGTACTTGCCGACGAACAGGCCGCCCGAGTATTTCGCGGCGCCCTTGGTGGGCAGGACATGGTTCGGACCGGCAGCCTTGTCGCCGAACGCCACCGTGGTCTCCTCACCCAGGAACAGCGAGCCGTAGTTGGACAGGCTAGCGAGCCACCAGTCCAGATCCGCCGCCTGGACCTGCAGGTGTTCCGAGGCGTATCGGTCCGAGACCTCGACCGCTTCCTCGCGGCTCGAGACCAGCATGATCTCCCCGTAGTCGCGCCACGCCGCAGCCGCGTTCTCCGCGTTGAAGGCGGGAAGGGTCGCGATCAGATCGGGAACCAATTCCGCCACCTTCTCGGCCAGCGTGCGGTCTAGGGAGATCAGCCAGACCGGCGAGTTGTAGCCATGCTCGGCCTGACCCACCAGATCCCAGGCGACGATCTGCGGATCGGCCGTGGCGTCCGCGATCACCATGGATTCCGTGGGGCCAGCGAACATGTCGATGCCGACCTTGCCGTAGAGGATGCGCTTGGCCTCGGCCACGAACTGGTTGCCCGGCCCGACCAGGATGTTGGATGCCGGCTGGCCGAACAGGCCGAACGCCATCGCCGCGACGCCCTGGACTCCGCCGAGGCTCAGCACGGCGTCGGCGCCGCACAAGTCCAAGGTGTAGAGGATCGCCGGATTGATGCCGACCCCCGGACGCGGCGGCGAGCAGGCGGTCACATGGCCGACTCCGGCCACTTTCGCCGTCGTGACCGTCATGACGGCCGACGCGACGTGCGAGTATCGTCCGCCCGGCACGTAGCACCCCGCCGCCTGCATCGGGATCTGCTTCTGGCCGGCGATCAGGCCAGGTAGGATCTCCATTTCCGTGTCCTGGATCGTCGCTTTCTGGGCCTCGGCGAAGCGGCGGACGTTGTCGTAGGAGAAGCGGATATCGTCTTTCAGCTTCTGCGGCACCTGCGCGGACGCCTCGGCGATCTTGTCGGCGGAAACAACGATCTCGCCGTCCCACTTGTCGAACCTGGCGGCGTATTGGCGGGCGACCGCGTCGCCGCCCGCCTCGATCTCGTCCAGGATCGTCTGGACGGTCGCCCGGACGTCCTGCTCGCCGGTCGCCGAGGTCTTCTCAGCCTTTTTGAGATACTCGAGCGCCATCGAATCGGCCTCCTACTTGTAGATGTCCGGCAGAAGCGTGGTGGAGATCTCCGGCACGAAGGCGATCAGCAGCACCACGATCAGCATGAAGAAAACGAACGGCACCGCGCGGTTGGCGATCCTGAGGATCGACTCACCGGTCAGACCGGAAACGACGAACAGGTTCAAGCCCAGCGGCGGGGTGATGAAACCGACCCCGAGGGCGGTGATCATCATCACGCAGAACTGGATCTCGTTCATGCCGATGTCGTCGGCCAACGGTTTGAGGATCGGCGCAAGAATGACGATGTTCGGGGTGGTCTCCATCACGCAGCCGGCCGCGATCAGAATGCCAATCATCAACAGGATCAGAAGATGCGGGTTGTCGGTGAGCGTCGTCGCGGCATAGACGAACCCCTGAGGCACCCCGAGCGCAGCGAGGGTCTGCGCCAACGGCAACGAGAAGGCGATGATCGGCAGGATCACGCCGTTGACCTTGGCCGAACTGACGAGCATTTCCGGAAAGTCCGAGAGCTTGAGCGTGCCCAGAATGAACCCGAGAATGATGGTCACCACCACGGCGATCGCTCCTGCCTCCGTCGGCGTCAGCCGCCCGGAGAAGATGCCGTAGAAGATGATCCCCGGCACCAGGAAGGCGTACCAGCCGCTCTTCAACGCGGCACCGATGTTCGAGAACCATTCGCCGACGCTGATGGCCCCGCCGCCCTCGTAGGCATGGATCCGGTTCACCACGATGTTGGTGACCAGGATCGACAGCAAGATCGCGACACCGGGAATGACCGCCGCCTGGAATAGCGTCGACGCCGATATGCCGAGCACGAGCCCGATCACGATATACGCGATAGACGGCGGTATCAGGATGCCGGTGCAGGCGCCCGCCGCGACCAGGGCGCAGGCATAGGGACGCGGATAGCCGGATTCGACGAGGCGGTTGATGGTCATCCGTCCGACCGCCGCCGCGCCGGCTGCGTCGGAACCCGAGATCGCCGAGAACATGCCGCAGACCAGGACCGTGGCCGATCCGAACCCGCCCTTGGCCCAGCAGGTCAACGCTTCCGCCACGTCGAGGAATTTCCGGCTGAGACCGGTCCGCACGAGCACATCGCCGGTCAGAATGAAGAGCGGAACCGCCGTCAGCGCGAAATGGTCGATACCGTCGAACAGGGACTCGCCCACCAGCGAGAGCGGCAGCACCTCCGATAAGAGCAGCATGGCAATCGCCGCCGCCCCGATCGACGCCCAGACGGGCACGCCGAGAGCAACGAGACCGACGAAGAGAAGAACCGGGCCGTAGAAGTACCAGCCAAGCTCGACCGTCTGCTCCTGCAACTGATTCCAGAGCATAGCGTCCCTCCCCGTCTCAATCGAAGAGCTGGCCGCCCTCATACGCGTCGCGTCCGGCGATCAGGTCGCGGACGTCGCGCAGAAGGGACTGCAGCAGACGGAAGATCATCAGCGAGAAGCCGAGCGGCACCGCCATCAGGAACCAGACCATGGAGACCCGAAGGCCATGGCTCACGGAGCCGAATTTCCAGGAGGTCGCCACCGCCTCGAACGACCAGTAGACGGCCACGCAAGCGACCGCGAGCATCACTAGATCGCCGAAGATGTAGAGCAGAGCCTTCACCCTTGGGCCGACATAGTGAAACAAGACGTCGATCCGGATGTGCGCCCGCTCTCGAACGGCGGACGCCGCCCCGATCCAGGCGAGATAGATGAAGGCGTAGCGGACGACCTCTTCGCCCCAGATCGAGGAATAGGCGAAGACCTCGCGGCGGATCACTTCGATCGCCATGGTGACGACGAGCATGCTGTAGAAAAGCAGCAAAGCCCACCGCTCGGCATTCCGGTTCAGGATGGCAAGCACGGCGTCCTCCCAGATTGGCCGCAGCCGCTTCGGACCGAACCGGAGCGCGCGGCGTCGTGGTCACCGGGCGGCGTCCGCCGCCCGGCTTTTGGATGTCGGGAGGTCAGCGTTCAGGCGTCGTGAACGTAGTATCGGCCCATGGTATCGGCCGCCTCGACCAGTTTGTCGAAAGCGCCCATGGAACCCGCAAGTTCGACCTTGAAGGGATCCCATTCCGCCCGCTGGTAGCCGCCGGCTTCCTTCCACTGGGCAAGCTCGTCCGCCGTCGGGGAGTAGAACTGGACACCCGACTTCGTCAGCTCGGCCATGGCATAGGCCCGCGCGGCCGGCACTTTGGCGAGGTTCTGCGCCGCCGTGATCTCGGAGGCGAACTCGATGCCCGCCTGAACGTCCGCCGGCAAGCCGTTGAACCATTCGAGATTGCACGAATAGACCTGGCTGTCGGGGACAGCCTGCGAGAACGTCACCCAGGACAGGATATCCTTGAAGCCGAACACGTAAAGCGCGCCGACGGACGGATCGAGAGCGTCGGCGACACCCTGCTTGATCGCCGATGGCGTCTCGCCCCAGGCCACCGGCGTCGGATTGGCGCCGACCATGCGGTAGTACTGCTGCAACATCTTGGAACCGGGAACACGGAACTTCACGCCGTCCAGATCCGCCGGCGTCTTCACCGGCCCGGCTCCGCCCTTGCGGACGGCGACGACCCTGGGATCGATGACGACATAGAACAGCGGCTTGAAGCCTTTTGCCTCGACCGCCGGATGCACTTCCTTCTTCCAGACGTCGGACGTCACGAGGTTCACGAAACGCTGATTGGCGCCGCAGAAATACGGCATGTTGATCAGATCGACCGTGGGCGCGAACGGCGCGAAGTTCGACAGCGAATGCTGGGCCGCCTGGATCGTGCCGTTCTGAACCTTGGAGGCAAGCGCGCCACCGGCCCCGAGCTGACCGCCCGGCGCAAGCTTGACGTATACCTTGCCGTTGGTCGCGTTCTGGATGTTCTCCTTGAAGTCCAGCTGCATGATCGGATAGCTGCGCGACGCGCCGAGGATGTAAGCGGTCGCGATCGTCATGACGTGATCCGCCGCCTGCTCGCGCTCCCGTTCCTCTTTCGCGGTCTGCGCCGCAGCCTCGCTGGACATCAACGTCCCGCCAGCGGCCGCGACCACCGCCGTGGTGAAACCCGCCGTTCCGGCGATCTTCAGAAAGCGACGGCGTTCTTCGGATTTCAATTCACTGATTTCTTGTTCGGTCGACATGGTCTGATCCTCCCTTGGCGTTTTGTTCACGCGCTACCGGCCGTCGGCGGACTCCGTCGTGCGGGCAGCGGCCTGCTCGGCGCGGAGGATTCCCACGACGAAGAAGACCACTGACACGAACAGCACGACAGCCTCCCCGACATCGTCGAGGAAGGTGCCCATGCGAGCGCCGCCGAGCGCCACGTTCGAGAGGAAGATCAGAAAGACGACAGCCGCGACCCAGAGCGCAGCACGGCCCCCATTGTGCTTCATCCGTTCCTCCCTCTTCCACGCCTCTTAGCGGGCGTGATGAAAAAACTGTAAGCGCTTACATTTCGTTGCGCAAGACGAAATGGAAGCGCTTACATCACGGCTTCTGCTAGACTCGATGCACCGCAACCAACGACCGCCACCCAATGGAAAACAGACGCCCTGCCAGGATCGAGGATGTCGCCCGCGTCGCCGGTGTATCGACCGCTACCGTTTCCCGTTGCCTCAACAATCCGAGCACGGTGCGGGAGGCCACCCGCCTGACCGTGGAAGCCGCGATCTCCGAGCTCGGCTATACGCCGAATTTCGGCGCGCGGGCCCTGGCCATGAACCGGACCCACACGGTCGGCGCGGTGATACCCACGATGGAAAACGCGATCTTCGCGCGCGGTTTTCAGGCCGTCCAGGAGCGGCTAAGCGACGCCGGCACCACCCTGCTGATCGCGAGTTCGGGCTACGATCCGGATCGCGAGGCAAGCCAGATCCGCACGCTGCTGCAACGCGGCGTGGACGGACTGCTTCTGGTGGGCGAGTCACGACCCGACAGTACCTATGACCTGGTCGCCAGCCGAGGTGTTCCGATCGTTCTCATATGGTGCAGCGGCGAGAAGACGGACCACGTCTGCGTCGGTTTCGACAACCGGCAGGCGGCACAACAGATGGCCCGGACGGTGCTCGACTACGGTCACCGTCGGATCGCCATGGTCGCCGGCATCACCGCTTGGAACGACCGTGCCGCGCGGCGTGTCGAGGGGGTCCGTCAAGCTCTCGCCGCGGAATCCCTGACGCTGGACGAAGCCAACCTGGTGGAAGCAGACTACTCGCTGGAAGCCGGTGCGCAGGCGCTGCGTCGGCTGATGTCGGAAACGCCGCGACCGACGGCGATCATCTGCGGAAACGACGTTCTCGCCGCAGGCGTGCTGAAGGGCGCGCGGCAGATGAACATCGCGGTCCCCGAGGAGCTCTCGATCACGGGATTCGACGACATCGATCTTGCGTCGGTCCTGGACCCTGCCCTGACGACCGTCCACGTACCCCACCGCCGTATGGGATGGACGGCCGCAGACCGGTTGCTGGCCATACAATCCGGGGCGCCGCCTGAAGGGAATATAAGCTTTGCGACCGATCTGGTGATCCGGGCTTCGTTGACCCGGCACAACGAGCGATCCAGCTGACCAACGGGGTTTTGTCGCGGCTCGAATTTGCCTTTACCGTCTCCGCTCAGAAAACAAAGGGAGCGCATCATGAAAGTCGGCTTCATCGGCTTGGGCAATGTCGGATCGAAACTCGCCGGATCGCTGGTCCGCAACGGGTTGGATGTCAGCGTGTACGATCTCGCCGCCGACGTGATGGCGGTGCTGACGGACAAGGGGGCCGGGTCGGCGACCGGGCCGGCAGACTTGATGGAGCGGTGCGACGTGGTCATCACGTGCCTGCCGTCTCCGTCCGCCTCGGACGCGGTCATGCGAACCATGCTGCCGGCGGTATCGGAAGGCAAGATCTGGCTGGAAATGTCGACGACGGACGAAGCCGAAGTCAGGCGTCTGGGCGAGATGGTGATAGCGCGCGGCGGCGCGGCCGCCGATTGCCCCGTCTCCGGCGGTTGCCACCGGGCCGCCACCGGCAATATCTCAATTTTCGCGGGGTGCGATCGCGCGACCTTCGAGAGCGTGTTCCCGTTGCTGACGGCGATGGGGCGCCGGGTCCTGCATACCGGCGACCTCGGATCGGCATCCGTGCTGAAAGTCGTGACGAACTACCTGGCGACCGCCAACCTCGTTTCCTGCTGCGAGGCACTGGTTACCGCCAAGGCGGCCGGCATGGACCTGAATACCGCCTTCGAAGCGATCCGCATCAGTTCCGGCACCAGCTTCGTCCATGAGACCGAGAGCCAGGTTATCCTGAACGGCTCACGCGACATCTCCTTCACGATGGATCTGGTCGCCAAGGATATCGGGCTGTTCCAGGAGGTCGCCGACAGGGCGGGCGTGCCGTTGGACATCTCGCCCATGTTGCGCGACATCTTCGCCGAAGGCATCGCCCGATATGGCGAAAGGGAATTGTCTCCGAACATCATCCGTCGGCTGGAGGACGCCACCGGGCTCGACATTCGGGCTCCCGGCTTCCCCGCGGAGATGACCGACGACGAACCGGAGGAACCAGGGTACGAAGTCGTCCCGAACCGTTGAGTAGCTAGGGGACCACCGGTTCGCGCGCCATGTCGAGATGCGGTTCGTCGCCGGTGTAAGGGTTTGCGGCGATGAAGGCGTCGTCCAGTTCGATCCCGAGTCCCGGCCGGGTGGGCGGGACGACATAGCCGTCCTGCCAGTCGATCGGGGTCTTCACGACGGACATATAGGGTCCGTCGAACCGGCCGATCGACTCCAGGATCAAAAAATTGGGAGAGCAGGTCGCGATCTGGATGTTGGCGGCCGCGACCACCGGGCCGCAGTAGAGGTGCGGCGCGATATGTGCTTGGCGCGTCTCCGCCATGCCCGCAATCTTCTTCGCCTCCAGCAGACCGCCGACCCGACCAAGATTCATTTGCAGGATCGACGCGGCGCCGGTCTCCAACACCCGCGCGAACTCATGCTTGGTACAAAGCCGCTCGCCGGTGGCGATCGGGATCGCGGTAGACCGGGCGACTTCCGCCATATCCGCCGGGTTTTCCGGGGTGGTCGGCTCCTCGAACCAAAGCGGGTCGTAGGGTTCCAACCTGCGCGCGAGGCGTTTGGCGCCGGATACCGAGAACTGTCCGTGGGTTCCAAACAGCAGATCGGCCCGAAGCCCGACGGCCTCGCGGATCCTCTTGCAGAACCTTTCTGAGCGGTCCAGGTCCTCCAGGCGCGGCTGATGGCCGTCGAATATGGTGTAGGGGCCCGCAGGATCGAACTTCACCGCGGTGAAACCCTGGTCCACAACCTTCAAGGCGGTTTCCGCCGCGATGTCGGGATCGTTGTAGACGTTCGGCACACTGGGATCGGGATAGACGTCGCCCGCGTCCGGATACAGGTAGGTATAGCTGCGCAGGCGCTCATGCACCTTCCCGCCGAGCAAATCGTAGACCGGCCGATCCGCTGCCTTGCCGACGATATCCCAGCAGGCCATCTCCAGCCCACTCAGCACTCCCATCACCGTAATGTCGGGGCGCTGCGAGTAGCCGGATCCGTATGTCCTGCGCCACAACGTCTCGATGCGGTGCGGATCTGCGCCGGCGAAGTGACGCCCGAAGACCTCCCGCGCCATGGCCATGCAGAGATCCGGGCCGAAAGTGGCGTTGTAGATTTCGCCCACGCCGGTGACGCCGCAGGTCGTGGTCAACCGCACGAAGATGAAGTAGCGACCGCCCTGACGCGGCGGCGGGTTGGCGACCGCAAAGGTCTCTATGGTGTCCAGTCGAATGGTTGCCTCGCTTCGCCGGCAATCCCTATCGGGCGCGTTGCCGGGCATCTTCCAGGATCATGTCCGCCGCCCGATGGGCCAGCATCAGGGTCGGCGCGTTGATGTTCCCCGAGGTTATGCTGGGAAAGGCCGAGGCGTCGACCACGCGCAGCCCCCTAAGTCCGTGAACCCGGAGCCGGCTGTCGACCGCCGAGGTCCGTTCGTCATTGCCCATGCGACACGTGCAACAGGGATGAAACACCGTGGACGCCCGTTGACGGAAGTCCTCAAGGAACGCGGCGTCGTCCGTGAGCGGCACCCCGGATGCCGAACCTCCGCGGGTCACGGCCCGCAGGGTCGGTGTTGCGGCGAGCGCCGCGACGATCCGTCCGGCCGCGATCGCGCCCTCTATGTCGGCATCGCTTGCCAGAGAGTTCGGCTCGATCGAGGGTGCGATCCTAGGATCGGGCGAGGTCAGAGCAACCCGGCCTCGGCTTGTCGGACGGCACGGCTGCGCCGACAAAGAAAAGCCGGGGGTAGCGTTCATGCGCGGCAGCCCGCGATCCGGTATCGTGTACGTTGCCGGGTTGCAGTAGATCTGGACGTCCGGCACCGCCCGCGACGCCATCGATTTGACGAATCCGCCAACCTGGTTGATCGGTACCGCCAGCGGGCCTCCGCGGGTCAGGAGATAGCGCAGACCGGCAAAGAGAATGCGGGTCGGTCCCGACAACCGGGTGTTGAGGGTCGGTTCCGTCGCCTCGAAGTGATGGGTGACGGCGAGATGGTCCTGCAGTCCACGGCCGACGGCCTGGAGATCCTTGACCACCCGAATGCCCTGGGCAGCGACCGTGTCCGCCGGGCCGATGCCGGACAGTTGCAGCAGATGCGGAGAATTGATGGCCCCGGCGCTCAGGATGATTTCCCCCCGGACGATCACCTCCGCTTCGCAGTCCCCTCTGCGGAAACGAAGACTGGGCGCACGGTTGCCCCCCATCTCCAGACGCGTCACGACCGCGTTCGACACGATTTGGAGATTGGGTCGGCGACGGGCGGGCGAAAGAAAAGCGTCGGCCGCCGACACGCGACGTCCGTCGCGCACCGTGCTGCGATAGAACGCGACCCCTTCCCCATCCATATGCCTGTCGGGACCGTTCACAGGCCAACCGAGATCCGCAGCCGCCGCCATGAAATGGCGGGAGAACGGGTGCATGCCGCTACCGAGATCGCCGACCGGAACCGGACCGCTCCCGCGACCGGACGAGCCACCGTCCGCCGATGTCCAGTATTCGCTCTCCAGATCGGCAAATGTCTTGCGAGCGGCCCGCCAATTCCATCCGGCCGCGCCCTGGCGCTCCCAATCGTCGAAGTCCTCCGGCAATCCCCGGACATAGGCCATGGCGTTGATGGAACTGCATCCGCCGATCACCCTGCCACGAGGCCAAGAGGCCGATCGACCGTTCAAACCCGGATCCGGCTCCGTTCGGTACCGCCATGTGAGACGCCGATCAGCGAAGGTCAGGGCGTAGCCGAGCGGCACCCGGATCGCCAGACGCCGGTCGCTGCCGCCAGCCTCCAGCACCAACACACGATGGCGGCCGCAGGCGGTGAGCCGATCGGCGAGCACGCAGCCGGCGGACCCGGCACCGACGACGACATAGTCAACTTCCGTAACCGTCACCGCCGCCACCCGACCTTTTCCTAAACACCGGAAGTCTTTGCGATCGCAGGTCGCCCGGCAAACAACGGGAATTGATGCTGAGGGTTGGATCTCGTTGCCGCCGGGGCGCTGAAATCCGCGCCACGGCGGCGCGTGCAGTGGTAGCCTTCAACGGCTCGAACGCGGGATCGGGAGGATCGAACGTGGCGGACGCGAAGGGACCGACGGCGAAGCTGCCGCCGATCACATGGCTACGGGCGTTCGACTCCGCTGCCCGTCACGGAAGCTTCGCCGCCGCTTCGGACGAACTCGCGCTGACGCCGGCGGCGGTGAGCCAGCAGATCAGGCTTCTGGAACAGTATCTTGGAGTCCAGCTATTCTTCCGTCAGCCACGCGGCGTGACCCTGACGGACATCGGCCGGGCCTATGCGCAGCCCGTCGACAGATCGTTCTCCGATCTGAGGACCGCGACCGCAGGACTGTTCGGCGAGTCGACGAAAAGCACCGTACGGGTCAGGGCGTCGATCAGCTACGCGACATTGGTGCTGGCCCCGCGGCTGGCGGCGTTCCGGAACGACCACCCCAACATAGACGTGCAGCTGTCGACCACCGTCTGGGCCGACCGGCTCGACGATGTCGGAGTCGATGTGGATATCCGGTACGGCACCGGCGACTGGGATGACGGATCTGTCCGCCCTCTTGGCGACCAGTATGCCGGCATTGTCTGCCATCCCGCTTATGCCGCCTCGTTCGGCGACGGGCTGACCATTGAAACGGTCTACAACTCGCCGACCATCCATATCATCGGCTCGGAGGTCGAGTGGAGTCGCCTCGCGTCTCACTTGGAGAGGCAGTTGGAAACCCCGAGAAGCTGGATGAAAGCGGACTCGTCATTGGTCGCGCTGCAAATGCTGTTGGGCGGCACCGGCTTCGCCATCGTCATGGAGGCTCTCTCAAGACCCTATGTCGAGCGGGGCCTGCTTGTGGACCCGTTCGGACATCGCCTGCCGATCGCCCAGTCCTTCTTCATGGTGCTGGCCGAACGCGCCGAGAAGCGGACGGATGTCACAACGTTCTGTCGTTGGCTCTCGGGCACCCAATAAATCGGCGCCCCGCACCGCCGCTGATAGAGGCAGTCGTTGGCGCAACTGCACAATCCAAAGGCAGCCCCACCTTCCTCGCGCCATACCGGAATCTGACTTGTTTAGTTAAATCAGAACCCTAGGTGGTTGGCACAGCATTTGCGGGGATAGCTGCAGCGCAGCATCGTCTTTTCGATGTCTCTCTGGTTGGCGTGCCACCCACTGTTGTGACGAATGCGATTGCCGCATTCCTCGACGGTAGCGGTCGGCGCCCGCCGGCCAAGGAACCCGGATCATCCCGGTTCCCCGTTGAGGCCAGAGTGCCCCGGCATTTCGCACCGTCGCGACGCCGCCTCCTGTTTGGGCGGTCGACGGGGTGAAACGACTCCCCACCCGGCGAAGCCGTCGGGTCGACCGCACCACGCCCTTCATAGGGCGCACGGGAGGGGTCTGAAGAACGGGGAGTGCTCACAATGTGCGACAGACATGGATGCAATCACCTTCCGGATTTCGAGGCCGTCCGCCTCAGCCGGCGCAACTTTCTAAAGAAGACTACAGCCGCAGGAGCGGCCGGCGTTCTCACCATGGCGATCGGTCCCGGGATGATCGGTTCCGGAGCTCTTGCAGCCGATACCGCGATCAAGTCGACCCACGGTACGGGCTTCTGCAACCTGAACGTCTTCCTGTCCCATGCCCTCCAGACAGCCAAGGAGGACGGGGTCGACCTTCAGTTCATCAACACTCCCACATTCGCCGAGCAGGTTACGTTTCTCGGCATCGGGCAAGTCGATGTCGGCCTGATGCCCTATACCAGCTACATGGCCCTCTACGACGCCGGCGCGCCGGTGAAGATCGTCGCCGGCGGCGGTATCGAGGGCTGCGTCATCGTCTCACGCCCCGGATTGGACAGCGCCGAGAAGCTCAAAGGGAAGACGCTGGCCACCTTCCAACTCGATACTCTTGAAGTGCTGCCCTACGACTGGCTGAAGAAGCACGGCGTGGCATTTTCCGACGTCAATGTCCGCTACATGGGGTCCACGCCGGAAGCGGTCGAGGCGTTCAAAGCCGGAGCCATCGACTGGATCTGCACGATCGAACCCTACGGCACCGCCCTGCTCAACGACGTTCCCGGTTCGCACATGCTGTCCGACGGGACGGACATCTACGGCAAGGGCTACACAGACTGCGTACTTGCCGCCCGTTCGGCCATGCTGGAAGGCGAGAATCGACCGGCGCTGAAGGCGCTGATCAAGGGGATGATGAAGTCCCAGTCGATCGCGGAGAGCGACCCCAAGGGTACGCTCCAGAAGCTGGTCGGCACGTACTACAAGACGTCGATGGAAAACGCCGTCGTGGCCATGGCGAAGCAGCCGGCCGTCGTCGACGCGCGAGCCCAGACCGACTTCATTCTCGATCGGACCGACAGCCTCGTGGAGATGGGCTACATCAAGAAGAAGCCGGGCCGCGACGCCATCGACTGGACGCTGCTGGAAGAGGTCATCGCTGAGAATCCCGACCTCTTCGCCGGCCTGAAGTACAAGGCGGCCTGATCATGTCCGTCTCCACCCATGCCGACCAGTCGGCCGGGCGGGACGGCGCGGCGGCCGACGGGAACACACCCCCGTCGGCCCGCCCCACGCCGGTATTCCTGGAGCGTTTGCGCAAGATCCTCCCGCAAATCGGCTGGACGTTGCTGTCGGTCGGAACGTTCGCGCTGATCTGGGAGATTCTCTGGGTCGCGGGTGTCGCCGACCCTAAGCTGCTGCCGCCACCCCATGTCTTCCTCGGCGATTTCGCCGACCAAGCCAAATTTTTCAACACCGCTCAGCGCTGGCAAATCGGTGTTTCTGAGAGTAGTGGCCCTTCGCCATGGCAAGCGGTGATGATCACCGTCCTGTCCTCCGCCATGCGGGTCTTTGTCGGCATATCGATCGCCTCGATCCTGGCGCTCAGCGTCGGGACCGCCATCCGGTACTGGGTGGCCGTCGAGCGGCTCACGCTGCCGACCATCACACTGTTGTCCCCGGTCTCGCCGATCGCCTGGCTGCCGGTGGCGATCTTCCTGTTCGGGATCGGCAACGCCCCGGCGATCTTCATGGTGGTCATCGCGCTGTTCTTCCACATGACAATCGCCACCATCAATCATATCGACGGTGTGAACCGGAATCTGATCAACGTCGCCCGGACCATGGGCGCCACCAAGTATCAGATATACCGCCGGGTCATCATTCCGGCGATCCTGCCGGGCGTTTTCGTCATTCTGCGCCTCAACCTGTTCGGTGCGTGGATGGTGGTGCTGATCGCCGAGTCGACCGGCGTCGGCTACGGCCTCGGCCAAGTGATCATGCTGGCCCGTAACACATTCAACCCATCGCTCGTCTTCTTCTGCATCGCGCTGATCGGTCTGCTCGGATTCACCACCGACTGGCTTATGCGGATGACGCAGAAGCGGGTGCTCTACTGGGTCAACGACCCGTCGGGGGTACTGCGTGGACTCTGAAGCAAAAGCGGCCCCGGACGGGCCGGCCGTCTCCTGCCGCGGCGTCGGAAAGATCTGGGCAGCGGGCACGGCCCGCGCACACGAAGCCCTCAAGGGTATCGATCTGGACGTGGAGCCAGGCGAATTCGTCGTGCTGCTCGGACCGTCGGGCTGCGGCAAGAGCACGCTGCTCTACCTGATGGCCGGCCTGGAGAAGCAAACGGCTGGGGTGGTCGACTATTTCGGCGACCCCGTCACCGCTCCCTCGCCCGACCGTAGTCTCATCTTTCAGGAAACCTCCCTGTTTCCCTGGCTCAGCGTTTGGGAGAACGTGAGTTTCGGGCTGCAGATCCGCGGCGACAGCGAGCCGGAACGGCGCGACGCGGCAAAGCAGGTCCTGCGGCGCGTCGGGCTGGCCGAGGTCGGCACCAAACGGCCGGACGAGCTGTCGGGTGGCATGCGTCAGCGCGTGGCCGTGGCACGGGCCCTGGCCATGCGGCCGCGCTTGCTTCTTATGGACGAGCCTTTCGCCGCACTTGATGTGCAGACCCGGCAGAAGATGCAGGACTTCCTGCTCGACGTCTGGCGGGAGAGCGCCGCGTCCGTCGTGTTCGTTACCCACCACATCGACGAGGCGATCGCACTGGCGGATCGGGTCTGCGTGTTCACGGCACGTCCGGGACGGATCAAGGAGATCGTCCCCGTCGACCTGCCCCGCCCCCGCGATCCTTTCGCGCCGGAAAGCGAAGCCTTGCGGCGGCAACTGACGGCCCTGCTGAAGGACGAGGTCGACCGCGCTTTCGCCGAACAGGAAGGCCTTCTCGAAGTCGGCTGACCGCACACCGGAATTCCATGTCATTGGGGCGCCCCGCTCGCCCGTTGGAGGACTCTCATGCCAACATCCCTGATCCGCAGCCGCACCATGATCACGCGCACGCTCGACCGGCACACCATCGAGCAGATCGACGACGGCGCGGTGATCCAGGAGAACGGGATCATCACCGCCGTCGGCACTTACGCCGACCTGAAGGCCAAACACCCGACACTGCCGGTCGTCGGCAGCGGCAATGAGATCCTGCTGCCTGGCTTTGTGAACGGCCACCACCACGTCGGACTCACGCCGGTTCAACTCGGATCGCCGGATATGCCGCTGGAACTGTGGTTCGTGACCCGAATGGTTGCCCGCAATCTGAACCTCTACCTCGACACGCTGTATTCCGCGTTCGAGATGATTTCTTCCGGAATCACAACGGTGCAGCATATCCACGGGTGGATGCCCGGAGAACTGAAGGAGGTCGAGGGCTACTCCGAACAGGTATTGAAGGCGTATGACGATATCGGCATGCGGGTCTCCTACTGCTTCGCGCTCCGCGACCAGAACCGGCTCGTCTATCAGGCCGATGAGGACTTCGTCGCCTCGCTTCCGAAGGAACTGCAGGACCCGATGAAGCGCTGGTTCGAGCGCTTCAAGATGAGCCTCGAGGATTCGATGGCGATGTTCGAGAACCTGCACGGCAAACACCAGGCCAAATCGCGCACGAAGATTCAACTGGCTCCGGCGAATCTGCATTGGTGTTCCGACGCGGCTCTCACCGCATTGTCGGACGCGTCCAAGAAGTTCGACGTACCGATGCACATGCACCTCGTCGAGACCGCATACCAGAAGGAGTACGCTCGGCGGCGTGGCGACTGTACGGCGCTCGAGTATCTGGACCGCTTCGACATGCTGGGCCCCCGCCTGACCCTCGGACACGGCGTCTGGCTGAACGCCAGCGACATCGACCGGGTGGCCGAGACCGGAACGTGCATCTGTCACAACTGCTCGTCCAACTTCCGCCTACGCTCCGGCCTAGGCGCGCTCAACGTTTGGGAGATCAAGGGGGTGAACACCGCCATCGGCCTTGACGAGGCGGGGATCAACGACGACCGGGACATGCTGCAGGAAATGCGTATGGTTCTCCGCGCCCATCGGGTTCCGGGCATGGACGATCAGGTCCCGACTTCCGCCCAGGTGCTCCGCATGGCGACGTCTGGCGGTGCGAAGACCACTCCGTACGGAACGACCCTGGGCACGATCGAAGTCGGCAAAGGCGCCGACCTGTCGCTGATCGACTGGAGACAGATCTCCTACCCCTACCTCGACCGGGAAGTGCCGCTGCTGGACGCGGTCATCCAGCGGGCCAAGACCGACGGCGTGCGTCTGGTCATGTGCGACGGAGAGATCATCTACCGCGACGGCGTGTTCGCCAAGGTCGACAAGGACGGCGCACTGAAACAGCTCCACGACGAGTTGTCCGCGGCATTGTCCGACGACGAAGTCGAGCGCCGCCGGCTATCGAAGGCGTTGCTGCCGCACGTACAGGCGTTCTATGCCAACTACTACGATCCGTCGGCTCACCAACCGTTCTACCGGCCTAGTTCGACGGTCTGAGGCCGCGCACACGGTGACGCCCGATCATCCTCCGGCGGCGTCACCGCACAATCGGCCGCCCGATCGGGAGCCGCCGGACCGAATCGCCACGGTCGGTCTTGCGGCCCAACTCGTCACGCGAATCCGCCCCGAAACACCATCCGGTGCAAGCCGCATGGCGAGACCGGACAGGGGACGCGCATCTATCGAAGAACGGCAGGTCAAGTTCTGATATCAAGAGCCGATCTGATACGCTTTCCCGTCGGTGCCTGTCCTGGGGTGCCGGCACCCTCCCTCCGATATCGGACCGACCGTGACCCACGCTTTCACTCCCCCGACATTGACCGGCTCCGGCGCCACCTACTCCGTTCGGCGCCCAGGCGGCGACCGTCCACGCTGGACCGATACTCACGACTCCGTGGTCAGCGCGGTCGGGCTTGCCGCAGCACACGCGACGATCGCCGGCTGGCCCGGCTATGCGAAGACAACGCAGCATCACTTGCCCGGACTGGCGGCCAAGCTGGGCGTCGCCGACATATCGCTGAAGGACGAGAGCACACGGTTCGGCCTGGGCAGCTTCAAGGCCCTCGGCGGCGCCTATGCCGTCGCCCGCCTGCTGCAAAGGCTTGCCGGTGAGACGCTCGACCGAGAGGTCACGATGTCGGAGATCACCGGCCGCGCCGTGCCCGAGATCGCCGCGGCGACGACCGTCTGCTGCGCCACCGACGGCAATCATGGCCGGTCGGTGGCCTGGGGAGCCCGGAACTTCGGCTGCCGCTGCGTGATTTTCATCCATGCCACCGTTTCCGAAGGGCGGAAAGCGGCGATCGAAGCCTATGGAGCGGAGGTGCGCCGCTGTTCCGGCAACTACGACGACAGCGTCCGCGAGGCCCAGGCGACCGCCGACCGAGAGGGATGGTTCGTCGTCTCCGACACATCCTATCCGGGCTATATGGACGTCCCAAAGGATGTGATGCAGGGCTACGAGTTGATGGCGGACGAGGCGTTTTCCGACCTCGCGAACCCGCCAACGCACGTATTCCTGCAGACCGGCGTGGGCGGCATGGCCGCAGCGGTCGCCGCGAATGCGGTGCGCCGGTGGGGGGATGATCGTCCGGCCATCGTGCTCTGCGACCCCGACCGGGCCGCCTGCTGGCTGGACAGCCTCGTTGCCGGCGAGCCGGTGGCCGTCGACGGCGACCTCGACACCCTCATGGCGGGCCTTGCCTGCGGCGAGGTCTCGGCCCTCGCCTGGCAGATCCTTGCCGACTTCACGGACGCGGTCATCGCATTGCCGGACCGTACGGCGATCGAGGCCATGAAGCTTGTCGCCAATCCGGTGTTGGGCGATCCAGCGGTCGTCGCCGGAGAGTCCGCCGTTGCCGGGCTGGCCGGTTTGATCGCGGCCCTGCAAGACAAACAACTGGCCGCCAACCTCGGTCTTGACCGAGGCTCCCGCATCGCGCTTTTCTCAACCGAGGGGGATACCGATCCGGAACTGTATCGCGACCTGGTCGGCCGCAGCGCGGCAGAAGTCCTTTGCGAGAGCGCGGCGTAGCGGAGCGCACCCTCGGTTTCGCGCGAGCGACACGGGCCTCCCGATTTCCGGGGGCCGCCGGCGTCGCCAACAAACGGTTCCAGCCGGCACTTCAGAAGCATCGTGCCAGGATTGGCCGGCATAGCGGGCTCAAATTGATCCCGCTGCCCGCCACGTGATCAACGGAGACAAAGAAGGAGCGGTTTCACGCCGCTCCTTCGTCCAATTCTCTGAAGAGGATCGTCTGGTAACGGGATTACTTCTGATCGCGTCCGCGTGTGTGAATCCGCTCCATCTTATTGTTTTATATTCCAATCCACCGACCATCTTGAGTCATGGCGCTATTCAAGATGGTCGGATTTCGTTCTTTGAACTCAGGCAGCTTGAACACGGCTGATGAAGCCGTCGACGGCACTCTTCATCGCTGCCGCTTCATCGTTCGTCCGCCGTGCCGAACCCGAAACGTCGTCAACAGTCATCGCGGTTCGATCCGCCACATCCTTGACCGCAGCAATGCTTGCCGAAACCTGCTGAGTACCCTGTGAAGCCTCCTGCATGTTTCGCGTGATCTCGCCGGTGGCCGCCTTCTGCTCCTCCACGGCGGCAGAGATCGCCGCCTAGATCGCCAATATGCAATCGCAGGCCGGCGGGTCCGCGGCGGCGATGCGAGAGATCACGAAACTCATCGCGGAGATGGATGGGACCGCATCGGCGATGATGCGCGACTTCCTGACCCGGACCAGAGCCGCCTGACGATCGATCGCAGTCTCGGTCGCGCTCGGCATCGTTCACCTCGCGCTGAGCCTCAGGCGGTCGAACCTGAGGCCAGCTTCAGGCGATGGCATCCACCATATCGAGTTGTGAGGATCCGAGGACGTGAAGGGTCAGTCGAGAGGACGGACACGCCTCTATCATGCGGGCGGGACCTGGAATTGACCGCCCGTCTCACGACACTAAGTTCGGTCAAGGCCGGCTGATCCGGGTGTCCTAATGAAACAGATGAAAGAGCGGCCGCCGGTTGAAGCGGTCAGGAGCAGCGCGGAGTTCAGGGGCTGGTATTGGCCGGTCGTCGAGTTGCACCGCTTCTGCGATCGCCTCGGCATCCCAAAAGCCGGTCGAAAAGCGGACCTGCGGTCGCGGGTAGAACGCGCGCTCGATGGGGATTTAAGCAAGCCGCGCCCGTCGCGAGCTCGAAATTCCGATTTCGATTGGTCGAAAGAGGCTCTGGAGCCCCATACGATCCTCACGCAGGAGGTTTCATTCGGCCCCAACTTCCGTCGGTTTTTCAAAGAAAACATCGGCAAGAGATTCGTCTGCCATTCCGACTTTATGGAGTGGGTCAGATCCAACCCGGGCAAAACCCTGCAAGACGCGATCGACGTATGGGAGCTGATGGAAAAACGCAAAGATGACCCGGACTTCCGCCGCGAAATCGCCGCATGTAACAATTTCTTGCAATACCTGCGCGATTTCCGGGATGCCAATCCGACTCTATCTCACTCTGACTCGAAAAAATGCTGGAGCATCAAGAGTAGACTTCCGGCGCACAACGGCACTGTAATTTATGAGAATTCCGATTTGAGTTTTTTGTAAAATGCACACTGGAAAAATAGTTTTTTTTCTGCTTAAAGATATTTAATTTCCAAATCAACGACTTCATACTTTTTTATACTTGCACCGAACCGCGAGTTCCGAACAAAAACCGCTTTCACACTCAAAAAGCGCCGGTCATCCGGTTGCATCAAGACAAGAGGGTAGTGCCCCGCAACAGGAAATTCTGTGGTCCTCAGAGGGCAGAACAACAGGGCTCGTGAAACGGCTCGTTCAGTCGCGATCGGGGATTGCGGAGACCAGAACCGACGAAAGCAGTCTCTCAATCGGGGCGAAGTCATCGGTCAGAACGATCTCGGTCTCGCCGATATCCTCTCGCGGAATCTGCTGCCACGTCCGACGGAGACCGAAGGCTGACGGCATGGTGCGACCGCCGGCCGGCCGGAAACCGGCGACGATCAGATAGGTCCGCCGCAGATCCTCCCCGGCATCGCCGGGCGTGACCTCGTCCCAGATTTCGACCACCGGGAAATCCAGAGCCAGGGTGTTCGCGAGTGCCGCCACGAATCTCGGCGCAGCGCGCCTGTCGACCGCGTTCACCACGTAGAACCCGTCCGGTTTCAGGCGACGGGCGACTTCGGCATGAAATTCCCGCGAGACGAGGTGCGACGGGATCGAGATATCGTGGAACGCGTCGCCGAAGATCACGTCGAACGCAGGCTCGGGCGGCAGCGACTGAAGCAGTGCCCGGGCGTCCCGGTGGACGATATCGATCTTCGGGTCGTCGGCGCTCAGCCACATATGGTCGGCAGCGGCCCGCGTCACCGCCGGATCGATCTCGGCCACGGTCATGCGGGCGCCGCCGACGGTTGCCGCCCAGCTTCGCGGCAGCGTGTAGCCGCCGCCGCCGATGAAGAACGCCCGAAACCGTGTGTCCGGACGGTCCAGCGGAAACCGCCGCCGAGCGTATTCATCGACGAAGTGGATATACGGGCTGAAGAGCAGGCTGGGGTCGTCCCGGTCGTTGATCGAATGCACCAGGTTGTCGAGCGCCATCAGCGCGCTCGGCCGGCCCACGACCGGGGCGAAATCGTCGATCTGAATGCAGAAGTAGTCGCTCTCCATCGTACACCGGGACGCGAAGGCGCCGCGGACACCGCCGACCGTCGCCAGCACGCCGGTCGAGGCGACCAGGGCCACGACGACAACCGCCCCGCCCCGCCGACCGGAGAGAAGCGCGCAGAGGGCGGCGAGCAGCGCATAGACACCGGCCACCGAAATCAGGGTCCCGCTCGATCCGATCCACGAGATGAAGACGAAGCCGGCCAGGAGGGTCCCGGCGATGCTGCCGACGGTCCCGACGGCGAACATGCGGCCGAGAACCGCACCGACGCGGCCGGGGTCGCTGTCGACCGCGAGCTTGGTCACGATCGGCGCGACGATCCCGACGAACAGGCTCGGCAGCAGGAACAGGGCCGTCGTCAGAACGATCACCACCGTAACCTGACCGAGCCCGCTTGAGACGAGCGCCAGGGACAGGTCGCTCAGGGCAACCAGGGCGAGCAGCGTCGTGACGCTGGCCAGAGCCAGAGAGATCGCGAGACGCCGCAGGCCGAGGGGCCGATCCACCGCGGCGGAGGCCAGCCGGCCGCCGATCCAATGGCCGACGGACAGGCCGGCCAGCACGACGGCGATGATTACGGTCCAGGTATAGAGCGACATCCCGACATAGGGCGCAATCAGCCGGCCGGCGACGATCTCGACGATCAGGCCGCCGGCCGAACTCGTGAACAGGACCATAGCGAGAAGAGCTTGGATGGTATGATCTCCCGGCTGGGGTTCTGGGCCGTCGGTAGAGGTGGCCCAGCTTCGCTCTGTCTGCTCTCTGCCGTTCGGTACCTTTGCCTCAGGGTCGAACGACGGTGTACCCGGCTTCGTGCAATTCGATCAGCGTCACGACGCCCGCCTGCTGAACTTCGGCGTTCTCGAAGAGCGGCGGACGCTGGCCTTCGGCCCGCTCCATCGTGTCCAGCGTATTGCCGCAGGCGACGAAGGTGACGTTGGGCATGCTTTGCCCGAACCCTCTGACTCGTTTCCCAACGTCGCTGGGCACCGTGTCGGTCCGCAGTAGATGGATACCGGCATTGAACGCCACGATCGTGATCTCCACCTCCTCTCCGATGGACGCGTAGTGACGGGAGACGTTGGCCGCGACATTCAGAACGGCAGTCATTTTCCTCGGATCGTCGTCCGAGATCTGCAGCGCCAGCTTGTGGATCCCGAAGTCGGAGTCGTCGGCAAGGGCTGGCGATACGAGCCCCGCCAGCATGAGGATCGCGGTCAATAGTGTGACTGTTCGGTTCATGACGGCACCTCCCTCTTCATCCTCGCGATGGTCGTCGTGCGCACGGGCATGCCGTGTTTGCCGCCTGGGATGCACGGCCGCCGGGTTACCGGACGATCCGCAGAGTTCTACGCCTAACTTTCCTACTCCGGATGCGCCTGCAGATAGGCGATGATCGCGCGCAGATCGTCGTCTTTCCTGAGACCGGCGAACGCCATTCTGGTCCCTTTTATCGTCGCCTTCGGGTTCTGCAGGAATGCGGTCAGCGAGGCCTCGTCCCAAACCATACCGCTCTCGCCCGCCGCCGCCATGGCTTTGGAATACTTGGTAAACCCATCCGCCGTCCCGACCGTCCGGCCAAAGGCGCCGTTCAGGTGCGGGCCGATCTTGTGCCGCGCGCCGTCGCCGACGGCATGGCAGGCCTGGCATTTCCTGAAGACCGACTTTCCGGCAGCCACGAGTTCGGGATCCGGTGCCGCCACGGCGGCGACCTGGGTCGCGGCGCCCGCTGCCGGCTCGTCGGTCTGCGTCGCCGCGGCCTCCTCGGACGTCGCCGTGCCGGTTCGGATCTTCGAGGTCGGGTCGTCCGGCGTCACGTCGAGGACACGCGCCCGCCCCGTGATCTCCACGCTCGCCTTGCAGTCGGTCATGCAGGGCTCGCGCTTCGCCCAGACGGCGGTTTCCATCCGGTCGTCGGGGAAGAATCCGTCCGCGTTCGGCATCGCGACCTCGGTGAAGTTGTCGCGGCTCAGCTCGAACTCGTCGTCGACCAGATCGTTGAGGTAGAGGATGTAGGCGGTAAGGGCATAGGTCTCGTCGTCGGTGAGCGACTGGGCGTCGCCGAACGGCATCGCCCGGTGCACGTAGTCCCACACCGTCGAGAGATAGGGCCAGTAGGACCCCACCGTCTTCACCGGCCTGGAGCTGGCCAACGTATCCCGGCCGCCGGCGAGGACCGGCCACCGGCCGACGGCCTCGCCGAAATCGCCGTGGCACACCGCGCAGCGCTCGGCATAGATCTCTTCGCCGTCGAACACGCTGCCGGAGCCTTCGGGAAGGCCGGCGCCGTCGGGACGGATATCGATGTCCCAGGCCGCCACCTCCTCGGGCGTGGCCGGACGCCCCAGCCCCAGACCGTCTGCCAACGCCGCCGTCGAGAAGACGGAAACAAGGGCGGCCGCCGCCGCAAGATTAAGAAATCTCGACATTCTCGGCCTCCCCGTTGGCGCGGACATGCCAGGTCTGGATGCCGTTGTTGTGGTAGATCGAATTCTCGCCGCGCACCGCGCGCAGCTCGTTCTTCGTCGGCTGGACATACCCCGTGCTGTCGACGGCGCGGGACTGCAGCAGCAGCGGGCGGCCGTCCCACTCGAAATCGAAGTAGAAGCGGTGGATCGACTTGTCCCAGGAGGGTCCGTCGATCCGCGCCTGGTGCCAGTTCCTGCCGCCATCGAGGGTGACGTGGACTTCCTTGATGGTGCCGCGGCCGGACCAGGCAACGCCGGTGAGGACCGTCGGGCCCTTGCCGTGCAGGATCGGCGCCTGCGGGCTAGGGTTGGTGATGACGGATTTGGCGTCCATCTCCCACGTGAATCTGCGGGCCTTACCGTCGGCGAAGAGATCGGTGTATTTCGACGTCTCCTCGCGGTGGTGCCACGGCATGTCGCCGACCTCGATCCGACGCAGCCACTTGATCCACATATTCCCTTCCCAGCCCGGCACGACGAGGCGGACGGGATAGCCCTGCTCGGGGCGCAGGGCCTCGCCGTTCATCGCGAAGGCGACGAGGCAGTCGTCCAGCGCCTTCTCGATCGGTATCGACCGGGTCATCGCGGCGGCATCCGCGCCCTCGGGCAGGATCCACTTTCCGTTCGTCTTCACTCCCGCCTCGGCGAGGATGGTCCTCAGCGGCACGCCGGTGTAGAGGACGTTGTGGATCATGCCGTGGGTGAACTGGCACCCGTTGAGCTGGGCGCCACGCCATTCCATGCCGCTGTTCGCGGCGCATTCCAGGAAGTAGGCCCGGTTCACCCGGGGGAAGCGCTTGAGGTCGTCGAGGGTGAATACGAGCTCCCTGTCGACGAGCCCGTTGATCATGAGCCGGTATTTGGCCGGATCGACTTCCGCGATCCCACCGTGATGACGTTCGAAGCAGAGGCCGTTGGGGGTGATGACGCCGTCGAGTTCGTGCAGCGGCGTGAAATTCACCGAGCTCACCGGGTCTGCGGTCAGCCACTCCACATTGCGCCGACGGACATGATTCTCGAAGGGGGACGGTACGCCGTAGGGGCGGGCGTCCACTCCCTCCCCGAGCTGATTGGCCCAGGGCTGAACCTCCAGGATGGCCGGGTCTCCCGACGCCAGCACCGGCCCGGCAGCCATCGCTCCGCCGGCGATCAGACCACCCTTGAGGAAGTGTCTGCGGGATGTGCGCGTTGTCTCGGTCATCTCCACTCTCCGGTTCCGGCAATCATCCCACCGTCCTGACGGCGGTGTTCGGGGCGATGTCGATGGTGCCTTTTCGGGCCACGTACCGCTCGACGAGGTCGTAGATCGGCGGGCCTTCCGTATCCTCGTTCACCGACGCCCAGCCGGAGACCACGTAGGTCTTGGCCGGGTCGATGGGCTCGCCGGTCCTCAGCAGGGTCATGTCCGTGATGCGGGAACCGATCGGCTTGGAGACGTCGATCGTGTAGCCCATGCCGCCGACGCGGACCATGTCGCCCCCCTGCTGGTAGTAGGGATCGGGGTTGAACAGGTTGTCGGCGACGTCCTCCAGGATCGTGTGGAGCAGTTCGCCCGTCATCTCGCTGCGATAGGCGTTGGGATAGGTCATGGCCGTCGCCGCGTGGATGTCCTCGCGGGTGATCCGATCGCCGGGCAGCAGGCTCGGCCCCCAACGGAAGCCCGGGGAAAGCGCGATATCGGCTTCCCGTTCCTCCAGCAGCGCCTGACAGATGAGGTCGTCCCAGGTGCCGTTGAAGTTTCCTCGGCGGTAGAGCAAGGAGTTTGTCGTCCCGATCACTTCCTCGAGTTCCGCCTCAAACGGCGCACGTTCTGCTCCGACGAGAGCGGTCATCTCGGGGTCGGGCGCGATCACATCCGCGAAAATCGGGATCAGGCGATAGTTGAACCCCTTAACCCCTCCGTCCCGGACGTCGAGGTCAAGGCGGGAGACGAATTTCGAATGCGATCCTGAAGCGATGAGAAGCGTGTTGCCGACTTTCACCGGCTCCGGCAATGCATCGTGAGTGTGTCCGCACAGGATGACGTCGATGCCGTCGACTTGCCTGGCCATCTTGCGATCAACGTCGAAGCCATTGTGCGAAAGCAGGACGACGAGCTCCGCCCCCTCGGCACGCACCTCGTCGACCACCTCGCGCATCCGCTCCTCGCGGATGCCGAAGGAGAGGTTCGGGAACATCCAACGCGGATTGGCGATCGGCAGGTAGGGAAAGGCTTGCCCGATTACAGCGATCTTCACGCCGCCACGTTCGAACATGGCGTGGCTTTCATAGGCGGGCTCGTTCCACTCGTTGTCGAAGATGTTGGCGCCGAGAAATGGGAACGGCAGCGCATCGACGATCTCCGTGACCCGCTCGATCCCGTAGGTGAACTCCCAATGGGAGGTCATCGCATCCGGCGCCATGGCATTCATGATGTTGACCATGTCTTGGCCCCTGGTCCGCAGCGCGGTCAGAGAGCCCTGCCAGGTGTCGCCGCCATCGAGGAAGAGCGCGTCCGGCCTGTCCGCACGGATCGACTTGACCACGGTCGCCACCCGGTCCATCCCGCCGAGACGCCCGTACTCGCGCGCCAGGGAGACGAAATCCTCGGACGAGAGAGCATAGGCCTCGGGCGAGCCGGATCTGATCCCGTAGGCGGAAAGAAACTCCTCGCCGGAAATGTGCGGCGGCTTGCCCGCAACCTCGCCGACGCCGAGGTTGACCGACGGCTCGCGGAACCACACCGGCTTGAGTTGGGCATGGCAGTCCGTGAAATGGATCAACGTGACGTTGCCGGTGGTCTCGAAGTCCAGAAGCTGCTCCTGCGTCAGGCGCTGCTGGGCGGCGAGCTGCGCCCATTTTCCGAAACCGCTGACCCCGACGATCGCGGATGTGGCGAAGGCGGCCTGCATGAAATCGCGGCGCGACAGCATGATCTCATCAACTCCTCTTGGCTGCCCGATCCGGGCGCAGTCTCCCGTTCGCCGCCTGATCGCAGCGTTCTAGAAAACCGATGGCCCGAATGAACGTCCCGGCGCGCGATCGATACCCCGCGCCGGACTGTTTCAGTTCCTAAGGGACGGCGTTTCCACCGACAGGCCCTGTCCGCGAGACGCGAGATAGAGCTCAAGCGCGGTGAACTCGTCGGAGCCGCGCTTATAGGGGGTGGCCCGGATGTTATCCATGCAGCCCTTGAACCGACGGTGGAGCGATCCCATGCCCTGCCACTTCAGCCGATAGACCGGGAAGCCGTTGATCTGACCCTGGCTCAGATGGTCGGCCCGGATCATGTTCCCGTAGTTGTTCTCGTGGCAGTGGGCGCATGCCATGTCGAGCTGCCCGACCCGGGTGTAGTAGAGTTCCTTGCCCTTCTCGAACCAAGGCGCCGCCTTCCCGTCCGTCTTCACCGCCACCGGCATGCCGCGAGACTGCAGGCCGATATAGGCCGTCATCGCCAGCATCTCCTGGCTCTCCCACTTCCAGGGTTTTGCCTTCTGATGCTCTTCCCGCGACCAGTTGATGTGATCCTCGAGCGTGAACAGCGTGTCCTTGCCCTCGTGCCAACGAGGCATCGATGCACGCAGACCTCGCATACTCTCAGAAGCATCCCCATGGCAGTCTGCGCAGGACTTGCCGGTCTCACCTTCTGCCGTGGCCCAGAGTTCCTCGCCGTACTCCGCGAAAATCATCGCCGGATTCTCGAAGTCATCCGTCTGAAGCTCCTGGGTCTCCGAGTTCCGGAACCGCCAACCTGAAAGGATCTCGGGCAATGGCGAGTCATCCGGCGCGTCGAGTTTGGTGACGAAGGCCTGGCCGTCGATCACCAACTCCGCCTCCTCGTCCGCCGTCGCCTGGCCGATGGCGAGCGCCACCACCGCCGCAGCCCCAAAGGCGATCATCTTGTTCATGGTCGTCCTCCCTAGCCCGTCTATGCGGGTCCGGTCGCTTATGCGACCTGGATTTCTTTTTCGATGTCGTAGACGGAGCCGTCGTCGTCGGTCCATTCGAAGCGCATGGTTCCGGACTCGGCCAGCTTGACCGAGAACTCGATGTAGGGGTTCGCCGAGATCGCTGGCTCCAGATCCATCGAGAACGCCGTCTCGCCGTTATAGGTCGCAACGAACTTGTTGATGATCTTCCGTGGGATCAGCTCGCCGGTCTTCCGGTCCTTGCGCTGACCGGACTCCATCGGGTGGCTGATCAGCGTCTTGATCGTAACGGCTTCGCCGGCCTTCGCCTTGCCGGGTACCTTCACGCGGGGTTTGATATTCGCCATCGTCTTTCTCCCTTCGCCCTCAGCCGCCACAGCCGCCGATAGTCACTTTGATTTCGCGGCGGGCCATCTTGGTCGACCCGTCCGCCATCTTCGCCACGGCCACCACATCCTGCGTTTGCGCCAGACGGATGCGGGTCGAAGCGCGGCTCTCGGCGCTCATCGCTGTGAAATGGAAGGTGCCGACACCGGGATTTGGATTTCCGGAGGCAAGGATCATGATCGACGTGGCGCCTGCGGCGGCCACCTCGATGGGAACGGTGTTACCGTTCTCGGCGATCTCGGGAGCACCGAGTTCGACACCACCGGTCTCCGGCATGCCGCCGGCGAATTCCTTGATTGCGGCCTCGACCTTGGCTTCGTCCGCATGAGCCGGCATCCGGATCAGGCCGGCAGCGGCCAGTCCGGCCGCGAGAGCGAACAGGTCACGCCTGGTCATCTGCATCGGGTTTCCTCCATTTAGAGTGTTCTTGCTTCGGTCGCGACGCTCTACGAGCCGCGCCTAGTTTTCCTTCAAGGTCATCAGATACGAGACGACGTCCTCGACCTGCTGGGCGCTGAGGATGGTTTTTCCGACGAACTTGTCAGCGACCCGGTTCAGACCGGCCTCGCGATAAAAGGCGGGCATGATCGTGTCCTCGTGGAGAGCCGCCTTCGAGTTGACGACAATCGCGCGAAGCTCCGGTTCGGACCAACGGCCGGCCACACCGTCCAGCGGCGGCCCCACCTCGCCGTGATACGGCTGGTCGGCAAGATCTCTGTTCGCGTGACACGCCAGACAATTGCCGAGCTTGCGGCCCATGAACCATTTCCGACCCTGGGCAGGATCGCCGGGTTGTCCCGTGAGCGATTGGGACAGAGCGCCGTCGACGATCGTCACATCGCCCGGCTTGACCATCTGCGCCGAAGCGGCGGACAGGCCCATCAGCAGCGCGAGCGCAGTAGCGGCTACCAGCTTCATCCCGAATTTCCTCCCTTATTGCTGCCCGCTCTGCGTCGGGCGTTGACGCAAGCATGTTCCCGATCAGCATCAGAACGCAACAACAAATTCAGATTTATGAATTTATATTGCCGAATTCCGCGGGCCTTTTGGGTCGCTCGCCTCTCTCCGTCATTGAGCCTTCGTCTGCTCCAAGATCCGCCGGGCGTGGTACTTCTGAAAATGCTCGTCGCCCTGGTAGCCCTTCTCTCGCACCCAGGAGAACATGTTCAGCGTGGTCCATTTCCCGAAGGCCCCAGGCATCGTCGCCACCGAAGCCGCAGCGGCCGAATCCAGATCCGGCACATCCTCGGGCATGAACAGGATGGTCGGCGTGAAGACCACGCCCCAACGCCTGGCCATCTCTTTTTCCGGCAACGTCGTGCCGTCCAGGTCTGTGACCTCCTCGTCGCCGAAAAGGTTGTATTGGACGACCACAAAATTCTTTCTGATGAAGTCCACCACCTCGGGGTCGGACAAGGGCCCTTCGTGGAGTTTGCGGCAGTAGATGCAGCCGCGTTGCTCAAAGATCATGGCCAGACGTTTGCCCTGACCTTTGGCATCGGCAATATCCTCGGCAACGTCCTTGAAGGTGACGGCGAACCAGTCCTTCTTGTGAAGACCGTCCTCGCCGACCTCCGCGTGGGCGCCTGCGGTCATCATGGCGGTCATCATCACGGCGGCGAGCGCTCGCAGAACCATGCGCATCATTGTCCATCTCCTTATCCGAGGGCCCCAAAGGCCGGGAAGGTGTCGAGCATCCATTGAGCGATGACGCCGACGGTGTTGGTCGCGATCAGCACGGCAAACACGACAAGCGTGGCCCCGATCCCCTTCTCAATCGCACCCAGATAGCGCCTGATGCCCTTCATCCAGCGTGTGAAGGGGCCGAAGAAAATGGCGGCGAGCACGAAAGGCAGCGTCATGCCGACCCCATAGGCCAGCAGCAGAAGCGCGCCCTGCCCCACAGTCTCGGTGGCGCCGGCGCTGAACAGGATCATCGCCAGAATGGGACCCACACACGGCGTCCAACCGAACGCGAACGCGAGGCCGACCAGATAGGCGCCGAACAGGCCCGCCGGGGCGGCGACGTCGGCGCGCGCCTGGCGGTAAAGCAGAGGGATCTTGAGAATGCCGAGGAAGTGCAGGCCCATGAGGCCGATCACCGCGGCGGCGACATAGCGCAGAACATCGAAGTGTTCGCGCACCTGCTGGCCGAAGACGGATGCGCTGGCGCCCAGCCCGACGAAGATGGTCACAACCCCGGCCGAGAACAGGACGGCGGACAGGACCACGCGCCAGCGCACGCCTCCCGCCGCCTCTGTCTCGCCGGGCATGTCCGCCATCGAGACCCCGGCCATATAGCAGAGGTAGAACGGGACGATCGGCAGGATGCAGGGGGTCAGGAACGAGGCGAGGCCAGCCGCGAACGCTCCGCCAATCCCGATATCGAAGCCCATGTACCCTTCCCCGTCAGCGCGTTTCTCACCCGGTCCATCCGTTCTTGCGGTGAACACATTCTCACATTAGAATTTGTTTTTATGTTCCACCGCACGCTCCGACAAAGCAAGTCCCTCTTGTTCGGCACGCTGATCCTGCTGCTGCCGGCACTCGTTCTTGGGATGCGGTCTGCCGCCGCCGACATGGAACTCTTGATGGTCGAGCAGTCGGCTTGCGAGTGGTGCGAAACCTGGGATGCCGAAATCGGGGGAGTCTACGCCCGCACCGAGGAGGGAAAACGTGCGCCTTTGCGGCGTCAGGATCTCTTCGGAAGCTGGCCAGACGACATTGCGATCAAGGGACAAGTCCACTTCACACCCACGTTCATTCTTCTTCGGGAAGGACGCGAGGTCGGGCGGATCGAGGGGTATCCGGGTGAGCACTTTTTCTGGCCGATGTTGACCCAACTGCTGAACAGAACATCGCGCGACGACGCGGTGTCGAAGGGAGACGGATCATGAGAAAGCTGATCGCGAGCCTCGTACTGGTTGGCGCCGCGTTCGCGCTGGCGGCGCCCCATTCCGCAAGAGCCCAGAACGCCGAGGCCCTGGTCTCGGTCGATTTCCTGAAGCCCGAGGTCGCCCTCGACCTCGCCCAAGCGGCGCTGCAGGTGTGCCGCGACGCCGGCTATCAGGTCGCCATCGCCGTCGTCGACCGGTCAGGTCTGCCGCAGGTGATGCTCCGCGACCGCTTTGCCGGCGCGCACACGGTCGACACCGCGGTCCGCAAGGCATGGACGGCCGTCAGCTTTCGGACATCGACGCTGGAACTCAACACTCTGGTCGCCGAAAGCCCGGTCATGGCCGGCCTCCCCGACATTACCAACGCATTGGTCCTCGGCGGCGGCGTGCCGATCACCGCCGCCGGTACGCTGGTCGGGGGAATCGGGATCTCTGGGGCGCCCGGCGCCGACCTCGATGACGAATGCGCCCGTGAGGCTATTGCAAAGTTCCAGGGCTTCCTAGATTTTTAGGGCCGTTGAATCTGGAGCGAATCAATGCCTCTTCCTGTTCTCGATGACAGCGTCACCGACGCCGAAATCGACGCGATGATCGAGAATGCAACACGCGCAACCGAGTTCATGAAGGCGCTCGCCCATGAAGGTCGTCTTCTGATCCTCTGCCGTTTGGCCACCGGTGAGAAGTCGGTCACCGAACTCGAGCAACTCCTGGCGTCCCGACAGGCCGCTGTTTCCCAGCAGCTCGCCCGGCTCCGCCTGGAAGGTCTCGTGAGCCACAGGCGCGACGGCAAAACCATCTACTACAGTCTCAAAGACGAGCGGACGATCCGGATGCTGGAGCTGCTCTACGACATGTTCTGCAAGGAAGAGAACCCGAAAACGGCCTAGAGAGGCCTTCCCGGTCGGCGGACAGCGAACCCGCTCCCGGCCGGTAGGGACATGGCGTGCCGGGGCTCTCGACGGCATCGACAACATGGGCACGCTCGGCCAGACTTCAAAAATGATCGAACTGTCAGATGCGGCATGGGTCACGCTCATCGGATTTGCCGGAGGCACCGTTCTGGGCGTGGCGGCCAGAATCGCGCGCTTCTGTACACTCGGGGCGATCGAGGACGCCCTGTATGGAGGAACACGCGATCGTCTCCTGATGTGGCCTTTGGCATTGGGCGTCGCCATAGCAACGACCTTCGCGCTGGCGGCGCTCGATCAGGCGGCGATCGAGAGCAGCCTCTACCTCCGCTTCGAGGTCAGCATCGCCGCATCCGTTGTCGGCGGTTTGATGTTCGGGATCGGGATGGCCATCGCGGGAAACTGCGGCTTCGGTGCGCTCGCACGCGTCGGCGGCGGCGATTTCCGCTCAGCGATGATCGTCGTCGCCATCGGGATTACCGCTTACATGACGGCCATCGGGCCACTGTCTCAGCTACGCCTATGGCTCTTCCCCAGGGTAACCAGCGCCTCGCTCGAAGATAGCGGGATCGCATACTGGGTGCAGGGAGCGACCGGCACCCCACCTCTGATCACGGCTTTGCTCGTCGCGGCAGCGCTGATTCTCTGCGCAGTGTCGAACCGGCGCTTCCTGAGCAACCGGCAGGCCATCTTCTGGTCGGTGATGGTCGGTCTGGCGATCACGTCCGCCTGGTGGGGCACGACGTACATTGCGCGCCACTCCTTCGACCCGATCGCCGTCGAGTCCCACACATTCACGATGCCTCTCGGCGAGACGATTCTCCAGGCCATGACCGCGACCCGGCTCGAGGGGGGATTTTCGGTCGGCTCCGTTTTGGGCGTCCTGTTCGGCGCTTTCGTCGGCACGCTGGCAAAGCGCCAGTTCCGGTGGGAAGCCTGTGACGATCCCGGCGAGCTGCGCCGTCAGCTGATCGGCGCCATGCTGATGGGAACCGGCGGTGTAATTGCGCTCGGCTGTTCCGTCGGCCAGGCCATGTCGGCAATGTCGGTCCTGGCGATCAGCGCCCCAATCACCGCCGTCTCGATCCTGATCGGCGCGACCCTGGGCCTCAGGCATCTGGTGGAGGGCCAGCGCGGCCTTCGCCAGTTGGTCACGCCGATTCTGAGCGTGCCGCGGGTCATCAGACGGATCCTTGGGATCTGAAGTGCCGCGCGACCTGCCGCTGGCACCTCGAGTCCGTGCCGCATCCGGTCGAGAGGCGACGACCTTCTTCCTACCGGCTTCCGGAAGACAAGAAACCCGCTGCAATGGCGGCGCACCAGCAGTGTTCTTCTTGATTGCGAGGATCATAGGACCCCTCATCGAACAAGGTTCAGGTTCCGATTGGTCGCGCCGGCGACCTGGAGCACCCGGACTATCTGACTACCAGCCCGACAGTGACGGTGACCGGATACCGAGACGGATTCGGAAGCGTATCAAGAGCGCAAAGGCGTCTGCCGCGACTTCGCCCATTTAGCGATCGCGTTTTGCCGCTGCCTGAACATTCCCGCGCGCTACTGTACCGGCTATCTTAGCGAAATTGGCGTGCCGCCGTCCCATGGTGCGCCGAAATTCTGGCCGCACTGAACGAACGGACCCTGGACCGTGGGGCGGTCTCGGACCGCGACCGCGCCATTCTGGCATCTGCGGAGAAACTGACCCTGCAGCCATCCGGCATGGCCGAGCAGGACGTGGTCGCGATGCGGGATGCCGGATTGACGGACGGCGAGATCCTGGAGGTCAATCAGATCGTCGGGTACTTCAACTACGTGAACCGGTTACTGAACGGTCTGGGGGTCTCTACAGAAGATGATCTGATCGGATACTACACAAAGGACGATTGAAACCGCTGGCTCCGCTTCCCGACACCCGATCGCCTGTTCCGCGCGTGTCCGTCCATTGCGGCCGCCGGCTCCGAACCTCGAAAGCCAAAGATGATGTTGCGCCATCTCAAAGGAATCATCGTTGTCGTTCCGACCCCCTTCGATGAGGAGAAGCGGATCGATGATGCCAGCGTAGACCGGATGGTCGATCACTATCTGGCGCTCGACGTCCAGGCACTAACCATTATGGGTGTGATGGGAGAGGGGGCAAAGCTATCCGCCAGGGAGGCCAGCGACCTCATGAAGCGGATTCTTTCACGCGTCCAAGGCCGCATGCCTGTGATCGTCGGCGCCAGCAATCCAGACGACGACGTCACCGTTGCGATGGCTGAAGAGGCCGTCTCTCTTGGCGCCGCCGGGGTGATGATCGCACCGAAACGAGGTTTGGTCGGGGACGACGCCGTAGGCTCCTATTTCGAGGGCATATGCAGGAGGCTCGATCCGGCCATACCGATCTGTGTTCAGGACTATCCACCGGCATCCGGTGTCACCTTAGGCGTCGACGGTCTAGCCCAGATGTGCCGCTCTCTTCCCCAACTCGAGATGATCAAGTTGGAGGATATGCCGAACCTCGCGAAACTCACCTCGCTCGTGCGGCAATTCTCCGAACGCGCCGACACACGTCCCGCAATCTTCGTCGGCAACAACGCGCTGTTCGTCGACTTGGAACTTGGCCGTGGGGCCGATGGGATCATGTCCGGCTTCGCCTTCCCCGAAGCCCTCCAAAAAGTCTACCGACGACACATGGCGGGCGATGCCGATCAGGCAGCGGATATCTATCGAGCCTACCTCCCTTTGATCCGCTACGAGTCACAACCCGGCGTGGGCCTGGCCGCTCGCAAGTACGTGCTGCAGCGCAAAGGCCTTATAGCCTGCCCGGTCCTGCGAGACCCGGGCTATGATCTGACTCCTGAGGACCGGGCGGAGATCGATCGCATGCTCCGCCAACTTGATCGCGCCCAGGTCTAGTAGACCGTCCGTCCCCCGGAAAGATCGAAGACCGCTCCCGTACTGAACGAACAGTCGTCCGAGGCCAACCAGCAAATCATCGCGGCACACTCATCCACGGTGCCGAGACGCCGCATGGGGCTCTTCTCCAGCATGAGTCGCACATTCTCCGGCGCGGCATCAGCGACCATGTCCGTCTCGATGGCAGCGGGGGCAACGCAATTCACCAGAACGCCGGTCATCGCCAGTTCCTTGCCCATGGCCTTCGTCAGTGCGATCACTCCAGCTTTGGCAGCATCGTAGGCTGACGTCATGGGTGTCCCCTCCTTGCCGGCCAGGGATGCGACATTGACCACCCGTCCCCAACCGCGCTGGACCAGGGTTGGGGCCACGATCTGACAGCAATTGAACACGCCGATCAGGTCTATCTCGATCACTCGACGGAAATCGCGCTCGGGATAATCCACGGTCGCCGCGCTAGGCCCCAGAATACCGGCACTGTTGATCAGGATATCGATCCCATGATGCCGCGAGACCGCGTTGCTAAGCGCTGCCTCGATCGACGCCCGATCCGTGACGTCCACAACGCTCTCGCTGACACGGCCGGGGTGCTCCGCCGACAACGCGGCCGCGGTCCGGGCCAACGCCGTCGTATCGGCGTCCCAAAGAGCGACCGATGCCCCGGAACGCAACATCCGCGTCGCCGTCGCGCGCCCGATACCGCGCGCGCCGCCGGTTACGATCGCGACGCGTCCTGCAAGGTCAAGGCTGTTCATGCATACCCCCTACACTGGCTCCGACTCTAAGGTGTGTTGAAGAAGAGGAAAACCTCGTCGCGAACCGCGCTCGCCTTTTCCTCTCAGGGCACGGCACGACACGGTTAACCCACCGCACCGATCCGATCGACCTCCATCCAGTTGCATCCATTTCCATCCACATACCGGCACGCGTGGCGCACAGTTGGCGCAAACGGGTTTTGGCGGGTGGCGTCTGGACAACAAAAAAGCCGCCAAGCGATTGCTTTGGCGGCGTAATGTTTGGTTGCGGGGGCCCGATGCCACCTTTACCGAACCAATCTAGTATTCTGAGTCAGAGCGTTCCCGGTTGATCATGGTTGATCGCCTGTCCGCTAAGGATGGTGGGTCGACGGCCGGGGACCAACAACGTGCGTTCGGTCGTCAGGCTCGATCGTTGACGCCGATGATCCTACACTGAGGCGGACATGGGAGTCTGCCCGACGCGTCGCCGAAATTCGCCGCGATCAGCCCGGACTGCTTCAGGCTGCAGGCTGTAACCGACAAGGCACTAGGTGGCACGCATAGTGCGGCCACCCGACGTGGCAGAGGCCACAAGCTGATTGACATTGGCTCTGGCCGCGAGTGGCGTAAGGTCCGGCCTACGCGATTGCCCGCCACCAGCGGCGCGCTACCAGGATCGCCAACAGGCCCTGAGCGGCGAGCGCCACGGTCGCTGTCTGAGCTCCTACGACCTCGGAAAGAAAGCCGAGGTAGAAGAAGCCGACCGGGCCGACACCGATGCATACCGAGAGCAGACCAAAGATGCGGGCACGCATCTCAGGCGGAGCATGGAGGTAGACAAGGGTTGCCTGCATCACGCTGAACCCGGCGCCGCCGATGCCCACCAGCAGCAGCGCGCCTCCGGCAAGCGACACCCAGGGGATCGTCGCGAATGCGATCAGGGCCGCCATGTAGAGAGTGATGCCGCCGACATAAACCCGCGTGTACCAATGCGGGCGGGACAGCGAGGCGATCGCCAAGGCCCCGATGAAGGCACCCACCCCGTCGATCCCGGCCAAGAGGCCGACGCCCTCCGGTCCAAGGTTCAGGTGATCCTTGCCGAGCACCGGGATCATGCTGAGGCATGGCCAGCCGAAAACGTTGAAGATCACCGTCACCAGCAGCACGCCAGACATCCGGCGGTCGCCGCGGACCCACGCCAGGCCTTCCCGGACCCGCTGCAGGACCGAAGCGGTGTCGGTGATGCCGGTCCGGCTGCGGATCCGGATGCGCAGCACCGCCACCATACAGCCTTCTGGGAGCAGAAAATATTTTCAAAAAGAAATCTTTTCCGATTGATCAACGCAATCAACATTGTGATGTTCACATTGCGCTACGGTGGTGCCGCGGAATCAAAAACATCGCGTTACTTAGTAGTCTCTCGAAAGCCTCGCTCACCCTACCCCCCAACCCTTGGGCTGAGCGAGGCTTTCATTTTTTCAGAAATCCTTTCATTCAGATTCTAAAGCAGTTAAAGAACTTATTGAGTTTTTCAGATTTAATGCAAAATAATTATCTTACTTTAGATTGAACTTGATGAAGAAAGCAAAAAACGATAGAAACATCATTATTAATCAATCTTTTCCGGTGGGTTTTATTCTCCGTAATTGAAAACCGCCATTGCTGCTGTTCATGCACGGAGTATTTGACAACTTGGAGTGCTCCAGAACCTGCCCACGCCTTAAAATGGAGCTTCTTAGCCATTGAATTGCTCCCGAGCACCCGCACAACTCGCCCTGATCCTCCCCTATTGAATTGGTCCACCGGTATGTTTGGGAAAACGGAGGATCGAGGATGGCGAGGAAGCGCTACAAACCCGAGGAGATCGTGGGCAAGCTGAGGCAGGCGGACGTTCTGCACAGCCTGGGAATGTCGATGGCGAACGCGATCCGCCAGCTCGGCGTGAGCGAGGTGACGTTCTACTGGTGACGCAAGGAGTTCGGCGGCATGAGCGGCGACCAGCTGCGCCGACCGAAGGACCTTGAGAAGGAGAACGAACGACTCTGCCGGGCGGTCTCCGACCTGACACTGGACAAACAGATCCTAGCTGAAGCTGCCAAGGGACCCGAAGGGCAGCGCGAAGCAGCATAACTTCTGAGCCCTTCGCGTCGCCGCCGCTGAATCGATCAGGTTCGCGCTCAGCTGGGGTATCGGAACGACGCGCGTGCCGTGTGCTCGGCCAGCACCGCTCCTCTCATCGTCACGCTCCTCGAGGGCGTATCGATGAGGAGCGATTGGTTGCAGACATTATCGAACTGGCTCGGCAATACAGCCGCTACGGCTACCGGCGGATTGCGGCTCTGCTGCGGGATTCCGGCTGGCAAGTGAACGACAAGCGGGTCGAGCGCCTGTGGCGGCGCGAAGGGCTGAAACTGCCCGGCAAACAGCCGAAACGTGGACGGCTTTGGCTGAACGACGGATCCTGCGTCCGGCTGAGGGCGGAGCGGGCCAACCATGTCTGGTCCTAAGACTTCGTTCATCATCGTACCCACGACGGCCGGGCGTTCCGGACCTGGGACTGTCAGAAATTTCGTGTGCGGGGGAGCGGTTGAACATCAGACCATTGCTCTTGTGAAGCGTTCGCCGAAGACGACGGCGAACTGGGCCTTTGCCATGGCCCACTCCCTTGGCGGCATGGTCCACTCTTTCTCGGC
>JANSYS010000080.1 GCA_024742275.1 Alphaproteobacteria bacterium | reverse complement strand
GGGACCTGATCCGCGAACACCATACGGGCCCGCGGCATGACGATGGCCGCAACAGAGGCCGGATACATGTCAGCACCCGACAGCGCGCGAAACTGATCCAAAAACCCTCTTGCGCATGGGGCGGTTATACATGTTGCAGAAGTCTGGCCGGGAAGGATTCACTTCACGAATCCGTGCGGTTAGACGGGCGGCATGAGCAAGCCCCAGCCCGCCCGTTATCGCACGACGAACTGGTCCGCCTACAACGATGCGCTTCGGAAGCGTGGGTCGTTGCTGATCTGGTTGGACAAGGGGATGGCTTGGCTTGCGCCGCGTGAGGGCGGCCTGGGTCGCCCGCCGCTGTTCTCGGATGCAGCGATCCAGTTCTGCCTGTCGATCAAGGTGCTGTTCAGGCTGCCGCTCAGGCAGACCGCCGGGATGGTCGCCAGCCTCCTGCAACTCGCAGGCCTGGACTGGCCCGTTCCGGACTACTCGACCCTGTGCCGAAGACAGAAGACCCTGAAGGTGCAGATCCCCTATCGCCGTGCCGGCGGGCCGCTGAACCTGCTGGTGGACAGCACTGGCATCAAGTTTCTCGGCGACGGTGAATGGCAGGCCCGCAAGCACGGGGTGCAGGGGCGTCGCCAATGGCGCAAGGTGCATCTCGTGATGGACACCGTGACGTCCGACATACGCGCCGTCGAGTTCACATCGAGCCGTGAAGGCGACAGTCCCGTCCTGCCGGACCTGATGGACAGATCCCAGTGGACGAAGACATCGGTGCTGTGACCGCGGACGGCGCCTACGACACGCGGCGCTGCCACAGCGCCATCATCGCACGGGCCGCCACCGCGATCATCCCGATCCACAAGAACGGCCGACCGTGGAAGGACGACTGCCCAGCCGCCCGGGCCCGCAACGAAACCCTGCGCGCCACGCGTCACTACGGCCGCGCATTCTGGAAGCGGTGGACCGGATACCATGTCCGCAGCCGCGCCGAGGCCAGGATGCGCTGCCTCAAGTCCTTCGGCGAGCGCATCGCCGCGAGAGACCCCGACCGCCAGACCGCCGAAATCCACATCTGCGTCGCCCTCATGAACCGCTTCAACGCCCTCGGCACCGCCGAGATCGTCCGCGTGGGCTGACGGATATGCGATAAGGGGACCTCACGCCTCAGGACGCCATTCTGCAACATGTATAACCGCCCCATGCGCAAGAGGGTTTTTGGATCAGTTTCGCGCGCTGTCGGGTGCTGACATGTATCCGGCCTCTGTTGCGGCCATCGTCATGCCGCGGGCCCGTATGGTGTTCGCGGATCAGGTCC
>JANSYS010000081.1 GCA_024742275.1 Alphaproteobacteria bacterium | reverse complement strand
CTGGATCATCTGCGCGGTCAGCACGCGGCCTGAACGAACGACTGAACCAAGGCCGCATTGATAATCTGATCCGGCCTGGTTCTGGTCGACGTCACAATCGTCACCGCTACCGTCGAAGGAGACACAACGACGGAGACTGACAATGACGATCCTTTCCAAGCTGAAGCTGACTGAGAAGACCAAGGCCGACCTGCACGCCTCCCCTGAGCTGCGGGCTCGGCAGAAACTGATCCAGGCGATTGACCAGCAGATTGCCGCTGCCCGGTCGGAGATCACCGGCGAGCCCCATAACTTGCGGACCATGCGCTGGATCGAGGATGCTGAGACCGGCGAGCGGGTTCGCCGAGAAGTGCCGATCAAGGTGCGTCGCTGGTGGTGGCGGGATGAAGCGGGTTCCGTGATGCTGGATATACGCTATGGAAATCGGCGGATGCTCCTGGCTCCTAACAAACCCACGATCCAGGTTGGCTCCATGGATCAGCTGGTGCCCACCTTGGAGCAAGTCCGTGAGGCGGTCGCCGTTGGTGAGCTGGACAAGGCGATTGTCGCCAGTTCGGTGAGGCGGAAGAAGGCAGCTGCCTGAACGGATCAAATTTCGGAGGTTATCTGAGCGCCCCGAGTTGGACGCTCAGCTATAAGCGAGTTTCTAATCGGCCTCCTAGAGCGTTTTCGGTCGCCGTTGAATCGTTGAGGATTCCCATACTGGCTCGAATCTGATTCACCGTTTTGGCTGGGATTGGAGGCCAGCGGTGATGACGCGAGCCCTATCGGATGACTTAAGACGACGTGTTGTGGAAGCGGTTGAGGCGGGCATGTCCCGGCGTGCGGCGGCGGATCGGTTCGGGGTTGGGATCGCGACGGCGATCCGATGGGTGGAGCGTTGGCGATCGACCGGGAGTTGGGCGGCGCGACCGGGCGGCGGCAACCAGCGCAGCCATGTGATGGACGCCTATCGGGAAGAGATCCTGGCGTTGGTCGCGGCCAAGCCGGACATGACCTTGGCGGAGATCTCAGCGTATCTGGAAGCCATCCACGGGCTTCGTCCGGCGCTGAGCACGGTGCACCGATTCTTTGAACGCCACGGCATCAGTTACAAAAAACGTATGGCCCGCCCCGTTTGCAAGTTAGATTTTGAGATTCCCTGATCAGTCTGCGTCAACGTATACGGTCTCATGGTTGAACCCATGGCCAAGATGGACATCCGCACGTCTGGAGCCACAATAAAGACGCCGG
>JANSYS010000055.1 GCA_024742275.1 Alphaproteobacteria bacterium | reverse complement strand
CTGGATCATCTGCGCGGTCAGCACGCGGCCTGAACGAACGACTGAACCAAGGCCGCATTGATAATCTGATCCGGCCTGGTTCTGGTCGACGTCACAATCGTCACCGCTACCGTCGAAGGAGACACAACGACGGAGACTGACGATGACGATCCTTTCCAAGCTGAAGCTGACTGAGAAGACCAAGGCCGACCTGCACGCCTCCCCCGAGCTGCGGGCACGGCAGAAGCTGATTCAGGCAATCGACCAACAGATTGCTGCTGCCCGGTCCGAGATCACGGGCGAGCCCCATAACCTGCGGGCAATGCGCTGGGTCGAGGATGCGGAGACCGGTGAGCGGGTTCGCCGGGAGGTGCCGATCAAGGTGCGGCGCTGGTGGTGGCGGGATGAAGCGGGCTCCGTGATGCTGGATATCCGCTATGGCAATCGGCGGATGCACCTTGCTCCCAACAAGCCCACGATCCAGGTTGGCAGCATGGATCAGTTGGTGCCGACGCTGGAGCAGGTTCGTGAAGCTGTCGCCTCTGGGGAACTGGACAAGGCGATTGCCGCCAGTTCGGTGCGGCGGAAGAAGTCGGCTGCCTGAACCGATCAAATTTGGGAGATTATCTGAGCGCCCCGAGTTGGGCGCTCAGCCATGAGCGAGTTTTGAAATGCCCGAGAAGCGCAGACGACGCCCGACGACGGGCTTGAGCACCTTCCGGCTTTGCGGGCAGCTGGTATTCAAAATTTACTGCGACAGGCGCGGAGAAAGCTGTGTCCGCCAAAGGACATCGAGCTCCATCTTGTCCCGTGTCAGATAACCGAAGCTAAGATGATGTACCGGATGGTTTTGGCGATTGTGACAAGAAGCAGGAAGGACGTAAGCGCCCGGCGTTCTCAGCTCAACGCGGCTGAGCGTACCGGCGATCTTCGGATCATTTCAGTTGGGCTTGGCCGGACGCTCACTTGTAGCCAACGGCTTCGGTACGATCAGCGCGCAGCTTGGCCTTGACCCGCCGCTTCGGCGTCTTGTTGCGGAGTTGCATGCCCAACTCCCTGTAAACGCGGTAGGTCTTTTTCATGTTGATCGTTCAACCCTACCGCGTGAGAAGAACACGGACCCGTCGACAGCAGAAGCGCACTCGGGTCAGACAGATCTCCGATCAAGCCGTCGCGCAGAGTCTGATGATCACAAGACACTCATCACTGACCAGTGCTTCCGGGTCTACATCTGATAATACAGCGTGAGGAATCTCTAATTTTCTTAACGAATTAAATGTAAATTTTCATAGAAACTTTAATTGCCCTACAGCGCTTTCTTAGTGAAAGCGATATGTCGTGAAAGTTTTCCTGCTTGTCCATACACTAAATTATGTCTTCCTACTCGCTACCCGGAAAATACTTTTGCCGAGAAGCTCGGAAAAGTGGCTTCGACGTATTGTATAAAAGTTTTAAACATCGTGTTGTTGTGTATCGCTGTTGGTTAAATAATCGGCACAGCGCAGAAGAAATGGTCGATGACTTGAATGCAAAATTGTTTTCAGAATATGTGGATGGTAATGTCGTTATAGAGAACAGGATCGAAAAAGTGGAAAAAATAATACACCGTGCCCGCTCTTTATAAAAATAATTTAGCCTTATTAATTAAAGTATTCAAAATTTGTTTCGATGATTTTGAATTATAATTGTTACGTTTATTATGTGAGTAAATAAACTGGCGTATGTGTCTGCCGTCAGCGTTCGTGGGACAAATTGAGGTGTATTTGTAAGGGAGGATTTCTGCCTCATCGTGGTGACCGAAGGGAACGGAGATGAGACAGAAATCAGATGCCTTGAAGGCCGGTGCAGAGCAGACGGTGCGGGATATCCGCCGTCGGACCCGCAAGCAGTATTCCGCCGAAGAGAAGATCCGGATCGTGTTGGCCGGCCTGCGTGGTGAGGACAGTATTGCGGAGCTGTGCCGTCGTGAAGGGATCGCTGAGAGCTTGTATTACTGTTGGTCAAAGGAGTTCCTTGAAGCCGGCAAGAAGCGGCTTTCGGGCGATACCGCCCGGCAGGCCACTTCGGGTGAGGTAACAACTCTCCGACGCGAAGCCCGGGACATGAAAGAACTTGTCGCCGAGCTGTCTCTTGAGAACCGCTTGCTCAAAAAACGTATGGCCCGCCCCGTTTGCAGTAAGCGATGGCCACGCCCCATAGGTTTGGCCGTTGACGAGCCCCTGGGATCGGAGGGTTGGTTGGGCAACCATCAGCTTGTTTGCAACAAAATTTGCAGCTTTCGTTGAACACGGCCGCTGAAGGTTGGTGATCGTTGACCTTACGCGGCCGCTTCGGCTGTCGCGGGGAAGTTCCATGGCAGCAGCTCGTCGATGCGCGACTGCGGGTGCCCGGCGGCGATCGCCTCGAGCGTCGCCTTCATGTAGGCGAAGGGTTCGACCCCGTTCAGCTTGCAGGTCCCGATCAGCGATGCCAGCCGTGCCCAGCTACGGGCACCTTCGTCATGCCCGGCAAACAAGGCGTTCTTTCTCGTCAAAGCCAAGGGCCTGATCAGGTTCTCCACCGGGTTGGAGTCCATCTCGACCCTGCCGTCATCGAGGAACACCTGCAGCCCGTCCCAGTGGTTGACCAGGTAGCCGAGCGCGACGCCCATCGCCGACTTCCGCGACAGCCGATCGCGCTGGGCGTGGATCCAGATCCCGAGCTCCACAACCAGCGGCCGGGATCGCTCTTGGCGCACCGCCAGCCGTTCTGCGGCCGGCCGGCCACGGATCTCCTTCTCGATCCCATAAAGCTCGGCGATGCGCCGCAGCACTTCGCCGGCGACCGGCGAGCCTGCCTTCGGCGTCGCCTTGATGATCTCACGCCGCGCGTGAGCCCAGCAGTGCGCCAGCACCAGCGGCGCACCGCCACGGCGATCCGGCTGGGCCAGCCGTCGGTATCCGGCATAGCCGTCGACCTGCAAGATCCCATCGAACCCGTCCAGGATCTGCTCCGCATGGATGCCGCCACGACCCGGTGCATAGTGGAACACCACCCCGGGCGGATCGGCCCCACCCCACGACCGGTCGTCGCGTGCCAGCGCCCATAGATACCCAGTCTTGGTCTTGCCGCGACCGGGATCCAGGACCGGCGCGGTCGTCTCGTCCATGAACAGCTTGCTCGAGCGCTTCAGCACCTCGGCCATGCGATCGACGATCGGAGCGACGTGATAGGACACCTTGCCTGCCCAGCCGGGCAGCGCCGAGCGATCCACCGGCACCCCGTGGCGGGCGAACTCCTGCCATTGCCGATAGAACGGCTTGTGCTCGCAGAACTTCTCTACGACCACGTGGGCGAGCAGACCTTCGGTCGGCAGCCCACCTTCGATCAGATGCGCCGGAGCCTTGGCCTGCACCACCCCGGCGTTACCCTTCGGGCAGGCGTAGCGCGGCAGCACCGTCACCACGACCTGGTAGCGAGCCCGCACCAGGTCGAGCCGCTGATGCCGGTCCTCGCCGATCCGGATCATGTCACCGCAGCCGCACGGACACACCACGCTCTCAGGCTCGATCGTCCGCTCGACCCGTGGGAACTCCTTGGGCAGCGCGATCAGCGTGCCGGTCCGCCGCGGCTTGCTCTCCTGGCGCCGCCCCGCACCTTGGGTATCGAGGGCCTCGCGAACCTCGGCGATCGCGACCTCAATATCCTCCAGGGCCAACGCCAACTGATCGGCGTCCAGCTTCTCCGAGCGAGGCCCGAACTTCGCGCGCTTGAACTCCTGCACCAGCCGCTCAAGGGTTGCGACCAGCACCTTATGATCGGCGAGTTCGGCTTCGACGTGCTGACGTGCCGCGCGCTCCATCTCAAGCGCCTCACCCTGCAGCTCGACGGCCCGCCTCAAGTCCGGCGGAAGCTCAGCAAGGCGTGCAGGATCAATGGCTTGATGCATGCCTGCAGTATACCCGAGAACCCTATCCACCGACAGCGTGACCGCCCGCAGGGAGCAGGATGATTCAATTCGCCGCAGCAGGCTCGCGAACCCGGCGCGCGGTCATCCGGCGCCAGTCCAACCCTTCGAAGAGCGCCTGGAACTGTGCTGGCGACAGCCGCATCACTCCGTCGCGCACCTGCGGCCAGATGAACTTCCCTACCTCCAGCCGCTTGTAGGTCAGCACCAGACCGGTGCCGTCCCACACCAGGATCTTCACCCTATCGCCGCGGCGCGAGCGGAACACCACTGTCAGCCCGGAGTGCGGGTCGAGCCCCAGCTCCTTCTGTACCGTCGCCGCCAGGCCATCGTGGCCGCGCCGGAAGTCGACCGGCCGCGTCGCCATCACGATCGGCGTGCGCTGGCCTGGTACGATCACGGCCGCGATCCAAGCGCCACCGCGATCTCCGCCACCCGCGCCGCCGCGGTCGTGATCGGCAACCGCACCAGCACGCCTCCAGCCACGACTTCGATCCGATCGTCAGGGCCAGCGCCCGACCATGACGAGCCCCGATCACCGCGTTCTTGCGAGGCCGCCTCCGCAGAGCTCAAGGGTTCCACTTCCACTGATACCAGGCCCAGATCATTCGCGCCGACGGCGTCCCCAGGCAGCGCCAGCAAGCCCTCCCGGGCTGATCGCCGCCAGGTCGTGAGCTGTTGTCCCGTCAATCGATACCGCCGAGCCACGTCGCATACCCGCGCTCCCGGTGCAAAGCTCTCCGCAACAATCCGACCCTTCAGCTCATCAGGCCAACGCCGGCGGCCCGACGGACCATCCAGGACTTCCAGCCGGCCACCAAAACCGGCCGACCCAGCATCAACCTCATTCCCGACGCCCACCGCGTCCGACATCCCAAACTCCCGCTCATGCCCAGGCGACAACCTGAACAGGACCGCTGGCCGCGGCAATCAACCGATCAATGGGGTATGGGCATCGCTTACCTTCAATCTCTCTCGGTAATGCGATTTCAGGCATATCAGGGTGATGCTGGGAAAAGGGTTTCATCGCTGCTTACTGACGATAACGGTATGTTTGGATAAATCGTTTGCGATGAACTTATTTATCTCGGTGGATAACGCTCG
>JANSYS010000049.1 GCA_024742275.1 Alphaproteobacteria bacterium | reverse complement strand
GAAAGCGGCTCGAGTACTCTGGCGACGAACCTGATCGGCTCGACCAGGCGACGATGGCGTCCCCTGCAGGTTATGGGCTGATCCGTTATACGGCGCTCCCCCGCGACTTCGAAGAAGGCGGGTTTCTGCCGTGCTGGCGACGTTCGCTGTTGTCGCCTCGAAGACTCGCCGACCGGGGCTTGGGAGTTCGGGGCTCGAAGGGGCTTGGTGGCTCGTTCGGTGTGGCCTGGTTGGCCTTGAGATCTAGGTCAAGCCCGTCGCGACCGTCGCTTCCTCGAGACAGCTCGTTGGATTCGGTTGTCCGCTGCGCCCGGCCGGATCCGCCGCGCCTCGGTCGACCCGCAGGCCGACTGCTTCCGATCGGAAGCGGGCTCCGAATAGGGACTCGGCCAATCGACCTCCGATCCCAGATGTTGCGCCGTCGCGCCGTATAACAAGCCGCTGAACCGGACGGGGCGTTTGACGAGTTGGAAGCGACCTCCGCCGCGCAAACTCCTCGCTCAATCGCGCGGAGAGCGCGGCTTTCCTCATCTGGCGTAGACTTTGATCTCCTCGATCGGTGCGACGCCGGCGATCCCCGCCGGTTATCGGCTGATCCGTTATACGGCGCTCCCCCGCGACTTCGAGTAGGCGGGTTTCTGCCGTGCGGGCGACGTTCGTTGTTGTCGCCTCGAAGACTCGCCGACCGGGGCTTGGGAGTTCGAGTCTGGAAGCGGCTTGGTGGCCCATTCAGTGTGGCCTGGTTGGCCTTGAGATCCAGGCGAAGCCCGTCGCGACCGGGCTCGCGGTCGCGGGGGCTCGTTGGCTTCGGCAATCCGCTGCCAAGAGTCGATCTCGCTCGCTTCTAGCGACACGGCGATCCGCCTCGCTTCGGATCGGCTGCGGCGCTCCGAATGGCGAGCCCTGCCAATCCATCTCCTTGCTCATATGCGGCGCCGGAGCGCCGTATAACAAGCCCCTGAACCTGACAGGGCGTTTGCCGAGCTAGGAGTGGGCTCCGCCGCGCAAACTCCTCGTCTAGGTCGACGCGGAGAGCGCGGCTCGAGTACTCTGGCGACGAACTTGATCGGCTCTAAACGAGGACGATGGCGTCCCCTGCAGGTTATGGGCTGATCCGTTATGCGGCATGAGCGGCGGAGCTTGACCGCGGCTACATGAGATGGCCAAGCTAGGCTGATGGCGAGAACCAATCTCGATAGTCCCAGAGTGCAGCTCCGCCTAGCTGTGTACTCGATCGTGGTCGTCGGCCTCCTTGTACTTGCGATTGGATTCTCGGAGCAAGTCGTTCGATTCGTACTCTTTTCGCCAGAGGAGCGAAAGATGCTCGCTGAGCACGATCGGCTTATCGCCGAATCGGAGGCGATTCTGGAAAATTCTCGATGCGAAGAGCCGATCTTGGACCGGATTCACGAACTCGCCGAAGCCGGCCAGATGGAGTCTGGCGAAGCTCGCGAGCTGATTCTGCGCCTCGATGCGGACGAGTGCGCCAAGTAGGCTCACGCCGCATAACAAGCCGCTGCACCTGACAGACAGTTGGCCGAGCTAGGAGCGATCTGCGCCGCCTAGATCCACGTCCCTTCGGGACGCGGAAGGCGGCTCTAGCCGATTGGCTACGATCTGAATCTCTCGATCGGATCGACGCCGGCGAAGTCTGCAGGTGATCGGCTGATCCGTTATACGGCAGACCGCGAATGGTGTACTCGAAGCGCACGCCGACGATCGTTCTGCTGCTAGCGATCGGATGCGCTGCGGCGCCTCAGCCAGATGAGATCGCTGCGGTCCGAGTGCTTGCCTCGGGAAACTCCACAGCCGACTCATGCACGGTGCTCAAGAAGCTAGAAGCCGTCGTGGACTTCGCCCCTGGCGATCCCGACCATGTCTTGTCCGACGACGAGATCTGGTTCGGGCAAATTCAGGACCTTCGTGCTGAGACCGTTCGACTTCTTGGGGACACGCTGATCGTCGAGGCTCAGCTTCAATCCGTCGGCGCGGGTGGGGGCGACAGCTACTGGACTGTCGGGTACGCCGCGCTTTGTCCGCCCCAGCCCGAGCGCCCTGCCGACGGTCCGCCGTATCACAAGCCCCTGAACCTGACAGACAGTTGGCCGAGTTGGGAACGGGGTTCCGCGGCCTCCTGACCCTTCGGGTCCAAGGCCGCTCGTGCCGCTGGGCTACGATCTCCGTACCTCGATCAGTCCTGCGCCGGCGAAGTCTGCAGGTTATGGGCTGATCCGTTATACGGCATGCGGCGGTGCGCTTCGTCTATATCGGGATCTGCGTTGCTATCTGTGGTGTCGCGTTCTGGCTTAGCCGAATTGACACGGATGAGATCTTTGCGATGCATGCTGCGTTCGGCGGCGAGCCGCGTCTACCGCTCGCCGCTATCGAGGCTCTAGACAGCGGCCGACCCGACTGCGCGCGCTGCATTCTCGAATTCGACGTCGACCAGGAACTAAGGGACGCCGAGAATTTTCGGAACGAACACGATTCCGGCGAGTGGCGAGACTACGTAGATAGGGAGATCGCGAATGCGGAGGCCTATCGATCTACCAATCCCTGGGACCTTGAATCCTGTTTCGAGGCTTGCGAGAACGCACGCCGTATTACAAGCCCCTGAACCTGACAGGGCGTTGGACGAGTTCGGAACGGGGCTCCGCGACCTCATCCCGGCTCCGCCGGGAAGGCCGCTCGTGGTACTCTGGCGACGAACTTGATCTGCTCAACCTGGGCTCGGAGGCGAACCCTGCAGGTTATGGGCTGATCCGTTATGCGGCAGCTCACGACTATGCCCTGCCGACTCTGTTTGAACGACGACGCTCTCCAGAACTCGCATATCATTCCCGAATTCTTGTACAGACCCGGGTACGACGAGAAGGGCCGACTCCTCGAGCTGAGCGGCGACGTTGGGCGGAAGAAGCTGATCCAGAAGGGCTACCGCGAGCGGCTACTCTGCGCGGGTTGCGAGACCCATATCGGTCGATTCGAGAAATATTTCGCCGACCTCTGGTATCAGACGGATCCACTCCCGAATCCGGTCACCACGAATGGGATTCTTCGGTCCTTCGACTACCAGCCCTTCAAACTCTTTCTCCTCTCGATTCTTTGGCGAGCCGGAATCTCCGAGCGCGAGGAGTTCTCAACCGTTCGACTCGGGCCCTACGAGAACGAGCTCCGGGAGATGCTCCTCCACGAGGATCCCGGCCCCGATACGCAATTTCAGATCTACGGGCTCGTGCTCTTAGCGCCCCAGACTGCGTCGCCGTGCCACGGCACGATCATGCCGCCAGCCCGTCTTCGACTGCCCGCCGGACAAACCGGCTACGAGTTCATTTTCGCGGGCGTGTCTTGGAACTTCATCTCCTCCAAGCAGACGACAGACGCGATCCGCCTAGGCGCTTTGTCCGAATCCGGAACAATGTCTTTCCCGGTTCGCTCGCTAGAGGACGACCGAAATTTCACCCAGTTCATGAAGGACTACTTCGCCACGAGACGTCGAAACAGGTAGTCGCCGCCGCATAACAAGCCCCTGAACCTGACAGACAATTTGGCGAGTTTCGAACGGGGCTCCGCCGCCCAGCTCCGCGCCTAGGGCGCGGAAGGCGGCTCGTGCCGCTGGGCTACGCTCGCCGTACCTCGATCTGACCTGGCCGGCGAAGTCTGCAGGTTATGGGCTGATCCGTTATGCGGCAGAGCGCGATATGACGTTGGACGCCCAGACACTACTGTCATTCCTAGGGATAGCCGTTTCTGTCGGACTGTTCCTGGTCGGCTATCGGACGACAATTGGTGCCCGCAAAGAACGCACTCGCACTACCAATGAGGAGATCATTCATGGTCTCTTGAAGCGTCTTGTTCTTGATGAGATGGTCTTGACTCCCGATGAAGTTCGCCGGTTCGCCGCAGGGAAGGCAGCCGATCATTCTCTGAAATCGTCGGACGTCCTCGGCTTCGAGCCGATCGTCGACCGCCTCTACGCGCGCGTAGTCGACAACGATTTCATCGGGTCCGAACAAAGAACGAGAATCCTCGAGCGAATTAGAGAATGGGATTCCCCTGAGGTCGACTTCGAGGATCTCATGGCCAGCCTCACACGCTTGTACGACACACGTTCGCGATTCCAGTCGAGTTCGACCGCGCTCCTCGGTCTCGCCTCAGGAATGGCGGCGGCAGCAGTTACCGCAGCGACTGCCGTCACGTTTGAAGGCGTAGACTTCGTTCTTGAAAGAGACTTCGTTCGGAGCTTGGCGGTTGCACTCGTCGCAAGTGGACTGATTATGTCGGCTCTTACAATTCTTCGCAGGACTCGCGACGCTCAGGAGGAGTCTGAGCCCGCTTCCGAAGTAGAGTTCGAATCCGAGTATGAGCGAAACTTTGCGCGAATGATCGAGAAGTCAGACGTGCCATTTTCGTACTCCCGTGATGGGGGATACGACTTTCGACTACACGGTGCGAACGGGGATGTAGTCGTTGAAGTGAAAACGACGTCGAAACAGCTGAGCAAGAAGGGTCTCTCCGAGTTGCTGAAACGACTTGAAGACACTGTCGCCGACTCGGGAGCGCGACGAGCGCTCTTGGTGTTCCTCAATCCTCCCTCCGATCACGTACGCAACCTATCGTCAGAGAATGTGCGAGTTATGGGCGTCCAAGAGTTTAAGAGCATACTTCGCGGCATGTCTCGGCCGAGCTAGTGCTCCGCCGCATAACAAGCCCCTGAACCTGACAGACAGTTGGCCGAGTTAGGAACGGAGCTCCGCGGCCTCCTGACGCCTCGCGTCCAAGGCCGCTCGTGACGCTGGGCTACTATCGATGTACCTCGATCAGACCTGGCCGGCGAAGTCTGCAGGTTGTGGGCTGATCCGTTATACGGCATGCGCGAACAGCTCTGCCTCAAGGGCTCCGAACGGCGTGGGTAGCGCGACTGGAATCGAGGACGACGATCGGGTGGAGCTCCTCGATCTTCTCTCCCGATACAATCATCTATTCGACTCGGGCCAAGCAGAAGCCTGGGCGGACTGTTTCGCGCCTGATGGCAGCTTCGACGGTCCAGCTGGGACGGCCCACGGCCGCGACGAGCTCGCGGAGTTCTGCCGGTCCGTCTCGCCAAAGATCGCCGGGTCGCTGCACATAACCGACCATCACCTCTTCGAAGTCGAGAATGGCGTTGTGTCCCACAAGTGCGTCCTCGCAGTCCACTTCCCGACCGATGAAGGAGTGAGAACCCAGCTCTTTCGCTACGCGGACGAATTCGAGAAATCGGATGGAGTTTGGCGTTTCGCGAGTCGCCGGGTGCTCCCGGCGTAGAACCGACCTTCTCGCTGATGCACGCCGTATAACAAGCCCCTGAACCAGACAGACAGTTTGCCGAGTTGGAAACGGGGCTCCGCGGCCTCCTGACGCTTCGCGTCCAAGGCCGCTCGTGCTGCTGGGCTACGATCGTCGTACCTCGATCAGTCCGACGCCGGCGAGGTCTGCAGGTTATGGGCTGATCCGTTATACGGCAGTTGGCGCGATGCGGACTATCTTGATCGTTGCCGCTGCTGTCACCGCTTTTACAGCAACTCCGCGTCTCGTGGAAGCGTGCGTCTGCGCGCGCCCCGAGGTGTCAGCCGCATTTGAACGCGCCGACCTCGTTTTCTTGGGGCGAGTCTCTGAGGCTACAGACTCGCTACTCGGGCCCGGGTGGAATTTCGAGACTCATGACGTCTGGAAGGGCGAGTCAAGACCGTCGTACCACCTCTACCGGACCGCGTTCCTTGGGATCGAGTCGTCCTGTGACTTCTACTTCGAAGTCGGCGTGACCTATCTCGTGTTCGCGAACTCCTCTCGATTTCTCCTCGGAAACCGGTACACGACTTGGACTTGCGCCGGTACGACTCCCTTGAACCGGTCCAGCACGGAGTCCGACCCGCTAGCCGAGCTCGGACCGCCTCAATCTCGATACTCCGAGTAGCCAACCGCCGTATAACAAGCCCCTGAACCTGACAGGGCGTTGGCCTGGCTTGGAGTGGAGTCCGCGACCTCATCCCTGCTCCGCCGGGAAGGTCGCTCGTGGTATTCTGGCGACGAACTTGATCTGCTCGACCCAGGGGCGATGGCGATCCCTGCAGGCTATGGGCTGATCCGTTATACGGCATCCGCGATGCGCCCAGTTGTTCTATTCGCGACGATCGCAATGACGATCGCTTGCGCGCACTCGCCGGACCGACTCCCCGGAAGACTTGCGGACGGGAAACCGCGAAGTGCTCTCATCTCCTGCCGAAACGAAGAACTGCTCTCGATTTCGTACCTGAGAACTGACCCGATTCTCGCGGGCGAATCCGCGGGTCCCATGCAGATTCGAGCGTCTGTGCGACACGACGAGATCGACTCGATCCGACTAGTCGAGCATCTTGTCACCTCGTCATACGGCGACCGATACGAGCCTGAGCTCAGAATCACGATCTTCGACGAAGCGGCGGATCGCTTAGCGGCGACTCGTCCCGAGACGGCTTCCGCCGTTGGATCCACCTCTTTGGTCGTCTACAAGTCTCAAATCGAGATGTTCGTGGGAGACCGACAGACCGTTGTCGAGAATCCCGGCGGGTTCTTTGGGAACGAAATCTCGGTGTCAGCCGAATTCCTCAGGCGAGGCTCCAGTTTCGAAGAAGCGCTCGATCTATCTCGATCGTGGCTTGGGTGCTCGGACGCCGTATAACAAGCTGCTACACCAGACAGACAGTTGGCCGAGCTGGGAACGAGGCCCCGCGACCTCATCTCGGCTGACGCCGAGAAGGCCGCTCGTGCCGTTGGGCTACGATCGGTGTCTCTCGATCGGTGCGTCCCCGGCGAAGTCTGCAGGTGATCAGCTGATCCGTTATACGGCAGCGACAGACGGCCATGCCGAGAACACTACTCGCTGCTCTGGTTGCTTCGCTTGTCTCGTGCGCGTCGCCGCCGCCAGTTCTGAACGACCTGGTCGCAGGTGTCTATCAGGAGACTGGCCCGCTTGACCCGGGGGCGCCCGACGATTTGCAGGGCCGTCACGTCTGGACGTTCCTTGTCCTCGATCGCCCGATTCGCCGCTGGAATCTTCCGTGGGGCGCACTCAAGGACGTCGACTACTTCCCGTCAGAAGGATTGGCGTGGTTCTGCGTGGTCGAGGAGATGCACTAGGCCGGACATTCACCCGACTGGGTCGTGTCCTTCGACACTCCGATTCGGGACTCGGACGGACACCTGCGTTGGCGGGTCTTCGAATCCCATCATTTCGAGTCCTGGTTGGAAGTGCGCCAGCACGACGAGGCGATCTCCGGCGCGTTTCGCTCTCATGGGTGGGGCGGCCCGCGCGAAATCCCTGTGCTTGCGCCGAGAATCGACGGTGACGCGCGAGCCATCTGCCTAGCCGCAGTCGATGCTCTGATGAACGACTAGGAGTCGCCGCCGTATCACAAGCCCCTGAACCTGACAGACAGTTGGCTGAGGTTGGAACGGGGCTCCGCGGCCTCCTGACGCTTCGCGTCCAAGGCCGCTCGTGCCGATTGGCTACGATCGTCGTATCTCGATCAGTCTGCGCCGGCGAAGTCTGCAGGTTATGGGCTGATCCGTTATGCGGCATGCTGCGATGATGCTGACAGGCGACGCCGAACGTGCTCGCTCGGTTCGAGTTGCACGGGCAATCGGGATGCCGCTCGCGCTTGGCATCATGTTGGCCGCGACGTTCCGGTTCGCGATCTCATCAGAGGACTTTCGCGAAGTGTGGGCTTCTATGGTCGGCGGCTTCGTCGTAGGACTCGTTTTCTTCCTCAGACGAGTTCCCGGCTTTCTGCGGCGCCCCGACGTCGTCTCCGAGACCATCCGCCTCTCGGACGAAGGCCTTGAGTACGCAGTGTCCGGGAGCTCGATCGAGTACAAGTGGACGAGAATCGTGAGCTTTCGCGAGTCTTGGTGGCTGTCCAAGCGGCTCAAGCTTCGACTCTCGGGCGGAGTCCACGCTGAAATCGACCTTCTAGCTTTCTCTGAGGCCGATCGAGACATCCTCCGATCCGAAATCGAGCGGCAGACGAACCTGGCGATCAACAAGCCGCACGCTGCATAACAAGCCGCTGCACCTGACAGACAGTTGGCCGAGCTTGGAGTGGGCTCCGCCGCCCAGATCCGCCTCCCTTCGGGACGCGGAAGGCGGCTCTAGCCGATTGGCTACGATCTGAATCTCTCGATCGGGCGAAGCCGGCGAAGTCTGCAGGTGATCGGCTGATCCGTTATACGGCAGGAGACGAACGCCATGCTGCGTCTGGGTGGTGCGGCGACCTGTGCGATTCTCGTCGCATCGGTTCTGTCTTGCGCCGACGACCCTGCTGAACTGGCGCGAGCCAAACTTGAGCAGCAGATTCCGGGACTCGTCCGAGACGTCGGATGTGTCAAGAGCTCTTGCTTAGCCGATCTCGAACTCCCGAATGGGGGACTTCTAACCGTTGTGCTGAGTGCGGCTCTCGGTGGTGACGCGGACGAGCTTGGAATCGCCGCGGTTGGCGAGCGCGTCCTTAACTACGTCGAATGTGCACACGACGGGAATCGACTTGTCACCTCCGGCGGAAACATCAACAAGAGGCACTTCGGGAGTCTCCTAGGAATTCCTCCCTCCGAGGGCCTATCCGATATTAGGCACGTCGTTTCCCGATACGACGCGTACGCCAAAAGGGTGCGAACCTGGCCCAAGACTCCCGACGAAGCGTTGACCTTCGATAGCGGAAGCTCGACAGTCCACTACTGGGCTCCCGAGGGTCGTCTTCCCGACTGGGGGCGAGACATCTGCCCGTCGGAGCCTCGAGACTGCATGCGATCGAGTGAGGCGTACACGGCGAAGTCAGAGACGACGTGCCCTCCCGCCGTATAACAAGCCGCTGAACCGGACGAGGTGTTTGCCTTGCGTGATCGGCTGCCGCCGATCAGACTTTCGGCCTGGGTGGCCGAAAGAAATCGGCTCTTGCCGCGTGGCGGCGGACCCTGAACTCTGGACGGTGCGCTTGCGGCGATCCCCGCCGGTTAGCGGCTGATCCGTTATACGGCAGGTCTATCGCCGTGCCTGAGACTCGACCAATCGGAGTTCGAGTCTTCGCCTTCGCTCTAGGAGGCTATTCGCTCTTGGTCTTCCTGATCCTGATCGCGGGAGTTGTCTCCGGAGAGCAGGTCGTTTCCTATCCGATTCTTGTTCTCGATCTCGTGCTCGTCACGTTCGGACTGCTCGGCGCTCGATCGATCTACTCCCTCTGGCCTCATTCGAAGTGGCTGTTTCTAGGCTGGCTCTTGTCTTTCTTCCTGATCGGCCTCG
>JANSYS010000030.1 GCA_024742275.1 Alphaproteobacteria bacterium | reverse complement strand
CGAAGGCCGTGCGGACGTCCGCTCCGGCGAGCAATTGATCAAGAACGGCATCGGCAATCACAGGCGCTTTGCGTCGGGGCATGGGGGATCTCCTTCATTCCCATCATGCTCCCCCGCACACGAAATTTCTGACAGTCCCGGTCGAAGCCTGTATAACCACTCTCATCGATCCGAAAGCACTCCATCCAGATTTCTCCCCCGGCTTTAGCTCGACTTTTATGATGATGCCTGGAGATCAATGCGGGTTGCTGCGCTCCACAACTCTAGACATCTGCTATTGACGCTTTTCCAGTCCCCGGGATTGCCTTAACGACCCGCCGCTTCCCACCCCATTTTGCCATCGACCAAGACAGATATTTTGATCAACTTTATCGGCGTAGCGGTTATCTAACCAGCGCTCGGGTGGGGGTTCGGAGTGTTAGAACCCGGCCACCAGAATATATCCGACCCCTGACACCTGTCAGCCTGCCGCACTCCCCGCCCTCGTTTCATTGTCCCCTGACCGCGCGCGCGATCAGGGACAACCGAATGACGCTCGACGACCTCCTCCGCTGGGCTCAGCTCGCTAACCTCGTCCTCCTTCCGGCGGGCGGCTACCTCGTGTGGTTGCTGCGCCGGGGCCTGATCACCGAGGCGGCATTCGCCGACGCGCTCAAGACGCGCGACGAGAAGGTCGACCATCTCGGCACCGAGGTCGACCGCCTGAAGAACCGGCTGGACACCCTTCCCACCGCCACGGCGTTCGCCGAGTTGACAACCGAGGTCGCGAAGATCTCCACCTCCACCGAGCACACGAAAAACGACATCGAGGGCCTCAAAAGCTCGATCGACCGGCTGACGGCCTACCTGATGAGCAAGGACGCCAAGTCATGAGCCCGTTCCAGGACTTCCTTGCCGCCGACCGTCGTCTGGTGATCCTGCGCCTCCTCAAAGACGTCGGCGGCCACGCCAACGAGAGCGTGATCGAGACGGCCCTCAAGAAGTTCGGGCACCGGGTCGGGGTCACCCGCGACGTGGTCCGCGACGAGCTGCGGTTCCTCGCTGGGGCCGATTGCGTCAAGACCGAGATGGTCGAGGGCCAGATCATGGTGGCGTCGATCACGAAGCGCGGTGTCTCGGCGGCCGAAGGTCACATCCAGGTGGACGGCGTCAAGCAGCCCTCGATCGGGATCTAACATGGCGACGCCCAGTAAGATCGACCGCCTACCCTTAGAGATCCGCGAGCTGATCGACCGGCTGCGCACCCAGGATGGCCGCACGATCGATGAAATCATGGCCAAGCTTCACGAACTGGATGGCATCGATCCCGAGATTTTGCCCGGGCGCAGCGCGCTCGGGGAATATACCAAGGAGATCGACGCGGTCGCCGAGCAGATCAAACGCTCGCGAGGCATAGCGGAGGCGGTGATCGCCCGCCATGGCGAGGCCGGCGAGGACCGCAACACCCGCTTGAACATCGAGCTTCTGCACGGCCTGCTGACGACGTTGCTGGCACCGATCGACGGCAAGGTGGAGCTGACGCCCAAGGACGCGGCACAGCTCGCCGCCGCGATCGAGCGGCTGTCCAAGGCCGCCCGCTTCGACCAGGACCGAGAGGTTAAACGCCTGGAGGCTTTCGTCGCCAAGGTCGACGAGTTCGCCGAGGCCGTGGAGATCGCGGCGGCCTGCAGCGAGAAGGGCCTGACAGCCGACCAGGCGGCGCAGATCCGCCGTGACATTCTCGGCGTCCGCAGCGCGGCATGAACAGCATCGTGATCGAAGAGACCGGGAAGCCGCTGCCCCGCGACACGCCGGCCGGCGCCTATGTCGGCGACGTTCCGGACGAGGATCTGGATCAACTCGGCAGCGTCCTGCCACCGGCCGGCCACGATCCCCTCGCGGAGGGGATCCTCATGAAGCACCAGAGCAAGTGGGTCGAGGACCAAAGCCCTCTGAAGCTCGCCGAGAAGGGGCGCCGAACAGGATTCACCTATGCCGAGGCGCTGGACAGCACGACGATCGCCATGACCGCCCGCAGTGCCGGCGGCGACAACACCTTCTACATCGGCGACACCAAGTCCAAGGGTCTGGAGTTCATCGCGACTTGCGCGCGCTTCGCCGAGGTCGTCGCCCGCGAGAAGCTACGGATCGGCGTGTATGTCTGGGACGACGTCCAGGAGGACGGGACATCCAAACAGATCACCAGCTACCGCATCCGCTTCGCGTCGGGCTTCAAGATCGAGGCCCTGTCCTCCAACCCCGCCAACATCCGGGGTCTGCAGGGTCGGGTCATTGTCGACGAGGCGGCCTTTCACGCGGCGGTGAAGGAGGTATTGAAGGCCGTCAACGCCCTGCTGATCTGGGGAGGCGCCATCCGGATCATCTCTACCCACAACGGCCAGGCCAATCCGTTCAACGAGCTGATCAAGGACACCCGCGCCGGGAAGTACGACTACAAGATCCACCGCGCTACCTTCGACGACGCGGTAGCCAACGGCCTGTTCGAGCGGGTCTGTCTGATCCGGGGGACCGAGCCGACCGCCGAGGCCAAACGCGAGTGGTACGATCGGATCCGACGCAGCTACGGCACCGACATCGCCGCGATGAAGGAAGAGCTGGATGCCATCCCCCGCGAGGGCGAAGGCCAGCTCCTGTCGCTCGCCGCGATCGAGGCCTGCTCGATCCCCGCCTACAAGGTTATCCGCTGGGCGCCGCCATCGACCAACTTCCTGGATCTCAGCGACGTGGTCCGCGAGGCGGCGATCGACGACTGGCTGAACCGCGAGGTTCGCCCGGTCCTCGACGAGCTGCTCGACGACACCGGGACCGCGATCGGCGAGGATTTCGGTATGCGGCAGGACCGCACCGACATTGCAATCGGCCAGACCGCACAGGATCTGACGCGCCAGGTCAAAGTGGTCCTGGAGTTGAGGCAATGCCCCTACCCTCAGCAACGCCAAATCCTCTTCTGGCTTGGCGACACCCTGCCGAAGTTCGAGGGCGGCATCCTGGATGCGAACGGCAACGGCATGGCACTCGCCCAGGAGGCCCGCATCAAGTACGGCCCCGAGCTGATCGTTGAGCTGATGCCGAACGACGCCTTCCTGCGGGAGCACATGCCCAAGTTCCAGGCTGCGTTCACCGACAAGACGATCCTGATCCCGGCTGATCGGGACGTGCGCGACGATCTCCGTCAGATCCAGAACATCAACGGTGTCGCCAAGGTGCCGCGCAATGTCCGCACCGAGGGAACCGATGGCGGCAAGCGCCACGCCGATAGTGCTGTGGCGATCTTCAATCTGTTCTGCGCGCTCGCCCGCGACGTCGTCCACTACGGCTACAAGCCCGCCCCGAAATCCCGCACCGGCGAGCCGTACCCGGATGAAGATCGACGCAGCGGCGGCTTGTTCCGACAGGGAGCCTGGTGATGGCACAACTACTCGATCAATTCGGCAACCCGGTCGATCTCTCCCGCCTGCGCGAGGAGAAGGCTGGCCCGACCATATCCGGAGTGCGCTCGATCATCGGCGGCCATCCGGCTCAGGGTCTTACCCCCGGCCGCCTCGCCCGGCTGCTGCTCACCAGCGAGAACGGCGATCCGACGCCGCTCATGGAGCTGGCGGAGGAGATGGAGGAGAAGGACTGGCACTACATGTCCGTGCTCGGCACCCGCAAACGCGCGGTCGCCCAGCTCGACATCACCGTCGAAGCCGGCGGCGACAGCGCGCGGGAAGAAGAGATCGCCGACTTCATCCGCGACTGGCTGACCCGAGACGAGATCGAGGACGAGCTGATCGACATCCTGGACGCGATCGGCAAAGGCTACTCGGTGACCGAGATCCTGTGGGACGTCAGCGAGCGCCAGTGGGTACCGTCGCGCCTGGAGTGGCGCCGGCCGGAGTGGTTCGAGTTCGATCGGCACACAGGCCAGCGCGTGCTGCTGCGCGCCGAGGGCGGCCCGCAGCCGCTGGAGCCGTTCTGTTTCATAACGCATTTCGCCAAGGCGAAATCCGGGCTGCCGATCCGCGGCGGCCTCGCCCGGTCTGTTGCCTGGGCCTACCTGTTCAAAAACTACGACCTGAAGGATTGGGTGACCTTTCTGGAGGTCTACGGCATGCCGATCCGGGTCGGCAAATACGAGAACGGCGCCACCGAGGAGGACAAGGAGATCCTGCTGCGCGCCGTCAGCTCGATCGGCACCGACGCCGCCGCGATCATGCCGAAGACCATGATGATCGAGTTCATCGAGAACAAGGCCGGCGGCGGCAGCGGCAGCGAGCAGTACGAGCGTTTCGCCGACTGGCTGGACCGCCAGGTCTCCAAGGCGGTGCTGGGGCAGACCCTGACCACCGAGGTGAAGGGTGGGTCGATGGCCGCGGCCAAGGTGCATGACGAAGTCCGCAAGGACATCATGCGCAGCGACGCGAGCCAGGCGGCGGCGACCCTGAACCGCGATCTGATCCGCCCGATCGTCGATCTCAATTACGGGCCGCAGAAGACCTATCCGAGGATCCGCATGGAGATCCCGGACAGCGTCGACCTGAAGGCGTTCTCCGAGGGGATCACCCCCTTGATCGACCGGGGGCTGAAGATCGGCCAGGGCTGGGTGCGCGAGAAGTTCGGCGCCCCCCTGCCGGGCGACGAAGACGAGCTGCTGACGCCGCAAAGCGCAGCGCCCCCACCCGCCAGCACATCGCCCTCAAGCGCCCCACCTGCTGACCCGCTTCCGGCCGAGATCGAAACCGCCACCATTCGGGCATCCCAGGAAGCGGCCGAGACGGACGCGGCGATCGTCGGCCTCAGCGAAACGGCGCTCGAAGAGTGGGAGCCGCTGATCGAACCGCTGCTCGCCCCGCTCCTCGATGAGATCGAGGCGGCCGACAGTCTCGACCAGGTCAAGGCCGCCCTGGTGAAGCGCATGGGCGACATGGACGACACCAACCTGCGCGAGGTCCTGGCCCGCGCCGGCTTCTCCGCGCGGATCGCCGCCTCGGTGGGCGCCCTCGATGGCGACGATTGATCTCCAGCCCGTCGACCCCGAGGAGGCGATCGACTACTTCCGCCGCCGCGGCTTCGCGATCTCCTTCGACTGGCGCGACGTGTGGGAGGGTGAGCACGCCCGCGCCTTCACCGTCGCCAAGGTCGCGAGCCTGGATGTCCTGACCGACATATCGGCCGCCCTCTCCGACGCGATCAGGAACGGCAGCACGCCGCAGCAATTCCGCAAGGAGCTGGAGCCGGTGCTCCGGCGCAAGGGATGGTGGGGCAAGGGCGAGGTGGTGGATCCCCGGACCGGCGAGATCACAACCGCCCAGCTCGGCTCGCCGGCGAGGCTGCGCACGATCTTCGACACCAACCTGCACCAGTCGATGCATGCCGGGAAATGGGACCGGGTCCAGCGCATCAAGAAGGCCCGGCCGTTCCTGCGCTACGTGACGATCGACGACAGCAGGCGCCGCGAGCAGCACGCCGCCTGGCACGGCACGGTCCTGCCGGCCGACCATCCCTGGTGGGACACCCACTACCCGATGAACGGCTGGGGTTGCCGGTGCTATGTCCAGCAGCTCTCCCAGGCCGACCTCGATCGCCGTGGCCTGAAGGTGTCGGCCGATCCCAAGGTGAAGACCCGCAAGGTCCGCAACCGCAACACCGGCAAGGTGATCGAGACGCCGGTCGGGATTGACCCCGGCTTCGGTTACAATGTCGGCAAGGCGGGCCAGGCGGCGATCGGCGACCTGATGGTCGAGAAGCTGGACCGCGCGCCGGCCGATGTGGCGGGTCCGATGGTCGATCAGCTCACCGCCTCGGATCACTTCGAGCGCTTCCATGCGGGCAAGATCCAGGGGACCCACGCGGTCGCCGTTGCGCCGGAGCGGCTCATGCGCTCGATGAAGGCGGCAGTGCAGACCGTCACCGTGTCGGCCGACACGATCGCCTCGCTCCGGGCGGGCAAGTCGCTCGCCGATCCGGACGCGTGGCGCCTGGTCAACCGAGCGATCGCGGACGGACAGGTGGCCGGCGCCGGGCGCCGCCGCAAGGTCCGACTGGAGGCGGAGGGCCGCACGGTGGACGTCGATATCGAGCGCGATCGCGACGGCCGCCTGGTCGTCCAGCGGGTCACCTCCGGCTGACCGGCACAGGCCCCGATCGAGGGGCCGATATCGCCACCCCTCTCTTTCGCCCTCAGAGGCCCGTGGACGGGCTTCATGCGCCGGTGGCCCCATCGGGGCTCCCAGATTTTTTAACGCCGCTTTAATCGTTAAATGCGCCGGGAAACGGCATGCCGATCGAGGGGCGGGAAGCTCGGAGTCGATCGGCGGCGATATCGCGTCGTCCTGCGCCTGGCGGCCTTCTCGCTTGCGGCCCCCTGACACCTGTCAGCCTGCCGCCTCTCACCGATCCCGATCAAGGTCACCCATATCGGGCCGGCAATCAAGGCCGGCATCGCAACGTGGATGAGAGATCGATGGCAGTGATCGCCCACCTCATGCGGCAGCTGCAGGCGGACCAGGGGGAAGCCCCCAAATGGGTCCACCTGCTGCCCGCGGGCACCTTCCAGGGGCGGGACGGCCGGGGGCCGTTCTCGATCGACGATGCCAAGGCCCTGCTGGCGGCAAGCCAGGATCCGGGCCTCGACATGGTGATCGACTACGACCACCAGACCGACTACGCGGCCGTGCCCAAGGTGGGCGGCGTAGCGCCGGCGGCCGGCTGGGTGCGGGGGTTCGACATCCGCGACGACGGCATCTGGGCGCATGTGGATTGGACCCCGAAGGCGGCCGCAATGATCGTCGCTCGGGAGTACCGCTACATCAGCCCGGTGTTCGCCGCGGACAAGAAGACCGGAAAGGTCGCCCGGCTCCTGCGGGCCGCGCTCACCAACACGCCCAACCTCCCGATCACATCGATCAACCGCTCCACCCCCAACGGAGACACCAGCATGGATGAACTGCTGAAGTCCCTTCAGGCCGCCCTTGGCCTGGGGGACGACGCCGATGCCGAGGCGGTCGTCAAGGCCGCCACGGATCTGAAGGCTTCCTCGGTTGCGATCGCCGCGGCGATCGAGCCGATGGCCGCTCAGCTCAAGGTGACCGGCGACGATGCCAAGGATGGCGCCAAGGTCGTCACCATGGCGGCGGCCCGCCTGAAGGAGACCGGCGAGGGCCTGGTCAAGGTCGCTGCCGCGGCCGGCGCGAAAGCCGATGCCGACCTGGAGACGATCGTCGCCTCGGTCGAGAAGGCGGCAGGCAATCCCGATCCGTCGAAGTTCATGCCCGCGTCCATGGTCGAGGACCTGCAGAAGCAGGTGAACACACTCATGGGCGACCGCACGACCGCCGCGGTCAACGCCGCGATCAACGCGGGCAAGATCACGCCCGCGCAGAAGGAATGGGCGATCCTGTACGCCAGCCAGGACGCGGCGGGCTTCGAGGCGTTCGTGGCCGCGGCCCCTGTCCTCATTCCCAAGGGGGGCTCCACCACGGTGCAGCTCGCCTCCGCCGTCACCGGCAAGCACGGCCTCACCGACGAGCAGCTGCAGGTCTGTGCCCAGATGAACCTCGATCCCGAGGTCTACGCCAAGACCCTCGCTGAAGAGAAGGAGACCGCCTGATGTCGGCGCTGGCCACCGATCGGAACACCCCCGAGCGCGAGGGGAGCATCCGCGTCTTCAATGTCGCGGCGAGCGCCAAGATCTTCATCGGTGCGCTCGTCGTCCTCAACGCCGGCAATGCCGCGCCGGGATCGACGGCCACGGGCCTGAAGGCGGTCGGCCGCTCCGAAGAGCAGGTCGACAACAGCGCCGGCGCTGCCGGCGACAAGCAGGTGAAGGTCCGATCGGGCACCTTCCGCTTCAACAACTCGGCCGCCGGCGACGCCATCACCGCCGCCGACATCACGTCCACCTGCTACGTCGTCGACGACCAGACGGTCGCGAAGACTGACGGCACCGGCACCCGCTCGGCGGCCGGCACGGTCTTCGACGTCGACGATCAGGGCGTGTGGGTCACGGTCGGCTAAGGGAGACACACCGATGCTCATCAACGCACAGAACCTCCGCACCATCCAGGTCGGCTTCAAGGCCACCTTCCAGGGCGGCCTCGCCCAGGCCGAAAGCCAGCACGCCGTCGTCGCCATGAGCGTGCCGTCCTCGTCCAGCTCGGAGACCTATGGCTGGCTCGGTCAGATCCCCGGCATGCGGAAGTGGGTCGGCGACCGGGTGATCCACGGCCTGCAGGCGCACGACTACGCGATCGTCAACGAGGACTTCGAGCTGACCGTTGGCGTCGACCGCAACAACATCGCCGACGACAGGCTCGGCATCTACACCCCGATGTTCAGCGAGATGGGCCGGGCGGCCGAGGCGCATAAGGACGAGCTGGTCTGGGGGCTGCTGAAGGCCGGCTTCACCACGCCCTGCTACGACGGCCAGTATTTCTTCGACACCGACCACCCGGTTCTCGACGAGAAGGGCAACGCGATCAGCGTGTCGAACACGGGCGGCGGCAGCGGGGCGCCGTGGTTCCTGATCGACGACAGCCGCGCGATCAAGCCGGTCATCCTGCAGAACCGCAAGGAGAACGAGTTCGTCTCCATGGACGCGCTCACCGACGACAACGTCTTCCACAAGAAGACCTTCCTCTACGGCGTCGATGCGCGCCGGGCGGTGGGCTTCGGGCTGTGGCAGCTCGCCTACGGCTCCAAGCAGACGCTCGACGCCGCCAACTACGAAGCCGCCCGCCTGGCCCTGACCGGCCAGAAGGGCGACTACGGCCGGCCGCTCGCCGTCATGGGCAAGAAGCTGATCGTCGGTCCCTCCAACGAAGGGCCGGCCCGCAAGCTCATCGAGAACGAGACGAAGGCCAACGGCGAGACCAACGAGTGGCGCGGCACGGCGAACGTCGTCGTCGTTCCCTGGCTCGCCTGATCGGAGGAATGACGATGAACATCCTGCGCATCCTGTGGAAGAAGCCCGGCTTCCGCCGGGCCGGCATCGCCCACCCCGACACGCCGATGATCTATCCGGCCGATCGGTTCAACGCGGCTCAGCTCGACCAGCTGAAGGCCGAGCCCAAGCTCGATGTCATCGAGACCGAAGGCAACCTCCCCGAGGGCGTCGAGCTGCCGAAGGACGGGATCCCCGAGGCCGAGCTGAAGGCGATCGCCGAGGCCGCGCGGTCGGCGGCCGACGACGGCAAGAAGGGCTCTGCCTCGAAGGGCGGCGCCAAGACCTGAGCGAATACCCCGCGAGCGATAGCCCGGCAGAACGGCAAGGGCAGCGACGACAGCGGCGGCGGGGCCACCGGCAGAAGCCGACCCCGCCGCCCACGCGAGACCCCGCACCACCCAAGGACACGCCCCCATGGCCTACGCCGTTGCCCAGGACATGATCGACCGCTTCGGAGAGCGCACGCTTGCCGAGGTGACGACCGACAGCGGCGACACGCCCGACACCGCCAAGCTCGACCTGGCCCTGTCGGACGCCTCCAATCTGATCGACGGCTTTCTGCAGGCGCGCTATTCGCTGCCGCTCACGGCCGTCCCGGCGCAGCTGCAGCTTCATGCCTGCAACATCGCCTTCTATCAGCTCCTCGCCGCGCGCCCGACCGGCGACATCGAGGACGTCCGCAAGCGCTACGACGATGCGATCGCCTATCTGCGCGAAGTGTCGCTGGGCCGGATCTCGCTCGGCCTCGCCGAGGACCAGGCGCCCGCCACCGAGCATGGCGGCCTCAAGCTCGCCGGTCCCACCAAGCGCTTCGGCCGCGACAACCTGGCGGGCTTCTGATGGTCGCGCGGCCGGGCGTCAGCACCAGCATCCGGGTCGACGACGACGGGTTCGGCGCCGCGCTGGAGCGTATGCTCCGCGTGGTGCCGACCCTGCAGCCGGTCATGGAAGAGATGGGCGGGGTGCTCGAAGCCTCGGCCCAGCAGCGGTTCGAGGACGAGGAAGGCCCTGACGGCACCCCCTGGCCGCGCCTGGCCGCGTCCACCCGCGCTCGGCGCGGCGACGATGCGAGGATCCTGCGCGATCGGGGCCACCTGGTTCAGTCGATCACCTCGAAAGCCACGCGCCTGGCGGTCGCTGTCGGATCGAACAAGGCCCAGGCCCGCATCCACCAGCTCGGCGGCAAGGCCGGTCGGGGCCTGAAGGTGGAGATCCCGGCGCGTCCCTATCTCGGGATCTCCGACGAGGACCGCGCGGCGATCGGCGAGGTGTTGAACGCGAAGCTTTCGGAGGTGGTCGGATGATCGAAGATCGCGAGGACGCCATCGTCGGACGCCTGCACCGCAGAGTGCAGAACGCCGACTGCAAGCCGTTTCCCAGCAGCCCCCAGCGCTACAGGAAGTCCGGCCGCGACGCGGAGTTGTTCGTCTCTTTCCGGGGATCGCGCCCCAAAGACCGCGGCACGGTGGATCTGCTCGGACAGGTCCGGGTCGAGACATGGGACGTTCACATCGTCGCCAATGATCTGCGCACCCACACCGGCGCCTACCTCTACCTCGACGGTGTGCGCCACCTCCTGCACGGCTGGACCTGCCCCGAGGCGGCCGGCCCGATGACCCCCGCCGGCGAGACCTTCTCCGGCCAGGACGGCGGCGTGTGGACCTACGTCTCGACCTTCGAGCACGAAGTCGTCGTCGTGGCCGATCCGGGCGATGAAGACCTGCCGCTGCTGACCCGTGTCACCACCGTCGACGACGACGGCGAAACCAACGTCACCGAGAGCGAGGCGCAATGACCAAGCACCGCTATTCCGGGCCGATCTCCAGCGTGACGCTGGAGGGCGACCGCGAGATCAACTGGTTCCCCGGCAAGGTCTACGAGGGCCTGCCGACCGGCAACGCCTACATCGCCCGCCTGATCGCCCGCGGCCACCTGGTCCAGGAAAAGACCGGGCCGGTGGAGCCGACCGGGCCGACGAAGTCGACCAAGTCCAAGGCGAAGGAGTAGAGCCCGATGGCCCCCAACTTCCTGCATGGCGTGGAGACGATCGAGATCGATCGCGGCCCGCGCCCCATCCGCCAGGTCAAGACCGCCGTGGTCGGCCTGATCTGCACGGCACCGATCTTCGCGATCGCCGCGGCCGACGCCAAGGTGAACGAGCCGGTGCTGATCAGCTCCGATGTCGATGCCGCCCGCTATGCCGGCGCGCAGCGCGCCGGCTACACCGGCCCGGCCGCCCTCAACGCGATCCATGATCACGGCTCCGGCCTGGTGGTGATGGTCAACGTCTTCGACCCGGCCGAGCACAAGACGTCCGTCGCCGCGGCCGAGCACGTACTGGCGGCCGACGACACAGTGACGCTCCCCCATGACGGGCTAAGCGCCGTGGTCGTCCAGAACCAGGCGGGCGACACCACCTATGTGCTCGACACCGACTACAGCCTCGACGCGATCGAGGGCGTGGTCACCCGGCTGGACGGAGGCGCGATCGCCGCCGGGGCCACCCTGTCGATCGCCTACGACCACGCCGACCCCAGCCTGGTCAGCTCGGCCGACATCATCGGTGCGGTGAGTGCCGGCGGCGATCGCACCGGCCTGCAGGCCCTGCTCGACTGCTACAGCCTCTTCGGCTTCCATCCGAAGATCCTGATCGCACCCGGCTTCTCGACCGCGACCGCGGTGACGACGGAGCTGGCCGCCATGGCGGACAAGGTCCGCGCGATCGCGCTGATCGACGCGCCGATCGGCACGACCGTCAGCGAGGCCATCACCGGCCGGGGCGCGGAGGGCGCGATCAACTTCAACACCAGCTCCGAGCGCGCCGGCCTCTGTTTTCCGCACCTCAAGCGCTACGACCTGGCGACCGAGACCGAAGTCTTGGAGCCCATGTCCCCGCGCGTGGCGGGCGTCATGTGCGCCAAGGACATCGAGCGTGGCTACTGGTGGTCGCCGTCCAACACCGAGTTCAAGGGCATCACCGGCACTGAGATCCGGATCACCGCCGGCATCAACGATCCGACATCCGAGGCCAACCTGCTGAACGAGGTCGGGATCATCACGGTGTTCAACGCCTTCGGCACCGGCCTGCGCACCTGGGGCAACCGCTCGGCCGCCTGGCCCTCGGTCACCCACCCGAAAAACTTCATCAACGTGCGCCGCACCGCCGACGTGCTCCACGAGAGCATTGAGTATTCCATGCTCCAGTTCCTCGACCGGCCGTTGAACGACGCACTGGTCCAGGACATCCGCGCGTCGGTGAACAGCTTCATCCGGACCCTGATCCAGCGCGGCGCCCTGATCGACGGCTCCTGCACCTACGACCCGGCGAAGAACCCGGCGACCGAGCTGGCGCTGGGTCACGTCACCTTCGACATCACGTTCATGCCGCCCACCCCGGCCGAGCGGATCAGCTTCGAGAGCTTCATCGACATCTCGCTGCTGAACCAGATCGGCGCCGGGGCGGCGGCTTAGGAGGGCCGGACAATGCGCCTGACCAAAGGATGCTGCCTGCACGTCGCGATCGAAGTGAAGATGCCGGAGGAGGCGACCATTGAAGAGGCCGAGGAGTGGCTGAAGCACCGGATCTATGGGCGCGGTCAACTCGGCCCGGATCATCCGCTCACGGATTTCGACGTCGAGCCTTACGGCGACGCCGCCGTAGCAGACATACAGTGAGAGAGGCCTGAACTATGGCGGACATCAAGGTCAACCGCGTCACCAACGCCGCGATCTACATGGACGGCAACTCGCTCCTCGGCCGCGCCGAAAGCATCGAGCTGCCGAAGGTCGCCTTCACCATGGGCGAGAACAAACCGCTCGGCCTGGTCGGCTCCTTCGAGACGGCCGACGAGGTCGAGGCGATGGCGGCCAAGATCAAGTGGCAGTCGCTGTTCGCGGATGTGCTGGCGAAGATCAACCCGCTGCGCTCGGTCCAGCTGCAGGTCCGCGCCTCGGTCGCCGAGCACGGCCCGCAGGGGCGCACCGCGGAGGTCGGCTTCATGGCGCTGATGACCGGCACGTTCCGCGAGTTCCCCAGCATGACATTCAAGGGCGGTGACGCCGTCATGCCGGAGAGCGAGCTGGCGGTCAGCTACTACATGGCCGAAATGAACGGCACGCAGCTGATCGAGTTCGACGCGCTGGCGAACATCCTCAAGATCAACGGCACCGACGTGCTCGCCGAGCGCCGCGCCAATCTCGGGTTCTGAGGAGCTGATCGATGACGGCAACCAAAACCGACAAGCCGGCCGGCGACGGCCGCGACCGCGTGGATTTCAAGCTGCCCAGCGGCAAGACGGCGTCCATGCTCAAACTCCCGACCGGCAAGGACATGCGCCTCGCCGGCCGCATGGCCACCGCGCATCCGACCGACCAGACCTGGCTCAACTTCTGTCTGGTCGCGCAGACCACGCTGATCGATGGCAGGGAGATCCTGCCGGACGACCTGGACGACTTCAGCCTCGCCGACACCAATGAGCTGATCGGCAAGCTGCAGGACGTCACCCAGGGAAAGTTCCCGGCTTCCACGCCATCGCTGCCCTAGCGATGCGGATGCGCTGGTCGGCGTCGGAAGTCGACGGCATGCCGGCGGCGGATATCGTTCAGTGGATCCACCAGGTGGTGGAGATCGACCGGGAGGTCAACGAGGCGGCGGGGCGCCGATAGTCTTGGCAAGCCTCGCCTCGGCCCGGCGCATCAGGGCATCGACCCGGCCACCGTTGCTCTCGCCGGCCGTCCGCCCGCGGCGCGTGCCCTCGGCGACGGCGGCCGAGATCTCCCGCACCGCGTGGCGCAGGCCGGCCAGGGTCGCGATCAGGGCGCGCGGCAGAAACACCGCCAGGGCGATGACCGCGCCAATACCGAAGAAAATGAAGAACGCCGACAACATCCCCAATAGGTAAGCCGGATGAACGATTTCTTCAACTTCGCAGTGATTCTCACCGCCGTCGATCACTTCAGCGGCCCGATGAAGAACGTCGCCCGGTCGATGTCCAACTTCGACCAGATGGTCGAGCGTGGGCAGAACATGCAGATGATCGGCCAGCGCATCACGGCCACCGGCGCGCTGACCCAATACGCCTCCGGTGTCATGGCCCGAGGTCTCAACTCCATCCTGCGCCCCGCGCAGAATGTCGAAGACGCCCTCGCCATGGTCGGCACCGTGATCCAGCCGATGTCGGGCACGGTCGAGGACGCTCTCGGCCGGGTACGTCACGAGGCCCTGGCCTGGAGCAAGGCGCACCAGGACAGCGCCGAGGACTTCATCCGCACCACCTACATGATGATCTCGGCCGGCCTGGATGAGACCGCCGCCATTGAGGCAACCCGCACGGCCATGGGCGTAGCCGCCGCCACCATGGGCGACAGCACCGAGGCGGCCAACCTGATGGCCGTGGTCTACAACAACATGGGCGACAAGACGGCCGACGCCCGTGAGGAGTTCGCCCGGATCGGCGACACGCTCGCGAAGACCCAGCAGACTTTCCAGTTCGCCAACCTGAACCAGCTCACCGAAGGGATGAAGTACGCCATCCCGGTCGCACTCCAGTACGGCTCCGGCCTCAGCGAGATCTCGGTGGTGATGGGCGCACTGAACAATGCCGGGCTCCAAGGCTCGATGGCCGGCACCGCATGGGGTGCCACCATGCGCAACCTCGGCAAGGCGTCGCGGGAGCTGGGCTTCGAGGTCGGGCGCACGGTGGATGGCGGTGTCGACTTCATCGCCACGCTGGCCAACATCGAGGCGAAGTACGGCTCGATCGCCGACCTGTCGCCGCGGGTGCAGGAGAAGTTCCAGTCGGCGTTCGGCGACGAGGGCCTGCGCGCCCTGTCGCTGCTCGTCGGGCAGTCGCAGGAGTTGTCCGAGACCATGCTCGATGTCGCCGGGGCGGCGGGCACGGTGGAGGCGGCGCAAAAGCGGATTGAAGAGAACGGCAGCGGCGGCTTCAAGCGGCTGCGCAACAACATCGAGACCCTGTACACCTCGCTCGGCACCAGGCTGATGCCAACGCTGAACAACCTGCTGCCCAAGGTGATCGCGATCGTCGACGCGGTCGGCCGGTTCTCCGACGCCAACCCGGGCCTGGTGGAAACCGGCCTGATCATCGCCGGCATCGCGACCGCGGTGCTCGCCGTCGTCGCCCCGATCATCACCGTGGTCGGCTCCATCATCACCGTAACGGGGGCCGCCATGTCCGCCTTCGGCGCGATCGGTGCGGCGACGGCATGGCTGCTGCCCAAGGTGGTCACCGCGAGCGCGGCGATCGCTCAGTTCGGCGCCACCATCCTGTTCACTGCCGGCACGGCCGCGCGGGCAATGGTCGCCAGCGTGGCGCGCATGGGCTTGATGCTCGGAGGCGCGCTGCTGACCGGGATCCGCGCGGCGATCGCGGGCTTCCGCATGCTGACCGTCACGATGCTCGCCAACCCGATCGGCCTGATCGTGGCCGGCATCGCGCTCGCCGCAGGCCTGATCGTCTACTACTGGCAACCGATCGCCGGCTTCTTCTCGCGGCTGTGGGAGGGGGTGACGGCGGCCTTCACCGGCTTCTCGATCTGGCTGACGGGATGGTGGGGACGGCTCGGGACAGACACGCTCGGCGCGATCGGCGAGCTGCTCGGGGTCTTCTGGCAGTTCTCGCCGGTGGGGATCCTGCAGCAGGGCCTGTCGGCCGCCGTCGACCTGCTCGCCGCCACCGAATGGGGCGCCTATGGGATCGCGATCGTTCGCGGCCTGGCGGACGGGTTCAAGGGCGCGATGGGCGACCTCATGACCCCCGTGGCCGACATGGCCGCGGGCATCAAGAACAGGTTCAAGTCGCTGCTCGGCATCCAGTCTCCGAGCAAGGTGTTCGCCGGCTTCGGCGGTGACCTGGTCGCCGGTCTGTCCCAGGGCATCTCCGGCAACCAGAAGGGCGCCTTCGCCCGAGCGGCAGCACTCGCCGCCGGTGTCGCCGCCTCGGCCGCTATGCCGTCACCGGATGCCTCGGCCGCCATCGCCATCCCGTCGATCGCCCGCTCTGCGAACATCGGGGCGGGTCCGGGGTACGCCGCGGCCCCGGTCACGGCTCCCACCATCGCCGCGCCCGCCACAGCGCGCGGCCCCCAGGTGGTCGATCTTCCGGCAACCAGCTCCGGGATGGGCGGCGACGCCCGCCGCCCGAACACCGCGAGCGGCGTGTCGGTCACCGTGAACTTCAACCCGACTGTCACCATCACCGGCGGCGGCGCAAACTCGGCCGAGGACATCCGGCAGGCCCTGCGCGACATGGGTCCCGACCTGGCGCGCGTGGTGGAAGACGCCGTCGATCGGGCCAGCCGCACGAGGTATTGAGATGTACGCGCAGCTCGGCGACATCCGCTTCACCCTTCCGGCCTATGTCAGCGCGACCAGCTCGGAGCGCGCCCAATCCTTCGCGCGCCATGACCGGATCGACGGCAAGCCCCTGCTGCAGGCGATCGGCACCGAGCTGGAGACGATCGCGATCGAGGTGATGTTCCACGTCGACTTCTGCGATCCGGAGCTGGAGATCGTGCGGCTGCGCACCGCCTCCGACCGACAGGAAGCGCTGCCGCTGGTCTACCAGAACGGCGCCTATCGCGGGCGCTACGTCCTCACCAAGATCTCCGAGACCGTCCGGCAAACGGACGGTGCGGGGAACCTGGTCAAGCTGACCGCCCGCCTCGAGCTGCAGGAGTGGCACACCCCGCCAGGCGTCCAGCCCGCCGTGGATCCGACCCGCAACGAAGGCCGGGCGAGCGGCGCCAACTCGGCGTCTCGCACCGTGCCGCCGCCGGCCGGGCGTACCCCGTCCGCGGAGCCGGCGGGCGTGACCCCGCGTCAGATCGCGAGGCGGCCGTGACCGGGCAGTACATCGAGCACATCACCACGGACGGCGATCGCTGGGATCTGCTCGCCTGGCGCTACTACGGCGACCCTCACGACTACGAGCGGATCATCGTCGCCAATCCCGAGGTGGCGATTGCCGCCGCGCTGCCGAGCGGCCTGAAGATCCGCATCCCCGTCATCGAGGACGTCGCGGTGACCGAGGCCGGCCTGCCGCCCTGGAAGAGGTGAGCGATGGCTGAACGTCCGTTAAAGCCGGTGTGGGTGCTCGTTTACGAGGGCGTGGACATCTCGGCCGACATCGCCCCGTTCGTCGTTCGGGTCACCTATACCGACCACGCTCACGGCGAGAGCGACGAGATCAGCGTCGAGATCGAGGACCGGGATCACCGATGGATCAACGGCTGGTATCCGACCAAGGGCGACCGGATCACGCTCTACCTCGGCTATGACGGGCAGCCGCTGATGCCCTGCGGCGACTTCGAGCTGGACGACGTCGAATGGACCGCCCCGCCCGACATCGTAAGGCTGAAGGGTCTGGCGTCCGCGATCACACCGGCGCTCAGAACGGAGAACACCTTCGCCTACGAGGGACAGACGCTGCGCCAGGTCGCGGAGACGGTCGCCGGCCGGCACGGCCTGCGGGTCACCGGCGAGATCGACGACATCCGCATCGAGCGCATCACCCAACTGAAGGCGCGCGATCTCGCGTTCCTGAAGACGCTGGCGGAAGAGTACGGACATGTCTTCTCCGTGCGCGGCGACCAGCTCGTCTTCCACCGCGTGGCCGACCTTGAGGCGGCGCCGCCGGCTATCAGCCTCGATCGCGGGGACATCTCCCGTATCTCGATCCGTGACAAGACGCGCCAGGTCTTCGCCAAGGCCGAGGTCCGCTACCACAATCCGGTCAACCGCGAGATGCTCGCCCACGAAGTCGCCGCGGCGGCGCCGGTGACGGGCGACACGCTCAAGCTCACGGTGCGCGCCGAGAACCCGGCCCAGGCCGAAGCCAAAGCCAAGGCCGCCCTGGCGAAGGCGAACCGCACCGAAGCGGAGGGCACGATCGACATGATCGGCGAGCCGCGCCTGGTCGGCGGTGCGAACCTCACGCTGACCGGGTGCGGGCGCTTCGACGGCACGTGGGCGATCGCGCGGTCCACCCACACGATCGAGCGCTCCAAGGGCTACACGACGTCGATCGCCATCCGGGGCATCGCCCCATGATCCGCTACGGCTCAATCGTCCAGATCGACCCGGCACGCTGCACCGCGCGCGTCCAGTTCCCCGACCATGACGGGGTGGTGAGCTGGTGGCTCCAGGTGCTGCAGAACAAGACGCTTAAGGACCGCTCCTACTGGATGCCCGATATCGGCGAGCACGTCGCATGCCTGATGGACGAACGCGAAGAGGCGGGCGTGATCCTGGGGGCCGTCTACTCCGAGGCCGACCCGCCGCCGGAGAGCGACCCCGACGTGCGGCGCACCGTCCACCACGACGGGGCGATCGAGGTCTACGATCGCAAGAACCACGTCTGGCAGCTCGACGTTCCCGATACCGGGCGCATCGAGATCCGGATCGGTCGAAGCTCCATCGTCATGACCGATGCCGAGGTGGTTCTGACCGCGCCGCAGTTCCGAGGCGTGAAGGGGTGAGCGGCTTCGGGATCGCGGTGAAGACCCTCGATAGCGCGGGTGCGGCCCAGCTCGCCGGAGGCCAGCACTGGTTCATCGTCGACGGTGAGCTTGTGGTGGTCTTCGGCGATCCGGTCACCCCGCATGCGCCCGGCGGGATCCACGCCGCCCCGCCGACCATGGCCGAGGGCTCGGACTGGATGACGATTGACGCCATCCCCGTCTGTCGGCAAGGTCATGCGGCGTCGTGTGGGCATACGACAACCGGGCGCAGCTTCTTCCTCATCGACGGCCACATCGACGGGACCTGACCCCCTGACAGGTGTCAGCCTGCCGCCCTGTCGGACGCGCGGGCAAGGTGCCCGCCATGAGCGCGATCACCACCCTTGCCGACATCAACGCCGTCGACTGGCAGCCGAAGCTCGGCGCGCCGGGCGAGGTGGTGCAGGGCCTGGACGACATCCACCAGTGCATCGCGACGATTTTGGCCACGCCGAAGGGAACGGACCCGCATCGCCCGACCTTCGGCTCCGACGTGTGGCGCCACCTGGACAAGCCGACCACCGAGGCCTTCCCGCTGGTCGTTCGCGAGGCGATCGACGCGGTCTCCCTGTGGGAGCCGCGGATCGACGTCGTGCGCGTCGTGCGCCTTCCGGCCGAGGATCCGGCCAACCTCCGCATCCGGGTCGATTGGCGCCTGAAGGGCCGCGAGGAAGTGCGGGCCACGGAGGTGGACCTTGGCTCTGCCTGAACCCCATTTCATCGACCGCGACCCGGCGGCGATCACGGCCGCCGCGATCGCCGAGTACGAGACCGCCACCGGGCGCACCCTGCAGCCGGCGCAGATCGAGCGGCTGCTGCTGAACCAGATCGGCTACCGGGAAACCCTCACCCGGATCGCCGCTCAGGAAGTGGGGAAACAGAACCTGGTCGCGTTCGCGACCTTCCCCGCGCTCGACTATCTGGGCCAGCTCGTCGGCGTCACCCGCCTGCCGGTGCAGCCCGCCCGCTCCACCGTCACCTTCACCACACCGCAAGCGGCGGCCGTCGCGATCGTCATCCCGGCCGGCACCCGCGTCGCGACGTCGGACGGCAAGGCCGCCTTCGCGACCACAGCCGAAGCGTCGATCGCCATCGGCGCCACGTCGGTCGATGTGGAGGTCGCGGCCGTCGTCGCCGGTGTGGGTGGCAACGGATACCCGCCCGCCACGCTTACACGGATCATCGACCCGGTGCCGCTCGTGTCGGCCGCGACCAACATCACCGAGACGGCCGGCGGCGCCGACATCGAGCCGGACGATCGGCTCCGCGAGCGCATCTATCTGGCCCCGAACGAGTTCAGCGTCGCCGGCCCCCGCAAGGCCTACATCGCGCTCGCCCGCAAGGCTCACCAGGACATCGTGTCGGTCGCGGTCCTGTCGCCACAACCGGGCGACATCGACGTCTATCCCCTCACCAGGACCGGCCTGCCCAGCATGGAGATCAAGAGCCTTGTCCTCGCCTCGATCGACGGCGAGGACAAGCGCCCGCACGGCGACAGCGTCCGGGTGCTCGATCCGGTGCCGGTCGCCTATGCGATCGCAGCCGAGATCCAGGTGACCGCCGGCACCGACCAGCCGTCCGCGATCGCCCGCGTGACCGCCGCCCTCCAGGCGATCGCCGACGCCTATGCGGCCGAGCTGGGCGGCCATGTGGTGATCGCGGAGCTGGTCGCCGCGGCCAAGGCCGAGGCCGGGGTCTACGACGTCCAGGTGACGGCACCCGCGGCGACCATGGCGCTCGATCCGCAGGAGTGGGCGAGCTGCTCCGGCATCACCGTCACCGTGACCGGGGTGGTGTGATGACCGACTATCCCAGCGTCGCGATCCAGCCCGGCATTCTCGACGAGCGCTCCCCCGGCCTGATGGCCCTGGTGGAGCGGTTCGACGCGATCCCCGTCGAGACCCTGCTCGTCTATCTGATCGACCACGTCGACGCCTCGGTCCTGCCCTACCTGGTCGAGCAGTTCGACATGGGCGACTTCATCCGCGAGACCACGTCCGAGGCCACCACGCGGGCCATGCTGAAGCAGGCGATCGACCTGAAGCGCCACCTCGGCACCCCCTGGGCGCTGAAGTTCGTGGCCCAGGCGGTCGGTCTGCCGATCGAGCTGATCGACTGGCACCAGGCGGACCCGCAACTGCCCCGCAACACCTTCATCGCCCGTGCGTGGCTGAACGACGCCACCACGGTGCCCGATGCCGAGGCCCAGGCCGAGCTGGCCCGGCTGATCTCGGTCGCCAAGCGCTTCTCCCAGCACGAGACGATCCAGATGGGCCTCGGCACGAGCGGCGACCTGGCGCTTGGCGGCGGCCTCGATACGGCCCCGGAGATCGAGTTCGAGGGCGGTGCCGCCGCACGCGAGCACGTCTCCACCGATCTGCGGCTGAACGGCGCCCTGGATGCCGGCCCGGCCCTCGATCTCGACGGGCCGGCCTCGGCCCGCAACACCGCGCCGGGTGACGTCGGGCTGGCCGGTGCCTTCGACAACGCGCAACTGATGGAGTTCCGCGGCCATGCCTGATCTCACCTTCATCCCGGTCTTCACCGATGCCGGCCGCGCCAAGGTCGCGGAGGCCTACGGGCTCGGCACGTCCGCCACGATCAAGGAAATCGCCATCGGCACCGGCAGCTGGGCGGCGCGGGAGACCGTCGACCCCTATGCCCCCACCGAAGCGGCCCTCGAAGCGACGGCCCTGGTCGCCGAGCGGGTGCGTCAGCCCGTGTTCCTCGGCGGCAACGTGGCGCCCAACCAGGTGGTCATGTCCGTCGTCATTCCGGGCGATGTGGATCCCGCCGGCCAGTTCTTTTTCGGCGAGGTCGGGATCTTCCTCGACGACGGCACCCTGCTCGCGGTCGCGGCCGTGGACGCGCCAAGCGGCTTCGGGTGGCGGGGTGCCGCCTCCCACGTGCTGCGCTTCGTGCTCTCCTGGTCGCAGCTGCCGAACAACAGCATCACCGTCGAGTTCTCTGGCGACGCCGGCCTCAACGCCACGTTCCTCGCCCAGCAGCAGCTGCTCGACCAGATCCGCCAGGCGGTGATCGAGGCGGGTCTCACCTGGAACCCCAACGATCCGCTGCAGCTCAGTTCGGCGATCGCCGTTCTCGGCCGGGCCTACGACGAAATCCGCAAGCCGTCGATCACCAGCCCCGCCAACGGTGCCGTGGATGTCGGCGAAACTCCAACGATCGCCGGCGACACCTACTACAGCCTCTACAGTGTCGAGCATGTCTCGACCACGACCGAGATCGCGACAGACGCGGACTTCGACAACAGTCTCGGTGAGCAGAACGGCTTCGGCTCTACAAGCGTCGCCGTCGCGGGTGGAGTGTTGGCAACGGATACAACCTACTTCGTCCGCCTGCGATACACCGATGCGCTCGGGCAGATGAGCGCCTGGTCAGACACGATCAGCTTCTCGACCGGCGCCACATTTGTCACCGTTGCCCAGCCCGCCAACATCAGCCCCGCCAACGGGGCCGCTGCGGTCTCTGTCACACCGACCCTCACGGCAAGCGCGTTCGCGGTCAGCGGCGGTGGCGCCGACACTCACCAATCCAGCCAATGGATCGTCGAAGAGTACGTTGGTCCGACCTCGGCTGACTGGCTTGAGGTATGGGGCTCCGGCGAGGTGGCGGGGACCGCATCGATCACGCCGGGCCTATCCTTGATGGCCACCACAACCTACCGCTTCAAGGTCCGCTACCGAGGCGCGACATACGGCTGGAGCGACTACAGCGCGGCCACGACGTTCACGACATCGGTGGCGGCAGGGTCCTATGTCGACGCCACTCCCGGCACCCGCCAATTCACTGTCCCGGCGAACGTCAGCCGGATCCGCGTAAGGCTTCTCGGAGCCGGCGCCAGCGGCGGCGGCTACGGTGGAGCGGGCGCGGGGGGCGGCGGCGCGGGGGGGGCGCAGAAGACATACGACGTCGTGGCGGGCCAGATCTTCCCGTACACCCTCGGCACTCCCGGACAAGGCGTCCCCTCCGGCAACTGGGGCCAAAACGGCGGGACCTCCACCTTCGGATCCGATCTCTCCGCCACCGGCGGCCTGGGAGGCCAAGACGGCTCTTCCAACGCACAAGGTGGGCAGGGCGGTACCGGCAGCGGCGGCGACATCAATGGAACCGGCGGGGCGGGCGGCAACGGAGGGGTCGGCGCGGGAGCCGTCAATAACGGCAGTCCTGCAAACCTCATCGGCGGCGGCGGCGGCGCGAGCGGCGGCTACGAAGGCGAGCAACGCTACGGCGGTGCCGGCGCCGATATCGGCGCCAACGGACAGAACAATGGGCCGAGCCGAGGACCTGCGGCAATCGACGGCGCCGGTGGAGCCGGCGCCGGTTTCTGGCAGTCGATCAGTGGCTCCGGCGGCAATCCGAAATTGGTCATCGAATGGGGGACGGGCATATGAGCATCTGGGCACGCATCCAGAGCGGCACAGTCGTCGAACTGACTTCGCATGATCCCGATGGCCGATATCACCCCGACCTAGCTTGGGTCGCCGTACCGGCCGAATGGGAGCAGCTGGTTGCGCCGCGCTGCCGCTATGTATCGGGCGCCTTTCGCCCGCCGCTCGCACATGGCGCCGATGGCCAACCTCTGGAAACAGACGACATGGGCTGGCTCGCCGCCCAAGCGATCCAAGGCGTGCGGTCGTTCGCCGCGGAGGCTCGCATCAGGGCCGCCGGCACAAGCGACCCTGTCGAGATCGCCAGTTGGGCGGCCAAAGAGGCTATGGCGAAGCGCCACCAGGCGGCGGCATCGACGGCGGATGACGACGCTGCCCTACAAGCCGAAGCGGACCTCCGATCCTCGACGGTGCCGGATCTGGTTGACCTGATCCTGGTCAAAGCGGCGGCCTACAAGCTCGCGGCGGGCAAGATCCAGGGGTGGCAGCGCCAGGCTGAAACCCTCATCGCAACCGAGGTCGCCGCATCCAATCCCTCCGCCCTCGTCCTCGGTCTCGCCACCCTGAAAGCCCAGGCCACGGCCGAGCTGGAGACCCTGCTCCAGCAGTTGCAGTCATAGGAGCCGTCCATGATCGACTGGAACGAACGGATCACGCCGCACTTCACCCGCCGGGAGCTGGGATCGCCGGATACCGGCGAGGTGCGCTATGCAGCCGGCTTTCTCGACAGCCTGGAGGCGCTGCGCGTCGACGTCGATCTGGCGATGGCGGTCACGTCGGGGTGCCGGTCGCCCGCCTACAACCAGCGCCTGGTCGATGACCCGCGCTACCAGGCGAGCCCGACCTCCCTGCACATGTTCTCGAACCCGAAATGGGGCATCGACGCCTGCGCCGTCGACGTCGCCTGCACCGACCCGATGGTTCGCCACGCGCTGATCTCCGCCGCCACCGCTCGGGGCTTCTCGGTCGGGGTGCATCCCCGCTTCCTGCACCTGGACGACCGGACCACGTTCGCCGGGCTACCCGCCGCGATCTTCCTCTACTCGTCCAGGATCTCACGCTGAAGGGAGGCCCGTGATGGCTGATCGTTCCCGCCTACGTCGCGTTATGCCCACCGCCGCCGGCATCGTTGTCGCCAGTCTCCTGTCCGCTTGTACGCCGCCCGCTCTGCTGACGGCCGGCGCGGCGGCCGGAGTGTGGATCGACGCCTACTGCAAAGGTGTCTCGGCCGAGATCAAACAGGGTCTCCGCAACGTCGCCACCAAGGGCAAGCCGCTGCTCTGCGACGAAAGCTCCGCGCAATGAAGGGCGCGGTGACTGGAGCCGCGGTCGGTGCCCCGCAGGTGCCCGTCACCGTCAGTCGGGCACTCGCGCTCGCGGAACCTCGCGCTTGATCCCCCGCCGCCACATTGAGACGGCCGCCCGTCTCTCCCGCGATATCTACCGGGATCAGAACGCGTTCGCAGCCAGGGCGGACTTCTACGGCATGGAGATCGGCACCTGGTTTGATCACGGAGACACCCAGGCGGCCCTCTGCAGAGGAAGGGACTACGCCGCCGCTTATCTGGTGTTCCGTGGCACCCAACCGCGCATCCACCACCTGCAGGACATCCTTACCAATCTGTCGGTCTATCCGACGCGCTGGGCCGGCGCCGGCCGGGCGCATGCCGGCTATGTCGCCGCCCTCGGCCGCGTGCGCTACCAGGCGCGCCTTATGGCCGAGCGGGTTGCGTCCTCGATCCCGCTTTATGTCGCCGGCCATTCCATGGGCGGGGCGCTCGCGACCCTCTATGCGGATTGGGTGTCGGCCGACGTCCCCGACCGCCATCGTCTCGCCGGCCTGATCACCTTCGGCGCGCCCGCGGCCGCAACGATGGAGGCACACCGCCCGATGCTGGAGCGGATGCCGGTCGAGCGCTTCGTCATGCCGGGCGACCTGGCGCCGCTATGGCCGCCGGTGCTGTTCCGCCATCCCGGTCCAGCTCGGCGGCTGGCACCCATCTCATGGTGGCCTGGGCCGCTCTCCCGCCACGACATGGGCGACTATGCGCTGTCGCTCTGCACCGAGGGCGCCGGAAGAGGGCGGGCATGATGGCTAGACAGCACAGACTATTCCCGGAGCTGCCCCGCGGGCCTCGAAAAAAGCGCATGCGCGTTGTCGATGCCGGCAACTTCCCAGACGGCAGAAAGATGATTGAGTTCAAGTGCCCGCATTGCGGCTACCGCACCGGCCAAATCTATGACGAGCACACGGTCACCGAGAACAAGCGCGGGCTACCCTGCCCGGTCTGCAATCCCATCGGCCGTCAGCCGTGACCTTGGCCGCCCACACCCTTCCAGAACCAGGCGGTGTGTTCCGACGCCGCCCAGGACACGATCCGCGGGACCGCTGCGCCGGCGCCGGCTTCGTCGCCCGTCATCGTCACGTAAACCTCCCGCGCAGCCAGGAAGGCCGGTTGATCGAGCTGACCGGTCTGCCGGACCTCCCGGTACGCCACCGCGACCGCTCGGCGGGTGTCGATGTCGATGCCTCTCGCAATGTCGTTCACGTCACACCTCCGCTAGGGCGGGGGCCGGGGTGCGCCAACACCCCGAGCCGCGGGAAAGCACCCCGCACCGACAACCACGGCCGCCTAGGACAACTTGGCAGCCGGTCCCGCCACCCCAGCCGGGGCGGGGGCAAGGTAGGACGAGTCACAGCGTGGAGTCGATCAGGTGCGGTAACTGCCAAGGCCGCCTGCTGGACGGCGATTTTTCGGGTAAGATCTCGATCAAGTGCCGTCGTTGCAAAACGGTCAACGTCATTGAGAGGGCCGAACGGAGCCCCTCACCAGAGCGCCCTGGAGCGTCGCAACGGGAAAGCGACCATGGGAGATCTGGATGACCAAGGGTCAATGGCTGTTCGTTCCCTCAACGGCCTCGGACTGTGCGCCGGTGTCGGGGGACTGGAACTCGGGCTGCACCTCGCCGAGCCCGGATATCGCGGTGTGGGTTACGTCGAGCGGGACGCTCGCGCCGCGGCCGTTCTCGTGGAGCGGATGGTCGACAAGGCCCTACCTCCGGCGCCTGTCTTCGACGATCTGCGATCCTTCGACGGCCGACCGTGGCGTGGAAGCGTGGATATCATCTCTGCGGGCTACCCGTGCCAGCCATTCAGCTCGGCTGGCCGGAAGCGTGGGAAGGACGACCCTCGCCACCTCTGGCCCGAGGTGGCTCGGATCATTGACGAAGTCAGACCCGGACGCGTGGTCTTGGAGAACGTCGAAGGCCACATCCGGCTCGGCTTCCGGGAGGTCTGCGCCGACCTGGTCGGGATGGGTTTCCGGGTTGCAGCGGGCCTATTCGGAGCGGTCGAAGCGGGCACGCCGCAGTTTCGGGCTCGATTGTTCATTGTGGCCGACGCCGACGGCTTCCGGCCACGGGCAGCGGTCGTCGATCGAGCTGGCGCCAGCAGCATTCAAATGGCGGAAGGAGAACTCACAGGAGCAACTCTCGCAGGTCGCGGCAACCGTGTTCTGGGTGCGGCGGATGATCCGGGCGCTTGGCTTGAACCCTGGCGATCAGGTGCGTGGCCGGACGGACCTGCCCGGCTCTTTCCCCCCGACCCGACTGATCTTGCAGAGCTGGAGCGTGTCCTCCTCGCCGATCCCTCGCTTGAACCCGCGCTTTGTGGAGTGGCTGATGGGCCTTCCAGCAGGCTGGACCGATGCGAGCTCCTCGGTAATGGGGTTTTCCCGCTGGGAGCGGCGTATGCGTACTGCACTCTCGATGATGCTTTGGCGGGACGGCGCGAATTGGCTCAGTTGCACCTACTGGACTCCAGGAGCCTTTGAGAGCAAATCCACAAGCGACCGTTGCAGCTCTGACGCCAACCAGACATGGTTGTCGAAGCCTGAACCAAACTGACGTTCGGAACGTCCTCATGCCGGAATTCCTGCACAGCCTTCTTCACTCGATCGAAACGCACCACGAGGCTTGGGGCGTTATAGGGACTTGGTTTGCAGGATTGTCGACCTTCGCGGCTGCCTTTATCGCGCTTTGGCTGGGGATCAGATCGCCGAAACCTAGAATGAAGCTCACGGCTAGTTTTTCTTCAATTGTTGGCCGCGGAGTGAGTGAAGACGCATTTATCTACCGGATCACCAACCACAGCGTAGTACCGCAAAAAGTGACCGGTATCGGGTTTGAGTACGGCATCTGGAGATGGAAACAACACTTCTACACCCTTCATGTAGCCGGCCGGTTCGACCCCGGTTTACCAAGAACTATCGAGCCCCACGCTTCTTCCACGATCTCTGTTACAGACGACGGGTATCGAAATTTCGTCAGCCAGCTTGCGCACCGAGACCTGAAAGACCTGTCTTGGCTTGCGAAGAAGACGGTGCGTTTCACTGCTTTTACCGCTGTAGATACCCTCTACGCTCGTCCAAACGACACCTTTTGGAGCATTCTGGCAGATAAAGGCAGGCTTCTCCCTCCACCGAGCAATGACTAGGTTATCGGCCGTCGCGATAACCCGTCGTCAGCGCGAAACAGACGACCAGCCTCACCGGAATCACCGTCCGCTGGTTCATGGGGAACAGCACCATGGCCGTGGCAGCGATCGAGAGCGGGAGACGATGGGTCGGGCGCGAAGTGGTGCCGGAAATCTTCGAGATCGCCTGCAACCGGATCAAGGCGGCTGAAGCGGACCAACATCGCGCGTTTAATGAGCGTTGAAACCCTCGTTAACTGATGCCTGAACAGGCTTCTGGCGACGGTTCAGCACCATTCGATTGTGCAGCTCGGTGATCGCCTGGCTGCCGGTCTTGGTGAAGAGAAAGGGAAGGACCGCATGCACCATGCAGGCGAGCCCGGCGACCAGGAGACGGCCACCGAAGCTCGCCGCAACGCCCATATGCTCCAGGTAGGTCTCCCCCACCGAGCGGGGGTGTTCGGTGAACAGGCTCATCGGGTCGGCTCCAACTTCCGAGTTACTGACATTTCAATTGGCGAGCACTGACAAAGCAAATGTCGCGCTACATCCGGGCTCGAAAAGATGCGCTAATTCTGCCCAAGTATGCGGCGAAAAACTTTGCTTTGTTTGTCACATGACCGACAGTGTATAGAATATTTTTTTATGGATAACGTTGATCGTAGAATTCTAGACCTAATCCAACGAGATGCCGGAATGGCTCTGGCCGATATCGCCGAGGCCGTCGGCCTATCCACAACCCCATGCTGGCGGCGTATACAGCGGATGGAAAAAGATGGCGTGATCCGCAGTCGCGTTGCCCTGCTGGACCGGGACAAGATCGGGCTGGGCGTCACCGTTGTCGTGCGGGTGCGCACCAACCGTCATGACCTGGAGTGGCTCGAACAGTTCTCCCGCACGGTGGAGAACATCGACGAGATCGTGGAGGTCTACCGGATGAGCGGCGACATTGACTATGTGCTCAAGGTGGTCGTTCCCGACATCGCGACCTACGACGCCATCTACAAGCGCCTGATCACCGCCGTGCCCCTGATGGACGTCAGCTCCAACTTCGCCATGGAGGAGATCAAGTTCTCCACCAAGTTGCCGCTCGGCTACACGCGCTGACCGGGCGGCGGGCGCCGTCCCCGCTACCCCGCATAGGCCTTTGGCTGCGTGGCGCCCTTGACCTGGGTCCGGCGCATCAGTCGGCGCGATGCGGCATCGAACGGGTCCCGCCGGTGCATGGTCGCACGATTGTCCCACATGAGCACGTCGCCGACCCGCCAGCTATGCCGGTAGGCATTCTCCTCGCGGGTCGCATAGGCCCAGAGCTCGTCCAGCAACGCCTCGGAGTCCGCCAGATCGAGACCCTCGATATGCGCCATCCGCCGGCGCCCGAGATAGAGCAGCGGCTGCCCGGTGTTCGGATGGGCGATCACCACCGGATGATAGGTACCCGGGCTCTTGCGCGGATCGTCGGTCGGGGTCACACCCTGCCGGACATAGCCGCCTGAATTGTAGGTCCCGTCGTGCTTGATCCGCAGCCCCTCGACCCGACGCTTCAGTTCCGGCGGGAGGGCGTTGTAGGCCGCGTTCATGCCGCACAGCCAGGTATCGCCGCCGGCGGGCGGCACCTCGATCGCGTGCAGCATCGAGATGTCCGGCGGAGCCGCGAGATAGGACATGTCGGTATGCCAGACCGCTTCTCCCGCTCCGAGGCTGCCAATTTCCTTGCCGTCGGTGTCCTTGATGTTCGAGACCAGATACACCTCGGGGAGACCCGGCACGGCGGTCCGACCGTTCTCCATCACCGGCGCATGGTCGAGATCGCCGAACCGCCGACTGAAAGCGACAAGCCGTTCCGGCGTCAGATCCTGCCCACGGAACAGTAGTCCCGCATACCGGTCGAAAGCGTCTCGGATGAAAGCGAACTGGTCTTCGCTCACCGCACCGAGGTCTACGCCAACAATCTCGGCACCGACCACGGGGGTCAGCGGCCGGGCTTCCAGACCACCGTCCGACGAGAAAGCTGCAATACCCATTCGAACCTCCCTTAATTCTTGTTTTTTACAAGGCTACACCTGACCGGCCATGGACTGCTAGCCTTGCCCGCATTGCCAATACCCGGAGAGACGCATGCAGCAGCGCACCCTTGGACCGCTCGGACCGGTCAGCGCCCTCACCCTCGGTGGTGGCGGCATCGGCCACCTCTGGGGCAAGACTACGCGCGAGGAATGCGTCGCCACGGTCAAGGCGGCGGTCGACGGCGGCATCACGCTGCTCGATCTGGCGCCCCGCTACGGCGACGGCGAAGCGGAGTCCGTCGTCGGCGAAGCGTTCGGCGGCCGACTTCCCGAGGGCGTGCGGGTCACCACCAAATGCCTGCTCGGCGGAACGCCTCCGGCGGAGATCGAGACCCGGTTGCGCCAGTCCATCGCCCGCAGCCTCGAGCTGATGAAGCTTGAGAGGATCGATCTGTTCTTCCTGCACTCCAACATCGCGCCTGACGATCATCCGATGCGGGGCCACCCCGAAGCGCCGCTGCGGGTCACGCCCTACTCAGTCTTCTGCGACACCGTTCGACCTCTCTTCGAGGCGTTTGTGAAGGAGGGCCTTGTCGGCGCCTGGGGATTGACGGGGATCGGCCAGCCCGACGCCATCATCAGACTTCTGGGCGAGAGTCCGGCGCCGGCGGCCGTGCAGGCGATCTCCAATCCGATCGACAGCCCCGGCGCGCTGAAGTTCTACGACGGACCGACCAAGCAGCGCGACGTGATCGCGGCCGCGAAGGCGAATGGCGTGGGGGTGCTCGGCATCAAAGCGGTACAGGCCGGCGCCCTGTCGGCGGAGATCGACCGGCCATTGCCAAAGGATCACCCGGAAATGCTGGACTACGGGCGGGCGGCCGGATGGCGAAGACTGGCGGCAGAAATCGGCGAGGATCCGGCCGACCTCGCCCATAGGTACGCGCTGACCATGGACGGCGTGGATACCGTCGTGCTCGGCGTGAAGAACCGGCGTGAACTCCAAATGGCGCTCGACGCCGAAGCGCGAGGGCCGTTGGACGCAGATCTGATCCGGCGGATCGACGCAAGTTTCGACTGAGGAGAACGAGCGACATGGCCCGCAACGCGATTCCGATCGACGGCGCCCGGTTCTGGTCGACGGTCGAGGCGTCGGCTCAGATCGGCAAGGGCCCGCGCGGCGGCCTGGCCCGCCTGGCGTTGAGCCCGGCCGATGGCGAGGTTCGGAACCTGTTCGCGGCGTGGTGTAGCGATGCCGGCTACGCGCTCACCGTTGACAAGCTCGGCAACATGTTCGCCAGACGACGCGGCACCCACGACACGCTGCCCCCGGTGATGATCGGCAGTCACCTCGACACCCAGGCCGCCGGCGGACGGTTCGACGGTATCACGGGCGTCCTCTCAGGCTTGGAGATCCTGCGCGCGCTGGACGATCTGGGGATGGAGACCAAACGCCCGATCGAAGTGGTGAACTGGACCAACGAAGAAGGCGGGCGTTTCCCACCGCCGATGCTGTGCTCCGGCGCGTTCGCCGGCATTCACGACCTGAACTGGGCCCTTGGCCGGAAAGACGAGAACGGGATTACGGTCGCCGACGCGTTGGCGTCCATCGGCTATGCCGGGGACGCCCCGGTCGGCGGTCGCGAGATCGACAGTTACTTCGAAATCCACATCGAGCAGGGACCGGCGCTGGACGCGGCAGGGGTGAAGCTCGCTCTGGTCACCGGCACGTATCTCGCCCGAGGCATGCGGATAGAGGTCGAGGGGGTCAACGCCCATAGCGGACCGACTCCCATGGATCGCCGGCGCAATGCGCTGGTAGGCGCGGCGACGGTGGCGATCGAAGTCGATCGGATCGGTCTGAAATACGCGGACCGGGACGCCAAATCGACCGTCGCCCGGCTCGAAGCCTGGCCGAACAAGCCCGGCATCATTTCAGATCGCGCAACCCTCTTCGTCGACTTCCGAGCGCCGGATCCCGAGATCACCGAAGCGATGGAGACGGAAATCCGGGACGCCCTGTCCGACTGCGCCCGGCGCTCGCGCACCGAGATCGCCGTGGGCGACGCCTGGACCTTCGGTACACCGGTCTTCGACCGAGACCTTCAGGATCTCGTCCGCCGAACGGCCGCCGATCAGGATGTCGCGTTGATGGAACTGAAGAGCCAGGCCGGGCACGACGCCTATAACATCGCTCACATCGCCCCGACCGTCCTTCTGTTCACGCCCTGCGACGACGGCATCACCCACAACGAGGCGGAAAGCACCTCGCTGGAGGATCAGTTGCCGGGCATCCAGGTGTTGGCCGAGGCGGTGATCGCCCGAGCCAACCGGTAGAGGCAGACTAGGCGACGGCGATCGACTTGATCTTGGCGCGGCGGCGGTTCGACCGCTGGGCGATTTCGTTGTCCTGGTCCTGAATCGCCGTGCGGGCGAGATCCAGCAGGTCTTCACCGAAGGACTGATCCAACCGATCGTTTTCTATCCGCCGGTTGGAGGTGATCGACCCGTCCTCATAGGTGACGTTGAACATCGTGAACGTGGCCGGTTTGGTCTTCGACTTGTTGCGTGCCATGGGGCTGTCTTTCCGCGTTGCCGACCGTGCATTCCACCGTCTCGACTCAGGTTACGCGGATCGCCGCGTTGTGCCCGAAGCCGTCAAAGATGAGACCCTTGGCATGTCTCACCATCTTCTGCCCTGCCGGGCCGCGGATGGTGAACACGCTTTGACCGCCGATGCGGCTATGGGTCACGTAAGAGTGGAGGCCGTAATTGATGAGAAAAGTGTCTTCGTTCTTCATTGTGATTCCTTGGGTCTGCTCAGCGTCATCGACGGCGCTTCCAGGCTTGGCCGAGCGCGTCGTTCGCCGAACGTGATCGGATCGGCGACCCGATCCGGAAATGTGGATGTCTACGGACATTGCAGCTCCGCCGAAAGCCGGCGAAGACGGAGCGCATCCGTGGCCGGATCTACTCAGTCGGAAACTTGACCGTCCTGATCCGTCGACGGCTCGCCGTCGCCCGACGCCGTCTCGGCGGCGGCCTTCTTCTCGGCGGCGCGCTTCGCCTTTTTCTCCGCCTTCAGACGGTCGCGCTCGCGGCGCTCGAATGCGTAGTTGGGCTTCATCGCCATCGGCTGCTCATCCTTGCGGCTGTACGCTGCCCGGGCAACGGTTTGAAGTTGTGCTTGTCTATGCCGGACTGCGGACGCCAAAAGAGCTTCCATCGGGCATACGCCAGACATATCCCGGCGAAGACGGGAGCGTCTCAGCGGTTCAAGACGCCCACCCTCAGCGGCTGAGCCGGGACGGTGGGCGCGAGATGTCTGTCAGTCGATGACCGAGAGGTTCTCGGCAGCAGGCTTGCCATTGCGGCCCGTCTGCAGCTCGAAGGAAACCTTCTGGCCTTCGTTCAGCGTGTGCAGACCGGCGCGCTCGACGGCCGAAATATGAACGAAAGCGTCATTGCCGCCGTTGTCCGGCTGGATGAAGCCGAAGCCCTTCGTCGAGTCGAACCACTTAACGGTACCATTAACCATGAGCATATCCTCAAACATGCGTTTCGTTTCCGCGCAATCGGCGACTGCCGGCGCGAGCTACTTAGCGATGACATTGTTGGGGGATAGCGAGGCTAAACGGTGTACCGGTTTATCCGGGCAACACCAAACGAATGTATCACGTTGACGAGTACATAGGCTTTTTCGCGGCGAAGTCAATGATGCTCGCCGACCAGATGATTCCGCCCCAAGGCAGACGCACGGTCAGCCCCCAACCCGGAACGGGCATACAGATAGCGGATTGCCCGGCCCTGCCGCGCCGTGGTCCTGTTCTGCGGGGCAGGTAAAAAACAGGGGGCCGACCATGGCGGGTGATCCAAGATTTCAACCGGTCGACGCGGCGGTGGTGCCGCGTTTTGCCGACGTCGCCACGTTCATGCGCACCAAGCGCCACGACGTGCATCGGGACGTCGACATCGGGCTGATCGGGGTGCCGTTCGACTTGGGCGTCAACTACCGGACCGGTGCGCGGCAGGGACCCGCCGGCGTGCGCGAGGCGTCGCGCCTGATCCGCAAGGTGCACCCGACCTTGGGCACACGGCCGTTCGACATCTGCAACGTCGCCGATCTGGGGGACGCGCCGGTAAACCCCTTGGACAAGGTCAAGTCCATCGACATGATCCAGCAGTTCTTCGAGAATTTGCGGGAAAACGCCATCGTGCCGATCTCGATCGGCGGCGATCACACGATTCCAACGCCCATCCTGCGCGGGCTGGTCAAGGACGGGCCTGTCGGAATCCTGCAGATCGACAGCCATCCGGACACCCTGCCGGATCTCTGCGGCGACACGTTGAACCACGCCACGTTCATGCGCCTCGGCCTCGACGAGGGCTGGATCGATCCCAAGCGGGTGGTTCAACTCGGCCTGCGCGGCAGCCGCTTCGGCGACGACATCCAATACGGCCTCGACCAGGGGTTTACGGTCATCACCATCGACGACTACGAGGATCTCGGACGGGCGGAGACCATTCGGCAGATCCACGCAACGCTGGGAGACAATCCGTTCTATCTCACCCTCGACATCGACGGTGTCGACCCGGCCTATTGCCCTGGGACGGCGGTGCCGGAGATCGGCGGTCTTATCCCGCGCGACCTGCAGGTCATCATCCGTAGCCTCGCCGGCAAGCAGATCATCGGCGCTGATATCAGCGAGATCGCTCCTTGCTTCGACCCTACCGGGATCACCTGCGTCACAGCGGCGAACCTTATGTTCGAAATGCTCTGCGCGATCGCCGAGGGACGGAGATAAAGGCCCCTTCTGCGCATCCCCGGATCCATTTCGGGGAGTGCAGCGAGAGGGAGTGCAGCGAGAAAGAGCGTCTGCCCCTGGTGCTGAGCCCCCCGGATTGGGGCCGGGGGCTCCCCGGACGACGATGTATTTGAAGGTTAGGCAGCGCTCTGCCGTGCGAGATCCGCGGCCAGGGCGTCGGCAATCTCCAACAACGGCGCCACCAGCGTTGCCGCCGCTTCCTCCGCGCTCAGGGCAGATCGCAGATACAGGACGTTGATGCACGCGAAGATCGTCTCTCCGTCGCGGATCGGCACGCCGATGCTCGAGATCCGGTTATCGTACTCGCGGGCCATATAGGCAGGGTTCATGGTCGCGTAACCCGTCGCGCGGATCGCCGCGAGTGCCCCCTCCGCCTTCCGGCGATCCCGAGCGATCTCGTTCCAGGGCGACGGATCGTCTGCCGCGACCGACAGGATCTCCGCCCGCTCAGCCGCCCCGCAAAACGCCGTATAGGCGAGGCCGAGGCTGGTCGCCAGCAGCGGCGCCCGATAGCCGGGTCCGCGGTTGACGAAGATAGGGCCGGCATCGCGCGAGGTCTCCACCACGATCATCGCGTCGCCGTCGCGGATCGCGACGTCGGACGGCCAGCCGATCCTGCGCCGAAAAGCGCCGAGCCGGGGAGAGACTGCGGCGCCGACGGCGCTGTGAGCCCGATAGCCCGCACTGAGTTGCAGCGTCTTGCCTGCGGCGAGGTATAGGCGCGTCTCGTCCTCCCGAACGACGTATCCCGCATGCATCAGCGTCTCAAGCATCCGCAGGATCGTGGCCTTGTCGAGACCGACCATACGATGGATCTCCGCGAGACTGGCTCGGCCGGACAGCCGGTTGACCGCCGCCAGAACATCAAGACAGCGCAAGACCGCGATCACCGGGCGATATGACGGCACCCTCACCTCCCGGCGCGTTGGTTATCGTTTCAACTAATGAAATTCTCTTTCATTTACACCTTACCAAGCGGCAACCAGAGTGCCAATCGGCTGCAAGAACCCAAAAGAAAGCCGTGGAGGATCACCGGTGGATTTCAGACTGACCGAGGAACAGCAGGCCCTGCGCGCCAGCGCGCGTCAGTTCGCCCAAAAAGAGATGCCGGCGGTCGCCAAGGAACTGGAGGAGAAAGACGAGGCGATCTCCAGGGAGTGGATCAAGCGCTATGCCGAGATGGGCTTCCTCGGCATCAACGTGTCGCCGGAGCTGGGCGGCCTTGGTCTTGGCAACCTGGAAGCCCTGATCGTGCTGGAGGAGTTCGCGAAGGTCTCCCCCGCCGTCGCTTTTCCGATTTTCGAGAGTTCGGTCGGTCCAATCCGCGCGGTCGAGCATTTCGCCGGCTCCGACCTCGCCAAATCGGTCGTGCCCAAGGTCTGCGCCGGCGAGATCGTCTGCGCCGTCGCCATGTCGGAGCCGGACGCCGGCACCGCCCTGACCGACCTGAAGACCCGCGCCGTGCTCGACGGCGATCACTACGTCCTGAACGGTCAGAAGCGCTGGTGCTCTGGGGGCGGCCATTCCGACAGCTACGTGGTCTACACGAAGCTCTCCGACGAACCCGGCGCCAAGGGCATCGGCGCGCTCTACGTGGAGAAGGACCGCGACGGCGTCTCGTTCGGCCCGCGCGAGCGGCTGATGGGCTTCCGCGGCATCCCGTCGGCCGACATCTTCTTCGAGGACGTGCGGGTGCCGAAGGAGAACCTGATCGTCCCTGCGGGCGGTTTCCGCAAGCTGATGGAGGCGTTCGACCTGGAGCGCTGCGGCAACTCCACCATGTGCCTCGGCATCGCCCAGGCAGCGCTGGACCAGGCGCTCGACTACGTCCAGCAGCGCAAGGCCTTCGGTAAGGAGCTGGTCGAGTTCCAGGCGGTGCAGATGAAGCTCGCGGAAATGGCGCTCAAGGTCGAGGCGTCCCGCCTGCTGATCTGGCGCGCAGCCCAGAACGCCGAGGACGGCCTGCCCAGCATTCTCGACAGTTCCCTCGCCAAGTGCTTCTCGAACGAGATGGTGCGCGAGGTGACCGGCGCCGCGCTTCAGGTCATGGGAGGGTACGGGTACGCCAAGGAATATGGGATGGAGCAGCGCATGCGCGACGGCTGGGGGTGGGGCATCGCCGGCGGCGCCATCGACATTCAGAAGATCAACATCGCCAGCGCGCTGGTCGGGCGGCGGTTCAACCAACGCGCCTGATCGGGGCGAGACTTCTGACACGGCCGGCGGGGCCACGATCGCCTGTCAACGTTTCACCCCGTACGGTCGTTGACGTCGAAATAGTTGTCCGGCCCGGACACACCGGGCCTCGACGTCTCGCCCGTCTCCTCGATGGGTGACACGGTATAGCCGAGACTTTCGGCCCAGGCGCTCGCCATGCGTCCTTCCATACGTTCCATCGCCTGGAGCCGCTCAAGCTCTCCACGCCACTGCTTGGCCGAGGTCAGGTTATCATCCAGCGGGTAGATGCAGAGAAGAATACGTCGGATCTCGTTGCCCTGCAGGCGCAACGGCAGGATCAGTCGATCGTATCCGAAGGACTTCCTGAGGATCTGGAACTCGCGGCGATAGTATAGCGCGGCCCGCGTATCAACACTCTTGCGCAAGGCCCGCCCGATCTCGCAGGCAACATCTTCGCTATACACATCATTGATGAGACGACCGGTCGGATCTTCGCCCAGCAGGGTCTTCAAGGCCTCTCCGACCATCAGATACCGGGCTCGGATGGGAAAGCCCGAAGGCAGCTCAGGTTCCTGGCTTTTCTCCGTAGCGACATCCAGCAACGCGATATTGCCCAGACATTCCGGCATATCGTGGATCGCCAAATCCTTCTGCCTCGGCAGTCCCTCGTCCTCTGCCGCCTCCCGCTAATAGTCATAAAGCCCGGCCATCTCGGGCCGGCTGATCGCGGACAGGGAAAGATACTCGGCCGTGTTCGACCAGATACGAAAACGTGTCTTCAATCGAGGGTATCGCCACGGGGCTCGTCTAGAACTAGTGCGCTTGCCGCCAATCGGCAATGGCGCGCCATGGCGGCGGTCAACCGGCGGGCCGCTGGTGCGCGCCAGCATCGCAATACGACGAAAGGCAAAGTCGGTGCGCAATGGTTTTGCACATCGCGCTCAACAGCCCTGAGCGGGCAGTCGGCCTAGGACGCGTCAGCGCGGCGCCGCCTCGACGCCGTCGGTCGGCTCCCCATCACCAGGAGCCAAGCCCGCCAGTAGTTGAAAAGGCCGCCGATCACAAACAGCAGGCTCCCGACAACGAACAATGCCGCCAGATAGGCTTCGAGCTGCCGCTTGTCGGCCGCCGCCTGGAACTCCCAGAGGAACGGGACCGACGCGACGGCGAACAGCGTCGACCCAACCACGAAGCTCACCGCCGTCAGATTGAGAAGCTGCATCGTCTTCAGCGTGTCGGCGAAAATAATCTGCAGGATATTCGCCAAAGCCCCCGCCACGAAGAGAAGAGAGCCAATCAGAAAGCACCACGCGCCAGGCGGCACCAGGTCAAGCGCTGGAAAGAAAAACAGACTCCCGACTACGAACAGCACCGTACCGACCAAGTAGGCGATCGCCGCCCAGAGTTCGATTTCCGCCCAGACCGAACGGCGACCGTCCCCGAGGCGTCGATGGGCGAGAACCTCTAGAAAATCGTGAACTGTGACAATTAGATATAGGAGAGATCCGGCCAGGAACATCGCCGCTCCCCAGCGCTCCCATTGCACAAGCGCGGGAAAGAACAGAACGCTTCCGACAACGAAGATCACGCCGCCCGCCGTGTAGAGCACGGCATTGACCGTCTCCCACCGGAAGTGCAGACGCCCGCCCTCTCCCCCCGAGAGGAGGCCGTGGCTGCGCCGGCGGTTGGCAAAGAAGTGCGGCATGACTCACTGCGTCGATCAATCGCGATCCAGGACATCGTACCCGGCTAGATGATTGGGAAGCGACCCATCGGCCCACGACATAGCCGGAACAGGCGCCCAACGCCACCATGCGGCCCCGGAACGGCCGTCCCCCCCCCCGCCGCAAGGTCAGATCGGGGGCGAGCAAATCGTTCAGCAAATCTCCGCCAAACCACACCCAGGAATTGAAGGGCTGAACAGCGAGATGATGGTGCGCCCTCCGGAGACAGCATCGCAGCAGCGCTTCGGTACTGAGAACATGACGTCAAATACTATTCCGGCATTCCCACCGTACCCTCTGATGTGATTAAACTGTTACTGTCAGGGAAGAAAATGATGTCGGGTGTTCATTTGGTCCGATTACCGGCACAAAAATAAAGGATAATCGGCTGTGCGAGTTTTGGCGCCTTTTGTATTCATGATGCTTACGGCATGTGCCGGCGGTTTCAATAAACCGGGCGACGCCAAGTCGGTGAAAACCGATGACGTGACTGTCCTGTCTCAACCCGGCAACTCCCATTCCATTCTGTTCAAGGACGTAACGACCGATCGGGAGAAGGTGTGCATGACGCCGCCCCCCGATTCCACGAGTTCCTACGAGGAAGGCGTCTCCGTCGAATTGAACCGCGCCGGGTTTGCCGGAGGCTGATTTCGGTTAGTTACGCGGCCATGGGTTCAGCGTCCAGAGCGGCGTAGAAGTTGGCCTCGGCTTCGGCGGGCGGGATGTTCCCGATGGGCTCCAGCAGGCGGCGGTTGTTG
>JANSYS010000003.1 GCA_024742275.1 Alphaproteobacteria bacterium | reverse complement strand
GAAACGCGCTATGCCGCATCGCACATATCTCGGGCCGTCGCCGGCCGCCTCAGCCGCCGGCAGCGCGGGATGTCCAGGCCAACGCTTGCGACAGGGGAAATCATGGCTCGCAACAAGATCGCGCTCGTGGGCGCGGGGAATATTGGTGGCACGCTGGCACTTCTCGCCGGCCTCAAGGATCTCGGTGACGTCGTGCTGTTCGACATCGTCGATGGCGTGCCGCAAGGCAAGGCGCTGGACATCGCCGAAGCCTCGCCGGTCGAAGGCTTCGACGCGGTTCTCGCCGGTGCCAGCGACTATTCGGCCATCGCCGGTGCCGACGTGGTGATCGTGACCGCCGGCATCCAGCGTAAGCCGGGTATGAGCCGCGATGATCTGATCGGCACCAACGCCAAGGTGATGAAGTCGGTCGGCGAGGGCATCAAGGCCAACTGTCCGGATGCGTTCGTGATCTGCATCACCAACCCGCTCGACGTGATGGTCGGCCTCCTCCAGAAGTACAGCGGCCTGCCCAAGAACAAGGTCGTCGGCATGGCCGGCGTGCTCGACAGCGCGCGTTTCCGCTACTTCCTGGCGGAGGAGTTCGGCGTGTCGGTGGAGGACGTCACCGCCTTCGTGCTCGGCGGCCACGGCGACACCATGGTCCCGCTCATCCGCTACTCGACCGTCGCCGGCATCCCGGTTCCGGACCTGATCAAGATGGGCTGGTCGAGCCAGGACAAGATCGACCAGATCGTTCAGCGCACGCGCGACGGCGGCGCCGAGATCGTCGGCCTGCTGAAGACCGGTTCCGCGTTCTACGCGCCGGCCAGCTCGGCGATCGTCATGGCCGAGTCCTACCTGAAGGACAAGAAGCGGGTCCTGCCCTGCGCCGCCTATGTGGACGGCCAGTACGGGATGGACGGTCTTTATGTCGGCGTGCCGGTCGTGCTCGGCTCGGACGGCGTGGAGAAGATCGTCGAGATCGAACTGAACGACGACGAGAAGACGATGTTCGACAACTCGGTCAACGCCGTCAAAACCCTCAACGAAGTCGCCGCGGGCCTGCCCGATTGACGGGTAAGCGCGTTCGCACCGTACGGAGCGGGGAACGATGAACATTCATGAGTATCAGGCCAAGACTCTCTTGGCCAAATACGGCGTCGCCGTGCCGAAGGGCGGGGTGGCGTTCACCCCGGACGAGGCCGTGAAGGTCGCCGAAGGGCTGAGTGGCCCGGTCTACGTCGTCAAGGCGCAGATCCATGCGGGCGGCCGCGGCAAGGGCGGCGGAGTCAAGGTCGTGAAGTCGATCGACGACGTCCGGGCCGAGGCTGAGCGGATGCTCGGCATGACCCTTGTCACGCACCAGACCGGTCCGGAAGGCAAGGAAGTGAAGCGGGTGTATGTGGAGGAAGGCTCCGACATCGCCCGTGAGCTTTACCTCTCGCTGCTGGTCGACCGGTCCAGCTCGCGGGTGACCGTGATCGCCTCGACCGAAGGCGGCATGGACATCGAAGAGGTGGCCGAGAAGACGCCGGAGAAGATCCTGACCGTGGCCATCGACCCGGTCACCGGTATGTCCGGCCACTACGCCCGGCGCATCGCCTTCGCCCTCGGCCTCGAGGGCAAGCAGGTCGGCGCGGCGGTGAAGTTCCTGACCGGCCTGTACGACGCCTTCACCGGCCTCGACGCGTCGCTGATGGAGATCAACCCGCTGGTCGTGACCGGTGCCGGTGATCTCATCGCGCTCGATGCGAAGATGAACTTCGACGACAACGCCCTCTACCGTCACAAGGACGTCGCCGAGATGCGCGACGAGGACGAAGAGGATCCGATGGAGCTCGAGGCGGGCAAGTACGAGCTGAACTACGTGAAGCTCGACGGCTCTATCGGCTGCATGGTCAACGGCGCCGGCCTGGCGATGGCCACGATGGACATCATCAAGCTGTACGGCGGCGAACCGGCCAACTTCCTGGATGTCGGCGGCGGGGCGACCAAGGAGCGGGTGACCGCGGCCTTCAAGATCATCCTGTCCGACAAGAACGTCGAGGGCATTCTGGTCAACATCTTCGGCGGCATCATGCGCTGCGACGTCATCGCCGAGGGCGTGGTCGCGGCGGCCAAGGAAGTCAGCCTGCATGTGCCCCTTGTGGTCCGTCTCGAGGGAACGAACGTGGAGCTCGGCAAGCAGATCCTGGCGGATAGCGGTCTGCCGATCGTCTCCGCCGACAATCTCGGCGACGCCGCCCAGAAAATCGTCAAAGCCGTGAAGGAGGCCGCATAATGGCCGTTCTTATCGACGAGAACACGAAGGTCATCTGCCAGGGATTCACCGGCAGCCAGGGCACCTTCCACAGCGAGCAGGCGATCAAATACGGCACCAAGATGGTCGGCGGCGTCACCCCCGGTAAGGGCGGCCAGACCCACCTCGACCTGCCGGTCTTCGACACGGTCGAGGACGCGGTCACCAAGACCGGCGCCAACGCCAGCGTGATCTACGTCCCGCCGCCCTTCGCCGCCGACTCCATCCTGGAGGCGATCGACGCCGAACTGCCGCTGGTGATCTGCATCACCGAGGGCATTCCGGTGATGGACATGATCAAGGTGAAGCGGGCCCTGACAGGCACGAACACCCGCCTGATCGGTCCGAACTGCCCGGGCGTTATCACGCCGGACGCCTGCAAGATCGGCATCATGCCCGGGCACATCCACAAGCGCGGCAAGATCGGCATCGTCTCGAAGTCGGGCACGCTGACCTACGAAGCGGTGGCGCAGACGACGGCGGCCGGACTCGGCCAGTCGACCTGCGTCGGCATCGGCGGCGACCCGGTCAACGGCACCAGCTTCATCGACGTGCTGGAGATGTTCCTGGATGACGACGAGACCCAGGGAATCATCATGATCGGCGAGATCGGCGGTTCGGCCGAAGAAGAAGCGGCCGAGTTCCTGAAGTCGAACAAGAAGAAGAAGCCGGTCGCGGGCTTCATCGCCGGTGTGACCGCCCCTCCGGGCCGCCGCATGGGCCACGCGGGCGCCATCATCGCCGGCGGCAAAGGCGGTGCCGGCGACAAGATCGAGGCCATGAAGTCGGCCGGGATCAAGGTGTCGGACAGTCCGGCGGCGCTCGGCGAGACCATGGTCGCGGCGATGGGCGGCTGACCATTCGACAGACGGGACGGGGCGCGCCATGGCCCCGTCCCGGTCTCCGGCCTCCCCCGCCCTTGATCCACGGGGAAGATCGCGAGACGATTAAAACCTCACTGAATGTTAACTATTCATTTGGTGTAGTGGCAGGACGGAGCCGGGCGAGACCGGCAGGTGGGGCCGCCGATGCGGGGGCCGGCTCCACGGCGAGCGCAGAGGCGGTGAACGCAAATGTCCATGGACTATCAGGACTACACCTTTCTTAACGGTGCCAACGCACCGTTCATGGCGGAACTATTCGCGCGTTACCTGGAGAATCCGGCCTCGGTCGACGAGAGCTGGCGCGGCTATTTCGACGGGCTAACCGACGATGCCGACGCGGCGACCGCCGACGCGCGCGGGCCGAGTTTTGCCGCCCGGACAACCAGGATCATCGGTGCGGCCGATCCCGACGCCGCCCCCAAGGCACCCGGCAAAAAGGTCGGCGCGACAGCCCTGTCCGGCGAGGACGTACGGGCCGCGACGCTCGATTCGCTACGCGCGATCATGCTGATCCGCGCCTACCGGATCCGCGGTCACCTGAAAGCGAAGCTCGATCCGCTCGGGCTTGAGGCGCCGACACCGCATCCTGAGCTCGACCCGGCGAGCTACGGCTTCACCGACGCCGATTGGGATCGGCCGATCTTCATCAATCAGGTCCTCGGCCTAGAGACCGCGACGCTTCGCGAGATCATGGACCTGCTGGAGCAGACCTATTGCGGGTCGATCGGCGTCGAGTTCATGCATATCCAGGACCCGGCCCAGAAGGCGTGGATCCAGGAGCGGATCGAGCAGATCCGCAATCAGACCAATTTCACGCCGCTCGGCAAGCGCACCATTCTGGAGCGCCTGACCGCGGCCGAGAGCTTCGAGAAGTTCCTCGCTGTCAAATATGTCGGCACCAAGCGCTTCGGTCTGGACGGCGGCGAGACCCTGATCCCGGCGCTCGAGCAGATCCTCAAGCGCGGCAGCCAGCTCGGCCTCGAGGAGGTGGTGCTCGGGATGCCGCACCGCGGCCGCCTCAGCGTGCTCTGCAACTTCATGAGCAAGCCGTTCCGCGCCATCATCTCCGAGTTTCTCGGCAACCCGGCGAACCCAGAAGATGCCGGCGGATCGGGCGACGTGAAGTACCACATGGGCGTTTCGGCCGATCGCGAGTTCGACGGCGCGAACGTCCACCTGACCCTCAACGCCAACCCGTCGCACCTGGAGATCGTCAACCCGGTGGTTCTCGGCCGCGTGCGCGCGAAGCAGCAGCAGCGCGGCGATACGGACCACAAGAAGGTCATGGGTATTCTGTTGCACGGCGACGCGGCTTTCGCCGGGCAAGGCGTGGTGGCGGAGACCTTCGATTTCTCCGGCCTGCGCGGCTACAAGACAGGTGGCACGATTCATATCGTGGTGAACAACCAGATCGGCTTCACCACCAGCCCCCACTACTCGCGATCCTCGCCCTACCCGACGGACGTGGCCAAGATGGTGATGGCGCCGATCTTCCACGTGAACAGCGACGATCCGGAAGCGTCGGTGCATGTCGCCCGAATCGCCGCGGAGTTCCGCCAGGAGTTCAACACCGACGTCGTGATCGACCTGATCTGCTACCGCCGCTTCGGACACAACGAGGGCGACGAGCCGCGGTTCACCCAACCGCTCATGTACAAGAAGATCGGCGATCACAAGACGACCCGCGAGCTCTATGCCGAGAAGCTGGTCTCCGATGGCACGCTGACCCAGGACGAAGCGGACAAGATCCTCTCCGACGAGAACGCCTATCTCGCGGACGAGTTCGAGGCCGGCCTGTCCTACAAGCCGAACAAGGCCGACTGGCTGGAGGGCAAGTGGTCCGGCCTCAAGGTCGCCTCGGGCGATGCTCGCCGCGGCAGCACCGGCGTCCACATCGACGAGTTGAAGCGGATCGGCCTGAAGCTCTGCGAGGTACCCGAGGGCTTCAATCTCAACAGCAAGCTCAACCGCTTCGTGTCGGCCCGCAAAAAAGCGATCGAGAGCGGCGAAGGAATCGACTGGTCGACCGGCGAGGCACTCGGCTTCGCCACGCTGCTGACCGAGGGCTTCCCGGTGCGGCTGTCCGGCCAGGACAGCCAGCGCGGCACGTTCTCGCAGCGCCACTCCGTCTATATCGATCAGCAGACCGAGGAACGCCACGTCCCGCTCAACAACATCCAGGACAAGCAGGCGTTCTACGAGGTGATCGACAGCCCGCTTTCCGAAGCCGGAGTCCTCGGTTTCGAATACGGATACAGCCAAGCCGAGCCGAATGCGCTGGTGTGCTGGGAAGCGCAGTTCGGCGACTTCGCCAACGGTGCCCAGGTGATCATGGATCAGTTCGTTTCGTCCGGCGAAGCGAAATGGCTCCGCATGTCGGGTCTGGTGATGCTGCTGCCGCATGGCTACGAGGGCCAGGGGCCGGAGCACTCCTCCGCCCGGATCGAGCGTTACCTGCAACTCTGCGGCGAGGACAACATGCAGGTGGTGAACTGCACCACGCCTGCGAACTATTTCCACGTCCTCCGCCGCCAGTTGCAGCGCGACTTCCGCAAGCCGCTCATCATCTTCACGCCGAAGTCGCTGCTGCGCCACAAGCTGGCGGTGTCCAAGCTCGAGGAGATGGGCCAGGACACGACGTTCCACCGGGTGCTGTACGACAACGAACAGCTCTGCGACGACAAGGACGTCAAGCGCGTCGTCCTCTGCTCCGGCAAAGTCTACTACGACCTGTTCGAGGAGCGCGAGAAGCGGGGCATCAAGGACGTGTTCTTCCTGCGTCTCGAGCAGATGTACCCGTTCCCCCGCAAGGCACTCCTGCAGGAACTGTCGCGCTTCCCGCAGGCCGATGTTGTCTGGTGCCAGGAAGAACCCGCCAATATGGGTCCCTGGACCTTCGTCGACCGGCGCCTGGAGGATGTGCTGATCGAGCTGGACGGCGCTTGCAGGCGGCCGCGCTATGTCGGTCGTCGCGAGGCCGCTTCGCCGGCGACCGGCAATGCCGGCCGCCACGCGCGCGAGCAGGCCGCGCTGGTCGATGAGGCGCTGACCGTGGACGTCGCGAGCAAGGGGCGGATGGCGGCGGAATAGAGCGCGCCGGAACGCCGACGAAGTTTCTAACGCAACACGGCGGACCCCCAGGCGGGTCCGCCGCCGCATGACGGAAAGCAGAAGAGGACCTAGAGCATGGCCACGGAGATCAAGGTTCCGGCACTCGGGGAGTCCGTCTCCGAAGCGACGGTCGCGAAATGGATGAAGGCCAAGGGCGATGCTGTCGCGGCCGACGAGCCGCTGGTCGAACTTGAGACCGACAAGGTCACGCTTGAGGTCAACGCGCCGGCCGCCGGTTTGCTGACCGAGATCATCGCCGAAGAGGGCGCCGAGGTTGAAGTCGGGGCGCTTCTAGGCGCGATCGACGAGAGCGCTACCGCTGCGCCGAAGAAAGAGGAGCCGAAGAAGGACGCGGCTCCGGCGAAGCAGGAAGCGCCGAAGGAGGAAAAGAAGGCAGAGGCCCCCAAAGCGGCGCCGAAGCCGGCGCCGGCCGCGACCTCCGGCGGCACCTACGAGGTGAAGACCCTGTCGCCCGCCGTGCGCAAGCTGGTCGACGAGAACGATTTGGACCCGTCGAAGATCAAGCCGACCGGCAAGGACGGCCGTCTCGTGAAAGAGGACGTCCAGAAAGCCATCGAGGCCGGCACGGCGAAGCGTTCCTACGGCGCCGCCCCGGCCGCCGGCGGCGCCGCCCCGGCCGGCCCGCTGCCGCCGCGCCCGGAGGACCCGCGCGAGGAGCGGGTCAAGATGACGCGCCTGCGTCAGGCCATCGCCCGGCGCCTGAAGGACGCCCAGAACACCGCCGCCATGCTCACCACCTTCAACGAGGTGGACATGACCAACGTCATGGCGCTGCGCAACGAATACAAGGACGGGTTCGAGAAGAAGCATGGCGTGAAGCTCGGCTTCATGAGCTTCTTCGTGAAGGCCTGCATCGCCGCCCTCCAGGAGCTGCCGGCGGTCAATGCCGAAATCTACGGCGACGAGATCGTCTACAAGAACTTCTTCGATATCGGCGTCGCCGTCGGCACGCCGTCCGGCCTCGTCGTGCCGATCCTGCGCGATGCGGACCAGCTCTCCTTCGCCGGCGTCGAGAAGGGAATCTACGACCTCGGCGTGAAGGCACGCGACGGGAAGCTCTCCCTGGCCGAGATGCAGGGCGGGACCTTCACGATCTCGAACGGCGGCGTCTACGGCTCGCTGATGTCGACGCCGATCCTGAATCCCCCGCAATCCGGCATCCTCGGCATGCACAAGATCCAGCCGCGGCCGATGGCCGTCGGTAACTCGGTCGAGATCCGGCCGATGATGTATCTGGCGCTGAGCTACGACCACCGGATCGTCGACGGCCGCGAGGCGGTGACCTTCCTCGTCCGGGTCAAGGACGCGATCGAGGATCCGCGCCGCCTGCTGCTCGACCTGTAAGCCAACCAGCCCGTTTGGAGATCCCATGGCTGACAAGTACGATCTCGTGGTCATCGGCGGTGGGCCGGGTGGCTACGTCGCCGCCATCCGCGCCGCCCAGCTCGGTCTGAAGACCGCCTGCGTCGAAAAGCGCGGCGCGCTCGGCGGCACCTGCCTCAACGTCGGCTGCATCCCGTCGAAGGCGCTGCTGAACGCGTCGGAAAAGTATGCCGAGGCGGAGCATCATCTCGGCGATTTCGGCATCGAGGTCTCGGCCCCGAAGCTGAACGTCAAGAAGCTCATGCAGAAAAAGACCGAGATCGTTACCGGTCTGACGGACGGTATCGGCTTCCTGTTCAAGAAGAACAAGGTCGACTGGATCCAGGGCGCCGGCAAGATCACCGCGCCGGGCAAGGTCGAGGTGACTCCGGCCAAGGGCAAGAAGCAGACGGTCGAATGCGACCGGATCCTGATTGCCACCGGCTCCGAATCGACCCCCCTTCCGGGCGTGGAGATCGACGAGAAGCAGATCGTCACGTCCACCGGCGCGCTCGAGCTGACAAAGGTGCCGAAGCACCTGATCGTCGTCGGCGGCGGCGTGATCGGCCTGGAGATGGGCTCGGTCTGGAAGCGGTTCGGCGCGAAGGTCACCGTGGTCGAGTTCCTGGACCGGATCGTGCCGACCATGGATCTGGATATCGGCAAGCGCTTCAAGCGCGTGCTGGAGAAGCAGGGCGTCGAGTTCAAGCTGTCGACCAAGGTCACCGGTGCGAAGACCACCAAGACCCAGGTGACTCTCACTCTGGAGCCCGCCGCGGGCGGCGAGTCCGAGGAACTGAAGGGCGACGTCGTACTGGTCTCGATCGGCCGCCGCCCGTATGTGGACGGCCTTGGCCTCGACGCGTTGGGTGTGGAGCGCGACAAGCGCGGCTTCATCCAGGTCGACGAGGACTACCAGACCAATGTCGAGGGCATCTACGCCATCGGCGACGCGATCCCAGGCCCGATGCTGGCCCACAAGGCGGAGGAGGATGGTGTCGCCGCCGCGGAAATCATGGCCGGCCAGTCCACCCATGTGGACTACAACCTCGTGCCGAACATCGTCTACACATGGCCGGAAGTGGCCTCGGTCGGCCAGACCGAGGAGCAGCTGAAGGAGGCCGGAATCGCGTACCGCAAGGGCGTCTTCCCGTTTTCCGCCAACAGCCGCGCCCGCGCCAACATGGACAGCGAAGGTCAGGTGAAGATCCTGGCCGACAAGACGACCGACCGGGTGCTCGGCGCCCACATCATCGGCCCCGACGCGGGAACGCTGATCCACGAGATCTGCGCGGTGATGGAGTTCGGCGGCTCGTCCGAGGACGTCGCCCGCACCTGCCACGGCCACCCGACCCTGAGCGAGGCGGTCAAGGAAGCGGCGCTGGCCGTCGACGGCCGGCCGATCCATATCTGAGATCGGCACGATGGTTTGAAGGAGGGCGCCGGAGAGATTCGGCGCCCTTTTCCTTTGTTGCCGCAAGCGTTGAACACTCCCCGGCCTTGTGCCGGAGTCAGCGCCGATCCCGCGGGTGCGCCGACCGGTGGATGTCCATCAGCCTCTTGGCATCCACGTCCGTATACCGCTGCGTCGTCGTCAGCGAGGCATGGCCGAGCAGTTCCTGGATCGCCCGCAGGTCGCCGCCGCCGGCCAGAAGATGGGTGGCGAAGGAATGCCTGAGCGCATGGGGCGTGGCGGTTTCCGGCAGGCCCAGATAGGCCCGCAGGGTCTGTAGCCGTTCCTGCACCCGGCGCGGGCCAAGCCGTTTGCCCTTGACCCCGACGAAGAGCGGCCCGTCCGGTGCCAGTACGAAGGGGATTGTCTTCAGGTAGGTGTCGATCGCTTGGCGCACCACCGGCAGGACCGGCACCAGACGGGTCTTGTTGCCTTTACCGGTGATCGTCAGGGTATCCGCCAGCGGCGCCGCCGAGCGGTCCAGCGCCAACGCTTCGCCGATTCGTAGCCCGCAACCGTAGAGCAGGGCCACGACGGCGGCATCGCGCGCCGCCACCCAGGGTTCGTCCTCCAGATCGCCGACGCTCTCCAGCGCATCCGCCGCTTCGCCCACGGTCAGCGCCTTCGGTACCGACCGCGGGACGCGCGGACCCCGGACGCCGCCGATCGCGGCATTCGACAGCACGCCCCGACGGTCGAGAAACCGGAAGAACCCCCGCACGACCGAAAGCGCCCTCGCGGTCGACGCCTTGGACAGGTCTCGCATCGCCCGCTCGGCCAGCCAAGCTCGGAAATCGGCGGGGCCCAGACGGGACAACTCCCCCGGTGTCGCCGGCCCCCCGAGGTGGCGGGCAAGAAAAGCCAGGAACGTTCCAAGATCGCGGTCGTAGGCGGCCAGGGTGTTGGGCGACATCCGCTTTTCGACCCGCAGCCAATCCCGCCACGCGGCGGTCAGCGGCGCCAGGGCGTCGGCTTCGGAGGCGGTCGCGGCCCCGGCGTCTAGCTGGGCAGGTGAAGCCACTGTCGGATCATGCTCTCGAGCGACCGGGCGAGGAAACCGAGAAGCTCGGTTCCCTGGCCCGGCTGGAAGGCGTCCGGCCGGCGCGATCCGAGGGCCAGTAGTCCGACCGGCGCCTGACTCGACGCCCGCAGCCGGCACAGCGCCTGGCTGCGGACCAGCCCGGCGGCGGAATGGAACAGTCGCGGATCGCCGTTGATGTCGGCGCAGAGCAGCACGTCCCGATTCGGGCCCAGCATCCCGTCCACGGCCCCGTTGGGCAGCGCCCGGATACCCGCCGCATAGGCTTTCGGGATCGGCACGTCGCCGGTCTCGACCCCGATGGTTACCGCGTCGACATCCAGCAGCACCGCGAGATCCGCGGTGACCGTTTGGATCATGGTCTCAAAGCTGGAGGCGCGCAGAATCGCCAGAACCGAGTCATGGACCCGGGCCTGGATCGACTGGTTGTTTCGGGCCGTCGTGACCAGATAGTCCTGGGCACTCCGAAGCTTTTCATTCTCCTCCCGCAGACGCGTGACCATCGCCTGCTGGAAGTCGACGACATTGCCCTCTGACTGGCCGGGCGGCACGAGGATCGCGAGAAGGTCCGGATGCGCGTTCAGAAAATCCGGATTCTCGCGCAGGTACGCGGCGACCCGATCGGCCGTCAGCGCGCGCATCTCGCCCGAACGGGGCTTGCCGGCTGTCGGAGTCGGAGCGGGTCCCTTCTCGGTCATGCGGCGTCGCTCTCCGCGGCAAGGATCGACTGGCCGGTCTTGGCCCAATCCGCCAGGAAGGCGTCCAGGCCCTTGTCGGTCAGCGGATGCTTGTACATGGCCCGCAGCACCGCCGGCGGCAGCGTGGAGACGTCGGCGCCGAGCTTGGCGGCCTCGACCACGTGATGCGGTCCGCGCACCGACGCGACCAGGATCTCGGTGGCGAAGTCGTAGGCGCCGTAGATCTCGACGATCTCGGCGATCAGACCCATGCCCTCGGAGCCGATGTCGTCCAGCCGGCCGACGAAGGGTGAGATGAAGGCGGCACCCGCCTTTGCCGCCAGCAGCGCCTGGGCCGGCGAAAAGCAGAGGGTGACGTTGACCGGCGTGCCCTCGTCGGCGAGCACCTTGCAGGTCTTCAATCCGTCGACCGTCAGCGGCACCTTGACGGCGATGTTGTCGGCGATGGTCCGCAGGTAGCGGCCCTCGCGCAGCATGGCCTCGTGCTCCGTCGCGGTGACCTCGGCGGAAACCGGTCCGTCGACCACGTCGCAGATCTCGGCGATCACCTCGGCGATCGGGCGGCCGGACTTGGCGATCAGGGATGGATTGGTGGTGACGCCGTCGACCATGCCGGTCGACGCCAGGTCGCGGATCTCGGCGACATCGGCGGTGTCGATGAAGAACTTCATGGGGCTCGTCTCCGTGTTCGGCAGTTGGCGGAGGCGTACGCGAGTCGCACCGTGGAGTCTACCCTATCCCCAAGGACGCGACCACCGGAGAGGCCACCGGGTAGTCCGGTTTCGACCGCCGATCGCAGGCGCGCGTTGTGGCGGCCGCGTCGGGAGGCCACACTCGCGGCAACGCCCCGCTATGAGCGCGCCCTCCATTCGCCCGATCCGCACCGGACCCATCGTGACCGACCTGCTGTCCTTCCATGACCCGTTCGACCGCGTGAGCGTGCTGCTGCCGCTGCCGCTCGACGCGGCCTACGACTACAAGGCCGACACGGCGCTGGCGCTGGAACGCGGAGACGTCGTCGAAGTACCGCTCGGACAGCGCCGCATGATCGGTGTCGTTCTCGGCCCAGGCGGCGACGAATCGGTTCCGGAGGAACGGCTGCGGGCGGTGATCCGGCGACTGGACACGCCCCGGCTGCCAAAAACAGTGATCGATCTGGTCGACTGGACGGCGGCCTGGACTCTGGCGCCGCGCGGCGCCGTCGTGCGGATGGCGATCAGTACGCCCTCTGCCTTCGAGCCCCCCGTCCCGAGCGTCGTCCATACCGCCCGACCGGAAGCGGACTGGATCGGTCAGGCGCGGCTAACCCCCGCGCGCCGCCGGGTACTGTCGGTGCTGGCCGACGGTCCGGCCCTCGACCAGAAGGATCTGACCCGCGAGGCCGGTGTCGGACCGTCGTTGATCAAAGGCATGATCGAGTCGGGCATGATCGAGCCGCATACCGTTGCCCCCGCTCCACCGTTCGCGGTCCCGGACGGCACGCGGGACGGCCCGGTCCTGACCGGAGAGCAACGGGTGGCCGCCGCCGCCTTGGCCGGGCGTGTGACCGCCGACGCTTTCTCGGTGACCGCCGTGGACGGCATCACGGGATCGGGCAAAACGGAAGTGTATTTCGAGGCGATCGCCGCCGCTTTGGCCGCCGGAAAACAGGCCCTGGTGCTGCTGCCGGAAATCGCCCTGTCGGCCGAGTGGCTGGAGCGTTTCGAAGATCGTTTCGGTGTCGAACCGGCCGTCTGGCACTCGGATCTGAAGCCGCGCGTCCGACGCGAGACCTGGCGGGCGGTGGCCGAGGGCACGGTTCGGGTGCTGGTCGGCGCGCGGTCGGCCCTGTTCCTACCGTTCACGGAACTCGGGCTGATCGTCGTCGATGAGGAGCACGAATCGGCCTACAAGCAGGAAGACGGGGTCGCCTACCATGCCCGCGACATGGCCGTGGTTCGGGCCAGATTGGAAGGCATCCCGATCGCCCTCGTCAGCGCCACGCCGAGCCTGGAGACGGTGGAGAACGTGCGCCAGGGTCGCTACGGCGCCGTTCACCTCACCGCCCGGCCAGGCTCCGCCACCTTGCCCGAGGTCGCGCTGATCGATCTCAGGCGGCATGGCCCGGAGCGCGGGACCTTCCTGTCCCCGCCTCTGGTCGCCGCGATCCAGCGCACGCTCGACGAGGGCGAGCAGGCGATGCTGTTCCTGAACCGCCGTGGCTACGCGCCGCTGACCCTGTGTCGATCCTGCGGACATCGCCTGGAATGCCCGAACTGCACCGCCTGGCTGGTCGAGCACCGGTTGCTCGGCCGGTTGGTATGCCACCATTGCGGCTTCTCGGGGCGGCTGCCGAAGCGGTGCCCGTCCTGCGAGGCGGAGGACAGCTTCGTCGCCAGCGGCCCCGGCGTCGAGCGACTGGCCGAGGAAGTCCTGACCCGCTTCCCCGACGCCCGCTTTCAGCTCGCATCCTCCGATACGCTGACCGGCCCGGACAAGGCGGCGGAGTTCGTCCGTGCCGTTCGGGCCCGGGAGATCGACATCGTCATCGGCACCCAGGTCGTCGCCAAGGGCCACAACTTCCCCTGGCTCACCTTGGTTGGCGTGGTCGACGCCGATCTCGGCCTCGCCGGCGGCGATCTGCGCGCTTCCGAAAGGACCTACCAGCTTCTGCATCAGGTGGCGGGGCGGGCCGGGCGGGCCGAGCGGCCGGGCCGTGTGCTGTTGCAGACCCACGCGCCCGAAACCCCGGTGATGCAGGCGCTCGCGGCCGGCGACCGGGACGCCTTCCTCGACTCGGAGATCCAGCAGCGCAAGGCGGCCGGCATGCCGCCCTACGGGCGCCTGGCCGGGATCGTCATCTCCGCCCCGGATGCCGAGCGGGCGGACGCCGCGGCCCGGACCGTCGCCCGCGCGGCACCGAGGCTGAACGGCGTCGACATCCTGGGACCGGCCCCCGCCCCGATCACCATGCTGCGCGGCCGCCACCGCCGCCGGCTTCTGGTGAAGACCGGCCGACAGGTGAACATCCAGCAGGTGCTCCGTGACTGGCTGTCGCCGATCAAGCTGGAGACGTCGGTACGGCTCCAGGTCGACGTGGACCCCTACAGTTTCATGTAGGCTGAACTGGGCTGCGCACAGATCGGCACCGTCAGCCCCGCCGTCAGCCCTTGTTCGGCATCTCGTCGAGCCGAACCACCGCGCCTTGAAGGTCCGCGGAGGGCGCCGGATAGTACCGCATCACCAGCGGATCGTGACCCGGCACCACATGGTCGGGGCTGTCGGCCAGCATCTCCAAGGTGTTGAATCCATTCATCATCTCACCGAGGTTGTAGCAGATGATGAAGGGCGTGCGCTGCTCGATGTTCATGTAGAAATGGGCACAGTCGGAGGCCAACACGACCCAGCCGCGCTTGGTCCAGACCCGCACCGCCATCAGCCCGGCGGAATGGCCGCCCACCTTGTGGATCGACAGGCCGGGCGCCAACTCGGCATCGCCGTCATGGAACTTGACCCGCCCGCCATAGACGTTGCGGACCATGTCGGTCACGTGCTCGACATCGAAAGGCCGGCGGATCGGCTCGAAGCACATGCAGCGGCCGGTGGCGTAGGCCATTTCCCCGTCCTGGAGGTGGAAGGTGGCGTTCGGGAACTGGTCCTGGCCTCCCGCATGGTCGTAGTGCAGGTGGGTGATGATCACGTCCTCCACCTTGTCGGCGTCGATCCCGAGCAGCTTCACGCCCTCCGCCGGGGTCCGCTCCAGCGGCACGCCTCGCTCCCTGCTCTCGCGTTCGCCGAAACCGGTGTCGACCACAAAGGTCCGGTGCTCGTTGCGGATCACCCAGACAAAATAGTCGAGCGGCATGGGCCGGTCGTGCAGGTCGCTGAAGATCAGGTTCTGCGACGCCATGCGGTCGGCCTTATGGGCGTATTTGACGGCGAAGACCTCGTACTGCTCGCGCTCGGACACGGCGTTTCTCCCTCGGTCGGTTTATTGTTGTGTCTAGGACGGCGGCGGCTCGCCGATATCGGCTAGGCCGGCGGCAGGGTGGGATCGAACTCCTCGCGGAGCAGCGCGAACAGGACATGGTCCTGCCACTTGCCGTTGATCTTCAGGTAGCGCCGGGCGAGTCCTTCCTCCTCGAAGCCGCATTTCCGCAATACCCCCTGACTCGCTTCGTTATGGGGCAGGGTGGCCGCCTCGACCCGATGCAGCGACAGCCGATCGAAGGCGAAGCAGCAGGCGCCGTGGACCGCCTCGGTCATGAACCCGTTGCGGGAGAACGGTTTCCCCATCCAGTAACCGAACGAACAGCTCTGGGCGACGCCGCGGCGCACATTGGCGATGGTGATGCCGCCGAGCAGCGCGTCGTCGTCGCGGCGGAACAGAAAGAACGAATAGCTCTGGTCGCGGGTCCAATCGTCGGCGTAGCGGGCGAGCCGGCGGCGGAAGGCGGCGCGGGTCAGCGCGTCCTCCGGCCAGGTCGGCTCCCATGGCACCAGGAAGTCGCGGCTCAGCGCCCGCAGCTCCGCCCATTCCTGCCAATCGCCGCGCTGGGGCTGGCGCATGTAGATGCGCGGCAGCAGCAGCGTCGGGTCCGACCGGGACGGCGGAAACAGCGTGAGGACCAAGGAAGCGACTCCCGACCAAGGGCAGGGAGCACATTGTCCACGGGACGCGAGGGGCTGGCAAGGTGAGGAGTGGCGCATACCGGCGGCTGCGTGCCATTCACCAGTAGCCCCGCCCCCGCGAGCTTGCCGGCCCCGTACCGGCGCCGACCGTTCCCCGAGACGCAGCGGAGAGCCTGAAGACCTGGTTGGCGAGACGACCTTTCCGTGGTCCCGGCACAAGGCCGGGAATGAGCCGGAAGTGTCGTCGCGGGGCGAGAGCCCGACGATCCGGAGCGCCACCCTACACCCCCGCCGTCTCCCCCATGCCGGCGCGGATCTTGGCGCGGAAGGCGTCGATCGGAACCGGCATGCCCTTGCGTTCCGCGTGCCAGAAAGTCCAGCCGTTGCAGGCCGGCGCGCCTTGAACGGCCGCCCCGACCGAGTGGATCGAGCCGCGGTGCTCCGAACTGATCAGGTGGCCGTCGGCCCGGACCTTCGCGGTCCAGCGGCGCCGCGCGTCGAACAACACCTCCCCCGGACGGATCAGCCCCTCCTCGATCAGTCGACCGAACGGGACCCTCGGCTGCTCGCGCTTGTTGGCGAGCGCCAGGGCCATGGGGTCCTCCGCCGCCTCGGTCTCGGCGATCCGAGACTTGGCGACGGCGATGTACTTCGCCTCGCGCTCGATGCCGATCCAGCGCCGCCCGAGCCGCTTGGCGACCGCGCCGGTGGTGCCGGTCCCGAAGAACGGGTCGAGCACCACGTCGTCCGGACGGGTCGAGGCGAGCAGGACACGGGCCAGCAGGCTTTCCGGCTTCTGGGTCGGATGCGCCTTGTCGCCGTTGTCGTCCTTGAGCCGCTCCGAGCCCGAGCAGATCGGCAGGAACCAGTCCGAGCGCATCTGCTGGTCGTCGTTCAGCGCCTTCATGGCGTCGTAGTTGAATGTGTATTTCCGCGCATTCTCGCTGCGCGCCGCCCAGATCATGGTCTCGTGCGCGTTGGTGAAGCGCTTGCCGCGGAAGTTCGGCATCGGGTTCGCCTTGCGCCAGACGACGTCGTTCAGGATCCAGTAGCCCAGATCCTGGAGCGTGGCGCCCACCCGGAAGATGTTGTGGTAGCTGCCGATGACCCAGAGCGTGCCGGTGTTCTTCAGCACCCGCTGGCATTCCGCCAGCCAGGCGCGGGTGAACGCGTCGTAGGCTTCGAAGCCGACGAACCGGTCCCAGTCGTCGTCGACCCCGGCGACCCGCGTGTTGTTGGGCCGATAGAGCTCGCCGCCGAGCTGCAGGTTATAGGGCGGATCGGCGAAGATCAGATCGACGCTCTCATCCGGTAGTGTGTGCAGCATTTCCACGCAGTCGCCGGTGAGGATTCGCCCCACAGGCAGCTTGGTCTCTCCCACGTTTTCGCCCCCGTCCGTGCCAAGAAGGAGACGGGCAGACTCCCACGGACACGGGACTCCGTCAACGATGAAGACTGATTCACTAAATAGACTCAATGAGTTATAAGACATACCCAATATGTAGTGGTAGGGTCGGCGGCTAGAGGCTTGGGATAGGGCCTCGTAACGGTGAGAATGGACGGTTCGCTACTGGGATTCCCGTTGCCGTCGTCAGCGCGGGCCGTCAGCGCAGGCCATCAGCGCCGGCCGCCAATGCCGCCCGGACCGGGGCGAAGCTTCGGCGATGATGCGGCGTCGGGCCTAGAGCCGCCAGCGCCGCCTTGTGGGCGGCCGTGCCGTAGCCGGCGTTGCGCTCCCAGCCGTATCCAGGATGGAGACGGGAAAGCTCCGTCATCTCTGCGTCTCGGGCCTGTTTGGCCGCGATGGCGGCGAGCGCGATGGAGATCGAGCGAGAGTCCCCCTTCACCACCGCTTCGGCCGGCCAGGACCACTTGGGCAACCTGTTGCCGTCCACCAGCACCAGATCCGGGCTCCGTCCGAGGGCGGCAACCAGCGCCTCCACCGCCCGGCCCATCGCGGTCAGCGCCGCCGCCAGGATGTTCGTAGCGTCGATCTCCGCGACCTCGGCCCGGCCCAGGGCGATCACGGCGTAAGGCTCCGCCGCGGCCAGGGCCGACGCCCGCCGATCCGCGCTCAGAACCTTGCTGTCCGCGATGAGCCCGGCGACCGCCGTCGGCATCCGGGCCACGTCGATCCAGGCGGCACCGGTGACCACGGGACCGGCCAAGGGGCCCCGGCCGACCTCATCGACGCCGAACACGGTTGCTCCCGTCTCGGCGCCTGCGGCCCTTTCCAGCTCGGCGGTCGGTCCCCGCTTCGGCGTTGGAGCGCGGACGGGACGGGTACCAGATTTGGCGGTGGGAGCCATTTCCAACGTCTCCGGATATCAATATCTTGCGGTTATAACTTACATACGGGTTACAGGCACCGCTACAGGCGCTACCGAAAATTATAATATATTTCAATTGTTTACTGTAAGTCTCTTCAATCAGCTCTGCAAAAGCACTTCCCGATCACCCATCGAACAGCGACATCTGCCGGGCGATCGCTCCCGGTAGGCCGAAACGGGACGTGTCCAAACCGGCCGAGCGCCGGGTCATTCCGATCTGTCGGCAGGCGCGGCGGAACCGTTGGGAGATCATATGGGCGTAGGGACCCTCGCCCGACATCCGCTTGCCCCACTCAGCCCGATACAGCGCCCCGCCCCGGCTCTGGCGGACGAGGGACAGCACCCGCTCGGCCCGGTCGGGAAAATGGGCGCGCAGCCATTCCTCCACCAGATCCTTGATCTCCAGCGGCAGGCGGAGCAGCACCCAGGCGGCGTGTCGGGCACCCGCCTCATGGGCCCGCCCGAGGACCGCCTCTATCTCGCCGTCGTTCACCGCCGGAATGATCGGCGCGACCAGAACGCCGGTGGGCACTCCGACCGCCGCGCTGGCCCGGATCGCCGCCAGCCGCTTCTCCGGCGTCGGGGCGCGCGGTTCCATCAGGCGGGACAGATCGCGGTCCAGGCTGGTCACCGATAGCGACAGGGAGGCGAGGCCCTTGGCAGCCATCGGGCCCAGAATGTCCAGGTCGCGGACCACGAGATCCGACTTGGTCACGATCGTCACCGGATGCTCGTGCTCGGCCAGAACCTCGAGAATACCCCGGGTGATCCGCCGCTCGCGTTCTACCGGCTGGTAGGGGTCCGTATTGGTACCGAGGGCGATCGGCTGGCAGACGTATCCCCGGCGCGCCAGTTCCTTGCGGAGAAGGGCGGGCGCGTCCGGCTTGGCGAACAGACGACTCTCGAAGTCGAGGCCGGGGGACAGGCCGAGATAGGCATGCGTCGGTCGGGCGAAGCAATAGACGCAGCCGTGCTCGCAGCCGCGATACGGGTTGATCGACCGGTCGAACGGCACGTCGGGCGACTGGTTGCGGGCGATCACCGTTCGGCTGCTGTCGATGGCGACCGTCGTCCGCAGCGGCGGCTCCGGGTCATCGTCCCCGGGGGAGCGCTGCCACCCGTCGTCCACCCGCTCCTGTGCGTAGCGCTCGAACCGGCCGGCCGAATTGGTCACCGCGCCCCGGCCTTTCCGCGGCGTCGCCGGAACCGCGTCGTAGGGAGCGTCGACCCGCTTCACCGGTTCCTCGATCTCCGATGCCTGGCCGAAATCGTCCGCAAAAGCGTCTGTCGACGGCGCCTGGGCGAAATCGTCGGCAAAGACTTCGAGCGGATCGACCACGGGGGAACGGCGACGGGACATGCCGGTCAGGGTACGGATCGAACAAGAACAAATCAAGAACTGTAGTGCCGGCGGATGCCTCGGATCACTCTTTGTTGGGCTTGTCCGTCTCGATCCGATGGCCCTCATGGGCTCGTTCGGCGGTATCGCGTCGGGCCTCGTCGTGGCGCCGCTCGGCCTTGGTTCGGCCGTGGCGCACGCGGTTTTCGGCGGCCTCCTCCGACTTGGTCGCCCGTTCCCGGCGCTTGCGCTCGGTACGCAGATTGACGATCTTCGCGCTCACGGGACCAGTTCCTCCCCGCTGAAGGCGTCAGGACCGATCCATCCGGCCCGCGCCCTCTCCATCATCGCCGGTTCGACGAACCGCGCAAGCCGCCGTGCGAGGTCCGAGGTCGCCGCATCGCCGGACGCCAGCGCCGTCGACAGATCGTTGCGAGCCGCCCAGGCGCAGGCCCAACTGGTGGTGCGCAGCCAGATCAAGCGACGGTAGGGCAGCACCCAGGGGCGCACCGCATCGGCCAGCGCGTTCGGAACGGCGGCGCGCCAGGCTCGGTGGAACGCCACGATATCCGCGTTCCCCGCTCCGCCCGAGACCGTCGAATCCCAGCTCAGAGATGTCGGCAGCGAGGCATGGGCCAGGTCGACGCCGGCACTGTCATAGACCGGGCGCTCCACGTCCAGGAGCACTGCCCGACCGTCGTCGCCGATCCGAAAGTTGCCCGGATGGGTGTCGGCAGCCACCAGTGACGGCGACGGCCGCCCAGGCGAATCGGCGATCAGACCGGCGGCCCAGTCCATTTCCTCGGTGAGGATCCGGAGCGCCCCACGCGGCAGTCGGTCCCGCACCGGATCGAGCTGCTCCCGCGCCACCGAGAGCAGGTAGGAGAGGGGCTCGGCCGGATCGACGAAGGGCGCGCGCCGATCCGGAAGCGGCAGACGGTGAATGGCGGCCAGCGCTTCGCCGAGCGCCGGCAGATCGTCGGGCAGCCGCGGTGGGCGCCCGACCACGTCGTCGACCACCAGGGCGCCCCAGGGCAGCGCAGGCGATACCCGCAGCACCCGGTGCAGTCGGGGCACGGCCCCGCTGGGCGCCATGCGCCGGAAGGCTTGGGCGGCGTAGATCAGATTGCGACGGGGCGACAGGCCGAGGTGACTGAGGCGCGGCGCCCGCACCAGGAGGCCGCCCTGCAGAGGCCAATGGAGATGGACCCGTCCGGCGATCGGACGGTCGGCAAGCGACTCCACCGCCACGCCAAGCAGCCGCGCCAGGTCGTCTCGGGTAGGGTGGGGAGCGGAGGAATCGGTTACCATCGCGCGGACTTACCATAGGCTTGAGCGATGCACCTACCCCGTCCCCGCGCCATGCGCACCGATGACGCCGCCCAGGTAGGCCCGCCGGGGTCCCGCCACATGGCGCTGTCCGTGGTGGTCGCGTCGAACGGCGACGCCGATCAACTCGGCCGTTGCCTCGACGCTTTGGCCGGGGCGGATCGGCGCGGGCTCGACCTGGAGGTCTTCGTGGTCGACCGCGAGGGGGGGCCGGAGGTCGCCGCCGTCGCCGAGGCCCATGGAGCGACCCTGATACGCCTGGCGGAAAGCCGTGGCGCCCGCCTGGCCGTCGGCGCCAAGGCCGCCACCGCCGACTGGCTGCTCCTGCTGCGGGCGGAGACCGTGCTGGACCGGGGGTGGGATGTGACGGTGATCGTCTTCGCCGCCGAGGAGCGCAACCGGGAACGGGGCGGCTTCTTCCCTCTGGAGGTGACCGGGGACCGGGGAGCCTCGCGCCGGGTGCGGTTTCGCAACCGCTGGATGGGTCTCCCTTCGGGAGCGCAGGGTCTGGTGATCCGCCGTCGGTTCCTGGTCCATCTGGGTGGGATCGCAGATCTGGAGCGGGGCGAGGACCTGGTTCTGGCCCGCGCCCTTGGGCTCGCCAGAATGGTGGTGTTCGATGTCGCCGCCAAGGTGTCGACGGAGGACTGGCCGGCGGGACCCGCCGGCGTTCTTGCCGGGATTCTCAGAATCTTCCTTTTCCGCCTGCATCTGCCCGCGCGCTGGCTGCAACGGCTCGGCGACTGACCCCGCCTCAAGCCTTGGCCTTCTCCCGCGCCATCTCGTGCTCGCGCAGGCGCGGCATGATCTCGACGAAGTTGCAGGGCCGGAAGCGGAAATCGAGCTGGTAGGCGAAAATCCCGTCCCACGCATCGCGGCAGGCGCCGGTGGATCCCGGTACGGCGAAGAGATACGTACCGCGCGCCACGCCGGCGGTCGCCCGGCTCTGCATCGCCGAAGTCCCGATCTTCTGGAAACTGATCCAGCGGAACGCCTCGCCGAACCCTTCGATCCGCTTCTCGTAGACCCGCTCGAAGGCTTCCGGAGTCACGTCTCGGCCGGTCACACCGGTCCCGCCGGTGGAGATCACAACGTCCACCCCATCATCGGCGATCCAGGTCTGGAGCCGGGCGACGATCGCATCCGCGTCGTCGGGGACGATCGCCCGGTCGGCCAAGACATGCCCGGCCCCGCTCAGGCGCTCGACCAGCGTGTCGCCAGACCGGTCGGTCTCCGGCGTCCGCGTGTCGGACACGGTGAGGACGGCGATGTTGACGGGGATGAAAGGCCGGCTGTCGTCGAGCCGGGCGCCGGGGTTGCTGCTATTGCTGCCGGAAGCGGGCATTGCGGATCTTGAACCCTGTCTCGTCGTCGATGCCGCGGTAGATCGCCCAGTCGCCCGAGGCAACACGGTCGAGGGACGGTGCGGTCTGTCCGAGACGATGTCGATAGATCCAGACGTTTGACAAGACCCGTTCGATGAATTCCCGCGTCTCGCGCGACGGAATGCTCTCGATGAACAGCAGCGGATCGTCCTTGAAGTCCACCTCACGCTTCCACCGACCGAGGTTGCCCGGACCGGCATTGTACGCGACGAGGAGACGAAACAGATCGCCGTCGACCCGGTCCAATTCCAGAAGATGGCTCACATAACGCTGACCGAGCTGCATGTTCAGTCCCGGATCGTAGAGTTCGTGCCGCTCGTCTAGATCGTCGTCGGAATCCATGTAATCGGCGGTGCGCGGCATGAGCTGCATCAGTCCGCGCGCACCGCGGCCCGAGCGGGCCCGCGGATCGAATCCCGATTCCTGCCGGATGATGCCGTAGATCAGCGCCCGGTCGACCGAAAAACCGTCGTCCGGCGCCCAGCTCGGTACCGGATAGAGGGCGGCATGATAGACGCGGCCGGTGGAGACCCGGATGATGCCGGCAAGACGGATCGCCAGACCCGGCATGTTGTGGCGGGTGGCAATGGTCATGAGCGGTTCCCGCAGCGACCGGTCGAGCCGCGGGAACAGCTTGCGCCACTCGCGCTCGGCCCGATAGCTCTCGCCGATCTGCATCAGCGCTATGGCCCGGCGCGCGCCATCCAGGGTCAGAAGCCGCTGCGCCTTGCGGTCGCTGATCTCCGGCAGAGACCAGTCGAACGGCACCTCGACGCCGAGCGCCCGACGGCCTAACAAGCCGTAGAAGGTCAGCGGATACTGTGCCGCGCGGGCCAGCCATCGGGTCGACTCGGCCGGGTTGCGCAACTGCAGCGCCGCACGCCCGGCCCAGAAGGCACCGGCTGACCGCTGGGCGCGCGACGCGTTCTCCGACATGGCCAATGCCGAGAAGTGTTTCTCCGCTCCCTCGATGTCTCCGAGGCGCCAGGCGGCCATTCCCGCGGTCCAGTAGACGGACGGGATCTCGGGCCCGGCTTCGGCTGCGCTCTTCGACGCCAGGCGATAGGCTTCCTCGTCCTTGCCGAAAACGAAGAAACCCTTGGCGATCTTGCCGCGCTGCTCAGCGAACTCGACCGGATCCAGGAGCTCGCGGGCCTCCGTGGTATCGAGCTTGCGGAGGGCCCCGGTCGGCCACCCTTTGCGAATGGTCTTCCGGATCTCGCGGCCAAGCTGGCGAACCGCAGCCTGTTCGGCCCGGCTGCGCTTGCGATCTGAAACGTAGAAGTGGGCATCGCGGACGGCATCGGCGCCGTTCCCGCCGAGGTAGCCCGACAGGGGCTTCCTAGGCGCCTTGGCCGACGCCGGTTTGCGGCGCAGGGCGAGCCGGTGCAGGCGTGACGCGTCGGGATGGTCCGCGTACTCGGCCAGCCAATCGCGCAATTCCGGCCAGCTCGACCGATAGGCGGTCGGGTGCAGGTAGCGCTGCGCCTGGACGTGGCCCAGCAGGATCTTGTTCTGAACCTGACGGATCAGCTTGTCCGCAGCCTTCCAGCGGCCGGCTTCCTGTTCCGCGAAAATCTTACGATAAAGGGCTACGTCATTCTGCGTCAGCACGCGCGGCAACGGCTGTGCAGCTTCCAGACGGGACCCGCCATCCAGGGACGATGGGGGCAACAACGCCGTCTCTTGGGCGACCGCGGGACGATCGCCCGCCAGAAGAACGCCGATCGCGAGGACGGTGCCACCAATGACGACCGTCAACCGACGAAAATTCCGCCGACGATCTGTCGGTGCATTGTGGCGGGATTGTGGCGGGAGCATGGACCCTAGTTAGACGGATTCGAGACCACCGACAAGATGACTTGCCCGAATACACCGCGCTATTCTGTGGATAAGTAAGCCGGAATCAGGGATTTCACATCAAACGGAAACTATGTGTTGTTTTGTGGCACAAAATCAGAATTTTATGATTCTATAACGGCGATATTCGCCAAAAAAATTACGTCGCCTTCGCTACTTCATCCAACCGTCGACGCAACGCAAGCAAGTCCTTCCAAGCACTGGATTTTTGTCCTGGGGACCTTAAAAGATAAGCCGGATGGTACGTCGCCAGAGCCGGAATCGAGCCTCCGAGATTGGGCCGGGGCCAGTCGATCCATGTCCCTCGAAGCCGCGTTATGCCCTCCTTGCGACCCATCAGCGACTTCGCCGACGTGCCGCCGGCGAACAGCAGCACTTTCGGCGCCGCCAACTCGATATGACGCTCCACGAAGGGGATGCAGGTGGCGATTTCGGCCGGCGTCGGCTGGCGGTTGCCGGGCGGCCGCCATGGCAGAATGTTCGTTATGTAAACCGTCTCGGAACGGGAGAGGCCGACGCTGGCCAGCATTCGGTCGAGAAGCTGTCCGCTGACCCCGACGAAGGGTTTTCCCTGCCGGTCCTCGTCGGCGCCCGGCGCCTCGCCGACGACCATGACGTCGGCGCCGGCAACGCCGTCGGCGAAGACCGTGTTGGTGGCTGTGATCTTCAGCCCGCATCCGTCGAAACCGTCAATGGCCGCGTTCAGCTCCTCCAGCGTCGTGGCGGCTCGGGCAGCGTCTCGGGCCGCTTCGGCGGGTCGGTCCAACTCGGCTTGGGGCGCCCGCGGCGCCGCAGCGGCGGGCCTGGGCGGCAACGCCTGCGGAGCATAGCCGGCGGATGGGATGGAACGAACCGCCCCGCCGGAGGCTGCGGATGGGGTGGACGCGGCCGGCTTCGCCGCCGGACGCAACCGGTCGACCGGCGTCGGAAGGATTGCCTCGTCGACACCCGCATCCACATACCAGGACAGCAGCGCATGTGCCGCCGAACGCGCGTCGGCTGCGATCATCGGCCTCGCCTTCCGCTCCCGGAACAGTCAGCTCTGATCATCCCCACCACTGACATAGCCAACAATTCCGCGTTCGCTCGACCTGATGAATTCGATGAGAGTCTTGATTTGCGGTGTCTCGGGAAACTTGCTTTCGACGTCGGAAAATCGTTCCTTCAAGGGTTTCCCGGAAACGAATAGCGTCCTGAAAACCTTGTGTAGCGTGTTGATTTCATCCGAACTGTATCCTGCTCTCTGAAGACCGGTTCGATTGATGGAGCGCAGACGGGCGCGATCGCCTTGAACCAGGCAATATGGCGGAACATCCTGTGCGACCATGGATCCGGCTGAAATGAAGGCATTATCACCAATCCGACAGAATTGGTGCACGCCGCTCAGACCTCCGAAAATTGCGCGCGATCCAACAATGACATGGCCGCCCAAGGCCGCAGAATTTGTTAGCCAATTTCTGTCGCCCATCAGGACGTCATGAGCAACATGCGAACAGGCCATGAGAAGGTTCTCATCGCCAATTCGCGTCACGCCCCCGAACTGCTCCAATCCGGGCTGTATCGTCACATACTCGCGAATAACATTATTGTTTCCTATTTGTAGACTTGTCGCCTCGCCCTTCCATTTGCGATCCTGCGGAGCCGCGCCGACTGATGCAAACTGATACACTTGATTTCCGTCGCCGAGCGTCGTGAAGCCCTCAATAACGACATGTGAACCGATCCGGCAATCCTTCCCAATCTTCACATTAGGCCCAATACATGTGTAAGGGCCAACTGAAGTGTTCGACCCAATTTCTGCGCCTTTGCAAACTATTGCTGTCGGATGTATTTCCGCCACTGAGCCCTCCATTGAGAATGCCCGGAATTTACTCAGACAGCGACCGAATGCCAAATAGCAGTTTGTTACGGATTGTTTCGTACAGCCCTCGCGACATCTGAGTGTCACAGCGTGGCCATCGAACAGTGACCTGAGCCCCGGTTTTCGGGGTTCCCGTACCATTTCTGCAAAAAGTGCCGGGACCGTTCCAAACGTGGGGGTCGGACGGACTTGTGGGTTCTCGCGATCGATCAGATGTGAGGGATCCATGGATCGGCCGAGACAGGAGCGTTGGATGAGTTGGAAGCTCGAACTGGTGGAAGTCGGTCCGACTTCCGGGTCTCGCCGTCTGGAAGTTGGTTGGCTTGGCGAGATCCGTGCTCCGGCCATCGTCGACGATATCGGCCTCGATCTTGCCATGGCGCATCGGCTTCTTGCTGATCTCCAGCGTGCTGTGGTTGCGCTCCAGGAGACCGCCCTGCACTCACAAGCTGATCGACTGCGCCGGGCGTTCTCGTGCTCGAGCTCGCGCATCCTTCGCATCTCCGACGGCATCATGCCCGCGTACTTCTGCTTCCAATTGAAGTAGGTCGCCTGGCTGATCCCTGCCTGACGGCAGACCTCCGCCACCGGAGTACCGTCCTCGCCCTGCTTGATGATGAATGCCTTCTGCGCGTCGCTGAACTTCGATGCCTTCATCGTCTTCCGCTCCTCTCCCAGCCAAGGAATCAGACCCGGAAAACTCTAACCAAATTCGAGGGCGTTGGGTCGCGGACAACATCTGTGGCACTGACATTTCCCCTGGGAAGGTGCGGGGCCCTGGTCTCGTGAACATGGGTGTTATATGACAGGTCAAGGCGTCGGCGACCACCGCACGGTGCCAATAGATATAGTGTGCCATTGCTTCGGAGCGGGAGTACAGGATGGAACGGGAGTCGATGGAATGCGATGTCGTCATTGTCGGTGGCGGCCCTGCGGGCCTGTCCGCGGCGATACGGCTGAAGCAGCTCTGTCAGAAGAATGAGGTCGATCTCTCGGTCGTCGTCCTGGAGAAAGGCGCCGAAGTCGGAGCCCATATCCTGTCCGGCGCGGTCATCGAGACCCGCGCCCTCGACGAGCTGATTCCGGACTGGAAGGACAAGGGCGCGCCGCTGAACACGCCGGCGACGGAAGACCAGTTCCTGTTCCTGACCAAGGGGTCGTCGTTCCGCCTGCCGACTCCGCCCAGCATGAACAACCATGGCAACTACATCGTCAGCCTTGGCAATGTCGCGCGGTGGCTCGGCGAACAGGCGGAAGCGATGGGGATCGAGATCTATCCCGGATTCGCCGCCGCCGAGATCCTGTACCACGAAGACGGCAGCGTAAAAGGCGTCGCCACCGGCGATATGGGGATCGGCAAGGACGGCGAGAAGACGGCCGCCTATCAGCCGGGCATGGAACTGCACGCCAAGGTGACGCTGTTCGCCGAGGGCTGTCGCGGCTCGCTGGCCAAGGGGCTGATGGAGCGGTTCGATCTACGCAAGGACTGCGACCCGCAAACCTACGGTATCGGCATCAAGGAACTCTGGGAGATCGAGCCGGAGAAGCATCAGCAGGGCAAGATTGTCCATACGATCGGCTGGCCGCTCAGCGGCGACACCTATGGCGGTTCGTTCCTCTACCATCTGGAGGACAACCAGGTCGCCGTCGGTTTCGTGATCGGTTTGGACTACAGGAATCCCCACCTTTCGCCTTTCGAGGAATTCCAGCGGTTCAAGCAGCACCCCTCGATTCGACCGATCTTCGAAGGCGGCCGGCGAATCTCCTATGGCGCCCGCGCCATCAACGAGGGTGGATGGCAGTCGATTCCGAAACTGACCTTCCCGGGCGGCGCCCTCATCGGTTGTGCGGCGGGCTTCCTGAACGTGCCCAAGATCAAGGGCAGCCACAACGCGATGAAATCCGGCATGACGGCCGCCGAAGCGATCTTCGACGTGCTCAAGGGCGGTGACGCGCCGCAGGGAATCGAGCCGGCCGCCTATCCGGACATGCTCAAGAAGACGTGGGTCTACGACGAGCTGTACAAGGTTCGGAATATCCGCCCGTCGTTCCGCTCGGGCATGCTGGCCGGGCTGGCTTATTCCGCTGTGGACACGTATCTATTCCGCGGCAACGCGCCGTGGACCCTGCACCACCATGCCGACCACGAAAGCCTAATGCCGGCGGCTCATGCCCAGCCGATCAGCTACCCCAAGCCCGACGGCAAGATCAGCTTCGATCGGCTTTCCTCGGTGTTCCTGTCGAACACCAACCATGAGGAGAACCAGCCCGCGCACCTGACCCTGAAGGACGCCTCGATCCCGGTCGACCACAATCTTCGGCTCTACGACGCCCCCGAACAGCGCTATTGCCCGGCCGGCGTTTATGAGATCGTACGCGACGAAGACGGTGGGAACCCGCGGTTGCAGATCAACGCCCAGAATTGCGTTCACTGCAAGACGTGCGACATCAAGGATCCCACCCAGAATATCAACTGGGTCGTTCCGGAAGGGGGGGGAGGTCCGGTCTACCCGAACATGTGAGGCAGAGCCTTTGCTCCGAACCGCCCCGCGTCCGAAAACGGTACGCCACACCGCCATTGCGCGCCGCATAGCACCTGCGCTGGCCATCGCGCTGGGCCTGTCTGCCTGCGCGACATCGGGCCAGATCGCCCATGAAGCGACGCCGCCCCTGTCGCCTCGGGAGATGACAGTCGCCGGCGCGTTCCTCGCCGGCCGATACGCCGACCGGATTCGGGACGTCGGCAATGCGAGCGTCTTCATGGACCGGGTTATCGCCGGCGGCGACACCGGCATCGCCCTGAAGCGACGCGCTTTCCTGCTGCGTCTCGAGGACGGACGCTACGACGAGGCGGCGCAGCTCGCGCCCGAGATCATCGACACCCTGGAAGCCAATGCCCCGATCGCCAACCTGTTCCTGGCGGTTGAAGCCGCGCGGACTGGCGATTTCGACCGGGCCGCTGTCCTGATCGATCAGCTTCCGGACAACCGTCTGAACCGAATTCTCAGTCCGCTGCTCGAGGGCTGGATCGCCCATGGCCAAGGCCGCCGCGAGGCGGCCGAGCTGTCGATCGACGGCGTTCAGGAACTGGAAGGCTTCTCGATCCTGCACGCGCTGCACAGCGCTTTGCTGGCAGACGCGTCAGGGGAGACGGAACGCGCCGCCGAGCTATACGACGCGGCCGTTTCCGCGATCGCTGATCCGCCCCTGCGCATCCGTCTCATGGCCGCCGATTTCCAGGCACGCTTCATCGATCTGGATACGGCGATGGAGACCGCGTTGGCCGACGATTCCGGCGCCGCCGATCCGGCGGATATCGAGGCATATCTGAGGTCGGTCACGGAGGCCCGCGCCGGGACGCATCCGACCGCGGCGGAGGGTCTGGCCCAGGCGTTCTTCGATCTCGCCAGCGCGTTGCAGCGCGACCGACGCTCCGAACTCGGCATGGTCTTCGCCCGGCTGTCGTTGCGCCTCGATCCCGGTTTCGACCTCGCGACATTGCTCGTCGCCGAGATCCTGGACGATCGCGGCCAGCACGCACAGGCCCTCGCACTGTACGACCAAGTGCCGGCAACGTCCGCCTACCGGCTCATGGCCGATCTGCGGGCGGTCAGCAGCCTGGAGGACCTGGGGCGCCCGGAGCAGGCTGTCCAGCGCCTGGACGCCCTGGCACTGGCCCGGCCGACCCTGCTGGAGCCGTTGATCCGGCTGGGCGATCTCTACCGGTCGATGGAGGACTGGGGCAACGCGGTTGCCGCCTATGACAGAGCCTTCCGCAGAGTTCCCGCAGGCGAGACCCCGTCCTGGTCGCTGTATTACTCCCGCGGCATCGCGCTGGAACGCAATGCCCAATGGGACCAGGCCGAAGCCGACTTCCTAAAGGCGCTCGAGATCCGTCCCGATCAGCCCTACGTTCTCAACTATCTCGGCTATACGTGGATCGACCAGGGCCGCCACCTGCCGCGGGCGACCAAGATGATCGAGCAGGCCGTGGCTCTGAGGCCGAACGACGGCTATATCGTCGACAGTCTCGGCTGGGCGATGTATCGCCAGGAACGGTTCGACGAGGCGGTCAAGCACCTGGAGCGGGCGGTCGAACTCCGCCCGACGGACCCGACCATCAACGATCATCTCGGCGATGCTTACTGGCGCGTCGGCCGTCTCCAGGAGGCCCGGTTCCAATGGCGCCGGGCGTTGAGCTTCGAGCCGACGCAGGATCTGGCGAAAAGCATCGAGCAGAAGCTCGAAGCGGGCCTGCCGGCCGTCCAGTCGAACGCCGTTCGGACCGCGGATACAAAGTCGGATGCCGAGGGCTGATCCGGCGACGGCCCCAGGAATCGATCCGTCCGGGGCCGTCCGGCATCGATACGCCCCGGCTAAGATCAATCTTGCTCTGCATGTCGTAGGCTGGCGCGAGGACGGCTATCACCTGCTCGACATGCTGGTCGGGTTCGCCGATATCGGCGATCGGGTGACCTGGGCGCCCGGCGGGGACTCCTGCAGGCTCGTGCTCCGCGACGCCCTGGAGTCACGCCCGGAACCGCTGCCGGAGACCACCGCGAACCTCGCTTGGCGCGCCCTGGCTCTCGCCGCCCGTCTTCACGACACAACCCTGGCCGGAACCCTCACCGTGGAGAAGGACCTGCCCTCGGGCGGCGGCATCGGCGGCGGGTCCAGCGATGCCGCGGCGGTGATCCGCGCCGTCCTGGGCGATGAGCCGTCAGCCGGCGACCGGGTCCGGTCCGCGGCCCTCGCTCTCGGCGCGGATGTGCCGGTTTGCCTTTTCCGCCGCCCCGCGCATGTGCAGGGCATCGGGGAGCGGATTTCTCCACTCCATCTCGCGCAGCCATTGCCGATCGTTCTCGTCTGGCCGGGTATCGGTCTGGCGACACCCGAGGTCTTCAAGGCTCGCGTCGGGGCTTTTGGCGACCGGATCCCAGCGGAGGCGATCGGCATGCTGGGCCGGGACCCGCTGGCGGCGCTCGAAGTCTTGCGGAACGATCTGGAGGAGGCTGCCTGCCGTCTTCGTCCGACGGTCCGGGCAGCGCTCGATGTCCTGCGGGGTTCTGTGGGATGTCGCGTGGCCCGGATGTCGGGCAGCGGCTCGACCGTCGTCGGATACTTCACGGATTCGGAGTCCGCCGAGGCTGCCGCGGCAGCGATCGACCGGGGAAACCCTGGCTGGTGGGTACGTTCCGGGTCTATTCGACCATCATAGCGAGCGGAAATATTCATTAGAGATATATACTTAGATAATTTTTTCTAGTTCAATCGTTGGCGCAAGCTTTGAGAGGGAAGGCCAGTGGCTGGCAGCCCGTTGTCGCTCTGAAACCGCCCGATAGCGGCGCGGGTGACCGGACCGGCCACGCCGTCGATCGGCCCCTCGTAGTAGCCGAGAGCGGCCAGGCCTTCTTGAATTGCGGCAACGTCGGGAGCGCCGGCCGGCGGATCGAGGACAAGGCCTGCGGGCGCGCCCATCGCTGCCGAAGGTGCGTCTCCCGCCGATTTGTCGCGCAGCCATGCCTGAGCGTCCTCCGCTCCGGCCTTGGCTGCGGCGTACATCATCCGCTCGCGATCCAACTCACCGGCTTCGAACGTGGCAAGGGCATAAAGGGCGTCGGCCACTCCCCGGTCCGCGGCGCGCTGAAACCATCGTTTCGCTTCCGCATCGGACTGGGGGATGCCGCGACCGAAGGCGTAGAGACGGCCGAGATTGTACTGCGCCAACGCGAAACCCTGTTCGGCCGCGCTGTGGTACCAGAGCAGGGCCCGCGTCTCGTCTTCGGGCACGCCCAAGCCCTTCTCGTACATCACACCGAGATTGAACTGGGCGACGGGCAAACCGTTGATCGCCGCCTCGCGGAACCAGATGGCCGCCTCCGCCGGCCGAGGATCGGCCCCGCGCATCAAGCCCGCCGCGACCTCGAATTGCGCCGCCGGATTGCCGGCTTCGGCGCGGCTCAGTGGAACGGTTCCGTCGAGAGGCGGGGCTGGCTGCGTGGATCCTTGACCACTCGGCGCCGAAACAGCGGGAGAGGTCCTGGTCGGTGCTTCCGCGAGGACCGGAGCGGGCGGCGGGGACACGGGGCGGGGATCGACCGCGATCGGCTGCGCGGGCAGGGGCGGAACGGGAGACACAGAAGCGTCGGACGGAGGGACGGCAGAGGTACCTGCGGCAACCTCGGCAATTGCGTCGGCGGAAGCACCATCCGATTGCTCCACGGGGCGCTCGGGCACGGCGCGCTCGGGCGCCGACGCCTGATCCGGTGAGGTATTCACGCTGCGGCCTTCGGTTTGCGCGGTTTCCGAAACCGCCGTGCCCGGCTCGGCGGCGGGAGCCGGCGCCTCGGCATCCGATGCGACCTGCCGCTTGACCCAGTCGCCGGCCTCGGTAAACGCCGTCCGAGCGGTCGCTTCCGCTTCCGCCAGACGCTTGCCGATGGCGTCCAGGCTCAGGGTGCCATCCCTGTGGGCCGTCCAGGCCGCGCCGCCGATGAGGGCGAGAACGATGGCGGCGGCGGCGGCGAGGCGGCCGGCACTGGCGATACGGCGCGGGGGAAGCGCCGTTTCGATCGGCTCTCCGGAGAGCCCGAGCGCGGTCGTATCGATCGGATCGGCCGGAAAATCGAAACCAGGGGCCTCCGGCTCCGGCCGGGCGCGCAGCGCCGTGGGATCGTCTTCTCTGTCGGGCGCGATATTCGTCTCGCCTTCGAGACGATCGACGTCCGACACATCGTCAGAGGCGGCGGCAGAGACATGGCGCGGGGCCAAATCAGCAGCCGACCGGGTCAAGGAGGGCGCGTCAAGATCGAGCCGAGCCGTCCAATCCGACGGCGGGCTGTCCGGCAGCGCCGGTCGGCCTTCTCCGCGCTGATTGCTCCGATGTATCGGCTCGAATTCGTCTTTATCTTCAGATATCTGTTTTGCTGGCGGCTGAACGGGCCGGAAGACGATCGGCTGCGGGCGCGAGCGCTCTTCCGATCTGCTTTCCGCTGAATCCGCTGCTGAGTCCGCTGCCGAATCCGCACCCCAGATATCGTCCTCCAAGTCGGAGACGTCGATGGGCGTTCCGGAGGATTCGGCGATGTCGCCAAAGCCGATACCCGCGTCGGCCCGGTTCTCTGTCCCATCTACCGGCTCTTGGGCTGATTCGATCGCTTCATCCGCCGATTCGACGGGGGCGGCGGGAGGCTGGCCCAGCGGCCGAAACGAGATCGGGATCCGCACGGGCGGTTGGATCGGCGTTTCCGCCTGATCTGCAGCGCTTCGGACCGGACCTGAACCGTCGACAACCGGCGAATCCGGCGGCGGGAGCCGCTCGGCCGTGCGTTCGAGCGCCACGACCCGCTCGGCCACGTCCTTCAGCGCATAGCCGATGGGCCTGAGCCGGGCTTCGAAGAGGCGCTCGCCATCCGCGATTCGGCTGAAGATCGCCTCGACGGTTTCGGGGTCGATCCCCTCCGCCGGTCTCGACGCGCCCGAGAGGCCGCTACCGCCCTGATTCGCCGCGACAGGGATGCCGCGATTGGCCGCATCGGCCTTGATCGCGTGATCGATCCATTCGCCGATCGTCATACCGGCCGCAGCAGCAGCCCGCCGCGCGATATCACGCGTCGCTTGGTCGATTCCCTTTACGCTCCAGGCGGTGGAGTCCCGGGACACGCTGCCCTCACTACCGATATCAATACCACATCATAACGTGGTAGCGCTTGCCAGGGAAGCAAGCTGCACTGTGTAGGAACTACCGGGGTTTGCGGCCGAACAACCGGCCGAAGAAGCCGCGCTTCCTACGCTCCGGAAGAACGAAGGTCTCGACGACGCGCATCCGGTCGACGAGCTGTTCGATCCGCCGCTCCAGCCCGTCCAGGGAATCGGCCGTGTCGCTGGGTAGCCGACGCGCAAAACGATCCAGCTCCATGACGTCCGTTTCCAGCCTGTCGAGCTTCCGCTCCACCGTGCTCATGCCGCGGTCGGCTTCGAGCAGGTCCAAGCGATCCGTGAGCCCCGCCAACCTTTCGGAAAGATCCCGGATTCGCTGTTCCAGCTCCGTCACCGTATCCGGTCGGCTGTCGAGACGGGTTTCGACCGTGCGGACCCGGTCGCGCAAAGCCGCCAGGCCTTCGGTGAACCGTGTGTCCTCCCGGTTCAGGATGGTCTCGCGTGCCTGACGCCAGTTCCCCGGCCCGAACCCGAAATCCGGCTGATCGCTCGCCCGACGGCCGAACCCGCGACCGGCCTGCCGTCGGTCGCCTCCGGGCGGCGAACCGTTGCCGTCTTCCTGGTCGGCGCCGTCCCGCCGGGCGGCGCGATCAACCGGCATGCCTGAAGACGCGTCCCGAATCCGACGCGACAGCCAGACGCCGATCGGCTCGCCGCTTTTACGGGCCTGCTCCTTGGCGATCTCGCGGTCCTCGCGCGACACGCCCTTGATGCTCCACGGTGATGATCCGGACATCGGCCAAACGCCCCCTACCGGTCGGGTGATTCACGAAAAGACGGGAATACTACCCGGTACGACTGACCGCCCACTATACAGGAGCGTGCAGGGATTGGGAGCGGTTTGACCGGGGTCCTACCCCCGGTCGTCCCGGCGCTCCAGCCGGGTGATCCGGTCGGCCAGCTTCTCGACCACATCCTCGAGACCGTCCAGCACGTCGAGGAGCCGCGCCTCGCTGTGTTCGAGCCGCTGGTGAACGCCCGCGATCAGGGCGGCATCGTCCACCCGGCCGCCATCGACGCCCGGAACGAGAGCGCCCCCGCCACCGCCCCCTCCACCGGCGCCATCGCCAGTGTCGGACGGCAGCAGCGGCTGACCGGCCGCCTCTGCCGCTCCGACCCGTCGAATCACGTGGCTCAGCCATTCGCCCATGGTGGCTTCATGGTCGGCCGCAGCCGATTTGGCGAGATCGCGCGATTCGGGCGTCACGCCTTTCACGCTCCAGGGAAGTTTGGCCTTGTTGCGCGTCGCCACATGCGGTCTCCGGCTGGGGTCGGGCAGCGTCGACGATGATATCGCAACCTGCCCCTTGCTTGAAATGCCCAGCTTTGCGTATCTTCCGCGGCGTCTGGGGCGTAGCCAAGTGGTAAGGCAGCGGTTTTTGGTACCGCCATTCGCAGGTTCGAATCCTGCCGCCCCAGCCAAGCTTCGGGATTTTGCGGCTTTCGGACCTTCCGGGGACCGCCCGTCGGCGCTGACGGCGATGCGTGCGGAAATCCCTACGCGGCGAGAACAACCAGATCGACCGGTGTTTCCAGTCCCAGCACGGCCCGGCCCTCCCGCATCTCCGGCGCCATTCCGCGGTCGTAGCCCTGGCTCAGCGCTCGCTCGTAGGTCGGTCGGTCGGTCAGCGCTCTGACCGCTTCCGCCTTGGTGTGTTTCTCCAGCTTCGCCGCAAGGTTCACTGCCGCACCGATCACCGTGTACTCCAAGCGCGTGTCGTCGCCGATAGCGCCGAACACCACGGGTCCGGCCGCGACGGCGGCCCCGACGAGCGGCGCCGGCTGGCCGTCCGCGGCCCGACGCCGGCGCCAGAGCTCGACCGCGTCCATCACCGCATCGACCGCCCGAAGCGCGTCTGCTTGCGGCGTCCCGCCCGTTCGGGTCGCGCCGAATGTCGCCATGATCCCGTCGCCTAGGAACTTGTCGATGCTGCCGCCATGGCTCTGGATCAACGGCACTACGACATGCTGATACTCCGACAACAGCGCGAGCAGCGCGTCCGGGGATATCTCCGTCGCGATGCCTGAGAACCCGCGAATATCAACGTAGAGGATCGCGGCCTCGCGGATTTCCCCCCGGCCGAGTTCCACCGTTCGGTCGAGATCGGTGATCCGGTCGGCAACGTCGCGGGCGAAGAAGCGGGATAGTTCCCGCGCCGCCAGGCTTTCTCTGACCGCCAAGGTGAGAAGCCGCCGAGCGCGAACGATGGCGATGGCGAGAATGGCCGTCACCACCAGGATCGAGACGATCTTGTCGAACTCGGCACCGATCAGGATGGCGTTGGTGGTGAGATACTGGACGTAGTCGCGGGTAATCGGCGAGTCCATGCCGTCCAGATAGACCGCGTACACCACCATCCCGACCCATCCCAGGGCGGCGGCGATTCCGGACAGCAGCACGTAGCGCGGCTCGAAACGCAGGGTGCGGATGGCGATGAAGATGAAGAGGTAGAGGACGGTCGGTGCCTTCAGGTAGAACGCGGCCGGTTGCATGTACTGCACATGGAAGCTCCAGATGGTGCCGAGGAGAAGCACCACGTCGGCCACCACGGACAGCGCCAGGAACCAGCCGGCGAGCCTGCGGCGATAGGCGAGATAAAGCCGCAGCACCGTGAACGCGGTATAGGCGCCCAGGACCCAGGGAATCGGATGGAGCTCCGCCTCGGGCGGGAATGTCTTCGGCGAGAGCGCGTAGAGACTGCCGAAACCGACGACGACCGCGAGTTGGATCCAGCCGATCAGAATCTCGCTGGATTCCTGCTGAACCGCCATCGCCGCCCGCACGGGCGCCGGTAGGGCCGCCGTCTCTCTGCCACCGCCCGCGACGGCCGATGCCGGTCCACCTTCGACCCGCCCGCCCGGTTCATTGGTCGGCGGAGCCATTGGCCCGGCGATAGGCGGCGGCGTCGATGGCGGAGAGTCTGTCATCGTTCAGGATCTAGCCGTGCGGCGCCGCGTCTGGCGACGCACGTTTCGGTGAACGTTTCACGCACCACAAGGATGTCTCGTGCGCATCCGCCGAAACCGGGATACGCCCGGCCGCCGACGCCGCCACCCGTTCGGCCATGCGGGTTCGGGCGTAGTGGCTGGAGAACAGCGGCTCAAGGCCGCCGGCAGCCAGCCAGGCCGCGACGACCTGGTGCTCGGAATAGGCGCGCCATGCCCAGGCCTCCGGGTAGGCGTCGGGCAGCAGAATGTCGTGAATATGCACCAGGACGCCGGGCTCCAGGGCCGGGATCATCTGCGAGAACAGCAGATCGACATCGGAGCCGGGCAAGGCGAGATGGCTTGAATCGATGAACAGGATATCGCCCGGCTCGAGCGTCGGCAGCGTCAGCAGATTGGTGTTCTGCAGGGTGCGCCGCCGCAGCCGCACGTCCAGCGCCGAAATGTCGGCCCGCGGCGCCGGGTCGACGCAGTGGATCTCGGTCTCGAAGCCGCCATCGGTCACGGCCCGGAACAGAAAGCGGGTGGAGTGCCCGGAGCCGATCTCGAGGATCCTCCGCGGCCGTCCGGACCGGACGATGGCATAGGCGGCGGCGCCGTCGAGTCCGGGAAACCAGTCCTGCTCCCAACGCGGCGTCGGCGGACTCGCGCCCTGGAAACGATCGACGATCTCGCCGAAGGCATCGATCGTCGCCAGCACTTCGGCCATCGCCGGTTCAGCATCGGCAAACAGCGGCTCCAAGCCCGGATAGCTCGAAGGGGGGCGCAGAGACGCCGCGTAACGGTGCGGGACGAACACGCCGCCCTCGGCCATACCAAGCGTCGTAGCGATCGCTATCAGGCGTTTTTTCAATGTGTTAGGTCTCACTACCAGTGCGGCATCTACAAGCGGAATTCTTCGCCCTCCCGGGCGACCACCGTTCCTGGTCTTGCCTGGGCGGCCTGGTCTCCGATCCGATCCAGGTCGGCGTCGTCGTGCCGGGGGTCGTGATGGAACAGAACCAGCGTCTCGACACCGGCGATGCCGGCCAGCCGCACCGCCTCCTCCCATGTCGAGTGTCCCCAACCGGCATGGGCAGGCAGTTCAGCCTCGCTATAGGTGGAATCGTAGAAGGCGAGGTCGGCGCCCCGCATCAGATCGATAACGTTGGAATCGTCCGTGCCGGGCACATGCTCCGTATCCGTGACGTAGGCCACGCTGCGTCCGGCATGGGAGATCCGGTAGCCGCAGGCGCCGCCCGGATGATTGAGCGGCCTAGTCATGACCCGGACGCCCGGCGCCGGCTCGAACTCCGCACCACAGGAAAAATCCTCGAAACGGACATCGGCCCGGAACTCGTCCAGGGGAATGGGAAACAATGGCGGCGACATCATCTTGTGCAGGATCTCGCGCAATCCGAAGGTCTGTTGCAGCCGGGCCGCGCGAAAGACGATGCTGTTACCGGGGGTGTAGGCCGGGGCCCAGAAAGGCAACCCCGCGATATGGTCCAGATGGAAATGGGTCAGCAGAACGTCCACCGGCCCCAGCGGCTCGGCGGCCATGGCATGCCCCAGTTCGCGGATCCCGGTACCGCCATCGAGAACGATCCTGTGGCCGGCGCAACGCACCTCAACGCACGACGTGTTGCCGCCGTACTTCACCGTTCTCGGTCCGGGGCAGGGCACGCTGCCCCGCGCGCCCCAGACCTTGACGACCATCGCGTCATCCGCCAACCGACCTCTCCCGTCCCGCGCGTCCGGCTCGTCCACCGCTTCAATACCCGCCCGTCTCCGCCACGGTGCAAAACCCCATAGCACAGACATGGTGCCGGAAGAACGCGGATGCGAACACCCGCACTTACGCGGTTGTCGCCGGATCGGCGATGTCCCACATTGGGCGGCCGCCGAGGCCGCGCGGTTCCGGCATCCGGACAGACCCTCTCGCTCCGCGGCATCACCCGCGCAAATCCGGCCACCGCACCGGGCCGCCAAACCCAGCAACGGATATCCGCCGGCACATGGCCCCGAACGACGATAAACAGACCAACTGGACCGGTATCCTGTTCGGCTTCCTGCTGGCGACGCTCGCCGCCTTCCAGCAATTCAAGCTGCCGCCGCTGCTGCCGGCGCTGTTGGCCGAGTACGCCTATCCGAAGGTGATGGCCGGCGCGTTCATGTCGATCTACGCCGTGGTCGGGCTCTTCGTGTCTTTCGGCCTCGGCACGCTGCTTCAGCGGCTGGGCACCCTGCCGATCCTTCTGGCGGCCTTCGCCACCGCGATCGGCGGGAACGTCCTCGCGCTGCTGCAGCCGGAGAGCGCGACCGTGATGCTGACGGCACGCGGCCTGGAAGGACTCGCCTTCGCCGTCTTCGCGATCGCCGGTCCGGTCTACACCAACCGCAGCGCCGGACCGCGCCATCTACCCCTGGCCATCGCCCTGTCGGCGATCTGGATTCCGATGGGCCAGATCTCCGCCAACCTACTTGTTCCACTGGGCCAGTTGTCAGACGGCGCCGCCTGGGGCGGCTGGCGGCTGTCCTGGATCGTCACCGGGGCGGCGACGGCGCTGCTCGCCGTCTGGATGATCAGCATCCGGCTGCGCGGGTCCGCCGATCTCGACCTGCGTCGGCCCGCGGGAGAAAGCCACGCTCCCTTGAGCGGCGATGAGCGTTGGGCGCTGGCGTTGGCGGCGCTGATCTTCACCCTGTGGTCGACCCAGTATTTCGCCTACATGACCTGGCTTCCGCAGTTCCTGGTGGAGGCGCATGGCTTGTCCGAGGACTGGGCGACGGTCGGATACTCTGTCCCGGTCGTCATCCTGATCGTCGTCGGCCTGCTGACATCCGTCGCAATCCGCCGCGGTGCTCCGCTGGCGCCGATGTTCGTGGCATCGATCGTTCTCCAGGCGGCGGTATGGTGGGCCATCCCGTACACCACCACACTGACGACGGGGATCGCGTCGCTGGTCGCCTACGGACTCGGGATCGGGGTGACGCCGGTCTGCCTGTTCGCGCTGCCGAGCACTATCCTCGGCTCGTCGCGGGCGGGACCGAGCGCCTTCGCGGTGCTGATGACCGGGCGCAACCTCGGCGTCCTGATCGGTCCGATCCTGCTGCCGCAGATCCTGCTGGTCATGCAGGTCTGGAGCGACGTCACCTGGGTCTTCGCGTTCCTGACGACCCTCTGCGCGCTCGGCGCCCTGCTTCTGGGCCTGGGGCTCGCGCGGATGGGCCGGTACCGGCCCGACTGATTTCGCTTCCTGCCACCCGGCCGGCTATCGATTGGGCATCGACCGCCACAGGCCGACGGGGTCTTGGGACACTTCGAGCCCTACGGCACGAGCCGGTAGCCGCCGGTATCCGTCACGAGGATCTCCGCCCGCGAGGGGTCCGGCTCGATCTTCTGGCGCAGACGGTAGACATGGGTCTCAAGGGTGTGGGTGGTCACCCCGGCATTATAGCCCCAGACCTCGTTCAACAGGGTCTCCCGCTTCACCGTCCGATCGCCGGCCCGGTAGAGATACTTCAGGATCGCCGTTTCCTTCTCGGTCAGGCGGATCTTGCGGTTCTTGGCCTCGTCGACCATCAGCTTGGCCGCCGGCTTGAAGGCGTAGGGGCCGATTGAAAAGACCGCGTCGTCGCTCTGCTCGTGCTGTCTGAGCTGGGCGCGCATGCGCGCGAGCAGCACGGCGACCTTGAACGGCTTGGTCACGTAGTCGTTGGCCCCGGCGTCGAGCCCCAGGATCGTGTCGGCGTCGCTGTCTTGGGCGGTCAGCATGATCACCGGGGACTTCACCCCGGCCTTCCGCATCAGGCGGCAGAGATCGCGGCCATCCATGTCCGGCAGACCGACATCCAGGAGAATCAAGTCGTAGGTGCCGGCCTTGACCGCCTCCAAACCTTCAGCCCCGGTGCCGGCTTCGCTGGTATCGAACTCCTCGTGAAGCTGAAGTTGCTCCGCCAGCGTGCCGCGCAACGCCTCGTCGTCATCCACCAGAAGAACCTTGCGTCCCGTCGTCATCGTCGTTTCCATCCGGTTGTACCGCGCCTTCAATGCCTTGGGGCGGCAACAGGTTACCTCATTTCGACCTGGTGCGCGCGGCGGAGCGGTCAGAGCAACCCGTCCTCCACCCCGTCGACCTCGACGCCTTTCCAGAACGCGACCCAACCGGCGATCCGGCGGGCCTTGCGTTTCGGTTCGAGGTACCGCCAGGCGGCATCCCGCTCCTCCCGGTCCCCGGCCCGGACCGTGTAGTAGGTGGCGACCCCGCGCCAGGGGCAGCCGGTTCGGGTTCCGGTCTCTTCCAGGCAATCGAGCCGCACGCTTTCCGGCGGGAAATACGCCACGCTCTCGATCGTGATGACCTCATCGGCCTCGGCGATGACTACGCCATTGAAGGTTGCCGTCGGCATCAGAACTCCGTGAGCTGCCCGTCGATTGGAGGATGGGATGCCTCAGAAGGCCGGGGCCAGGATCTGCCGCAGCATCGCCTGGCAGAGCGCATGATGCGGATCGCCGAAGGCTTCCAGTGCGGTGAAATGGTTGCCCCCCGGTACGTCGACCGAGAGGGCCGGCTGGCCGGTAGCGCGCAGAGACGCGACAAGTTCGTCGCGCTGCCGCAAATATTCCGGGCCTTCGTCCATGCCGACCGTGGCGATCAGCGGCGGCAGCCGGGTCGCCCCCTTCTCCAGCCCGCGGGCGATGGCGATCGGGCTCAGACCCGGCACGTCCTCGGCCTTCAGATTCAGATGCTGGTTCAGATAGCACAGACGGATCGGCTCCAGATCGTGCAGGCCCGATACCGAGCAGCCGCCCTTCACAATGTCCGGCCGTCCAGTTGGTCCGCAGAGCATCGCGGTAAGGTGCCCGCCGGCCGAGTGACCGGCAACATGCAGGCGGTCCACCCGACCGCCAACGCGATCCGGGTTGCCATGGATCCACTCGATGGCGGCGGTCACGTCGGCCACGACGTCGGCCACCGTGACCTCCGGGCATAGCCGGTACTCGACCGAGACGAAGGTGACGTCGGCGGCCACAAAGGTCGGGGCGAGGAAATGCACCAGGGCCTTGTCTCGGGAGTGCCAGTAGCCGCCGTGAATGAAGGCGAGGATCGGCGCATCCGGCCGGGCGGCCGGAAAAACGTCGACCCTGTGCCGGTCATGCGGGCCGTAGGCGAGATCGAGGTCGCAGGAAAGCTGGCTGCGCGCCTCCTCGCCCCGGGCCATCCAGCGCTGGGCGGTCGACGCCACGTCAGGCACCTTCGCCTGGTTGTTGTACTGGGCGTCGAGCCCTTCCTGGTCATAGGACCCAAACACCGTCATTCCAGCCTCCCGTTCTCGCCCGTCGATCGATGGGGCCTTGTACCATCCAACGGCCGAGGTCGTCGCGACATCCAATCGCCTTGACCTGCGGCCCGCGGCGATCAATATGCCCGCCATGCCAGATCACCGCGACCCCGCCGGAGCGGCGCCCGATGGCGCTCCCGTTCCGAGCCCAGTTTCCGCCGCCCGTCCCATGATGCGCGCCACCGGTCAGCTTGCCGTCGACCGCGCCATCGCGGAACTGCGGCGCGGCGGTTTGATCGCGATACGCGCCGGTCGCGACCTCGATCGGCTTGCGGTGGTCGCCGGCAGCGAGATGGCGACCCGGCAGCTCATGGGCCAAATGTCGGCGATCGCCGGCTCGGAACCGCGTCTCGTCCTGACCCGCAATCGGGCGGCGCTGCTCGGCTCCGGCACCGACGCGCCGGCGGTTTCCGTGGCCCTGGCCGGATCGCTGGACGTCGAGGCGGTGCTGGACCTGTCGGATCCGACCCGCGCTGCGGCGATCCCGGCGGGCCTGACCACACTGCCCGAACGGGAGGACACGCCGGCCGCCGCCGCGGTCCGCCTAGTCAAGCTCGCCCGTCTCCTGCCGAGCGCGCTCGTGGCCTCCGCGCACGGCATTTCCGCCGCCACGATGACCGCCTGGGCCCGCGAGCGCGCCCTGCTGATCGTCGAGGCCGGCGAGATCGACCGCTATGCCGAGACCAGCGCCCACCGGCTAATCCAGGCGGCGGCGGCAAAGGTGCCGCTGGCGGATGCTGAACTCTGCGAGCTGATCGCCTTCCGTCCAATGGACGGCGGAACGGAGCATGTGGCGATCCGGATCGGAGAGCCGAAACCGGATGCGGAGCCGGTGCTGATCCGCATCCATTCCGCCTGCCTGACCGGCGACCTGCTGGGTAGCCTGCGCTGCGACTGCGGCGATCAGCTCCGCGGCGCCATCCGGGAGATTGCCGCCGCCGGCGGCGGCATCCTGCTGTATCTAGCCCAGGAGGGACGGGATATCGGCCTGATCAACAAGCTCCGGGCGTACTCGCTGCAGGATCTCGGAGCCGACACCGTCGATGCGAACATCTCCCTGGGCTTCGACGACGACGAGCGAGTCTATTTCCCGGCGGCGGAGATGCTCCGCCAGCTCGGCGTCGCTCGCGTCCGGCTGATGACCAATAACCCCTCGAAGATCGACCAGCTCGCCGCCTGCGGCGTGGAGGTGACGGAAAGGGTGCCGCACGTCTTCGAGTCCAACCGTCACAACGAACGGTACCTGGCGACCAAGGCCGCACGGTCGGGCCATATGATCTGAAGGCCGATCGGTCGGCGGGGGTCGAAAGATTCCGTCCGCCCGGCAGTCTCTGCCGCCGGGTCGGGCGCGTCAGAGACACCCGGCAACTTCCGCAGCGAGTTCTCCGGGCCAACATATTGAATTTCAAGGCTCTTGTCGCAGTCTTCCCGTGGCACGCGGATTGCTTACCTTCGGGTGACGGAGGAGTATGCGATGACTGTGACGCAAGCAACGGCCCAGACGAACCCGAGCTGGTGGTCCAATACCGGGCCGAGCGGCGAGGCGGATCCGTCGGGTCCGGATACCGGCGGCACCCAGGAGTCCCTCGGCTTCGCCGACTTCATCGACATCATCAATCCGCTGCAGCATATCCCCGTCATCGGTACCCTGTATCGTGAGCTGACAGGCGATACAATCTCCGAATCGGCCCGCATGGCCGGCGGCGCGCTTTGGGGCGGCCCGGCCGGACTCATCGGCGCGTTGGCCAACACCATCACCGAACGCGAAACCGGCAACGACATCGGCGCAACGGCGCTGGCCATGGCTCGGGACGACACGCCGGCCACGGTCCCGGACGAGACCACGACCGCCCTGGCCGCGGCGCCGATGTCCCTGGATCTGGCGCCGCCTCCAGAATCTGTCGCCCGCTTCGCCGCCGCCGAGCCGCATAATGCTGCGGCGGCCCAGGCTTTCTCGGGCAGCGCCGCCAGCCGTCTCGACGCCTTCATTCAGCGTGCCAGTGCCGTGCGGACCGCGGATCAGGTACCCCCCAAGGGACCGGTGATGGCCGAAGCGGACCCGCTCGAGACCGCGTCCCGCACGCCATCCGACGCGAAGCGCGACGGGCAGGTGGTTGACGCGCAATCCGTGGCACTACCGGCACGGCCGGAGACGCCGTCGCCCCTCAAGCTGGCGAGCGACGGCAACACCGATGTCGCCCATTGGATGATGCGCGCTCTCGACCGCTACGAGACTCTGAAGACCACCGAACGATCCTGAGCATGCTCCGGCCCGGCCGAGACGCCGGACGCCGAAACGCCGGACGCTCAGCCGTAGTCCCGCGCTCCGAAGATCGCGGTCCCCACCCGAACATGGGTCGCGCCCAGTTCCACGGCCGTGTCGTAGTCGCCGCTCATGCCCATGGACAGGTTGGCGATGCCGTTGCGCTTGGCGATCTCGCGCAACATGGCGAAATGCAGTGCGGGGTTGTCCTCTACCGGCGGAATGCACATCAGGCCGACCACGGCGAGACCCAACCCATCCCGGCATTCGGCGATGAAGGCATCCGCCTCGTCCGGCGCGATACCGGCCTTCTGTTCCTCTTCCCCGGTATTCACCTGAATGTAGCAGTCGAGACGCTTGCCCTGCTTCTCCATCTCCTTGGCGAGTTCCCGGGCGAGCTTCGGGCGATCCACGGTCTGGATGACATCGAAGAGCTCCACGGCCTCGCGCACCTTGTTGGTCTGCAGCGGTCCGATCAGATGCAGTTCGACACCGGGATAGCGGACCCGGAAATCCGGCCACTTGCCCTTCGCCTCCTGCACGCGGTTCTCGCCGAACACCCGTTGGCCGGCGAGCAAGGCCGCTTCGACGCGCTCCAGAGGCTGAACCTTGCCGACCGCGACCAGCGTAACCGTCTCGGGGCTCCGCTCGGCCGCCGCCGCCGCCTTGGCGATCGACCGGCGGACGGACTCGAGGTTGTCGCCGATCTGACGGACCAGATGCGGATCGACCGCCGTCGTCGCGTCCGTCGCGACAGCGTTATCTCCAGTGTCGTCCGGTGCCGCACTCATGTCCGTTCCTCCGCGTACCCGTATCGCTCGATTTCCGCCGACAGCCGCGCGGCGATCGGCATCATCACGCTATCATAGCGACGCCAGCGGGCCAGCGCCGTGCGGTAGATCGGCTGGGTGACCTGGGACGCGCTGGGCGTGGACAGGGTCTCCCGCGTTCTGGCGTGCTCATGAAAAGTCAGCATGGCGGGATCGAAAGGCAGGTCGAGAAACGCCGTGATCCGCCGCGCCTCGCGCTCCAAATCCGCCACCACATCCTCGTAGCGGACCATGAGCGCCGGCGTCGGCACCGCCGCGACGTAGCTTTCCCAGGCGGCGAACGCAGCGCTGTAGAGGTCCGCCGCCATATCCGGCGTGGTGAGCGCCGCCATCCAATCATTCAACCCGAAATCCTGCATGAAGCAGGACAGGACAACGTCGCACGGGTGGCGCAGCGCCAGGATGAAGCGGGCTCCGGGGAAGACCCGGCGGATCAGCGCGACATGCACCATGTTCAGCGGCATCTTGTCGACGGTGAACCGCATGCCGGTCCGGCGGGTATGACGGGAGAGTCTTCTCCGGTAGTGCTCTTCAAGAGCAAGAATTTCCGTCGCTGTAAGCGAATCGAGGTCTTCAGGGTAGCGCCGGCCCGACGTCGTCAGATCGGCGATCATCGCGGCGACCAGAGGCCGTTCCTCGATCACCTCGATCGCCGGATGGGCATCGAGCACTTGGTCGAGCAGTGTCGTGCCCGACCGTGGGAAGCCGACGACGAACAGAAGATCCGCCCCTTCGGCACCACGACCCGGTAGAGGCGGTGCGGTATGGAGCGCGGACACCGCCCGAAGCTGGGCGAACGCCCGGGACGGATCGCGGCGCGGCAGAGCACTGGCCATCTGCTGGGCATTCGCTTCGGCGAAAGCCTGGATCGCCGCCTCGGTCCGCCGCGCGGCCTCGAAACACCGGGCACGCTCGAACAAAACCAGATGGCGGGACGCGGCCGGCGCCCGTTCCAGCCAGGGCTCGACCAACGACAGGGCGCGGTCAGGATCACCGCGTCGCCGAGCGACCGCGGCACGAACGAGACCGGCGCCAAGAGTCCCCGGCCCGGCCGTAAGCGCCCGCCGGGCCCAAACATCGGCGGGGTCGAGATCGGCGGCGTTCTCCGCCAGTTCGCCCAGAAGGGTCAAAGCGGACGGATCGTCAGGAGCCGCGAGAGCCGCACGACGGGCCGCCCGCCTTGCGGCTGCACCGTTGCCGGCCATCCGGTGACTGACCGCCAACTGTCTGAGCAGCACAGGGTCCTCTGGGCTGCGGCGGAGCCGGTCGCGCAGCAGCTCGATCGCCCGGTCGTGCTGATCGAGCTGGACATGCAGCCCGGCGAGACCGACCAGCGCCTCGCGACCGGCGCCCTGCTCGACCGCCAGGGAAAGCTCGGCCGCCGCCTCCTCATATCGGCCTAATCGCCGAAGCGCCGTGCCCAGATTCACCCTCACGCCAGGATCGGCCGCTCCAGAATCGACAAGGCCCCGATAGGCCGTCACCGCTTCCTCCGGTCGGTTGCAGCGGAGTGCGGCCTCGCCGATCAGCCGGGCGACGGCGGGGTTGGCGCGGACGGGAACCGGCAACGGCGAAAGCAGCGTCCAGGCTCCGTCGGGATCGTCGAGCGCAAGGCGCACCTGTGCATGATTGACCCGCACCTGCGGATCTCCGGGCGCCCGCTTACCGGCGACGGCCAGCAATCTGTCGGCCGAAGCGAAGCCGCCGGTCCGCGCTTCCAGCATTGCCAGGCGGAACAGTGCCGCAGCGGGCAAGGCCTGGGCCTTGATCAGGATGTCATGAAACCGGCGGGCACCCGAGGGATCGCCGGAATCGAGCGCCCGTTCCAGGGCCGCACGAACCTTCGGCGGAAGCGGTGGGGCCATGACGTCAGACCGTCGGCTTGCCGCGTTTGTCGATATAGCGGAGGTCGCGAAGAACGTCGCCATGAACGTCGATCAGCCGTGCGACATGGTCCTCCGACAGGGTGTTGCGCCAGCCACCGACCTTGCCCTGGCGGAAGAACGTCTGATCTTCCCGCACCCGCTCCCGAAACCCGCGCTGCTTCTCCTGTCGGGAGACCTCGTCGAAGTTGCTGAAGCGGATCGCCTTCTTGATCCGCTCCGGGGTGGCGGGAACGTTGAGGAATTTGACGATCCGCGAGAACTCCTTGAACGGCCGCGCACGCAGGTCCTCGTAACGCAAGACCAGCGGCTCGAAACCGGGAACGCCGGTCCAACTCCGATAGTGCTCTCCCCAAGGACCCAGGTATTGGATGATCGCGGCCTGGGTCGTCGGCGTGTGCATCGTTTCCCGGCACAGTCCGTCCACGACGTCGTCCATTGCCCCGTTGTAGTGCGCGGCGAAGGACACCGCGACGTCGAACACGTTACGGACGACGTAGATCGCGCCCATGGTGTGATCGAGGCTGATGACCGGGATATCGTCCACGAACCCGATACGGTTGTGGGTCTTGACGATCGAGGTTTCCGATCGGCTCGCCAGCTTCTCCTGCAGCACCGGCCGCAGGGCATTCAATTCGACGTCGCTCATTTCCTCGATCGGCCGCTGTGTCAGCGACTGATAGAGGTGGCGCTGGGCATCGCCGAAGGAAACGACGTTCAGCTCGTTGATGGAGACCGGCTCCGCCGGGTTGAGGAATAGGTTCTCCAAAAAGATCCGGACCCAGGTGTTGCCCGACTTCGGGTAGGACGCAAGCCAGAGAATACCGCCCGACATGAATTTAGACCTGAACCGGAAAGACGACCCGGTGCTGAATCAGCGTCTGGATGAGCTGACGTCCGGCTTCACCGCGTTGACCGTGGGCGGCGGAGAGTTGGGAAAGCCAGAAATCCTCCCGTTCGAGGATCCAGGCGAGCATTTCGTGATCCGCTGCCGGGAGTTGAAACGCCGCGCCCTGGTGCGTCACGGTCAATCCGGCGTCGCTCCGCGCGATCTCCGGCGCGTGACGCGAGACGAAGAAGTAACCGTCCGCTTCCCGCTCGGGGAAGCGGTACTCGCTGACCTTGTCGAAGATGCGGTCCTTCTGGAATGCGGCGACGAACTCGTGGAAGGCCGGGTCGGCCAGCACCTTGTTGACCGTCTGGCCAATGCCCTGGAGGTAGGCGGCAAGGGCGGCGCGATCTTCGAAATGGGGCAGGCGCTTGCGGAAATACTCCTGACCCTGCATTTCGCGGGCAAGCATTTCGAGGACGGCCACGCCGACCGCCGGCGTCGAGCCGAAGGACAGATGCAGCGACGCCGTGTCGGTCGCCAGCGCGTCGTGGTACAGGCCCCTCGGCAGGTACAGAATGTCGCCCGGACGGGTGGTCACCTGCCGGGCCAGCTTGCCTTTCATCCGATCGTGCTGCTCGGCGGTGAAATCCGACGAACGACTCCCCGGCACGAAGGCGGCTTCGGGGAAGCGGCCTTCATAGAGGTTCCAGGTCTTCTCTCCTTCGATCTGCAGGGCGAAGACGTCCATACAGTCGAAGTGCGAAGCATAGCCGCGGACGGCTTTCCAGGAGCAGTAGGCGTTGCAGGAGGTATTGGCGCCGGTCAGCCGTTCCAGCGCGCGGGCAACCGAGGATACCTCGGGATCGACGCCCTCCAGGAAATCGAGAACGAAGGTCGCGCCCTTCTGAAGCAGCGCGGTCACCTTTCCGCGGTCGGGGCGCAGCCCCTGATGGCCCTGGCGGTCGTGGCCGGGCCGGCAATACTGCGGCGGCGGCAGGACCTTGCCGTCCAGGGCCATTTCGACCGTCGAAGCATCCCAGAGTTTCGGGCGTTCCAGCAGGTCGTTCATCCGGGCCCAGGAGAAGATCCGCGCGACATCGGAAACCGCCCCGGCTTCATAGTACGGGGCTTTGTCGAAATACTGGTCGAGGAAGGTTCCGCGGTCGATACCGCGGAAGAGCCGATCGAAGGTGACGTCGGTCATGGGAGCCTTGGGTTCGGTCGATGGCAGAGGGAAGACGGCTCAACCGATACCCTATCCGGGCGCAAAAAAGAAGGGAGCCGCCCGAAGGCGGCTCCCCATGGATCGGACTGTCTTCTGGATTAGAAGGACAGACGGATACCGGTAACGAGGTAGGTCGCGTCGATCTCGGCGCCGGTGTTGCTCTCGAACTCGGCGTAACCGAGGGTCGCGTTGGCGGAGACGCCCGGGCCCAGAGCATACTTACCGGAGAGGTGGTAAGTGTTCTGCTCGGTGCCGCCCTCAACGTCGCCGTTGAAGTAGGTCAGGCTGACGCCGAACGGACCGGTCGAGTAGGAAACGCCGAGGTTGTAGGCGTCGCCATCGGCGTTGCTGTCGTCAGCATTCGCCCAGGAACCGCCGATGCCGAAGCCACCGAAGCCGATGGTCAGGCCAGCGTTGATGGCTTCCGGCTCGTTGGTGCCCGAAGCGGACTCCAGGAACGTGCCGTAACCCAGGGACGCGCCGATCGACACGCCGCTGAAGTCGCCGGTGTAGTTCAGGCCGAACGCGACCATGTCGGACACGCCGGTGTTCCGGTCAACCGGGCCGTTGTTGTCCTGGTTGGTGTCCGGCGAGTAGGACGCACCGATCTGGAAGCCAGCGAAACGCGGGGTGTAGTACGTCAGCTTCTCGGAGTCGTTGGCGCGGTTCGGCTCGATGTAGGTCGAACCCAGAACGCCGCGGAAGTAACCCGAGTTGGAGATGCCGCTGCCCGAAAGCGCAGCCCAGTCGCCCTGGTCACCGGAGTTGATGCCGATACCGAAGTCGCTCGGGGCGTAGTGCATCTTGTACATCGCCGAGTTTTCGGAACCGATGTTGATCTCACCGAACGAGCCCTTGATGATCATGTAGGACTCGTCGATCTGATCGCCCGAGTTGCTGTTGGCCTCGAGCTGGACGTTCACACCGAACTCGATGCCGTTGTCCAGGGTGGTCGAGCCCTTGAAGTGAATTTCGGAGTCGGACTTGACGTCGAAGCCGTCCACGTCGCGCGTGCTGGCGTCCTGGTCGACGGAGCTGTAGCCGAACCACTGCTCCATGTAACCACCAACCCCCACCTGGATCCGCTCAGCGGCCATGGCGGAGGGGGCAGCGATCAGGCCGGCGGCAACGAGGGCCGTCGAGCCGAGAAGAACCTTTTTCATTCCCCATCTCCCGAGTTCGAGGTGTTTTGGGTCTACGGTCAAACTGGAAACACGAAACAGCACGCCCGCAATCCCTGACCGATGGCCATTGCTACAGGCCACGATGGACAACCGTCAACTCGGCTGACGCGACCGGGATTGCAAAACTGTCTCAATGTGGCGAAATTGCCACAACACCCTTGGGGCTGAAGGGCGCGCGCAACGCCCCAATCGGCGGGGCGATCGCAGAGCGCGATCATTGCGCCGGGGCGCCGGCATGGGTAAACAGATGGCGATGACCTTGGGACAAGTGGTGTGATGACCGGTTCTCGATCAAGCCTGGTGACAAGCATAGCCGCAAGCCTGCTCGCGCTTTTCGCGTTGAGCGCGTGCGGATCCGATATTCCGGTCGAGTACGAGTACCCGACGAAGGGGGCCGACGGCCTCCCGACCTACCAAAAACCGGAGAGCCTTGCAGGGCCCAGCGGCTTTGATTTGTTTTCTCTGGGGTCGGACGAGGGAACCGGGCAAACCGGCGGCGGCGGTGTCGCGGTGAATGCCTTCTTGTGGCGGGCATCCCTCGATACGCTGTCTTTTCTTCCGCTTGCATCGGCCGATCCGTTCGGCGGTGTGATCATCACCGACTGGTACAATCCGCCCGAGAGCCCGAACGAACGGTTCAAGGTGACCGTATATATTCTCGACCGCGCTCTCCGATCTGACGGCATCCGGGCGAATGTCTTCCGCCAGACGCGCAGTGGCGTCGGGGATTGGCGGGACGCCGCGGTTGAAGAGGGACTCGGGAAGGATCTTGAAAACACGATCCTCACCCGGGCTCGCCAGCTCCGGATTCAGCAGGTGTCGCAGTAGGCCGGGTGTATGAACAATCGCGGTCGGTAAGCGCGCTTTAGCAGCGCGGCCCACGTCGTTATCGAGAAAGCAGCACGTCATGGCGCGGTACAACGTCAAGGAAACCGAGGCCCGGTGGCAGTCTCGCTGGGCGGAAGACGGGTGTTTCGAGGTCGAGGCGGATCCGTCCCGGCCGAAATACTACGTCCTGGAGATGTTCCCTTATCCGTCCGGACGGATCCATATGGGCCATGTCCGCAACTACACGCTGGGCGACGTCGTGGCGCGCTACAAGACGGCGCGCGGCTTCAACGTTCTGCATCCCATGGGCTGGGACGCCTTCGGCTTGCCGGCTGAGAACGCAGCGATCGAACGCGGCGTCCATCCGAACAAATGGACCCACGAGAACATCGGCGCCATGCGGGACCAGCTCAAGGGCATGGGCCTCAGTTACGACTGGCGGCGCGAGGTCGCAACCTGCGATCCGAGCTACTATCGCCACGAACAGAAGATGTTCCTGGATTTCGTCAAGGCCGGTCTCGCCTACCGCAAGGAGAGCTGGGTCAACTGGGATCCGGTGGAGAACACCGTGCTCGCGAACGAGCAGGTGATCGACGGCAAAGGGTGGCGCTCCGGCGCGCCGGTCGAGAAGCGAAAACTGAACCAGTGGTTCCTGAAGATCACCGAGTATGCCGAGGATCTCCTCGGCGCACTGGAGGGTCTCGAGGGGAGATGGCCGGACAAGGTTCGGTTGATGCAGCACAACTGGATCGGCCGCTCGGAAGGCGCACGGGTCCGTTTCCAGCTTGCGGGTCGTGACGATAGCCTCGAGGTCTTCACCACCCGTCCGGACACGCTCTTCGGTGCCAGTTTCTGCGCGGTTTCCGCCAATCATCCGCTTGCGGCGGAGATGGCGGAGGGCAATGCGGAACTGCAGGCCTTCATCGCCGAATGCAACCGGATGGGCACGAGCGAAGCGGATATCGAAACCGCCGAGAAGCGCGGCTATCGGACCTCCCTGGAGGTCGAGCATCCGTTCGTACCCGGCAGGACGCTTCCGGTGTATGTCGCCAATTTCGTCCTGATGGAATACGGCACCGGAGCGATCTTCGGCTGCCCGGCGCACGATCAGCGCGACCTTGATTTTGCCCGAAAGTACGATCTGCCAGTTCTACCCGTCGTGCTGCCGCCGGAAGCGGATCCAGCCGAGTTTGCGGTCGCGGACGAGGCCTATACTGGGCCTGGGCGGATCTACAATTCCAATTTCCTCGACGGTATGGAGATCGAGGCGGCCAAGTCGGCCGTCGCCGGCCGCCTCGAGGAGATCGGCCGGGGAGAACGGACCACCACCTGGCGGCTGCGCGACTGGGGCGTATCCCGACAGCGCTATTGGGGCTGCCCCGTGCCCATGGTCCATTGCGCGGGCTGTGGCGTCGTCCCGGTGCCGGACGAGCAGCTTCCGGTGACCTTGCCGGAGGACGTCGAATTCGACACGCCCGGGAACCCGCTCGACCGTCATCCGACCTGGAAACACACCAGCTGCCCCAGTTGCGGCGGCGCGGCGACGCGTGAGACCGACACGTTCGACACGTTCTTCGAATCCTCCTGGTATTTCGCCCGATTCACCGATCCCAAGGGCGAGACCGCCTTTGATCGCACCGCGGTCGACTATTGGCTGCCGGTCGACCAGTATATCGGCGGCGTCGAGCACGCGGTGTTGCACCTCCTTTACTCCCGGTTCTTTACCCGGGCGCTGCGGGACTGCGGCTATCTTTCGATTGCCGAACCGTTCAGCGGCCTCGTCACCCAGGGCATGGTCTGCCATGAGACCTACAAGAGCCCCGACGGCCGATGGCTGTATCCGGACGAGGTAGCCAAGGGCGAGGGCGGCGATTGGACGATGGTGGAGGGCGGTGCACAGGTGACCGTCGGCCGCGTCGAGAAGATGTCCAAGTCGAAGCGAAACACGGTCGATCCGGCCAACATCATCGACGGGTACGGGGCCGATACCGCACGCCTGTTCATGCTGTCCGACAGCCCGCCCGAGAGGGATCTGGAATGGACGGAGTCGGGCGTCGACGGCGCCTGGCGCTACATCAACCGCGTTTGGCGCGAGATCACCGAGTGCCCAACGTCCCTGCCACCCGTCGGGAGCGAGAAGCCTGCGGAGCTTTCCGCCGAGGCCGAGGCGGTCCACCGGGCCTGCCACAAGGCGATCCTGGCCGTGGCCGACAGTATCGAACGGTTCCGCTTCAACAGCGCCGTCGCCCAGGTGCGCGAGCTGTCGAATCAGATTTTCGCGCTCAACGGCACGGGGGCAGGCGAGGCCTGGACTCTGCGCTTCGGTTTCGAGACCCTCATCCGGCTTCTCGCGCCGATGACGCCGCATATCTGCGAGGAATTGTGGCGCCATCTCGGCCACGAGACGATGCTGGCGACCGCCGCCTGGCCGGAGGCCGATCGGGCCCTGGCGGAGGACGAGACGGTCACCATCGCGATTCAGGTCAACGGCAAGCTTCGCGCGACCATTGAGATGGCCAAGGACAGTTCCAAGGACTCGATGATCGAGCAGGCACTGGCGCAGCCGAACGTGATCAAACTGCTCGATGGCAAGGACCCGCGCAAGGTGATCGCGGTGCCGAACAAGATCGTCAACGTGGTCGCATGATCGGCGGCGGCGTCAGGCGCATGGTTCGGCTCGGGTTCGCCGGCTCACGCGGCGTCCTCTTATCTGCCCTTTTGGCCGCGGTGGCCCTGTCGGGGTGCGGTTTCCAGCCGCTCTATGCCAAACGAACGGGTGAGAGCACCGCCTATAACCAGGGCTTTCCGGAGGTCGATGTCGCGCAGATTCCCGATCGGCTCGGACAGATTCTGCACAACGAACTGCTTGATAGGATCAATCCGCGCGGTGTCGCTCCGCGACCACGCTATCGCCTTGAGATTTCCGCCAGCGAGCGGCGTTCGGACATTGTGATCCTGAGGGACTCCACTGCGACCTTCGCCAAGTTCATCGTCGAGGCCCGGTGGCGCCTGATCGATCTTTCCTCCGGCGAGTCGGTAACGGAAGGGACGAACCAGCGCACCTCCAGCTTCTCGATCAGTTCGTCCGAATACGCCATTCTGCAGGCCGAGAAGGATGCCCGTCAGCGGGCCGCTACCGAACTGGCCGAGGATATCAGCCTGCGTCTCGCTCTCTTTTTCGACCGGCTGTCGGGCTAGACCGGCGATGAAGGTCGCGGCCAACGGTGTCGAGCGGTTCGTCAAGGCCCCGCCGCCGGGGGTTCGCGCTGTCCTGGTCTACGGTCCGGACACCGGAAAAGTCCTGGAATTCGCCAAAGCGATCGGACGCTCCGCCGTCGACAACCTGGACGACCCGTTCAATGTGTGCGAACTCGACGGCGACGAGGCCGCCGGCGATCCGGCCCGCCTGTCCGACGAAATGCATGCCCGCTCCCTTATGGGCGGACGGCGCCTGGTCAGGCTGCGGAACGCCCGCGATTCACACGCCGATGCTGTCGCGAATGCTCTTGAGGGCGACACGGGCGACAGTCTGTTGGTCGTTGAGGGTGGCGATCTCAAGCCGTCCGGTGGCCTCCGCAAGCTGTTCGAGGCGAAGCGCGAGGATATCGCGGCCCTTCCCTGCTATGCCGACAGCGGTCGGGACCTCGCTTCCATGGTTCGGGATGTGCTGGCGGCCGGATCGGTTCGGATCGAACCCGAGGCAGAGCGCTTCCTCATCGATCATCTGGGCGGAGACCGGATGGCGAGCCGAATGGAGGTGGAAAAACTTGCCCTTTTGGCGGGAGCAGGATCGACCGTCGATCTCGCGACGGTCGTTGAGGCGGTCGGCGACAGTTCGGCGCTGGACATCGATTCCGTGATCTCGGCGGCCGCCGACGGCAGACCGGACGCCATTCTCACGGGTCTGAACCGCGCGTTCCGCCAGGGCGAAGCGTCGGTGCGGATCGTGCGCATGGCCCTCACCTATTTCCAGCGTCTGCATCTGGCCCGGGCTCGCGTCGAGGACGGCCGCAATCCCGCCGATGCCATCAAGTCTTTGAGGCCGCCCGTGTTCTTCCGAACGGCGGACGCCATGGCCCGGCAGGCCGCGCGATGGGACACTCGAAGCCTCGCATCCGCACTCGCGCGCTTGGGCGAAGCGGAAATACGCTGCAAAACGACCGGATTTCCCGACGAAGCCGAGTGCGGCCAGGCACTGATTGACGTGGCGCGGCTCGCGGTGATGGCCGGGCGCCGAAGCGGTGGGGCCCGTCGCTAGGCTATTCGAATAGATGTCGCGCTGCTCGTCGCCGTCTCAGGCCCTTGGCACGAGCGGATCGTCGTCGTCGTCATCGTCGAAATCCCAGTTGGTCTCCGCCGGATCGTCTACCCCTGACGGCACATCTGAAATCCCCTCCAGATCCGCCGGCGGCGGGCCGCTCTTTTGATCGGTCACCGCTGCGGAGACATCCGCCGCCGTTGGCCGGGATCCTTCGTCAGGAACGTCTTCGACACCGGCCGGGGTTGGATCTGACCAATCCTCCGGCGTGTCGATCTCGATCTCCGCGCCGGTCTCAGGATCGGAGATGACCGGGTCTCCGTCGGGGCCGGAAGCGAGATAGGCGTCGGGTCGCTGGGCCGGGTGAGCCGACAAACGCTCGACGATCAGGTCGAGTTGGTCAAGATCTCGGTAGCGAAGCGTAACGCTACCAGCACCGGATCCGGCGTTATGCGTGATCGCTACCACTAGACCTGTGCGATCGGAGAGATCCTGCTCCAAGATACGGGTATCGGCATCTTTCTGCTTGGGCGCGGCTTGAGTCGCGGGAGGAGCCTTCTCCTTCTGCACCAGGCGTTCGGTCTCGCGCACGTTCAGCTTTCGCGTCACCACCTCACGGGCGAGTGCCGACGGGTCCTCGGCCGACAGCAAGGCGCGGGCATGGCCCGCGGTGAGCTGGCCGTCCTCGAGCAGGGCGCGGACCTCGTCCGGCAGGTTCAACAGGCGCATCATGTTGGCGACATGGCTGCGGCTCTTACCGACCGCCCGGGCGATATCGTCCTGGGAGTGGCTGTATTCCTCGATCAGGCGGCGATAGCCCTCGGCCTCCTCGAGCGGCGACAGATCCCGGCGCTGCACGTTCTCGACCAGGGCGATCTCCATCGCCGTCCGGTCGTCGAACTCCCGGATGAGGACCGGGACCTCGTGCAACTGAGCCATCTGCGCGGCGCGCCACCGGCGCTCGCCGGCGATGATCTGGTAATTGTCCCCATCGGGCGACCGGCGGACGAGGATCGGTTGGATCACGCCCTGTTCGCGGATGCTCTCCGCCAGCTCGCGCAGCTCTTCGGGATCGAACCGCCGCCGCGGTTGGAACGGGCCGGGGCTGAGCTGCTCGACGGGCAGCGCCCGGGACTGGCGCAGGCGCTCGAGCTGTACCTGCTCGTCCTCGTCCTCGCCAAGCAGGGCGGACAGGCCGCGACCGAGTTTCTTGCTGCCGCGTTTGCCGGAATCGTCGCTCATCTCACCTCGAACAGCATGGCCGCACCCGACGCGGCGCTCACGCGGCGACCGGGCTCGCCGCGAGCGCCGACTCGCGGGTCAGGACTTCGCGCGCCAGGGAGATGTACGCCCGGGCGCCGCTGCACGCCATGTCGTAGACGATCACCGGCTTGCCGTAGGACGGCGCCTCGGAGACCCGGACATTGCGCGGGATCATGGTGTTGTACACGACGTCGCCGAAATACTCGCGCACGTCGGCCGCGACCTGTTCGGAGAGGTTGTTGCGCCGGTCGTACATGGTCAGGACGACACCCTGGATCTCCAGCCCCGGATTGAGCGCCTTGCGCACCCGCTCCACCGTCCGGACAAGCTGCGACAGGCCTTCCAGCGCGTAGAACTCGCATTGCAGCGGTACCAGGACCGCGTCGGCCGCCACCAGCGCGTTCAGCGTCAGCAGGCCGAGCGACGGCGGGCAGTCGATCAGAATGTAGTCGTAGGGCGAGGCGGCGGCGTGCCGGACGACGGCTTCCCGTAACCGGAACTCGCGGTGATCCATGTCCACGAGCTCGATTTCGGCGCCCGAGAGGTCCGCGGACGCCGGAACGACCTCGAGGCCCGGCACCGGCGTCTCGATCGCCGCCTCGGCGATCGTGGCCTCGCCGATCAGGACGGCATAGGAGTCCGCTTCCCGCCCCTTGCGCGGCACCCCGAACCCGGTGGACGCGTTCCCCTGGGGATCGAGATCGATCACCAGCACCTTCTTCCTGCACGCGGCCATAGCCGTTGCCAGATTTACCGCCGTCGTGGTCTTTCCGACCCCGCCCTTCTGGTTCACGATCGCCAGGATACGCGGTGCCACTACCTGGTTGGTCTGTCCGTCAAGCACGGCTCACCTCCTCCAGCCTCAGCACGACCCCCCGGGAGTCAGAAATGCTGGGAGCCTTTGTCACAGCCATTTTCCAGGTGTTTTGCGCGGTAGTCAACTCAGCGTCTACCTGCTCGCCCTTCAGGAACAGATAGACCGTTGCCGGACCTGCGTATGGCTCGGCGTAGCGAAGCAGTTTCGCTACGGGTGCCAAGGCTCTAGCAGTGATAATACCGGCCCGAATCGGGCGTAGTGATTCGATCCGACATGGCTCGATCACCGGAGTAGCACCGGTCACCCGCGCCGTTTCCTGAAGGAACGCGACCTTGCGGCGATCCGATTCGACCATGACCACGTCGTCGCGACCGAGAATCGACAGAACCATTCCCGGAAAGCCCGCCCCCGATCCGAAATCTAGGATTGGTCCCGGCAGATCCTTCACGTGCTCCAGAAGCTGGGCGGAATCGAGAAAATGTCGCCGCCAAAGCTCCGGGAGGGTCGCGGGGGCCACCAGATTGATCCTAGACTGCCATTTTTCGAGCAATGCCGCATAGGATTCCAATGCGCGGCGCCGGTCGTCGCTGAGGGATAGCCTTGACTGAAGCTCTTCGGGGGTCACGCCGCCGTCTTCTTCCCGGTCTTTTTCACGTGACGCAGCAGCGCGACCGTCGCCGCGGGCGTCATTCCGGGCAAACGGCTCGCCTGGCCGAGCGTCCGCGGCCGCTCGCGCCGAAGCAACGCCCGAATCTCCGACGACAGGGAGCCGATGCTGTCCGGATCCAGATCCTCCGGCAACGCCAACGCCTCGTCACGGCGATAGGCGTGGATATCCGCCTCCTGCCGCGCCAGATATCCGGCGTATCGGGCCTCGGTGCCGATTTGTTCGGCGACCGATCGGGGGATGTCCGAGAGATCTTCCGGCCAAGCGGTCACCAGGCGCTCCCAGGAAACATCGGGATATGCCAGGAGGTCGAGGGCCGAGCGTCGCTGTCCGTCTTGATTGACCGTGAAACCGAGCGTGGCGAGCGCTTGAGGGGAGCCGCCAAGCCGCATCAGTGTTTCACGTGAAACATCCAGGAGACGTTTCCTCGCGGCGAAGGCCCCGCTCCGGACCGAACCGACGAGCCCCACCCGCTCCCCCAGTGCGGTCAGCCTGAGATCCGCGTTGTCCGCCCGAAGGCGCAACCGATATTCGGCACGCGAGGTAAACATACGGTAGGGTTCGGGTGCTCCCCGGGACACAAGATCATCGATCATGACCCCGATATACCCGGTAGCTCTGTCTATATATAGTGAGTCGTCTGATCCGCTCGCTACCAAGGTAGCGTTGGTAGCAGCCACCAATCCCTGCGCCGCCGCTTCCTCGTAACCGGTCGTTCCGTTGATCTGACCGGCCAGAAACAGGCCCGGCAGCGCCCGCACTTCCAATGCGCCGGACAACGCGCGTGGATCGACATAGTCGTATTCGATCGCATACCCGTATTGCAGGATCGCGGCTCCTTCCAAACCGGGGATCGATGCCACCACCCGATCCTGAACGTCGCGGGGCATCGAGGTCGAGATCCCGTTGGGATAGACGGTCGGGTCGTCCAGACCTTCCGGCTCAAGGAAGATCTGGTGGCTCTCCTTGTCCGCGAACCGGACAACCTTGTCCTCGATGGACGGGCAATAGCGCGGACCGGTGCTCCCGATCTGGCCGCTATACATCGGCGCGCGCGTCAGGTTCTCCCGGATGGCCGCATGGGAGTCGGCCGTCGTATAGGTGATGTGGCAGGGCACCTGAGGAACGGTGATGCGGTCCGTGAGCGTGGAGAATGGCTCCGGCGGATCGTCGCCCGGCTGCACCTCCAACCGGCTCCAGTCGATGGTCCGCCCGTCGAGCCGCGGAGGCGTTCCCGTCTTCAACCGACCGAGCGGCAGTCCCAACCGTTCCAACGTCCTCGCAAGCCCGATCGCCGGCGCATCGCCGACCCGACCCGCCGGCCGTCGCTCCTCGCCGAGATGGATCTCGCCCCGCAGGAACGTGCCGGTCGTGAGAATCACACCGCCGCCGGTCAGCTCCCGCCCGCCGGCCAGGACGACACCTCTACAGCGGCCCTCCCGCACGATCAGATCCTCGACGGCACCCTCCACGATCGAGAGGCATTCGAACTCCGCGAGGATCTCTTGGATCGCCTGCCGGTACAGGGCGCGGTCCGCCTGGGCTCGGGGGCCCCGAACCGCCGGTCCCTTTGAGCGGTTGAGCATCCGGAATTGAATGCCGGACCGGTCGATGGCCCGGCCCATGATCCCGTCCAACGCGTCGATCTCGCGCACCAGATGGCCCTTGCCGAGACCGCCGATGGCCGGATTGCAGGACATCACGCCGATCGTATCGCGCCGGTGGGTGACCAGCGCCGTCCGTGCGCCCATCCGAGCCGCCGCCGCGGCCGCCTCCGATCCGGCGTGTCCGCCGCCGACGACGATGATGTCAAAGGAGTTCATGTGCCTGAGATACGCAGCGCCGGCGGTGCTGTCAAAGCCTGTGCGTTCTTCCACCCGCCTCACCGGGACGGAGGCCTATTTCCCGAGACAGAACTCGGCAAAAATCCGGTCCAGGATCTCCTCAACGTCCACGCGCCCCAGGACCCGGCCGAGAGAGGCCGCCGCAAGCCGCAGGTCCTCAGCGGCGATTTCCAGCGGCGCGGCCTGTTCGAGTGCGCCCAGGCTTCGGTTCACCGCCTCGGCCGCCGCCGCGACCGCTTCCCGGTGGCGCGCCCGGGTCAGCGCGACCGCCCCGACCCGATCCGTCCTGTCGGCGACGGCGGCATTCAACACCTCGAGAAATCGTTCCGTCCCCTCTCCGGTCCTGATCGACACCGGTATCCAGGGCTCCGGCACCCTCTCACCCCCAAGGTCCGACTTGGTGGCCACGGCGATAGCGTCCTCACCCAGCAACCCACCGACCGCCTGACGGCCCCGGTCCCCGGCGCCGCCATCCGCCAGAACCATGGTGAGATCCGCCGCCTCGGCCCGCGCGAGCGCGCGGCGAACCCCTTCCGCCTCCACCTCGTCGGGGGTTTCCCGTAGGCCGGCCGTATCCGCTACCGTGACGGCATACCCGCCGATATCCATATGAACTTCAAGCACATCCCGGGTGGTGCCGGCGATCTCGCTGACAATGGCAACCTCCCGTTTCGCCAACCAGTTCAGCAATGTCGACTTGCCGGCATTCGGAGCGCCCAGGATCGCGACCCGGAGCCCGTCACGGACGCGCTCCGCCCTGCGACCGTCGGCAAGGGCCAGCGTCATCTCCTCGCCAAGGGACCGCAGGCGCAGGCCGATCTCCGCCTGAAGCGTCTCGGGCAGATCCTCATCCGGGAAATCGATGAAGGCCTCCATGCGCGCCATCGCGTCGATCAGATCGGCACGCCAGCGGTCCAGGGCATCGGCGAGTCCCCCGGTCGCCTGGCGCAGAGCCTGCCGCCGCTGCGCATCGGTCTCGGCGTCGACCAGATCATGGATTCCCTCGGCCGCCGTCAGATCAATCCGGTCGTTCAGAAAGGCGCGTCGCGTGAACTCGCCCGGGTCTGCCAGTCTGAGCCCGTCCAGCCCGGCCAGACGCGCGCAGACCGCGGAGAGGACGGCCCGGCCGCCATGGAGATGAAGCTCGACCACATCCTCGCCGGTAGCGGTCGCCGGACCCGGAAATGCCACGACCAAAGCGTCATCCAGCGTTTCGTCGCTGCTCGACTCCCGCAAGGTACGGCGCGACATCCGGCGCGGCGCCGGCACGTCCCCCGCCAGCTCCGTCAACGCGGCGAAGGCGCGGGGCCCCGAGATCCGAACGATCGCAAGCGCCGCTCGGCCCGGTGCCGTCGCCGGCGCGAAGATGGTATCCTGCTCCACCGATTAGCCCTCTTCCGTGGGATCTCACCCGTCATATCAGGCCGTCCGCCATGCCCGCCAGCGATCTCGATACACCAGTGGGACGCCTTCGTGCCGTCAGCGACGCGGGCGCGCTTGTTCGGGTGACTTGGGTTTCGGCCGGAGACCTTCCGGCGAACCGGCTGGGCGAGAAAGATGGAGAAGACGCCGTTTCACGTGAAACAGCCCGCCAGCTCGACGCCTATTTCCGCGGCGCCCTCACCCGGTTCGATCTGCCGATCCGCTTCGTCGGCGGGTCGGCGTTCGAACGCGGCGTCTGGGAGGCCATGCGGCACATCCCCTATGGCGAGACCTGGACCTACGGCGCATTGGCGGACCGGGTCGGCGGAGTGGCGCGGGCGGTCGGCGGGGCCTGCGGCCGGAATCCGATAACGGTCGTCATTCCATGCCATCGGGTGGTCGGCTCTTCCGGCCGGCTCGTCGGCTTCTCCGGGGGCGACGGCGTCGACAGCAAGCGGCAACTTCTGGATATGGAGCGCGGTCAAGCCACGCTCTTCTGAGTGTTGATCGGTGGGGGCAGTGATCCGCGCGTCGCTCGTTGACAGTGGCCGCATTGTTCCCAAGCCGCGGGCTTTGCTACCGTCGACGCGTGAACGCACCAGAAAACGTTGGGGGAGTCCCATGTCCACCGTGACCGTCACCGCCGCCGACGGCGGCAGCTTCGGCGCCTATGTCGCAGCGCCTTCGTCCTCACCGGCCGCAGCGATCGTCGTGATCCAGGAGATATTCGGCGTCAATCAGGTGATGCGCGACCTCACCGACGCCTACGCCGCCCAGGGCTATCTGGCGATTTGCCCCGATCTGTTCTGGAGGATCGAGCCTGGAATCGACATCACGGATAAGACCGAGGCCGAATGGCAGAAAGCGTTCGATCTCTTCGGCAAGTTCGATGTCGATCTTGGAGTCCAGGACCTGATTGCCACCCTGCGGCATGTCCGTGCCATGGACGGCTGCAACGGGAAGGCCGGGTCGGTGGGCTACTGCCTCGGGGGCAAGCTCGCCTATCTCATGGCCACCCGCTCAGACGCGGATGCCAACGTCAGCTTCTATGGGGTCGGGCTGGACGAGCTGGTCGGCGAGGCGGATCGGATCTCGAAACCGTATCTCTGCCATGTCGCCGAGAACGACGGTTTCGTTCCCCCCGACGCCCAGGAGCGTTTCATCCCAGTGCTGGACTCGAACGCGCATGCCACCGTCCATATCTACGAGGGCCAGGACCATGCCTTTGCCCGCGTCGGCGGCGAGCACTACGACAAGACCTCCGCCGACCTCGCCAACGCGCGGACCGCTGCGTTCTTCAAGGATCATCTCGCTTAGGAGTCCAGCCGACACAAGGGCCGCCGCCGCACGATCGGCAGGCTCGCCAGCACAAGGACGCATTCGGCGGCGGACCGGCATGGATGTGGTGCCCGCGACAACGCTTCACCGCCGACCGCTCCTGTCGTAGCAGGCATCTACCGAGAAGCGCGGACATCGACACCCGCCCCATATGCAGGCAACGGAACGAGGAACAGGGAGGACACTCCATGGTGAAAGCCATTCGAATCCACGAACAGGGCGGCCCCGAGGTGATGAAGCTCGAGGACGTTAACCTCGGCAAACCCGAGGCAGGCCAGGTGCAGATCAAGCATGCCGTCATCGGTCTGAACTACATCGACACCTACCATCGGTCCGGTCTCTATCCCCTGCCCCTGCCCTCGGGTATCGGCATGGAGGCCTCCGGTACGATCGAAGCGGTCGGCGACGGCGTGACCGACTTCGCCGTCGGTGATCGCGTGGCCTATGCAGCGCCGCCGCCGGGCTCCTACGGGGAAGCCCGCAACCTGGAAGCCTCCAAAGTGGTCAAGGTTCCGGACAGCGTCAGCGACAAGCTCGCCGCCGCGATGATGCTCCAAGGGATGACGGTCCAATATCTGATCCGTCAGATCTACAAGGTCGGCCCCGGCGACACGATCCTGATCCATGCGGCCGCAGGCGGCGTCGGTCTGATCCTCTGCAAATGGGCCAAGCATCTGGGCGCGACCGTCATCGGCACGGTCAGCTCCGACGAAAAGGCCGAGCTCGCCAAACAGAACGGCTGCGACCATCCGATCATCTACACCCGGGAGAACTTCGTGGACCGGGTCATCGAGATCACCGACGGCAAGAAGGTGCCGGTGGTGTATGACAGCATCGGCAAGGATACTTGGCCCGCCAGCTTGGACTGCATCGCGCCGACCGGCATGATGGTCAGCTTCGGTCAGGCGTCGGGACCGATCCCGCCGGTCGATCTCGGCATTTTCGCCGCGAAAGGCTCGTTGAAGTTCACCCGCCCGACCCTGATGACCTACACAGCGAACAAGGATCTGCTCGCCGCGTCCGCGAAGGACCTGTTTGACGTGGTCGGGAAAGGCGTCGTCAAGGTTTCCGTAAATCAGGAATACGCCCTCGCGGATGCCGTTCAGGCGCATATTGATCTGGAGGGCCGGAAGACCACGGGCTCTACCGTTCTGCTCCCGTAACGAATAGGCCAAGTGTTTCACGTGAAACACTGACTCAGGCACGATCCACGCGACGACACCCGCCGCCGGCCCCAGCGCCGGCGGCGGGCGCCATCAACGTTCCTCCAGCAGGAGCGAAGCCACCAGATCCGGATGAAGACCAAGAGAGGTCATGGACAAGAGCGAGTTCGACACGTTCTGCGCCGGACTCACCGCGACCTTCCATGTCGTGCAGTGGGGCGGCTCGACCGTCTGGAAGGTCGGCACCGACACCCGATCCAAGGTCTTCGCCATCGCCGGATGGGGCACCGGCGCCACCCCTGCCTATACCTTCAAGGTATCGGCCGTCGCCTATGAGATGCTGTGTCAGGAACCCGGCCTGCGGCCTGCGCCCTATCTCGCGTCACGCGGAATGAAGTGGATCCAACACTACGGGCATCCCGGCCTGGACGATGCCGACCTTCGCGCCTATCTATCTGAATCACACCGACTGGTGAGCTTGGGTTTCCCCCGCGCCCTGCGCGACAGACTGGGACTGGACTGAGCGTCCGCCCGATCGAGCGTTCAGCTCGTACCGGCCTCGGCCGACAGGCTCTCGATGTTCGGATTGATACCTACAGGCAACAGGATCCAGAACCGTCCAGGAGCCGCCATGGCACCCGCCTTCTCTCCTGCGGCGTCGCCGGATCCCCAGAAGAAGTCGCCACGCACGGGGCCACGGATCGCGCCACCAGTATCCTGCGCGACCATCAGGCGTCGTAGACCCCCGTCGTAGTCGATGTCGACCCAGACGGGCACGCCGAGCGCATGGCTGGTACGATCGACCGCAAGCGAGCGGCCCGCTGTCAACGCGACACCCTGCGCACCGATCGGTCCGTCTCCTGTCAGTTCGCGGAAGAAGATGTAGGACGGATTTCTGTTCATCACCGCCTCCATCTGATCCGGATTGGCTTCCAGCCAGGCCCGAATCGCCTGCATGGACATCTCTTCCTTGGGCACATGGCCGGCGGTGATGAGATAGCGGCCGATGGGGAAATAAATGTGGCCGTTATGGCCGTCATAGCCCACACGGGTCCGACTGCCGTCTCCGAGGCGGATCAGGCCGGACCCTTGGATGTGAAGGAAGAACGCGTCGATGGGGTCCGCAAGCCACATGATGGGCTGCGCCTTGTCATTCAGGGATCCGGCTTCGATATCGGCCCGGCTGTCATAGGGCTTGAGCCGAAACCCCTCCATCCTGCCGGCGATCCGCTCTCCCTTCATGCTGTCGCGGAAATCGCCGAGATCGACCAACACCAGATCCGACGGACGGGGGTAAAGCGGAACGTTGAAATCACCGCCCTTCGCCCGGGCGCCGCGAATCTCGGGTTCATAATAGCCGGTGAAAAGATCGTTGCCGGGTTCGCCGTCGAAGGCGCGCCACACGGTGAACTGTTCTTCGAACAAAGCGCGCGCGGCCGATGTGTCGCCATCCGCCACCCGTTCGAGTGCGGCACAGACCGGCCGCCATGACCCCACGGTGCCGAAGCGGTTGCCGGGACCGATCTCACGGGAATCCTCGCCGCGCATCATTCTGGAACAGGATCGCCGCATGGCCGGGACGGCCGCTGCGACATCGTCGTCGTTCCAGCCGGGAAGATCGCCGAAAGACGCGCGCTCCAGGCTAAGACGGTCGGGCGATCCGCTTGGCGTCGGGGCCGGGGAACACGCCGCAACAACCGCGAGAGCGAGGAGTGCCGCCACCGGCCCCACGCCGGTTGTGTACCTAAAGCGCTTAGCTGGAAGGCGCTTATTCCTCTGGAACACGGGCCGCGACCAGCTCCCAGTTAGGATCGCTGGACCGAACATCGCGCTCGAACGTCCAAATGTCGGTCAGCACCTCGATCTTGTCCGGATCGCCGTCGACGACCTTGCCATCCGCATCGCGGGTCGCCTTGACCTGTTCTGTGACGAACTCGACGGTGACCCGCGCTTCGTTACCGTCCAGTTCGGCCCCGGTGATCTCCGCGCTTCGGAAGCTGACGATCGTCGTTTCCTGCGTCTCGTTCGCCTGCTCGCGTTCCTCGATCGCCTGGACGAAACCGCCATAGAGCGGTCCCGATACAAGGGATTTGAGGGTGTCGACATCGCCGTCCGCATAGGACTGGACAATCATTTCGAACGCGCCGCGAGCGCCTCCGGCGAATTCCTTTTCGTCGAACTGCGGATCTGCCAGCTTGATCCGCATCAGCGTCGCGGTCAGCGGGTCCCGTTCGTCGATGGAGTCCACGTCGATCGGCGCCCGTTCGGGCAGTGCGACCACGTTGTCCTGCTCGCTTTCGTTCGCAGCTTCGGGTGCGGTGAACGGATCGGGACGCTGCTTCTCATGCCCCGTGCGCCGGCCGAGTACGCCCCGCAGCTTCAGAATAAGAAAACCGGCGATCATCGCGTACAGGATGATTTCGAAGAGTGGAAAACTGCTTCCCATACCTGCCTGCGCCCCTGGGTGGACCGAGCCGCACCCTCGCGTTTAGAGTGCCCGTCCCGGGCAACGATCGAGTTGGCGATCGCGGCTCCGGAGAAACTGAAGAGTTCGGACAGCGTTTCAAGTGACGTCCGGCTACCGTCCCGACGCCTGCGACTTAGATAAGGTGTCGATATCCGAAGGGCAAGCATGGGCTTAGTCGTTCTTTTCATTCTGATCGGCGTTCCCGCCGGCGAACTCTGGCTCCTGATCGAGGTCGGCAGCCATATCGGCGCCGCGTCGACGATCGCCTTGATCATTCTCACCGCCGTCCTGGGTACCATCCTGTTTCGGGTTCAAGGGCTGGCGACCCTGGAGAGGTTGCGGGGACATCTGGCGCGGCGGGAGACGCCGGTGGCCGAGGTGGTTTCCGGATTCGGCCTGTTGTTCGCCGGCCTCCTGCTTCTGATTCCCGGTTTCGCAACGGATGCGCTGGGATTTCTTCTGTTCATCCCGCCACTGCGCCGTTGGCTGGCCGGTCTGTTGATCGCCTATATCGTCGCCCGGGGCGGCACGACGATCTTTGTCGATCTGGGATCGGTCCGGCGACCGGGCGGCCGCGGCGCCGGGGACGTGATCGACGGCGAATTCGAAGATCTTTCGGATCGGGGGCCGACGGACGGGGCGGCGACGAAGCGAGGACCATCCCCACGCACGCCGCCGATCATCGATCTGCCGCCTCAAGATCGCTCCGGGAGCTGACGGTCCATGTATCTGCTGCGCCACGGCGAGAGCGAGTTCAACGTCCATTTCTCGAAAACCCGGATCGATCCGGGTATCGAGGACCCGGCCCTGACCGATGCGGGACATGCTCAAGCGGCCGCCGCGGCCGAGCATCTTGTCGACCGCGGTATTCGCAGGATCGTCGCCAGTCCCTACCGCCGCGCGCTGCAGACGGCGGCGATCGTCGCCGAGCGTATGGGCCTTGGGATCGAGATCGAGCCGCTTGTGCGAGAACGCTGCTGGTTCGTCTGCGACATCGGAACGCCGGCGTCCCGTCTTAAGGCTGACTGGCCGGCCATATCTTTCGACGGTTTGCCCGAGCGCTGGTGGCCTGAGATCGGTGAGAACGAGGAGGAGCTTGGTGTCCGTTGCCTTGCTTTTCGGGACAAACTCGCGATTGCCGAGAGTTGGCACGATACCGTCTTTGTGACTCACTGGGCCTTCATCCGCGGCCTGACGGGGTTGACCGTACCCAACTGCACCCTGCTCGCGCTCGACCGGTCCCATGTCGTGGGTCCCGGACCGGAGGAGTCGCCGGGCGACCTTCCGCTCGGCGCCACTATTGTCCACACGTCCCAGTCGTGATAGCGAAGCGGCCTTCTGTCCGAGACCGGATGTATTGACCCAGGGATTGCCGATGTCCGACCTTCCGCCCGCCACCGAGCCGAAGCAGATGCAGGCCGCAGCGATGCCACTGCAGATCAATGCGCAGTATATCAAGGACTTCTCTTTCGAGAACCCGCGCGCTCCGGCCAGCCTCCGGCCCCAAAACGCTCAGCCGCGGATCGACGTGAACGTCGATGTTCAAGCGGCGAAAGTGTCGAAGGACGAGGAACTCTACGAAGTGGTCCTGAAGATCACGGCAAGCGGCAAGGTTGAAGAAGACCCTCTGTTCCTCGCCGACCTTACCTATGCCGGTCTTTTCATGCTGCAAACCATGGACGAGGACTCGCTGCACGCAATCCTGCTGGTCGAGTGCCCGCGCCTTCTCTTCCCGTTCGCCCGTGCCATCGTCGCCGACGCGACCCGCGACGGCGGGTTTCCCCCGCTGCTGATCCAGCCGGTCGATTTCGCGTCCATGTACCGGCAGAGCAAGAGCGCGCCGTCCGGGGCTCCGATCGGTACGGCCTGACCTTTCCGTCTATTCTCCGGCGTCCCGGGTCCAGATCGGGTTCTTCAGCTTGTCGAGAAAAGCGGCATGGGCAACCGCCTCCTCGGCCGACGGACCATGTGGCCGGGGTTGCCGGAAGGTGCGCTCGATCCGATCGATCATCCTGGGACCGGTGTCCGACCCGCCGGCGGAGGTGGAAGCCTCCGCGGGGGGCGCCATGAGATCCGGCTGCCGCCCGCCGATCAGTTCCAAATAGACCGACGCGAGAAGATCGGCATCGATCAGCGCGCCATGCAGATCGCGGTTGGAATTGTCGATCTCGAACCGTCGGCACAGCGCATCCAGATTGACCTGGGCACCTGGATACTTCCGCCGAGCGAGCGCGACGGTGTCCAGTGCCCTTGCCATGGGGATCGGTGGTCGGCCGACAAGCTGCAATTCCTTGTTGATGAATCTCATGTCGAAGCTGGCGTTGTGGATCACCAACGTCGCGTCGCCAAGAAACTCCAGGATCTCGTCCGCCAGAGCCTCGAACTTGGGATAGGCCGACAGGAACTCCGCCGACAAGCCATGCACCCGGAATGCCTCTTCGGGCATGTCCCGTTCCGGATTGAAGTAGTGGTGCAGCGTCCGGCCCGTGGGGACGTGGTTGATCAGTTCCAGGCAGCCGATTTCGACGACCCGGTCGCCGGTCTCCGGGTCCAGGCCCGTCGTCTCCGTATCGAGCACGATTTCGCGCATGCTGTCCTCTTCATCTTCGCGGCGTCGCGCCGAATGCCGACCACCAGGCGTTTGACCGCCCGCATGGCGGTCGCCCGGCCGAGACCTGTCGGGATCACGATATCGGCGCGGCGACGCTTTTCCATATCCGGCATCTGCTTGGCCAGAATACTGGCCAAGCGGTCCGGCGTCATCCCGGTCCGAGCCAACACGCGCTGGCGCTGTATGAAGGACGGTGCGCTGACGACCACCACCAGATCGCATAGCCGGTGGCCTCGGCCCTCAAGCAGCAACGGGACGTCCAGAACGACGGCCAATCGCCCTGCGCGGCGGCTTGCCCGCAGAAAGTCGCGCGTCCGCCGGGCCACAAGCGGATGAACGATGGCTTCCAGACGCCGTAGTGCCGGCGTATCCCTGAAAACCGTGGCGCCGAGCGCTCCCCGGTCGACCGCCCCGTCCCGCACTACACCGGGAAAGGCGGCGGCGATCGCCGGGACCGCTTCGCCGCCCGGCTGCATCATCGCGTGGACGGCCGAGTCGGAATCATGAACCGAGAGCCCAAGCCGCCGAAACATCGCCGCCGTCGTGCTCTTTCCCATACCGATGGACCCGGTCAGCCCGATCACGATCATCTGGCAAGCACACCATGGGTCCGCAGAAAATCGAGCAGCGGGAGCAACGGCAGGCCCAGCACGGTGAAGTAGTCGCCCTCGACACCAGTGAAGAGTTGGGCGCCCAGTCCCTCGAGCTGATAGGCGCCGACCGACGCGAAGACATCGTCACCGACAGTATCCAGGTACTGGGCAATGAAATCGTTGGAAAGCGGACGCATGCGCATCGTCACATTGTCCATGGCATGCCAGATCCGGCTACCGGCGCGGGCCACCACGACCGCCGTCACCAGTCGGTGGCTCTTGCCGGACAACGCGGTCAGTGTGGCGTGGGCATGGTCCCGATCGACGGGTTTCTCGAACCAGACGCCGCCGCAATCGAGCATCTGGTCCGAACCGATGACCAGAGCCTCCGGATGCTTGCGCGATATCGCCACGGCCTTCAACTCGGCCAGCATGGTGGCGACGTCCTCCGTCGTAGCGTTCTCCGCCTTGAGTGAATCGCGCACCGATGCTTCGTCGACACCCGGGACATCGACGGTGAACGGCACGCCGGCATTGCGAAGGAGCGTCGCCCTGAACCGGCTCCCGGATGCCAGAACGACCGGCATGTCCGTCGCCTTGTTGCCCAGCAACGTGGGCCCGGCGGAAGGCGCGGTCGCGGCCGATTCAGCCATTGCCCGCCTCGCGCGCTTCAAGATGCTGTAGAACGGCGGCGGAGGTTTCCTCGATCGAGCGGCGGGTCACATCGATGATCGGCCACCCGTTCTTTGTGAACATGCGCCGCGCCTCGGCCACTTCCTTACGCACCTGTTCCATTGCCACGTAATCGGTCTCCTCGCGCTGCTTGAGCATCAGAACCCTGTTGCGCCGGATCTGGATCAGCCGGGCGGGGTCGGTCGTGAACGCAACCACCAGCGGCCGCTTCAGATGGAAGATCTCGTCCGGCGGAGGCACGTCCGGCACAATCGGCACGTTCGCTGTCTTGTAGCCGCGGTTGGCCAGGTACAATGACGTCGGCGTCTTCGACGTGCGCGATACCCCGACGATCACGATATCCGCCTCTTCCAAGTCGTGAACCTGCTGGCCGTCGTCATGGGCCAGGGTGTAATCCATCGCCTCGATCCGGTTGAAATAGGCGGCGTCCATCTCGTGCTGACGGCCGGGTCGCGGATGGGACTCCCGACCCATATACGACGCCAACGCCATGACGATCGGATCCAGCACCGGCAGATACGGAACCTCCAGGCGTCGGCATGCCTCCTCCAGGCGCCGCCTGAGATCGGGATCGACCAGAGTGAACAGAACCGGGCCGGGATTGGCCTCGATACCGGCGATCACCTTGTCGAGATAGCTGCCGGTGCGCACGAGCGACCAGACATGCTCTTTCGCCCGCACGTCTTCGAACTGCACCAGGCACGCCCTGGCGATCTGATGGTTCGTCTCGCCGGTCGCATCCGAGACCAGATGGAGGTGCAGCAGGTCCGTTGCGCTCATCTCAGAACCTCCCTTCACATCCAAGATCGTCCACCGACGACTTGTGGAAAAGTGACCGCTGCTTCTGGATAAGACGGCCGGACTGCCGCGTCGCCGGAATTGCTCAACGCTCACCTCGATTCACTGCGTACACCTATGCGATGGCGGACAGGTCCGTCGGCGTCCCGGTATAACCTGGGCGCCAGCTCACTTGACGAGACTGTCCACCTTATCCCCGGGTTTCAAGCCCGCCGACAAACTGAACCTGCCTGCCAGACAAAAGGCAATGGTTAGGGATTCGCTCCCCAACGCGCGGTTCGTATCCGCGAGGCGGACGGTTCTGTGGATCAACGGTGGACCGTTTTTGATCCCCAGCTTTCCACCCCCCAACTACTGCTCCCTCTCTATCTTTTAAATAGGTTATTAGAGTAGAGAGGTTATCCCGAACCGGACGGAGCAAGGCATGTCAGGCGTCCCCTTGTTGGATACGCTGAATGGGCGAACCGGATCACCACCGCCCGTTTGGCTAATGCGTCAGGCTGGGCGGTATCTGCCCGAGTACAAGGAAACCCGGAAGCAGGCAGGCGGCTTCGTCGATCTCTGCCTCAATCCCGAGCTTGCTTGCGAGGTAACCCTCCAACCGATCCGACGATACGGTTTCGACGCGGCAATCCTGTTCTCCGACATCCTGATGGTGCCCTACGGCGTCGGTCGGCGTTTGGAGTTCCAGGAGGGGCGCGGGCCCGTGCTCGATCCGATGGAAAGCGCGGCCGATATCCCGGTCTTCGACGCGGATGCGTTCAACGCCCGGATCGGCAATGTCTACGAGACGGTCGCCCGGTTGCGAGCAGCGTTGCCGACCGAGGTCGCTCTGATCGGTTTTGCCGGGAGTCCCTGGACCGTCGCCTCCTACATGGTCGAGGGTGGCAGTAGTCGGGACTACGCCAAGCTGAAGGGCTGGGCCTATGGCAGGCCGAAAGACTTCGCCGCTTTGATCGGGTTGCTGGTCGATGCCACCGTCGAGTATCTCGACCGTCAGGTCGCGGCCGGCGCCCAGGTGGTGAAGTTGTTCGACAGCTGGGCGGGCGCAGCGCCGGAGAGCGTCTTCGGCCACGCGGTGGTCGAACCGACCGCCGAGATCGTCCGTCGGCTCAAGGAGCGCCATCCGGAGGTCAAGGTGATCGGTTTCGCCCGTGGCGCCGGGGCCATGACTCGAGACTACGCGACGGCGACCGGGATTGACGCGCTGGCGTTGGACAGCACTATACCGTTGGCGATGGCCTGCGCGCTTCAGGCCGAGCTTCCGGTGCAGGGCAATCTCGATCCGATCGCGCTTGTCACTGGGGGAGATGCGCTCAAGGCCGAGACCGACCGGATCCTGGAGGCGCTCTCGGGCGGACCCTTCATCTTCAATCTCGGTCACGGCATCGTTCCGCAGACCCCGCCGGAGAACGTCTCCGCGCTGCTGAAACATATCCGGGGCTGACCGGCCTATGGATTGGTACCCGATCGTCAAGGCGTTGCACGTCGTGAGCGTCATCGCCTGGATGGCGGGACTGCTCTACCTGCCGCGGCTGTTCGTCTATCACGCCGCCGCCGTGCCCGGCTCCGAGACGTCAGAGACCTTCAAGGTGATGGAGCGGCGGCTCTACCGGGCGATCATGAACCCGGCGATGATCGCAACCTGGATCTTCGGGTTGCTGATGCTCTACATGGTGCCGGACTGGTTCGAGGATGGCTGGATGCACGCCAAGCTCTTCCTGGTTCTGGTCATGACGGCGACCCACCATCTCATGGGACGGTGGCGGAAAGGCTTCGCGACCGACGAAAACGAAAAGTCGGCCCGTTACTACCGAATCGTGAACGAGATCCCCACCCTGATCATGGTGGTGGTGGTGTTTCTGGTGATCACGAAACCGTTTTAGTCCCTTTCTACCGGCTAATGCCGTTGACAGGGTCCAACCGGTCGGGTATGGCCTGTTTCCGGTCGCCGGGCGCGACCGCTTTTCTCCGGGACATTGCGTGTGTTGCAGACGGCCCCCGTCACGGTCGGGCTCATGGGTAAAACGAAAACCCTTTGCATCGGGCATGTTCCGGTCCCTTCCCCGAAGGCAATCCTCAGCAGATGAATCTTCAAGAACTCAAAGCGAAAACCCCCGCCGATCTCCTCGCCTATGCCGAGGAGCTTGAAGTCGAGAACGCGAGCACCCTGCGCAAGCAGGACATGATGTTCGCGATCCTCAAGCAACTGGCGGAGAACGACGTTCCGATCTCCGGTCAGGGCGTGCTCGAGATCCTGCCGGACGGCTTCGGCTTCCTGCGCGCGCCGGAATCGAATTACCTGCCCGGCCCGGACGACATCTACGTCTCGCCAAGCCAGGTGCGCCGCTTCGGCCTGCGCACGGGCGATACGGTCGAGGGCCAGATCCGCGCGCCCAAGGACGGCGAGCGGTATTTCGCGCTGCTCAAGGTCAACCAGATCAACTTCGAGGATCCGGAGGCGGTGCGCCACCGGATCAATTTCGACAACCTCACGCCTCTGTTTCCGAACGAGAAGCTCAAGCTCGAGCCCGACTTCAAGCCGGACAACAAGGATTTCACCGCTCGGGTCATCGACCTGATCGCGCCGCTCGGTAAAGGCCAGCGCGCGTTGATGGTGGCGCCGCCGCGCACCGGTAAGACGGTGATGCTGCAGAACGTCGCCCATGCCATCTCCGAGGGCAATCCGGAGGTCTACCTGATCGTGCTGCTCATCGACGAGCGGCCGGAGGAAGTGACCGACATGGTCCGCTCGGTGAAGGGCGAGGTCATCTCCTCCACCTTCGACGAGCCGGCCTCGCGCCACGTCCAGGTCACCGAGATGGTGATCGAGAAGGCCAAGCGCCTGGTCGAGCACAAGCGCGACGTGGTGATCCTGCTGGACTCCATCACCCGCCTGGCCCGCGCCTACAACACCGTGGTTCCCTCCTCGGGTAAGGTGCTGACCGGCGGTGTCGACGCCAACGCCCTGCAGCGGCCGAAGCGCTTCTTCGGCGCGGCCCGGAATATCGAGGAAGGCGGCTCGCTGAGCATCATCGCCACGGCGCTGATCGACACCGGCTCGCGCATGGACGAGGTGATCTTCGAGGAGTTCAAAGGCACGGGTAACTCGGAAGTCATCCTCGACCGCAAGCTCTCCGACAAGCGCACCTTCCCGGCGATCGACATCACCAAGTCGGGCACCCGCAAGGAGGAGCTGCTGGTCGACAAGGCGACGCTGTCGAAGATGTGGGTCCTGCGCCGCATCCTCATGCAGATGGGCACGGTCGACGGCATGGAGTTCCTGCTCGACAAGCTCAAGCACTCCAAGACCAACCAGGATTTCTTCGATCAGATGAACTCCTGACGGCGACGGAACGCCGGATCGGATACCGGAACGGGCCGGCCTTCGGGCCGACCTTTTCTTTTGAGCGCTTACCCCGTCGTCCTGATGCAAATCAGGACCAACGCGTCGCCGCATCCCAAGTCGTCGCATCGGAACTCAGCGGCATGATCCTGACTGTCGTCAGGATGACGGCATGCGATGGCGCGTCTTCCAGAGGTCAGATCAACTCACTTGATCCGGAACCGGTTGCGCAGCCCGAGGCCGATCAGGAACAGGAAGATCAGCCCGAAAACCCCTTCCACCGCGCTTATCGTGTATAGCGCGGTGAGACAGTCGAGACGCTCGGCACTGTCCTCCGGCATCGGACAGAGCCCGGTCGTCATGATCTCCCGCCCGATCTCCGCCTGTCCGGCGAAGGGGAAGACGTTCGCGACGGCGGCTACCTTGGCGGCATCGCTGAACTCGATCAGGCCGCGGCCGAGCATGTCCGGGCGCCCCGTCATCGTCTCATAGGCGAAGAGGGCGCAGACCACCGTCATCAGCAGCCAGCCCAGGGGCCGGAGCACGCTCTGCCCGAAATCCGAGGCCCACTCGTAGGCGAAATTGAGCACGAGACCCGGCCAGTGTAGCGGGTTCGTGGGCTTGAGGCTGTGGAACCGCTTCGCCTTGGTCTCATGGGCGAAGAGCCGGAGTTCCAGCTCGTGGTCGTGGGTATCGGCGGCAAGCTGTTTCAGCCGTTGGAACCTATCCTTTCCATCGGGCAAGCTGCATTTGCCAAGGAAAGGTTTGCTACGAGGATACCAAAAGTTCGACCCACGAAAGGACGGCGGTTGCGAGAACGCCGTCGAAATAAGATCAGGAGGGACATGGAACGAGATGTTCGTTAAATATGCATGACCTTGAATGCTCGCGCTCTTAGCAGACAATGATCCAACGGCTTGCACACCATCAAGCTGCCAATCAGACGCCATGCGAACATGATCGAATTCCGAAATAGAGTTAAACAACGCCCCCATGAATATACCTTGATTCATAAATTCAGATTCAAAAAATATTGCTACAGATCGAAATATAGCATCTGAAAAGTCAATATCCTCACCGAATTTACAGTTAGAAAAATCAGCATTAAAATGAAAAAATGACTCTATAAATACGCTATCTTTTCTAAATTTGGCTCCAAAGAAATTTGCTTCTTTCATAAATATAGATCTAAAAAATAAAGCTCTGTGGGAAAATTCAGCCCCTTGAAAATTTGCATCTCCATAGAACACCGATCTTCTAAAATCTGCTTCAGATTCAAATAAACACCCTTCGAATATGACCACGCCTGGAAATAGAAAACCACCAAAATTTTTCAAAGAAATGGGTTGATTTGTGAGAGAAACAGCCTTTCTTTGGTTTCTAGGTTTCTTGAGTTCAAGATTTGCCCACTCATTCCAAGCTTTACGGCCTAATCTAGCAAGATCGAGCCAGCGTTCCTGCGCCGCTAACGTGAAGGGGTCGGTCTCGCCATCGGGGGGTGCAGTGTCGTTCATGCCCACAATCTATGGGAAAGCCGGGTCGGCGGGCAAGCGGGCCCTCCCAACGCACACTCCCCGGCCTTGTGCCAGGGCCTACGTCTGATACTCGACGAAAGATGGAAGCGAGCGTTCGTCGTTCGGACCGTTGGGATCGGTGGGCCCCGGCACAAGGCCGGGGAGTGGGTGAGAACAATAGCGCGCTGGATCACATCACCCCTTCCCGTCATCCTGATGCCAATCAGGATAAACGCGCCTGCATGTCCGATCGCAAGCAGCTTGGTCCTGACTTACGTCAGGACGACGGAAGGGGCCTGCCACGCCGCCGCACCACCTTGTCGACCCCCCGCCCCCGTGATAGCTCAAAGGCTTGACCGTTCACCGCCTGCGAAGGGGCGTCGATGGCCCAGTCTTCATCCGCGAACCTGCCCACCTCCGCGAACCCGACTTCCTCCTCGGACGCTCGCGCCACCAAGGCCCCGCGGGTCGGTCTGTTCGTGACCTGCCTGGTCGACATGTTCCGTCCCTCGGTCGGGTTCGCCGCGCTGAAGCTGCTGGAGGACGCGGGCTGTACCGTCGTCGTACCGGCCGAGCAGACCTGCTGCGGCCAGCCGGCGTTCAATTCCGGCGACAACAAGGACGCACGCGCCGTCGCCGCCCAGGTCATCGAGGCGTTCGAGGGACTCGACTACGTGGTCGCCCCGTCCGGGTCCTGCGCCGGGATGATCCGCGAGCACTATCCCGAGCTGTTCGCCGACGATCCGGCCATGGCGCAGCGGGCGCAGCACGTCGCGAAGCGGACCTACGAACTCACCTCGTTCCTGGTCGACGTGCTCGGCGTCACCTCGGTCGACGCGGCGATGAGCGGGACGATCACCTACCACGACAGTTGTTCCGGCCTGCGCGAGCTCGAGGTGAAAACCCAGCCGCGGCGGCTGCTGGCGGGGGTCAAGGAGCTGACCCTGACCGAACTGCCCGGGGCGGAGGTGTGCTGCGGCTTCGGCGGCACGTTCTGCGTCAAGTATCCGGAAATCTCCGACAAGATGGTCACCAACAAGGCCGAGGAGATCGTCGCCACCGGGGCCGATACCCTGCTCGCCGGCGATCTCGGCTGCCTGCTGAACATGGCCGGCAAGCTGAAGCGGCTGGGAGCCGAAACGAAAGTGCGCCACGTGGCCGAGGTGCTGGCCGGGATGACCGACACGCCGGCGATAGGCGACCCCAAGGCCGTCGGGCCCAAAGAGGAGCGCTGAGCGATGCAGTCGACCAGCCGACAGTTCAAGGACAACGCCCATCGGGCGCTGAACGACGCGACCCTTCAGCGCGCACTCGGCAACGTGAAGACGGGTTTCCAGGAGAAGCGCGCCCAGGTGGTCTCCGAACTGCCGGAGTTCGAGGCGCTGCGCGACGCCGGCCGCGACATCAAGAACCACGTGCTTGCCAATCTCGACTTCTACCTGGAGCGCTTCGAGGAGAACGTCACCGCCAATGGCGGCCACGTCCACTGGTGCCGCACCCCGGCCGAGGCGCGGGAGACCATCCTCGAGATCTGCCGCCGACGCGAGGCGAAGACCGTCACCAAGGGCAAGTCCATGGTGGCCGAGGAGATCGGCCTCAACGACTACCTGGAGGAGCACGGTGTCGAGCCGATCGAGACCGATCTCGGCGAGTACATCATCCAGCTGCGCCACGAGCCGCCGAGCCACATCATCGCGCCGGCGATCCATGTCACCCGCGAGCAGATCGCCGAGGATTTCCGCCGGCACCACACGGATCTCGATCCCAACCGACGCCTGGAGGAACCGCGCGATTTCACCGACGAGGCGCGGGCGAAACTGCGCGAACGCTATTTCGCCGCGGATGTGGGCATCACCGGAGCCAACTTCCTGATTGCCGAGACAGGTTCGACCGTCATCGTGACCAACGAGGGTAACGGCGACATGACCCAGCTTCTGGGCAAGGCGCATGTTGTGGTCGCCAGCCTGGAGAAGATCGTCCCGACCCTGGAGGACGCGTCCACCATCCTGCGGCTTCTGGCGCGGTCGGCCACCGGCCAGGAAATGTCGGTCTATACGTCGTTCTCGACCGGCCCGAAACGGGACGCCGACATGGACGGACCGGAGGAATTCCACGTCGTCCTGCTGGACAACGGCCGCAGTGCCATGCTGGGCACGGAGTTCCAGGACATGCTGCGCTGCATCCGGTGTGCCGCCTGCATGAACCACTGCCCGGTCTACGCGGCGGTCGGCGGACACGCCTACGGCTGGGTCTATCCGGGGCCGATGGGGTCGGTGCTGACGCCGTCGCTGATCGGTGTCGAGGAGGCGGGGCATCTCCCCAACGCCTCCACCTTCTGCGGGCGCTGCGAGAGTGTGTGCCCCATGCGTATTCCCCTACCGAAGATGATGCGCCACTACCGTCAGCGCGAATTCGAAAAAGGGCTTTCCCCTCAGAAGGCTAGAGCCGGTTTATCGGTATGGTCCTACTTCGCTACCCGGCCGAGTCTCTACCGGCTCGCCACCCGCGTGGCGACGGGTCTTCTCGGCCGGATGGGCAGGGGCAAGGGCCGGTTCAGCAGCCTGCCGCTCGCGGGCGGCTGGACCTCCGTGCGGGACATGCCGGCGCCGGAAGGCCGAACCTTCCACGATCTCTACAAGGAACGGGCCGCCGCGGGGACCCGATCATGAGCGCCCGCGACGACATTCTGGGCTCGATCCGCAAGTCGCTCGGGCGAAGCGCGCTCGCCGGGGACGACGCAGCGCAGCTCCACCAGCGCTTGGGTCGGCCGCAACGGAACCTGATCCCGGATCGGACGGCCGGACGCGACACGGCGGGCCTGACGGCGTTGTTCATGGACAAAGCGCGGGAGTTCGCCTGTACGGTCGACGAGGTCGACAGCTTTGAGGCCGTGCCGGAGGCGGTGCGCGCCTATCTGTCCCGTGAGAACCTGCCGGCCCGCGTGGTCCAAGCGCCGGCGCTCGCCGACAGCCCGGACGGTGCGCTTGACTGGTCGGCCGCGCCGACGGTGGAGGTCAAGACCGGCACCTCCGATGGATCGGAAGACACCAGCGTCACGCCGGTCTTCGCCGCCATCGCCGAAACGGGCACTCTGATGCTCACCTCCGACGCGGCGACGCCGACCGGTTTGAACTTCCTGCCGGAAAACCACATCGCGTTGGTTCGGCGCAGCCAGATGGTCGGTCCGCTGGAGGACGCCTGGGCCCGGTTCCGGGCGGCCCGGGCGAAGGCCGACGGCGACGGGTTCGGGATGCCGCGGACCGTCAACCTGATCACTGGACCGTCGCGGACCGGCGATATCGAGCAGAAGATCCAGATGGGCGCCCACGGTCCGCGCCGGTTGCACGTCATCATTGTCGCCGACTGAGGCCGCCGTGGCGGGCCGACGCAAACCGAGACGGCCCACATCCGACGAGCTCGACCTGTTCGGCAAGGTTCTGCGGGACGCCCAGCCGATCGAAAGCGATCGGCACGCGGAGCACGCGGTCACGCCGGAGCCGGTTCCGGACCCGTCTCCGCCGTCCGATCCGCTGCCCGATCCGTCCGCAACCGTGCAGGAATCTGCGGGGAAGGCTGCTCCCGTAGGATCCCAGAGGATGCCGCCGCCCGAGATCCAGCCGTCCCACCTGGACCATCATGTCCACGGCGGCGCCCCCGGCATGGACCGCCGGCTGCAGCTCCGCCTGAAGCGGGGGCAGGTGCCCATCGAGGCGCGGATCGATCTGCATGGCATGAGCCGGGAGAAGGCCCATGTGGCGCTGAATGGTTTTCTTGCCCGCCAGGAGGCGCTGGGCCGACGTTGCGTTCTCGTGATCACGGGCAAGGGCCGTCCGGACTGGCACCGTCCGGCCTGGGGCGCCGAGGAGCGGGAAATCGGTGTGATCCGCCGGGCCTTGCCGGGCTGGCTGCGCGACTATCCCAACAAGGAGCGGATTCTCGCATTCACCTCGGCCCAGCCTCAGGATGGCGGCAAGGGCGCGTGGTACGTGCTTCTGCGGCGTCGGCGGGATCGGAGCGTCCCATGACGCCGCTCGGCCGGCGCCTGCGGGAACTCCGCGAGGAGCGGGGCCTGACTCTGGCGGCGATGGCCGAGGGGCTGGGCGTGTCGGCGTCGTATCTTTCGGCGGTTGAGCACGGCAAGCGCGCCCGACCGCGCTCGGGCTTCCTGGAACTGGTCAACGCCTGTCTCAGCCTGGATTGGGAGGAGGCCGAGGAACTGCGGCGGTTATCGGAGATCTCGCGACCGCGGGTTGTCCTGGACACCGGCGGGTTGAGTCCGAAGGCGACGGAACTGGCGAACCTGCTGGCCCACCGGATCCGCGATCTGGACGACAGCCGGATCGACACGCTCCTGGCGGAACTGCGCGACCCCTAGTCTTTCACGCGGACAATGCGAGCTAGAGGATGAAGCGGCTCAGGTCGCTGTCCTTCGCCAATTCGCCGACCCTTTCCTGCACCATCGCGGCATCGACGGTGACCGTCTGTCCGGCCCGGTCGGACGCGGTGAAGCTGACATCCTCCAGCAGCTTTTCCAGGACCGTGTGCAGCCGACGCGCGCCGAGATTTTCGACCGTTCTGTTGATCTCGACGGCCATGTCCGCCAGTGCCTCGATTGCGTCGTCGGCGAACTCCAGCGTGACTTCCTCGGTTGCCAGCAGCGCCTTGTACTGGGTCACCAGGCTCGCTTCCGGCTCCGTCAGGATCCGCCGGAAATCGTCGCGGGTCAGCGGCTTGAGTTCGACCCGGATCGGCAGACGGCCCTGCAGTTCCGGCAGCAGATCCGACGGCTTGGCGAGATGGAAGGCTCCGGAGGCTATGAACAGGACAAAATCGGTCTTCACCGGCCCGTGCTTCGTGGCGACCGTTGTTCCCTCGATCAGCGGCAGCAGATCGCGCTGAACGCCCTCGCGGCTCACGTCGCCGCTGCGGCCTTCCTCCGAGCGCGCGATCTTGTCGATCTCGTCCAGGAAGACGATGCCGTTCTGCTCGACAAGGTCGATCGCCTCGCGGGTGACCGCTTCTTCGTCCAGCAGTTTATCCGCTTCCTCGCGGACCAGGACATCGTAGCTCTCAGACACGCTCATCCGCTTGCGCTTCTGCTGTCCGCCGAACGCCTTGCCCAACATGTCGCCGAGGTTCAGGACCCCCATCTGTGAGCCCGGCATGCCCGGAATGTCGAAGGTCGGCAGACCGCTGCCAGCGGCGCTGGTCACGTCGATCTCGATTTCCCGTTCGGCGAGCTGTCCCTCGCGCAGCATCTTGCGGAACTTCTGCCGTGTCTCCGCGCTGGCGTTGTCGCCGACCAAGGCGTCGACCACCCGCTCCTCCGCATGCAACTCGGCCTTGGCGTGAACCGCCTTGCGCATCCGCTCTCTGGTCATGGAGATGGCGGATTCGAGCAGATCGCGGATGATCGATTCCACGTCCCGACCGACATAGCCGACCTCGGTGAATTTCGTCGCCTCGACCTTGAGGAACGGTGCGTTCGCAAGCTTCGCGAGGCGCCTGGCGATCTCGGTCTTGCCGACGCCGGTGGGGCCGATCATCAGGATGTTCTTCGGGAGGATCTCCTCGCGCAGCCCTTCGTCGAGCTGGCGTCGGCGCCACCGATTGCGAAGCGCGATGGCGACCGCACGCTTGGCATCGTGCTGGCCGATAATGAAACGGTCGAGTTCGGAAACGATCTCGCGGGGGGAAAAATCGGTCATAGGGTTTCGACGACCACGTTGTCGTTGGTGTAGATGCAGATATCGGCGGCGATTGCCATGGCGCGGCGCGCAATGGCTTCCGCGTCCATGTCGTCGCGGTCGGCCAGGGCCCGGGCGGCGGCGAGGGCGAAGGAACCGCCCGAACCGATCCCGATCAATCCGTCCTCGGGTTCCAGCACGTCGCCGGTTCCGGTCAGGACCAGCGACACCTTGCTGTCGACCACGGCCATCATCGCTTCGAGACGCCGCAGGTAGCGGTCGGTTCGCCAGTCTTTCGCCAGCTCGACGCAGGCTCGGGTGAGCTGGCCCGGATGCTGTTCCAGCTTGGCTTCCAGCCGTTCGAACAGGGTGAAGGCATCCGCGGTGGCCCCCGCGAAACCGGCGATCACGCCGCCGCCCGACAGCCGCCGCACCTTGCGGGCCGTCGCTTTCATCACGGTGTTGCCGAAGGTCACCTGGCCGTCGCCGGCGACGACCACGCGGTCGCCCTTCCGCACGGCCAGGATCGTTGTGCCATGCCACTGGGTCGGATCGTCTGACATGTAAGCCCGCCTTGTTGGGTGACGCCTGGGTTCAAATGCCCGGGAACGGTGGTTTGGCGAATGTAATGTCCCGGTGGGCGGCTTCAAGCAAGGGAGGCGTTGCGCCGGGGCGGCTTTCCCCGGACTGGTCTATCGGGGTTCATCCTGCTAAACACCCGCCATTCTCCAGGGAGGGTGGCATGGCCCGAACGGCGCGCGTCGAGCGCAACACCAACGAGACCCGCATTTCCGCCTCCGTCGATCTGGACGGAACCGGCGCCTACGATGTGGCGACCGGCATCGGTTTTCTCGACCACATGCTGGAGCAGCTGTCGCGCCATTCCCTCATCGACCTGACGGTGAAAGCCGAAGGCGATCTGCATATCGACGCTCACCACACCACCGAAGATTCCGGCTATGCGGTCGGCTCGGCGGTCGCCCAGGCCCTCGGCGAAAGGCGGGGCATCACCCGCTATGGCGCCTGTCTGTTGCCGATGGACGAGGCGCTGACCCGGGTGGCGATCGATCTCTCGGGACGGCCGTATCTGTCATGGGGCGTCGTCTTTCCGACCCAGAAGGTCGGTGATTTCGATACCGAACTGTTCAAGGAATGGTTCCGCGCCTTCGCGCAGGCATCGGGTGCGACCCTGCACGTGGATAATCTCAAGGGTGAGAATAGCCACCATATCGTCGAGACCTGTTTCAAGGGTCTGGCACGCGCTCTGCGCGCGGCCGTGGAGATCGACCCGCGCAAGGCCGACGCCGTGCCGTCGACCAAGGGCGCCCTGCGGAGCGATTGAGCTTTCTACACCAACCAGCTCAGCACGTACTGCACAGGTAGCACCGCTACCGCTGCCCAAAAAGCGATCACGAGATCCCGATAAAACTGGTCGGGACGGTGGTCCTGCTTCGGCTGGGTTCGAATGCGGAATTTGAACTGGAAATCCATCATCATCTTCTCCATTGATGACCACAAGATGCAGCGTCCCCTAATTCAAGGTGACACGAAACTTTGTGTTGGCAAGCATCCAGTTGAGCCGAAAAATACACAATCTTTCATTTTAAAAGAGGATTGGAATCACTAATATTTTTGACAATGTATAAGTCTTGCCCAAGACTAAATATATGCTGGAAGCTTATCAAAGGATGTACAGTACGTCGGAGGTGGCCCGAATCGGGGGCCTCTCGACAGCGATGGTTCACTATTTGTTCCGGGAGGGCGTCCTTGTTCCGAAATCGACGGTTAGAAAGCGGAGGGGCGTCTCTAGGAGCTACGCATTCGATGATTTGATACTCGTAATTGCTCTCGGACAGTTATTAGAACGGGGTATTCAAGTCGCTCGTTTAAAATCGGCGATCAAAAAAATTCAGAATAGATATGGTAGGCGGCGAATAGACTATGCAGATATTGATTTCATCGTTACCGATGGAAAAAGTGTTTTTCTAAGAACGCGAGAGCAAGTATTAGAAAATTTAAGCGATGACGGACAATACGAGTTCGCATTTATTCTTCCAGTGAAGCAAATTCATGACACCGTTGTTAGCCGAATTAGGACGCTCGGACAAACCTAGCGATACTCTGTCAGCCCTGATATGAACTCGGCCGAAAACCTGAGTGGGTCAAATGCAGACCATTGCGATTATCGATTACGGGTCAGGGAACCTGCGCTCGGCGGCCAAGGCGTTCGAGCGGGCATCTCGGGAGTCCGGGGCGTCGGCCGAAATCCGCGTCACCGACGATCTGGCCACCATCGCCGCCGCCGATCGGATCGTCCTGCCCGGCGTCGGGGCGTTCGCCGATTGCCGCGCCGGCGTCGATCGGGTGGACGGTCTGCGCGACACGCTGGAGCAGCGGGTGATCCGCGATGCCGTGCCGTTTCTCGGCATCTGCGTCGGCATGCAGCTCATGGCGAGAGCCGGCTTCGAACATCTGACGACCGAGGGCTTCGCCTGGATCGACGGGGAGGTCCACAGGATCGAGCCGTCCGACGAGGAAGACGGGCGACCGCGCAAGGTGCCGCATATGGGATGGAATGTGCTGACGGTCAGCGCCGGTCATCATCCGGTGCTCACCGGCCTGGAAGACGGACATCACGCCTATTTCGTCCATTCCTACGCCATGCGTGCCAGCGCGGCCGAGCAGAAGCTGGCCACGGTCGACTACGGCGGGGAGATCTGCGCCGTGGTCGGACGCGACAATCTGGTCGGCACCCAATTCCACCCCGAGAAGAGCCAGGCAACCGGCCTGCGTCTCATCGCGAACTTTATCGGATGGACGCCATGACGGGCGATCAGAGCCAACCATCTTCGCGTCCGACGACGGTGGTCGAACGGATCACCGCCTTGTCCGCGGGGGACCTCAACGACCTGTGTGACGCGGCCGAGGCTGCGATCATCGACGGCGGCGGCTTCGGCTGGCTGACGCCGCCGCCGCGCGAGACCCTGGAGGCGTACTGGCGGGGTACGCTGCTGATCCCCGAGCGCGACCTGTTCGTCGGCCGCCTGGACGGGGTGATCGCCGGGTCCTGTCAGTTGCACCGGCCACCGCGCAACAACGAGGCGCAGAGCTTCGCCTGTCAGTTCACGACCTCTTTCGTCGCGCCTTGGGCCCGCGGCCACGGCTTGGCGCGCGATCTGACGCAGATCGCCGAAAACCATGCGCGCGATCTCGGGTTTGGCGTCATGAACCTCGACGTGCGCGAAACTCAGCGGGCCGCGATCCGGCTTTACGAAGCGCTCGGCTTCGAAAAGTTCGGGGAACATCCGTACTACGCACGGACGCGCGACGGTAACATTCGCGGCCTCTACTATTTCAAGAACCTCTCCATCCCAGCCACGGAGCCCGGCCCGTCGTGATCCTGTATCCCGCCATCGACCTCAAGGGGGGCGCGTGCGTCCGCTTGCTGCGCGGCGAGATGGATGCCGCGACGGTCTACAATCCCGACCCGGCAAGTCAGTCGCGGGCGTTCCAGAGCGCCGGATGCGCCTGGATCCATGTGGTCGATTTGGACGGCGCCTTCGCCGGAGAGGCGGTGAACGGCGACGCGGTCCGCTCGATTCTGTCGGCGGTCGACGTGCCGGTTCAGCTCGGCGGCGGAATTCGGTCGCGCGCCCATATCGACACCTGGCTCGACGCCGGCGTCAGCCGGGTTATCCTCGGAACCGTTGCTCTCCGCGATCCGGATCTCGTGATAGCGGCCTGCCGCGACAATCCCGGCCGCATCGCCGTTAGCATCGACGCTCGCGGCGGCAAGGTCGCGGTCCAGGGTTGGGCCGAGACGTCCGAGATCGCCGCCACCGACCTTGCCCTGAAGTTCGAGGACGCAGGCGTCGCGGCGATCATCTTCACGGATATCGACCGGGACGGCGCGCTCCAGGGACCGAATCTCGACGCCACCGGCGCGCTCGCCCGGGCCTTGTCGACGCCGGTGATCGCGTCGGGCGGGGTTTCGTCGCTGGACGACCTGAAGGCGATCGCCACACTGGCGGGCGACGGTGTGGCCGGCGCCATCGTCGGCCGGGCACTCTACGACGGCCGGGTCGATGTCGCCGGCGCCGTTCGGGCACTGTCCGGGGAGGACGCCTGATGCTCAAGGTTCGGGTCATTCCCTGTCTCGACGTCAAGGACGGACGGGTGGTCAAGGGCGTGAACTTCGTCGATCTGGTGGATGCCGGGGACCCGGTCGAGCAGGCCAAGCTCTACGACGCCGAGGGGGCGGACGAGCTCTGTTTCCTCGACATCACCGCCAGCCACGAAAACCGGGAAACGATCTTCGACGTCATCGCCCGGACTGCCGAGCAGTGCTTCATGCCGCTGAACGTCGGTGGCGGGGTGCGGACCGTCGAGGACATCCGCAAGCTGCTGCTGGCAGGCGCCGACAAGGTCTCGATCAACACGGCGGCGGTGAACAATCCGGATTTCGTCCGGGAGGCGGCGCACAAGTTCGGCAGCCAGTGCATCACCGTCGCCGTCGACGCCAAGAGCGTCGGCGAGGGTCGGTTCGAGGTCTTCACCCATGGCGGCCGCAACGCGACCGGTCTTGATGCCGTTGCGTGGGCGCAACGAATGGCCGAGTACGGCGCCGGGGAGATTCTCCTGACCTCCATGGACCGCGACGGCACCAAGCAGGGTTTCGACATTCCTCTGACCCGCGCGATTTCGGATGCGGTCCCGGTGCCGGTGATCGCGTCCGGCGGCGTGGGAACGCTCGACCATCTGGTCGACGGCGTCCGGGACGGCCATGCCAGCGCGGTGCTTGCCGCCTCGATCTTCCATTTCGGCACCTACCGCATCAGCGAGGCGAAGCAGGCGATGGCCGACGCCGGTCTGCCGATGCGACAAGGCGACTGATCGGGGGGCGGGGACAATGAACGACCACATTCTAGACCGGCTTGCCGCCACCGTCGCGTCGCGCAAGGGCGCCGATGCCGGAACCAGCTACACCGCGAAGCTGCTGGCCGCCGGTCCGGTCAAGTCCGCCCAGAAGGTCGGCGAGGAGGCGGTGGAGGTGGTCATAGAGGCGGCGCGCGGAGACGGCGACGCGCTTGCCTCCGAAAGCGCCGACCTGCTGTACCACCTGTTGGTGCTGTGGACCGCCGCGGGTGTCGCGCCGGAGACGGTCTGGGCGAAGCTGGAGGCGCGTCAGGGCGTCTCCGGCCTGACGGAGAAAGCCGCCCGCGCCACGTCCAAGGGAGACGGTGAATGAGCTACGATCCGAACAACATCTTCGCCAAGATCCTGCGCGGCGAGATTCCGAACGACACGGTCTACGAGGACGAGCATGTCTTGGCGTTCAGGGATATCCAGCCTCAGACCCCGACCCACGTCCTGATCATCCCCAAAGGCGCGTATGTCTCGTTCGCCGATTTCTCCGAGAAGGCGAGCGACGCGGAGATCGCAGCCTTCGTTCGGGCGGCCGGCCGGATCGCCAGAGATCTCGGGATCGAGGAGAACGGCTACCGGGTGCTGTCGAACCACGGGCGCGACGCCAACCAGGAAGTGCCGCATTTTCACCTCCATCTGTTCGGCGGCCAGAATCTCGGGCGAATCATCAAGCCGGTGTAAAGTCTCATCGGGAATTGTGCTGAGCATTGATCACGTTTTCGCGTGAACAAGCTGTAAATTTTGACAATATAAACATTCAAAGCTCATATTGGTTGGGACACCGGCTGATGTTGGTGACAGTGGGGGAAACGAAGTTTTCCTTGCTGGACTAAGTCGTCGGACGCGGGACCTTGGCACGGCGTCCCGTTTGCGGCCGGAGTTCGCATGCAACGAGCAAACGATCTCGATTGGGATGTGGCGGAGTCGGTCCGCAAGCACGCGCTCTATCTGAAGCAGTATAGCGGTGGTGTTCAGGCGGACTTCCGTCACAAGACCCTCCGCGGCGCCATGCTGGCCGGGACGGACCTGCGCCAGGGACTGTTCCACGGCACCGACCTGCGCGGCGCTTCGTTCGCGGGCGCAAACCTCCAGTCGACGCAGTTCTCGACCGCCAAGCTCGAACAGTGCGATTTCGCGGGCGCCAAACTGATCAAGGCGGACCTGCGCGGCGCCGACCTGAAGGGCGCCAAACTGATGACGGCCGACCTGACGGACGCAGACCTGCGGCCGGCCCGTATCCAGGACCTGAACCGCACGATCGAGCAGAAATCCAATTTGGCCAAGGCGGACATCTCCGAGGCGACGGTCGTGCGCACCAATCTGTCGGGCGCGAACATGTCCGGCGTGATCGCTATCAACACGGCCTTCCAGAGCGCCGTTCTCCGCGACGTCAATCTTGCCAAGGCGGATCTGTCGAAGAGTTCCTTCAAGGGATCCGACCTGCGCGGATCGAACCTGCGGGGCGTGAACTTCGCCGACTCCGTGCTGATGGATACGGATTTGACCGGGTCGGATCTGCGATCGTGCAACCTGGACGGCGCCGATATGGCGGGCGCGAATCTGACCGACTGCCGGATCGCCACCGGGCTCGAAACCATGGCGCCCGACCTTCAGACTCGGGTGATCCAGAATTTCCTCTGGATCAGTTCGGGCGGAAAGAAGGGAGAGCGGGCGTCCTTCAAGGGCCTCGACCTGTCGGGCATGGATTTCTCCGGTGCGGATCTGTCCGCTGCCGATTTCGAGGGATCGGATCTTACCGGCGCCAATCTCAAGCAGTGTTCCTTCCGTTTCGCCCAGATGGCGGGCGCGAAGCTCGAGCGGGCGGATCTAACCCAGGCGGACCTCCGTGGCACCTCGTTCAAGGGGGCGGTGCTCGACGGATGCACCCTGACCCGCGCACGGCTCACGCCGATGCAGATCTTGAAGCCGTCGACCCTGGAGCTGGTACGCGACTGGCCGGCGGATCTGTCCGGTGCGAGTCTGGTCGGCGCCGTGGCGCAGAATGCCGATTTCAGTCAGGCGATCCTCGACGGCGCGGTGTTCCATCACGCCGACCTGACCGGTGCCGTCTTCACGGACGCTGTTCTCGTGAAGGCTGATTTCGAGAATGCGGTCGGTGTCGCTGCGACGGTGCTCCACGCCGCCGGGTAGGCTCGAAGACCTCGCCCTTCCAGCCGCCGGCGCGAGAAACCGCTCCCCCTCCTTCCATGGCTAATCCGCCACGCTCGGGCGCATGGGCCGGATCCATGGACCCTACGCGGGTCTGGATCGGGGAGGAACCTGCATGACGGCACGGGTGACGACGGTGGCGTTTCGCGGCATCGAGACCGTGGAAGTGGACGTTCAGGTGCATGTGGGAGGCGGCGGCTGGGCCGGGGTTTCGCTGGTCGGTCTGGCAGACAAGGCGGTCACCGAGAGCCGGGAGCGGGTGGTCGCCGCGCTGTCCGCCCTCGGTCTCTCCCTGCCGTACAAGCGCATAACCGTGAACCTGGCCCCCGCGGACCTGCCGAAGGAGGGCGGACATTTCGACCTGCCGGTGGCGCTCGGCATTCTTGTCGCCATGGGCGCGCTGTCGGTCGAGGACGTCGCCGATCGGATCGTTTTGGGCGAATTGGCGTTGGACGGGCGGATCTCGCCGGTGGCCGGCGTGCTGCCGGCGGCGGTGGCCGCGGCGGCGGGCGGACGGCGCGGTGTGATCTGTCCGGCGGCCTGCGGCGCCGAGGCGCGCTGGGCCGACGGGATCGAGGTGATCGCCGCCCCGGACCTGCTCTCCCTGCTGAACCACCTGCGCGGGGTCCAGGTTCTGCCGGAGCCGCCGCAGGGCCTGGTCGAGGCCGAGCCCCACTACCCCGACCTGAAGGACGTGAAGGGCCAGGAGACCGCCAAGCGGGCGATCGAGGTGGTCGCGGCGGGCAACCACAACCTGCTGATGGTCGGCCCGCCCGGCGCCGGCAAGTCGATGATGGCCGCGCGCCTGCCCGGTCTGCTGCCGCCGCTGACCCCGGCCGAGGCGCTGGAGGTGTCGATGATCCGCTCGGTAGCGGGGGTGCTGAAGGAGGGCCGGATCGAGCGCGGCCGGCCGTTCCGCGACCCGCATCACTCCGCGTCCGCCCCGGCGCTGATCGGCGGCGGCATGCGGGCGCGGCCGGGAGAGGTCTCGCTCGCCCATCGCGGCGTGCTGTTCCTCGACGAGCTTGCCGAGTTTCCCCGCCCGGTGCTCGACGCCCTGCGCCAGCCGATCGAGACCGGGGAGGCGGTGATCGCCCGGGCCAACCACCACGTGACCTATCCCGCCCGCTTCCAGCTCGTCGCCGCCATGAACCCGTGCCGCTGCGGCCACATGGCCGATCCGGCGCGCGCCTGCGCGCGGGCGCCGCGCTGCGGCGGCGACTATCAGAATCGGCTGTCCGGTCCGCTGCTGGACCGTTTCGATCTGGCAATAGAGGTGCAGGCGGTGTCGGCGGCGGACCTGTCGCTTCCCCCCGCCGCCGAGGACAGCGCCGCCGTCGCCGCCCGGGTCGCCGCCGCCCGTGCTGTGCAGACCGAGCGGTACCGCCGCCTCGACCCCACCGGCAGGGTTCGCACCAACGCCGACGCGGACGGCGAGCTGCTGACTGCCGTGGCCGAGCCCGACGAGCCTGGCCGCGGCCTGATGCGACGGGCGGCAGAGAAGCTGAACCTCTCGGCCCGCGGCTACCACCGCGTCCTCAAGGTCGCCCGCACCCTCGCCGATCTCGACCGGTCCGAGACCGTCGGCCGGGTCCATGTCGCCGAGGCGCTGGCCTATCGGGGGAGTGGGGGTGGATAGGAACGGACCCCGCTCAGGGCGCGGCGGCTAAAGCCGCCCCTCGATCGCGTCCCACAGCATCGCCGGGACGTCGATGTCGTCGAAGCGGCTCAGTTCCTGGATGCCGGTGGGGGAGGTGACGTTGATCTCGGTCAGATAGCGGCCGATCACGTCGATGCCGACGAAGATCTGGCCGCGCTTCTTCAGCTCCGGGCCGATGATCTCGCAGATCTCGTGGTCGCGCTTGGTCATCTCGCATTTCACCGCGCGGCCGCCGACATGCATGTTCGAGCGGGCCTCGCCCTCGGCCGGGATGCGATTGATGGCGCCCACGCCCTTGCCATCGACCAGGATCACCCGCTTGTCGCCCTGGCGGACTTCCGGCAGGTAGGTCTGAACGATGATCGGCTCGCGGAACATCTGGGTGAAGAGTTCCAGCAGGGAGTTCAAATTCTCGTCGCCCGGCTTGATGTGGAACACGCCCGCGCCGCCGTTGCCGAACAGCGGCTTGACGATGATGTCCTTGTGCTCGTCGCGGAACGCCTTGATCTCGTCAGGGTCGCTGGTGATCAGGGTCGGCGGCATGACGTCGTCGAAATGGGTGACGAACAGCTTCTCCGGGGCGTTGCGCACCTCGGCCGGATCGTTCACCACCAGGGTTTTCGGGTGGATATGCTCCAGCACGTGGGTCGCGGTGATGTAGGACATGTCGAAGGGCGGGTCCTGGCGCATGAGCACCACGTCGACATCGGCCAGGTTCATCGGCGCACGGTCGCCGAGCGTGAAGTGGTCGCCCTTGACCCGGCGCACGTCCAGTTCGGCGGCGCGGGCGGTGACCTTGCGATCGCGGAAGCTCAGGTGCTTGGGAAGATAGTGATACAGCTTGTGGCCACGTTTCTTCGCCTCCAGCGCCATGGCGAAGGTGCTGTCGGCATTGATGTCGACCGGTTCGATCGGGTCCATCTGGATGGCGACCTCAAGGCCCATGGCTGTCTCCCGTCCGTCGTTCTCTGTGGCTATGTGCGTCCGGCGACGCGTCAGGCGCGACAATCGGCCCGTGCGGCGGTCAGTTCAAGCGCGTTTCGATGGAGGCGAGGAACCGCTCCATCTCCGATCGTTCGTCAATCCGGCCGAAGCCGGACTCCAGGAAGCCGCGCACCGCCTTGGCGGCGCCCAGGATGGCGCCCCCCTCCGCCAGGATCGCGGCCTCTTCCATCGCCAGCCCGGCCAGGTCGGGGGCGAGGCGGCGCATGCGCCCGAGGACCGCGAGACCGCCCTCGATATCGTTGATCCGCAGACGCCGCAGCTTGATATTGTTTTGAAGTCGCAACAGCACGTGGCGGTCCGGAACCAGTTGATGATGCTCGCCCTTCAGCTCGTCTCCGGCGCCCATCTGCCGCAGCAGAGCGCGCATGCCGCCCGCGTCGATCGCTTCGCCACGGTTGAAGGGATCGATGATGTGGCGGCCGCCGGGGCCGTCCACCCGGATCAAGAAATGCGCCGGGAAGCTCAACCCTCCGGCGTCCCAGCCGGCCGCCCGGGCGGCGTGGCAGTACAGGATGCCCAGCGCCACCGGCAGGCCCCGTCGCCGTTCGATGACGGCCGCGAGATCGGCGTTGACCATGTCGTCGTAGGTGTCGGCGTCTCCGGCATAGCCGAATTCCACGGCCATCACCTCCCGCAGGACCTCGGACGGCTGCGCGCTGGCGCTGCCCGATAAGCGGTGTGAGAGGGCTTTGAGGTGGGCGAGTGCGCCGTCGGTATCGGTCTCCGGCCGTTCAAGCACCGAGAAGGCAAGCGCTAGACTGGCCATGTCGAGCTGGGCCAGGGGATCCGCCGAGCAGGTCGCGGCTGCCGAATCGAGGAGGGCCCCGGCGGTGTCCGCGGTCATACGGGTTCCGTCATTGCCAAAAGGGGTGTTGCCGGTCACGACTGCACCCGGACGTAGTCAACCACAGCGCGCACATACTGGATGTTGCGGGCGTGGCCGATCACCCGGGCCAACTCCACCTGGCTGCGCGCGATTCCCATGATGTAGACGGTCTGGTTCACCACCTCGACCGAATAGTTGATTGAGGCGACCTGATCGTCCCCGAGCAGCTTGAGCCGCAGTTCGGCGGTGATCCTGGCGTCGCGGCCGAAATCGGTCAGCGTCGACTGGTCGGTCACCTGAATTTCGTTGATCACCTCGACGACGCCGTCGGCTGTCCAGGCAAGACGGGTCGCGGTCACCCGGTCCTCGGGGTCCTCGACCGCACCGGTGAGCAGGACCCGACCTTCGTCGACGGTGAGCGCGACATCCGCGAACAGGTCGTAGTTGGTCTCGAAGAATTTGGCGTTGAGCTGGAGACGAATCCGACCGTCGTCGACCGAGCGCGTGAACCCCTTCTCGGTCTGGGCGGCGGTAACCCCGGCGGCACCGGCCCCGACCGCCACGCCGACCGGCGTGCAGCCTGCGAGCGGCACCGACAGAAGGGTCAGCAGGCCGGCGGTGAGGCCCAGACGGCGGATGACGGCGCGGCGGGCGGCCGATCGTACTTCGAGGGACATGGTCTCGCTCTCCCGTTCGATGTCCGACCATACTTAGGTGTTTCGTGCGGCGCCGTCACCGGGTCTCGCCGCTCACCGGTCATCCAAAGTCCCTGTGCAGGTCGCGCAGATGCACCGGCAGCCGCCAGGGCCGGACCGCCACGAGGTCGAGACGTCGGGTCAGGTCGGCAAGCCGTGCGTCCCTGCCGGCGACCAAGTCCAGTGCCCGGGCGATCCGCAGGCGCTGGCGTGTCGAAACGGCGAATAGTGCGGCCTCGACGCTTGGCCGCGCCTTGACTTCGACGGCGATCAGAACGTTGCCGCGCCGTGCCAGCAGATCGATCTCGCCGGCGGGGGTTCGGACCCGCCGCGCCAGGATGCGGTAGCCCTTCAGCCGGAGCCAGACCGACGCCCAGGTCTCGGCGGCCAGACCCCAAGAATGGGCACGCCGCCGCTTCTCCCGGACCGTTGCCGCGAAGTCGTCATCTTCCTGTGGCCTCATGGAGCGGTCGACGGGTTTGGCCGGTCGCCGGGTCGGGGCGCCACGTTTACTTGGCCGCGCCGGTCCATTAGCGTCGGCCGTGTTCGGGACGGCCGGTGCGGAACGTCGGAAGGATCGGTATGAGGCGAGAGGTGAAGCGCATGGTGGGATTCCGGGCACGCCGGGCAGGGCTGGCAGCGGCATTGTTCGTGATGGTTGCGTTTCTTGGCGCATGTTCTAGCACACTTGAGCCGTTGGTGCCGACCGAACGGGTGGAATCGGCGCCTGCACCGAAGCCTGCCGATGCGCCGCCGCCATCGACCCTCGACGTCGGTCAGACGCAACCGGAGCCGGGGCCGGTCGTCATACTTGATCGCAGCGGACCGCCGAAAGTGGCCCTGCTCGTGCCGTTGACCGGCCGCGCGACCGAGGTCGGTAAAGCGCTGCGGAACGCGGCCGAACTCGCGCTGTTCGATATCGCGGACGACGATTTCACCCTCGCCTTCTACGACACGGCGTCCAGCCCGCAGATGGCGGCGGAGGCCGCGCAGAATGCCATCGCCGAAGGCGCCGACCTGATCGTCGGCCCGTTGTTCTCGGAATCGGCCAAGGCCGTCGCTCCGGTTGCCCGCGCCGCGAACGTGCCGGTGCTCGCCTTTTCCAACGATCGCACGGCGGCCGGCGACGGTGTCTGGATCCTGGGGCTGCTGCCGGGCGAGCAGGTCGAGCGGGTGATCCGTTATGCTGCGGCGAACGGTTTCGCGCGAATCGGTGTTCTGGCCCCCTCCAATGCCTATGGGTTCACGGTTGTCGAGGCGGCCCGTCAGTCCGCTGCCCGCGCCGGCGCGGCGATCACGCGCACCCAGTCCTACACCCCCGGATCGCCGTCGCTGTCCGAGACGGTTCAACGATTCGCGGCGACCGCCGGCGACACCTTTCCCTACGACGCGGTTCTCGTTCCCGAGGGTGGGCAGTCGATTTTGAACGTGGCTCCGCTGATGGCTTATTACGATATCGATCCGAAAGAGGTGAAATATCTCGGCACGGCTTTGTGGGCGGATCGGGCCTTGAGTCGGGAGCCGACGCTGCTCGGCGGTTGGTTCGCGGCACCCGATCCGGCCATGCGTCAGGGTTTCGTCGACCGATATCGGGCCGTCTACGGCACCGCGCCGCATGGTCTGGCGTCGCTTTCCTACGACGCCGTCGGCCTGACCGCGGTGCTGGCACGGCAGACGGACGACGCCCCCTTCGCCTTCGAGAACCTGACGCAGCCCTCGGGTTTCGCGGGCGCCGACGGTCTGTTCCGCCTGCTGCCGGACGGCACAAATCAGCGCGGTCTCGCGGTGCTGCGGGTTACCGAGAACGGTTTCCGAAGTATCGATCCGGCGCCGCAGTCCTTTTCGCCGGCGATCAACTGAGGTCGGCGTAGATCGGACAGGGCGGATCGGGCCAGGAAGGATCGGGCCAGGAAGGATCGGGCCAGGAAGGATCGGGCCAGGAAGGATCGGGCCGGCTAGACGGTATGCCGCAGCAGATGGGAGGTGACGGCGTCCAGCCGGGCTCGGCCGATGGCGGTTGCGCGCAAGTCGTCCCCCAGGCGCTCGAGAAATCCACCGTCGGTCAGCACGGCGAGTGCCTCTGCAGAAAACAGTCTCTCCGGCGCTGCGCCGAACAGGTGGCGAAACCGCTCGGCGGTAAGCCCCTCGTCGATGCGCAAGCCCATCAGGACCGCTTCCATCAGCATTTCGTCGCGCGGAATCGATGCGTCGTCGACCAGCGCATGCCCGTCCCGTTCCACACGATCGAGCCAGATCGCCGGGGCGCGGTGGCCGCGTGTCGCGGTCTTCGCCGACAGAGTGATGCCGGAAGACAGCCGGCCATGGGCGCCCGGACCGATGCCCAGATAGTCCTGATAGCGCCAATAGACCAGGTTGTGCCGGCACGCATGGCCGACGCGGGCGTGGTTGGAGACTTCGTAGGCGGGAAGCCCGGCGGTTGAGAGCAGATCCTGGGTCGCCTCGTACAGATCCGCCGCCCCGTCCTCGTCCGGCAGGGCGAACTCGCCGCGGGCGTGCCGGGCGAAGAACGGCGTCGTTGGCTCGATGGTGAGTTGATAGAGAGACAGATGTGTCGGCTCCAGGGCGACGGCGCGTCGCAGTTCGGCGATCCAGGACGCTGTGTCCTGTCCTGGACGCGCATAGATCAGGTCGAACGAGACGTTCTCGATGTGCGCGCGTACCGACTCAAGCGCGGCGAGAGCTTCTGCGGCACTGTGTTCGCGCCCCAAGAACCGCAGCGCGGCGTCGTCCATAGCCTGGACGCCCAGCGATACTCGGGTGATCCCCGCCCGACGGAAGGCGTCCATCTTCGCCGCCTCGACGGAGGTCGGGTTCGCTTCCAGTGTTATTTCGATATCGTTATTGAATTGGAAGAGGACGCGCGCCGCCTCGATCACCGCGGAGACCGTCTCCGGTTCCATCAGCGACGGCGTTCCGCCGCCGAAGAAGATGCTGATCAGCCGTCGCGCCCTTTCCGGGCCGCCGCCGACCCGCGGCGCCAGCGTCTCCAGCTCGCGCACGAGCCGGTCGCGCCAGAGATCGTGGTCGACGCTGTCCGAGACATGGCTGTTGAAATCGCAATACGGACATTTCGCCCGGCAGAACGGCCAGTGGACGTACAGGCCAAGCGGGTCCAGGCCCGAACGGTCAGTCGTCAGCGGATCCGCCACCCGTACCCGCTCCGTCAAAACACCGGGCCACGAGCTGGGCGAAGGCGTCGGCGCGATGGCTGACCGAATGCTTCCATGCGGCGTCTCCTTCGCCGAAGGTCCGGGTGTCGCCGTCGGGTACGAACATCGGATCGTAGCCGAATCCCTTCTCTCCCCGCGGCGGCCATACGGCGGTGCCGTGAACATAGCCCTCGACGCTCTCGCAGTGGCCGTCCGGCCAGGCCAGGGTGAGGGCGCAGGTGAACCACGCCCGGTCGTCGTCGGATCCACTATCCGCCATCTTCCTGTGGACCAGCTCCATGGCCACGGAAAAGTCCTTAGACTCTTCGGCCCAGCGGGCGGAATAGATCCCCGGATCGCCGTTCAGCGCCGCCACGCAGAACCCGGAATCGTCCGCCAAGGCCGGCTTGCCCGAGGCGGTCGCCGCGGCCAACGCTTTAAGTTCCGCATTCGCAATGAACGTCGATCCGGTCTCCTCCGGCTCGGGCAGACCGAGTTCGCCGGCCGAGACGACGGTCATGCCGAACGGCGCCAGCAACTCCCCGATCTCCCGGACCTTGCCGGGATTATGGGTGGCCAGCACCAGGGTCTCTCCGGCCAGCTTGCGGGGCGCCATCGCCGTCGTCTCCTCAGCCGACCGCGGCGAGCTGCCGGGAAGCCAACTCGTCGGTGCCTTTGCGGGCCAGCCGCAGCAGTTCCATGAACGCCGCCTCTTCGAACGGGTCGCCTTCGGCGGTCGCCTGCACTTCGACCAGTCCTCCGCCCGCGGTCAGGACGAAATTGGCGTCGGCGTCGCAGTCGCTGTCCTCGGCGTAGTCCAGGTCGAGTACCGGCACGCCCTTGTAGATACCGCAGGAGATCGCCGCGACGCGGTCGACCAACGGTTCGTTCTTCACCGCGCCGAACCGCTTCAGCGTGGCGATCGCCTGGTGCAGGGCGACCCAGGATCCGGTAATCGCCGCCGTCCGTGTGCCGCCGTCGGCCTGCAGCACGTCGCAGTCGATCCGGATCTGGCGCTCGCCCAGGGCGGTGAGGTCGGTGACCGCCCGCAGGGAGCGCCCGATCAGGCGTTGGATCTCCTGGGTGCGGCCGGACTGCTTGCCACGGGCCGCCTCGCGGTCGGTGCGGGTGTGGGTGGAACGCGGCAGCATGCCGTACTCCGCGGTGACCCAGCCCTTGCCGCCGCCTTTCAGCCACGGCGGGACCCGCTCCTCGACGGACGCCGTGCAGAGAACGTGGGTGTCGCCGAAGCGTGCCAGGCAGGAACCCTCGGCGTGCTTGGCGAACCCGGGCTCCAGGACGACGTCGCGCAGCGCGTCGACTGCACGGCCGGACGGACGAGAGACCGACGCGGTCGGGCCGGAGATGGGGGCTGAAGCCATGAAACGGCCTTTCAATCAATCTTTGACGGCGGAACCGCGCGGTGGACATCTTCTGAGGAATTTGCGCGGAAGCTAGCGATCCGGGTCGGGCGCGTCCAGTCTCGCCTATCCGGTCTCGGCTGTCCGTCCGGGGAGCCGCCGCCGCGAGGCCCGCGCCACGCGTTGACCGGCTCCATGGTGCCGCCTAGATTCTCGGGTACGATGTCCGGTATGCAGAAAGACACCCTCGAGGGCGCCATGCCGTCCACCACCCTCGCGCAGCTCAACGAGCGCTCGCGTCGAATCTTCATGCACGTCGTGGACGCGTATGTGGAAACCGGTGAACCGGTGGGCTCTCGGACATTGTCGCGCAAGCAGGGACTGCTGCTGTCGCCGGCCACGATCCGGAACGTCATGGCCGACCTTGAGGAGGCCGGGCTGTTGTTCTCGCCGCACACGTCGGCCGGCCGGCTGCCGACCGACGCCGGTTTGCGGATGTTCGTTGACGGGCTGTTGGAGGTCGGCGGGGATCTGGCGCCTGAGGAGCGCGAGAGCATCGACGGGCAATGCGCCGCCGCGGGCCGCAGCCTGTCGGAGATGCTGGAAGAAGCGTCGGCGGCGCTTGCCGGTCTGACGCGCTGCGCCGGACTCGTCGTTTCGCCAAAGAACGAGGGTTCCCTGCGTCACATCGAGTTCGTGCCGCTGGGCAATCAGCGGGCCCTGGTGGTGCTGGTCAGCGAGACCGGCCTTGTCGAGAATCGCGTCGTCGAGCTTCCCGCGGGCCTTCCGCCCTCGGCCCTGGTGGAGGCGACCAATTATCTGAACACCCGTCTCGGCGGGCGGACCCTCTCCGAGGCGATGGCCCTGATCGAGGAGGAGATCCACCAGCGCAAGGCGGAGCTGGATGAGCTGACCTCCCGCGTCGTACAGGCGGGCCTCGCGACCTGGGGCGGTGGTCCGGGCGCTTCGACCCTGATTCTGCGCGGCCAGTCGGCGCTCCTCCATGATGTCACCGCGCTGGAGGACCTGGAGCGGATCCGCGGCCTGTTCGAGCAGCTCGAGGAGAAGGAGAGCACGCTGAGGCTGCTGGATGCGACCGGCGTGGCGGACGGTGTGCAGATCTTCATCGGCGCGGAGAACCAGCTTTTCCGCAACACCGGCTGCTCCATGATCATCGCGCCCTATCACGATCAGAAGCGGTCGGTCGTCGGCGCGATCGGCGTGATCGGCCCGACGCGAATGAACTACGCCCGGATCATTCCCATGGTCGACTACACGTCCAAGCTGATCAGCCGCTTGTTGGGATAACGGTTTCGCTGGCGTCGCGGCGGCCGCGACCCCATCTGTCGGACACAGGGTCAGGGCGGGGATTGCGGCGATTCGGGTTTTCAATACGCGCCGCGCACCTTACATAGCGGACGACGAGGCATCCTCGAAGATCTCCTGTCCGATCTTTCGACCGCCCGACGACTCAACCGCAGGACAACGAGTAGCGACCATGGCGAAAGACCAGAACAAGCCCGCCGGCCCGCAACCCGTCAACGATCAGGCCGCTGGCGACGAGCATTCCCACGACAAGGCGGCCGAGGCGTCGCTCGCCGAGGCCCTGGGTCTGTCGGATGACGGCACCATCGACACGGGTGGCGGCGGTTCCGACGCGCGTGACGTTCGGATCGCCGAGCTGGAGGAGCAGGTGGCCCAGCTCAAGGATCAGGCGCTGCGGGCACTTGCCGACTCGGAGAACCTGCGCCGCCGGACCGATCGCGAGAAGGAGCAGTGGCGTAAATTCGCGTCCGCCGATCTCGCCAAGGATCTGCTCAATGCGGTCGACAATCTTCGCCGCGCCCTGGATGCGGTGCCGGAAAACCGCGAGAACCTCGACGATGCGCTGAAGAATGTCATCGTCGGCGTCGAGATGACGGAGAAGGAAGTCCTGACGGCTTTCGAAAAGCATCAGATCAAGCGCATCGATCCGTTGGGCGACAAGTTCGACTACAACCTCCATCAGGCGATGTTCGAGGTCGAGGATCCGACAAAGGCACCGGGGACGGTCGTTCAGGTGCTCGCCCCGGGATACGTCCTTCACGACCGGCTGCTCCGCGCCGCGATGGTCGGTGTCGCCAAGGGCGGCAAGCCAGACGACCACGAGCGGGTGGACACCACCGCCTGACCGGTCTGACCGATCGTCGGTTGCCCCATCTGCCGATGAGCCCCGATCCGATCAGGACCGGGGCTTTTTCATGGCGTTCCCGCCCGGTCGCTGGAAGCTCCGGTGGGTGGGAACAGGAATTCCCCGTCCGGATCGTGCGTCCGCATCTTGCGTTTGGCGGTTTCCGGCCGTCCTACCGCATAGCAGTAGAGACAGCCGTGGGGGCAGCTGTCGTAGGCGCCGATATCGCGGGACTCGGCGCACAGACACCCCGGCCGATTGCCCTTCTCCCGTCCGCCGATCGCCCGCCCCGCCACCTCCGAAAGCCGCTGCACGTCGATGCACGCCGCTGGATCGATACCGGGAACCAGCAGTTCGGGATGGGCGCAGAGGGTTGGTCGGATACCGTGATCGGCGGCGACGCCGGCGAGGCGTGCGAGCAGTTCCCGTTTCTCCGCCGCCTCCGGATCCCGCCAGGCGATACCGCTCTCCCGTTCGAGCCGCCGGAGATTGGCGGCGGTCTTGCGGTAGATCGTCGCAACGGACAGGGTCACCTCGTCGACCGAGCCGGCCAGGGCCGCTGCCAGGGCCGCCATCGTTCCGGCGTGAGTCTCGGCGGGTGTCAGGGCGGTGATCAGCACCGGATCGTAGCGCCACACCACGGCGCGCCGACCGAAGCGGCGGGCAAGCTCGCGGATCTGGGCAACCGCCCGGCCGGTGTCGATCACCGACCGTTCCAGGGCTCCGGGATAGCCGGTGACCGTCATCTGGACGATGAAAGGCCGTCCCTGGGCGGCCATCAGGTCGAGCGTTTCGAGGAACGGCCCGGCGTTGCGGGTCCAAAACACGAAGGCGTCGGCGCGCTCGGCGTCCAGGTAGACCGTGAACGGAAGACCCCCATATGGATTTGCCACCCGCGCATGGCCGGCGGCCAGCCGATTGCGGAACCAGGTGCCGTAGAAGGCGGGGATGTCGGTCTTGTAGCTGGCCGAGACGATCATGGTCGCCGCCATCGTGGGATGCAAATCACGACCCGGCAACGCTTGCGTACGCGATCGGCGCCACTATATACGATCCAATCCTGACATTGTCCCCGAATGGGGGCGCCGACGGCGCTTTCGAGGCCACTGGCGCCTGCCGCTGAAGAGAGGATCGCATGAGCAAGGTTATCGGAATCGATCTCGGCACGACGAATTCGTGCGTCGCCGTCATGGACGGCTCCTCCGCAAAAGTCATCGAGAACGCCGAGGGCGCGCGCACGACGCCGTCCATGGTTGCGTTCGCCGAAGGCGGCGAGCGTCTGGTCGGCCAGGCTGCTAAGCGCCAGGCTGTGACCAACCCGGAAAAGACCCTGTTCGCCATCAAGCGGCTGATCGGTCGACGCGCGGACGACGCCGCGTCCAAGAAGTTCAACGAACTGGTCCCGTACAAGGTGGTTGCCGGCGACAACGGCGACGCCTGGGTCGACATGGACGGCACCAAGTACAGCCCGGCCCAGATCTCCGCGATGATCCTCGGCAAGCTCAAAGAGGATGCCGAATCATACCTGGGCGAAAAGGTGACCCAGGCGGTCATCACCGTCCCGGCCTACTTCAACGATGCCCAGCGTCAGGCGACCAAGGACGCCGGAAAGATCGCGGGCCTCGAGGTTCTGCGCATCATCAACGAGCCGACAGCGGCCTCTCTGGCCTACGGTCTCGACAAGAAGACCTCCGGCACCATCGTGGTCTATGATCTCGGCGGCGGCACATTCGACGTCTCGGTGCTGGAGATCGGCGACGGCGTGTTCGAGGTGAAATCCACCAACGGCGACACGTTCCTCGGCGGCGAAGACTTCGACCAGCGCCTGATCGACTACCTGGCCGACGAGTTCAAGAAGGAGAACGGGATCGACCTGCGCTCCGACCGCCTGGCGCTTCAGCGCCTGAAGGAGGCGGCCGAGAAGGCGAAGATCGAGCTGTCCTCGTCGCAGCAGACCGAGGTCAACCTGCCGTTCATCACGGCCGACCAGTCCGGTCCGAAGCACCTGAACATCAAGGTCACCCGCGCGAAGCTCGAGGCCCTGGTCGACGATCTGGTCCAGCGCACGATCGCGCCCTGCAAGGCCGCGCTGAAGGATGCCGGCCTGTCGGCGGGCGAGATCGACGAGGTGATCCTGGTCGGCGGCATGACCCGCATGCCGAAGATCTTCGAGACGGTGAAGAGCTTCTTCGGCAAGGACCCGAACCGAGGCGTCAATCCGGACGAAGTGGTCGCGTCCGGTGCGGCGATTCAGGCCGGTGTGCTCAAGGGCGAGGTCAAGGACGTCCTCCTGCTCGACGTCACCCCGCTGTCGCTGGGTATCGAGACGCTGGGTGGTGTCTTTACGCGTCTGATCGATCGCAACACCACGATCCCGACCAAGAAGAGCCAGACCTTCTCCACCGCCGAGGACAACCAGACGGCGGTGACGATCCGGGTCTTCCAGGGCGAGCGCGAGATGGCGGCCGACAACAAGATGCTCGGCCAGTTCGATCTCGTCGGTATTCCGCCGGCGCCGCGCGGCGTGCCTCAGGTCGAGGTTACTTTCGACATCGACGCCAACGGCATCGTGAACGTGTCGGCCAAGGATAAGGCCACGGGCAAGGAGCAGCAGATCCGCATCCAGGCTTCCGGCGGTCTGTCCGACGCTGACATCGAGCAGATGATCAAGGATGCCGAGGCGAACGCCGCCGACGACAAGAAGCGCCGCGAGCTTATCGAAGCGCGCAACCAGGCGGACAACGCGATCCACGCCACCGAAAAGACCCTTGCCGACTTTGGCGACAAGGTCGATCCGGCGGACAAGGCGGCCGTCGAATCCGACCTCGCGGCCCTGAAGACCGCGATGGAAGGCGAGGACGTCGAAGACATCCAGGCCAAGCTGCAGGCTCTTCAGCAGTCGTCGATGAAGCTCGGCGAGGCGATGTACAAGGCGCAGCAGGAGGCCGGTGGTGGCGACGAGCCTGGCGCCGACGCCCCGACGGGCGAACAGGCCGACTCCGGCAATGCCGATGACGTGGTCGACGCCGACTTCGAGGAAGTCGACGACCAGGATCGCAACAAGTCGGCTTGACCCTCCGGTCCATGGAACACGACGTGACCCGGCTCCATCCGAAAGCGGATCGGTGCCGGGTCGCGGCGTTTTCCCATGCCGGGGCTTCACAGCGGCACATCTAGCGACGACACTTGCGGCGGATCTTGGGGCGGTGACGATCGATGGCGAAGCGCGACTTTTACGAGGTGTTGGGCGTCGACCGAGGCGCCGATAAGGACACTCTGAAGAAGGCCTATCGCAAGTTGGCGATGCAGTTCCACCCGGACCGCAATCCGGGGGACGAAGAGGCCGAGCGCAAATTCAAGGAAGTGAATGAGGCCTACGACGTCCTGAAGGACGACGAAAAGAAGGCCGCATACGATCGTTTCGGTCACGCAGCGTTCGAGGGTGGTGGTCCGCGACCGGGCGGCGGCGGCTTCGAGGGCTTCTCCGGCGGATTCGCCGATATCTTCGAGGAGATGTTCGGCGACTTCATGGGCGGCGGCGGCCGGCGCGGGTCCAGCCCGGGCCGAGGCTCCGACCTCCGCTACAATATGACGGTGACGCTGGAAGAGGCATTCGCGGGCAAGCAGGCGGAAATCCGCGTGCCGACATCCGTGACGTGCGACGTCTGCGACGGCGCCGGCGCGGAAAAGGGATCGCGGCCGGTTGCCTGTCCGACCTGCGGCGGACGCGGAAAAACGCGGACCCAGCAAGGCTTCTTCACCATCGAACGGACCTGTGCGGGCTGCGGCGGCGTCGGTCAGGTGATCGAGAACCCCTGCAAGAGCTGCAACGGTGCTGGACGTCAGCGCAAGGAGAAGACGCTGTCGGTAAATATCCCGGCGGGCGTCGAGGATGGAACCCGCATACGCCTGCAGGGCGAGGGCGAAGCCGGCATGCGCGGGGCGCCGCCGGGCGACCTGTATCTGTTCCTCAACATCCAGCCGCACCCGATCTTCCAGCGCGAGAGCGCCGACATTTACTGCCGTGTCCCGCTGGAAATGGTCACGGCATCGCTTGGTGGGGCGATCGAGGTGCCGACGATCGAGGGACGACGCGCCAAGGTCTCCGTCCCCGCTGGAACCCAGACCGGGCGACAGTTCCGACTGCGCGGCAAGGGCATGTCGGTGCTTCGGTCCCCATCGCGCGGCGACATGTATGTCGAAGTCGCCGTGGAGACGCCGGTGAATCTCACCGATCGTCAGCGCGAGCTGTTGGAAGAGTTTCAAAAAGCCAGCGGCGTCGACAAGACCAGTCCGCAGAGCCACGGCTTCTTCGACAAGGTGAAGGAGCTTTGGGAGGACCTGAAGGACTAAGCAGATCAGGCACTACCCTGTGTAAAATCAATAGCATATAGGGTAGTGTGAAGCGGTGCTCCTACCTTGGCCTAGGTGCGCTCCCGTTCTATCGCGGTCACCATCGCCCGGCCTTCCCGTTCCATGAAGGCGATCGCCGCCGTGGTCGTCGCCATCGCATAGCGGATGGTGAAGCGCTGCCCTTCTGTCATGTCGCCGCTCGGCAGACTCCTCAGACGCCGCTGTTCCCCGCGGAGTCCTGCGAGACGCTCGTCAAAAACCCGGTTGACGTCGTCCATGTCGAGGAAATGGGCGAAGAACATGGCGGAGAGGAAAGGTGATCGCACCGTTTCGTCACCGGACGCCTCCGCGGTCGAAGCGGCCAGGGTTTCCCGGCCTTTGTCGGTTAGTCTGAAGGTTCGCTTCTCCAGCGCCATGTCGGCCGAACCGACGACCTCCACCTCCCCCCGTGCTACCGCCTTGGCGAGGGCCGGGTAGATCGCGCCGAGGCTCGCCTGGGCGAAATGCCCGAACCAGTCTCCGACCGCCTTGCGAATTCCGTAGCCGGTGGTTTCACCGAAACTCAGAACGCCCAGGCAAAGAGTCCGCACATCCACATGAAACTCCTGATCCACTCAGAATGACGAACCGAAAGTTTAATTAAAAACATCGTTGTAAGAAAGCGATAGTCTGTGCGCTGGACAAGGCCGACAATACGGGTCTAAGCCCCACACAAGGATGGGCGGCGGCGCTGCGGGAGAATCTAGATGGCACTAAGAGTAGGTATTTTCGGCAGCACCGGGCGCATGGGCCGGATGGTCACCCGCGCCGTCACGGAAGCGGAGGGAATGACCGTTGCCGCCGGGGCCGACCGGACCGGTAGTGCCGACCTCGGCACCGATCTCGGCACGCTTGCCGGAGTTGGACGTCTCGACGTCGCCGTCACCGACGATATCGATGCCGTTTTGGGCACCGACGTGGCCATTGACTTCACTTTGCCGGAAGCGACCCTCGCCCATGCCGCCAGGGCGGCGGCGCTGGGTACGCCGTTGGTGATCGGCACCACGGGCCTCAGCAACGAGCAGGAGGCGATCCTTGCCGACCACGCCCGAACCACCGCCATCGTCTATGCACCGAACATGAGCCAGGGTGTCACGTTGCTCCTGGCCGTGGTCGAGCAGGTCGCCGGAGCTCTGAATGAGGGGTGGGACATCGAAATTGTCGAGATGCACCACAATCGCAAGGTCGATGCTCCCTCCGGTACCGCGCTCGGCCTGGGCCGGGCGGCTGCCAAGGGGCGCGGCCGACAGTTTGAAGAGGTCTCGGTCCTGTCGCGCGAGGGACATACCGGCCCGCGACAGGCAGGTCAGATCGGATTCGCAACGTTAAGGGGCGGCGATGTGATCGGCGACCACAGCGTGATCTTTGCCGGCGCAGGCGAACGGGTGGAAATCGGCCACAAGGCAAGCGGCCGAGACGTGTTCGCAAATGGTGCCGTGGCGGCCGCCCGTTGGGTTGCCGGGCGCGATACGGGCCTCTACAGCATGCGGGATGTCCTTGGAATCTCTTAAGTCTTTTTTAATTGGAATTCGAAACGTATAGGTGTGGCGGCAGGGTTGCTCGCCTCAGCCCATCCCGGAGCGCGTCGGCGAGGCTGCATTTCTCGTCGTCTCCGAGGAAGGCGCCGACCTCCAGCCCCTTCCCGCGCGAGCGCAGGATGAGGCGGGTCCCGCCGCGCGGACGCTCGTCCAGGGTCACGGTCAGCCAAGCAGACGGCAAGACATGGCGTCGCCGTCGGCCGGTGGAATCGATCTTGACCACCTCCACCTCGCCGGCCGCGACGCGGATGGTCTCGTGGGCACGGGCGGCGCGGTAGTTGAGCCGAAAAGCGAAATAGATCAGCGCGACATCCAGGCCGAGAAAGCCGACGACCGGCCAGGCCCCAGCCAGGAAGACAATCAAGCCGATGGCGAAAGACAGTCCCGCCACCGCGCCCATCACGATGAGAAAGCCGCTCGGCGACAAGGATCGATGCGGATACAGAACGAGATCAAGGGCCGGGACCTCCGCCGGTCCGTCCTCCGTGTCGGCTCTGTCCGCGCTTGTGATCCTGTCGTTCATAGCCTCTGGAATATCTGCGGCCAGCCCGGTGCGGTCAATCGTGCGCGGCGTCACGCGGGCGATTGCCGCACCCCATCGCGGCGGCTAAACAGGGTCATGGCCCGCGCAATGACCAAAGCCCAGATCGAGACGTTCTTCTCGACCCTCCAAGCAGGGAACCCTGAACCCGAGGGCGAGCTTGACTGGGTCAACGCCTTTACCCTGCTGGTGGCGGTGGTCCTTTCGGCCCAGGCGACGGATGTCGGCGTCAACAAGGCGACCAAGAACCTGTTCCCCATCGCAGACACGCCGGAGAAAATGCTGGCGTTGGGCGAGGAGGGTCTCAAGCGGCATATCAAGACGATCGGCCTGTTCAATTCGAAGGCAAAGAACGTCATTCAGCTCTGCCGCGACCTGATCGAGCACCACGGCGCCGAGGTGCCGCGCGATCGCGAGGCGCTCGAGGCCCTGCCCGGCGTCGGGCGGAAGACCGCCAATGTGGTGCTGAACATCGGGTTCGGCGAGCCGACCATCGCCGTCGACACCCACCTGTTCCGGGTTGCGAACCGGACCGGGTTGGCAGCCGGCAAGACTCCGCTGGCGGTGGAGAAAGCCCTGCTGAAGAAAGTGCCGGCTCCCTATCTGCGGCACGCCCATCACTGGCTGATTTTGCACGGGCGTTACATCTGCAAGGCCCGCAAGCCCCGCTGTCCCGATTGCCCGGTCAACGCTGTGTGCAACTTCAAGGACAAGACGCCTGCGCCGGACGCCTAGCGACCGGCAAGGTTCCCAGTGCCGGAAGTCGACATCAGCTGTCGGCCTGGTCTGCCCGGCGTTGCCACAGACTGTTGAGACAGACCGTCGTATCGGCGGTCCTCTGGCTATAGACGTTGCGCGATTCCACGTGGAGCAACGCCTGACCGCCGTCGGAGCGATACCAGAAGAGATCCACCACACAGCCGTCGGCGGAATACTGCCAGATGGTCGCACCCCCATCCTGCCGAACGAATGTCGGCGGTCCGATCAGCCGTTCGATCCCGGACGGATCGAGCGCCCGCAGCGACGTCTCGTCGCGCAGCGCCACCGGTTTGCTGCGGGCAACGGTCATTGGAACCGGCGCCGCGCCGCGGGCGACGGGCGCGGCCGCCACCTCGGGCTTCTCGGTTTGGACCGGTGCCGGCGTTGTCGTTGCGCATCCGCAAAGACCAATCAGGAATGTCAGCGCGACGGCGCGGGAGCGCCGCCCGGTGGTCCCGTCCATTCGCCGCCTACTCTTCGGTCAGGGGGGCGATATCGCCCTTGATTACGCCGCCAAGTTCCACTTCCAGCCGATGGAACCTGACCGTCCCCTCAAGGATGCCGGTCGATTTGACCGACAGGGTTCCGCGAACCGTCAGGTCGCCTTCGAACCGGCCCGCGATCACCGCCTCCTCGATGGTTACCGTGCCCTTGTAGAGGCCGGTTTCCGTGACTTCGAGCGACTGGCTGTGCTGAAGAGTGGCCTGCACCGTCCCTTCGACAACCAGGCTGTCGCAGGCGGTGATCTCGCCGGAGAGTGAAATTTCCTTACCGACCAGGAGGCGTTTGCTCTCCTCGTTGCCGCGTCCTGGATTGGACGGCCGGCGCGGCGGAGCTCCGGGGATGTCGGAAGCGGATCGGCGAGGGATCTCGGGCACGAAGCCCTGGCCGGGTGAGCGCGGAGGGGTCGAAGCGGACATAGCCGAACCTTTCGAATCGGAAGCGGCGGGCGAAGGGGAAGAGGGGTTTGCGGCCGACGCCCGCGCGCTGGCGCCGGGCATGCGGGTCGTCTGCTCCGTAAGGCCGCCGAGGGGGGTAACGTCCGCCCCGGACTCGGCGCCTGAACCGCTGACGGAAGACACCTGGTCGGAGCCGTCGGCACCGACCGCCGGTTCGACGCTCTCGTCTCGCGGCGGTTCAGATGCTCTGCGACGCCGGAACATGGCTTATCTCCTCACTGAGCGATTTCAGCTAAGCAATTGCCTCGCCGCTATTATCGCGGAACGGTTCGGCGCCGCAACCTTTCATGTTCATGCATGGCAAAAGCGGTTGCAACGACGGGAGTTGTGAGATTCACCACGGGAATGGTCGACAGGGCGGCGATCAGGACACCGCCGACAAACAGCGACCCGCGATTCGTCTCCCTGAACGCCCGAAACGTCGCCCGATCCATGCTGCGCTGGCCGATCATCTCGGCGTATTCACGCCCCAGTAGGTAGCCGTTGAGTCCGAAGAAAATCAGGAGGTTGAGGCCGGGCAGGATGAAATAGAGGGGTAGCGCGACGATGTTCAGGCCGATGGTGAGCGCGGCAAAACGCAGACCGTCGGCAATGACTTCGCCGAGGGGGACGTGCCGCGGCGCCGGGGCGTCCGGATAGTGCTTCGCCGCCACCGCATCGGCAACCCGGTCGGCGAAGAGTCCGCTCACAAGCTGAACCGAGCCTGGAAAGAAGATCAGGGCGAGGACGAAGGTGCCGATCGCCCCGACCCAGACGATCACCTCGTCGAGCCAGCCGGTGCCCGTCTGGGCAAGGGCCGACAGCACCAAACCGACCACAGCCGCGAGCGCGAGGATCAGAAGCAGGCTGGCGCCGATCGAGAGGATCAGCACCGAGCGCAGGCGTTTGTCGCCGAGCTGCTCGAGCGTCAGGGATATCGAATGGAACATCGCCGGTCTCGCATCGTTCGGGCGGAATACGGGCGTGGCGCTTGCCACCACCTTGCCAGCGGGGTTGAAACCACGAAGTCCGCCCGCGTTCAAGAGCGGGCTACGGGCGTCGGACCGGTTCGGATGCCGACAGGCTTGATCGCTGGCGCCAGGACACTAGTGTGCGCTCGCGGCCAGCGCCGCGCAGTCGCGAACCCAGAAGCCGGACGCCCGAAGTCCCCGGCCAAGAAATCCTGGAGATCCGAATGACCAAGAGCCTGGATGTCGTCGCCATCGGCAACGCCATTGTCGACGTCATCTCCCGATGCGACGATGATTTTCTCGCCGCGCAAAAGGTGGAGAAGGGCGCGATGACCCTGATTGATGCCGAGCGCTCGGAGTCGCTCTACGCCGCCATGGGGCCGGGCATCGAGATGTCCGGCGGTTCCGCTGGCAACACCGCCGCCGGTCTGGCCGCTCTCGGCAGCCGCACCGGATATGTGGGCAAGGTCCGGGACGATGTGCTCGGGAAGGTGTTCCGCCACGACATCACCGCCCAGGGCGTGCGCTTCGACACCGCGCCCGCGTCGGACGGCCCGCCGACGGCCCGCTGCCTCGTGCTGGTCACGCCGGACGCACAGCGCTCCATGAGCACGTTCCTTGGCGCTTGCGTGAACCTGACGCCGGACGATATCGACGAGGCCCTGATCGCCGAGGCCCAGGTCGTCTACCTCGAGGGCTATCTGTGGGATCCGCCCGAGGCGAAGAAGGCCTTCGTCAAGGCGGCGGAGATCGCCCACAGGACGGGCGGCAAGGTCGCGCTTTCCCTGTCGGATTCGTTCTGCGTCGACCGGCACCGAGCCGATTTCAAGGAGCTGGTGAAGCATCACGTCGACATCCTCTTCGCCAACGAGGCGGAATCCCTGTCGCTGTTCGAGACCGACAGTTTCGACGACGTCCTTCAGGCAATTCGTTTCGAAGTCGAGACGGCGGCCCTGACCCGCAGCGAGAAGGGGGCCGTCGTCGTCCATCGGGACGAAGTCCATGTGCTCGATGCCGAGCCGGTGGCAAAGGTGATCGACACAACCGGGGCGGGCGATCTGTACGCGGCCGGGTTCCTGCACGGCTACACGGCCGGCAAGGACGCGGCAACCTGCGGGCGCATGGGCGCGATCTGCGCCTCCGAGATCATCAGCCACGTGGGCGCGCGGCCCGAGGCCGATCTGAAGAAACTGGTCACCGAGACGCTTGGCTAGTCGTTTCCGGCGCCGGATCAGGCCCTGCCCGGGTCCGGCATGACCCACATCAGCACCAGCAGCAGCGGCAGACCCAGAAGGGCGAGCCCGGCGGTGATGGTGAAGAACAGCGCCCAGTCGCCCCCGAGGCTGTCGACGATCAGCCCGGCGGACGCGGCGAACCAGATCCGGGCGAGATTGCCGAGGGAGTTCAGCAGGGCGTACTGGGTGGCGGAGAAGGCGGTGTTGCAGAGCCCGGCCAGGTAGGCCACGAACGCAACGGTGGCGAGGCCACCGGTGAAGTTGTCCGCGATGACGGCGAGCGCGAAGACCTCCATGTTCTGCCCGGCGCTCGCGAGGTAGGCGTAGGCGAGATTGGTCGCCGCCGCGGCGAGCCCGCCCGCGAGCAGCGCCCGGAACACGCCGGCCACCTTGACCAGGACCCCGCCGGCGAAGACGCCCAGACAGACCGCGGCCAGCCCGAAGACCTTCGTCACGTCGGCGATCTGGGTCAGCTCGAAGCCCAGTTCCCGATAGAAGACGAAGGACATCCGCCCGAGCAGCGCGTCGCCGAACTTGAAGACGAAGACGAAGACCAGGATCAGCAGCCACCAGTCCCGGCGAACGAACTCGGCGAAAGGATCGATGAGGGCTTGGCGCAGCCACAGGACGATCCGCTCGCCGAGCGGCGCCCGACCGTCGGGCAGGGGATCCGGCAGGGCATCGCGCGGTACCGGCTCCGGCGCCAGCAGGGTGGCGGCGACGGCGATCAGCAGGGTGCAGGCGAGGATCAGGTAGGTGGCGTTCCAGCCTAGGCTGTCGGCGAGATACAAGCCGCCGGCGCCGCCGACCAGGGTTCCGCCGATATGCCAACCCCAGATCGCCACGGCGGACCCGGCACCGAACTCCTCCGGTTTCAGGATATCCACCCGGTAGGCGTCGATGACGATGTCCTGGGTGGCGGAGACGAAGGCGACGAAGACGCAGGCGAGCGCTACCAGGGATACGTCGTCGGCGGGGTCGGTCAGACCGAGGAAGGCGATGGCGGCGATGAGCGCGACCTGGGTCAGCAGTGCCCAGCCGCGCCGGCGCCCGAACCGGTCGGTAAGACCCGGCAGACGCAGCCGGTCGACAAGCGGCGCCCAGAGAAAATTGATCGCATAGGCCGTCGTGGCGAGGCTGAACAGGCCGACGCTGGAGCGGGTGAATCCGGCATCGGTCAGCCAGATCGACAGGTTGGAATAGACCAGAGGCGCCGGCAGGCCCGATGCGAAGCCGAAGATCAGGATGATCAGCATCCGGCGGTCGAGATAGACCCGGATGCCGTCGGTCCAGGAGGTGCGTTCAGCCGCCATCAGGCTGAGGTACCTGAGTCGCCGCCGGTTGCCCAGCGGCAATCGCAGCGGTAACCGGCCGGTCGCCTCAGGCCATGGCGTTGGCGTCGAGGGCGTAGCCGGCAGAGCGGACCGTGCGGATCATGTCGTCGTCGCTGTCGCTGTTCAGCGCCTTGCGCAGCCGCCGGATATGCACGTCGACCGTGCGCGGCTCGACATAGACGTCCGGTCCCCAGACCGTATCGAGCAGCTGCTCCCGCGAGAACACCCGACCCGGATGCTCCAGGAAATGGCGAAGCAGGCGGAACTCGGTGGGGCCGAGGTGGATGTCGCGTTCGCTGCGTTTCACCCGATGGGCGGCAAGGTCCATGGTCAGGTCCGCGAAGCGCAGAATCTCGTCCTCGGTGGACGGTCGGGCCCGGCGCAGGACCGCGCGCACCCGAGCCACGAGCTCCGCCGGGCTGAAGGGTTTGGTGATATAGTCGTCGGCGCCAGCGTTCAGGCCGCGGACCCGGTCGCCTTCCTCGCCGCGGGCGGTGAGCATTATGATCGGGATGCTCTTCAGATCCGGGGCCCGGCGGAGCCGGCGGCAGGCCTCGATGCCCGATAGCAGAGGCAGCATCCAGTCGAGCAAGATCAGATCGGGCCGGCGTTCGGCGGCGACGAGCATCGCCTCCTCGCCGTCTCCGGCATCGATCACGCGGAACCCCTCGCGTTCCAGATTGTAGCGGAGGAGGGTGACGATCGGCGCTTCGTCCTCGACGATCAGGATCAGTGGTTTCATGGTCTCTGTCGCTCGCTGCTGGGACTATCCATCGGGCAACTCCCCCGGCTTGACCACCGCGAAGCTGCTCTTGTCCCCCTTCGGCCGATTCCCTTCCAGGCGGCGGCCGGTCTCCTCGAAATACACGGTCTCGGCGATGTTGGTGGCGTGGTCGCCGATCCGCTCGATGTTCTTGGCGACGAAGAGCAGGTGCGCGCAGGCGGTGATGTTGCGCGGATCCTCCATCATGTACGTCAGCAGCTCCCGGAAGAGGCTGGTGTACATCTGGTCGATTTCCTCGTCCCGCTCCCAGGCGAGCATGGCCCGCTCCACGTCGCGCTGGGTGTAGGCATCCAGAACGTCGGTGATGATGCGGTGGGTCAGCCGACCCATGCGGACGATGCCGTTGATCGGCCCGACCTCGGGGAGCTGGGACAGGGCGGAGGCCCGCTTGGCGACGTTGGTCGCGTAGTCGCCCATACGCTCCAGGTCGTGGGAGGTCTTTAGCGCCGACAGGATCTGCCGCAGATCGTGGGCCACCGGCTGGCGCAGCGCGAGCATGCGCAGGGTCAGCGCTTCGATGTGGTCCTCGAGATCGTCGATGTCCTTGTCCGATTCGACGCAGCGCGTGGCCAGCGCATCGTCCCGCTTGGCGATCGCCTGGATGGCGTTCGACAACTGCGCTTCGACCAGCCCTCCCATGCGCGAGATCGCGGAGCGCAGGTCGTTCAGTTCCTCGTCGAATGAAGAAACGATGTGGCTGTCGGACATGGTTCTAACCTCTGGAGCGGTGGGTGAGCACGCCGGCGCCGGGGATCAACCTCCGGTTCGATAGGGGACCGACCGCCGTCGTTTCGATGCTATCCGAACCGTCCGGTGATGTATCCCTGGGTGCGGCTGTCTTCGGGATTGGTGAAGATCGCCTCGGTTTCGCCGACCTCGACCAGGTCGCCGAGATGGAAGAACGCCGTCCGCTGCGACACCCGGGCGGCCTGCTGCATCGAGTGGGTGACGATGACGATCGTGAAGTTTTCCCGGAGCTCGTCGATCAACTCCTCGATGCGGGCGGTGGCGATCGGGTCCAGGGCCGAGCAGGGCTCGTCCATCAGGATCACCTCCGGGTTCACCGCGATGGCGCGGGCGATGCAGAGCCGCTGCTGCTGGCCGCCCGACAGGCCGGTGCCGGGCTGGTCCAGGCGGTCGCTGACCTCCTTCCAGAGGCCGGCGCGCTCCAGACTCTTCTGCACGATCTCGTCGAGTTCGGCCTTCCCGTGGGCGATGCCGTGAATCCGCGGACCGTAGGCGATGTTGTCGTAGATCGACTTCGGGAACGGGTTCGGCTTCTGGAACACCATGCCGACCCGGGCGCGGAGCTGCACCACGTCGAGCGACGGGTCGTAGATGTCGTGGTCGTCGAGCGAGATTCGGCCGGTCACCCGGCAGATGTCGATCACGTCGTTCATCCGGTTCAGGCAGCGCAGGAATGTCGACTTGCCGCAGCCTGACGGGCCGATCAGGGCCGTCACCTCGTTCTCGTAGACGTCGAGGTCGACATGCTTCAGCGCGTGCTTCTCGCCGTAGTAGACGTTAACGTCGCGCGACTGGACCTTGGTGTAGCGGTTCGCCAACTGTTCTGGACCCGGGGGTTTGGCGGCGACGGTGACATCGCGCGTGGGGGTGGACGGTTCGGTCATCTGTATATCTCCTTACCACCGGCGCTCGAAGCGTTTGCGCAACAGGACCGCGATCGCGTTCATGAGGACGAGGAAGCCGAGCAGCACCATGATCGCCGCCGACGTCTTCTCGACGAACGCGCGCTCGGGGCTGTCGGCCCAGATGTAGACCTGTACCGGCAGAACGGTCGCCGGATCGGTGAAGCTCTGGGGAATATCGACGATGAAGGCCACCATGCCGATCATCAGCAGCGGCGCGGTCTCGCCGAGGGCCTGAGCCATGCCGATGATGGTGCCGGTCAGGATACCGGGCATGGCCAGCGGCAGCACGTGATGGGTGACCACCTGGAGCGGCGAGGCGCCGAGGCCGAGGGCCGCCTCCCGGATCGACGGCGGCACCGCCTTCAGCGCCGATCGGGAAGCGATGATGATGGTCGGCAGGGTCATCAGCGCCAGGACGAGGCCGCCGACTAGCGGCGCCGACCGGGGCAGGCCGAAGAAATTCAGGAAAACCGCCAGACCGAGCAGACCGAAGACGATCGAGGGCACCGCCGCCAGGTTGTTGATGTTCACCTCGATGAGATCGGTCAGCCGATTCTTCGGCGCGAATTCCTCAAGATAGACCGCCGCCATCACCCCGATCGGGAAAGACACCAGCAGGGTTACCATCAGGGTCAGGATCGAGCCGATCAAGGCTCCGTAGATGCCCGCCTCCTCCGGTTCCCGGCTGTCGCCCTGGGTGAAGAAGTCCACGTTGAAGGCGGCGTGGATCCGACCCTCCGAGTTCAAATGGTCGAACCAGCCGATCTCCAGATCCGTCACCCGCCGATCGCCCTCGGGCAGATTGCGATCGATATAGCCTTTGGCGAACGTGTCCATGTCGTCGGACAGCTTGATGGTAACGGTTTGGGTCGTACCGATCAGGCCTGGATCTTCCAGCACCATGCTCCGCAGGACGATATCGGCGTTCGGCGACACCAGACCGTAGAGCTTGCGGCGCTCGCTGCGGTCGCCGGCGGCGTCCGGGAACTCGCGCTTCAGAGAGTCGCGCACCAGGGCCAGGTAGTTCGCGCGCCGCAGCGTTTCCATGTCGACCGGGCCGCCGTCGGGGTTCAGCTCCTCGGCGCTGAACTCGATGGTGAGGTCGACATTGTATTGCCAGAAGGCCGAGTAGCCCTTGGACACGATGCTGCCGAGCAGGATCAGCAGGATCAGACCGGCGGTGGCGACGCTGGCAAGTCCGAGAAGACGGAACCGGCGTTCCCGCGCGTATCGCCTGGCGAGGTGCGGGCTGACGACCAGGGGGCGGCGAGCCGGATCGGTCGGCCTGCCTCCGGAACCGGTGCCCGGCGGAAAGGAGGTCGCGTCAGTCATACTTCTCTCGGTATTTGCGGACCACGCTCAGCGCGATCACGTTGAGGGCGAGCGTGATGAAGAAGAGGACAAGGCCGAGCGCGAAGGCCGACAGGGTCTTGGCGCTGTCGAACTCCTGATCGCCGACGAGAAGCGTGACGATCTGAACGGTGACGGTGGTGACCGCCTCCAGCGGATTGACCGTCAGATTGGCCGCCAACCCCGCGGCCATGACCACGATCATGGTCTCGCCGATGGCACGGCTGATCGCCAGCAGCAAGGCGCCGACGATCCCGGGCAGCGCCGCCGGCACGACCACGGAGCGGATGGTCTCGGACTTGGTGGCGCCGAGCCCGTAGGAGCCGTCGCGCAAGGACTGGGGGACCGCGTTGATGACGTCGTCGGACAGGGACGAGACGAAGGGGATGATCATGATCCCCATGACAACGCCGGCGGCGAGCGCACTCTCCGAGGAAACGTCGAGGCCGATGCTTTCGCCGGCGTTCCGGAACGCCGGGGCGACCGTCAGGGCGGCGAAGAAGCCGTAGACCACGGTCGGGATGCCGGCCAGGACCTCGAGCATCGGCTTGGCGAAGGCTCGGAACCGGGGGTCGGCGTACTCCGCCATGTAGATCGCCGACAGCAGACCGATCGGCGCGGCAACCATCATGGCGATAAAGGTGATCAGCAGGGTGCCGACGAAGAGCGGGATGGCGCCGAAGGCGCCGGACGATCCGACCTGATCGGCGCGCAGCGCTGTCTGCGGGCTCCAGTTCAAGCCGAAGACGAACTCGTAGAACGGAACATGGGTGAAGAAAAGAAAGCTCTCGAACAGCAGCGACAGCACAATCCCGACCGTCGTCAGGATCGCGATCAGCGAACTCACGATGAGAATGACGTTGATGACCTTCTCGACCGTGTTGCGGGCCCGCAGGGTGGGGCTGATCCGGCTGCGGGCGACGGCGAGACCGCCGGCGCCGATTCCGAAGGCCGCCACGATCATCAGAATGAAGCCGGTGTCGTGCAAACCGCTGAGCCGGGCCGCCGCCGCGGTGATCGCCGGATCGTCGCCGCGGGACGAGATGTTGCCGGTGGCCACGTTGCGGATGTCGTTCAGCAGGAGACCGTATTCGGAGCTCGAAAGGCCCTCGGTCATCGCCGACGGCAGCCCGCCCATGACAAGACCGTCGACGATCTGCGGCTGGACGATCAGCCAGGCCGCCAGCAGTAGAAGCGACGGCAGGCCGATCCACATGGCGGTGTAGGCCCCATAGTAGCTCGGCAGGGAATGAAGACCTTTCGGCGTGCCGCCTGCGGTCATGATGGATCGCGCGCGCCCCATGGTGTAGCCGACGGCGGCGAACCCGAGCAGCGCGAGAACCACGATGAAGGTTTGCATGGGTAGCCGGTCCCCTGAGAGCGATCCCGATCCGACGCTGGAGTCGCCGGTGTTGAAAAGGGTCTAACGAATTTGTGTCTGGAAATAACCGCCGCATGTGTCGGCGGAGAATGCCGGGAAGCAAGCGGTGAAGACGGGAGCGGCCGACCCGAGGGCCGGCCGCCTTGATCGGAGCCCGCTCAGAGGCTCAGATTGGTGAGGTTCTCGCCAGCCGAGCGATAGCTCTTCAGATCCTCTTCCGGCAGCGGGATGAGGCCCTTATCGGTCAGATAGCCTTCCTGGCCGGCCGCTTTCTCGCTGGTGAACTCGGCGACGTATTCCTTCATTCCCGGGATCACGCCGACATGGGCGTTCTTCATGTAGAAGAACAGCGAGCGGGAGACCGGATAGGAGCCGTCGGCGATGGCCTCGAAGGTCGGGGCCGAGCCGTCGATGATCGAGCCGTGGACCTTGTCGGCGTTCTGGTCGAGGAAGGAGAAGCCGAAGATGCCCAGCGCGGCCGGGTTGGCCTCGAGCTTCTGGACGATCAGGTTGTCGTTCTCGCCGGCCTCGACGAAGCGGCCGTCCTCGCGCATGGAATCGGAGACCGCTCGGAAGTCCTTCTTCCCCATCTCCTTGAGCATCGGGAACTGTTCGGCGCCTTCGCGCATCACCAGCTCCACGAACGCGTCGCGGGTGCCGGAGGTCGGCGGCGGGCCCAGGACCTCGATCTCGGTGTCCGGCAGGTCCGGGTTGATCTCCGACCACTTGGTGTAGGGGTTCGGGACCAGCTTGCCGTCGACCGGAACCTGCTTGGCCAGGGCCAGGAAGATGTCCTTGCGGCTCAGATTGTAGGTCTCGGCGGCCTTCGAGTTGGCCAGCACGATGCCGTCATAGCCGAGCTTGATCTCGGTGATGTCGGTTACGCCGTTCTCGGCGCAGAGCTCGACCTCGGACTTCTTGATCCGACGCGAGGCGTTGGTGAAGTCGGGATGCTCGGTCCCGACGCCCTGGCAGAACAGCTTGAGGCCGCCGCCGGAGCCGGTCGACTCGATCACCGGGGTCTTGAAGCCGGTGGTCTTGCCGAAGTTCTCCGCGACCACGGTGGCAAACGGGAACACGGTCGACGAACCGACGATGCGAATCTGATCACGGGCCTCGGCCTGGGCCGTCATCGCGACGACGCCGAGCGCGGCGATGGCGGCCGCCTTGCCGAACGAGAAAGTCATGAGAGTCCTCCAGTCTTTCGCTTGGGAGGTTGCGTTCCGCCGTCCCCGCAGGTGAGCCGCATCGTCATCGATGCGCCTTCGCTCCCCCGGTTCGGCTGTGCGGAGAAGTACCGACGGGGTAGAAAGTTTTTAAGACAGAACCATGAAACTTTGATTACAGCGGGTGCCGTAATAATTTCGTCATGCGATTTTCACGCAGCGGTAATCGTTCTCGGCCCGCTACGACCGTGGTGTTCCTCGGGAGTTCCGGGCGTTTGTGCCTCATCGGTCGCACGGGGCAGATAGGCGGTCACCGTCGTTCCGACGCCGCGGGCGGATTCGATTGTCAGCGCGCCGCGGTGCCGGCCGATGATGTGTTTGACGATGGCGAGTCCGAGGCCGGTCCCCCCCAGCTCCCGGGACCGCGCCGTGTCGACGCGGTAAAAACGCTCGGTCAGGCGCGGAACGTGGGCGGCATCGATCCCCTCGCCCTGATCGCGCACCCGAATGGCTATGGCGTCGGCTCGCTTGCCGGGATAGGCCGCGGGGACTTTCTCCGCCGGTGCTGCAGATACCTCGACGACCGTGCCGCTGCGGCCATACTTGATGGCGTTGTCCATCAGGTTCTGCAGGACCTGGGTCAATTCGTCGGACTCGCCGATGACGGGCGGCAGACCGTCTGCCACCTCGACACGAACCCGCATGTCCTTGCGCCGCGCCTCGAGGTCCAGGGTCGCCTTCACCCCTTCCAGAAGCGGCGGGAGCGCCACCCGCGACGTGGGCGCGCTGTGCTCGTTCGTCTCGATTCTGGACAGCGATAGCAGGTCGTTGACCAGCCGGCTCATGCGATGGGCCTGCAGCCGCATGATCTCCAGGAATCGGTCGCGGGCGTCGGCATCGTCGCGGGCCGGTCCCTGCAGCGTCTCGATGAAGCCCATGAGGGTGGCGAGGGGGGTGCGCAGTTCGTGGCTCACATTGGCGACAAAATCGACCCGCATCTGCTCCGACCGTCTTACCGCGGTCAGGTCGACGAAAAGCAATAGGGCGGCTGCGGGCTTGCCGTCGCCGTCGTGGAGCGGCTCGATTTGGACCGTGAAGGTCTGCTCGGTTGGCGCCGCCATCTCGAACTCGACCGGGTCGCATTCGCGTCCGGCCTGTACGTCGCGCACCGCCGACAGCACCGCCGGGTGGCGGATTACCGCCGAGAGGTCGCGGCCCTCGATGCGTTGGCCGAACTGGGAAAGAGCGGCCCGGTTGGCGCTCAGGATGCGTGAGCGTGCGTCGACCACCAGCAGCGGATCGGGAATGGCCTGGATGATGCGGGTACGGGTTTCCGCCTCCCGGTGGGCCGCGGTCATCCAGAGGGAGAACTGCCGATCCGCCCGTTCCAGCGACAGGGCCAGATCGGCCGAGGGTCCGGTATCGCTGATCAGCGAGATCGCGCCGCGCCGGTCGGCGAGCGCCGTCTCCAGATCCGGCGCCTGGGCCCGCTCGTCCAGGTGCTGGCGCAGGATCGCCAGCTCCCGCAGATGGTGGCGGACGACGGCCAGCATGGCCAGGTAGCTCGCGGCGACCGACGCCGCGGCAATCGGCGCGGCGATTTCGCCTGCAACTGCCAGACCGATGAAGACGAGGCTCGGGACCATGACCAGGAGACCGGCCATGCGGCTGACCGTACCCCATGCCGGCATGGCCTGGGACGCGGCCTGGAACCGTTTGCGGTCGTCAGTCCTGTTATTCGCCCCCGGCGTGTTCGGGTCCGCCATGTCTCCTCCGATGCCTCGGCCGGCATCTTGCGGTCCGACGGCGGCGGACGGGCCCGCCCGTTCCGTCAGCCGATGGTCGCCTCGTGCGCTGCGATCGCCGCGGCGTTCACAATGTCGGTGACGCTCGCGCCCATCTGGACGATCTGCGCCGGTTTCTGAAGGCCCAGCAGCATCGGCCCGATCACCGACCCGCCGGCGAAGCGCTGGAGGATTTTGTAGGAGATGTTGGCCGAGTGCAGGGCCGGCATGATCAGGACGTTGGCCGGTCCGGAAAGGCGGCAGAACGGGTAGAGCCGCCGTACTTCCGGATCCAGCGCGACATCGGCGGACATCTCGCCGTCGTACTCGAAATCAACCGCGCGGCCGTCCAGGATCTCCACCGCCTCGCGGATTCGCAGCGCCTTCTCGCGCATCGGATTGCCGAAGTTGGAAAACGACAGCAGCGCCACGCGCGGCTCATGGCCGAAAGCACGCGCGGCGGCCGCGGTCTGGCAGGTGATGTCGGCGAGCTGATCCGCTTCGGGAAGTTCGTGGACGTTCGTGTCCGCGATGAAGATCGTGCGGCCGCGCGAGATCACCATCGTGACGGCCATCAGAAGCTCGTTCGGTTTGCAGTCGATGACCCGGGTGACGTCGTCGGCGGAGACGCCGAAGCTTCGGGTCAGCCCGGTCACCATGCCGTCCGCGTCGCCCATCGCCACCATGCAGGCGGCAAAGATGTTGCGGTCCTGGTTCACCATTCTCTGACAGTCCCGATGCATCGCGCCCTTCCTCTGAAGGCGGTTATACAGGAACTCTATGTACTTTTCGTTGAAGGGTGACACGCGGGCGTTCTGCACTTCCAGGGACTCGGCACCGGCGATGCCCATGTCCTGGATCTTGCTCTTGATCCGGTCCTCGCGGCCGATCAGCACCGCGTGGCCGTAGCCGCCGTTCTGGAACGACAGGGCGGCACGGATCGTCTTCTCTTCCTCGCCCTCGGCGAAGACCACCCGCTTTTGGGCTTTTCGGATGCGGTCGAAGATGTTCTGCAGGCTGGCTGCGGTCGGGTCGAGGCGGGCACCGAGTTCAGCCCGGTAGGCGTCCATGTCCTCGATGCGCTTGCGCGCGACGCCGGTGTCCATCGCCGCCTGGGCGACGGCGGCGGAAACGTGGACGATCAGGCGGGGGTCGAAGGGGGCCGGAATGATGTAGTCGCGGCCGTAGTGCAGGCGCCGGCCGGAATAGGCGGCGTCGACTTCGTCCGGCACGTCCTCGCGGGCCAGTTCAGCGAGTGCGTTGGCGGCGGCGATCTTCATCTCCTGATTGATTTCGGACGCCCGCACGTCGAGCGCCCCGCGGAAGATGTAGGGGAAGCCGAGGACGTTGTTCACCTGATTCGGATAGTCCGACCGCCCGGTCGCCATGATCGCGTCGCTGCGCACGGACTGCACGTCCTCGGGCGTGATCTCGGGATCCGGGTTGGCCATGGCGAAGATGATCGGATTCGCCGCCATGGACGCCACCATGTCCTTGGTCACCGCGCCCTTCACCGACAGGCCGAAGAAGGCGTCTGCCCCGTCCAGGGCCTCGGCCAGTGTCCGCCGGTCGGTCACCGCCGCGTGGGCCGACTTCCATTGGTTCATCCCCTGCTCGCGGCCTTGGTACACGACGCCGCGCGTGTCGCAGATGATGATGTTGTTGTGCGGCATGCCCATGGCCTTGAGCAACTCGACCCCGGCGATCGAGGCGGCGCCGGCGCCGTTGACCACCAGTTTGGTGGTCTTGATGTCGCGGCCGGTCAGGTGCATGGCGTTGATCAGACCGGCGGCGGAGATGATCGCCGTGCCGTGCTGGTCGTCGTGGAACACTGGAATGTCCAGCAGTTCTTTGAGGCGCTGCTCGATGATGAAGCATTCCGGCGCCTTGATGTCTTCCAGGTTGATGCCGCCGAAGCTCGGGCCGAGATAGCGCACGGAGTTGACGAACTCGTCCACGTCCTGGGTATCGACCTCCAGATCGATGCCGTCGACATCGGCGAAGCGCTTGAACAGGACGGCCTTGCCCTCCATCACCGGCTTCGAGGCCAGCGCGCCGATATTGCCGAGGCCGAGAACCGCGGTACCGTTGGAGATGACGGCGACGATGTTGCCGCGCGACGTGTAGTCGTAGGCGGTGTTGGGGTCCTTCTCGATCTCCAGGCAGGGGACCGCGACGCCCGGCGAATAGGCCAGGGACAGTTCTCGCTGCGTCGTCAGCGGCTTGGTCGGCGTGATCTCGATCTTGCCGGGTCGGCCGGTCGAGTGAAACAGCAGCGCTTCGGTTTCCGCGTCGGTCCGATTCTCTGTGTCCATGTCCGTCTTTTCGCTCCCTGAACCAAGCCGGTGCCGGCCTCGCCGAATCGGCGCCTGCGGCGGTAGCCCCGCCTTTGTCTTCCGATCCGACGTTACCGTCGCCGGCGAGTGGGGGGAAGGGCTTGCTGAAAAACAGTCTGTTGCAAAACAGTTCCTTACCCGGCGCCGTCGAAATGGAGGTCTGTCGGAAGCCGATCCGTCTCCCTCGGCGACGCCCCCTATGGTAGGGTCGCCGGCTTCTTGCCATCCCGGAGCCCCGCCGAGCCGTGCCCGCCGAGCCGTCCCTTCGCGACCATCAGGACCAGGATACCGTGCTGGACGCGCGCGCCGCCGGAGCGACGCCGATGTTCCAGCAGTATTTCGAGGTCAAACGCGCCCATCCCGACGCGCTGCTGTTCTATCGCATGGGGGACTTCTACGAGCTGTTCTTCGAGGATGCGGTGGTAGCCGCCCGGGCCCTGGACATTACGCTGACGCAACGGGGCCAGCACCAGGGAGAGCCGATCCCGATGTGCGGGGTCCCGCATCACAGCTCGGAGAGCTACCTTGCGCGGCTGATCCGGCAGGGTCACCGGGTAGCGGTCTGCGAGCAGACCGAGGATCCGGCCGAGGCGAAGAAGCGCGGCGGCAAGTCCGTCGTCCGGCGCGACGTGGTGCGCGTCGTCACGCCGGGCACCCTGACCGAGGACACCCTGCTCGACTCCCGCAGGCCGAATTATCTGGCTTCTCTGGCCGAAGCCGGCGGATCCTTCGGCCTTGCCTGGGTGGATCTCTCTACCGGCGACTTTCAGACTCAACCGGTCGAGCTCCGCGGGCTCGAAGCCGCGCTGGCCCGGCTCGCCCCGTCGGAACTGATCCTGTCGGAGAAGCTGTTCGGCGATCCGGCGCTGGAGGCCGGGCTGGCTGAAGCGCGCGGGATCAGCCATCCGATGCCCGGCGCCCGGTTCGACAGCGAGAACGGGCGGCGGCGCCTGGAGGCGAGTTACGGCGTGACGGCGCTGGACGCGTTCGGCGCCTTCTCCCGTCCCGAGCTCGCTGCGGCCGGGGCCATCGTCGACTATCTGGACCTCACCCAGAAGGGCAAGCGCCCGCGGCTGGCCGCGATTCGCCGCTGGTCGCCCGGCGGGGTGATGGAGATCGACGCCGCGACCCGGCGCAACCTTGAACTCACCCGCACCCTCTCGGGCGAGCGGCGGGGCAGCCTTCTCGCCACCATCGACCGCACGCTCACCGGCGCCGGCGCGCGGCTGCTTGTCGCTCGGCTGTCGGCGCCGCTCACCGATCCGGTCGAGATCGGGGCGCGCCTGGACGGCGTCTCCTTCTTTCTGGAGGCCGAGCGGGCCCGGCGGGACCTGCGGGAGATCCTGGGCAGGATTCCGGATGTCGACCGGGCGCTGTCCCGTCTGGCGCTCGATCGCGGCGGCCCGCGCGACCTGGCGGCGATCCGCGACGCCCTGGCTGAGACCGGGCCGATTCGCGCCGCGATCGCTCGCGCGCCGTTGTCGAGCCCGCCGGCCCCGATCGCTCGCGACCTCGCCGATCTGGGGGAGCATTCCGAGCTGGTGGACGTGCTCGGCCGAGCGTTGGCGGCCGAGCTGCCGCTGCTGGCCCGCGACGGCGGACTGGTCGCGGCGGGCTACGCGCCGGAACTGGACCGTCTGCGAGGTCTGCGCGACGAGAGCCGCCGGATGATCGCCGTCCTGCAGGCGAAATACGCCAAGGAGACCGGCGTCGCGGCGCTCAAGGTCAAGCACAACAACGTTCTCGGCTACTTCATCGAGGTTTCCGCCGGCAACGGCGACAAGGTGATGGGGCGGGACGGCTTCATCCATCGTCAGACCATGGCGAACGCGGTCCGGTTTACGACGGTCGAACTCGGGGAGTTGGAGAAGGATCTGTCCAGCGCCGCCGACAAGGCTCTGGCGGTGGAGCTGGAGGTGTTTGCCGACCTGATCGGCAAAGTGATGGAAGCGGCGGATACGCTTGCCATCGCCGCCGCCGCCCTGGCGCGCCTGGACGTGTCGGCCGCCCTGGCGGACCTCGCCGCGGCGCGTGACTGGTGCCGGCCCGTTGTCGATGACGGGCTCGGGTTCGAGGTGACGGGCGGGCGCCACCCTGTGGTCGAGGCGAGCTTGCCGGACGGCCCGGGCGCCTTCGTCGCCAATTCCTGCGCGCTGGTGCCGGACGACCGGGTCTGGCTGGTGACCGGCCCGAACATGGCCGGCAAATCGACTTTCCTGCGGCAGAACGCGCTGATCGCCTTGCTGGCGCAGATCGGTGCCTTCGTGCCGGCGGCCTCGGCCCGGATCGGCGTGGTCGACCGGCTGTTCAGCCGTGTCGGCGCGGCCGATGACCTCGCCCGCGGCCGTTCTACCTTCATGGTCGAGATGGTGGAAACCGCCGCGATCCTCAACCAGGCGGGCGCGCGGGCGTTGGTGATTCTGGACGAGATCGGCCGAGGGACGGCGACCTTCGACGGCCTGTCCATCGCTTGGGCGACGGTCGAGCACCTGCATGAGACCAACCGATGCCGGGCGCTGTTCGCAACCCATTACCATGAGTTAACGACCTTGGCCGACCGGCTCTCGGCCCTCTCCTGCCATACGATGGCGGTGAAGGAGTGGAAGGACGACATCGTCTTCCTGCACGAGGTGATCGCCGGGGCCGCCGACCGGTCCTACGGGATCCATGTGGCCAAGCTGGCCGGGTTGCCCGGCGCGGTGATCGGCCGGGCCGAAGAGGTTCTGGACAGGTTGGAGAAGGGTGAGCAGGGCAAGGCGGCGACCACTCTGATCGACGATCTGCCGCTTTTCAGCGCGGCCGCGTCGAAGCCGCGCGAGGCTGATGCCGCCGGTCCGAGCCCTGCTGAAGCGGCGCTGCGGGACCTCAATCCGGACGAGATGAGCCCGCGCGAGGCGCTGGAGGCCCTATATGCGCTGAAGGCCAAACTCGGCGGGGAGTAGATCCGGGTTAGGGTCGGCGCGCGGCGAGCGTCGCGTCGATGAGCCGGGTGATCGCCGCACAATAGGGGGCCGGATCGGCCCCGCCTGCGATGGCCAGCGCCGCCCGGTCGAACGCGGCCGACAGGCAGTCCGCCAGCGCGTCGAGTTCGGACGGATCGATCCGGGGGAGGGCCGCCGCCAGTCCGCGGCGCAGGGTGCCGCCGCCCTGTTCCCGATCCAGCGCCGCCATGGTCTCCGGGCCCAGGATGGCTGGCCCTTCAAGCAACAGGAGCCGGGCCCGGCCGGGTTCCGTCATCGCCGCGAAATAGGCGCCCGCCCCCTCGATCAAGGCTCGGCGCGGTGGTCCGTCAGCACCCGCCGCCCGGCCGATGGCCTCCGCGACGGCGGCACCCTCGGCCGTCACCACCGCGCGGAACAGATCGGCCTTGTCGGCGAAGTGATGATAGAGCGCGCCGCGAGTGACGCCGGCGGCCGCGACGATCTCCGGCGTGCCGGTCTCGCCGTACCCCTGGTCCACGAACAGCGTTCTGGCGGCGGTGAGCAACGCCGCCCTGGTGGCGGCGGTGCGGGCCTCGTTGGTGCGGCGGACAGTCTGTTGCATACATACAGCCTGTATGTTAATTGTCTCAGAAGCATACAGAGTGTATGTATTTTGAGGAGGCGCGTAAGCCATGAAATGCACCCAGTTCTATCCGGTCATCATGACCGACGCGGTCACCGACACCGCCCGATTCTACGTCGACCATTTCCGCTTCCAGCCCGCCTTCGAGAGCGACTGGTACGTGCATCTGCAGTCACGCGAGGATCCGGCGGTGAACATCGCCGTCCTGGACGGCCACCACGAGACCGTGCCGGCGGCGGGTCGGGGCCATGTCTACGGCCTGCTGATCAATTTCGAGGTGGAAGACGTGGACGCCGAGTTCGCCAGGGCCGAGGCCGCCGGGCTGCCGATCCTGTTGTCCCTGCGCGACGAGCCGTTCGGCCAACGCCATTTCATCACCCGCGACCCCAGCGGCGTGCTGATCGATGTGATCAAGCCGATCCCGCCGATCCCGGAGTTCCTGGCGCAATATGCGGGTGACGCGGTGCCTGTCTGATCTTGGCGGTGCCACCCGTCGACCGCTCGGCCGGTCAGACGATGTTCCGTTCCTTCAGCGGTCGGCGCTCAAGAATTCTTTCGATGCCGAAACGGGTAAGATCGAGGCTGCGGTAGCTCCCGGCCGTGATCAGTTCCGCCACCGCCCGGCCCGCGGCGGGGGACTGCTGCAGGCCGTGGCCGGAGAAGCCTGTGGCGAAGATCAGGTTGCCGATCTCCGGGTGGCGGCCGATCACCGCGTTCTGGTCCAGCGCGTTGTAGTCGTAGGGTCCCGCCCAGGCGCCGGTCAGCTTGACCGCCTCGAAGGCGGGAATCCGCTCGGCGAGGGCCGGCCAGACCACCTCCTCCCACCAACGCCAGTCGACCTCGATTTCCCAGCTCTCGGGGTCCTGGTCCTCCGGCGGAGAGGTACCGCAGACAAAGCCCGTACCCTCCGGGCGCACGAAGACGCCGGTCGTGCCGATGGTGAGCGGCAGAGGCGGGCCCTCCAGCGGCTCGCGGCAGGCGATCTGGTAGACCGTGCGGATGCGCGGGCCGACGGGCAGCGCCACCCCGGCCAGAGCGGCAACCGCGCCGGAGTTGGCGCCCGACGCGACAACCAGGGCGCCGCAGGCGATCGCGGTGCCGTCGGACAGCACCACCCGCTCGACGCCGGTCGCGCCGCGCTCGATCGCCGCGACCTCGCCGGTGACGTACTCGGCGCCGAGCGACCTCGCCTTGCGCTTGAAGGCTTGCAGGAGCGTGTTCGGATCGATCCATCCCTCGCCCCGCTCCCCAAAAGTGGCGGCCGCTATGCCGTCGGTGTTGAGATAGGGGAAGCGTCGGGCGAGATCGGCCGGCTCGAGCCAGGAGATCTGAGCGCCGGCCTGCGTCTGGACTGTGTGGTTCTCGGCGAGGACCGCCTGACCTTCCGGCGAGGCGAGAAAAAGGTAGCCGTTCTCGACGAAACCCAGATCCGGCCGCTCGCCATCGACCTCCAGCAGGTCTGCCGCCTGGCCGATGAAGGCGCGGGCGAACAGGCCGATCTCCACGTTTTCCCGAATCGAGAACTGCTGCCGGATGCCGCCGACCGAGAGCGGTGTGGAGGCTCGGGCATAGGTTGGATCGCGCTCGACCACGACGATCCGTCCGTCGAAACCGGGCTCTGCCGCAAGGAAATAGGCGGTGGCCGATCCCACGGCGCCGCCGCCGACGATGACGACATCCGCGGAAACGGCTGGGGGCACTTCGTCCGTCCGGTCCATGCGGAGCTCCCGAGATTGGCTTCAGCCCGGAGCCTCGGCCATCCGTGACGCCCGGACAAGGCCCGCGTATAGTCGCAGTCGAAGGAAAGGAGGCTCTCGTGGCCGCTACCGCCGAGTTCGATACCGCCACCGACAGTTCCCGCGAGCGTGCCGCGCCGGAGGTCGAACTGGCGGTTCTGGGCAAGCGGATCCCGAACCGCAAGGCGATCTGCGACGTTCCGGCCCTTGCCGAGGATATCGGGCGGCTGGCCGCCGAACACGATGATCCGGTCGTCCGTCGGGGCGCCGTCCTCGACCTGTTGAAGCAGGTGCTCGCTGACGCCACCGGGGAGATCCGACGGCGCCTGGAGGCGACCAACGACGGGGCCGCCTGCGTGCGCGGCCGGGCCTGGCTGATGGATCAGGTCATCAGGCTGATCGCGACCCAGGCGGCAGACCGTGAGTTCCCGGCGACGAACCCGACCACGTCCGAGCGGATCGCTGTCACCGCCGTCGGCGGCTACGGCCGTGGGGAACTGGCGCCGCAGTCGGACATCGACCTGCTGTTCCTGCTCCCCTACAAGCAGACCGCCCGCTGCGAGCAGATCGTCGAGTACACGCTCTATATGCTGTGGGATCTCGGCCTGAAGGTCGGCCACTCGACCCGCTCGGTCTCGGAATGCATCCGTCAGGCGCATGCGGATATCACGATCCGAACGGCGATGCTCGAATCCCGCTTCCTGTGGGGCGACGACGCGCTCTACGACGAGATGCGCGAGAAATTCATGGCCGACATAGCGTCGAGTTCGCCGCTCGAATTCGTCGAGCAGAAACTCCAGGAGTCGGACCATCGGCATCAACGAATGGGCGATAGCCGTTACGTTGTCGAACCGAATATCAAGGACGGCAAGGGCGGCTTGCGCGACCTGCACACCCTGTTCTGGATCTCGAAATACGTCTACCGGATCGACGACGTGTCGGAACTGGTCGAGCGCGGAGTTCTGGATCTCGGCGAGGCGCAGCGCTTCGCCCAGGCCCAGAAGCGCCTTTGGACCATTCGCTGCCACCTGCACTATCTGACCGGCCGCCCCGAAGAGCGGCTGACCTTCGACGTGCAGCCGGTGATCGCCGAGCGGCTCGGCTACACCGACCGCGCCGGGGCCATGGCGGTCGAACGCTTCATGAAGCACTACTATCTGACGGCCAAGGATGTCGGCGATCTCACCCGCATCTTCTGCGCGGCGATCGAGGCCGAATACAAGCGCCGCCGCCGCCGCTTCCGGCTGCCGAAGATGTTCGGTGAGGAGCGCTTCGGCGATTTCAGGGTGGAGGGCGACCGGATCACCGTGATCGACGATCACGCGTTCGAGCGCGACCCTGTGAACATCATCCGGCTGTTCCACGAATCGCATTTCCGCGATCTCATGATCCATCCGCATGCGCTGCGGGTGATCACCCAGAACCAGAACCTGATCAACGCGGATCTCAGGCGCGATCCGGAGGCGAATCGGCTGTTCCTCGAGATCCTGAGCAGCGAGCGTGGGCCCGAGCGCAATCTGCGCCGCATGAGCGAGGCACGGGTGCTCGGCAAGTTCGTCCCCGATTTCGGCCGGGTCGTCGCCCAGATGCAGTTCGACATGTACCACACCTACACGGTGGACGAGCACACGCTGGTCTGCCTCGGCGTGCTGCACGCGATCGAGCAAGGCGAGCTGAAGGACATCGCTCCGATCGCGACGGACGTGGTCCACAAGGTGCTGTCGCGCCGCGCGCTGTACGTCGCCATGTTCCTGCACGACATCGCCAAGGGCCGGGGCGGCAACCATTCGATCCTCGGTGAAAGGGTGGCGCGCCGGGTCTGCCCGCGCCTCGGCATGACCGAAGAGGAGACCGACACGGTCGCGTGGCTGATCCGCTGGCATTTGCTGATGTCCGACACCGCCTTCAAGCGCGATATCCACGATCCGAAGACGGTGGAGGATTTCGCCCGGGTCGTTCAGTCGCCGGAGCGTCTGCGGCTCTTGCTGGTGCTGACCGTCGCCGATATCCGCGGGGTGGGGCCGCATGTCTGGAACGGCTGGAAGGCGCAACTGCTGCGCGACCTGTACTACGCTACCGACGAGATGCTCACCGGCGCGTCCTCGCCCGCCAAGACCGGAGCGCGGGTGGCCGCCGCCAAGAACAAGGTCACCGAACAGCTTGTCGGCTGGACCGACGCCGAGATCGAGGCCCATCTCGGACTCGGCTATGATCCGTACTGGCTCGGATTCGACACCGATACGTTGGTGCGCCACGCCTGGCTGGTGCGGCGCGCCCAGGCTTCCGATGCGCGGCTGGTGGTCGAACACAGGCTCGATCCGGACCGCGAGGTCACCGAGGTTACGGTCTATGCCGCCGATCACCCCGGCCTGTTCTCCCGGATCGCCGGCGCCATGTCCGCGGTCGGCGCGAACATCGTCGACGCCCGCATCGTGACATTGGCCAACGGCATGGCGATCGACACGTTCATGATTCAGGACGACAAGCGCCAGATGTTCGATCGCCCCGATCGGCTCGCCCGGCTCGCCTCGGCGATCGAACGGACCCTGGACGGCAGTCTGCGTCTCGAGGAGCAGCTCGAGAAGAAGGGCACGCTGACCGGCCGCCGCACGCGTGCCCTCAAGGTGCCGCCGCGGGTGCTGATCGACCAGAAAGCCAGCGTGACCCACACGGTCATCGAGGTGAACGCCCATGACGAACCGGGTGTGCTTCACCGCATGACACGGGCGCTGGCGCGGGTCGGCGTGCAAATTCATTCCGCTACCGTTTCGACATACGGCGAGCGATTCGTCGACGTGTTCTATGTGAAGGACGTGTTCGGCCTGAAGATCGACAGCGCGCGCAAGCTCGACGAGATCCGCGCGGCGCTGCTCGAGGCGTTGGGGGTCCAGCCCGAACCGTCGAAGCCCGAACCGCCGAAGCCTGAAGCGTCGAAGCCTGAAGTGTCGAAGGCCGAGCCGAAGAAGGAGGCGCGGAAAAAGCAGGGCTCCTGACTGAGACGGCTCGTCTTCTTTTCCCGGCTGCGGTCACCGTTCCGCCGCATGCCGGCCATAGGCGTGCCCCGCCGAATCGCGTACATCCTGACCCTATGAACCTCGCGCGCGCCATCGCCACCGTCGGCGGCTTCACCATGATCAGCCGGGTGACGGGCTTCGTGCGCGACATGCTTATCGCTGCCGTGGTCGGTGCCGGACCCGCCGCGGACGCGTTTTTCGTCGCCTTCCAGATTCCCAACTTCTTCCGCCGATTGACCGGTGAGGGCGCGCTGACCGTCGCCTTCGTCCCAATGTTCGCCGGCCTGGTCGAGACCAAGGGCAAGCAGGCTGCCGTCGCGTTCGCCGGCCAAGTCCAGTCCGTCCTGCTGATGGCGTTGCTGGCGCTGGTCGTGGCGGCTGAACTCGCCATGCCCGGGGTGATCCTGGTGATGGCGCCCGGATTCGCCGACGAGGCACTGCGCTACGACCTGGCGGTCGAGCTCACCCGGATCACCTTCCCCTACCTGCCGCTGATCTCCCTGGTCGCGCTCTGGGGCGGGATGTTGAACAGCCTCGGTAGGTTCTGGGCGATGGCGGCCGCGCCGATCCTGTTGAACCTGATCCTCATCACCGCTCTGGCGACCGCCGCCGGGGCGTTGGAGACGCCGGGCCATGTTCTCGCCTGGGGGGTGGCGGCTGCCGGCGTCGCCCAGGCGCTGTTCGTCGCCGTCGCCTGCCGGCGAGAGGACGCGCTGCCGCCGCTGGTCCGTCCTCGGCTAACGCCTCAGGTCAAGAAGTTGCTGATTCTGATGGCCCCCGCCGCGCTCGGCGCCGGGGTGGTCCAGGTCAACGCCTTCATCGGCATCCTGCTCGCCTCCCTGTTGCCGGCCGGCTCCGTCTCTTACCTCTACTACGCCGACCGGGTTGTTCAGCTTCCCCTCGGCGTGGTCGGCGTGGCGATCGGGACGGCCCTGCTGCCGATGCTGTCCCGCCAGGTGCGCGCGGGATCGACGGCGGAGGCGATCGGTACCCAGAATCGGGCGCTGGAGATCGCCCTTCTGCTGACCGTCCCGGCGGCGGTGGCGCTGGCGGTAATCGCCGAACCGGTGATCACGGTCTTGTTCGAGCGCGGCGCCTTCACCGAAGTCGACGGCTACCAGACCGCCATGACGCTCGCCGCCTACGCCGCCGGCCTGCCCGCCTTCGTTCTGATCAAGGTGTTCCAGCCCGGTTTCTTCGCGCGCGAGGACACGGCGACCCCGGTCAAGGTCGCGGCGGCGGCGGTCGCGGCGAATCTCGCCTGCAACGCCGTTCTCCTGCCGCTCTACGATCAGGTCGGCATCGCGTTGTCGACGGTGATCTCGTCCTGGCTGAACGCCGCACTGTTGGCGGTGCTGCTCTGGCGGCGGGGGCATCTTCTGGTGGACGCGCGCTTGGCGACAAGAGCGCCTCGGATCGTCCTGGCGGCATCGGCGATGGGCATAGCACTCTGGTTCCTGGCTTCCTGGGCCGCCCCTTGGCTTGCCGCGGGCGCTCTCGAGAAGGTGTTGTCCCTGGCCGGGCTAGTCATTGTCGGCCTGATGGTCTATGCCGCCGCCTGCCTTGGGTCGGGAGCCCTCCGGCCAGGCGATCTGCGCCTGATGCGCCGATCCGGCGGCTAGACCAGTTCCAGAAGCAGTGCCGCCGCGTCGTCGGAGGTCTTGAACCGGCCGAAGCGTATGTCGTCGGCGGCATCGGCCTCGAAACCGCGCAGCCGGTCGATCAGTCGGTCGAGACCCTCCTCGGATGCGGCTCGAATCAGCCCGGCGTCGTCGAACAGCGCGTACATTTCGACCAAGCGGTAGAGCCCGTCCGTACAGAGCAGGACTCGGGTCCCCGGTTCCGCCCGCACTGTCCGACGGTCGAGCCTTTCCACGGCCGCGCTGTGCACGCTGAGCACCGGATACCCATCCGGACGATTCATCATCGATCGGTCGGCCCGCAGCGCCGCGGCGATATCGGCCCCCGAAGACAGAAGGCGCCGTGCCTGCTTCTGCTCGTCGCGCGGGGCCGGCGGTTTCTCAACGGCGAACCCGTCGCCCGCCGGCGGCAGGATCAGCGCCGTGCAATCGGGATCCCCGCAGAAGGTGAGCGTTCCGGCTGCCGGATCGACCGTCATGCGGGTCAGGGCGGCGCTCGGCATATCGCCCGGCGGGATGTCCTGCACAGCTCGGCCCGCCCGTTCCTCCAGCGCATCCCGCAATCGGTCGATGAGCGCGGCGACGATCCTCTCCGACGGTCCGCCGCCTAGTTCCTGCAGAACCGCATGGGCGGTCTCGGCAAACCAATGGGCATCGCTGGGAGCGTCGGGGACCAGCCGGGCGGCACAGATATCGGTCGCGCCGTCCAGGACCCAGGCCACGCCATGATCCGCTGCGGCGCCAACCCGATCCTCCGAATCCCGCCCCCTGCCCGGGTCGTTCACGCTGTCGAGGATTCTGATCATCGCGGCATCCGTCTGCGGGTGGGTGGGAGACACGGCGGTCGACGGATGCTTGATTTGCGGCCGCGGGCCGGGGATAAACCGGCCACGGCCGTCCGTGACGGTTCCCGAACGCACCCTAGCTGATCGCGAGTTCCTGATCCATGAGACGCATCTTCTCCGGCATTCAGCCGACCGGAAACCTCACCCTCGGAAACTATCTGGGCGCGATCCGGAATTGGGTGACCTTGCAGGGCGAGAAAAGCTACGAATGCATCTTCTGCGTGGTCGACCAGCACGCGATCACCATTCCGCAGGATCCGGCCGAACTCCGCCAGGCGACCCGCGAGGTGGCCGCCAGCCTGATCGCGGCAGGCATCGATCCTAAAGAGGCCATCCTGTTCAACCAATCCCAGGTCGCCGAGCATGTGCGTCTGGCCTGGGTGCTCGGGTGCGTGGCGCGGGTGGGCTGGTTGAATCGCATGACCCAGTTCAAGGACAAGGCCGGCAAGGATCGGGACAACGCGACCACGGGCCTTTGGTGGTATCCGGTGCTGATGGCCGCCGACATCCTCGCCTACAAGGGGACCCATGTGCCGGTCGGCGACGACCAGAAGCAGCACCTGGAACTGTCGCGCGATATCGCCCAGGCCTACAACTCAATGTTCGGCGTCGAGTTCTTTCCGCTGCCGGAGCCGCAGATCCTGGGAGAGGCGACCCGGGTGATGAGCCTGCGCGACGGCAGCAAGAAGATGAGCAAGTCGGATGCGTCCGACATGTCGCGCATCAACATGACCGACGACGCCGATACGATCGCCAACAAGATCAAGAAGGCGAAGACCGACCCGGAGCCGCTGCCGAGCGAGGCGGCGGGGCTGATCGAGCGGCCGGAGGCGCGAAACCTGGTGACGATCTACGCGGCTCTCGCCGATCGTACCGTTAGTGATGTTCTGTCCGAGTTCGGCGGCCAGGGATTCGGCAAATTCAAGCCGGCGCTGGCCGAACTGGCGGTCGGCGTTCTCGGACCGATCGGCGCGGAACTGCAGAAGCTGATGGCCGACCCGGGCCATATCGACGGCGTGCTGGCCGAGGGCGGAAACCGGGCCCGCGCGCTCGCGAAGCCCATTGTCGACGAGGTCTACGAGACGGTCGGCTTCCTGCGGCCGTAGCCGGCGACGATCCCGGCGTACAGGACCGTGCCCGTCGCCGCGAAGGCCGGAGCGGTCGCCAGTGCGATGCCGATCACGCCCCAGAACTGCATGAACACGGCGTTCAGCGCGACGGTCAGCACCATGTTGACGGCGGCGGCGGTCGGGATCACCCAGCCGAGACTGAGCACGGCGGCGGCCCGCACCAGGATGACGACGGCGGCGAAAGCCGGCAGCTGGGTTGCGTAGGCCGACAGCACGCCGGCGACGAGGCGGGTGTCTTCGGCTGTGAAGGCGCCGCGCTGATACAGCAGCGCGATCACCGGTTCCGACAGCAGCCAGGCGATGGCGACTCCCGGCAAGGCAAGCAGGATCACGGCGATCAGGTGTCGGTTCAGGCGGGCCAGAAGCCGATGCGGGTCGTCCAGGGCGCTTGCTGCGTAGGCCGGCAGCACGGAGATCCCGAGCGCCGTGGTGACGACGTGCAGCCCCGCGAGCACCAGCTTGGCGCCATAGCCGAGAGCCGAGGCCGAGCCGGGCCCGAGAGAAGCGGCCATCAGCTGGTCGATCAGCCCGGCGCCCGACAGCAGGAGCGTGGCCAGCATCAGCGGACCCCAGCGCCGACCCAGATCCCGCAGGTCGTCGGGCGAGATCGCGAACCTGGGCCGGTAGCCGAGCCGCCGGGCTGCCCAGAGCACGATCGCGGCCTCCGCCAGTGTTCCCAGCACCGCGCCCCACGCGAGCGCAGTCACGCCGAGCTGCTCGCGGTAGGCGATCAGAAGCACGGTCATCATCAGCGGGGTCAGCGCCGGCGCGATGGCCGGGAGCGCGAAGCGGCGTTCCGCCGTCAGCATGGCGCCGCCGGCATAGGCCAGACCGCCGAAGATCGCGAACAGGGTCATGATCCACAGCATGTCGGCGGCCAGCACGACCGCGCGTTCAGAAAAGCCCGGCGCGACCAGCGGCAGATAGAGAGGTGCGGTGGCCGCGGTGAGGAGCGCGATGGCCGCGACCGCGACCGAGACGGTCAGGGCGCCCGATCCGGCGAGGGCGGAGGCGCGACCGTGACCCCCGGTCCGGCGCGCCGCCAGCAGGCCGGGTACGACGGCGATCTGGAACGAACCGGCGATGAGCTGCACCAGGAAGACCGGCAAGGCCAGGGCGACGAAGAACGCGTCCACCTCCGGCCCGCGGCCGTAGATCATCGCGATCGCGGCCTCGCGGACGAAGGCGGAGGACTTGGCCAGGATCGACAGGATCGCGATGGTCGCTCCGGCCCGTGCCACGGCCCGGTCGTCCATGCCCAGGATGGGCGTTGGAGCGTTGGGGCGGTCCGGCAGGGTCACGAGGGCGCGGGCGGCGTAAAGACGTCGATCGGCCGCTGGAGGCCCTTGACCGGATGGGCGCCGAGACCGGTCAGCCGCTCGTCGACGGCGTCAGCGAACTCGTGCGACGTCAGGATCGAGGCGCCAAGCGTGCTCGTGAGACCCTCGATCCGGTTGGCGAGGTTGACGGCGGGGCCGATCACCGTGAAGTCGAGCCGTTCCGCGCCGCCGATATATCCGTAGCCGACCTCTCCGAGATGCAGGGCGATTCCGAAGTCGATCTCCGGCTTCCGCTGACGCCGGCGCTGGGCGTTGAGAGTATTGACGAGGGTGACCGTGTCGCGTGCCGCCGCCAGGGCCAGGCGGCAGGCCTCCGCGTCTCCCTCCGCCTGGCTGCGCGTCGGATCGGCCGGGAAGATCGCCAGCATTCCGTCGCCGAGGAACTTCAAGACCTCCCCGCCGCGCTCCTCGACGGCCTGCACCGCGCGTTCGAAGAAGGCGTCGAGCATGTCTATGATCTCGTCGCGGCTCCGCTCGTCGGACAAGGTGGTGAAGTCGCGGATGTCGGTGTACCAGACCGCCGCCCGGATCCCTTCCGCCACGCCGCGGACGATCTCGCCCGCGAGGATGCGCTCGCCGGTGTTGCGGCCCAGATAGGTGGTCAGCAGCTGACGGGTCAGATCGCGCCGTTCCAGCATTTCCATGCGCAGCGACAGGGCCGGCATGAGTTCCCAGATTTCCCGCAGCTCTTCGGTGCTGAACCCGCCGGGACGGTCCGCTGTCCAGGTGGTGAAGTTGATGTTGCCGTCGGAGAACACCAGCGGCATGGCCACGTAGTCCGTCGCGCCCTCCGTCCTCAGGTCGTCCAGAATTGGAAAATCGTTCTGCTCGCCTTCCATGTCGAGGCGTCGGCGGATGCCTTGGGCACCCTCGAAGATCAGGGGCAGGGGGCTCCGTTTATAGGCGTCGGTTTGCTGCATGCCGCGCATGACCCGCCACTGGCTCGGCGTGTCGCCGTCGCGGTACCAGATGATCGAGGTCCCCGTCGCCTGCGGATGCAGCGTCGTGATGAAGTAGGTCATGCGCATGAGCGGGAAGCCTCGCGCCACCAGAATCCGTCCGAGATCGCGGGCGAGATACTGGCGCGAGGTGTAGACGGCGGAATCCTTGAGGAGCCATTGCAGGGGGGTGACGGTCGGATCTATCGGCGGCATTCCGCTGTCGTCGTCGTCTTCCAGGTTGAGGACCAGCCGTCGCGCCTCCTCGTTCCGCGGCCCCAAGATGCGGGAAGGCGTGTGCGAGGATTGTGCCGAAGCGGCGATATCGTCGGTCCGTGCGCGTCCGGCATCGGTGTCGTCGGCGGGCGGCTGCCTTGACGTCATCCTTCCACGCCCCAACTATGCCGCAACCGGAGGCGTCGACGCGGCGGCCGAGCCGCGCGGTCGAGCGATGCCCTATTGGAGATATGACGCATGTTCATTCAGACCGAAGAGACCCCAAATCCGGCGACGCTCAAGTTCCTGCCGGGACGCACCGTTATGATGAGCGGAACCGCCGAGTTCAAGTCGGAGGACGAAGCGGCCGCCGGGTCGCCCCTCGCCGCCGCCCTCTTCGAGGTCGATGGTGTGACGACCGTGTTCCTGGCGAACGAGTTTATCAGTGTCTCCAAACGTGACGACAAGGAATGGTACCTGATGAAGCCTGCGGTGCTCGGCGTCATCATGGAGCACTTTGTCGCCGGCAAGCCTATCTTGGCCGACGGCGCGGTCGAAGCCGCCGAGGCGGAGGTGCGGCCGGAGGATGAGGAGGTGGTCTCCCAGATCAAGGAACTGCTCGATACCCGCGTGCGGCCGGCGGTCGCCATGGATGGGGGCGACATCGTCTTCCACGGGTTCGACGATGGGGTCGTCACCCTGACCATGCAGGGCGCGTGCGCCGGCTGTCCCAGCTCGACGGCGACCCTGAAGATGGGGATCGAGAACATGCTGCGCCACTACATCCCCGAGGTGCGCGAAGTCCGCGCCGCCGGTGGCATGCCCGAATACTACTGAGGCTCGGAACGCGGCGACGGGAAGACGGTTCTCCGTCCGGCCGGCCGCGTTTCATATGTTCCAGTGAGTTTCGAGAACAGACCTTTCACCGGTCGCGGAAGAGCCGCCCTGGTCGTTGGCCTGCTTATGCTGGGCGCGTTCCAGGTATCGGCCCTGACGTTCGGCCCGCCCCAGTGGCAGATCGACCCGAAGGTCGAACCGCCTCTGACCCGTGTGGTGACCCCGGCGCCGATCCCGGACGGTGGACGGGCCTTCACGGTCGCATCCGCCGCGACGCTGCTTGAGCTCTACGATCGGGCGTCTTTCGACCTTGCGGCCGTCCGCTCCGGCGAGCGGGACGTTCCCCGCCTGTATCTCACCAGACTGCCCACGGGGTTCGACAAACTCGAAAAAGTCGGCCCGCGAAAACGCGCGTTTCTGAGGGTCGCGCTACCGCTGATCCTTCGGGTCGATGTCGAGATCGGCATCGTGCGGACCCGGATGACGGCCTTGCTTGATCGGATCGAGGCGGGCGAAACCCTGCGGCCCCAGGATCGGCGGTGGCTGATATCGGTCGCCCGGCGCTACGGGGTGATCGATAGCTCCGACGGGTCCCTTGGAGCGAAACCGATCGAGGAAATTTTGGACGACGAGGCGCGACGCAGGCTGCTCCGCCGCGTCGATGCAGTCCCGGTGCCGCTGGCTTTGGCCCAGGCGATCGTCGAGAGCGGTTGGGGCCGGTCCCGGTTCGCAATGGAGGGCAATGCGCTCTACGGGCAATGGACCTGGGACAAATCTCAGGGCATCGCCCCGGCCGGCGCGCCGGACGCGGCCCATGCGGTGCGGGCGTTCGACAGCTTGCTGCATTCGGTACGCGGCTACATGCACAACCTGAACACCCATCCTGCCTACCGGGAGTTTCGAGCCGCGCGCGCCCGCGGGGCCGATTCGCATCAGCTTGCCCGCACGCTCACTCGCTACAGCGAACGCGGGGCGGTCTATGGCGAAGAACTGGTGGAGATCATGAAGCAGAACGACCTGGACGCGTTCGCTGGCGCCCAGCTCGGCGCAACGTCGATCCGGCGCGGCGACGGTTGGCAATCGCTCCAGTCCCCGCCGGAGAGTTGACGGGCGACCGCCGCGATCAGCGCGGAATGTAGAACTGGATTCCGTACCAGCGCCAGCGTCCCTCAGGCCCCGGCATCGTACAGTTCACGCGGGCCCGACCGGCCGGAAACGGCTCGGCGAGCCGCACTTCGACCCGGTCACCGAGCACCTCCGTCTGGGTGCGGCCCTGGCCCGAGGCGTAGCAATCGATGCGGCTCGGATCGCCGATCTCCGACGCCACCGTGAATCCGAACGGAGGGGGATTGTTGGCGGTCACGATCAGATCCGCCGGCACCCGATCGCGGATCGGCAGCGGCAACGCGCTGGCCGTCAGTCTGAACCGGTCGATGCCGCCATAGGTCTCGTTCAAGGCGAAGCGGGGAAGGCCGTAGCGGTCGCTGGTGGCATGCACAACGCCGGATTGTTGTCCGAACCCGGCGACGTAACCTCTTTCCGCGACGATTTTTTGGATTTCCAGACCGTACTCACCGAATGGATAGGCGATCAGCGTCGGCCGCTGCCCGAGCTCGGCCTCCAACCGCCCGGCCGAGCGGTCGAGTTCGATCTTCACCGTCTCGATATCCAGGTCGGGGAGATGCGGGTGGGACGCGGTCTGGCTACCGATGGTGACGCCGCTCTCCTGCAATTCGCGGATCTGGTCCCAGGTCATGTATCCGGGATTCGCGCGGTCGATGGGGTCCGTGGCCACGAACAGGGTGAACGGATAGCCGGCCTTCTTGAGGCGCGGCCAGGCTTCGGCGTAGACCGAGGCATAGGCGTCGTCGATGGTGATCGCTACGGTCCTGTCCGGAAGATCGGTTCCGGTCCGCATCTTCTCCAGAATCTCGGGGATCGGCAGAACGGTGTAGCCGCCGCTGCGCAATTCGTCGATCTGGGCCTCGAACTGGTCGATGCGGATGTTCGCGCTTGGGTACTCGGCTTCGCCGAAACGGTGATACATGAAGACAACGGCCGATTCCGCAGCCGTTGCCGTCGATCCGGCCAGACCGAGGGCCTGGATAGACGGTGTGGCGGAGAGGCCGAGAAGGGCCAGCGCAAGCGCGATGGAACGAGCACCTGATTTCATGGGGATAAGATACGCCATGGCCACCGCTTTTCGAAATACCGCGCTTCATCGCGACGGGGCGTGTCGATGTCGGGTCCCCGCATGACACTGCTGCTCGCTCTCGACTGCTCGGCCGGGGCCTGCTCCGTCGCCGTCGCGGATGGCGGGAAATCCCGCGCCTTCGAGCACCTGGATCTGGCGCGCGGTCATGCCGAGGTCCTGATGCCGATGATCGAACGGGTCCTGAACGAGGCCGGGTGTACGGCCCGAGATCTCGATGCGGTCGCCGCAACGGTCGGTCCCGGCAGCTTCACGGGTCTGCGAATCGGACTCGCCGCCGCCCGCGGCCTTGCCCTTGCGGTCGGCGCCCGGACGATCCCGGTGACCTCGCTGGAGGCGATTGCGCGGGCCGCGGGCGACTCCGGTCTGCCGCTTCTGGTTGGCCTCGACACAAAACGGGGCGACTTCTACGTCCAATGGTTCGACCCCTCCGGCCGGTCGATGGGCGAGCCGACGATCATGGAAGCCGTCAATGCCGTCCGCGCCGCGCCGCACCGGATGTTCCGGGTTGCCGGCGACGGAGCGGATCCCCTGGCCGCTGCCGCGATGGCCGAGGATCGGCGGGCCGACGTGGTGGCGTCTTGCCGGGTTCCTGACGCGCGTTTCGTCGCGGCGCTCGCCGATATGAGGTTGGCGACCGGCGGCGAAGGGCGTTTGCGGCCGCTCTACCTGCGCGCCCCGGCTGTCAATCCGCCGCCTCCATGAGCGTCTCGCAGGACAAGCGCGACCTCTTGCGGGGGGCCGATCTCGCGGATGCCGAGGCCATCGCCGTGTTGCAGCGAGCGTCCTTCGACGATCCGTGGAGCGCCGAGTCGGTCCGCCGTTTGCTCGACGGCCCGGCCAACCTGTCCCTTGTCGCCGAAGACGGCGGGGTGGTGGGCTTCCTGATCGGCCAGTGCGTCGTCGACACCGCCGAAGTGCTTGCGGTGGCCGTAGACGACGACCGCCGGCGGGCAGGCTGGGGCGCTGCGTTGCTGGCCGGTTTCGAGGCGGTCGCCGCGGCCTCCGGGGCGGATCGGGTGCTATTGGATGTGGCGTCCGACAACGCCGCTGCCGAGGCCCTGTACCGGTCCAGAGGCTACGAGACGGTGGCCCGGCGCGATCGGTACTACGCGGCCGGCCGGCCGTCTCCGGTGGACGCGTTGGTAATGGTTAAGATCCTTTCCGCATGAGACCCAAAACTGTCACAAAAAGCGGCCCTATTGCATCTTGTCCCGGGGTGGATGCGGCGTTAGGGTCCCGCGATCCGGTCCGCCGGCCACGGAAGGCCGACCAATGGCCTCGCGGAGACATCCCCCGATGTCGGATAGCGGCACATGAGCGATTTGACCGAACGCCCCGCCATCGCCATGCCAGATCCGAAGGCCGCCTTTCCGGCGATCCGATCGGGCGATCTTGAAGTCCGGCTGGCGCGCGACCCCGACGAAATCGACGCCTCGCAAGCCCTGCGATATCAGGTGTTCTACGAGGAGCGTGCCGCCAAGCCCATCGGGGCCATGGCCGACTTGCGCCGCGATTTCGACAGATACGATCCCATCGCCGACCATCTTCTCGTGCTCGATCACGGCAAGGGAGAGGGCGCTAAGGCGGTGGTCGGCACCTATCGCCTGATCCGCAAGAGCCGAGCCGACAGCCACGGCGGGTTCTACACCGTCGGCGAGTACGACATCTCCAAGATCCTCGCTTTCCCGGGGGAGATCATGGAGCTGGGCCGGTCCTGCGTAGACCTGGATCACCGCAACCGGCCGACCATGCAGCTTCTATGGCGCGGCATCGCGGCCTATGTGTTCAAGCATGAGATCATGCTGATGTTCGGTTGCGCGTCGCTGCCGGGCACCGATCCCGACGCGCTGGCCGGCGATCTCAGCTATCTCTATCACTATCATCTCGCCCCAGAGCCGCTGCGGGTCCGGGCGCTCGATGACTTGCACGTGGACATGAACCGTGTCCCGCGCGATGGAATCGACGGAAAACGGGCGCTCGCGGCTCTTCCGCCCTTGATCAAGGGCTACCTCCGTCTCGGCGGTTTCGTCGGCGACGGCGCGGTTGTCGATCCCCAGTTCAACACCACGGATGTCTGCGTCATCGTCCAGACAAGCGCGGTGACGGACAAGTACTACAAGCACTACGAGCGGGAAGCGCGAGGCGGCTGACGATGGCGGAGGCGGTTTCCGGATCGACGTCGATACGCAGGGTCGAACCGGTCTATGTCGATGAAGCCGAGGAGCGCCGCCTGCTGTCCCTCGGCGGCGGCATGATCCGTTCCGAAACCCGTGCGGTCGTTCGGCTCGGCGCCTATCTGACGGTCACTCTTGCGCTGATTCCGGTCCAGGCGATCGCGGTGCTGCTGCGGTTGCGGCTCGCCGAGCGACTGCCTCGCGTCTACCACCGGATCTGCGCCCGCATCCTCGGCATTCACATCGTCGTGCAGGGCCGCCGGGTCCGCGAACGGCCGGTCCTGTTCGCCGCCAATCACGTTTCCTATCTCGACATCACCGCGCTCGGCGCCGTGGTCATCGGCTGCTTCATCGCCAAGTCGGAGGTGGCAGGCTGGCCGTTCTTCGGAGTTCTGGCAAAGCTTCAGCGCACGGTGTTCGTTGCCCGACGCCGGTCCGCCGTGGCCGCCCACAGCGACGATATCGCCAGCAGGCTCGAGGACGGGGACAACCTCATCCTGTTTCCGGAGGGCACGAGCGGCGACGGAACCCGTGTCCTGCCGTTCAAGAGCGCGTTCTTTTCGGTTGCGGAACGAGAATCCGGCGACCGGGCGCTGACCGTCCAGCCGGTATCGATCGCCTATACCCGGCTGAACGGGGTTCCCCTCGGGCGGGGGCTGCGGCCGTTCTTCGCGTGGTATGGCGACATGGATCTGGCGCCGCATCTGTGGACGGTGGCCGCGCTCGGTAAGCTGACCGTCGTCATCGAGTTTCATCCGCCGCTTACCCTGGAGGATGCCGGTTCCCGCAAGGCGCTCGCAATGGAGGTGCGCAGACGCGTCGCCGACGGTGTGGCGCGGGCGAATGCGGGCCGCTAGGGGACTCGCCCGGTCCGGCGCGCGGCATGGTCATGCGCGTGTCGCTTGACAGCGGCGCACCGATTCGTAGGGTCCGAAGTCGAACCGGACGCGGTTGAGGTCATCCGGCGCGATCAGCATGCGGGAGTCTCCCCGATCTTGATGGATCAGACGATCTGGCGCTGCCCCCGGCCGGGACGATTCCGGACGGGAGAGGTGATGTCGCGGTCCCGGAACCATGGACGCCTTGATGGAAGGCGGCGGCATTGAGCAAGACGGGCCCCTTGAGCAAGAAACTTCACGTCAAGACATACGGTTGCCAGATGAACGTCTATGATTCCGCCCGCATGGCGGATGTCATGGCGCCGTATGGCTATGCCGCCAGCGACAGAGCGGACGGCGCGGACCTGGTCATCCTGAACACCTGCCACATTCGCGAGAAGGCGACCGAGAAGGTGTATTCCGAACTCGGTCGCCTGCGGGTGATGAAGGAGGAGGCGGCGAAGGAAGGCCGACGGATGCTCATCGCCGTGGCCGGCTGCGTTGCCCAGGCGGAGGGCGAGGAGATCGTCCGACGGGCGCCTGTCGTCGACATGGTGTTCGGCCCGCAGACCTATCATCGCCTGCCTGAATTGGTGACCCGGGCGCTCGGGCGCGAGACCGGGCGCGGCGGCTGGCGCGGGGCCGGCGTCGTCGACACCGATTTCCCTGCCGAGGACAAGTTCGACCATCTGCCCGAAGAGAGCCGGACCCAGGGCGCGGCCGCCTTTCTGTCGATCCAGGAAGGTTGCGACAAGTTCTGCACCTTCTGCGTCGTTCCCTACACCCGGGGCGCGGAGTTCTCGCGGCCGGCCGCCGCGGTCGTGGCCGAGGCGCGCCGCCTTGTCGCCGGGGGCGCCTTGGAGATCACGCTGCTGGGCCAGAACGTCAACGCCTATCATGGGGAGGGGCCGGACGGTCGCGACTGGGGGCTCGGCCGCCTGATTCGGGCCCTGGCCGAAATCGACGGGCTGGCGCGGCTGCGCTACACCACGTCCCATCCCCGCGATATGGACGACGATCTGATCGCCGCCCATGGCGAGGTTCCGGCGCTGATGCCGTATCTGCACCTGCCGGTGCAGTCGGGCTCCGATCGGATCCTAGACACCATGAACCGGGGTCACACCGCCGACGACTACCGGCGTATCGTCGACCGGTTGCGGGACGCGCGCCCGGATCTGGCGCTGAGTTCCGATTTCATCGTCGGCTTTCCCGGCGAGAGCGACCGCGACTTCGCCGACACCCTGCGGCTCGTTCGCGAGGTCGGTTTCGCCCAGGCCTATTCCTTCAAGTACAGCGCGCGTGCTGGAACGCCGGCGGCGTCGGTCGCCGACCAGCTCTCCGAAGCGGAGAAGTCGGACCGGCTGGAGGCGCTGCAGCAGATTCTCAATGCCCAGCAGCGGGCCTTCAACGAGGCGGCCGTCGGATCGGTGCAGCCGGTTCTGTTCGAACGCCGCGGCAACCGGCCGGGCCAGCTCGTGGGGCGCGGCCCGTGGATGCAGTCGATCCATGCCGAAGCGCCGGAGCGTCTGCTCGGCGCCATCGTCGGTGTCGCCGTCGATCTCGGCGGCGCCAACAGCCTGTCCGGGCACGTCGTGACCGTCGAGACGGCAGGCCGGGTCGATCCCGTCGCGCCTTCCCCCCAGCCTCCTCCTGCCGAAAGGGTCCCTGCGTGAGCACAGGCATGGCCGACGACGCCTCCGTCCAGCTCGAGTTTCACGATCACTCGCTGATTCCGCTGCTGTTCGGCGACCACGACCGAAACCTGGCCCGCATCGAACAGAAGCTCGGCGTCAAGCTGGAGGCGTTCGGCAACGTGGTGCGGATTCTCGGTGCCGAGGACTCCCTGCAGGCGGCCCGAGGCACGCTTGAGGGTCTGTACCGGCGGTTGGAAAAGACCAAGAAGAAGGGCCGGGACCCCTATCCGTTCGAAATCGGGGATGTCGACGCCGCGGTGAAGTACGCCCAGGCGGCGGATGCCGTCGAGGGCGTGCGCGACTTCGCCGGCGATGCCGGGCTGGAGACATTCAAGCGGCCGATCGGCGCCCGGTCGCCGAACCAGGCCCATTATCTCAAGCAGCTCATGGAGCACGAGCTGGTGTTCGGCTTGGGACCGGCCGGCACGGGCAAGACCTATCTCGCCGTCGCCATGGCGTGCGCCATGCTTAGGGCCAAGCGGGTTGACCGGCTGATCCTGTCGCGTCCTGCGGTCGAGGCAGGGGAACGGCTCGGGTTCCTGCCGGGCGACATGAAGGACAAGGTCGATCCCTACCTGCGGCCGCTCTACGACGCGCTCTACGACATGATGCCGGGGGAGATGGTCGAACGCCGTTTGGCCGCCGGCGAGATCGAGGTGGCGCCGCTCGCCTTCATGCGGGGCCGCACGCTGGCAAACTCCTACGTGATTCTGGACGAAGCTCAGAACACCACCCCCACCCAGATGAAGATGTTCCTGACCCGCCTCGGCGAGAATTCGCGCATGGCGGTGACCGGAGACCTCTCGCAGGTCGATCTGCCCCTGGGCAACAAATCCGGCTTGCGGGACGCGCTGGATCACCTACATGACGTGCCGGGTGTCGGGTTCGTTGAATTCACCGCAGCCGATGTGGTCCGGCACCCCTTGGTTACGCGCATCGTCCATGCGTACAATGCGCGGGACGGCGTATTATTACCCGGCGATAAGAGTCGATGACCGACGAAGATTCTTCTGCCGAGGACGATAGTTGTCCTCGATCTAGAACCCGACCTTCCGGCGTTGTCCGGTCGGTCGATCTCGATATATCCATCACGGCCCCCGATTGGGGCGACTCCGTAAACGACATTTGTGCGCGTGCGGAGTCGGCTGTTTCCGCCGTATTGGCGCATGTGGGCGTCGACGGCGCCGTCGAGGTATCGGTCCTGCTCACCGACGATGCCGAGCAGAGAACCCTGAACCGCGATCATCGCGGCAAGGACTCGTCCACCAACGTTCTGTCCTTTCCGGTCGGCTTCGTACCGCCGGAGGGCCCGCGGCCGCTCGGCGATATCTCCCTGGCGCTGGAGACCGTCGTGCGCGAGGCCGGCGAACAGGGCAAGAGCGTGGCCGATCACGTCAGCCATCTGTTGGTCCACGGCACCCTGCATCTGCTCGGGTACGACCATGCAGACGAGGTCGAGGCCGAGGAGATGGAGTCGTTGGAGCGCGAGGTTCTGGCCGGCCTCGGGATCCCCGATCCCTATGCCGGTGCCGATCCTGTCATCGACGGCGAGCCACTGTCCGGTGTCGGAGCGGTGGGATGAGCGAGAATACGGTTTACGGCGGCAGCGGGTCCGCGGGATCCAGTGGTGGGGCGGGCGGCGGTCCCAATGGCGGATCGGGCGGCGGATCCAACGGTGGTAACGGCGGTTCGGAGCGTGGCCCCCTCGTCGAGGCGTGGCGCACACTGATGCGCTCGGTCGGCCTCGGCCGCTACGGTACGTCGGCGGTCCGCGCGTCTCTTGAAGAGTTGATCGAGGAGAATGGCGAGGACGCGTCGCCGATCGATCCGCATGAGGGCGCGATCATTCGCAACGTCCTCGGCCTGCGCGATATCACCGCCTATGACGTCATGGTGCCGCGCGCCGACATCGTGGCTGTCGACCATGCAACCCGCTTGACCGACTTGTCGCGTCAGATGAGCGACGTCGCCCATAGTCGCATGCCGGTCTTCCGCGACTCCCTCGACGACACGATCGGCATGGTCCACATCAAGGACGTGCTGGCCCACCTCAATCGCGGCGACGATGTCACCGCGGGAGCGTTGGCCCGCGAGATCCTGATCGTCGCCCCGTCGTCCCGCGCCCTCGACCTGCTGCAGGAGATGCGGATGACGCGGCGCCACATGGCGCTCGTGGTGGACGAGTATGGCGGGATCGACGGGTTGATCACCATCGAGGACCTGATCGAGGAGATCGTCGGCGATATCGTTGACGAGCACGATACCGAGGAGGGGCCGAAGCTGGTGGAGCGGTCGGACGGTACCGTCATCGCCGACGCGCGGGCAACGGTCGAGGACCTGGAGGAGTTGGCCGGTCCGTTCCTCAGCGATGAGGAGCGTGAGGAGATCGATACCCTTGGCGGTCTCGTGTTCAGCCTGGCCGGCCGCGTCGCCACGAGAGGCGAGGTGATTCGTCATCCGAGCGGGATCGAGTTCGAGGTGATGGACGGTGATCCACGCCGCCTGCGTCGTCTGAAGGTGCGGGTGACCCAGCAACCCGCTGTCGGCCGCGCCGCCGAGTGATGGGGTCGGCCAGCGTCGGCGCAGCGGCTTCCGTCGGGACCTGTCGCGGCCAATCCCCGCATCACCAATCCCCGTACTACCAATCCCCGTGGGGCCTATACTCGTGCGACCTGACGCCGTGATGCCGACGCGCGACCACGGCGATCGGCGGCGACCTTGGGTCCTGCCGGTGGCGGTCCTGCTCGCCGGTGCGGCCACCGGGCTGTCGCTCGCGCCCTTGCACGTCCTGCCTTTCGCGTTCGGCCATGCTGCGCTGCTCGCCGCGGTGGCGGGAGCCGGGAGTGTTCGGAGCGCGGCGTTCCGGGCTTGGCTCTGGGCGCTCGGGTACCATATGGCGGGGTTGCATTGGATCGCCAACGCCATGCTGGTCAATGCTGGCGAGCACGCCTGGCTGATCCCCTTCGCCAATATCGGCTTGCCGGCGGTGCTGGCCCTCTACGCGGCGCTTGCCGGCGGGCTTGCCCGGCGGCTTTTCCGGAGCGGATGGCCTCTGTGGCTCGGTTTTGCCGTTCTGTACAGCGGCGCCGAATGGGTCCGCGGCCATGCGCTCACCGGATTTCCCTGGAACCTTCCCTCGGCGACGGTCGACGGCTGGCTGCCGCTGCTGCAGCCGGCCGCGCTGGTTGGAACGTACGGCCTCAGCCTGATGGTGATGGTTGTCACGACGGCGCCGGCCCTGTGGTGGGACGGGTTCTGGAGCGCCCCGCGCGGCACCGTCCGAAGCAGCCGTCTGGTCTGTTCCGCGCTTGCGGGCATCCTGCTTGCGGCGATGGCGGCCGGGGGGCTCGTTCGGCTGTCGGCGGTTCCTCAGGTGACGGACGAAGGCGGGCGGGTCCCGGGCACTGTGGTCCGGGTCGTTCAGGGCAACGTCCCCCAGCGCGACAAGTGGAACCCGCTGCTGAAGCCGGACCATCTGCGCCGCTATATGAACCTCAGCAATGCCGGCCGCCCGGCCGACCTGCGGGCGCCCGGTTTGGCAGACAATGCCCGACCAACGGTCGTGGTATGGCCGGAAACCGCGGTGGCCCACCTGTTGGCCGATGCGCCGGACCTTTTCGAGGCGTTGTCCCACGCGGCCCCGGCCGGTGGGAGCCTGTTGTTCGGCGCCCCCCGGCTTGGCCGCTCGGACGGGGCGGAGACCGTGCATAACAGCGTCTTCGCGGTCGATTCCAGGGGCGCCTTGTCCTGGTTCTTCGACAAGGCCCATCTGGTGCCCTTCGGCGAGTATGTGCCGCTGCGCCGGATTATTCCGGTCACGCCGATCGTTCAAAGCCGGCGCGATTTCGTTCCCGGCCCCGGACCAAGAACCCTGGACCTGCCCGGCGCGCCGCCGGTCTCCTTGCTGATCTGCTACGAAGCGATCTTCCCGGACGGTGCGGTCGCCGCCGACCGCCGCCCGGCCTGGCTGCTCAACGCGACGAACGACGCCTGGTTCGGACGTTGGAGCGGGCCTTATCAGCATCTGGCGATCGCCCGCCTGCGGGCGATCGAGCAAGGGTTGCCGATGGTTCGGGCGGCGAATACAGGAGTATCCACGGTCATCGATCCGGCGGGCCGAATCGTTGCCAGCGTTGGGATGGGCGTAACCGGAAGTCTCGATGCTCCCTTGCCGGCCGCGATGCCGGCAACGCCTTTCGGGATTGGTGGCGATATCCCTTTCAGCCTTATGGTCGTATCGCTGCTCGCCATTGCAGCGTACGGGCGATTTCGTGACGGTCGAAGAAGTCCCGCGAATTGATTGGAAATAAATCTCTTTGACGATTTGATCACATTGACTGAGTACAATTGTATGGTCTATGACTTTACTTGAAGATTGGTTAACGAACTCAGAGGATCGCATGGCGAACGACCGCCCAGGACGCCGTCGGGTCGGCCGTCCGCCTACGGCCACCAATCCGAATCCGATCGATATCCATGTCGGCGCGCGTGTGCGACTGCGTCGAACTCTCCTGGGCATGAGCCAGGAGCGGTTGGGTGAGGCTCTCGGTCTGACCTTCCAGCAGGTCCAGAAATACGAGCGTGGTGCGAACCGGGTGGGCGCGAGCCGGCTGTTCGAGTTGGCCAAGGCTCTGGGCGTTCCCGTGTCGTATTTCTTCGATGATATGCCCGAGGAAGGCGGCGCCGGCCCGTCTACCGCGCCGACCGGCCAGACCGATGAAGACCCGATGCGCCGCCGGGAAACGGTCGAACTGGTCAGAACCTATTACAGAATACCCGACGAAACCGCCCGTCGACGCCTCTACGAATTGATGCGCTCGATCGCCGGCTCCATGGATGGCGACAAGCCCTAGGAACATTCCGACGGGACCGGTCTCGCCCGTCGGTCGGCGGCTTTCCCCTTGACCCGGCCGGGCATTCGCGCAAAAACGCCGCCCCGGTATCGGCTGCGGCATGAATTTTCGTGCGGCAGCCGCCCAGCGCAGATTTACGCGACGCCCGCGCGGATTCCCGCGACAAATGAGCTTTCCGGAGGCCCAGGTGAGTCAAGCCAGCTATCTGTTCACGAGCGAATCCGTCTCCGAAGGACATCCGGACAAGGTCTGCGATCGGATTTCCGACACGGTGGTCGATCTGTACCTCGGCGCCGATCCAGGCAGCCGGGTGGCTTGTGAGACGCTGGCGACGACGAACAAGATCGTGCTTGCCGGCGAAGTCCGGGGACCGGCCAGCGTCACCCACGAGGTGATCGAGGAGGCGGTGCGCGCGGCGGTGAAGGACATCGGCTACGAGCAGGAGGGTTTCCACTGGGAGACCGCCAGCCTCGAGAACGTGCTGCACGAACAGTCCGTCGACATCGCCGTGGGCGTCGACGCGACGGGCAACCAGGACGAGGGCGCCGGCGACCAGGGTATCATGTTCGGATACGCCTGCACCGAGACCGACGTGTTGATGCCGGCGCCGATCTACTTCAGCCATGAGATCCTGCGCCGGATGGCGGTCGCCAGGAAGGACGGCACGGCCAAGGGTCTCGGCCCGGACAGCAAGAGCCAGGTGACCCTGCAGTACGAGAACGGCAAGCCGGTGCGCTGCACTTCCGTCGTGGTCTCGACCCAGCACGACGCCGGCCTCTCCCAGGACGAGGTCCACGAGTTGGTGCTTCCCTTCGTGCGCCAGGTCATGCCCGAGGGCTGGGTGGACGAGGACACGGTCTATTACATCAACCCGACCGGCCGGTTCGTGATCGGCGGTCCGGACGGCGACTGCGGCCTGACCGGTCGCAAGATCATCGTCGACACCTATGGCGGCGCGGCGCCGCATGGCGGCGGGGCCTTCTCGGGTAAGGATCCGACCAAGGTCGACCGCTCGGCAGCCTATGCCGCCCGCTGGGTCGCCAAGAACGTGGTGGCCGCCGGTCTCGCCGAGAAATGCGTGCTTCAGGTGTCCTACGCCATCGGCGTGTCCCACCCGCTGTCGATCTTTGTCGACACCTACGGCACCAACAAGGTCGACGAGGAGAAGCTGTCGAAGGTCATCGGCGAGATGGTCGATCTGTCGCCGCGCGGCATTCGCGAGCGCCTGGCGCTGAGCAATCCGATCTATGCGCCGAGCGCCGCCTACGGACATTTCGGCCGCGAGCCGGACGCCGCCGGCCACTTCACCTGGGAGCGTCTGGACCTGGTGGACGAGCTGAAGTCCGCGTTCTGAGACGCGTGACCCGACTTTGACGGGCGGCCGGGAGATACGGCCGCCGGACCGAAACCGCACCTGTAGAGCCATGCCCGATCCCGGTGAAGAGCGCCTGTTCTTCGGCCGCCGCAAAGGTCGTCCCCTGCGCGCAGGAATGCAGCGCCGGATCGATGAGGACCTCGCCGTCCGCCTGGCGCCGGTGGAGACCTCGGCCGCCAACGCGACCGATCCGAAAGCATGGTTCCCGCAGCGGCCGCGCGCGGTTTGGCTTGAGATCGGCTTCGGCGGCGGCGAGCATCTCGCCTGGCAGGCCCGCCACAACCCGGAGGTCGGCCTGGTCGGCTGCGAACCCTTCGTCAACGGGGTCGCTTCGCTGCTGCGCCACCTCGACGATGTCGAGGGCGACCGGGTACGCATCCATCCCGACGACGCCCGCGACGTGCTCGACGTGCTGATGCCCGAGAGCCTGGAGCGGATCTTCGTCCTCCATGCGGACCCCTGGCCGAAGCGGCGCCATCATTATCGCCGCATCGTCCAGCACGAGACCATCGCCCGGTTCTACGAGTTGCTGCAGCCTGGCGGCATCCTGCGCATGGCGACCGACGATCCAGGCTACCTGGTTTGGATCCTGTCCCGGATCACCGCCCATCCGACGTTCCGCTGGGCGGGCTCGTCCATGGCCGATTTCACCGAGCGGCGAGACGACTGGCCGGAGACCCGTTACGAGGCCAAGGCCCGGCGCGAGGGTCGAATGCCGGTTTATATGGAATTCCGCAAACCGGCGTGAACCTTGCTCGGGCGTGGAGTGGAGCGGAATTGCGGCGGGCGCTTGCGCCAACGCGGTGGTCGGCGCGTGGGTTGCCGCACGCCGCACTTGAACTCGGCGACCGCGTGCGATATATCAGCGCTTCTTCAATCGGAATTCGATCGGGGGTGGGCCAACGGCCCACTTTTTTATTGGTGCCGCCGCCGGTCACAGGTGAGGACGACTGGTGGACGCACACACCCGGCGCATCGAGGGCATCGTGACCCCGTCGATCGAGGCCATGGGCTTCGATGTCGTGCGGGTGATGATGACGGGCGGCCAGCGGCCGACCTTGCAGATCATGGCCGATCGGCGCGACGGTTCGATGATTTCGGTGGACGACTGTGCCGAGATCAGCCGCACGGTTTCCGCCGTTCTTGACGTGGAGGACCCGATCGCCGGGGAGTACACGTTGGAGGTGTCGTCGCCGGGGATCGATCGTCCGCTTACGCGGATCAAGGATTTCGAGCGTTGGGTCGGGTTCGACGCCAGGATCGACATGGCGGTCCCGATGGACGGACGCAAGCGCTTTAGCGGACGGCTGAAGGGAGTTGCCGCGGGCGAGCAGGTGCGGATCGAGATCGAGGGCGGCACCCTGGCGGAATTGCCTTTCGAGGGTATTTCGCGGGCCAAGCTGGTGCTGACCGACGCTCTGCTGGAGGCCAGCCGGCCGGCCGGCGCGGGTGAAGGACTGGACTGAGGGAGCAACCGGTGCGGGCGTGCCCGCCGGGTTAAAGAGGACGAAAGAGCCGATGGACATCGCCACGACACCGAAGCTGGAGCTGATCCAGGTCGCCGATGTGGTCGCCCGCGACAAGGGGATCGATCGCGAGGAAGTGCTGATCGCCATGGAACAGGCGATCCAGAAGGCCGGCCGGTCGAAATATGGGCCCGACCACGACATCCGCGCGACCATCGACCGGCGGACCGGCGATATTGGCCTGAAGCGCTGCACCACGGTCGTCGAGGAGGTCGAGGACGAGTCCGCCGAGATCACCCTGGATCAAGCCAAGAAGATCGACCCGGCTCTGGAACTGGGTTCGGTGATCGAGGAACCGCTGCCGCCGATCGATTTCGGCCGCATCGCAGCTCAGACCGCCAAGCAGGTGATCGTCCAAAAGGTGCGCGAGTTCGAACGCAAGCGTCAGTTCGAGGAGTACGACGGCCGCTCCGGCGAGATCATCAACGGCGTGGTCAAGCGCGTCGAGTACGGCAATGTCACGGTCGAGATTCCGCGGGCCGAGGGCGTTCTGCGTCGCGACCGCCTGCTGCCGCGCGAGACCTTCCGCCAGGGCGACCGGATCCGCGCGTATATCGAGGACGTGCGAGAAGAGCAGCGCGGCCCGCAGATCTTCCTGTCCCGGACGCATCCGGAGTTCATGCGCCAGCTGTTCCGCCAGGAGGTGCCGGAGGTCTATGACGGCATCATCGAGATCAAGGCGGTCGCCCGCGACCCCGGCTCCCGCGCCAAGATCGCGGTGATCTCCTACGACAGCTCGATCGATCCCGTCGGCGCCTGCGTCGGTATGCGCGGCTCGCGCGTCCAGGCGGTCGTGGGTGAACTGCAGGGCGAGAAGATCGACATCATTCCCTGGTCCGAGGATCCGGCAACCTTTGTTGTGAACGCGTTGGCGCCGGCCGAGGTGGCCAAGGTCGTGCTCGACGAGGACCAGGGCCGGATCGAGGTCGTGGTGCCGGACGAGCAGCTTTCGCTGGCGATCGGCCGGCGCGGCCAGAATGTGCGCCTCGCGTCCATGCTGACCGGTTGGGACATCGATATCCTGACCGAGCAGGAGGAGTCGGATCGCCGGCGCGAGGAGTTCCGTCAGCGCTCTGAGAACTTCATCGAAGCGCTCGACATCGACGACGTCATCGCCGGACTGCTCGTGGCCGAGGGTTTCGCGTCGGTCGAGGAAATCGCGTTCACCGACATCGACGACCTGGCCGAGATCGAAGGGTTCGACGAGGACATCGCCGAGGAACTGCGGACCCGCGCGTTCAACTTCGTCGAGGCGGAGCGCGAACGCCACGACAGCCGCCGCCGCGAACTGGGCGTGACCGACGACCTGGCGGAGATGGAGGTCTTCACCCCCGCCATGCTGGTCACCCTGGGCGAGAACGGCGTGAAGACCCTGGATGATCTCGCCGACCTCGCCAGCGACGAGCTACGTGAAATCCTCCCGGATGCCGGGTTCGATGAAGACGCCGCCAACCAGATCATCATGGCGGCACGGGCCCATTGGTTCGAGGATGAAGAGGGCAGCGAGTCCAACGCCGGGGTGGACGCGGCGGCCGAGGAGAGCGATCCTGAGCCGACGGCATGATCCGACGACGCGTATCGACGACGGCGACCGACGTTGCCTCGTCACGCGCGAAAGCGGGCCACGGGGCGGACTGATCCGCTTCGTGGTAGGGCCGGACGGCTCTGTCGTGCCCGACGTGGACGAGCGGCTTCCGGGCCGCGGCCTGTGGGTTGCCGCCGATCGTGGTATCCTCGACCAGGCGGTGTCGAAACGGTTGTTCGCCCGGGCGGCGAAACGGTCGGTGACGGTGGATCCGGGTCTGACGGACCGGGTCGAGGCGCTTGTCGCGCGGCGTTGCATCGAGACCCTGTCGCTGGCCCGCCGGGCCGGCGGCGCGGTAGCCGGACAGACCAAGGTCCGTCAGGCTCTGGAGGCCGGTCGTGCCGGTGTGTTGGTTGAAGCCGCCGACGGTGCGGAAGACGGCCGGGCCCGATTGCGGGCTCTGGCGGCGGGCCGATCGGTGGTTTCCTGCCTGGTTTCGGCGCAGATCGCCGAAGCCTTCGGGCGGGACCACGCGGTGCATGCGTTCGTCGAATCGACCGGGCCTCGGGCAGGGCTCGCCGACCGGTTGCTGCGCGAAGCGGCGAGACTTGAAGGACTGCGGTCGGAAAAGACCGCATCAGATGTGGGCCCCGGCTTGGAAAACCGCGCCGGGACGTGTATTCAGGGCGCCAAGTAGTGATGGCTTGCCCGTTGACGGATGGATGACGTGGGCACAGACGATATGTCGAGCACCAACGAACAAGATCGCAAGAAGCTGAGCCTCGGCTCCGGCCGGAGCAAGCTGTCGCTTGGTAAGACGGTTGAAACCGGGCAGGTCAAGCAGAGCTTTTCCCATGGCCGCTCCAAGACCGTGCAGGTCGAGGTGCGTCGCCGTCGGCCGAGTTCGCCGGCTCCCGGATCCCGTGAAGCCGCGATCGCCGCTGCCAAGGCAGGCGGAGGCAAAGGCGGCCGTGAGCTGACGACCGAGGAGCGCGAAGCCCGCGCCCGGGTGTTGGAGCAGGCCGCCAAGCGTCCGGATGCCGCGGAGGATCAGGCGCCGGCCACTCAGGCGAAGACAACGGAGAGCGGCGCGCCCGCAGCCGAGCCGAGGGCCGTTGGCCCGGAGGTGCGGCCCGCAGCGCCCGAACCTGCGCCGGAACCGGTCGACCGTCGCCAGGCCGAGCTCGACGAACTTCGTAAGATAGAAGACGCGGAGAACGCCGTTAAGGCGGCCGAGGCCGCGCGTCTGGCGGAGGAGGAGGCGGCCCGTCAGGCAAAGGCCGCGGCGGAGCGGGCGACCGCACGCCTCGACCGGGCTCCCAGCGCCGCCGCTCCGGCGGCCGCCCCGGCGGCCCGCGCGCCTGTCGAGGGCGAGGACGACGACCGCCGCAAGCGTGGCGGCGGCGGCGGCGGCGCCAAGGAAGCGCCGAAGCGGCCGGCCCGCACCCGGACCACCAACGAGCCCCGGCGCCGCCAGGGCAAGCTCACCATCAGCGACGCCCTAAGTGGCGACAGCGGCCGCGTGCGGTCTCTGGCCTCGGTGCGGCGCGCTCGCGAGCGGGAGCGTCAGCGTGCCCGCAACGAACAGGGCGAAGCCGTCAAGCAATCGCGCGACGTCGTCGTCCCGGAAACGATCACCGTCCAGGAATTGGCCAACCGTATGGCCGAGCGCGGCGGTGAGGTCATCAAGTCGCTCATGAAAATGGGCGTCATGGCGACGATCAATCAGATCATCGATGCTGACACCGCCGAACTGGTGGCTCAGGAATTCGGTCACCGCGTCCGCCGGGTCGCGGAATCCGATGTGGAGCTTGGCATGGGCGGCGACGACGACAGGGACGAGGATCTCCGTCCGCGTTCGCCGGTCGTCACGGTCATGGGGCATGTCGACCACGGCAAGACGTCCCTGCTGGACGCTATCCGACAGGCGGACGTGGCTTCCGGCGAGGCCGGCGGCATCACCCAGCATATCGGCGCCTATCAGATCGAGGTGCCTTCGGGCGACAAGATCACGTTTATCGACACCCCGGGCCACGAGGCGTTCACGGAGATGCGGGCGCGCGGCGCCAACGTAACCGATATCGTCATCCTGGTCGTGGCGGCCGATGACGGCATCATGGCGCAGACGGTGGAGGCCATTCGCCACGCCCGCGCCGCCGGCGTCCCGGTGATCGTCGCGGTGAACAAGATCGACAAGCCCGACGCCGACCCCCAGCGGGTCCGCACAGAGCTGCTGCAGCACGAGATCGTGGTCGAGGAGATGGGCGGCGACGTTCAGGCGATCGACGTCTCGGCTCTGACCAAGCAGGGTCTCGACACCCTGCTGGAAGCGATCGCGCTGCAGGCCGAAGTGCTGGAACTCAAGGCCAACCCCGAGCGGTCGGCCGCCGGTGTGGTCATCGAGGCCAAGGTCGAGCGCGGGCGCGGTTCCGTCGCGACCGTGCTGGTCCAGCGCGGCACCCTGCGTACCGGCGACGTCTTCGTTGCGGGTGCGGAATGGGGCCGTGTGCGCGCCCTGGTCAACGACCGCGGCGAGCAGGCGGAGAGCGCCGGTCCGTCCGAGCCGATCGAGGTTCTCGGTCTGCAGGGGACGCCGACTGCGGGTGACGAATTCGTCGTGGTGGAGAACGAAAGCCGAGCCCGCGAGATCGCCGACTACCGGCAGCGCCTGCTGCGCGAGAAGAGCGCGACGGCCGGTGCCCGCGGCACGGTCGAGCAGATGCTCTCGGCGATCAAGTCGGGCGAGGCCGACGAGTTGCCGCTGGTCATCAAGACCGATGTTCACGGCTCGCTGGAGGCGATCCGGGCGACCCTGGAGAAGCTGGAGACCAGCGTGGTTAAGCCGCGCATCCTGCATTCCGCCGTCGGCGGGATCAGCGAGTCCGATGTTTCGCTGGCGGGTGCTTCCGGCGGCATCATCATCGGCTTCAACGTCCGTGCCAACCCGCAGGCCCGCGATATGGCGCGCCGCGACGGCATGGAGATCCGCTACTACTCGATCATCTACGACCTGATCGACGACGTGAAAGCCCTGCTGACCGGTATGCTGGCGCCCGAGCTCAAGGAAGAGTTCATCGGCTACGCCCAGATCCGCCAGGTGTTCAACATCACCAAGGTCGGCAAGGTGGCGGGCTGCATGGTCACCGACGGGGTCATCAAGCGGGGCTGCAAGGTCCGCCTTCTACGTGACAACGTGGTGATCCACGAGGGCACGCTGAAGACCCTGAAGCGCTTCAAGGAAGAGGTCCGGGAAGTGCGTGAGGGCTACGAGTGCGGCATGGCGTTCGAGAACTACGACGACATCCGCGAGGGCGATCAGATCGAGTGCTTCGAGCTGAAGGAAGTCGCCCGTACGCTCGAGCAGGTTCAGCAGGAGGCGTCCGCCGGCTAACGCGGCGGCGTCTCGCCGAACGGGAATACGACCATGGCAAAGCGTGACGCGGCCCGCGAGGGCCCGAGTCAGCGACAATTGCGTGTCGGTGAGGAGATTCGCCGCGTTCTTGCCCGCGTTTTCGAGCGCGGCGAGCTGCACGAGCCGGCGTTGGCGGGCGTCCGCATCACCCTGTCGGAAGTCAGTGTCTCCCCGGACCTGCGGAACGCGACGGTCTGGGTGATTCCACCGATCGACGGCGATATCGCCGACGTACTGCCTGTGCTGACTCGGGTTTCGGGCAGGCTGTCCGGTCAGGTCGCGCGCGAGGTTCGGATGAAGTTCGCCCCGCGCCTCGCTTTCAAGCGGGATACCGCGTTCGACGCCTCCGGCCGCATGCAAGCAATTCTGAACGACCCCGTGATCCGCCAGGACGTGGCGAGCGCCGGGGCGGAGACTCCCGAGACAGATCGTCGAGAGACGGGGGCGTCTGAAACCGGCGAGACGGGCGACAATGGCGCGTAGGCGGCGCGGAAATCCGATCCACGGCTGGGTGATCCTGGACAAGCCGGTCGACGTCACCTCGACGCAGGCGGTCGCTACCGTGCGCCGGGTCTTCGACGCCGCCAAGGCCGGGCACGCGGGAACCCTCGACCCGCTGGCGACGGGGGTCCTGCCAGTCGCGCTGGGCGAGGCGACCAAGACCGTTCCTTACGTAATGGACGCGACCAAGGACTATGCCTTCTCCGTCCGCTGGGGCGAGGCCCGGTCGACCGACGATGCCGAGGGCGAAGTGGTCGCCACCAGCGACGTTCGACCGGACGAGACCGAGATCCTCGGCGTCCTGGACCGTTTCGTTGGCGAAATAGAGCAAATTCCGCCGCGTTTCTCGGCCATCAAGGTGGATGGCGAGCGCGCCTATGATCTGGCCCGGTCCGGCGAGGCGGTGGAGCTCAATTCCCGGATCATCGAGATCCTCGACCTGCAACTGGTTGATCTGCCGGGCAGGGACGAGGCGAGGTTCCGGGTGACCTCGGGCAAGGGAGCGTACATGCGGTCGCTGGCCCGCGATCTCGCCGCGGCGTTGGGGACGGTCGGTCATATCCGCGATCTGCGGCGTCTGCGGGTCGGCCCCTTCGACGCCGCGCGCGCGATTTCGCTGGATTCCCTCGCGGCGCTGATGCATAACCCGGCCTCTTTGGAGCACCTGTGGCCTGTTGAGACCGCGCTGGACGGCATCCCGGCGTTGGCCTTGAGAGGTCCCGAGGCGACGACGCTGCGCAACGGACAGGGTGTTCCGGTCTATCGCTCGATGGACCGGGACCGGTTCGGGGATCTGCAGGAAGGCGATCTGGTCTATGCCACAGACGGCACGGTCCCGGTCGCCATCGCGCGGATCGAGAGCGGCGCCATTCGTCCGGTCAGGGTGCTGAACCTCTAGAGAAGGAGAGGACGATGTCGATTACCGCTGAGCGCAAGGCTGAGCTGATCAAGGAATACGCCCAGAAGGACGGCGACACGGGTTCGCCGGAAGTGCAGGTCGCGATCCTGAGCGAGCGCATTTCGAACCTGACCGAACACATGAAGACCCACAAGCACGACTTCCACTCCCGCCGGGGTCTGCTGATGATGGTCGGCCAGCGCCGCCGTCTGCTGGACTACCTCAAGAAGAAGTCCAACGACCGCTACACCTCGCTGATCACCAGCCTGGGCCTGCGCCGCTAAGTGCCTGCGCCGCTGAGCGCAGCCGACCGACGACGAGACCTTGCGCCCCGGCCGACCGCCGGGGCGTTTGCGTTCCGGGCGCGCGGCTCTGGGATTGGCGTTCCTTGACACGCGCGTTGACCGCGCGGTCGTTCCGTGTCAAAGAACCCGCGCGCAAGATGAGACGAAGTATGAGAACCGAAGGCTGCCGTTGGGGCGCCATGACGCAAGGGGCGTCCATTATCCGTTCATCGCAATCCTGATCGCGAGTCACCGCCGGCCGTGCGCTGCCGGCGGTTGGTCGTGTTGGTCCATCCGGTCGCGGGCATTCACCGCGGCACGGGCCGGCCGGAACGGAAACTGGAACGCGGGACGTCATGCATGTCGGTTCGCAAATGAGGAATGACACGGATGTTCGACGTATACCGTAAGGAAATCGAGTGGGGCGGGCGCACGCTCTCCCTGGAAACCGGCAAGATGGCCCGTCAGGCGGACGGCGCCGTTCTCGCCCGCTACGGCGATACCGCCGTTCTCTGCACCGTGGTCGCCGCGAAGACGCCGCGCCCGGGCATCGACTTCTTTCCGCTCTCGGTCCACTACCAGGAGAAGACCTACGCCGCGGGCAAGATCCCGGGCGGCTTCTTCAAGCGCGAGGGCCGTCCGAGCGAAAAGGAAACCCTCACCTCCCGCCTGATCGACCGGCCGATCCGCCCGCTGTTCGTCAAGGGCTTCAAGAACGAGGTGCAGGTGATCTGCACCGTCCTGGCCCACGACCTGGAGAACGACCCGGACATCGTTGCCATGGTCGGCACCTCGGCGGCCCTGTGCCTGTCCGGCGCCCCCTTCCTCGGCCCGATCGGCGGCGCCCGCGTGGGGTACAAGGACGGCGCGTACATCCTGAACCCGACCATGGACGTCACCAAGGAGAGCGAGCTCGACCTGGTCGTCGCCGGCACCCAGGAAGGCGTGCTGATGGTGGAGTCCATGGCGTCGGAGCTGACCGAGGAAGTGATGCTCGGCGCCGTCAATTTCGGCCATGACGCCTTCCAACCGGTGATCCAGGCGATCATCGAACTGGCCGAGGCGGCGGCGAAGGATCCGATGGATCTGCCGGAGAGCCCGCTGGACCTGGATGCGATCCGGAGCAAGCTCGAGGCCGCCGGCAAGGCGGATCTGGAGACCGCCTACGACGAGCCGAACAAGACCGAGCGCCAGAACAAGGTCGCGGCCGCCAAGGAGAAAGCGCTCGCCGCGATCGAAGACGACGCCGAGAAGGACGCCGCGAAGGGCCTGCTCAAGGATATCGAGGCCGACATCGTCCGGGGTCGTATCCTCGACACCGGCAAGCGCATCGACGAGCGCGACACCAAGACGGTCCGTCAGATCGTCGCAGAGGTCGGCCTGCTGCCGCGCACCCACGGCTCTGCGCTGTTCACCCGTGGAGAGACCCAGGCCATGGTGATCGCCACCCTGGGCACCGGCCAGGACGAGCAGATCATCGACGCGCTCGAGGGCGAGTACCGCGAGCACTTCCTGCTGCACTACAACTTCCCGCCGTTCTCCGTCGGCGAGGCCGGCCGCGTCGGGTCCCCGGGCCGTCGCGAGATCGGTCACGGCAAGCTTGCCTGGCGCGCGGTGAAGCCGCTTCTGCCGAGCAAGGAGGCGTTCCCGTACACCCTGCGCGTGGTCTCCGAGATCACCGAGTCCAACGGCTCCTCGTCGATGGCGACGGTCTGCGGCACCTCGCTGTCGCTGATGGACGCCGGCGTGCCGCTGGCGCGCCCGGTCGCGGGTATCGCCATGGGCCTGATCAAGGAAGGCGACAAGTTCGCTGTCCTGTCAGACATCCTGGGTGACGAGGATCACCTGGGCGACATGGACTTCAAGGTCGCCGGCACGGACAAGGGCGTCACCGCCCTGCAGATGGACATCAAGATCACCTCGATCACCCGGGAGATCATGCAGGTCGCGCTCGAACAGGCGAAGGACGGCCGCATGCACATCCTTGGCGAGATGGGCAAGGCGCTGACGACGGCCCGCGACGGCGTGTCCGATACCGCGCCGAAGATGATCTCCATCAAGATCCCGGTGGACAAGATCCGCGACGTGATCGGGTCGGGCGGAAAGGTGATCCGCGAGATCTGCGAGACCACCGGCGCCAAGATCGACATCGACGACGACGGCACCGTGAAGATCGCGGCGGTCGAGCAGGCGTCCCTCGATGCCGCGCACAACTGGGTCTACTCGCTGACGGCCGAGCCGGAAGTGGGCAAGATCTACGACGGCAAGGTGGTGAAGACTCTCGACTTCGGCGCTTTCGTCAACTTCCTCGGCCCGAAGGACGGTCTCGTCCATATCAGCCAGCTCACCAGCGAGAAGCGGCCGGAGACGGTCACCGAGATCGTCAAGGAAGGCGACAAGGTGAAGGTCAAGGTCATCGGCTTCGACGATCGCGGCAAGGTCAAGCTGTCGATGAAGGTCGTCGATCAGGAGACCGGCGAGGATCTGGAGACCAAGGCGGCCGAATAGGCATTCCCGAGTTCCACGGTTCAGCGGCGCGGCAGCTTTGGTTGCCGCGCCGTTTTCGTTCACGCCGGCCGCAGCCAGAGGCCCATCTCGGGGTAGAGCGGAAGGTGCGCCCGTTCCGGATCGTCGGGGTCGAGGCGTGTCATACCCCAATATTGCAGCATCGGCTGGCCCAGCAGGTGTCCGGCGGCGAAGGTTTCCCGCAGCGACGACCCGCCCGCCTTGAAGCCGTCGTGGAATACGACGTCCAGCGGCAGATCGAATCGCTGGGCCATGGCGAAGGACCAAGCCAGCGCAGCCATTTCCTGCGCGCCGTCGGACGGCAGCGTGCCGGATACGGACGCCCTCTCTGACGGCGGCAATACGGCGAGATGACCGGCCTCGTGCAGGACATCGCCGGCATACAGGAGCCGCTCGGTGTCGACCGTCAGCCCGCCGTCGACGATGCGAATTCCCGGCAACTGGATATCGTCCGCCACCGGCCCCCAACGCACCGAAAGCCCGACGATCTCAATCGCGGCGACGATTGCCGAAAGATATTCCTGGTGGAGCATTGCCGTGCTACCGACGCTGTGACAGGGGCGAAATCCCGGACGGCCCGACAGGGCATCCGGCGGAGCGCAGACTAATAAAAGAGTATTCACCCGGTCAATCTTCTACTGAAAGATGTATCAAGAGCGCGCAATGGTCCCCCGTTCCTTCGTTCCGCCCCGTCTGATCGGTCACCGAGGCGCCAAGGCGCTGGCGCCGGAAAACACGTTGCCGTCCATCCGGGCCGCCTGGGAGGCCGGTGCGCCCTGGATCGAGATCGACGCCAAGCTCGCGGGCGACGGGGTGCCGGTCCTGATGCATGACGCGACTCTCGATCGCACCACCAATCGGACCGGGGCGGTGGTGGCCCTCACCTCGAGGGAATTGGCGTCGGTCGACGCCGGCGACGGCGCGAGCGTGCCGACCCTGGCCCAGTGCCTGTCGCTCTGCCGCGAGCTGGGGCTCGGCCTGGACCTCGAAATCAAGCCGGACTCTGGAACCGGCCCGGCAACCGCCAGGGCGGTTCTGGAGGTTCTCGCCGCCGAGGGCTGGAGGTCCGACGACTCGATCATCATCACATCTTTCGAGCGCGATGCGCTTGCCGTGGTGCGGGACGCCGCGCCCGACTACCTCCGCGGCTTGCTGCTGACCGGCCGCCCCGAGGACTGGCGCGATGCGGCGACTGAACTCGCGGTCGACGCGGTGATACCCGGGTCGCGCGATATCCTTGACCCGCAGGATGTCACAGCGATTCTCGACGGCGGATGGGTGCCTCTGACCTACACCGTTAACGATCCGCAACGGGCGAAGGAACTTTATGGTTGGGGTGTCGCCGGCATCGTCACCGACGATCCGCCGGCCCTCCTCGGCCTCTAGTCCGGCGAGCTCGCCGTTACTTCAGCGGGGAGACCTGCGCCGGCGGCGCGCCGACGATGGCATCCAGATGGGCAATGAGAACCAGGTCGACCGAGCCCGCCGCCTTGGTCGCCGCCGTCACCACTTCCAGACCGGCCACGGCCCGGGCCAGGGCCGGAGCGGCGCTGCGGTGCTCCAGCCAGTGCGACAGGAACAGCCCGGAGAACAGGTCCCCGGTCCCGAAAAACGGCCGGTCGTGCCAGGGCGACCGGGCGACCCAGTTCTCCTCCGCCGTGACGGCGAGGATGGCCAGGTGCTCGCCGTCCGGTACGCCGGTGGCCACAACCACCTGCGGCCCCCATTCCAAAAGGGTCACGGCGGCGTCATGGGCATCTGCCACCGTCTCGACCCGATGGCCGGACAGCCGCGCCAGTTCGAACGCGTTCGGTGTGATGATCGTCGCCCGCGGCACCAGCCGGTCCCGGAACACATTCTCGATCCCGTCGCGCACGAACACCCGTCCGTGGTCGCCGATGACCGGATCGCACAGGTAGGCGGCCCCAGGGCTCGACTCTTCTATCGCGTCCAGCATCTCCGCGAAGGCGCGGCCGGTCTCCGGCGTACCGAGATAGCCGGAATAGATCCCGTCCACGCCGACCCAGCCCGTATGCCGGGCGATGCCGTGGAGCAGGTCGGCGATCTCGTGGCCTTCGCGGACCTTGCCGGCGAACTTGTGGTGGCCCGGGTGGTTCGAGAAGCTGACCGTGTCGACTCGCCAGACCTCGTGTCCGCGCCGTTCCAGTGCGGGGACGGCGGCGGCGTTGCCGACATGGCCGACGGCGACATGGGAGGAGAGGGCGAGGACAGGCATGGCCTCCTCATACCCGGTTCGACCGCCGCCGTCAGCGGGACAAATCCGATGCGTTGTCGAGACCGCGCGTCGTCCGGGCCGTCGGTTGTCGGGACTGGCCGGGCTCGCTAACCTCGCGATCCCGTCAACCGACCGGATTTCCGTCCATGGCCGCCGTCACCCGCCCTCGCCGCTCCGTCCTTTACATGCCCGGTTCCAATCCGCGTGCCCTCGACAAGGGCCGTTCCCTGGCTTGCGACGCCATCGTTATGGATCTGGAGGACGCGGTGGCGCCCGAGGCCAAGCAGGCCGCGCGCGATGCCATCGCCGAGGCCCTGGCAGCCGGCGGCTACGGTCGCCGGGAGATCCTGATCCGGGTCAACGGCCTCGATACGCCCTGGGGCCACGACGATCTGCTGTTCGCCGCCTCCCAACCGGCCGACGGCGTCGTCCTGGCCAAGGTCGAGGGCGGCGGGACGGTGCGTCAGGCGGAGTCGTTGCTGGTGCGCAACGGTGCCCCTGAAGCGATGGGCCTGTGGTGCATGATCGAGACCCCGCGCGGCGTGCTGGCGGCGCAGGAGATCGCCGCCTCGACGCCGCGGATGGCGGGCCTCATGCTCGGCACCAACGACCTGGCCAAGGACCTGCACTGCCTGCACACGCCGGACCGGCTGCCGATGATGACCTCCTTCGGCCTCTGCATCCTGGCGGCGCGGGCCTACGGGTTGGCGATCCTCGACGGGGTTCATGCCGATCTGAACGACGATGCCGGGTTTGCCGCCGTGTGCCGGCAGGGGGTGGAGCTAGGGTTCGACGGCAAGACCCTGATCCATCCGAAGACCATAGCCGCGGCCAACGACGCCTTCTCCCCCCAGCCGAAGGACATCGCCTGGGCCCGCAGAATCGCGGAGGCACACGCCGTTGCCCTGGCCGAGGGCCGGGGCGTGCTCCAGGTGGACGGCAAGCTGGTGGAAGGTCTTCACGTTGCGGAGGCGCAACGACTGGTCGACATGGCGGACATGATCGCCGAGCTGGAGGCCTCGGCCCGGCGCGACTAGAGGGCCGTCTCGGCCATCGACAGAATCTGCCGCCACTGGGCATCGGTGACCGGAACCACCGAAAGCCGGGACTGCCGGACAAGGGCGAAATCCTCCAGCGAGGGTTCGCCCTTGATGTCGGCCAGGGTGACCGGCTTCGTCACGGCCTTCACGGCCTTGACCGTTACCATACCGAAACGCTCTGATTTGTCGGTCGGATCCGGATGGTACTCTTCGATCACCTCGACGATGCCGACGATCTGCTTCTCGTTGACCGAGTGGTAGAAGAAACCGAGATCGCCGACCTTCATGGCCTTCATGTTGTTCGACGCCTGGTAGTTGCGCACCCCGTCCCAGCCTTCGCCGACGTCGCCCTTCTTCACCTGATCGTCCCAGGACCAGGTGCCGGGTTCGGATTTGAACAGCCAGTAAGCCATGGGGTCGATGCCTCCCGTCTCGATGATGCTCGCAGGTTTTAGCCCGAGAATGCCCGATGGCGCACCCCTGGAGTATGGGAGGGTGCGCCGTTGCCCTACGCTTTCACCCGGCCCGCGCCGATCGAGGGGGCGGCGTCGGGATCCAGGGGCCATCTCGGCCGCGGACGGAAGTCCAGGCCGTCGACGAGGCCCAGCGCCAGGCGCTCCTGGCCCGCCCAGGCGATCATCGCGCCGTTGTCGCCGCACAGCGCCAGCGGCGGCGCGACGAACTGCATTCCGCGCGCTCCGGCCAACTCGGCCAGCGCGGCGCGGACGGCGCCGTTTGCGGCCACCCCACCGGCGACCACCAGCGGCCGTCCGACGATGCCCTCCTGCTCCAGCAGGTCGACCGCGCGTCGGGTGCGATCCACCAGGGAGGCGGCCACCGCGCGCTGGAACGCCGCCGCGATGTTGGCGAGCCGCTCCGCGTCCAGGGCGTCTCCCGCCTCCTCGACGCGACGGCGCACCGCGGTCTTCAGGCCGGAGAACGAGAAGTCGCAGCCGGGTTTGCCGACCATGGGCCGGGGCAAGGCGACCGCGTCGGGGTCGCCCCCGGCCGCCGCCCGCTCGACCGCCGGCCCGCCGGGGTAGCCGAGTCCCAGAAGCTTGGCCGTCTTGTCGAACGCCTCGCCGACCGCATCGTCGATCGTCGTGCCGAGCCGGCGGTAGCGTCCCACGCCCTCGACCTGCAGGAGTTGGCAATGACCGCCGGAGACCAGCAGGAGCAGATAGGGAAAGTCGATGCCGTCGGTCAGCCGGGCGGTCAGGGCGTGGCCTTCCAGGTGGTTGATCGCAAGGAACGGCTTGCCGTGGGCGCAGGCGACGGCCTTCGCCAGGGTGGCGCCGACAAGCACGCCGCCGATGAGTCCCGGTCCCGCCGTCGCCGCGACGCCCGCCAGCGCGTCGAAACCGATCCCGGCCTCTGTGACGGCCCGGTCGACGATCGCGTCGAGATGGTCGAGATGGGCGCGGGCCGCGATCTCGGGTACCACGCCGCCGTAGACGCGGTGATCCTCCAGCTGACTGAGAACCACATTGGACAGAATCCGCCGATCCGAGTCGACCACCGCCGCGGCGGTTTCATCGCAACTGGTTTCTATGCCTAGAATGCAAGTCGGGCCGGAAGGCACGGCGCGGTCTCCCCATCGATCGTGCCACCGTCTACACGAAACCCGAGCCGAAGACACGGCCCGCAAGGTGATATGGCCCGCAAAGTGATATGGGCCGCAGAGTGATATGGGCCGCAGGAGGATACGCGCACCATGCAGTCGACGAAGAGGCATCCATGACCGCCAAGATCATCCTGGGTTCGCGCGGATCGGCGCTGGCCCTGGCCCAGACCCGCGAGACCCGGGAGCGCCTGATGGCCGCCTGGCCGGAATTGCGGGACGAGGGGGCCATCGACATCCGGACGGTCAAGACGACCGGCGACGTGGTCCGTGACCGACCGCTCGCCGAGCTGGGCGGCAAGGGGCTGTTCATCAAAGAGGTGGAGGCCGAACTCCTGTCCGGCGCCATCGACGCCGCCGTACATTCCATGAAAGACATGGAGACGACGATCGCCGATGGCACGATTCTCGCAGCCGTCCTGCCGCGCGAGGATCCTCGCGATGCCTTCATCTCCCCCAAGGCCGACAGTTTCGAGGCGTTGCCCCAGGGCGCGCGGATCGGCACCGCATCCGTGCGCCGCGCCGCCCTGGTGCTGAACCGCCGCCCGGATCTGCAGGTGGTGATGTTCCGCGGCAATGTGGATACCCGCCTGCGCAAGCTGCATGACGGCGAGGCGGACGCCACGTTCCTCGCCGTCTGTGGCCTGAAGCGCCTGGAGATGGAGCATGCCATCACCCGCGTCATGGAAACGGACGCGTTCCCGCCGCCGGTGAGCCAGGGCGCGATCGCCGTGCAATGCCGGGACGGCAACGGCGGGTCCCGCGACGCCGATATCGCCCGGTGGCTCAGCGCGCTCGACCATACGCCGAGCCGCGTCCGGGTCACGGCGGAGCGGGCGATGCTGTCGGCGTTGGACGGTTCCTGCCGGACCCCGATCTCGGGCCATGCCGTGCTCGACGGCGACCGGCTCACCCTGGATGGCCTCGTCCTGTCGCTTGACGGGAGCCAGAGCCATGCCGGGTCGGCCACCGCGGATGTCGGCGACGCCGAGGCGCTCGGCCGCGGCGTGGGCGAGGACATCCTGTCGCGCTGCGGGCGCGATTTTCTGGCCTGACCGCCGGAACCGCCGTGGGATCCGGGTCTTGCAGCCAGAAGGGGCGGACCAAGGAGGGGCGGCTCCTCCGGCGGGTCGTGGTCACTCGCCCGTCCGAAGCCTCGGCGGATCTGGCGGCCGATCTGGCGGTCCATGGGATCGAGGCGCTGTCTGCGCCAATGCTGCGCGTCGAGGCGGTACCGCCACCGGCGCCGTTTCCCGATCCGGCGCAAGCGATCCTGCTGACCAGCGCCAACGGCGCGGAGGGTGCGGCCCGCCTCACGGAGCGACGCGATCTGCCGGTGCTGGCTGTCGGAGACGCCACGGCCGCCGCCGCGCGGGCAGCCGGCTTTTCCAGGGTCTCGACGGCATCCGGCGACGCGACCGGCCTCGTCGAACACGCCGTGCATCGCTGCCGACCGACCGCTGGTCCCCTGGTCTGGGTCAGCGGCGAGGCGGTCAGCACCGATCTGGCCGCCGACCTCGCCGCCCGCGGCTTTCGGGTGGAGCGGCGTATCGCGTATCGGACCGTGCAGGCCGAGGCGCTGCCGACGGCGGTCGATTTCGCCCTGCGGCACCAGACGGTCGACGGGGTTCTGTTTTTCTCTCCCCGCAGCGCCGAGGCGTTTGCTAGGCTCGTTCAACAGGCTGGACTGGAGGCCGCGTGCGGACGGGTCGCGGCCTACTGCATGAGCGATGCGATCGCACGGGCAGCCTCGAAACTTGCGTGGCGAGCCATACATGTTGCGGATGGTCCGACGAAGTCCGCCCTGGTGTCCACGCTGTTGCAGGGGCGGAACGAAGCGGCTCCGATGGCAAGGCGAAGTGAGGATTGATCCATGGCGGTGTCGCCGAAAGACGGGAACGAGACCGGCGTCGATGACCCTGACGCCAACAAGACCGGTGTCCCCGAGAGCGGTGTTCCGGAGAGCGGTGTTCCGGAGAGCGGTGGTCAAGAGACCGGCGACAGCGTGACCGGATCCGAGGCGATCGATTCCGTCGCGGCGGGTACGGACGACGGCGCGACCGCCTCGGCCGACGGCACGAGCGGACAAAGCGCGTCCGATCATCTCGAAGGGGGTGAAGGGCGGGACACACTCTCCGAGCCCTCCTCCGACGCTGCGCCCGCCAGCCCGTGGTCGACGACGACCGCCTCCGCTGAAGCCGACACCTCGACCGGCCGGTCCGGCTCTTCAGGGGGGGACGGCGGTTCGTCCGAGGCAAGCAAGACCAAGAGCGGCGGTGCCGGACGGCTGGTCGTGTTCCTGATCCTGGTCGTCCTGGTCGCGGGCGCGGGCTATGCGACCTATCCGCAGTGGCGCGATCAGGCCGAGCCGTATGCCCGGATGGTCGGCCTTTCCCTGCCGGAAGTACCGGCAGCAACCGACGCACAGTCCCCGGCGACGGCGCAAGGCGAGTCGGCGCCGGATGGCGGAAAGACCGCGTCCGCCCAGTCGGAGACAGCCCAGACCGAAACGACTCAAGCTGCACCGGTCCCAACCGCCCCGGTTCAAGCCGGCCCGGTTCAAGCTGCCCCGGCCCAGGCACAGGAAACCGAACCACCGGTATCCGGGGTGAGTGTGGAGGCATTCGAAGCGCTGGTTGAGCGGGTCGCCGCCGCCGAAGCCGAGATCGGCAGAATTGCGAGCGGTCCCGCGGCGTCCGGCAGTGCTCCGGACGCGGCCGCCACCGTTCTTGCCGACAGGGTCGCGGCGCTGGAAAGCAAGCTGACGGCCCTGAACGACGAAATGGCGATTGTCCGCCAAGGTCTCGGAAATGCCGACGATACAGATGGCGTGTCGGAGGCGGCGGCGGCGCTGTCCGACCGTCTGTCCGATCTCGACGCACGTCTATCGGCCGTGGAGAATGCGCCGGCGGTCACCCGCCAGGACCTGACATCCGTGTCCGACCGCCTTGATGCGGTGGCGCAGGCGGACCGGGACGGGACAGCGGACCTCGGGGCGCGGATCGAAGCGCTGGCGGCGGCGCAGCAGGATCTGGCCGACCGTCTGTCCCAGGGGCGCAACGTTCAGGAGAAGGCCGGCGCCTTTCTGCTCGCCACCAACTTGCTGGCGGCGACGAGCACTCATTCGGGTGGGTTCTCGGCGGAGCTCGACGCGGTTGAGGCCGCCGCCCTCGACCAGCCCGAGGTGGACGACGCCCTCGCAACGCTCCGGGCCCATGCGGCCGGTGTCGCCTCGGTTGCGGATCTGCGGGTGCGCTTGCCGGGGGTGGCCGCGTCGGCGATCGACGCGTCGATCGTCGGTGCCGATGACGGTGTCGTCGGAACGGCGCTGACCCGGATTGCGGCGCTCGTGACCCTCCGTCGTACCGAAACCGATGACGGAGACGCGATCGACGCTATCGTCAATCGGGCGGAAGCGGCAGCCAATGCCGGCGATCTGCCGGCGGCGGTCGAGGCTCTCTCGGCCCTGGACGGCGACCCGGCGACGGTCGCCGCTCCCTGGATCGCCGAGGCCAAGGCGCGGATCGCGGTGAACGCTGCCGTCCGGGTGCTTCAGTCCCGTGCCCTAGCCACCCTGTCGGGGGGCTGATCCATGCGCCGGTCCCTGATCTATCTCGTCCAACTCGCCTGCTTCGTCGCCGTTGCCGTGTGGTTGGTTCAGAATCCCGGCGGCGTTCGAATCGATTGGCTGGGCTGGCGGCTGGAAACGCCGTTTGCGCTGTTCCTTGCGGTCATCGTCGCCGCGCTGTGGATCGCCGCGGTGGGGTGGCGGGCGGCACTCAGTGCATTGCGCGCTCCCTTCTCTTTCTTGCGCAGTCGCAGCGAGCACAGGCACGAAGAGGGGTACAGGGCCCTGGTGCAGGGTATGGCGGCGGTCGCGATCGGCGACGCTGAGGAGGCCAAGCGGCTCGCGAGAGAGGCGGACCGGCTCCTGCGCGACCCGCACCTCACCCGTCTGCTGTCGGCGCAGGCGGCGGCGCTCAGCGGTGATGCCGCCGCAGCGGCCAGATACTTCGCGGCCCTGCGCGACGACAAGGATACCGCGTTCATCGGGCTGGTCGGTCTGATGCGGCTGGCCGATGCGCGCGGCGACGACGCCCATGTTCTTGAGCTGGCCGAGGAGGCCCATACGTTGAGGCCGAGTTCCGCTCAGGTCGCTAACACTCGGGTCTTCGGTTTCGCCCGCGCCCGACGATGGGTGGAGGCCCAGGCGGCGTTGTACGACGCAGTGAAGCGCGGCCTGATCCCCCGGCCCGAGGGACGCAAGCACCGGGCGGCATTGCTGCTCGAACGTTCGCGCGAGGCCGAAACCCAGGCCGAGTCGCTGGAGCTTGCGGCGAAGGCGCGGGAAAACCAGCCGGACTTCGTACCGGCCATCGTCGCCGAAGCCACCCTGACCGCGGCGGGCGGCCGAAAGGAAAAGGCGCGAAAACTGGTCGAGGATCGGTGGGCATCCGCTCCCCATCCGGACCTTGCGGCGGCCCTGCGCGACCTGTGGCCCGGCGAGTCGCATGCCTTCCTCCTGCGCAAGATCCAGGGTCTGGTCGCGAAGATTCCGGACCATCCGGAAAGCCGTCTGGCGGTGGCCGAAACGGCGCTCGACGGAGACTTTTGGGGTGAAGCGCGGGTTCAACTTGCGGCGCTCGATCCGCAGGATATCGGCCCGCGGGCCTGTGCGCTCTGGGCCCGCTTGGAGGAGGGAGAGAAAGGCGATGCCGCCGCCGCTCGGCTGTGGTTGGAGCGGGCGGCCTATGCGCCCCGCGACCCGTCCTGGACGTGCGACAGTTGCGGCGCGGTTGCGACCTCCTGGTCGGCGGTTTGTGGCAATTGCGGTGCTTTCGATACCGTCGGATGGTCGCATCCGCCGCGCGTGGCGGTCATGTCGTCTGCCCTGGTCACCCAGGATGGCGATGCTGCCGGGCCGATCGTCGAGCTGACGGCCGGGTCTGATGACGCCGGGAACCAAGACGCGTCGGCCACGGGGAAGGCCAGCGCCGCATAGGGGACGGCGTTCGGCGCCGGTCGACCCCGTCTCTCGCAACCCTGCTTCCGGGTGATCCGCGCGCTATGTTGGAGAGTCTCGGTGGGCGCCTCGCTCTATGGGCGCGAATCGGCGGAATTGCTGAGCCTGCGCCAACGAGCAATCGATTTTTCAGTTGGCTCTTTGCGTTTTATTAAGTAGATTTCGATGTATTCGGCGAGAATGCCGGAGGATTAGACCGCGCGACTAACGGGAGCATTTCCGACGCGCAGTCCAGAAAGGACAGAGTCATGGTCGCTACAATCGATAGCGCGGCCGGATCATTCACCGGTGCCGGCGCGTCACTCCAGCCTGTAAATCTGCCCGCGACAAGCCGGCAGACGGCAGCTATTTCACGCCAAGACAGTCCTGCCGAAACTGCGGCGTCTCGACCCTTCCGGCCGGACGATCCCGGCTATATCACGGTGGAGCCCGACGGACGCGACGATATCGGCTTTCGCGACCGTTTGCGTCAGGCCATCGAGGCGGTCGCGCGGGCCTTCGCCAATCGCGAAGGGGTGACGGCTGTCGTCGATCGCATCGTGGGCGAAATCTCAAAGACGCTGGACGACGCGGAGGCGGCCGGCGAGAACGTCGCGGTGCAACTCCGTATCGCCTCTCTCGACGTTGCGGTCGCCGACGGGGCCGAATCCCCTGCCTTCGCGTCGATCCGCCAGTTTGCTCTCGAAGTCGGCGTCGCCCGCAACGGCGAGGTGCGGGCCGAGGATACCCGCGTCCTGGCGCCCGACGGCAACGATCTCGGTCTCAGTCAGGAGCAGGTGCGGGCCGGACTGGCGACCGGCGGGCGGTTCGCCAGAACGGATACCGGGAGCGACGACGGAGGCCGCAGCGAGGCGGCCAGCAAGCGGTTGGAGGCGGCGCAGGCGGGACTTGCCCGCGTGAAAGCGGTTCAGGACGCCCTTCAGGCGTTCCGTCAGGGCGACGAGACTCCGTTGCGCGATCTGTTCGAGGGCGGGCTGTCCTCGGACGACAGCCGTTCGCTGGGTCAGGTTTTTCCGGGTGTCGGGGCTCTGTCTTTCCGCTGATTCATCCGACAGTTCGGTGGCAGGGGTGACGGGATGCTTGCATCCGGGTAACTTCCTCCGTATCAAAGGCGCCGAATTCGAACGGCATGATCCATGCCGACGGGGCCGCAATAGCTCAGCTGGTAGAGCAACGCATTCGTAATGCGTGGGTCGGGGGTTCAAGTCCCTCTTGCGGCACCATTTTTATAGAGCTTGCCTCTAAACCCTCAAAATTAGTGTGAAGCGATCCGGAGGTGCTGAGCCAGAAACCCGTATTCGGTCAGCCTGGTTGGTACGTGGCCCAGGCACTCTGCCGTTTCTATCTCGGCAACCGCATCAGCACTTCACTATGCTAGCAAGAAGACAACATCCTGGTCGATAAGGTGATGTCATGACTATTGATAAGAAATACCTTAAACAAGTCAAATTTATTGGACACATTGTAAATAGTAAAGACAATGAAATATTCAAGAATGCCATGACTATGCTTATTAACTCATTTAAGAATCCTAAAAATGTATATAACACAATATTTAGTTCGGATTCTCTCATCACCTGGGGAAAAAATCTTTCGTTTCTTCGGGACGAGGATTTTCTAAGATCTTATAACACAGTAATAAATTACTCTGATATGGTGAATGAAAAGCAAAAAGGCTTGATATGGCGCTCTTATATATTCGATTATTTTGCAAATAATTGTGTAAATATTGAAGGAGATTTTTTGGAATTAGGGGTATATAAAGGAGATTCAGCTCATTTGTTGTGTGATAGAATTGGATTCAATAAATTTGGAAAAAATTACTATCTATATGATTTGTTCGTATGGAAAGATGGAGATGATCATATTAGTTTAACAGATCTTAGTGATGAAAAAATTTACGATTTTGTTGTTTCTCGTTTTTCGAAATTTGATTTCGTGAAAATAATCCGCGGAAAAGTCCCCGATTCTCTTGAGGGAACACTTCCGGAAAAGGTTGCCTTCGCCCACATAGACATGAATAACGCGGATGCGGAAGCTGCAGCTTTCGAGGCGATATACCCCAGACTGTCCGTTGGGGGAGCGATCATCTTCGATGACTATGGTTGGTGGCAGTTATCGGATCAGAAAATCGCGATCGACAAAAAGATGAAGGCCTTCGGTCAAAGGATTCTTGAACTCCCGACGGGGCAGGGCCTCTTGCTGAAGTATTGACGGCCGGTCAGGCGATGCTGCCAATGGTCGCGTTACCGCTATCGCCCGCGATCCAATCCGTCGCTTCGCGAACGCTATCGAAGACGCGGTAGTCGATGTGACTCGGGGCGTTGAAGTTCAGCGCCCTGAAAAGGCCGAGGAGAGCCCGGACGTCTTCGCGGCTGGCGGCCAACCCGGTTTTCGCGCCCATGGGACGCCGCGCGTTGATCGGTTTCGTCGCGTCGATGATCTCCTGCAGCCTGTGATGGCTCAATTCGCTCAGATCGGCTCCGGTGAGATCCCAGATGGTGCTTACGGCCGCATGGGCAGCGAATGCTCTGTTGCTGCAATCTATGATCTGCAAATGGTCTAAGCGCCCTGACGCCGTGAAGATCAGAAGGCTGAGGGACGGATCGAACTCGAAGCGCACGCAGGCTGAAGACACGTCCCCGATCACCTCCGAAAAGTGTGAAATTTTTGAGCTTAAATTCTAATAGTTTTTCAATTTTCGGAAAAGCAGCGAAGCATTTCGCTATGACTCAACTACCGGCATTTCCCGGTAGAGGCAGGATCATGGCGTAATCGCCGCCGTCGCGCAGCGCCTCCCGGATCCGGAGCAGGGCGCTCTGGTCATCCCCGGCGCCGACGAACAGGCGCACGAATTCCCCCGCGACGGTTCTGACCTCGATGAGTGTCGGAATCTCGTTGCCGAGAACGTCCCGATAGCGCCGGGTCAGGACTTCCCAGCCCGCAAGGGCCGCCTCGTGCGATCTGTAGCTGGCAAGGTGGACGGCCCTGACTTGGCTGCTTGGCGTCGGCCACGCCAGCCGGCTCGTCCTGAGTTCCAGGCGTTCCAGCCGGGCGCGGACCACGGCCTCGTCCTGGTCGTCGGTCTGGGCCAGATTCGTGACGGCGCCGGTGAGCGCACCAAGATCGCGCTGAATCGAATCGATCTCCGCCTCGATGGTCGTCTGGACGGCTGTCCGGGCGATAGGCGGTTCGGCGGCAAGAGTCATCCGTTCTATCTGGTCGAGACGGGTGGCAATGGCGTGGGCCATGCGCTCGAGGGCCACCATGCGATCGGCGATCGCCTGCTGGCCGTCGACCACCGGCGCGGTGCGTTGGTCCACCAGAAGGGCCTGGCGGTCGCGTTCCCGGTCGAGAGCGATGCGGACGGCGTCATCGATCCGGGCCTGACGCTGGATCTCTGTTTCGAAGATCGCGCCGGTTCCGCAGCCGCCGAGCAGAACCAGAACCGCCAGTAAAGCCCACCTTTGCGCAAGTCTCATAGGCGCCCCCGTCGCGAATCACCAATCTAGCAGACTTGACCGGGGACGGCGACGAAAGGACGAGGGATACCTATTTGCTCTTTATTTTACGGGTTTTCTTCGCAGCACTCTTGCCCGCCGGCTTGGTGGTCGATTTGTCGGCCTGATTGATGCTGGATCGGAACGCGTCCACATCGGCCTGCATACCGGCTCGCAGCAGATAGGCGTCGGCGAGCCCGGCGACGAAGGAATATCCCTCGGCGACGAGATCGGTGAGGCTATGACCCGGCCGGGGGATCGTTCCGAGCGGCTTGCCGGCTTTGCGGATCGCTCGCTCCGCCTTTTCGATCTGTCGGGTCACTTTGGGATCGCCGGGTTGTCCGAGCAGACCGATCGATCCGGACAGGTCTGCCACGCCGATGAAGACAAGATCCACGCCGTCCACCGCGGCGATGGCGCCGGCCTGGGCGACCGCGTTGTCGGATTCGATCTGCACGCAGATCAGCAGGTTGTCGTTCGCGCGATCCGCATAGTCCGGTGCGGCGCCGTAGCCGGAGGCGCGTACGGTCGGGGCCGAGTAGCCGCGCCGGCCCTGCGGCGGGTAGCGGCAGGCGTCCACGATCGCCTTGGCTTCGGCGGCGCTCTCCACCATCGGGATCATCAGCGCTTCGGCGCCGGCGTCCAGCACCCGCTTCATGTAGTCACCGTCGGATCCGGGGCAGCGCACCATGCAGGTGGCGTTGCCGGCCTGGGCCGCGCGCATCATGTGAACCGTCGTATCGAGCGACGCGAAACCGTGCTCGTTGTCCAGGATCAGACAGTCGTAGCCGACGAGGCTGGCGATCTCGGCGATCGACGGCTCCGACATCTGGAGCCAGACGCCCAGCGTGGGCTCGCCCGCTGCGATCTTCGCCTTCAGCGCGTTTTCACGGAACATTCTCTTGTTTCCTCCCATGGATCCCGTTTTTTGGGGCTTCCGACCGGATCGAACCACGCCCGCCGGTCGCCCGCAACGCGGAGAATGCCCAAATCCGCAATGCGGTCGAGAGCTCACTGGGACCTACGGCAATGCGCCTGCTCACCTGGAACGTCTGGAAGAACAGCCCGCCCTATGAAACCCGGGTGCGGATCATCGCGGCCGAGATCGCGGCGGCGGACCCCGACATCGTTTTGCTTCAGGAGGCGTTTGTCGGCGGTGGAGCGGACACGGCCCGGGATCTCGGTCGCGCGCTCGGTCTCGTTGCGACGGCGGCACCGGCGCGGCTGAAGCGCCGGCCGCATGGCGGCGCTATGGTCGACAGTACCAACGGACTGGCGATCCTGTCCCGCCGGCCCGTCGACTTCAACCGGGTCGTTGCCCTTCCGGCTCACCCGGACGACCCGGATCGGATCGCCCAGATCGTTCGGGTCGGGGCGCTGGTCGTGGTGAACGTGCATCTGACCCACCTGGCGGGCGCCGATGCGCTGCGACGCGGACAGATCGTCCACCTCCTCGACCGGCTGCCGGAGGACAAACCCACCGTCGTCGCGGGCGACCTGAACGCGGAGCCGGAGGGGTGGGCCCCGCGGACGCTTCGGGAGGCGGGCTTTCACGACCTCGCCGAAGCCGCCCCCTTCCCCACATGTGGCGGTCGGCGGATCGACTTTCTGCTGTGCCGGGGATTGCCGGTCCAGGGGGCGACCGTCCGGGCTGTCGGCGACAGGCCGATAAATGGAATCGATGGCAGCGACTATGTGGGCGTTCTCGCCGAGCTGCCCGATCCCGACCCGCGGTGACATCGGGTCCGGCAACGTGCGCCGTCCGCTGGCCGGCCAAGATGCTTGACCGAAGCGCCCCCCGCTTCTAGAGCCGGAGACCGGCGCCGCCCCCCGGCGGTGCCCCATGGAGCGACAGATGGCCTCCCCGGCGCCTTCCGCTGACAGCAAGCCCGACCCTACCGCGTTCGCGACGGAGGTACGGGCCACCCTGGCGCTGGCCATTCCGATCGCCGCGACCCAGCTTGCGCAGATGGCGCTGCAGACCACCGACGTCCTGATGACGGGGCGGCTCGGTCCCGAGGCGCTGGCCGCCGCCCAGCTCGGCCACAACCTCTATTTTCCGGTGTTCGTCACGATCCTCGGCACCCTGTTCGCGACGTCGGCGATGTTCGCCCAGGAGCTTGGCGGCCGGCGCTACAAGGGCGTCCGCCGGACCTTTCGCCAGGGTTTCTGGTTGATCCTGGCGGTGATGCCGGCATCGTGGCTGTACTTCGCCTACGCGGAGGACATCCTGATCGCCCTGGGCCAATCGCCCGTTCTCGCGGCGCGGGCGCAAAGCTATTGCGACGGCGTTATGTGGGGGTTGCCCTTCATGGCCGGGTTCGCGCTGCTGCGGAATTTCATCGCCGCCCACGGCCGCCCGCGTCCGGCCATGTGGTTGTTGGCCGTCGGCATCCCGGTCAACGCCGCGGTCGACTACGTTCTGATGTTCGGAAAGTTCGGCTTCCCGCGCCTGGAACTCTTCGGTCTGGGCCTGGCCACGACCTGCGTGCAGGCGGCGATGTTCGTGGCGCTGCTGGTCTACATCCAACGGGACCGGCGCTATCGGCGCTACATGCTGCTGGCCCGTTTCTGGCGGGCCGACTGGCCGCGCTTCCGCGAGATCTGGTCGGTCGGGCTGCCCATCGGCTGCACCAAGCTGGCGGAAGCCGGTCTGTTCGCCGCCACGGGCTTCCTGATCGGTCTGATCGGCGTTGCCGAACTCGCCGGTCACGCGGTCGCGCTTCAGTTCGCCGCCATCGCCTTCATGATCCCGTTCGGGGTCGCTCAGGCCGCAACCGTAAGGGTCGGTTTGGCGGTCGGGCGCCGTCAGCCGGATGGCGCGGTCCTGGCCGGTCGGGTTTCGATCCTGGTCGGGACGGTTGTGATGATCCCCTCGGCGCTTGTCTACGTGTTCTTCGGCAAGACGCTGGTATCCCTGTTTCTCGACATCGGCGATCCGGCGGAGGCCGCGGCCGTCGGTCATGCGGTCGCGTATCTCGCCATCGCCGGCCTGTTCCAGTTCGCGGACGGTGGGCAGGCGGTCTCGGCGGGAGTGCTACGCGGGTTCAAGGATACACGGGTGCCTATGGTGATCGCCCTGATCGGCTACTGGCCCATGGGGATCGGCGCGGCCCTCCTGTTCGCCTTTCCCCTGGGGTTCGGCGGCGCGGGCGTTTGGGCCGGGCTGGCGCTCGGTCTTTTCGCCGTCTGGGGAATGCTTGCGCTGCGGCTGCGGCGGGTGGCGGGTCGATTCCGTCCGCCGCGACCGGTCAGTGGCTGATCTTCTCGATTCGCCAGCGGGAATGGGCGTCGTCCACGCTTTCCCATGCCTTCTGCGACCAGACGGACTTTGCCTCCTCGTAGTCCGAGAAGGGGCCGAACTTCTGCTCCGGCGAGCCATCGGCCGTCTCGGTGAAGTCGGTCGACTTGTAGACCCCGCCGACCACCCAGAACTCCGTCGCCTCCTCGTTCAGGATGCGATAGCGGACATGGGCGTCGTCCACATGCTGCCAGGCAAGCTTGCCCCAGACCGATTTAGCCGTCTCGTAGTCGTCGAACGGGCCGATCTTCTTCTCGGCGTCGCCACCGACGATGTTGGTGAAGCTCGTATCGGTGTACTCGCCGCCGATAACCCAATAGACCATGGCACCCTCCGCCGTGCGTTCGGTCCCCTATACCGAAGCCGGCTCCCGGCTTCAATCGCCGGCTCCCAGAGCGGTGGAGTCGGTCACCGGTTACAGCGATCGTCGCGGACCCCGATCTACGCGGTGGGACAAACCCGCCGACCCCGCTAGATTGCGCCGGCCATGATCGAGCCCGTTCCTTCAGATACCGCCCCGCCGGAAGACGCGTCGCCGTCAGACGCCTCGCCGCCGCCGAGCCGGCTGCGGCGCGGACTGATCCTGGCGACGACCGTGCTCGGCTCGAGTCTCGCCTTCATCGACGGGTCCGTGGTCAACGTCGCCCTGGCCGACATGCAGCGCGAACTGGGAGCCACCGTGGGCGACCTGCAGTGGATCGCCAACAGCTACATGCTGACCCTGGCGGCCCTGCTGCTGCTCGGCGGCGCCTTCGGCGACCGGATCGGACGGCGGCGGATCTTCATTCTCGGGCTGGTGATCTTCTCGCTCGCCAGCGTCGCCTGCGCCTTGGCGGACATCGCCGAGACGCTGATCGTTGCCCGCGCGTTCCAGGGGATCGGCGCCGCGCTGCTGGTGCCGAACAGCCTGGCGATCCTCTCGGCCTCGTATCCGCGCGACAAACGGGGGCGGGCGATCGGTGCATGGTCCGCCTTCGCCGCGGTGTTTTCGGCGGGAGGGCCGGTCCTGGGAGGGTGGCTGGTCGACAGTTTCGGCTGGGCGTCGGTGTTCTGGATCAACCCGCCGATCGCCGCCGCGGCCCTGGTGCTGGCGCTGGTTTCGGTTCGGGAGAACCGCAGTCCCCAAGCCCGCGGCGACCTGGACTGGCTCGGTGGGCTGCTCGCGATGCTCGGTCTCGGAATGGTGTCCTACGCCCTGATCCAAGCCGGAGAAACGGGCTTCGATCCGCGTATCGGCCTGGGTGCCGCCGTGCTCGGGGTCCTGGCGCTCGTGTTGTTCGTGCGGGTGGAGGCGCGGACCGCGATGCCGCTCCTGCCGCTGCGCCTGTTCGCCAGCCGGGAATTCACAGCGGCCAACCTGTTGACCCTGCTGCTCTATGGCGCGCTGGGCGCCGCCGTGTTCCTGTTCCCGTTCGGCCTGATCCGGCTCTACGGTTACACCGCGACCGAAGCCGGTGCGGCGTTCCTGCCTTTCGCGCTGATGTTGTTCCTGCTGGCGCGCTGGGGCGGAACCCTGATCGATCGCTACGGGGCGCGGATGCCGCTGGTCGCGGGCTCCGTCATCACCGCCGTAGGCCTTGGAATGTTGGCGATCCCGACCTCCGGCGCGCCCTACTGGGCGACTTTCCTGCCGGGGGTTCTGGTGCTGGGGCTCGGCATGGCGGTGTCGATCCCGCCGCTGACGACCGGCGTCATGAACGCGGTCGACGACCGCCATGCGGGCATCGCCTCGGCGGTCAACAACGCCGCCAGCCGCGTTGCCTTCCTCATCGCCGTGGCGGCGGTCGGGCCGCTGCTGCTGACCGCATTCAACTGGCTGCAGGCGCCGCTCATGGCGGAGATCGAGATGCCTGAGCCGGTACGCGAGGCGATCCGGCGCGATCCCGGCCGCCTGGCCGACCTTACGGCGCCGGACGGCGCCGGGGCGGCGGGGCCGCTTATCGTCGCCGCCGCCCGCGAGGCGCTGATCGACGCCTTCCGCGTGGCCACCGTGGGGCTTGCGGTGCTGGCGGCGGCATCGGGCTTGGTGGCGTGGGTGATGTATCCGAAGACGAGCCGACGGAAGGGATAGGGATTCAATTCCGCCCTTTGTTTGCCGGACCTGATTCAGGACCCACGCGTCGGCGAGCGCGGCCTCGTCCCAAGGATGAGGATCGCGTTGGCCATGGACCCCGGCACACGGCCGGGGAGTGCGGGAGAGGCATGGGAGGTGAGGAAGTCACCCCACCACGTTCTTCTCGGGTCCGACCGGGAAGCCGGTGATGTTCTCGGCCCCGGCCTCGGTGACGATCAGGATGTCGTGCTCGCGGTATCCGCCGGCGCCCGGTTGCCCCTCAGGGATCATGATCATCGGCTCCATCGACACCACCATGCCGGGTTCCAACACCGTTTCCACATCCTCGCGCAGTTCCAGACCAGCCTCGCGGCCGTAATAGTGGGACAGCACGCCGAAGGAATGCCCGTAGCCGAAGGTTCGGTTCTCCAGCACCCCGTGCCGAGCGTAGATCTCGTTGAGGCTGTGGGCGATATCGCAGCAGCGGTTGCCGGGACGGATCAGGTCCAGACCGGCATGATAGACCTCGAGATTGATGTCCCAGTACCGTTGGTGCGCGTCGGAGACGGTTCCGCAGAACAGGGTCCGTTCCAGCGCGGTGTAGTAGCCCGCGATCATCGGGAAGCAGTTGAGCGAGAGGATGTCGCCCGCCTCGATCCGCCGGGAGGTCACCGGATTGTGGGCGCCGTCGGTATTGATGCCGGACTGGAACCAGGTCCATGTGTCCATGAGCTCCGCATGGGGCATGCAGCGGGCGATCTCGCGCACCATGGCCTGGGTCGACTGGAGCGCGACCTCGTGTTCCGGCACGCCGACGCCGACCGCCTCGACGCAGGCGGCGCCGCCGATGTCGGCGATCCGGGCGCCCTCTCGAATCAGGGTGATCTCCTCGGCGGACTTGCTCATGCGCTGGCGCATCGAGGCGGCGGCGATATCGGCGAAGTCCGCGACCGGAAACGCGTCGCCCAGCAGCCGTCTGGTATCGAGATCCACATGGTCGAACTCGATGCCGATCCGCCGGGCCTTCGGCAGGAGGGTCTGCAGCGCGTGGAACCAGTTGTCCCGGCGCCAGTCCGTGTAGACTACGTTTTCGCCCACGGTGCGTCGCCAGGGCTGCCCGGCGTCGATGTTGGCGGTGACGGTAGTGATGGCGTCGGCGGTGACCACGCAGGCGTAGCGTCGGCCGAAGCGGGTGTAGAGGAAGTCGGTGTAGTAGTTGATGCCGTGATAGGACGTCAGGATCGCGGCGTCGAGCCCGAGCTCCTCCAGGATCGCGCGCAGTCCGGCCTGGCGGCGGGCCATTTCAGGCGGTGAAAAGGTGCCATGGACCTTCTCGCCGTTTTCGATCCGCTTCAGACGCTCCATATCCAATGCCATCGCCCCCTCCGGGTAAGACAGGCGCATGGTTGCGCCATTCGCTCTAGCCCCTTAATTGGTCGGCACACGCCGCGCCAGTTCCAATTGAGCCAGCTCCGATAGGATGATCCCATGACCGATCTCTCGCCGCACGATCTGCTCGACGATCTGCTGACCCGCGCCAAGCGGGCGGGAGCGGATGCCGCTGACGCCATCCTGGCACAGGGGCTGTCGCAGTCGGTGTCCCAGCGTCTCGGCAAACCGGAATCGGTGGAGCGGTCGGAGGGCAAGGACCTCGGGCTCCGCGTATTCGTCGGGCGACGGCAGGCGGCGGTCTCGACCACCGACTTCAAGGGCGACGCGCTGGACGACATGGTCGAGCGGGCGGTCGCCATGGCGAAGGTGGCGCCGGAGGATCCCTATGCCGGCCTCGCAGATTCCGGCCAGATCGCCGCCGAGTGGCCGGAAATCGAGATGTTCGACCCCACCGAGCCGAGCGCCGACACGCTCGTCGAGCGCGCCCGGGCGGCCGAGGACGCGGCCCGGTCGGTGGACGGCGTCACCAATTCGGAAGGAGCCGAGGCTGGGTTCGGCGTGACCGACGTGACCCTCGCAGCCACCAACGGCTTCGCCGGCGGTTACAAACGCTCCAGCTACTCCCTCGGCGTCTCGGTGATCGCCGGGACCGGGCAGAAGATGGAACGGGACTACGACTACAGCGCCAAGGTCTTCGACGCCGATCTCGAGGATCCGGAGGCGGTCGGTCGTCGGGCCGGCGATCGGGCGGTGCGGCGCCTGAACCCGCGCCGGCCGAAGACCGCCCGCATTCCGGTGGTCATGGAGCCGCGGGCCGCGCGGTCCATGCTCGGCCACTTGGCGTCGGCGATCAGCGGCACCGCCATCGCCCGCGGCACCAGCTTCCTCAAGGACCGGATGGGCGAGCAGCTTTTCCGCGAGGACATCCGGATCCTGGACGATCCGCACCGTCCGCGCGGCTTCCGGTCCAAGCCGTTCGATGCGGAGGGGCTGGCGACCGCGCCGCGTGCGGTGATCGACGGCGGCCGGTTGACGGGCTGGACTCTCGATCTCGCCACCGCCCGCCAGCTCGGCTTGCAGAGCACGGGCAGCGCCTCGCGCGGCACCGGCGGTCCGCCGAGCCCGAGCGTGAGCAACTTCTACCTCGCCGCCGGCACGGTATCGCCCGAGGATCTGATCAAGGATATCGAGACGGGCTTCTTCGTAACCGAGATGATGGGCACCAGCGTCAACCTTGTGACCGGAGACTACAGCCGGGGGGCCGCTGGCTACTGGATCGAGAACGGCGAGATCACCTTCCCGGTGTCGGAGATGACCATCGGCGGCCATCTGAACGAGATGTTCGCCTCGATGGTGGCGGCCGACGACCTCGAGCTCAAGTACGGCATGGACAGCCCGACCGTGCGGATCGAGGGATTGCTGGTCGGCGGCGGCGACGGCTGACCCGCGGCGGGACGGCCTATCCGAAACCGAAGTCTCCGGGCGCCGCCGCTGGGCTCTCGCGGTTGTGACGCCTTTCCTCTGGCGGCGTGACGCCGTCCTCCCCATATGGCGGATCGGGCGGAGGGGCCGGCCGATGCGCCGGAACCATGAGGAGACGACGATGATTCACCTGCCCGCCACCATTAGGCTCGCTGCCGTCTTGGGGCTTGCCGGCTTCGCCGCGCTGGCCGTTTGCTCCGGCGCGGGCACGCCGGCCCGCGGTGCGGCGCCCTCCGGTCTCTCGGATGTCTACATGCGCGACGGCGTAGCCCTCGCGGGCTACGATCCGGTGGCGTACTTCCTCGACCGCGAGCCGGTTCCGGGCTCGGACTCCTATTCGGTGGAGTGGAACGGCGCTGTCTGGCGCTTCGCCTCGGCCGAACACGCGGCATTGTTTCGCGATAGGCCCGAGCGGTTCGCGCCGCAATACGGCGGCTACAGCCTCTACGGGATGTCCCTCGGCAAGGCCTACGTCCCCGACCCACGGGTGTTCGATATCATCGACGGCAAGCTCTACCTGTCGCGGAACGGCGCGGTTCGGCAGATCTGGCAGCGGAACCCGGATGGCTACATCGCCGCCGCCGACAGGGCGTGGAACGCTTCCGCCTGGTCGGACGTGGCCGATCAGCTCGTGCCGTAGCGGTGGGGAGCCGTCAACCGTTCTCTCGAGCGCTAAATAGTATCTTTAAGTATTTGTGACAATCGACTCCAAGATCGGGCGAATTGATTGAAATGTTTATGCAGGTTCTGACTGTCATCGATATTTAACTTTACTACATGTAGAGGGCGAAGTATCTGCGCTCCCAAGTTGTAGAGCTCTTCGTTCGGAGGGTGGCGGCGGCTTGGGGGTGCGGGATGAACGCGCAGCGGGGTGTGGCTCGGTACCGGGCGATCTGGATATCCGACATCCATCTCGGGACCCGTGGGTGCCAGGCGGAGTACCTTCTTGATTTCCTCAAGCACACCGAGTCCGAGTATCTCTATCTGGTCGGCGACATCCTCGATGTCTGGCGGATGAAGCGGAGCTGGGGTTGGCGCCAGGAACACAACGACGTGGTGCAGAAGCTGCTGCGCAAGGCTCGCAAGGGCACCAAGGTCATGTTCATCCCCGGCAACCACGACGAGCTGTTCCGGCAGTTCCTGAACTCCGATTTCGGGCAGATCGAGATCCGGCCCGAGCACATCCACGTCACCAAACAGGGTAAGCGTTTCCTGGTCATCCATGGCGACGAGTTCGACATGGTGGTGACCCATGCCAAGTGGATCGCCGTTCTCGGCGACTGGTCCTACAGCACGCTGCTCTCGGTCAACACGGTATTCAACGCGGTCCGCCGTCGCCTCGGCTATCCCTACTGGTCGCTCTCGGCCTATCTGAAGCACAAGGCCAAGCGGGCGGTGGAGTTCATTGGCGCCTTCGAAGGCGCGCTGGCAGACGAGGCGCGGCGCCGCGGCGTGGACGGCGTGGTGTGCGGCCACATACACAAGGCCGAGATGCGGATGATCGACGACATCCTCTACTGCAACGACGGCGACTGGGTGGAGAGCTGTACGGCCCTGGTCGAGCACATCGACGGAGAGATGGAGATCCTGCATTGGGCAGAGATCCGCCAACTCTCCTTCGCGGTTTAGGCCGGAACCGGGCGGGTCGGAGATGGGCGCAGCCGTTTTTCGCGACGGACCGCATCGCGGCGCATGCGGTACTGCCGAACCGCTTCACGTCGCCATCGTCTCCGATGCCTGGCACCCTCAGGTCAACGGGGTGGTCCGTACCCTGACGACCACGGCGGAGGAACTGGTGGCCATGGGGCACACCGTGACCTTCGTCACCCCGGACCGATTCCGGACGGTACCCTGCCCTACCTATCCCGAGATCCGCTTGGCGCTGTTTCCCGAGCGGCGGATGGCGGACCTGCTGGAGGCGGCCCATCCCTGCGCCATCCACATCGCCACCGAGGGACCGCTCGGCCATGCGGCGCGGCGCTATTGCCTGAGCCGGGGACTGTCCTTCACCACCGCCTACCACACCCGGTTTCCGGAGTATGTCTCCGCCCGAACGGGACTCCCTCCGGCCTGGACCTACCGGGTCATGCGGCGCTTCCATGCCCCCTCGAGCGGCGTGATGGTGGCGACGGCGTCGATGCGGCGCGAACTGGAGGCCAACGGCTTCGCCAATATCCGTGAATGGACCCGGGGCGTGGACGTGTCGCTGTTCCATCCGCGCCCGCCGATCCTCGATCTTCCCGGCCCGATTCTGATGTATGTCGGCCGGGTGGCGGTGGAGAAGAACATCGTCGCCTTTCTGGCCGTCGACCATCCCGGAACGAAGGTCGTCGTCGGCGACGGTCCGCAGCGGGCGGAGCTGGCGCGGCGGTACCCGGAGGTGGTCTTCGTCGGCTCGAAGAGCGGAGAGGATCTTGCGGCGCACTACGCGTCTGCCGACGTCTTCGTGTTTCCCAGCCGGACGGACACGTTCGGCCTCGTGCTGATCGAGGCGCTGGCGAGCGGGGTGCCGGTGGCGGCCTACCCTGTCCCCGGCCCGCTCGACGTCATCGCCGACAGCGGGGCGGGGGTGCTGGACGAGGACCTGGGCCGCGCCGTCGCCGGGGCGCTGCGGATCGACCGGGAGGTGGCCAGGACACGGGGACTGTCCTTCACATGGCGGCGGGCCGCGGAGATGTTCGTCGAGAATCTGCAGCTCTTCGAGCGGCGTCCCGGCCGGGATCGGGCCGCGTAGAAGCGGACATCCGTTCGGGTCGTGACGCTCAATCCCGCAGGAAGAAGTCGATGGTCGAGACCACGCGGACCTGTTTGCTGATGGCGCCCGCCGCATTGCCGCTGCTCCAGCCGTCCAGCGGGCCGATGGTGAACACGCCCTGATTCGCCCGCCGGATCGCGCCGACCGTACTGCCGCTGTCCTCGGCGAAACGCTGAGCCCCCTCTCGGGCCGCCTTGGTCGCTTCGGCGATCATGTCGGGCTTGATGTCGTTCAGTCCGGTGAAGAGGTAGCTCGGCCCGCCGGTCTCGGCGAAGACCACACCCATCTTGACCAGTTCCCCGATCCTCGACGCCGCCATGTCGACCAGCGTCACGTCGTCGGTCCGGACGGTCACGGTCTGCGCCAGAATGTAACGACCCTTGTCGATACCCTCCGGCCGATAGGCCTGGGCCATCAGGTCCTGCACCTCGACCCTACCGCGCAGGATGCTGTCCTGGGCGATACCCTCGCCCACCAGGAAAACGACCAGCGAGTCGACATCCTGCTCCAGCCGGGACTGCGTGGCGCTGAGATCGTCGCCGGTCTCCGTGATGCGCACCGGCCAGACCGCGAGGTCGGCGCTGACGGCCCGTTCCGCGACGCCCTTGACGGTGACGTACCGGTCTGCCGCCTTGCCATCGCGGAACCCGCCGCCGATGAATTTACCGGCCACCGCGACCCCGACGGCGACCACGACCGAGGCGAGCAGCATGGCGACGATACGGATCTGATCCGGCATGATGACGTTTCCTTCTCCAGGACCGTTCTGGTTCCAGGGCCGTGTGGCCGGGACGACATCATACGCCGTCAATCATGACCGGTGTTAGACGCGAGTGAGGCGATCCCGAAAACGCCGATCAGTGCTTGGGTTGACCGTCGAACGCCGCCTTCTGTTCGGCGGAAGCCTCGGTCTGGTGCTTCGCCTTCCAGTCGGCATAGGGTTCGCCATAGACGATTTCGCGGGCCTGCTCGTAGTCGAGATCCATGCCCTTCTCCTCCGCCGCCGCGCGGTACCACTTGGACAGGCAGTTGCGGCAGAAGCCGGCCAGGTTCATCAGGTCGATGTTCTGCACGTCGGTACGCTCGCGCAGGTGCCCGACCAGGGTGCGGAAGGCCGCGGCCTCAAGCTCGGTGCGGGTGGCGTCGTCGATCTTCGGGTGGTCGGCCATGGTCGATCCTCCGGTGTTGGGGTTTCGAGCCGGAATATCGGTCGCGCGGCCGGTCGGCGCTACCCCTCGCCGCCGGAGCGCAGCATTTCCGCCAGCGCATCGCCGAACCTGTCGGCCCACAGATCGCCGCCCTCGGCGTCGGCGATCAGGTCCTGACGAAACTCCAGGCACAGGTTCCGCAGGCCGCGCCGGTCCCCGTGGACCGGCACCGTGTAGCCTTCGGGCGTGGAGCCGGAATAGGGCTGGTTGGCGCCGACGCAGACATCCGGAAACAGGCGACGAAACGCGGTCATCGCCGCCGCCGAGGTCCGAGCGTCGTCGGCCCACAGGTAGCCGATCTCCCAGGGCCGGTCGGCCGGCGCGCTGCGCAGGGTGGGCGTGAAGCTGTGCAGGGCGACGAGAAGCGGCGCGCGACCGGCAGCCGCGCGGGCGTCCAGCAGATCGGCGATGGCGCCGTGATACGGATGGAACAGGGCGTCGTAGCGGGCCTGCCGCTGGTCGGCGTGGAGGTCCTGATTGCCGGGAACCGGCGTGCCGTCCGAGACTTCCGGGATCGAGGCGGGGGCGTAGGGCACCCGGTTCACGTCGCAGACCAGACGGGAGTAGCCGCTTGCGACCAGCGGCGCGTCGAAGCGCGCGGCCAGCCGACGGGCGATCCGGGCAATGCCGATATCGTAGCCGATATGCCGATCGATCTCCTCCGGCGCCAGGCCAAGCCGGTCGAGGGCCGCGGGAACGGCGTTCGAATCGTGGTCGGAAACGAACAGGATGTCGGCGGGGCCGTCGGGATTGACGATCTCGAAAGCGGGCGGGTCGGACGCGGCGAGGAGGGTCATGGCCGATCACATACGGCCGGCGGGGCCGGCGCTCAAGCCTCCCGGTTCAATTCCGCGAGGCGAGGAGCGCCGCGTGGGCCTTCTCCATCGCCGCGTCGTTCGGCACGGTCTCCGGCAGGACGACGCGGCGCTCGAACTCGGCGGCGACCGGCGCGTAGTCGACGGCGAGGCTGCGCAGTTCCGCGATCGGGTCGGCGGAGCGGTCGACCCGCAGATCCATCCAGGCGAAATCCTCGTTGCGGACGATCAGCAGTCCGGCCGACTTGAGGCGGCCGAGTTCGCCGCCGGCCTCCAAGCCGGCCTCCAGCGCGCCGACAAGTCGCAGCTCGAGCGGCTCGCCGCTGCGTCGGTGGAAACAGTCGAGCATGGCGTCTGGCAGCGTCTCGCTGCACAGCAGGTTGCCGATCGCGATGGCGCCGTCTCGGGCGGCATGGCCGTGATGGGAATAGATCTCGCTGCCGTGCCAGGCCGCCGTGCGCCCGGCCGCATCGACCACCGCCACCTGGCGCCATTTGGCGTCCTCCCGGCCGGCCACCAGAGCCGCCAGCGTCTCCTCGGCGGTGAGACCGCGCGACAGGAGCTGCAGGCCGAGCGGGCCCAGGCGCGGGTCGGTGCGGTGCTGGGTCAGAACGGCGCCGATGCCCGCCTTGGCGTAGGGACAGCGACTGCCGACGGCCAGACCGGACGTGGTAACGGCGACGCCGAAGGCGCCGGTTTCGGGATCGCGCGCCGCGATGGAGAAAGTCATCGAGAGTCTCCGAGTCTTGAGGTCGCCAGCGTCGCCTCGTGTGGCCTTGGCCGTCTGGGCGCGCTATGGAGGTGGGACATGCCTATCGAAGCACGGGATCTGGCGAAGTGCGCGTACTTTTTGGTTGGGAGTTCGGGGCCGGTCTCGGTCACGTCACGCGGTTCCGGCCGATCGCCGAACGGCTGTCCGCCGAGGGCTGGGAAATCGTCTGCGCCCTGCAGGAGATCGAGCGCGGCGATGCCCTGGCCGACCGGGAGACCGGCGGTCGCCTGCCCGGCGTCTCCGTCATTCAGGCGCCGCGCTGGAACATCCCCAACGACCCGAAGCTCCGGCAGATTCCGACCCACAATTTCGCCGACGTGCTGAAGATCATCGGCTACGGAAGCGCGACGGCCCTGCGGCACCGGATTTCCGCCTGGCGCGACCTGATCGACATCGTCCGGCCCGACGTGGTGGTCGGCGACTTCTCGCCGACCCTGAACCTTGCAGCGCGGGGGCGGGTGCCGCGGATCGGCGTCGGCAACGGCTACACCACCCCGCCGGCCGGACGTCCCATGCCGCCGATCCGGCCATGGCAGACCGAACTTCAGGACTTCAGCGTCCAGAACGAGCGCGCCCTGCTCGAGGCGGTAAACGCCGCCCTGCGGGCGCTTGGCGATCCCGGCGTCGAGTACCTCGCCGATGTGCTGCATGGTGATGAAACCTTCGTCTTCTCCCTGCCGCTGGTCGACCCTTATGCGGCCTATCGCACGGTGCCGACTTTGCCGCCCTTCAACATGCCGCGCGGCATCGAACCCAGGCCGGTGGCGGAGCGGAAGCCGCGCGGGGTGTTTCTGTATCTGCCACGCACCCACAAACTGACGCCGACGGCGGTCAAGGCCGTCAAGGCGGCGAAGGTGCGGGCGCAGGCCTACATCTCCGACCTCGGGCCGGACGGCGCGCGCCGGGAGAGCGGCGACGGCCTGACGATTCACGCCAAGCCGCAGGACTTCGCGGCGATCCTGCCGTCGATGCGCCTGATCGTCCATCACGGTGGCCTGTCGACGGCGGTGGCCGCCCTGCTTGCCGGCACACCCCAGTTCATCCTGCCCTGGAACCTGGAGCACGCGGTGACCGCGCGGCGCCTGGAAGAGACGGGCGCCACGGTGGCGCTGGCCGCCGGTCGCGAGGACGAGACAAGCCTGCGCAACGCGATTTCCCGGCTCTCCGCCGACGATGCCATCGCCGAGCGGGCGCTGGCGGCGGCGGCGAGTGTCGATCTCGGCGATCCGGAATCCGGGATCGCCACCGTTCTCGACCGGGTGAAGGCCCTGGCGGCGCGCTAGGGTACGGGAGTCGAATGGGCGGGCGCGCGGATCCCTCAGACCTGCACGCTCATGCCGCCGTCGACGCCGAGGATCTGGCCGCTGACGAAGCTGCCGGCGTCGGCCATCAGGTAGACCGCCGCGCCGCCGAGTTCGGCAGGATCCGCCCAGCGTCCGAGCGGCGTCTTGCCGACCACCCAGTCGTTGAACTGCTCGTTCTCGATCAGGGCGGTATTCATTTCGGTAGCGACATAACCGGGGGCGACGGCGTTGACCGTGATCCCTTTCGCGCCGAGTTCCACCGCCATCGCCCGGGTCAGCGCCCGCAGACCCTCCTTGGCGGCGATATAGGCCGGTACGGTCGGCCGTGCCTGAGGGCCGAGCATGGAGACAGTGTTGACGATGCGTCCGCCTCCCGCCTCGGCCATATGCCGGGCGGCGTCGCGTCCGAGGGTGAAACAGGCGGTCAGATTGGTCTCGACGACGCGCCTGAAATCCTCCGTCGGGAAGTCGAGCACCGGCACGCGGTGTTGAACGCCGGCATTGGCGATCAGGCCCCAAAGCCGTCCGTGCCGGGAGAGGATCCGCTCCAGGGCCGCGCGAGCCGCCGCCTCGTCGGTGACGTCGAACGCTTCCGCCTCCGCCGCGATCCCTTCGGCCGCGAGGGCGTCGACTTGCGACCCCAGGGCATCGGCGTCGCGTCCGTTCAGGACGACGGTGGCCCCATGGGCGCCGCACGCCCTGGCCATGGCCAGTCCGATGCCGCGCGACGCGCCGGTGATCAGGATCACCCTGCCGGTGAGGTCGAAAAGCTCGGTGGCGACGCTCATCTGTGTTTCTCCATTGACGGTCATTTCGAGGGTGCGCCGACGGGCTAACGCTCGGCCTTGCGCACCTGTTCACGGTGGAAGACGTAAAGGCCGCTGGCAACCACGATCCCGGCGCCGACCACGGTCCACTGGTCGGGCAGGTCACCGAAGACCAGGTAGCCGGAGGCGGTCATCCATAGAATCGCGCTGTAGGTGAAGGGCGCCAGCACCGAGGCGCCCGCGTAGCGATGGGCGATGATCACCAACCAGTGTCCGACGCCGCCGAAGACGCCGAGCAGGATCAGCAGACCCCATTGGAGTGCGGTTTCCGGCGCGGCCCAGACATAGGGCAGGGCGGGCAGCAGGACGACGGCGCCCACCAGCGGCGAATACAGCGAGGTGGTGTCGGAATGGTCCCGGGCTGCCAGCTTGCGGGTCGCGATGTTGTAGAGCGCGGCCACCAGCGCGTTGACGACGCAGAGTCCGACCGCCCAGTGCATCTCCTCCGCCCCCGGCCGGATGATGACCAGGACGCCGGCGAAGCCGACGGCGATGGCCGACCAGCGACGCCAGCCGACGGTCTCGCCCAGCAGCGGGACTGAGAGGGCGGCAACCAGCAGCGGCGCGGCGAAGAAGATCGAGGCGGTGGTGGTCAGCGGCAGATAACTGACGGCGGTGAAGTTGAGCACCGTCGACATCACCAGCAGGCAGGATCGGGCAATCTGCAGGCGCAGGTTGCTCGAAGCGAAGACCCGGGTCCCTTTGCGCGGCGTGATGACGAGGATCACCAGCAGCGCGTGACCGACGAAACGGGCCCAGACGATCTGCAGGGTGTCGAGATCCCTGGACAGGACCTTGGCCGATGTGTCGAGGCAGGTGAACAGCAGGAAGGCGGCGCACATCAGCGCGATGCCGCGCCCGACATGTCCGTCGTCGAGATAGTTCTGCGTGTTCGTCGGGGCCACGGCACCCTCTGGCGTCAGACGGTTCGTCTTACGCGTTCTCCGACCGCGCGTCGAGATCGCCGTCGGCGGATGTGGGCCCGGCGCTCGCCTGTTTCGCGGCGACGCGGCGGGCGAGCCGCTCCAGCCCGGTGTCGGGCATGCCGAGATCGCGCAGGTGATCGACCGTGTTGAACAGGTAGTCGCAACAGGGACCGAGAAATCCGCAGGCGTGGGCGATGGTCGCGGCCACGTCGTCCTCGGGAAGCTGTCCGCAGTAGCGGTCGTGGGTCCGGTTGATCACGAATCCGATGACGTCGATCGGTCCCTCGTCCGTCGCCGCCTTGAGCCAGCGCGGCCGGTAGGCGTAGGTCACCATCTCGCGCCGCCAGACGATCTCCAGCTCCGTTTCGGCGATGTCCTTCGGGATGCGGAAGGCGACCCCACGGCATTGCCCGCCCCGGTCGAGCCCCAATACCAGGCCCGGAAGCTCCGGCGTGCCGCGGCCAAGTTCGGTGCGCAAGCAGAACCGGCGGTGAAGGCCGCGCACGGTTGCGTTGCGTTGCTCGGCGAATTCAATCGCCGGGTTCCAAATCAGCGAGCCGTAGCCGAACAGCCAGACGTCCCGGTCGGGGCGCCCGCTCGGCGGAAACATCGACGCCCGTGAGGCCGCGAGTTCGTCGTCGCTGAGCGTCTTGAAGTCCGGGCCGTGCCGTTCGAGGACGTCCCGAAGCTGGCCGGAGCGCAGCGACTCGCGGGTCAGGGCGACCGTGATTGGACCGTCGGCAGGGGAAGAATTGGACATGGACCGAGTTTATACGCTGTCGGTCCTCCTCCCGCAGGCGCGCTGACGGAAAGGCATCCATGCGGATTCGGCACCAGGTCGTGCGCTAACGTCGATCATTTCGATCATTCCATCCCGTTCATCCAGGCGTCCCAGAGTTTCTCGCCGATCTGACAATCGGTTTCGGCGGTTGTCCGGCCGGTCTGGGGATCGGTCCACTGGGCCGGAATCGGTCGAGCCGGCGGCTGACGGCCGGCGATCTCAAGAATCAGCTTGCGGCGGATCGCGGCGGCGAACTCGCCGGGATGCTGCACGGTGACGATGAAGGCGCCGAATCCGCCGATCACGCAATCCTCGTAGTAGAGATCCAGATCGCGTACGTCGAAGAAGCCGCTCGGATACGCGGTCTTCAGCATGATCGGCAGGCCGTTGATCGTGATCCCCTGGTCCAAGACGGCGTCGCGGGCCCCGGTCACCACGAAGCCGCTGTTGTTCGGTCCGTCGCCGGAGACGTCGATCACCCGCCGGGTGCTGGTGAATCCGGAAGCCTCGAACAGTCGGGCCGAGAAGGTCAGCGCGTCGCTGATCGACGTGCGGCGCAGGCGCTGCAACGGCATCGCCGCGAGCCTGTCGGCGATCTGGCGCGCCGCTCCGGCGCCGTCGACCAGCGTCCAGGGCACCAGAACGTTCTGCAAACCCTGTCCGGCCCATTCCACGTAGGTCACGGCGATCCGGCCGAGCGGACCGCCCTCGATCGCCTGGATCACCTGCGGATCGCGCAAGGCGGCGACGTAACCGGCGCGCTGCAGGCGCTGTTCGTCCTGATCCATGGAACGGGAGACGTCGACCGCCAGCACGAGCTGAAGGTCGACCGGTGTCTGGGCCGCGGCCCGCCCGGAGACCAGTGCGAGAAGAACGACGATCGGCAGCAGACGCAGCATTTGGACTCCCCCGGGCAGACGTCCGAAAGTGTCGAACACGAGGTCCGGTGTCTCAACGATATAGCGCGGAAGTTCGCTGAACGAAGCGGCAGGTGTCAGAAACGGAGGGTTTCGGCCCTCGGACATGCCGTGTCTTGGTCTCGAACTTCGACCCCTCCACCGGTTGCGACGGTGTCGTAGGATGGTGGGCCGCCTGGCGCCTCCGCGCGTCGTCCGACGGCGCGCCGAGCCGCGCCTCCGCCGAGGACTCCCGATGACCGAGCCGACAACCCCGCCGCCGCCCGACCGCGTCCTGCACGGAATCGCGTTGATGCTGCTCGCGGTATCGCTGCTGCCGATCATGGAGGGGTTGGCGAAATCCATGAGCGACCGCTACGGGGTCGTCCAGCTCGTCTTCGCCCGTTTTGCCTTCCAATCGCTGTTCATCCTGCCCATCGCGGCGGTGCGCCACGCCGCCGACCTGAAACGCGGCAACCGTCTGCCGCTGCAGCTCGCCCGGGGCATCGCGATCCTGGCCGGAACCGGGTTCTTCTACTGGTCGCTGCGGACGCTGCCGCTGGCCGACGGTTTGGCGCTGATGTTCGTCGCTCCGCTGATCGTCACGGCGATTTCCGCCCTGTTCCTCGGCGAGCAGGTCGGCGCCCGGCGCTGGGGCGCGGTCCTGGTCGGGTTTCTCGGCGTGCTGGTGATCCTGCGTCCCGGACTCGGCGTGTTTCAGCCGGGAGCGCTGCTGGCGTTGACGGCCGGCGGGTGCATCGCCGCCTATGCCCTGCTGACCCGGCACCTGAGCACGGCCGCTCCGCCGCTGGTCACCCTCGCCTACACCTCCCTGGTCGGGATGGTCGGTACCGCCGGGCTGCTGCCGTTCGTCTGGCAGACCCCTGACGCGGCGGATTGGGCGCGCATGGCGGTGATGGGCTCGATCGGCGCCTTCGGCCACTATTTCATGATCCGCGCCTTCGAACAGGCGCCGGCCTCGGTAATCTCGCCCTTCATCTATGCCGAGATCGTCGTGGCCACGCTGATCGGCTACCTCTGGTTCGGCGACTTCCCGGACGTGTTCACCTGGTCCGGTATCGCCATCCTGATCGCCAGCGGCATCTATCTGTCCTGGCGCGAGCATCTCGCGCAGCGCGCGATCCGCACGGCCGCAGATGGATCGCCGACCAGGACTGCCGCAGGGGGTTGATCGCCGCCGTTCCCGCCTATCCTTCTTCGAGGGGCCCGAGGAGCGTTGGATGGAACTGCGGAATTCCGAGGATCGGTTCGGTTGGGTGGCCAAAGGCTTCCATTGGCTGACCGCCGCCGCCATAGCCGCCATGTTCGCCATCGCCTGGTGGATGGACGCCCTGCCGATCGGGCTCGCCAAGCTTCAGGCCTATGGCTGGCACAAGTCGATCGGTCTCTCGATCCTGGCGGTAACCGCGCTGCGGCTGCTCTGGCGGCTGGCCAATCCGCAGCCGCGGTTTCTAGGCGGGCCTGACTGGCAGCGCCGGGCGTCGACCGTCGCCCATTGGCTGCTCTACGTCTGCCTGATCGCGATGCCGATGCTCGGATGGTTGATGTCGTCGGCGGCGAATACGCCGGTGAACCTGTTCGGTCTTGTCGTGCTGCCGGACCTGGTGGCTCCGGACAGGAGTCTTGCGGATCTCTTGGCGACGGCGCACGCAACCCTGGCCTATGTCCTGCTCGTGCTGGTGGCGCTGCACGCGGCTGCGGCGCTCAAGCACCATCTTGTGGACCGGGATGCGACCCTGCGCCGGATGCTGCCGGCGATCCTTGTTCTTGCGGTTTTCATGGCACCGGTCGGCGCGGGTGCGGCGTCGCCGGAGGGCCTTGCGTCCTGGCGCACCGACCCGGACCGCAGCCGGATCGCTTTCACCTTCACCCAACTGGGCTCTCCGATCGAAGGCGAGTTCCGCGACTACGACATTGATATCCGCTTCGATCCGGAGGGCCCGTCCGGCCGGGTGCGGGTGGTGATCGACACTGCGTCGATCGATACGGGCGACGACGACCGGGACGCCGAGGCGCGGGGGAGCGATTTCTTCGCCGTCGACGCCTTTCCCCAGGCGGTGTTCGAGGCGCGGGAGATCAGACGTGGCGGAGGCGCGGACGCGTTGGAAGCGGTCGGGGTGCTGACGCTGAAGGGGCGGACCCGCGAGATCGCGCTGCCCTTCGCCATTCGGATCGACGGAGAAACCGCGCACGCGGCGGGGTCTCTGGTCGTGAACCGTCAGGATTTCGCCATCGGGACAGGTGAATGGGCGACCAACCAGGCTGTCGGCGACGATGTGACGATCTCGATTTCGGTGACCGCCACCCGTGTCGACTGAGCAACGCGACGGTCAGAACCCGTACAGGCGGGCCGGGTTGTCGACCAGGATGGCTTTCCGGCGGGCCGCGTCCGGCACCCAGACGGCGAGTTCGTCCATCAGGTCGCCGTCGTTCGGCATCGGGATCTGGACGAAGGGATGCGGCCAATCGGTTCCCCATACGCAGCGATCCGGCGCGGTCTCGGCCAGGGCGCGGGCGATCGGTACCACGTCGTCGTAGGGCGGGTGACGCCGGGCGGTGCTGCGATAGGCGCCCGACAGCTTTGCCCAGGCTCTTCCTCGGCGCAACAGATCGAGCAGGGTGGCGAAGCCCGGGTCCTCGATGCCCTTGCTCGGGTCCATATGGCCCATGTGATCGACGACGATCTCGACCGGCAGGTCACAATAGGTCGACAGATCGAACGTCGAAACGTCGACGAGGAATTGGATGTGCCACCCCAGATCGACGATCCGATCGGCCATGGCGCGGATTTCGTCCGCCGGCGGTCCGCCCTTGTACAGCAGGTTGTAGCGCACCCCGCGCACACCGAGACCATCGAGCCGGTGCAGGGTGGATCGGTCAGTCCCGGCGCCCAGCACCGCGATCCCGCGCATTTCGATCCCGGCCCAGCCGGCGGCTTCCCTGAGCAGCCATTCGGTGATGGCGTTGTCGGTACCGTAGACGCTCGGGTGGATGGTAACGCAGCGGGTCACGCCGAGGGTGTCGATCAGGTGGCGGTACGCGTCGGCCGGGTGGTCGGGCGGGGTGTAGGTTCGATTCGGTGCATAGGGAAACCGGTCGGCCGGGCCAAATACGTGAAAATGGCAGTCGGTCGCGCCTGCGGGCACCGCAAATCCTGGCGATCGGGGGCTCGGGTCCGCAGCTTGGCAGACGGGAATGGAGTCAGCGGTCATCGACGCGATCCTGACGGCCGGCCGGTTGGAAGTAAACCAGCCGAACCCGAACGCCGCCGACGCGCGCATTGATTTACATATCGCCCCGGCGCGCTTATGTTTGAGACGAATTGAAGGGATCACTGGAGAGGCCGAGTAACGGCGCGCGCATGCCCGAAAAAATCGACTTCTCTAAGGTGAGTTTCCTGATCGTCGATCAGAACAAACTGTCGACCCAGTTGATCCGAGACATCCTGGCGATGCTCGAAGTGACGCGCGTCCGCAGCGTCACATCTGTGGAGCGCGCCCGCAACGTGCTGCGCGGCGAGCCTGTGGATATCATCATCACCGAGTACTACATGGACCCGGAGGACGGGATCGATCTGATCGACTGGGTCCGCACCGCCAGCGATTCACCGGATCGCATGACCCCGATCATCATGCTGACGGCGAATTCCGAGGAGGAATACGTCATGCGGGCGCGGGATCGCGGCGTAACCGAGTTCCTGGCCAAGCCCTTCAACGTCGAGGGCCTCTACCGGCGTCTCGTCGCGGTGATCGCCCGGCCCCGGGCGTTCGTCAATGCCGAAGGCTATTTCGGTCCGGACCGTCGGCGCCGGCAGGTTGAATACGACGGCCCCGACCGGCGGCACATCGACTGATGGCGCGAAGGGCCCAGATCATCCCTCCGCGCCCGGATCTCCGGCGCAAGGCGGTCAACCATTCCAAGGGATTCGACCTCAAGCTTTCACCGGCGATGGTGCAGAAGCTCGAGCAGGTCGTTCATAAGGCACGCGACACCTTTACCGCAGATATCGCCGACCGGCTGGTCGCCATGCGGAAAGCACTGCGCGAGGCCGGCGAGGGGCCGGAGCAGGAGAGGCAGGCGCTGGCGCTGATCTACTCGAATTCGCTCGACATCAAAGGCGCGGGCGGCACCATCGGCTACGACCTGTTGACCGCCATCGGCAAGTCTCTCAACGATTTCGCGGCCGGCTTGACCAGACTCGACCGGCGCCGATCCGATGTTATCGATCTGCATATCGACGCGCTTTATGTGGTGCTTGCCAACCGCATAACCGGTCGGGGCGGCCCGACCGAGGCGGCGGTCCTGAAGGCTTTCTCGGCGGTCCGGACGAAATTCAAGGACAGTTGACCGCGGAGTCCGGCCCGCGACGCCTTGACGGCTGACTCTTCGCGCCGGTTGGAATAGTCTTTCCCTGCCGGCGGGCTCGGTCCGGACCGGCTTTGGTGGGATGTCTGGGTGAGAAACGGATGTCTGAGATCGACCCGCAGGATCGTCGCGCATTGGGCGTGCTCTCGGAGGTGGTGAACGCCGAACTTGGCGCGGGAAGCATCGTGGCGCGTGAAGTCAATCGGGCGTTTCGGTCCGGGCGTAGCGCCGATCTGCGGACAGCCTCGGCAGCGTTCGACGCCCTTCCCCCGTGGCAGCGGTCCAGCATCGGCGACAGCGCCGACCATCGGGCGCGACGGTATCGGGCCCAGACGGTGGAGCAGCGGCGGACCCCGGTTCGCGAGAATGTCCGCGACACGGCGCGCGACTGGCAGGATTTGCGCGAGACCCAGGACCGTGTCGTCATTCCGGCGCCGCCTCGCTTCCTGAAACCCCGAATCACCCGGTAAACCGTCGTTCCAGATAGCTTTTTCCCGAGAATCCCGCTCGTTGGGATTTCAAAAATTGCGCATGATGTCTATAGTTCGCGACGACGGGTACCGTGGGATGTTAGGGTGATGCCTGAAATCGGCGTCGTGTTTGAAACACATACCAGAATACCCGTCGCTTAATTTGCGATGTGGAATAGGACGTAGACGGAGTAGCAACCGTGTGCGGGACCATGAGAGGAAGAGTATAGGTACGAAGGCTGAAGAGGGCCGGAGAGCGGCTTGAACGCCTCGTGCCGAACCGGGTAGGAAGACAGCGATGCGTGGCAGGAATGCGTCACAGGTAAATCAGCAGCCGTCCGTCGTTGAGTACTTCGCGAAGGAATTCGCGCGTTTTCTCAATAATGTACAGAACAACGAGGTGGATTTCCTCGGCTCGTTCCTGATCGAGAACGAGTGGGAGAACTACCGCAAGGACGCCGAAGAAGTGGTCGAGTCGCTGACGCTCGCGGGTTTCGTGATGGTTCCGCGGTCGCCGACAGACGCGATGGTACAGGCCGCCGATCAGACCCTGTCCAAAGGCATGATGTCGTCGGCGTCCAGGACCTATGTGAGTGCGGTCTGGGGGGCGATGGTTACGGAATGGATCGAGACGCGGAACGCCAATCTCGTCCTGGACATCTTCTCCATGGCTCTGTCTCGCGCGTCGAGCCCCGGCAAGAAGGACTCCGGTAAGTTCGATTCGTCGTTCCAGCGCTTCCGTAAGCATAGCCAGGAAATCATGGCGAGCCTGGAGAAGACCGGCCTCGCGATCTGCCCGGACGAGGCGGCGCCCAACATGATCAGCGCGGGCGTGGCCGAGACCGCGGAGCACCGGTCGCGCACCAATCAGCAGATCGGCGCCGATCCTACTTATATTGCCAATCTCTACGAGAACATGGTGAAGGCGCGACCGGTCTGATACGGCCGTCGCGCCAACATCCGGTCTAGCTGGACGGCTTTCTGCGATAGGCAGATGCCAGAAGCGTAACCGCCTGCTTGTGGCGGGCGCTGCCCTGGGCCGGCGGCGCTGCCGACTGACGATAGCTCGACATGGTTTGGCCGGTTCGCGAGCCGATGGCGGCGAGCAGATCCGCCTCGGCGATCTGCTGCTTGCCGCCCTTGCCACCCTTCTTCTTCGCTCCGCTTCCGCCGATCCGGCGGCCATCGGACGCTCCAGTGGCCCGCTGAACGGCGAGCGCCGTGAGGTTCGCCATCAGCGGTGCGGTCAAGGCGCGGTACAGCTTGTCGTCCGCATCGGCCCAGACGCGGAGCAGCAGCGCCGCCTCGTGCCGGTTGCCGTCGGCCGCTTCGACCGCTTCGAGCGCCTTCGTCTTCACGTAATCCTGTCCGCGTGCCATCACAGTCTCCCGCGCGCGTTCCCCGCCCGCTCAGGACCGGACGCCTTGCGCCGAGGTCAATACGGAACGGTTCTGAATCAACACGATATCAAGCTTCTTACAAATCGACACGCGCTGACTGGACGGACCGCGCCAGTAGTCTACCCTCTTTGCCTGCAGAAAGAGGAGGAGCGCCATGCGCAGACTCGCCTTCTTGATGGTCGTCTTACTGCTGGCGGCTCCCGCCGTCGGAGCACGAGCGGACGACAACCCGTTGAATGCCGTCGTTGAAATCCGCAGCTCCGTCCCGGCCGATGCCCGAACCGCCGGCTATCTCGGAAAGCAAAGAGCGGGCGGCGGAATCCTGATCGATTCCAGCGGCCTGATCCTCACGGTCGGCTATCTGATCATGGAGTCCGACGAGGTCTGGGTGATCGATCCGAGCGCGAATCGGGTGCCGGCTGAGACCGTCGCCTACGACCATGAGACCGGTTTCGGGCTGATCCGCGCCCTTGCGCCCCTGGCGGCGACGCCGGCGCGGCTTGGCAGCGCGGACGGCCTGACGGAAGGCGACACCCTGCTGGCCGCCGGCCCCGGCTACGCCCGCTCCACCGTCCTGGTCGGTATCCGATCCTTCGCCGGTAGATGGGAGTACCTGCTGGAGAACGCGCTCTACACCTCGCCGCCGATACCGAATTTTAGCGGCGCCGCGCTGTTCGCGACCGACGGCAGGCTTGTCGGCGTGGGCTCCCTGATTCTGGGCGATGTCGGCGGCGGTCTGCCGGGCAATCTGTACGTCCCTGTCGATCTTCTGCCGCCGATTTTGGGCGACCTGCTCGCTTTCGGTCGGGCCACGACGCCGGCGCAGCCTTGGATCGGTCTTTATCCGGACGAGGTCGACGGCGCGCTGGTCGTCAGCCGCGTGGCGCAGGGCGGGCCTGCCCAAACCGCCGGGATCGGGCCCGGCGACGTCATCCTCGGGATCGGCGGCGAACCGGTCGGCGACATGGAGCAGCTGTGGCGGAAGGTCCGGGATCTCGGGTCCGCCGGGGTGGAGGTGCCGCTCAAGGTCCTCGGCGGCTCCGGCGTCCGCGACGTGGTTCTGACGTCCCGCGACCGGCGCGGTTGGCTGAAGCTCGAGCGCAGCTACTGAGGGCGGCTCTCCCGACGCCGGACCCCCCGACGCGCCCGATCCCGACGCGCCCGATCCCGACGCGCCCGATCCCGACGCTCCCGATCCCGACGCTCCCGATCCCGACGTCCGGGTTGCCGACATCTCCGGCCGACTCAGGGCTGGCGCGCGGGCGATCTGCAGGCGATGGTTGCTCTGAGCGGTGGGAGGCACCGTCGGCAATCGTCCGGGATCGCGTGCCATGTCCATCTCCAGCCTGAGCGTCAGAAACCTTGCGGACCGAGACTTGGAGGCCGTGAACGGGTTTCTGGCGGACCATGCGGATTCCAGCATGTTCATGCTGAACAATGCGCGGAATCAGGGGCTCGAATATTCAGGCAGGCGCGGATCCGCCGACTACTGGGGAGCCTTCGGGCCCGATGGCGCCCTGTGCGGCGTGCTCGCCCATTGCTGGAACGGCAACATCCTGCTGCAGGCGCCGGAAGCGCCCGCCCTGGCCTCCCTGATCGATACCCTTGGGTCGGAGGTCACCCGTCCGATCGCGGGCGCCCTCGGCGACGAGGATCAGGTGCAGGCGGTGATGGATCTCGTGGGCGCGACGGCAGCCGACTGCGCCCTTCATGCCCGTGAGGATCTCTATGCCCTGGGGCTGGACGACCTGAGGAGGCCGCCAAGGCCCGGAGAAGCAGACCGCCTGACCGTCATACTCGCCCGCGAGGCCGGCCGAGAGCTTCTGAGCGTTTGGATCCGGGACTTCGAGATCGAAGCCTTGGGGCGCACCCCGGGGCAGGCTCTGGACCGGATCGTGGCCGACCGGGTCGACGCGTTCATGCGCTCCGAGAGCCTATGGGTGCTGACCGACGGCGGCGTGCCGGTGTCCCTGTCCGGATTCAACGCCGCGCTGCCTGGTCGGGTCCAGATCGGACCGGTTTGGACCCCGCCGGAGCATCGTAGCCGGGGCTATGCCAGATACCTGCTGGCGGACTCCTTGGCGGCCGCACGGGTGTCCGGTGTCCGGCGGGCGATCCTGTTCACCCAGTCTCCGGCCGGAGCCAAGGCCTACGAGGCGGTTGGGTTCCGGCGGATCGGGATCTACCGGGTCGCCTTGCTGCGCGACCCGGTATCGCTCCGCTGAGAAGCCGCCGCGTCAGGCGGCGGGCGCGCCCGTCTTCATGTGGACCACCCGCTGCGGGAACGGGATCTCGATGCCGGCGGCGTCGAGTGCTTCCTTGATCGCCTTGTTCATGGCCCACTTGCAGGGCCAGTAGTCGCCGGCGTTGACCCAGAAGCGCAGGTTGATGGTTATCGCGCTGTCGCCCAGCTCCATCACCATCACCTCCGGAGCCGGATCGCCCAGGGCGCGGCCATCGGCCTTTAGGGTGGCCATGAACACATCCATCGCCTTGGTCAGGTCGGCGTCGTAGGCGACGCCCACCGCGATATCCAGCCGCCGGGTCGCGTGGCGCGAGTAGTTGGAGATGTCACCGCTGAAGATCGCGGAGTTGGGGACGACGATGTAGACATTGTCCCCCGTGGCGAGTTCGGTGTTGAACAGCCCGACCTCCTTCACCGTGCCGCTGGCCCCGCCCGCTTCGACGAAGTCGCCCACCTTGAACGGACGCAGGAACAGAAGCATGACGCCGGCCGCCACGTTGGAGAGCGTGCCCTGCAGCGCCAGGCCAACCGCCAGACCGGCGGCACCGAGGACGGCGATGATCGAGGCGGTCTGCACGCCGAACTGATTCAGCACCGCGATCAGGGTGATGACGAGGACGAGATAGCCGACAACGGACGCGAATATCGGTCGAACCGTATCGTCCATCCACTGCACGCGGCCGAGCGCCCGGCGCGTTCCGGCCTTGGCCCATCCGGACACGATCCATCCGACGATCAGAATGGCCACGGCGCCGAGTACCTCGAGGCCGTATGTGGTGAGGATCTCCATCACCTCGTTGCCCAATTCGGTAAGGTCTACGTTCACGCACAGCTCCTCAGCTTGTGACTGCCGGTTCCCGGCCTCTCCCCGATCGCTTATACGCCAGCACGCGCTTTCAAGTCGTCGGCGAGCGTATGGGGAATCGTAATTCCTTTGTGTGCGAGCGCACGTTTGGCCAGCCGACTGTCGCCCGGCAGGCGGGTGCCCTGCTGTTTCAGGATCTCGGCGAACATCTCCTCGGATCGGGCGGCGAAGTCGGCACCGCCCCCGAATGCTTTGGGATCCATAACCAGAATCAGGTGTCCGATAGAGGGCGGGGCCCCGGTCGGCTCGAAGAAGGACGACCCCTGATAGCCGAAATTGGAGCCGGTGAGGGCGCCGCACAGCAGTTCGATCATCAGGCCGAGCGCCGCCCCCTTGGCGCCGGCGCTTCGCCCGCCCAGCGGTGCCATTGATCCGGCCAGCGCCGCCTCCGCGTCGGTCGTGGCGTTGCCGTCGCCGTCGAGCGCCCAGTCGTCGGGAATCGCCTCGCCCGTTTTCGCCGCGAGCACCACCTTGCCGCGGGCCACGGTGGAGACGGAAAGGTCGATCACCAGCGGCGCCTTGCCGTCGCCGCGCGGCGAGGCGAAGGCGATCGGATTTGTCCCGTACAGCGCCGTCTTCCCACCCCAGGGGGCGATCGCCGCCGGGGTGTTGGAGAAGGCGAGCGCGACCAGCCCGCGATTGGCGGCATCCTCGACGTGATGGCCTGCGACGCCGAAATGATGGCTGTGCTTGATTGAAACGGCGACGACGCCGGTCTCGCCGACGATCTCCGCCGCCCGGTCGAGCCCTTCGCGAATGGCGGGGAAGGCGAAGCCGATCCGGCTGTCGACATCAAGCACGGCGGCGGCGCTCCGGGTCACCGTGGGCCGCGCGTGTCCGTCGACCTTGCCGTTCTTGGCCTGTTCGGCATAGGGCGGCACGCGGGCGACCCCGTGACTGGAGATCCCGTCCGCCTCGGCGCGGACCAGGGCGTCCGCGACCACGCCGGCGATGTCGGGCGCCACATTGGACTTGATGAACACGTCGGCGATGAGGGCGCGCAGGTCGTCGGGTGCGAAAGTCGCCACGGTCGGGTCTCCTGTTCGGGCATCGGTGGGATCGGGCTGAAACGCCATGGAACCGGCTTGAAACGAGGCTAACACTTATCACCTACCCGTGATACTTCAGGCCCGCAAACGCCTCGCCAGGGCGACCCCCGCTGGTTGAAGGACCTGGGATCCGATGGGGGCGCCCTGGCGCTGATGACCGCTTTGACGAGACGCGGCGGGATATCCCGCGCGTGATGCTGAAAACGATGGAGTGACGCAATGACTCTCAAGATCGGCCAGACCGCTCCGGATTTCACCGCCAAGACCACAGAGGGCGAGATCTCCTTCCACGACTGGATCGGCGACAGCTGGTGCGTGCTGTTCTCCCATCCCAAGGACTTCACCCCGGTCTGCACGACCGAGCTCGGCTACATGGCCCGGATGAAGCCCGAATTCGACAAGCGCGGCGTTAAGATCATCGGCCTCAGCGTCGACAACGTCGACAACCATGCCAAGTGGGCCGCCGATATCGAGGAGACCCAGGGCGCGAAGCCGAACTATCCGATGATCGGCGACACCGACCTCAACGTCTCCAAGCTCTACGGCATGCTGCCGGAGGGTGCCGGAGACACCTCCGAGGGCCGCACCGCCGTCGACAACGCGACGGTTCGCAACGTCTTCGTGATCGGCCCGGACAAGCAGATCAAGCTGATCCTGGTCTATCCGATGAGCACCGGCCGCAACTTCGACGAGGTTCTGCGGGTGATCGACTCGATGCAGCTCACCGCCAAGCACCAGGTCGCCACGCCGGTGAACTGGAAGCATGGCGACGAGGTCATCATCGTGCCGGCGCTGAACGACGAGAAGGCCAAGGAGAAGTTCCCGAACGGCTGGCGCGCGGAGAAGCCGTATCTGCGCTACGTCCCGCAGCCGCAGTAACGCGCGTCGCGCACCCCTGCGTTCCGGGCGCCGATCCGGGGCCGTGAGAGACTTGGAAAGAGCCGGTGCTGTGATGGCACCGGCTTTTTCATGATTCGAATTCGCCGATCCGAACTCCGGCTGCTCCTTACTCTCTGGAACAGCTCCAGGGAGTGGAATGAGACGAGGACCCTCCTCAGATCGCCCCCAGTCCCTTCAGCGCCGCTTCGATGGCCTTCTTCTGCTCTGCACTCGCCGGCGCCATCGGCTGGCGGGGGAGACCGGACGGCACACCCTGGAGCGCCTGGGCGTATTTCGTCGCCGCCGGCAGATTGTCGTGCGGCAGCAGCGCGTTCCAGGTCCGGAGCAGCTTCCAGTGCAGGTCCAGCGCCGCCGCGTGGTCGCCCGCCTTCACCAGATCCCACAGATTCACCGAGGCGCCCGGCGCGGCGGCGAGGATCGCGGCGATCGAGCCGTGCGCGCCCATGGCGTAGGACGGGTACATCAGGGCGTCGACCGCGCTGAAGATCGACTTGCCCGGCTTCACGTCCATCATCAGGTCGGCGAACAGCTTCAGATCGCCGGCCGACTGCTTCACCCCGATCACCTCGGGTACCTCGTCGAAGATCCGCAGCAGCAGCGCCGGCGACAGATAGGTCCAGGGCACCACGTTGTAGATGATGATCTTCTGCCCGGTCTCGCCGGCCATGGTCCGGAAATGCTCGACCATGTCGTCGTCGCTCGGCCGGAAGAGGTAGTGCACCGGTGTGACCTGGAGCGCGGCGGGATTGAGGTCGGCCACCAGCCGGCCCCGGCGCACCGCCTCGCGGGTGCTGTCGCAGATGATGCCGGCGACCACCGGGACCCGGCCCGCCGCCGCGTCGGTGGCGGCGGCCACCAGATCGCGGGTCTCCTCGGCGTCGAGCGTATGGCCCTCGCCGGTCGATCCGCCGACCGCGACCCCGGCCGCCCCCTCCTTGATGAGCCAGTCGATCTGCTTGCCGGCCGCCTCGAAGTCGATGGCGCCCTGGGCGTCGAAGGGGGTGGTGGACGGGGGGATGACCCCGGCGAGATCGGTGGCGGCGCTGGCCATGGTGGTTCCTCCTGGATGTCCGGCTGTTCTTCATCGTGGAACGAAAGGTGCCGGGACGTTGTCGCTGGGACCGAGTTTGCTTGCCCCCTTGCGTCGGGCGGAACCGCCGCGTTTGATGAATTCCGCAAACCGGAACTGTTCGCGTGCCCGGAACCGGAGCTTTCCATGAAGTCCCTGCGCAAGACCTCGGCGGTGCTCGACTGCTTCACCCGGGAGAACAGCCGCCTGACCCTGGCGGAGATCGCCGAGCGGACCGGCTTGCCGAAAACCACCGTCCACCGCCAACTCGCCGCGCTGCGCGAGATTGGCTTCCTGGTGCAGGACGGTCGGCGCGACGCCTACCGGCTCGGCTTTCGCCTCCTGGCGCTGGGCGGCGTGGTGCTGGCGGATGTCGATCTGATGCGCCATGCCGGCGGGCCCGCCGGGACCCTGGCCGGTCAGAGCGGCGAGGCGGTCCATATCTGCGTCTTCGACGGCCGCAACGTGGTCTCGATCGAGCGGCGGGAAATGGAGGGCGCGCGCAACGAGATCGTCCGCATCGAGCGCGAGCCGCCGCACTGCACCAGCACCGGCAAGGCGATTCTGTCGACCCTGGACGATGTCGCGCGGGACCTGCTGATCGCCGACCTGCTCGAGGGCGGGAGCCTGCCGCGCTTCGGGCCGAACACCATCGTTGATCGGGTCCGGCTAGCCCGCGATCTGGCTGTCTGCCGCGCGCGGGGCTACGCGGTCGACGACGAGGAGCGCAATCCGGGCGTACGCTGCGTCGGGGCGCCGATCCGACGACACGGCACGGTGGTCGGCGCCATCAGCGTCACCGGCCCCGCCGCCCGCTTCCCGGCCGCCCGGCTGCCGGTGCTGGCCGAGATGGTGATGGCGACGGCGGCGCGGATCGGGCTCAACCTGGAGCGGTGATACGGGGTGGTCCGCTGGAAGCACCGCTGTCAAAGACTTCAGGGAAGGGGACGGACTGGGCGTCGGCTGCTACCCTGATCCTCCTCGCATCGAGAAGACTGGAGCGGACTCGTGCCAGGCACCGTTATCGTCGCGAACCACTATCAGAACGAAAACTGCCATCCGGACGGGAAGGTGAAGGTTGGGATCGCGGCCGACGCGGACTGGCGCTGGCAGCGGCTCGACAATGCAAGGCGGCTGTTCGCGGCGGCGCGGGCAGCGGGCGTGCCGATCGTCCACGTCCGGCTCGCCGTCGATCCGGAGTATCGCGGCGTCATCGTGAACACCCCGCTGATCCGCGAGTGGCTCGACCTTGGCGCGTGGAAGGAGGGAACCTGGGGGACGGAGTTCGTCGACGGCCTCGGTCCGGTCGCGGGCGAGCATGTCGTCACCCATACCCGCAACAGCGGGTTCCACGATTCGACGCTTTCCCAGGTCCTGTTCAAGCTTGGGGCCCGGCATCTGATCTGCTGCGGGGTGTCGACGGCCTACACGGTCGAAGGCACGGTGCGCCATGCGACCGATATCGGTTATGAGGTCACCGTCGCGTCCGATGCCTGCTCGACCGGCACCGAGGCGCAGCACGACGCGGCCCTGGCGGCGATGACCGCGCTCGCGGAGATCAAGACGGTGGACGAGATCCTGACCGCGTTCTAGATCATTTGTCTACGAACGAATACCGGGAGACGGGCGCCATGCGGACACAGGTCGCGATCATCGGGAGCGGGCCGGCGGGTCTGCTGCTGGGCCAGCTTCTACATCTGGCGGGGGTCGACACCGTCATCCTGGAGCGGCGGTCGCGCGACTATGTGGAGGGCCGGATCCGGGCCGGGGTCCTGGAGCAGGGAACCGTCGAGCTGCTGGTCGAGGCCGGGGTCGGCGACCGGCTCAAGGCCGAGGGGCTGATCCATACTGGGTTCGACATCTGCATCGACGGCAGCCGCCACCGCATCGACCTGGAAGCGCTCACCGGCGGCAAGACGGTGACCGTGTACGGCCAGACCGAGGTGACAAAGGACCTGATCGCCGCCCGCCTCGCCTCCGGCGCGCCGCTGGTCTTCGAAGCCGAGAACGTCGCCCTGCACGACATCGACACCGAGCGGCCGCGCGTCACCTACGAGAAGGACGGCGCCACCCACACGGTCGACTGCGCCGTGCTCGCCGGGTGCGACGGGTTTCACGGCGTGTCCCGCGGAAGCATGCCCGACAGCGTCCTGAAGACCTACGAGCGGGCCTATCCTTTCGGCTGGCTCGGCATCCTGGCGGACGTCCCGCCGGTCAGCCACGAACTGATCTACGCCACCCATCCGGACGGGTTCGCGCTGGCCTCCATGCGCAGCGAAACCCGCAGCCGCTACTACATCCAGTGCCCGCTCGACACCGACCTGGCCGACTGGCCGGACGACCGCCTGTGGGACGCGCTGAAGACCCGCTTCGGCGACGCGGCGGCCGCTGCCATGCGGACAGGACCGTCCATCGAGAAGAGCGTGGCGCCGCTGCGTAGCTTCGTTGCCGAACCGATGCGCCACGGCCGTCTGTTCCTGGCCGGCGACGCCGCCCATATCGTGCCGCCGACCGGGGCCAAGGGCCTGAATCTCGCCGCCGCCGACGTCCGGGTCCTGTCCTGGGCGTTGATCGACCTGTTCCGGGACAACTCCACGGCCGGTATCGACGGCTATAGCGCCGCCTGCCTCGCGCGGATCTGGAAGGTGCAGCGCTTCTCCTGGTGGTTCTCCACCCAGCTCCACAATTTCGACACCGAGCCGGCATTCGAGCGCCGGGTGCATCGCGCCGAGCTCGAGTACCTCCTCGAGTCGGAATCGGCGCAGAAGACCCTGGCCGAGAACTATGTCGGTTTGCCCTTCGTCGACCCGCGACGGGTGGCGTAGCCGAAGGTCGGGTGCATTCCGGCGGTTGCCATTCGTCGCCGGGCGCTGTCCGATACCAGCCCCACTGACCCGGAGCCGCCGCGCATGTCCGTCGCTGACCTGATTCCGAAGACCGCCACCGAGATCGTTTCCCTCCTGAAGAAGGGCGAGGTCACAACCGGCGACCTCCTGGACGCGCTGGAGCAGCGCATCGAGGCGGTCGACGGCACCATAAACGCCCTGCCGACCCTGTGCTTCGACCGGGCGCGGGAGCGGGCCGCCGCCGCGCCGAAGGACAGTGTCCTTGCCGGTCTGCCGGTGGCGATCAAGGATCTGACCGCGACCGAGGGGGTGCTGACCACCTACGGCTCGCCGATCTTCAAGGACAACATCCCCGAACGGTCCGACGTGACGGTCGAGATGCTGGAGGCCGAGGGCGGCGTGGTCTACGCCAAGTCCAACACGCCGGAATTCGGCGCCGGCGCCAATACCTTCAACGAGGTTTTCGGCCGCACGGTGAACCCCTGGAACACGTCGCGCAGCGTCGCCGGCTCCTCCGGCGGGTCGGCGGCGGCGCTGGCCTCCGGCACGGCCTGGCTGGCGAGCGGCTCAGATCTCGGCGGCAGCCTGCGCAACCCGGCGAGCTTCTGCGGCATCGTCGGATTCCGTCCCAGCCCCGGCCGAGTCGCCCACGGGCCGTCGGATCTGCCGTTCATGACCATGTCGGTCGAGGGGCCGATGGCGCGGAATGTGCCGGACGTGGCGCTGATGCTGGACGCCATGGCGGGACAGCATCCGGTCGATCCGATCTCGCTCACCCGGCCGGCGGAGTCCTTCACTGACGCGGTGAAGGCGAAGCGGAAGCCGAAGCGGGTGGCGCTCTCTACCGATCTCGGCGGCATCACGCCTGTCGACGGCGAGGTCGCCGCCATCGTCGAGAAGGCGGCCAAGGTGTTCGAGGACATGGGCTGCATCGTCGAGCAGGCGAGCCCGGATTTTTCCGACGTGCAGATGGTGTTCCAGACCCTGCGGGCCGTTCAGTTCGCCGCGTCAAAGAAGGCGTTGCTGGAGACCCATCGCGACCTGCTGAAGCCGGAGGTCGTCTGGAACATCGAGAAGGGCCTCGAGCTCACCATGGACGAGATCGCCCGCGCCGAGTTGGCGCGCGGACGTCTCTACCACCGGGTCGAGCAGTTCTATCGGACCTACGACCTGGTCCTGTCGCCGGCGACCATCGTGCCGCCCTATCCGGTCGAGCACCGCTACGTCGAGGCGTGCAACGGCCACACCTTCTCGAACTACATCGAGTGGTGCACCGTCGCCTACGCCTTCACCTGCGCCAGCTGCCCGGCGATGTCGGTGCCCGCCGGGTTCACGTCGGACGGGCTTCCGGTGGGCCTGCAGATCGCCGGCAGACCGCGCGGCGAGGCGGACCTGCTGAGCGCTGCGTCGCTGTACGAGGAGGCCGCCGGTCTCGGGTCCGGCGTCCCTATCGATCCGCGCCCTGGATCCTGAGCCGCTTCCGGCCCCGCCTCTTCCCTCATCCTCAACCCACTCCCCGGTCTTGTGCCGGGGTGAGGCCGGGGCCGGGCGGATGGGTTGGGGGCTGGCACCTCACCTTTCGGCGGAATGACGCCTTCCCCCGGCACAAGGCCGAGGGGTGTTCATGGAATGGCGTGAAGTGGTGGAACCGCCCGCTGGCCGTGGCGCCGGAGGGTGCCGGCGCCGTCGGGTCAGGTGAAGTCGACCTTGACCGAGCCGAGCGGGCCGAAATCGGCGACGACGGTCTCCTTCGGATTGGCCGGGTAAGGCGGCGTGGTGGAGCCGGTGGTGACGTAGTCGCCGGCGGCGATCGACTTGCCGTGCCGGGCGATCTCGTTGATCAGCCAGGCGGTGACGGCGAAGGGCCCGCCCTCCACGTTGCCGCCCTTGCCCTCACGCACGCTCTGGCCGTCGGCGGTCAGCGTGACGGCGAGGCCCTGCAGGTCCATGTCCTTTGCGCCGTCGACCGGCGCGCCCATGATCCAGGCGCCGTGCGCCCCGTCGTCGGCGATCAGCGACGCGCCGCCGGCCTTGGTCCAGCCGGCGCCGAACGGCGTGTCGACGATCTCGATGGCCGGCAGCACCGCGTCCACCGCGTCGATCACATCCGCCTCCGTCACGGTCTTGCTCCGACCGTCCAGCGGCTTGCCGAAGCGCAGGGCGATCTCGGGCTCGATCACCCGGATGTAGAGATCCTTGCCCTGAAACGACGCCGGACTTTCGGTCGTCATCGTGGAGAGCAACACCCCCCAGAACATGTCCGGCAGGCCGAGCAGCTCGCGGGCGCCGGCATTGGTCGCGCCGATCTTGTAGCCGATGGTCGTCGCGCCGTCGGCCGCGCGCCGCTCGATCAGTTCCGCCTGGATCGCGTAGCCGTCGTCGAGTGCCTCCGGTTTCTGGTCTCCCGGAAGCGCCTCCAGGGTCGCCTTGCGGGCGCGATGATCGAGCAGCGTGGTCGCGGCGGCTTTGACGAGTTCGGCGGGCATGGGCATGTCGGCACTCCCTGAGGATTTTTGGCTTGAGGGACTTGTGTCGCGTCTTCCTACGACGCGATGCCGCCCCTGTCACCCCGCCAGGATCGCGTCCAGATCCGTTTCCGCCTGCGCGCGCCGTCGCTCAGGCACGTCCCGCTCCGAAGAACAGATCGCCCGCGGCGATCGCCCGTACGGTTCCGTCGGCGGTCTCGATCTCGGCCCGGCACTGCGCGTCGAGGCCGCGCAGCGTTCCGGCGACGTTCTGATCCGGATCGTCGGAAATCCGGGCGACGATCGGCTCGTCGAGGCCTGCCAGGTGGTCGAGAACCGCCGCCCGGATCGCGGGCAGGCCGCCCGCCAGGTAGGCCGCCAGCCGCCGGTCGAAATGGCCTGCGAGATCGCCGGCGGCCCGGTCGCGATCGATGTCCTCCGCACCGGATGAGCGCAGATCGGTCGCGGCGTAGAGCAGGCCGGTCGAGGGTGCGGAAACCAGGTTGATTCCGATCCCACTGATCACCCACGGTCGACCGCCGCTCTCGCCGCTTTCCAGCAGGATGCCAGCCACCTTCGCGCCTTCCACCAGGACGTCGTTCGGCCATTTGAGGGTCACCGCGACGTCGTCGGGCAGGGCGGCGCAGGCGAGGTCGAGCACCGCCAGGCCGCAAACCATCGACAGGCCCCACACCGGCGGCCAGGTCGGCGCGGGATAGGAGATGCGGCTCCAGTACAGGTTGCCGGGCGGACTGGTCCAGGTCCGGCCGCGACGGGCGAGACCGCCGGTCTGCTGGCGGGCGGTGACGACGGTGCCGTCGACCGCGCCCGCAGCGATCCGCCGGCGGGCTTCCAGGTTGGTGCTGTCGACGGTGTCGAGATCGATGATCGGCGCTGTCATGGACAGGCGGATCGCACGCGGTGAGGAACAGATCAAGCGTCGCGGGTCGGCTTCAGGAATACGAACAATCTAAAAATGTACCGTAATCAAACTGAAACTCTCAAAGGAGGAATTTCGGGGCTGGATACATCTGAAAATTGTTCTTAATTTTCTCTCTAACGGTGTTTTACAGAGTTATATGTTTGGATAGGTTGAAATGATCTCGTTGGGTCCAGCCACTGCAGACGCGGACCTCGGACGCGGACCTCGGACGCCGACATCAAAGGGACGGTGGCCGACGAACGGATCAGGCGCGCGCTGCGTTCGATCGCCATTGGAATGGTGAAGGAGGCGGCCCAAGCCCTTGCCGACGTCCAAGGTGCCACTGTCGACAAGGCGATCGCAACCGCAATCCTGGCGGGGCTGCAGGGGCGAACCGATCTGGCGACGGAACTCATTCTATCGTTCAACTATGGAACCTGCGAACGCTTCATCGCCACGTACTTCCCGGACATGAATCCGGATGCCGCAATGTTCTTTCGGACGTTTCTGGATCTTGAAGACAAAGGTTGGCGAACGATTGATCAGAGCTCGATCTTTCTGTTTCCGTTTCCGAAATCGGGCTCTACATATCTCAATACGATCTTGGCGAACTACACTGGCCGGTCGAATTGGAATCTGACACCGCTGACCACGCCGAACGGTGTGAATTTCGACTACCGGCTTTTTGATAGCGCTGCGCGGACGCCGGCCATCGCCCGGGGGCATCTGGCGGGACACCCGAGATGCATCGCCCGATGTGCGCTCTTCGGCATATCGCCGGTCTTCATCCACCGGAACATCTTCGCGAGCCTGCTGAGCTTCGCGGATCACATCCAGAGCACAGCTTATGGACTCCCGTATCGTCCTCCGGTTGGCGCAGAAGCGCTCAACGTAGCGGTTGCGAGAATGGCATTCCACTATGTGGAGATGTTCGCCACGTGGATGCACCTGGCGTCCCAAACCAATCGCGTTCTCGTATTGTCCTACGAAGAGAACAGGGATGATTGGACGGTGGCTGCCGAGCGCGTTCTGCGACATGTGGGTCTGCCGGTTCATCAGGATAAGCTCGACGAGGCGGCAATTCGGACTGGCGCACTGACCAAATCCAATCCAACGGCCGTGCGATATCGCACCGGAGGCAACCGCGCGCACCAAGAGATCGATCCAAGCATCAAGGCTCAGGTACGCGCTTTGTATTCCCTATTCCCCACCATCGACTTTTCGCCCATCGATCCGGAGCAATAGTCGGCGCGTGGGTGTCGGCCATGTTGGTCGATTTCTGGTCCGCCAAGACCATCCCCGAGACCCGGACACAAGACCGGTCAACCAGCGCCCGCGCCGCCCTCGCTTGAGGCGATTCGTCCCCGACTGTATAGTCGCCGCCAGCAATATCGCGCTGCAGCATAAGCGGCGGAAAAGCCGGGGAGAGGGACGCATGACGGACGGAGATTCCGAGGAGGCCGGTCAATACTTCCTCGAAGACCTTGCGGTCGGCATGACCGCCGACTACGAGCGCGTGGTCACGGAGGACATGATCGAACAGTTCGCCGAGGTCTCCGGCGACAGGAACCCGCTGCATCTGGACGAGGACTACGCCAAGACCACCATGTTCAAGGGCCGCATCGCCCACGGCATGCTCGGGGCCGCCTTCATCTCCAAGATCTTCGGGACCCTCATGCCGGGTAAGGGCTCGGTCTACATCTCCCAGACGCTGCGGTTCCTGGCCCCTGTGAGGATCGGCGACACGGTCACCACCACGGTCGAGGTCATGGACATCAACGCCGAGAAGAAGCGGGTCGCCTTCCGCTCGCGGTGCCGGGTCGGACGCACCGTCGTCATCGACGGCGACGCCACTATCCTCGTCCCGTCGCGGGCGGCGAGCAAAGCGGCCTGACCGACGGAAAGGGACGTCCCGTGGAGATTCTGCGTTCTCTCGACGCCGTCGAGCCCCGGCACCGGGGATCGGTCGCCGCGATCGGCAACTTCGACGGTGTCCATCTGGGCCACCGGGCGGTGATCGGTGAGGCGGCCCGGATCGCCGGCGACCTGCACGCACCGCTCTCCGTCGTCACCTTCGAGCCGCATCCGCGCCAGTTCTTTCAGGCCAATCTGGAACCGTTCCGCCTGACCACCTCGAAGGGGCGTGCGTCGCGTCTGGAGGATCTCGGCGTCGATACCCTGTTCGAGATCCCGTTCAACCAGGACTTCGCGCAACTCGGGGCCGAGGCCTTCATCGACGACGTGTTGCTCGGGCGGCTCGGCCTGCGCCATGTGGTGATCGGCTACGACTTCAACTTCGGACATCGCCGGCGCGGCACGCCGGACATGCTGGTCGAGCGCGCCGCCCAGAAGGGTTTCGGCGCCACCAAGGTCGCCGCCGTCCATGAGAGCGACGGGGCGGTGTACTCGTCGTCCCGGATCCGCCAGTGCCTGATGGAAGGCGACCCGCGGGGCGCCGCCTCGCTGCTGGGGGCGCCCTGGGAGATCACGGCCGGCGTCGAGGAAGGCGACCGCCGCGGCCGGACGATCGGATTTCCGACCGCCAACCTGAGGCTGGGCGACCTGCTCTGCCCGCGCCTCGGCGTCTACGCGGTGCGCGCCATGCTGATCTCCGGCGAGAGGGCGGGCACCTGGATGCCCGGGGTCGCCAATCTCGGCATCCGCCCGACGGTCAACGATCGGGGCGTGCTGCTGGAGGTGCATCTGTTCGATCAGGAAATCGACCTCTACGGGCGGGATTTGCGCGTTAGATTGGTTGACTTTATCCGGCCGGAGCGGAAGTTTGGCGGCCTGGACGAGCTGACGGCGCAGATCGGCGCCGATGCGGCTCAGGCGCGGGAGCTTCTGGGGCACTGAGCGCGTGCGGCGTCGGGCGCGTTCCGCGCGGCCCCGGCTTCCCAACGATACGGACGTTCGAGATGACGACGGACTACAAGAGCACGGTGTTCCTGCCGAAGACGGACTTTCCCATGCGCGCCGGCCTGCCGAAGCGCGAGCCGGAGATTCTCGCCTGGTGGAAGGAGATCGACCTCGACCGTCGGATCCGCGAGGTCCGCAAGGGCGCCGAGCCGTTCATCCTGCATGACGGCCCGCCCTACGCGAACGGTCATCTGCATATGGGACACGCGCTGAACAAGATCCTGAAGGATCTGGTCAACCGCACCCAGCATATGGCCGGCAAGCGCACCCACTACGTGCCGGGCTGGGACTGCCACGGCCTGCCGATCGAGTGGAAGATCGAAGAGGACTACCGCGCCAAGGGCAAGGACAAGGACGCGGTTCCGGTGGTCGAGTTCCGCCGCCAGTGCCGCGAGTTCGCCGACCAGTGGATCGACACCCAGCGCGAGGAGTTCAAGCGCCTGGGCGTGACCGGCGACTGGGACAACTACTACACCACCATGACCTTCAAGGCCGAGGCGCAGATCGCGCGCGAGATCGGCAAGTTCCTGATGAACGGCAGTCTCTACAAGGGCGCGCGCCCGGTCATGTGGTCGGTGGTCGAGAAGACCGCGCTGGCCGATGCCGAGATCGAGTATCACGACCACACCTCGACCACGATCCATGCCCGCTTTCCGGTGGTGAAAGCCGGCGATCCGGCGCTGGAGGGGGCGGCGATCGTGATCTGGACGACCACGCCCTGGACCATGCCGGGCAACCGCGCGGTCGCCTATGGCGACGAGATCGACTACGTGGTGGTGGAGCCGACCGAGGTCGCCGAGAACAGCCTCGCCAAGGTCGGCGAGAAGCTGGTGGTCGCCCGCAACCTGCTGGAAGACTTCAAGGCGCAGACCAGGATCGAGGCGCTGACGGAAATCGCCGGCCTGAAGGGCGCGCAGATCGCCGGGACGGTCTGCGCCCACCCTCTGCGCGGCCAGGGCTACGACTATGACGTTCCGGCTCTGTCGGCGGATTTCGCCACCGACGATGCCGGTACCGGCTTCGTCCACATCGCGCCGGGTCACGGTGCCGACGACTTCGTGCTCGGCAAGGCGCATGACCTGGAGGTGCCGCAGACCGTCGGCGACGACGGTGTGTTCTACGATCACGTTCCGATCTTCGCCGGCATGCATGTGCTCGAGGACAACATGAAGATCGCGGCCATCATCCGCGATCACGGCGGCCTGGTCGCGCGCGGCAAGATCAAGCACTCCTACCCCCATTCCTGGCGCTCCAAGGCGCCGCTGATCTTCCGCAACACCTCCCAGTGGTTCATCTCCATGGAGACCAACGGGCTGCGGGAGACGGCGCTGAAGGCGATAGACGAGACCCGGTTCGTCCCCGCCGCCGGCCAGAACCGGCTGCGCGGCATGATCGAGTCCCGGCCCGACTGGTGCATCAGCCGCCAGCGCGCCTGGGGCGTCCCGATCCCGGTCTTCACGTCGAAGGAGACCGGCGAGCCGTTGCGCGATCAGGCGGTCATCGACCGGGTGGCGGACGCGTTCGAGCAGGAGGGGGCCGACGCCTGGTTCTCCAGCGATCCGTCCCGCTTCCTAGGTCCCGACTACGATCCGAAGGACTACGAACAGGTCTCCGACATCGCCGATGTCTGGTTCGACAGCGGCTCGACCCACGCCTTCGTTCTGGAATCGGACGACGAGGCCTGGGCCGACCTGCCCTGGCCGGCACAGCTCTATCTCGAAGGCTCCGACCAGCACCGCGGCTGGTTCCACTCCTCGCTGCTGGTCGGCTGCGGCACCCGCGGCCGCGCGCCTTACGAGGCGGTGCTGACCCACGGCTTCATCAATGCCGAGGACGGCCGGAAGATGTCGAAGTCGCTCGGCAACGGCGTCGATCCGCTGGAGGTGATGGAGCAGAGCGGCGCCGACATCCTGCGGATCTGGGTGGTCAGTTCGGACTTCACCGAGGACCTGCGGGTCGGCCCCGGCATTCTCAAGCACGCGGTCGATCACTACCGGCGCCTGCGCAATACGCTGCGCTACGTCCTCGGCGCATTGGACGGCTTCACCGAGGCCGAGGCGATCTCCGTCGACCGGATGCCGGAGTTGGAGCGCTGGGTGCTGCACCGGATCTCGGAGGTCGACGCGGTGGTGCGCCAATGCACCCACGATTTCGACTACCACACCATGTTCCTGACGCTGCATCAGTTCTGCGCCAGCGACCTGTCGGCGTTCTATTTCGACATCCGCAAGGATTCGCTCTACTGCGACGATCCCCGGAGCGATCGGCGCCGGGCGGTTCGCACGGTGATGAACACGCTGTTCGAGTGCCTCACCACCTGGCTTGCGCCGATCTGCTGTTTCACCGCGGAGGAAGCCTGGCGGTCCCGCAATACCGGCCCCTTCGATTCGGTCCATCTGCAGGCCTATCCGACGATCCCGACCGCGTGGCGCGACGAGGCGCTCGCCGAGAAATGGTCGACGATCCGTCAGGTCCGCCGGGTGGTCACCGGTGCGCTGGAGCTCGAGCGGGCCGAGAAGCGTATTGGATCGTCGCTCCAGGCGGCGCCGACGGTGCATATGTCCGCGGCCGAGAAGGCGGCGTTCGAGGGGCTGGATCCGGCCGAGATCTTCATCACCTCCGGCGCGTCCCTGGTCGAAGGCGAGGGACCGGAGAGTGCCTATCGCCTGCCGGAGGTTCCGGGCGTTGCCTGCGATCCTCGGACGGCGGAGGGCGAGAAGTGCGAGCGGTGCTGGCGCGTTCTGCCCGAGGTGTCCGTCGGCGACCCGATCTGCGGCCGCTGCGAGGACGCGGTTTCCGGTCTCGTCGACGCCGCGGAGTGAGCGGCCCGGCATGAGATCCGCGCTGACTCGAGGCCTCGGCTTGGCCGTTCTGATCGTCCTGCTCGACCAGGCGACCAAGATGTGGGCGCTGTCCACGCTGTTCGATCCTCCGCGCCGGATCGAGATCTTTCCGGTCTTGAACTTCGTTCCGGTCTGGAACCGTGGGGTGAGCTTCGGCCTGCTGTCCAGCGACGCGCCCTGGGGGCCGTGGCTGCTCAGCGGTTTCGCGCTGCTCGTCTGCGCCTTCATGGTAGGATGGCTTGCACGAATCCGGCACTGGCCGCTCGTCTGGGGGCTCGGTGCGGTGATCGGCGGGGCCATCGGCAATGTGATCGACCGCATGCTATACGGCGCTGTCGTCGATTTTATCGACGTGCACTACGGCGGCTGGCATTGGCCGGCCTTCAACATCGCGGACTCCGCGATTACCTTGGGCGTGGGTCTTCTGCTGCTCGATGCCTTCGGCGTCGGCACCCGCGGAGCGGAGACCGAGGGAGGACAAGTGAACGATGGGTGAGACCGTCGAACTCGGGCGCATTGCCCGTATCGTTCCCGCCACCGTTCTGGCGGTGATCATGGCGGTCGGCCTGGGCGGCTGCGGGCAGCTCCGCGACGCGCTCGGCCAGACCAAGGATCCGCCGGACGAGTTCCAGGTGGTGGCCCGGGCGCCGCTGGTGCTGCCGCCGAACTACGATCTGCGTCCGCCCCAGCCCGGCGTCCCTCGTCCGCAGGAGAAGTCGACCACGGATACGGCCGCCGAGCGGATTCTCGGTCGGCCGGCCCGGATCGCGACCACCGGTTCGGCCGCCGCGGGAGCGGTGCCGGCTGCGCCGGTGATCGTCAGCTCGATCGGCGAGGCGCGTTTCCGCCAGCAGCTTGGTCTCGATCAGGCCGAGCCGGGTATCCGTGAGACGGTCGACGTCGAAACGGCGGACTACGTCTACGAAACCCAGTACCCGATCGATCGGCTCCTGTTCTGGAAAGAACCGCCCGCGCCGGGCATCCTCCTGGACGCCACCAAGGAGCAGCAGCGCCTGCAGGAGAACGCGGCTCTTGGCCGCAAGCCGAGCGAGGGCGAGTTGCCGACGATCACGCGCCGTCGCGAAGGGCTGCTTCAGCGCCTGTTCTGAACATGCCGAAACCGGCACCGTGCCTCTCTCGCGCCCGGTGCCGGTCGCGAAATCGCCACTTTTGGGCGCCCTTATCGGCGGTGTCCCGGCGGTGGTTTGACGAACGAGCATAGAGCCGCCATGTGAACCGGGTGGACATCCGCCACGGGTGTACAGGTCCGTTTGGAGCTCCTTGCCGATGCAGTCGTCCCCGATACCAACTCCGTCTCCGAGATTTCTTGCCGCCGCCGGCCGTCTGACGGGTCTCGTGGCGCTTCTCGTCGTCCTGGCGACACCCGCACGCGCGGCGGTCTTCGACCCGACGACCTTCACCCTGGATAACGGCCTTCAGGTGGTTGTCGTCGAGAACGACCGGGTGCCGGTGGTCAGCCACATGGTGTTCTACAAGGTCGGATCGGCGGACGAGCCGAAGGGCAAGTCCGGCATCGCCCATTTCCTCGAACATCTGATGTTCAAGGGCACCGACACGATGGCGCCGGGCGAATTCTCGGCGATCGTCAAGCGCATCGGCGGTCGGGAGAACGCGTTCACCTCCTACGACTACACCGGCTACTACCAGAACGTGGCGAAGCAGCACCTGGGCCGGATGATGGCGTTGGAGGCCGACCGCATGGCCAACCTGAAACTCTCGGACGACCAGGTCAGACCGGAACTGGACGTGGTGCGCGAGGAGCGTCGGTCGCGGATCGACAACAATCCAGCCTCCCTGCATGGCGAACAGGTCAATGCCGCCACCTACCTCGCATACCCCTACCGAATTCCAATCATCGGCTGGGAGGAGGAGATCGTCGAGCTCACCAGGGAGGATGCGGAGGCGTTCTACGAGACCTGGTACGCTCCCAACAATGCGGTGCTGGTGGTCGCGGGGGACGTCACGCCGGACGAGGTGCGCCGGCTGGCCGAAGAGACCTACGGCCAGGTTCCCGCCCGCGACGTGCCCGACCGGATCGCCCTGCGCGGCGGCGAGCCAGAGCAGCTCTCCGCCCGACGGATCGAGGGTTCCAGTCCACGCGTCGACCAGCCGACCTGGTCCCGTCGCTGGTTGGCGCCGGGCCAGGTTTGGGGCGACACCGACCAGACGCCGGCCCTCGAGGTGGCGGCCGAGATTCTGGGCGGCGGCAGCACGAGCCGCCTGTACCGGGCCTTGGTGGTCGACCAGGCCAAAGCGGTCTATGCGGCCGCCGGTTACTCGCCGTCCGGCCTTGGGCCGCAGACCTTCGCCGTCTACGCCAGCCCCCGCGACGGTGTGACCGTCGAGACGTTGGAAGAGGCCGTGGAGGCTGAGATCCGAACGGTGTTGCGCGACGGGGTGACGCCGGAAGAGGTCGACTCGGCGATCCGACGCCTGACCCGCAGCGCGATCTTCTCGCGCGACGATTCCCTGTCGCCGGCCCGGGTGTTCGGCGTGACCCTCGCCACCGGCGGCACGATCGCCGATGTCGAGGAATGGCCCGAGCGCCTGGCCGCCGTGACCCCCGATGCCGTTCTGGAGGCGCTGCGCGCGGTCCTGGTGGACCGCCGCGCCGTCACCAGCGTCCTTCGTCCCGAGCCCCGGAGCTGACGACCATGCGCCCGTTTCTGAAACTCGCCGTCTGCATCCTGGTGCTGCTCCCCGGCAACGCGCTGGCGGCGCTGGATATCCAACCCGTAACCAGCCCGGGGGGCATCAAGGCGTGGCTGGTCGAGGACCATCGCAATCCGGTCCTCGCCTTGAACTTCTCCTTCCGCGGGGGCGAATCGTCCGATCCGGCGGGCAAGGAGGGCCGCGCCCGCATGGTGTCCGCGCTGCTCGACGAGGGCGCCGGCGATCTCGATTCGGAGGCGTTTCAGAAGGCGTTGGCCGACAATTCGATCACCCTCCGCTTCGAAAGCCGCTCCGACCGGTTCTCGGGCCGTCTCTTCACGCTGACGGATACGCGGGACGAGGCGGTCGACCTGCTGCGGCTGGCCCTGACCGAGCCGCGATTCGATCCGGAGCCGGTGGAGCGCATCCGCGCACAAATCTCGGCGTCCCTGCGCCGGGACTTGCAGAACCCGCGGACGATCGCCAGCCGTACGTGGTGGGCGACGAGTTTTCCGGACCACCCGTACGGCCGGTCCGGCGACGGGACACTGGAGAGCGTGTCGGCGATCACGGCGGACGACCTGCGGGCCTTCGCCAACGGAGTCCTGGCCCGGGAGGACCTGATCGTCGGGGTGGTGGGCGACATCTCGGCCGAGGAGTTGGGCGGGTTGCTGGACACCGCGTTCGGCGGCTTGCCGCAGGAGTCCGCGGTGCCGACCGTGATGGACGTGTCCCCCAAGCTCACTGGCGAGACCGTCGTTGTCGATCTCGAGATTCCGCAGTCGGTGGTGGTCTTCGGCCAGCCCGGTATCGAGCCGGAGGATCCGGACTGGTTCACGGCCAACCTTCTGAACCGGGTCATGGCAGGTGGTTTCGGGTCTCGCCTGATGGAGGAGATCCGCGAGAAGCGCGGGCTGGTGTACGGGGTATGGGCCTATCTGCTGCCGCTGGATCATGCGCCGCTGATCATGGGCGGTCTGGCGTCCCAGAACGCCCGGGTGGCGGAGGCGGTCGATCTGGTGCGCCAGGAATGGACGCGCATGGCCGAAACGGGACCTACCGAGGAGGAATTGAACGATGCCCGGACCTACGTGCTCGGGTCGTTCCCGCTCAGCCTGACCGATTCGCCGGGCATCGCCTCGCTGCTTGTCGGGCTGCAGGAGAACGAGCGGCCGATCGATTACCTGGACCGTCTGGAAGATCTCTATGACGGGATCACCCTCGAGGATGCGCGCCGGGTGGCGGCAAGGCTCTACCGCGCCGGGGAATTGACCGTTGTCGTTGCCGGTCAGCCCGTCGGCATCGAGCCACGGCCGAGCGCGTCCGGCGGCTGATCCGCTGTTGCGTCTACGACAGGCGGGTGACGGCACGGGAGGCGATCGACTACTCTTGGGGTACAGGAGGGCCGAATGCTGCATGAACTGCCGATTGCCAACGACATAGACGCCTGTTTCGCGCCGAAGGTGTCGGCCGGACTGCCGGTCCGGTCGTTCGAGGCGATGGGCGAGGCGGCAGGGGCGGCGCTCGACTGGATCCGGGCCCGGCGCGCGGATTCCGGCCTGCCGCTGCTGGCCTTGCCGAACCGACGCGACGATTTCACCGCGTGGAAACCCATCGTCGACCGGTACCGTTCGCTTTACGACGACGTTGTGGTGCTCGGGATCGGCGGCTCCTCGCTTGGCGGTGCGACCTTGTGTTCCTTGGTGGACGGCGGTGGCGTTACCGGTCCCCGGGTTCATTTTCTCGACAATATCGATCCGATCGGCTTCGACGCCCGCCTTGCCCGGCTCGACATGGGGCGGACCGGGTTCCTGGCGATCTCGAAATCAGGCGGAACGGCGGAGACCCTGGCGCAGACGCTCATCGTCATCGATCGGCTGATCGAGCGGATCGGTTCCGAGAACCTCGGCACCCACATCACCTGCATCGCCGAGGCGACCGACAACCCGCTGCGCCGGATCGCCACCGAGCACGGCCTGTTCTGCCTGGAACACGATCCGATGATCGGCGGCCGCTACTCCGCCCTGTCCGTCACCGGCCTGCTGCCTGCGGCGATCGCCGGCGTTGACGTCGAGGGTGTACGCCGCGGCGCGGCGGCGGTGCTCGACTCGGTCCTGTCGGCCGAGAAGGCGCTGGACGATCCGGCGATCGCCGGCGCCGTTCTCAATGTGGCCCTGGCCCGCGATCACGGCGTCAGTCAGACTGTTTTGCTCCCCTATGTGGACCGGCTCGACCGGCTCTCCTTCTGGTTCCGTCAGCTCTGGGCCGAGAGCCTCGGGAAGGAGGGGCACGGGACGACGCCGGTGAACGCGCTCGGCGCCGTCGACCAGCATAGCCAGATGCAGCTCTATCTCGCCGGGCCCCGCGATAAGCTGTTCACCGTGATCTGCAGCGATCCGCGCGGACGCGGCGGCAGGGTGCGGGCCGAGGTGGCCGGCACGGCGGCGCCAGACCTCGACTACCTGGTCGGCCGGACCATGGGGGATCTCATGGCGGCCGAGCAGCGGGCCACGATCGACACCCTGGTCAAGAACGGCTGCCCGACGCGCGTGATCCGCTTCAATACCCTGAACGAGGAAGTCATGGGCGGACTGATGATGCAGTTCATCATCGAGACGATCGCCGCCGCCCAGTTGCTCGGCATCGACGCCTTCGATCAGCCGGCCGTCGAGGAAAGCAAGGTGCTCGCCCGTCAGTTCCTGCGCGAGGCGACCTGATGCCGGAAGGGGGCGGCAACGCCGCCGCGTCCGCGCTGCCGACGCTGAGACGCCTGCCGGAGACGCTGGTCAACCAGATCGCCGCGGGCGAGGTGGTGGAGCGTCCGGCGAGCGCGCTGAAGGAACTGGTTGAGAACGCGCTCGACGCCGGGGCACGGCGAATCGACATCGTGTTGCGCGACGGCGGGCGGACCCTGATCCAGGTTTCCGACGACGGATGCGGCATGGATCCCGACGGTCTGTCGCTCGCGGTGGAACGTCATGCGACCTCCAAACTGCCGGACGACGACCTCACCCATATTGCGACCCTTGGTTTTCGCGGCGAGGCGCTGCCGTCGATCGGTGCGGTCAGCCGGCTGTCGATCACCTCGCGGGCCCGTGGCGCGGACGGCGCCTGGCGGATCCGCGTCGAGGGCGGACGCCTTAGCCCGCCGGAGCCGGCAGCGCTGACCGCGGGTACCCGGGTCGAGGTGCGGGACCTGTTCTTCGCCACCCCGGCGCGTCTGAAGTTTCTGAAAGCGCCCCGTACCGAACAGGGCCATGCGGTGGAGATCGTCCAGCGGCTCGCCATGGCCCATCCAGACGTCGCCTTCTCGCTGGGCGATGGCAACCGGACGGTGCTCGATCTGGCGCCGCCCCCCGTATCCGTCCCCGGTTTGGCCGCGGAATCCACTCAAGAGGGCGATCGGGGCGGTGCGCGGCTGGTGCGCCTTGGCGCGATTCTGGGGCGGGACTTCGAAGACAATGCGCTGACCGTGGACGCGCAGCGATCGGGCTACCGGCTGACGGGGCATGCCGGACTGCCGACACTCCACAAGCGGACCAGCGCTCAGCAGTTCCTCTTCGTGAACGGTCGTCCGGTCCGCGACAAACTGCTGCTCGGGGCGGTGCGGGGTGCCTATATGGACTTCATCTCCGCCGATCGGCATCCGATGGTCGCGCTGTTTCTGGAGATGCCGGCCGAGGAGGTGGACGTGAACGTCCATCCGGCGAAGACCGAGGTCCGGTTCCGCGATCCCGGCATGGTGCGGGGGCTGATCGTCGGCGCGCTCAAACACGCCCTGGCCGAGGCCGGGCACCGAGCGTCGACGACGGTTGGTGCGGCGACCCTCGGCGCGTTTCGGCCGCAGGGCGAGGCGGCGGCGCCGGACTATCCGGTCGGCTATCCCCGGCCCCATACCGGGGCGGTCGCGCCTTGGACTGCACACCATCCCAACCATCCGTCACGCGGGCTGGCGGAGGCCCAGGCCGCTTGGCAGGCCCCCGACGGCGGCCGCTTCGCGTTCGACAGCGCGCCGGGCGCGCGGGTCGAACCCGGATCCCCGGCGACTGTTGAACCGGATCCGGCGCATCCGCTGGGGGCCGCCAAGGCGCAGGTTCATGCCAACTACATTATCGCCCAGACCGGCGACGGCTTGGTCATCGTCGACCAGCATGCGGCCCACGAGCGTCTGGTCTACGAGCGTATGAAGGCGGCTTTGGCGGCCGGCGGCGTGGCGCGCCAGGCTTTGCTCCTGCCCGAAGTCGTGGAACTGGACGAGGCGTCGGTCGACCGGCTGGTGGCCCGTGCGCCGGAGCTGGAGACCCTCGGCCTGGTGCTCGAAGGGTTCGGACCGGGTGCCGTGGTGGTCCGCGAGGTGCCTGCTCTGCTCGGCCAGACCGATGCGGTCGGGCTGGTCCGGGACCTGGCCGAGGATCTGGCGGAGGCCGATGCGGCGCTGTCTCTGGAGGATCGGCTGGCGGACGTGTGCGGAACCATGGCCTGTCACGGTTCGGTCCGTTCTGGCCGCCGATTGAATGCGGATGAGATGAACGCGCTGCTGCGCCAGATGGAGGCGACCCCCCATTCCGGCCAATGCAACCATGGGCGCCCCACCTATGTCGAACTGAAGCTCAGCGACATCGAGCGCCTGTTCGGCCGCCGCTAGCGTTTCCCTGCCGGGCGGTCCGCTTGCCAAGGCCGCGACCCGCCACCGTCAGCCCTCCATCGAGTCGAGCGCCTTCTGGAACCGGGCGGCATGGCTCTTCTCGGCCTTGGCCAGGGTCTCGAACCAATCGGCGACCTCGTCGAAGCCCTCCTCCCGGGCCATGCGGGCCATCTCCGGGTAAATGTCGCTGTACTCACGGGTCTCGCCGGCGATGGCCGAGCGGAGGTTGGCCCCGGTATCGCCGATCGGGGCGCCGGTAACCGGGTCGCCGACCTCTTCGAGAAATTCCAGGTGCCCGTGGCCGTGGCCGGTCTCTCCTTCCGCCGTCGAGCGGAATACGGCGGCGATGTCGTTGAAGCCCTCGATGTCCGCGCGCTGCGCGAAATACAGGTAGCGGCGGTTGGCCTGCGCCTCGGCGGCGAAGGCCTGCTTCAGGTTCTGCTCCGTCTTGGAGCCTTTGAGCGGCGGCATGCGGTCACATCCTCCGGTCGATATCGCGGAAACCGCTGCGGATGTCGATGCGAGGCCCGGAGCCGTCGGACCGACCGCTCAGCGGGCGATCCTACGCACGCGCACGATCAGATCGACCCGTTCGATCTCGGCGCCTTCCGGCGCCTTCGGCAAGGCACCGATGGATACCTGGTCCGCCGGAATGTCCACAAGCCGACCGGTCTCCGACTCGAAGAAATGGTGGTGGCCTAGGGTGTTGGTATCGAAATACGACCGTCCCGCCTCGACGACGACCTCGCGCAGCAGGCCGGCATCGGTGAACTGGTTGAGCGTATTGTAGACGGTGGCGAGGGAAACGCGCATGCCGTGCCGCTCCGCCTCCGAGTGGAGTTGCTCCGCCGTCACATGACGGTCGCCGCCGTCGAACAGCAGACGGGCGAGGGACAGGCGCTGCCGCGTAGGCCGCAGGCCGGCTTCCCGCAAAGTATCCACCGTGGCGGCGGACGGTCGTGACGTGTTGGCGCGCACCCGTTGTCTCCCGCTTCCCGCTACCGTCCCGCCGGCTCGTGATCCGACGCCGGGACAATCAGGTCAACACTTCCAAAAGCGTTGAAACAAAACGATTATCACGCAGGTTGGGAATTGGCAATCCATGCCCTTTGCAAGCGCGGGTGCGATGTGGTTTGCTTGACGCCCATTGAGCCCGGCCCGATGTCGCGGCTCATCGTGCCGGAGATGCGCCATCGGCGGCTCCGGCGGAGTGACGGACCAACGGACGGCGAGGCCGGCATTGGATTTCAAGAATCGGAGCAGTTTCTCCTACGAGGACTTGCTCGAATGCGCCCACGGGCGCCTGTTCGGTCCTGGTAACGCGCGGCTTCCTCTGCCGCCGATGCTCATGTTCGACCGTATCACCAACATTTCCGAAAGCGGCGGAACGTACGGTAAGGGGGAGGTCGAGGCTGAGTTCGACATCAAGCCGGATCTCTGGTTCTTCCCGTGCCATTTCGAGGACGACCCGGTAATGCCGGGATGTCTTGGGATGGATGCGCTGTGGCAGTTGCTCGGCTTCACGCTCGGCTGGCTTGGTGGTCCCGGTTCGGGCCGCGCGCTGTCGGTCGGCGAGGTCAAGTTCACCGGCCAGATCCTGCCGACCGCCACCAAGGTCAAATACCATCTCGACCTGAAACGGATCATCAGCCGCAAGCTGTTTCTCGGTATCGCCGACGGATGGGTTGACTGCGACGGCGAACGGGTGTTCGAAGCGAAGGATATTCGCGTGGGCCTGTTCGCCAATCCGGCGGCGGCCCTGGCCTGACGGAGAACAACATGCGACGCGTCGTCGTCACCGGCATCGGAATCGTTTCCCCGATCGGAAATGACAAAGACGAGGTGACCGAATCCTTGAAGACCGGACGATCCGGCATCACCTTCGCGCCCGAATACAAGGAGATGGGCTTTCGCAGCCACGTTCACGGTTCGCTGAAGCTCAACCTCGAGGACAGGATCGACCGCAAGCTGCTGCGCTTCATGGGCGACGGCGCCGGCTACAACTACCTCGCGATGGAAGAGGCAATCGCCGATAGCGGTCTGGAGACCGGCGATATTTCCAATCCGCGAACCGGTCTGGTCATGGGCTCCGGCGGCCCGTCGACGAAAAACATGATGCTGGCCTTCGACACCGCGCGGGAGAAGAGCCCGAAACGCGTCGGCCCGTACATGGTTCCGCGGGTGATGTCGTCGACCAATTCGGCGAACCTGTCGACGATCTACAAGATCAAGGGTCTCAGCTATTCCATCAGCTCCGCCTGTTCGACCAGCGCCCATTGCATCGGCAACGGCACCGAACTCATTCAGTTCGGCAAGCAGGACATCGTCTTTGCCGGCGGCGGTGAGGAATTGCACTGGACCCTTTCCGTGCTGTTCGACGCCATGGGCGCCCTGTCCTCGAAATACAACGAGACGCCGGAGAAGGCGTCGCGCCCGTACGATGTGAACCGCGACGGCTTCGTCATTGCCGGTGGCGGCGGCGTGGTGGTGCTGGAGGAACTCGAGCACGCCAAAGCGCGCGGCGCGAAGATCTACGGCGAGATCGTCGGCTACGGCGCAACGTCGGACGGCGCAGACATGGTCGCGCCCTCGGGCGAGGGTGGGCTGCGCTGCATGCAATTGGCCCTGGCCGACGTGCATGATCCGGTCGACTACATCAATACCCACGGGACCTCGACGCCGGTGGGCGACATGGTGGAGCTGAATTCGATCTCCGAGGTATTCCGCGGCCAGAACAAGATCCCATATATCAGCTCGACCAAGTCGATGACCGGTCACAGCCAGGGCGCGACCGGCGTCCACGAGGCGATCTACACGCTGTTGATGATGCAAGGCGGCTTCATCGCGCCGTCGATCAACATCGACTCCATGGAGCCGGAAGCCGAGTCGATGCCGATCGTGCGCGAGCCGATGCTCGACACCGAGATCAACGTGGCTCTGTCGAACAGTTTCGGGTTCGGCGGCACCAATGCCGTTCTGGCCTTCAAGCGCCCGGATGTCTGAACTGGTGGATATCTGAGCAACCCGATCGGCAGCGCACTCCGCGCCGCCGTCAAAGCAATGCCCTCGACCGGTCGGCCGCGGGCCCGTCAGGAACAGGAGCCCGATGTCAGAATTGCCCTCTCCCCAGCCGATCATGGCCGGCAAGCGCGGGCTCATCATCGGCGTGGCCAACGACCGCTCGATCGCCTGGGGGATCGCCGCGGCCGTCGCAGATCACGGTGCGCAGCTCGCCTTCACCTACCAGAACGAGAGCATCGAGCGGCGGGTCAGGCCGCTCGCCGAGTCGGTCGGTGCCGATATCGTCCTGCCCTGCGATGTGACGGATCACGCCTCGCTGGATGCCGTCGCGGCGACGATCAAGGAGCGCTGGGGCAAGCTCGACTTCGTCCTGCACGCCGTCGCCTATTCGGACAAGTCCGAGCTTAAGGGCAAGTACTACGACACCAGCCGCGCCAACTTCATCAACACCATGGACGTCTCCTGCTACTCGTTCACGGCGTTGGCGCAGCGTCTCTCGCCGCTGATGACGGAGGGGGGCAGTCTGCTCACCCTGTCCTATCTCGGGGCCGAGCGCAGCACACCGAACTACAACGTCATGGGCGTCGCCAAGGCGGCGCTCGAAGCCAGCGTGCGATACCTCGCCGCCGATCTGGGTCCGGACGGGATTCGGGTGAACGCGCTCTCGGCCGGACCGATGCGGACGCTGGCGGGATCGGCGATCGCCGATGCCCGATACACCTTCCGGTTCTCGGAGAATGCCGCTCCGCTCGGCCGGAACGCCGCGCTGGAGGAGGTCGGCAGGGCCGGACTCTACCTGCTGTCGGGACTGTCTTCCGGAGTCACCGGCGAAGTGATGCATGTGGACGGCGGCTTCCATTCCGTCGCCATTCCGCATCCGAGCCGGCGCGAGGGCAACAAGGGCGAGGGCTGAGGGCCCGGACCGCTATGCGCTGGTAACAGGGACCTCACAGCGGCGCGCTATTGGCTCTCGGCCGTGGCCTCTTTCTGCCGGGTGAGCGCGTCCTGTGGCCAGCGCGATTTCATGAACGCGATGACCGCCCAGATATCCGCGTCGGCCAACTCTGTCTCGAAGGCCGGCATGTCGTTTATGTAGGTCGGCGGGGAGAACGGCTGTCCACCATATTTGATTACGTCGAACAGGTCCCGGTCGCCGAGCCGCCAGGTCGGCGCCGTGCCGTCGAGCGGCAGAGCGGGGCGGTTTCCATTGGGGTAGTCGCCGTCCCAATCCGGCTTTCCGGCAAGATTTAGCCCGTGACAATACGCGCAATGCTGGTCGTAGAGGGTATGACCGAGGCCGACCTGGGCGGCGTTTGTGTGATCCGCCGAAATCGCCGTCTGGTTGGTGTAGCGTTCCCAGAACAGGTCGCCGACGGTGATCACTACGCCGATGAAAACAGCCGCCATGAGAAACCGTCCCTTCGGTCCGAGCCGGGACGCCAGAGAGCCTGCGAAAGCGCCCCGTGGCGGGATGTCGGCCGGTGGCGCATCCTCCTCGGTATCGACCAGACCGCGCAGGCGCCGGCTGGGGTCGAGAGTACGGCCGGGCGCCTTCGGTATGCGACCGCTCAGGCGCCTTTCCAGACGGGCGCGTCGGTCGCGGCGGGCGGATTCTGCATCGCGCATCGTTCTGTCCCGAGTCTTTTGCCTGCCGAGTTCCCGGCAGCGCGTCAGTCTACTTCCTTCGCCTTGGACGAGTGGATGACATCGTCCAGCCAGACCGGTCTGGCAAGGCCGGCCCGAACCTTCGCCTCCATATCCTTCTCCGCGCTCCGGATCGCCTCGAGCCTGTCGGCGACCGCGTCGATTCGGGCGTGGGGAACGATGACGACGCCGTCGCGGTCGGCCACCACCAGATCGCCCGAGGAGACCGCCACGCCGCCGCAGAGGATGTCGAGGCCGACCGTACCGGGTCCGACCCGAGCCGGCGAGTTCGGCGAGACCCCACCGTGCCAAACCGGCAGACCCATGCCTTCGATCCCGTCCTGATCCCGGACCGCGCCGTCCGTCACCAGACCGATGGCGCCCGCGTTTCGCAGCATGCCGGTCAGCAGATCGCCGGTCAGGGCCGTCTGGCGGTAGTTGTCGGCCGCGCAGACGACGACGTCGCCCGCCGCCAGCACGTCGATGCAGGCGAACAGCGCCAGATTGTCGGCCGGGTGGGCGAAGGCGGTCAGCACCGGGGCGGCGATGGAGACTCCCGGGGCGATCTGCGGCTTGATCGAGGGGTCCATCGCCCCGCGCCCGTCCATGGCGTCCACAACCTGGGCGGTGTAGGCGCCGCGGAAGCGGCGGAGCTGGGTCTCGCTCGGCCGGGGAAACCTGCGGCGGATGGTGAGAACGGGGGGATCTTCGAGCATTCGGTCAGGACTCCGCGCGGGTGAACAGGGCGGCCATCGCCTCGGCGCAGGCGGCGGGCTCCTCCTCGACGAGGAAGTGCCCGCAATCGAGCTCGACAGCATCCACATCGTCGGCCCAGCGGCGCCAGACGTCCAGATGCCGCTCGTCCTTTTCCTTCAGATAGCGCGCGCCCCAGAGCAGGAGGCAGGGGCAGGCAAGGCGCTGGCCCGCCTCGATCGAGGCCTCGTCGAGCGCGACGTCGACCGTCGCTCCGGCTTGGTAGTCGGCGAACATGGCGTCCACCACGGCCTGGTCGCGATACGCGTCGCAGTAGGCTGCGATCGCCGCGTCGTCGAGCCGCTCGCGGTGGCCGGCCCAGCGGTTGATCAGGTGTCGGACATAGCCGGGGCCGTCCGCGCCGACCATCTGCCGCAGGAACGGGTCGTTCTGCGCCAGCAGCAGCCAATGGTAGCCGCTCAGTGCCGAGCGCCAATCCATGCGGCGCCAGTTCTCCAGGGTGGGGAGAATGTCCAGGATGGCGAAGCTGCGCACCCTCTCCGGCATGTCCAGGGCCATGCGGTAGCCGATCCGTGCGCCCCGATCGTGGCCGGACAGATGAAAGCTGTCATGGCCGAGCTCCGTCATAAGGCCGGCGCAGAGCTTGGCCAGATGGCGTTTCGAGAAGGTCTCAGGGGTCGGCGTCGGACCGCGCGACGCCCCGTAGCCGGGCGTGTCCGGCACGAAGACGGTGAACCGGTCGGCCAGGAGAGGCGCGACCTTGTGGAAGGCGACATGGGTCTGCGGAAAACCGTGCAGAAGCAGAACGGGCGGCCCGGAACCCCCGACGCGGACATGCAGGGTCGACTCTTCGACGGCAACCCGCTCGGTGCTGAACCCTTCGAACATCGATCTCTCCCAAGCCCTCGGGAAATAACCATGCAACGTCGCGGCGTTCCGTTCCAGTATGGGAATAGGACGGCTGTACGGGCCCCGCTTCCGGACGGCCCGTGGGAACGCAGGAGGGAGGGTGCGGTGAGTGCGCTGATGCGGGACGAGGCCCTGGCGCGGGCCATGGACTACCCCTATCCCGCCCACCCGGAGCCTTATCTGTTCCGCGACGGTCGGGTCGAGCCTTTGCCGACAGCGCTGGACGTCTCGGCGCTCACCCCCGTCATTGCCGTGGGATCCAATCGCGCGCCGGCGCAGCTCGCCCGCAAGTACCGGGATCAGCGGGCGACCATCCCCGTCACCCGTCTGATCGCCCGGGGTCTCGACGTCGTCTATGCGGCTCATATGGCGGGATACGGAGCGGTACCGGCGACGCTGGCGCCGTCGTCGGGCACGGAGGTCGAGCTTTGGATCACCTGGCTCGACCGGACGGCGCTGCGACGGATGGACGAGACCGAGGCGGTCGGGGTGAACTACCGGCGCGACGAGCAGGGGCTGGACGTCGTGACCTCGGACGGACCGGTACCGGATCGCGCCCTGGTCTACAACGCGCTGCGCGGCTGTCTGACCTTGGACGGCCGCATCGTGCCGCTCGCGGCGGTTCCGGCGAGGGGCCGCGCCGCGCCCGCCCTCAGCGAGCGTGAGGTACTGGAGCGCCTGCACCGGGATTATGCCGGCGCGGAGCCGTTCGAGCGCTGGTTGCGCGGCCATATCGGCACGCCGGGTCTGCCGCGCCGCACCCTTCTCACGGCGACGTTGGCGGCGGGGGCGGTCCGCCATGGGTGAGGGCGGATCAGGAGAAATGCCGCCGTTCGTCGCACTTGGAAAGCGGCGGCGGGCATCCGGAGACAGGTAGCGCGGCCAAATGCTCGCTCTCGAGGATCAACGTGTCGTTGGCGGCGCGGAGCCGGCGCAGCAGAACCTTGAGCAGGGCGACGAGTCCGGGCTCTGCGTTGGCCAGCAGGCGGGAAAAGTTCTGCTCGCTGATCACCTGAACCACGGTCAGGGCTTTCGCCCGGGCGGTGGCGCTGCGCGGCGCGTTGTCGATCAGTCCCATCTCGCCGATCAACTCGCCGGCGCCGACCGTCGCCAGGTTGGTCTCTTGATCGCCGCCGGCATTGCGCAGGATTTCGACAGATCCCTTCTCGATGAGGAAGGCCGCCCAGGCCTGGTCCCCCTCTTGGAACAGAGTCTGTCCCGCTCTGTACACCCGGCGATCGAGTATCATCGCCCTTCGCATGTCTCGCACCCGCTTCGTTCTCCGCCGGCACCTGACTGCCGGCTGTCCTGGAGAGGAGAATGGTGATCGAGAGCGACCGCGGAAACGCACGATCCGCTCCGGCCGGCTCACCGCTGCGCGAGCCGGGCGTGAACGTGACGGCCTTACGCCGCGTCGACCTGCCAGACGATGGTGCGTCGCAGGTCGCTATCTTCCAGTTCCCGCGGCGTCGGCACCATGTATTCCGCCATCTTCGTCAACCCGCTCTCCGGGACGTAGCTGCGGCCGGGATCGCCCATGAGGACGACGGCGCCGGCGGCGGCGTGGCGGCGCAGCCAGGCGATGGCGCGGTCGGCCATCGGTTGTTCGTAACAGACGTCGCCGGCCAGCACGAGATCGAACAGCGGTAGTCCGTTCGCCGCCAGAACCGGTTCGTCCAGCATGTCGCGCCGGACGGTTTCGAGGCCGCTTTCGAGCCCGTTCGCTTCTGCGTTCAGGACGATCGCCGCGGCGGCGAAGGCGTCGATGTCATTGGCCACCACATGGGCGGCGGAGACCCAGAGCGCAGCGACGGCGACGATGCCGCTGCCCGAGGCGACGTCCAACACGCGCTTGCCGGCAGCGGTCTCGGGATGGTCGATGATGTACCGGGCCAGCGCCTGGCCGCCGGCCCAGGCGAAGGCCCAATAGGGCGGCGGCAGGTCCTTCTCCGCCAGTTCCTCTTCCGTCAGCTCCCAAAGCGGCACCGCCTTGTCGGCCAAGTGCAGGCGCAGTTCGGGGACGAGCGACGGCGGCTTCAGGAGCGTGTTCTGGCGGACGAAGGCGCGCGGGTCGCCCACCGCCGGCTCAGCCGAGCACGATGGCAAGCGCGACGAGCAGGCCGGCGTCGCGGTTCGACTTGAAGGTTCGCAGACAGGCATGGGGGTCGTTCAGGTCGGTCGCCCGGATCTGACGCACGAAGTGCAACCCGGTCAGGGCCAGGCCGGCATAGGCAAGAGGGCCGAGGCCGGCCGTCCAGAAGCTGGCGGCCAAGAGCGCCACGGTGACCCCGAAGAAAGCGGCCAGCGCCGGTTTCGTCTTCTCCCCCAGGGCCAGGGCCGAGGACCGGACGCCGACGATGGCATCGTCCTCCTTGTCCTGGTGGGCATAGATGGTGTCGTATCCCAGCGTCCAGAAGAAGCCGGCGGCATAGGCTAGGAGCGAGGCGGTCGAGATGGTTTCCGTCACCGCCGCGAAACCCAGAAGTGCCCCCCAGTTGAAGGTCAGTCCAAGGACCGCCTGCGGCCAATCGGTGACTCGCTTGGCGGCCGGATAGAGGAACACCAGCACCAGTACAGCCGTCCCGATGGCCCAGGACGGCTTGTTGAGCTGCAGCAGGATCGCCAGCCCGATCGAGAGTTGGACGGCGAGGAACACCAGGGCTGCGAACGGCGATACCGCGCCGCTGGCGATCGGCCGGTCGGCGGTTCGGGCGACCTGCTTGTCGAGGTCCCGGTCCCATAGATCGTTCACCGTGCATCCCGCCCCGCGCATGACGACGGCGCCAAGGGTGAACAGCGCGACCAGCCGCAGCATGTCCAGGAGAGGGTCGGTAGACATCGGCGTGCCGATCGCCTGCCAGCCGAGTCCGAGGCCCCAGAGACAGGGCAGGTAGAGCAGCCATGTGCCGATCGGCCGGTCGAGTCGCGCCAGCCGCGCGTAGGGCCGCCAGGACGCCGGCAGCCACCGGTCGACCCAATTGCCCTGGGGAATGTCGCTTGCGCTGGAGAGGTCCCGATCGCTCATGGAGACAGTCATACGCGAGTCGGCGGGCCGGCGAAACCGCCGGCCCGCCCGTCTCGTCCGTCAGAGGCTTGCGGCTGCCATGCCGAGACCGGCGCACCCTGCCAACACCGGCACCACGCCGACGCGGAAGCGCAGGACCGCGATCATGGCGAAGGCCGCCAGGACAATGGGAATGAATTCCACCGTGCCGATATCGGGCGTCCACAGGCGAATCGGTCCGTGCTGCGCCTCCGTCACCGTCGCGAAGCAGACATGCAGTGCGAACCAGACGGTCAGGTTCAGGACCACGCCGACAACGGCCGCGGTCACCGCTGAAAGAGCGGCCGACAGAGCCCGATTCGAGCGAAGGGCGTCGATATAGGGGGCGCCGAGGAAGATCCAGTAGAAGCAGGGCACGAAGGTCACCCATAGGGTCAGACCCGCCCCCACGATCCCCGCAAGGAGCGGGTCGAGGGGGGCCGAGTCGCGGAACGCGGCCAGAAAGCCCACGAACTGGGCGACCAGGATCAGCGGTCCCGGCGTTGTCTCGGCGAGGCCGAGCCCGTTCAGCATCTCGCCCGGCGCCAGCCAGCCGTAGATCTCGACCGCCTGTTGAGCGACGTAGCTGAGCACCGCGTAGGCGCCGCCGAAGGTGACGACCGCCATCTTCGAGAAGAACAGCGACTCGACGACGAATACGTGGCCCCAACCGAAGACGAGACCGGCGAGGAGGACCGGGGTCGCCCAAAGCGGCAGGCAGACGGCGGTGACCCGAGCGGCATGGCGCCAGCCGGTCGACCGGGGTGTGGCGGCGGTCTCGCTCCCGGCGTCGCCGGGACCGTGGCCGTGACCGCCGCCGGCGAGCGCTCCCGGCGAGATCCGGTGAAGCGCTACGCCCGCCAGTGCCGCCGCCAGGACGACCAGCGGGAACGGAATAGCCAAGAAGAAGATCGCCGCGAACGCGGCCCCCGCGAGCGACAGCTTGGCCTTTGTGCCCAGCGCCCGGCGGGCGATGCGGATCACCGCGTCGACCACGATCGCCAGCACGGCGGCCTTGATGCCGACGAACGCCGCCGCCACCAACGGAACGGTGCCGAACAGCGCGTAGCCCGCGCTGAGGGCCAGCATCACCAGGGCGCCCGGCAGGATGAACAGCGTCCCGGCGACGATCCCGCCCCGGGTTCCGTGCAACATCCACCCGACGAACGTGGCGAGCTGCTGGGCTTCGGGGCCCGGCAGCAGCATGCAGTAGTTCAGCGCGTGCAGGAACCGGGCCTCGCCGATCCAGCGTTTCTCCTCGACCAGGACGCGATGCATCAGGGCGATCTGTCCGGCCGGGCCGCCGAAGCTCAGCAGTCCGATCTTCAACCAGACCCGGGCAGCGTCCTTGCTCGAGACGGGAATGGGTTCGGCTGTCGCTTGTTCGACGTTCATGCCCTGGCTCCCGCCCGCATCGGTTCGTCGCTTGCTTCTTCCGAAGCGAAGCGGGCCCAGTCGTACAGGGCGTCACAGAGGACGAAGCCGCGCTCCAGCGTCTCCAGGGCGTCCTCACCGGTTGCACGAAGGCCGAGGGCCAATGCGTGCAATCCCGCCGCTTGCGGTGCGAGGTCGAGGCGCGCGGTTTCGGCTCCGCGCACGATCTCGGCTAGACTAAGCAGGGGCGGATTGGCCACGCAATACCGGATCATCAGGGCATCGAGACAGCTTGCCGTCCCCTCGCGGGCGATCTCGCCCCCGTCGACGTCGAACGCGACGGCGCCGATCTCCGTCGCGACGGCGGCTGCCCAGGCCTGGTCGACGAAGTGGATCTCCGCCAGCGGATCGACGAACCGGCGGATGAACCAGGCGCAGGCAAGGCGGGCGATTCCGGGTCGCTCGCCGGTCGTCTACCTGGACGGGGTCGAGCGGTCGTTGTGGTTCTGGCGACCAACGGGCCTCCCGCCGCGACATACCCGTCGAACCCGCCGACGAGCGCCTTGGCCGAGACGCCCGACTGACGCAGAAGAGAGGCGGCCGCGAGGCTGACCTGCTCGCCATGGACACAGTAGACGACGAGTCCCCGGCCGCCGGCCGCCGCCTCCAGACGATGGGCCCAGGCGGGGGCATCGCGGTGATCGCGCCAAAACGCGGCGGGCAGGACGCTTTCGGATTTGTCGAAGGCCGCGCGCCGACGGACGTCGACCAGGAGCGGCGCGCGCTCGGTACCGATCGCGCGAATCAGTGTTTCGGGGCGAATGGTCGTGGAAGAGACGTGTGAAAAGGCACCCATGGCCCAACACTCCCAAAAAAGGGTGTCAGGCGGCTCTTGGGCGGATGCCTTTGGAGGCCGGGAGGCCGCTTGATCCCGACGCGCAGGGGTCTACACCCACGCGTCGTCGAGGTCAACTTGGGCGCACGGGATAGGCGCTCGGCACCCGGTCGACGGCGTCCAACAGGTCGGGGCGGATACTCTCGACCCAGTCCTGGATCAGCCGTCGGGCAATGCTGTCGCGCCGGGGCAGGAATTTGCCGAGGGACTCGAAGTCGGCGAGCTGGTCCAGGCTGAACCATTGCGCGTCGCCGAGTTCCTCGTCGTTGCGCACGATGTCGAACGACTTCGCCTCGGCATGGAAACCCAGCATCAGCGAGGACGGGAACGGCCAGGGCTGGGACGAATGATAGCGCACGTCTCGGACGTGGATGCCGCTTTCCTCCCAGACCTCGCGGGCCACCGCCTCTTCCAGGGTCTCGCCCGGTTCCACGAAACCGGCCAACGTCGAGTACATCCCCTCGGGCCAAACCTTCTGGCGACCGAGCAGGCAGCGGTCGCCGTCATGGACCAGCATGATCACGGCGGGATCGGTCCGCGGGAAATGCGGCGCTCGGCAGTCGGCGTTCGAGCAGACGCGCTGGTGGCCGCCCTTGACGCTGTCGGTCGGCGACCCGCAGACCCCGCAGAACCGGTGGCGCTGGTGCCACCACATCAGGCCCCGGGCATAGGCCAGGACCGAGCCCTCGAACCGGTTGAGCAGCGGGCCGATCTGCCTCAGGTCCTGGAACACGCCGTGGGCCGCCAGGATGTTGAGGATGTCCGTCTCCTCCAGCGGCGACAGGTCGATCGCCACATGGGCGACCCCGTCGTACTCGCCGAGAAAGGCGGTCAAGTCGGCGACACGCACCAGCCCTCTATGTTCGTCGACCGACAGCATGCCGGCGCGCGGCAAGTCGCCCGGCGCGACCAGCGAACGGCTGCGCCAGACCGGCACCAACACCGTGTCGGGCCGTGCCATCAGCTCTTCGAGCCATCCTTCGCGCTCGCGGATATGGGCAGACCGGTCGAGGCCGCCGAAGCCGTAGACGTTCGGGCGTTTGGTGATCAGGTCGGTGACGGGGACAGACGGGTCCGTGCCGGGGGGATCTAGACTCATGGTCGCGCGAGTTTACACGCCTGGAGTCCGGAGGCAACGGGCCTCCGGTTTCGCTCGCCGGACGACGGCGGTCGCCGCCTGGCGGGCGAAACGCAGAGGTCAGCCCGTCCGCACGCGGGCACAGAAGTCGGTGATCTGCTGCTGCAGGCTGTCGGCGTTCGCCGCCAGTTCCCGGCTCGAGTTGAGGACATCGGAGGCGGCCCGGCTGCCGTCCCGCGCTTCGTCGGCCATCTCGGTCACGCCGCTGGCGGCCTGACTGGCGCTCTGGGACATGGCGGCAACCTCGCTGCCGAGTTCGCGAGCGGTTGCTTCCTGCTCGTTCACCGCATCGGCGATCGTCCGGGCGACCTCGTCGATCCGGCTGACCGTCTCGCCGATCGCGCGGATGGCGTCGACCGCACCTCGGGATTCGGCCTGGATCGACGAAATCTCGCCGGCGATGGTTTCGGTCGCCTTGGCCGTCTGACCCGCGAGGCTCTTAACCTCGGAAGCGACCACTGCGAATCCCTTGCCGGCGTCGCCGGCCCGGGCGGCCTCGATGGTGGCGTTCAAGGCCAGCAGATTGGTTTGTTCGGCGATATCCTGGATCAGGGTCAGCACTTCGCCGATCCGGTCGGTCGCCTTGGCCAGTCCGGCCACGGTCCGGTCGGTGTCCGCGGCGCGCTGGACGGCTTCGCCGGTGATCCGGCTCGACGTGGTCACCTGATCGCTGATCCGCGCGATCGATTGGGAAACGCGGTCGAGGGCGTCGGCGGCCGCCTCGGCCCGGGACTGATTCTCGGTGGCGTCGCGGGCGACCGCGCCGGCTCGTTCGCCGACCCGAGACGTGGTCTCGGTCAGGCTCGTGGCCGTGCGGTTCAATTCCTCCGAGGCGGCGGCGACGGTTTCCGCGATACCGCCGACGGTCTGCTGCAGGCTGTCCGACAGGGCGACCAGCGCCGCGGCCTTCTCCTCGGCGGCGAGCCGGTCGTTCTCGCGCTGCTGCTCGGCCAGGCGGGCCTGCTCGGCCTGCGCCTCTTCGACAGCGGCGAGCGAGCGCGCCGACGCGTCGAACGCCCGTCCGATGTTGTGAACGATCCAGAGCAGGGCGCCGGCCTCGCCGACGACGATGACGGCATGCAGAACGACACGGGCGAGCGAGGCGTCGTCCGGGAAGACGGCGGCGGGCAGCAGGAAGCTGAGGGTGAGATGATGCACCGCGACGACGGTCGTCGCCACGAGGATCGAGACCGTGCAGACCATCGGAGTCAGGATCGCCAAGGCGGCGAAGTAGTACATGTGCATGTCGACCTGCCAGGAGTTGCCCCAGAACAGGCCCACGAGCACGGAGACGATGCCCATGGTTACCGCTGCGATCAGGTAGCGGGTCGCCGGAGCGTCGGGCTGCAGCCGGGCGGCGGCCAGGACGGCGGCTGCCGCGACGGCGGTCGCGGCGGTCGGCCAGAGCATGTCGCGGCCCAGCATGTAGACGGTGATCGCGACCAGCGGGACATGGGCGGCGACGAAAAACGACAGTGCCTGGACGGCACGGCGGCGAATGCTGTGGATATCGGACATAGCGCTTTCTTTCGAGAGGCGTTAGCTGAAGGGTGCCGAGGGCTCCAGACCGAGGCAGCCGGCAGCCGCCACAGGGTCGAGAACCAACAGCGCGCCCGCTTCGCGCAGGCGTTCGGCGAGACCGGGTGTCGGACTGCTCGCCAGGATGATGGAGGAACTGAACCCTTCGCGCAGAATCGAGGCGTCCGTCCGGGAAACTCCGGCCATGACGTCATGAGCGGACCACCAGGGCGGGAAGACTGCCGCCACGGGTCCGGTGCCGTCGGCGTCCGGTGCAAGCCCGCCCATGGCAGCCGCTATCAACATCGCTGCGCCCGCAACGCCAGCGGGGGCGAAGCTCAAAGTGCTGGATCGGGCTGCTCCAGGTGGAAAGGTCGTTTCTGCGTTCAGAGGCTCATGCATTGGGCCCTAATAGACCACCACCGTTTAAAGCTGTCTTAATAACAGTGACTTGTTGAGTTAAATACTCTTCAGTTTGTTTGCATCGTCTCCCTGGGGGTTCCGGCGCGCCGGCACGTCCCGGCTCAGGCCGCCGTGCCGCCGACGGTGATTCCGGTCATCTTAAGGGTCGGCTGGCCGACGCCGACGGGCACGCCCTGGCCATCCTTGCCGCAGGTGCCGATCCCATCGTCGAGCTGCATGTCGTTTCCGACCATGGTGATCTTGCCCATGGCGTCGGGACCGTTGCCGATCAGCGTTGCGCCCTTGACGGCGGGGCCGATCTTGCCGTTCTCGACGAGATAGGCCTCGTTCATGGAGAACACGAACTTGCCCGAGGTGATGTCGACCGATCCGCCGGCGAAGTTGACGGCGTAGAGACCGCGCTTGACCGACTTCAGAATTTCTTCCGGGTCGGCGTCGCCGGCGGCCATGTAGGTGTTCGTCATGCGGGGCATGGGATGGTGGGCGTGGGACTGGCGCCGTCCGTTCCCGGTCGCCGGCACGCCCATGAGCCGGGCGTTCTGGCGATCCTGCATGTAGCCGACCAGGATGCCGTCCTCGATCAGCACGTTGCGCGCCGAAGGCGTACCTTCGTCGTCGACGGTGATCGAGCCGCGGCGATCCGGCAGCGTACCGTCGTCGATTACGGTCACGCCCTTGGCCGCGACCTGCTGGCCGATCATGCCGGAATAGGTCGAGGTGAGCTTGCGGTTGAAGTCGCCCTCCAGACCGTGGCCGACCGCCTCGTGCAGCATCACGCCCGGCCACCCCGGGCCGAGCACAACTTCCATTTCCCCGGCCGGCGCCTCGACCGCGCCGAGGTTGACCAGGGCGATCCGCAGCGCCTCGTCGGTGGCGTGCCGCCAGGTCTCCGGATCGACGTAGCGGTCGAAGGTGACGCGGGCGCCGCAGCCGTAGTAGCCCGCCTCCATCTTGTCGCCGTCGCCGACCACCACCTGGACGTTCAGCCGGACCAGCGGCCGGACGTCGGCGACGCGCTGGCCGCCGGCGCGCAGGATCTGCACCGCCTGCCAGGAACCGACCAGCGTGGCCGAAACCTGGCGCACGCGCGGATCCTTGGCGCGCGCGTAGGCATCAATCTCTTTGAGCACGCCGATTTTGGCTTCTGTCGTGAAGCCCTGCAGGGGGTTCTCGGCGGTGTAGAGTGCGCTGTTCGTGCCTTTCGGCCCGAGATCCATGTTGCCGTTGTGACCGGCGTGGACCGCGCGGACGGTATCGGCCGCCCGCCGAATCGCGTCCTCGGACAGATCGGCCGCATGAGCGAAGCCGCGGGCCTCGCCGGCGATGGCCCGCAGACCAAAGCCCTGGGTGGTGTCGAAGCTCGCGGTCTTGAGGCGGCCGTCGTCGAACGCCAGGCTTTCGCTCTGGCTGTATTCCAAAAACAACTCGCCGTCGTCGGCGCCGTTCAGGGCGTCGTCCACGATCGTCTGGGTCCGCTCCGGATCGAGGCCGGCGCGGTCGAAGAACAGCTCGTCAGTCAGGGCGAGGTTGGACACGTTGCGGCTCCATCAGGGTCATCTTCCGGGACAAGAGCGCGGAAAGACCGTCCAAAACCGGCATTTCCACACAGACAACACCTTCACATAGGCGCGGCGGGGTTGGAAGTCGAGGACCGCGCGTTACGCGACCGAATGCCGCGTCGGCCGCGCTTGTGGCCGACGGGCCCGCCAACTAGCCTTAGGATCTGTGTTGAAGGGTCGCGTTGCGCGGTTGCGCGGATGGTGCCATAAGGGCGTCGCCGCATTCCGGGGGATTGCGGCTCAAGGACCAACGACGACGGGAATGACCGAGTGATGGAGCGGATCCTCAAGCGGGTTACCGAGGCTACGGCACGCGGCGCAGCCGCCATGCTGGCAGCGGTGGCGATCCTCGCGGTAGCGGCGTTCGACGCGTCCGCCGCCCAGCCCCAGCCCTGGCAATTGGGCCTGCAGGAGCAGGTGACGCCGATCGGCTATGATCTCAACGAGTTGCACAACATTCTGCTCGTGATCATCACCTTGATCAGCGTCTTCGTTCTGGCGCTGCTCGTGTATGTGTGCATCCGGTTCAAGCGGAGCAACAACCCGACGCCGACGAAGACCACGCACAACACCCTCCTTGAGGTTGCCTGGACCGGTATTCCGGCTCTGATCCTGGTGGTCATTGCGTTCTACTCCTTCCCGCTGCTGTACAAGCAGGACAAGGCGGTGGATCCGGACATGACCATCAAGGTGCAGGCGCACCAGTGGTACTGGAACTATCAGTACCCGGACGAAGAGATCGTCTTTGACAGCTACCTCGTTCCGGACGACCAGCTTCAGCCCGGCCAGATCCGTCTGCTCGACGTCGACAACCGGATGGTCGTGCCCGTCGGCAAGAAGGTGCAGGTCCTGGTCACGACCTACGACGTCATGCATTCCTTCTTCGTTCCTGCCCTGGCCGTCCAGATCTACGGGACTCCGGGTCGCGTGAACGAGACCTGGTTCCAGGTCGACAAGTCGGGCGTCTATTACGGCCAGTGCAACCAGATCTGCGGCATCGACCATTCCCGGATGCCGATCGTGGTCGAGGCCCTGGAGCAGGACGCGTACGACGCGTGGCTCGTCAAGGCGAAGGAACAGTTCGCGATGAACCCGAGCGCGACCAAGGTCGCCTCAGTCGCCGACTAAACGGTGGAGACAAGCAAGATGACTAGCGCTGATCACGCTCACGACCACCACGACCACGGCGCGCCGACCAGCTTCGTGAAACGGTGGCTGTACTCCACCAACCACAAGGATATCGGCACCCTCTACCTGATCTTCGCGGTGATCGCCGGCCTGCTGGGCGGCGCGATCTCGATCTACATGCGCATGGAGCTCCAGGATCCGGGCATCCAGTACATGGCCGACGGCAATGCCTGGAACGTCTACGTGACGGCGCACGGCCTGATCATGGTGTTCTTCGTGGTCATGCCGGCGCTGATCGGTGGTTTCGGCAACTGGTTCGTGCCGCTGATGATCGGCGCGCCCGACATGGCGTTCCCGCGGATGAACAACATCAGCTTCTGGCTGATCGTTCCGGCCTTCCTGCTGCTTGTGATCTCGATGTTTGTGCCGGGCACGGGCGGCGCCGACGGCACCGGCACCGGTTGGACGATCTATCCGCCGCTGTCGGGCAAGCTCGGCACGCCGGGCATGTCCATGGATCTGGCGATCTTCTCGCTGCACCTCGCCGGTGCCAGCTCGATCCTGGGCGCGGCCAACTTCATCACGACGATCTTCAACATGCGCGCCCCGGGCATGACCCTGCACAAGATGCCGCTGTTCGTCTGGGCCATGCTGGTGACGGCCTTCCTGCTGCTGCTGGCGGTTCCGGTGTTGGCCGGCGCCATCACCATGCTGCTGACCGACCGCAACTTCGGCACGTCGTTCTTCGATCCGGCCGGCGGCGGCGATCCGGTGCTGTTCCTGCACCTGTTCTGGTTCTTCGGTCACCCCGAAGTGTACATCATGATCCTGCCGGCCTTCGGCATCGTCAGCCAGGTGGTGGCGACGTTCTCGCGCAAGCCGGTGTTCGGTTATCTCGGCATGGCCTACGCCATGGTCGCGATCGGCGTGGTCGGCTTCGTCGTCTGGGCGCACCACATGTACACGGTGGGGCTGGACGTCGACACGCGCGCCTACTTCACGGCGGCCACCATGGTCATCGCGGTGCCGACCGGCATCAAGATCTTCTCGTGGATCGCCACCATGTGGGGCGGGTCGATCGAGTTCCGCCTGCCCATGATCTGGGCGGTCGGCTTCATCTTCCTGTTCACGGTCGGCGGCGTGACGGGCGTGGTGCTGGCCAATGCCGGCGTCGATATCGCCCTGCACAACACCTACTACGTGATCGCCCACTTCCACTACGTGCTGTCCCTGGGCGCGGTGTTCGGCATCTTCTGCGGGTTCTACTACTGGTTCCCCAAGATGACGGGCTACAGCTACAACTCGATGCTGGCCCGGACCCACTTCTGGCTGACCTTCATCGGCGTGAACGTGACGTTCTTCCCGATGCACTTCCTGGGTCTCGCCGGCATGCCGCGGCGCTACATCGACTATCCGGACGCGCTGGCTGGATGGAACTACGTGTCGTCGATCGGTTCCTACGTGGCCGGTATCGGAACGCTGGTGTTCATCGTCGTGGTGATCGAGGCGTTCAGCGCGAAGCGTAAGGCCGGCGACAACCCGTGGGGCGAGGGCGCGACGACGCTCGAGTGGACGGTCAGCTCGCCGCCGCCGTTCCATACCTTCAACGAGCTGCCGCAGATCACGGCCTCCAAAGGGCACTGAGCGGGAGTTCGACGGTGGCTGACATCACGGCCCAGACGATATCGGCCGAGGCCGTTCCCCTGACGGGAACGGCCTCGGTCCGCGACTACATCGCGCTGCTCAAGCCGCGCGTCATGTCGCTCGTCGTCTTTACCGGATTCGTCGGACTGGCGATTGCGCCGGGCGAGATTCATCCGGTGCTGGCGGCGATCGCGGTGCTCTGCATCGCCGTCGGAGCCGGGGCGTCGGGCGCCATCAACATGTGGTATGACCGCGACATCGACGCGGTCATGGGACGGACCGACAAGCGGCCAATTCCGGCCGGGCGGGTCCAGGCCGACGAGGCGCTCGCCTTCGGGGTCGTGCTGGCCGGATTTTCGATCCTGATCATGGCGCTTGCCGTGAACTGGCTGGCGGCGGTGCTTCTGACCGCGACGATCGGATTCTACGTCTTCGTTTACACGATGTGGCTGAAACGCCGCACGCCGCAGAACATTGTGATCGGCGGGGCCGCGGGCGCCGTGCCGCCGGTGATCGGCTGGGCGGCGGTGACCGGCGATGTGGCGCTCTTGCCGCTGGTGCTCTTCGCCGTGATCTTCATGTGGACGCCTCCGCATTTCTGGGCGCTGGCGCTTTGGAAGCGCGGGGAGTACGCCGATGCCGGCGTGCCCATGCTGCCGGTCGTCTCCGGCGACCGCGCCACGAAGCTGCAGATCGTCGTCTATTCGGTCCTGATGGCGGCCTTGGCCATGGTGCCTTGGGCGATGGGGGCGACGACTGCCGTGTACGGGGTTCCGTCCGCCGTGCTTGGCGGGCTGTTCGTCGTCGGATCAGTGCAGATCCTGCGCGCCGCCGAGGGCGACATGAAGCCGGCCAAGATGCTGTTCGGCTATTCCATCCTCTATCTCTTCGCTCTGTTCGGTGCCCTGCTCGCCGACCACTGGATCGCCGGGTGAGTGCCTTGAGCGAGACGCCCGACAGCAACGGCAAGCAGCCGCCGGAAAGCGCCGAGGACATCTGGGCGCAACGCCGCGGCAAGAATATCGCCATTCTGTGGACGATCATCGCATTGGCCGTGCTGTTCTTCGTAATCACCATCCTGCGGATGAGCTGAACGATGACCGGACCGACTGCCCCTATCGAACCCGATACTTCATCGACCGAAACCCCGCAGGTCGGCCGCCGCGACATGCGCCGGTCCAATCGACGGGTTGCGCTGGCCCTCGGCGGCCTCGTCGCGGGCATGGTCGGCGTGTCGTATGCCGCCGTGCCGCTGTATGAGATTTTCTGCGCCGTAACCGGTTTCGGCGGGACCACCCGCCAGGCCGACGCTGCGCCGGGGGCGACCGAGGAGCGGGAGTTCACGATCCGCTTCGATTCCAACGTGGCCGACGGCTTGGGCTGGGAGTTCGTTCCGGCGGTCCGCAAGACGACGGTGCAGATGGGCGTCGAAAACCTCGCCTTCTATCGCGCCACGAACGACGGCGACAAACCGATCGTGGGTACCGCCGCATTCAACGTGACGCCGCACAAGGCCGGACCTTACTTCATGAAGATCGAGTGCTTCTGCTTCACCGAACAGGTGCTGATGCCGGGGCAGTCGGTTGATATGCCGGTCCAGTTCTTTCTCGATCCGGAGCTGATGAACGATCCGAAGATGGACGGAGTGACCACAGTCACGCTGTCCTACACGTTCTATCCGGCTGACGATCAATCGAAGGCCCAGCAACTCGCGCTGGCGCCGTCCGTACGCTAACATACCGCCAGTACGGCGGAGGGTCTGTAGACGAGGGGACCGATGGCACACGAACAGCATCATCCTTACCACCTGGTGGAACCGAGCCCCTGGCCGTTCATGGGGGCGGCATCCGGCTTCGTGCTGGCGGTCGGCGGTATCATGTACATGCACGATCTGCCGTTTTCCGTGCCCGTCATGATCGTCGGCCTCGCGCTGATCGTGGCCACGATGTTCTTCTGGTGGCGCGACGTCATCCGCGAGGCGCAGTACCAGGGTCACCACACCCCGGTCGTGCAGATCGGAATGCGCTACGGCATGGCGCTGTTCATCTGCTCTGAGGTCTTCTTCTTCCTCGCGTTCTTCTGGGCGTTCTTCGACATGGCGCTTTATCCGCGCCTCGGCACCTGGCCGCCGGAGGGGATCGTCACCTTCGATCCGTTCGACCTGCCGCTGATGAACACCCTGGTTCTGCTGCTTTCGGGAACCACGGTGACCTGGGCCCACGCGGGCCTGCTGGAGAACAAGCGCAGCGAACTCCTCTGGGGCCTGGGCTTGACCGTCGCGCTCGGCTTCATCTTCAGCCTGCTGCAGGCCTACGAGTACAGCCACGCGGCGTTCGGCTTCACCGACACCGTCTACGCATCGACCTTCTACATGGCGACCGGCTTCCACGGCTTCCATGTGATCGTCGGCACCATCTTCCTGGCGGTCTGCTGGTACCGTGCCTACAAGGGCCACTTCACCCCGGAGCAGCATTTCGGCTTCGAGGCGGCCGCCTGGTACTGGCACTTCGTCGATGTGGTCTGGCTGTTCCTGTTCATCTGCATCTACTGGTGGGGCGCCTGACGCCGAACGCCGGATAGGGTCGCACGCGTGACCTCCGGCCCCTCTCCGATCGCCGTCGGGATCGCCTGTCGATGCCCGGCCTGCGGGAGGGGTCGGCTGTTCGACGGCTACCTCAGCGTGGTAGAAACATGCGAGGTTTGCGGCGAACCGCTGCGGACCCGCAGTTCCGGAGACGGCCCCGCCGTCTTCGTGATTTTCGCCCTCGGGGCGATTTTGCCGGTGTTTGCCTGGATCTTGCAGATCCTGTTCTCGCCGCCGATCTGGGTCCATGCGGTCCTGTGGCCCGTCGCGGTCGTCGCCGGCACGGTGTTGCTCCTGAGGCCCTTCAAGGGTGTCGTCGTCGCGCTCGAGTATCGGCACGGCACACCCGACCAATAGCGCCCGCGGAGACGTCCCGCGGCACGAGGAAACCATGGCCTTTCGTCCGCGCCTCTGGCCGACGCTGTTCACCATTCCCGCCGTCCTGCTGATGCTGGGATTGGGCGTCTGGCAGTTGCAGCGTCTTGCCTGGAAGACCGAGCTGATCGACGCATTCGAAGCGCGGGTGGCGGCGGAACCGACCGATCCTCCGATCGCGCTGACCCCCGCCGACATGCCGGACTGGCGATTCCGCCGGGTCGCCGCCACGGGGCGGTATCTGCACGAGAAGGAAATCCAGATCACCGGCAAGCCCTACAAGGGAACCGCCGGATTTCACGTGATCACGCCCTTCGTGACGGACAGCGGTCTCACCGTCTTCGTCAACCGAGGATGGGTTCCGGAGAAACAGCGCCGTCCCGCGGATCGCCCGACCAGCCTGGTGCCGGCCCCGGCTATGATCGACGGCGTGATCCAGCAGTCCGGCGTCAAGGGCTATTTCGTTCCCGAGAACGAGCCGCAGAACGATGTCTGGTTCACCGTCCGCCCCGAAAACATGGCGGCTTATCTCGGCCTGCAGGGACCGGTCGCCACCGGCTACTACATCGACCAACTCGCCGAGGGGCCGCGGCCGACCGCGTTGCCGCTCGGGGCCGAGCGGTCGATCACCGTGCGCAACGAGCATCTGCAGTACGCCATCACTTGGTTCCTGCTCGCCGCGACGCTCATCGGCGTCTACATCGTCTGGCACCGTCAGGCGGACCGAGAGGATAAGCTGGGGAAAGACAAGGGGACGGATACCGGAACCGGAGGGTCGGCATGAGCGCCACCCCGGCAATGGATGCGCTTGAGGACCGATTCCGGCGCCTGTCGGCCCTGGCCGGGGCCGAGGGCGTTCTAGGATGGGACCAACGGGTGGTCATGCCCAAGGGCGGCGCCGAGGCCCGCGCCGAGCAGCTCGCCACCCTCTCCGTCCTGCACCACGAGATCCTGACCGCCCCCGCCGTCGCGGAGGCGCTGGACGCCGCGTCCACCGAACCGTTGGACGGTTGGCGCGCCGCGAACCTGCTGGAGATGCGGCGCCGCCACGCCCATGCGACAGCGGTGTCCGCCGGGTTGGTCGAGGCCCTGTCCCGCGCCGGATCGCGTTGCGAGGCCCTGTGGCGCGAGGCTCGGGCCAAGGCGGATTTCGGGATTGTCCGCGCCGCTCTCACGGAGCAGGTCCGCCTGGTCCGCGAGGAGGCGGCGGCGAAGGCCGACGCGCTCGCCACCACCCCGTACGAAGCATTGCTCGACGGCTACGAGCCCGGCGGATCCATCGCCAGGATCGAGGCGCTGTTCGCCGAACTGGAAGGGGACCTGCCGCCGCTGCTTGAGGCGGTCCTGGAGCGCCAGGAGAGCCGCGAGCCGGCTACGGCGCCGTCAGGGCCGTTTCCGGTCGCAGCCCAGCGCACGCTCGCGCAGCGGGTCATGACCACCCTCGGCTTCGACTTCAACCACGGCAGACTGGACGAAACCCTGCATCCGTTCTGCGGCGGCGTGCCGGACGACGTGCGGATCACCACCCGCTACGACGAGGCCGGGTTCGTCTCCGGAATCATGGGGGTTATCCACGAGACCGGCCACGCCCTCTACGAGCGGGGCCTGCCGGGCGACTGGCGCCATCAGCCGGTCGGCGAGGCCCGCGGCATGGTGATGCACGAAAGTCAGTCGCTGCTCATGGAGATGCAGGCGTGCCGATCGCCTGCCTTCCTCGGTCTGCTGTCCGGCTGGGCGCGAGAGGCGTTCGCCAGCGACGGCCAGGCTTGGGATCCGGAGAACCTGCATCGGGTCTACACCCGGGTCGAGCGCAGCTTCATTCGCGTCGAGGCGGACGAGATCACCTATCCGCTGCACGTCATTCTGCGGACCCGCCTGGAGCGTGCCCTGCTGTCGGGCGATCTCGACGTCGCGGAGCTGCCGGCGGAGTGGAACGCCGGTATGCGCGACCTGCTCGGCGTCACTCCGCCGAACGACGCGCTCGGTTGCCTGCAGGACATCCACTGGTACGACAGGGCAATCGGCTACTTCCCGACCTATACGCTTGGCGCGATGGCGGCGGCTCAGCTGTTCCAGGCTGCCGTTGCCGCCGATCCGGCCATTCCAGAGGCGATCGGGCGCGGCGACTTCGCGCCGCTTCTCGGTTGGCTCGGAGTCCATGTTCACGGCCGGGCGAGCTCGCTCGGCACGGAGGAAATCCTGCAGGCGGCCACGGGCTCGACCCTCTCCGCGGGGCCGTTCCTCGCGCATCTGAAGGCGCGATATCTCGACGCCTAGGCCGTCCGAACCCAGACAAACCTTCGCGGCGATCTCAGCCCTCGCCTTGGGGCAGCCCGGCCTCCAGCGCGCCGGCGATGATCTCGCTGACCTCGTCGGCGGTGAAGCCGATGGTCCGCCGTTCGGGCGTCTCCCCGCCGAGCGCGGTCCCGGCGACCAGCCGGAAGGTTTCCGCAGCCCCCATGAAGATTTGCGGATCGAGACCGACATCGTTGAAGGTGCGGGCGATCTCCTCCATCTCCCCGACCCAGCGATACGCTTTCGGAGCCATATCCGGCAAGGAGCGGTCGAAACGCTCGCGCAGGATGCGGAGGCTCGCGACCATTTCCGCGTCGAGTTCCCGGTCCACGCCGTAGGCCTTGGCCGAGGCGAGGGACTGGACCGCCAGGGCCGTCAGCCCCTTGGTGACCGCGGCATAGCTCATCTTCAGCGCCGACGCCGCGCCCACCCCGCCGGTGACGCTCCGCATGTCGAGCCCGAACCGGCGCAGTTCCAGCACCCGTCCCACATCGTCCTCGTGGCCGGAAACGTAGAGCCGGGGTCCCATCGCGCTGGCGTTCTTCGGCGGTCCTCCGATGATGCCGCCGTCTACGAAGGGAACGCCGATGCCCTCGATCACCTCGCCGACCTCGACCGCCGACGCCGGGGCGATGGCGTTCAGGTCGACATAGATCGGCTTCGCTCTCGCCAGCGCGAGGGCCGATGCCAGCCGCTGCGCCAATTCGAGAGCGGCGGAGGGCGGCAGGATCGCAAACAGGACATCGGCTCCGTCGACCGCTTCCACGTCGTCGCCGCAGTCGGTGATCCCGGCGGCGCGGGCCAGGTCCTGAGTCCGCTCCGACCGGTCGGCCAGATTGGTGGTCACTTCGAGGCCGTTTGCGATCAGAACCCTGCCAAGGGCATGGCCCATATCGCCGGGTGCGAAGATGGCAACTCGTTGGATCGTCATGCCTGTCGGTCCCTATCGTCGTGTGGGCGTGGCCCCGGGCGGGCCTGGGCCCATTGCAGGTCCTCCACGGCCGCTGTCATGGTCCGCGCGATCGCAAGGTTGCACACGCGCGACACCAAGCATAGGTTACCGCGTCAACGCTCGGGGATACACAGGTCCTTGCAATACGTTAGCACTCGCGGGCAGGCGCCCGCCCTCGCCTTCGACGACGTTCTGCTCACCGGATTGGCGCGTGACGGCGGATTGTACGTCCCGGCTGTCTGGCCGCTGTTCTCGAAGGACGACATTCGAAGCCTTCGTGGGCTGTCCTACGCGGAAGTCGCGACACGGGTCATGGCGCCTTTCGTCAGCGGCACCATCCCTGAAGAGGTGCTGCGCCGGATCGCCGAGGACGCCTACGGGCAGTTCGGCCATACCGCCGTCGCCCCGTTGAAGCAGCTCGACGGCGGTCTCTGGATGATGGAGCTGTTCCACGGCCCGACGCTGGCGTTCAAGGACTACGCCATGCAGATCCTGGGACGGCTGTTCGATCATGTCCTGGCCCAGCGTGGCGACCGCGTGACGATTGTCGGCGCCACGTCCGGCGACACGGGATCCGCCGCCATCGAGGCCTGCCGGGACCGTCACAACATCGACTGTTTCATCCTCTTTCCCCATGGCCGGGTCTCGCCGGTGCAGCGTCGTCAGATGACCACGGTCGACGCGCCCAACGTCCACGCCATCGCCGTCGAAGGCACGTTCGACGACTGCCAGGATCTGGTGAAGGCGGCGTTCGGCGATACCGAGTTTCGCGACGAGATGACCCTCTCGGCGGTCAATTCGATCAACTGGGCGCGGATCATGCCCCAGATCGCCTACTACTTCTGGGCGGCGGCCGCGTTGGGCGCGCCCGAACGCACGGTCTCCTTCTCCGTCCCCAGCGGCAATTTCGGCAACGTCTACTCGGCCTATGCCGCCCGCAACATGGGCCTGCCGATCGAGACCCTGGTGGTCGGCACCAACTCAAACGACATTCTCTATCGTTACCTCGAGACCGGCACGATGGAGACAACCGGCGTCGCGCCGACCCTGTCGCCCTCCATGGATATCCAGGTGTCCAGCAATTTCGAACGCTTGCTGTTCGACCTTCTGGACCGGGACGGCGACGCGGTGCAGCGGACCATGAACGGCTTCCGCCAGTCTGGGTCCTACACCGTCGAGCCGGATCGTCACGCTCGGGCGACGGCACTGTTCCGCGGCGCGCGGGCCGACGATGCGCTGATCGTCGAGACCATCAGGGCGATCCATGAGCAGACCGGCGAGGTAATCGATCCGCATACCGCCGTAGGAATCGCCGCCGCGCGGCTGACGCATGGCGGTCGCGACGCCTCGATCCCGATGGTGTCGCTCGCCTGCGCCCACCCGGCCAAGTTCGCCGAGGCGGTGGAGCGAGCCGTCGGTTCGGCCGCCCCGCTGCCCGAGCGGATGGCCGATCTCATGGACCGACCGGAACGTGAGACCGTGATGCCCAACGACCTTTCGGCCCTGAAGGCGCTGGTGCGGGACCGCGCGGCGCGGCGGGGAGCGGCAGCTTGACCGCACCGGATCTCCCGGGCCTGCGGCTGACGACCCTCGAGAACGGGCTTACGGTCGCCACCGATGCCATGCCGTCCGTCGATTCCGCCTCCGTCGGTCTTTGGGTCGGTGTGGGTACCCGCTATGAGAAACCCGCGGAGAACGGGCTCGCCCACCTCATCGAGCACATGGTCTTCAAGGGTACCGAGCGCCGTGACGCGGCCTCGATCGCACGGGAGATCGAGGATGTGGGCGGCCACATGAACGCCTACACCTCGCGCGAGCAGACCGCCTACTACGCCAAGGTGCTTGCGGACGACGTACCGGTCGCCGTCGACCTGATCGCCGATATTGTCCAGAACTCCGTCTTTGATCCGGCCGAACTCGAGCGCGAGCGGGCGGTGATCGTGCAGGAGATCGCCCAGGTCAACGATACCCCGGACGACGTGATCTTCGACCAGTTCCAGACCGCCGCCTTTCCCGACCAGGGGCTTGGCCGCCCGGTCCTGGGCACCTCGGAAGTCGTCCGTTCCGTGCCGCGCCAGTCGCTCGTCGACTACGTCGCGGCCTGTTACGGCGCGGATTCCTGCATTCTGTCGGTCGCCGGTCGGGTCGAGCACGACGCGGTCGTCGCGCTCGCGGCGGACCGGTTCGGCGCGCTGCCGTCGAAGACCGTCAAGACCACGGACCCCGGACGCTACGCCGGCGGCGAGAGCCGGGTCGAACGTGACCTGGAACAGCTCCATGTGATCCTCGGTTTTCGGGGGACGTCGTTCAGCGATCCGGATTTCCACGCCCTCCAGGTGCTGTCGATGATCTACGGCGGCGGCATGTCCTCGCGCCTGTTCCAGGAGATCCGGGAGAAGCGCGGGCTGGCCTACTCGATCTACTCCTTCACCTCGGCCTATCTCGACGACGGCCTGCTGGGCGTCTATGCCGGCACCGGGGCCGACGAGGTCGGCGAGGTTATGCCGGTGATTTGCGACCAGCTCCAGGCGATCCCCGACGAATTGGAGGAAAGTGAGCTGGCCCGGGCGATCATCCAGCTCAAATCTTCCCTGCTGATGAGCCGGGAGAGCACCAGCGCCCGGTGCGAGCAGCTCGCCAACCATTTCCTGATCCATGGTCGCGCCCCGGACATGGCGGAGATCATCGAACAGTTGGAGAAGGTCGACGCGGCGGCGATCCGCCGGGTGGTCGAGCGTCTGCTGTCCGCTCCCCCAACCCTGGCGGCGGTCGGCCCGACCGGCACTCTGGAGAGCTACGACGCCATCCGCGCCCGCCTGGGCTGAGGGTTCCATCAGGTTCCTCTGCCGTCACTCCCCGGCGTAAGGCCCGGCGCAAGTCCCGGCGCAAGTCCCGGCACGGGGTCGGCGAGTGGGGGGTGCGGATGCGGACTCTCAGAGCGGTTGAACCATCAGCACGACGCCGCCCCGATGCGGCAGCCGGGGGAGCCAGGGGATGTCCACGCGCTCCACCGCCTCGAAACCCGCCTTGCGGTAGAGGCCGATCGCCGGCGCGTTGTCGGCGAAGACCCGCAGCGAAAGCTCCGAGAACCCCTTGCTTCGGGCTTTCTCGGCGACCGCGCCGAGGAGCGCTCGACCGACCCCGTTGCCGCTGGCACCGGCGCCGACCGCGATCATGTTGATGAACCAGGATCCGGGTCGCCCCATGGCCTGGATCGGGGCGACGTGCGCGGCGCGGTCTTCCGGAACGCTGGGTTCCAGGCCCGAAGGCGGCTGTCCGTCGTATGGTTGGCTGGTCACGGCGCCGACCGGTGCGCCGTTCAGTTCCTCAACCATCACCCGGTTCCAGGACAAAGCGGTGTCGGCGGAAAGGACAGCCTGCAGCATCAGCGGCGCTGCACCGGGGAGGCCCGGCCGGTCGTCGTAGATGTACTCGTAGACGCCGCCGCCTGCGAGGATGTCGAGGGCGGCGACGACCGGCGCGTCGGCGGGACGCGCCGGCCGGATCGTGACCTTGGACACGCCGCTGTCAGGCGGCCTGCTTCAGATGCTTGGCAACCAGCTCCTCGGCGATCTGCACCGCGTTCAGGGCCGCACCCTTGCGCAGGTTGTCGCTGACGCACCAGAAGACGAGACCGTTCTTCACGGTCGGGTCGACCCGGATGCGGCTGACATAGACAGCGTCCTCGCCGGCGCTTTCGACCGGCGTGACGTAACCCTCATCGGCCCGGTGATCGACGACGATCAGTCCCGGAAAGCCCTGCATCGCCTGGCGCGCGCCGTCGACGTCGATCGGCTTCTTCGTCTCGATGAACACCGCCTCGGAATGGCCGATGAACACCGGAACGCGGACGCACTGGGCGACCACCTCGATGTCCGGGTCGAGGATCTTCTTCGTCTCGACCGTCATCTTCCACTCTTCCTTGGTGAACCCGTCCTCCATGAACTTGTCGATGTGCGGGATCACGTTGAAGGCGATCTGCTTGGTGAAGGTCTCGCGCTCGATCGGATCGTTCACGTAGACCGAACGGGTCTGATTGAACAGCTCGTCCATGCCCTCCTTGCCGGCGCCGGACACCGACTGGTAGGTGGAGACGACCACACGCTTGATGCTGAAAGCGTCATGCAGCGGCTTCAGCGCCACGACCATCTGTGCCGTCGAGCAGTTCGGATTGGCGATGATGTTCTTCTTGCCGTACTTGGCGAGCGCGCCCGGGTTCACCTCCGGCACGATCAGCGGCACGTCCGGGTCCATGCGGAAGGCGGAACTGTTGTCGATGACGACGCAACCGGCCTGACCGGCTTTCGGCGCGTATTCCAGGGAGACGTCGCCGCCGGCCGAGAACAGCGCGATATCCGCCTTGGAGAAGTCGAACTCGGCCAGGTTCTGCACGGTGAGGGTGCCCTTCTCGCCGAAGGAGACCTCGTTCCCGGCGGACCGGCCGGACGCGAGCGCGATGACCTCGTCGGCCGGGAAGTCGCGCTCGGCGAGCGTGGTCAGCATCTCGCGTCCCACCGCACCCGTGGCGCCGACGACGGCAACTCTGTAGCCCATTTCATTCTCCTTCCGCGATGTACGCGACGTTCGGCCGGGGTTTACGCCCCCCGGTCCTGCATCGCAAGCACGCAAACGGAAGGGCGGAAGCCGCTAGCCGGTGGTCTTGGTGGTGGTTTTCGGGGTGGTGAACGCGCAGACGCCGACGCCCACGGCCTTGGAGGCCGGGCGGAGACGAAGGTCAGCGATGGAAGCCAGTGCGTTCATGGGGAGGACGTATAAGCGATTTCGCTGGTGTGGGGAAGGGGGATCGTCTCGGTCTCCTGTCCAACGTGCCCGCCGTCATCCTGAACTCGCTTCAGGACCGAGCCTCGGGCGGTTGTCGCTCGCGAGGCATGATCCTGACCTGCGTCAGGATGACGGCAGATCGGAGACCGGATCAGACCAGCTTATCCAGTTCCTTGAGGATGCTGTCGGTCATGGTCGCGGTGGAGACCTTCGCCTTGCCCGGGGCCATGATGTCGGCGGTGCGCATGCCGCCGGCCAGCACGTTGTCGATCGCCTTCTCCAGCAGGTCGGCGTCCTCGGCCATGTCGAAGCTGTAGCGCAGCAGCATGGCGAAGCTCAGCATCTCGGCGATCGGGTTGGCCATGCCCTTGCCGGCGATGTCCGGGGCGGAGCCGTGGACCGGCTCGTACAGGGCGTGGCGCTTGCCGGTGGTCGGGTCCTCCGCGCCGAGCGAGGCGGAGGGCAGCATGCCGAGCGAGCCGGTCAGCATCGCCGCGCAGTCGCTCAGAAGGTCGCCGAACAGGTTGTCGGTGACGATCACGTCGAACTGTTTCGGGGCGCGGACGAGCTGCATGGCGCAGTTGTCGGCGAACATGTTCTCGTACTCGAGACCCTCGCCCTCGGCCTTGTGCAGGTCGGTCATGACCTGGCGCCAGAGCACGCCGGACATCATGACGTTGGCCTTCTCGACCGAGGTGACCTTGCCGCGGCGCTTGCGGGCCAGGTCGAAGGCGACCCGGCCGATGCGCTCGATCTCCGGCGTCGTGTACGCCTGGGTATCGAAGCCGCGCTTGGTCCCGTCGGCGAGATCCTCGATGCCGCGCGGCTCGCAGAAATACACGCCGCCGGTCAGTTCGCGCAGGATCATGATGTCCAGACCGGACACCAGCTCCGGCTTCAGGGACGAATTCTCGACCATGGAGGGGAAGACCATCGCCGGGCGCAGGTTGGCGAACAGGTCCATCTCCTTGCGCAGGCGCAGCAGGCCGCGCTCCGGCTTCAGCTCGAACGGCAGGTCGTCGTATTGCGGACCGCCGACCGCGCCGAACAGCACCGCGTCGGCATGGGTGGCGTCGGTCATGGTCTCGTCGGTGAGCGCCGTGCCGTGGGCGTCGTAGGCGGCGCCGCCGACCAGGCCCTCGTCGATGTCGAAGGACACCGACCGCTTCTTCGCCATCCAGTCGACGACCCGCAGGGTCTCGCCCACCACCTCCGGCCCGATCCCGTCGCCCGGCAGCACCAGCAGTTTCTTGTTCGACGCCATGTCTCGATTTCCTCTAGAGAGCCTCTTGCGGCCCAGAGCCGTTGTTGGACGCGGCGTCGGGGCAGGGCAATTCAACCATTGTACCGGCCGGCGGGCGTGATCCGCTGGCTACCCGTGTCTGTCCTGATATCCAGGAGCGGTCAGACGCGTCACGCCCAGGGCGCCGCCGCCTTGCGCTTCTCCTCGAAGCTGTCGATCTTCGACGCCTTCTCCATGGTCAGGCCGATGTCGTCCAGACCGTTCAGCAGGCAGTGCTTGCGGTGGGCGTCGATCTCGAACGGCACCGTCTCGCCGCTCGGCCGGCCGATCGTCTGGTTCTCCAGATCGATCTCGAGCACCGCGTTGGAGCCCTTTTTGGCGTCGTCCATCAGCTCGCGCAGCTGTTCGTGGGTCACCTTGATGGGCAAGATCCCGTTCTTGAAGCAGTTGTTGTAGAAGATGTCGGCGAAGCTGGTGGAGATCACGCATTTGATGCCGAAGTCGAGCAGGGCCCAGGGGGCGTGCTCGCGGCTCGATCCGCAGCCGAAGTTGTCCTCGGCGACGATCACCTGGGCATTGCGGTACTGCGGCTTGTTCAGAACGAAATCCGGCTTCTCGCTGCCGTCCGCATTGTAGCGCATTTCGGCGAAGGCGTGCTTGCCGAGGCCGGTCCGCTTGATGGTCTTCAGGTACTGCTTCGGAATGATCATGTCGGTGTCGATGTTGATCATGTCCATCGGGGCGGCGGTGCCGCGGATCTGTGTGAACTTTTCCATGTCTCTTCCTCCCCTCGGCGTCAGTTGGCCAGGTCGCGGACGTCGGCCAGATGACCGCTGACCGCGGCGGCGGCGGCCATGGCCGGGCTCACCAGATGGGTGCGACCGCCCGGGCCCTGTCGGCCCTGGAAGTTGCGGTTCGAGGTCGAGGCGCAGCGCTCGCCCGGTTCCAGCTTGTCGGCGTTCATGGCGAGGCACATGGAGCAGCCCGGTTCGCGCCAGTCGAAGCCGGCTTCCTTCAGGATGGCGTCCAGGCCCTCCCGCTCGGCCTGCTCCTTGACCAGACCGGAACCCGGAACCACCAGCGCGTGGACGTTGGCGGCGACCTTGCGGCCCTTGGCGACGGCCGCGGCGGCGCGGATGTCCTCGATGCGACCGTTGGTGCAGGAACCGATGAAGACCTTGTCGATCTTCACCTCGGTCATCGGTGTGTTCGGCGCGAGTCCCATGTAGGACAGCGACCGCTCGATCGACGCCCTCTTGCCGGGGTCGGTTTCGGCCGCGGGGTCCGGTGTGCGGCCGGTGACCGGGACGACGTCCTGCGGGCTGGTGCCCCAGGTAACCTGCGGGATGATCTCTTCGGCCCTGAGCACCACTTCCTTGTCGTAGGTGGCGCCTTCGTCGGACGGCAGGGTCTTCCAGTATTCGACTGCCAGTTCCCACTCGCCGCCCTTCGGCGCCATGGGTCGACCCTTCAGATACTCGAACGTGGTCTCGTCCGGGGCGATCATGCCGGCGCGGGCGCCCGCTTCGATGGTCATGTTGCAGACCGTCATGCGGGCTTCCATGGACATGTCGCGGATTGCCTCGCCGGCGAACTCCACGACATGGCCGGTGCCGCCGGCGGTGCCGATCTTGCCGATGATGGCCAGGATCACATCCTTGGAGGTCACGCCGGCGGGCACCTTGCCCTCGACCGTGATGCGCATGTTCTTGGCCGGCGCCTGGAGCAGGGTCTGGGTCGCCAGAACGTGCTCGACCTCGGAGGTGCCGATGCCGAAGGCGAGGGAACCGAAGGCGCCATGGGTCGCAGTGTGGCTGTCGCCGCACACGATGGTCATGCCGGGCAGGGTGAAGCCCTGCTCCGGGCCGATGATGTGGACGATGCCTTGGCGGACGTCCATCACCGGGAAATAGGGGACGCCGAATTCCTTGACGTTCTTCTCGAGCGTCTCGACCTGGATCCGGCTCTCGTCGTCCTCGATCCCCTTGGACCGGTCCGTCGTGGGCACGTTGTGGTCGGCGACCGCGAGGGTCAGGTCGGGCCGGCGCACTTTGCGGCCGGCGAGCTTCAGGCCTTCGAAGGCCTGTGGGCTGGTGACCTCGTGGACCAGGTGGCGGTCGATATAAATGAGACAGGTGCCGTCCTCCTGGACGTCCACCAGGTGGCTTTGCCAGATCTTGTCGAACAGCGTGCGGGGCGTCGCCATGGCTGCCGGTTCCTCCTAAAGCATGGGGCCGCGGCTGGTCGGAGCGAGCTGGCTCCGGTGGCGGCCGGTCTCTGGTCTCGGTTTTTTCGCATTCCGTTGGCCGGAACGGCGTGTTTCGAGCGCCGGACTGTACAAGGACGCGGGTTGCAGGCAAACCGTGAAACGCGCAAGAACGCTTTGCACGAGGGCGTTTTTGCGTCCGATTCCCGTCTTGTCCGTTCTCCGGACGCCTTTCGCCTCCCGCCCGAGCCGCCCCGATGCCGGAACTGCTGTCCGATCTCGACCTCCCGTTGCTGGCGCTGACCGTCTGCGCAGCGTTCCTGGCCGGCGCCGTGCGCGGGTTCGCCGGTTTCGGGTCGGCCCTGGTGCTCGCCCCGGTGCTGGCGCTCGCCTATGGGCCGACGGTGGCGGTTCCGGTGATATCGGTTCTGCAGGTCCCGATCCTGTACCAGGTGACGAAGATCGCCATGCGCGATACCGACTGGCGGCGCACGGGACCGATGGCGGCCACAGCCCTTGTGGCGATCCCCTTGGGCGCGACGGTTCTAAAGACCCTGGATCCCGAAGTGCTGCGCATCGGCATCTCGGTCATCGTGCTGGGGCTTGCGGCGGTGATGGCGGTGGGCGGCCTGCCGCGCATCGGCCGAACCCGGGCGCGCGACATCGTGGCGGCGACCACGGCGGGGACAATGGGCGGGGCGACCGGGATCGGCGGCCCGCCGCTGGTGCTGTATTTCCTCGCCACCGCCGAGCCGGCCCGTCAGGTGCGCGGCGACCTCTCGGGTTACTTCCTGGTCACCGGCGTCGTCGGCCTCGCGACCTATTTCGCCTACGGGCTGATCACGGTGGAGGCGCTGACCATCGGTGCGATCCTGGCCGTCCCGCACTTCGCCGGCATGTCCTTTGGCGGCTTTCTGTTTCCCCGGGCGAGCGAGAAGACCTTCCGCTGGATCGCGCTGACGATCCTGGCCTGCGTGGGGGTGGGGACGCTGCTGAAGTAGCGGGGGCTTTCCCCGCTCCTCCGCGCCTACACGCCCCGGCACCAGGCCGGGGAGTGCTGCAGGTGGGCAGGAGGAGAATCCCGAACGGAAAAACGCCGCGACCCGGGGGATCGCGGCGTTCCGTGTTCTCGAACCCGGTCGGGCCGGAGGCTTACGCCTCGGAGCTGCCCTCGGCGGCGGCAGCGGCCTTGGCCTCGCGCGCGGCGGCCTGGGCGGCCTTGTTGGCGGCCTTCGCCTCGGCGGCGGTGGCGCGCTCGGCGGCGGCCAGCTTGCCGGCGACGCCGGTGGTCTTCTCGGCGATACGGGCCGACTTACCCGTGCGGCCACGCAGATAGTAGAGCTTGGCGCGGCGGACCTTGCCGCGACGCATCACCTCGATGGCGGCGATCCGCGGGGAGTAGAGCGGGAACACGCGCTCCACGCCCTCGCCGTAGGAGATCTTGCGAACCGTGAAGGACGAGTTCAAACCGTCGTTGTTGCGGCTGATCACCACGCCCTCGAAGGCCTGGATCCGCTCGCGCGTTCCTTCGACCACCTTCACGTCGACACGGACGGTATCGCCCGGCGCGAACTCGGGGATCTGGCGGTCCGCGCTCAGCTTCTCGACCTGCTCCTTGTTGAGCTGCTCGATAATGTTCATGGCTTCGTCTCCGTCTCGTGCCGGCTGGTCGTCGCGCCGGCGGTTGGTCTGGTCCTTGTGCGGCCGCCCGGTCTCACCGACGCTCGGCCCGTTGCTTGGTCTCCAGGTAGCGCGCCCAAAGGTCCGGTCGCCGCTCCCGCGTCACTGTCTCCGCTTCCGAGCGCCGCCACGCTTTCACCTTGGCGTGGTGTCCGCTCGTCAGGACCTCGGGGACGGCCATGCCGTTCCACTCCCGAGGCTGGGTGTAGAGGGGATACTCCAGCAGCCCCTCTTCGAAACTCTCTTCGGCCAACCCGTCCGCCGCCCCCATGACACCGGGCAGCAGGCGGATCACCGCATCCATCATCGCCAGCGCCGCCGGCTCGCCGCCGGACAGCACGAAGTCCCCGAGGCTCACCTCCTCGAGACCGCGGGCGGCGATCACCCGCTCGTCCAGGCCCTCGTAGCGCCCGCAGACGATGACCGCTCCCGGCCCGTCCGCCAACGCCTTCGCCCGCGCCTGATCGAAGCGCCGTCCGCGCGGGCTGAGGTAGAGCCGCGGACCCGGCCTGTCCTCTACCGCCGCCAGTGCCGCGTCAACGACATCGGGGCGCATGACCATACCGGCCCCCCCGCCGAACGGGGTGTCGTCCACGGAGCGGTGCTTATCGCGCGCGAACTGCCGGATGTCCAGCGTTTTCAGGCTCCATACGCCGGAATTCAGGGCCTTTCCCGCAAGCGAAAGGCCGAGCGGCCCCGGAAACATTTCCGGGAACAGGGAGAGCACCGTCGCCTGCCAACCGACGGCAGAACCGTCGGGCTCCGAGGCGGGGGTGTCCTGCCGCTTCCGCACGTCCACACCGCGCTCCTATTCAGTCGCCGTCCCGTCGGGCGGAGCGTCCGCCGCCGTGCCGGGACCGTCGTCCAGGGCGCCTTCCGGCGGATGGACCACCATCCTGCGCCCCGCCAGATCGACCGTCGGTACCACCGCCTCGGTAAACGGCAGCATCCGTGCCTTGCCATCCGCTCCGCGGAACTCCAACACGTCGCCCGCCCCGAAGTCGTACAGGGCGGTGACCGAGCCGAGTTCCGCCCCGTCCGGGCCGACCACCGACAAACCGATCAGGTCGGCGTGGTAGAAGCTGCCGTCCTCGGGCTCCGGCAAGGCGGTGCGTGCGACGTACAGCCGCTGGCCCTTCAGGGCCTCGGCCGCGTTGCGGTCGCCGACCCCGTCCACGGCGACGATCACCTGTCCCTTGGCCGCGCCGGTCACCCGCAGGGTGAACCGCCGCGTCCCGGCCTCGTCCTCGACCGGGCCGTAGGCGGCGATGTCCTCCGGAACCTCGGTGAAGGGTTTCACCTTCACCAAGCCCCGGACCCCGTGCGGGCCGGTGATCGCCCCGAGACAGACGCGTGCGCTCATGGCGGCAGCCCGTGTGTGACCGCGTCGCGAATGCCGGGCCTCAGGCCTCGGCATTCTCCTCGGCGGCGGCCTCTTCGGCCGGGGCTTCGGCGGCCGGCTCGGCAGCGGCAGCAGCGGCGGCTTCCGCGGCCTCGGCGGCCTTGGCGGCTTCCTCGGCCTCGCGCTCGGCGCGCTTCTTACCCGGCGCGGACTTTTTCGGCTGCTCGTTGTACACGAACGGATCCATCACGCCGGCCTTGCCCAGCAGCTTGTGAACCCGGTCGGTCGGCAGGGCGCCCATGGACACCCAGTGCTTGATCCGGTCTTCCTTGACGGTCAGCCGGTGCTCGTGGTCCTGCGGCAGCATCGGGTTGTAGGTACCGAGCTTCTCCACGAAGCGGCCGTCGCGCGGCGAGGTCGCCTCGGCGACGACGATCCGGTAGAACGGGCGCTTCTTGGCGCCGCCGCGAGACAGGCGGATGCGAAGTGACATTGTGGTTCCTTTCTCAGTGCATTCTGTCGTTGTCTGAATTCGTCGTTCGGGTCCGGCTGGCTATTTGCGCTTGCCGGGAAATCCTGGAAGGCTGCCCAGTCCGGGGAGCTTCGGGCCGCCGAGGCCGGGCATTCCGCCGCCCAGACCGCCCAATCCGCCGGGCGGAAGCTGCGGCATCTGGCCGGGCGCGGGCATGCCGCCGCCGCCCATCAGGCCCTTCATCATGCCTTTGCCGCCGACCTTGCCGACCTTCTTCATCATCTTCGCCATTTCCATATGGCTTTTGAGAAGACGGTTGATGTCCTGAACTTCGGTGCCCGAACCGGCGGCGACGCGGCGCTTGCGCGAGGCGTTCATCAGCCGCGGATTGGCGCGCTCGGTCTTGGTCATCGACGAGATGATGGCTTCCTGGCGCTTGAGCTGGCCGTCGTCGATATTGGCGCCGGCGAGCTGCTTCTGCAGTTTGCCCACCCCCGGCAGCATCCCGAGGACGCCGCCGAGACCGCCGAGGCTGCGGAGTTGTTTGAGCTGGGCGGCCATGTCGTCGAGCGTGAAGGTGCCCTTCATCATCCGCTCGGCCATCTTCTCGGCCTCTTCGGCCTCGATGGTCTCGGCGGCCCGCTCAACGAGGCTGACCACGTCGCCCATGCCGAGAATCCGGCCGGCGATCCGCTCGGGGTGGAAATCCTCCAGATCGCCGACCTTCTCGCCGACGCCCAGCGCCTTGATCGGCTTGCCGGTGACGCCGCGCATGGACAGCGCCGCGCCGCCTCGACTGTCGCCGTCGACGCGGGTGAGGACGATGCCGGTGATGCCGACCCGTTCGTCGAAATTGGTCGCCGTGGTGACCGCGTCCTGACCGGTCAGCGCGTCGGCCACCAGCAGCACTTCGTGCGGGTTGACCGCGTCGCGCACCGACCTCGCTTCGGCCATCAGACCCTCGTCGATCGAGGTTCGGCCGGCGGTGTCGAGCATGACCACGTCGTATCCCTGGAGGCGGCCAGCGGTCATGGCGCGCTTGGCGATGGTCAGCGCAGTCTCGCCCTGGACGATCGGCAGCGTATCGACGCCGACCTGTTCGCCGAGCGTGCGGAGCTGCTCGCGCGCCGCCGGGCGGGTCACGTCCAGGGACGCCATCAAGACCTTCTTGCGGTCGCGCTCGGTCAGGCGCTTGGCGAGCTTGGCGGTGGTCGTGGTCTTGCCGCCGCCCTGCAGGCCGACCATCAGGATCGGCACCGGGGCCACGGCGTTTAGGTTGACGGCCTGGCTGTCGGAGCCGAGCATCGCCACCAGTTCGTCATGGACGATCTTGACGACCATCTGACCCGGAGTGACCGAGCGGATCACCTCCTGGCCGACCGCCCGCTCCCGCACGCGGTCGATGAAGGATTTCACCACCGGCAGGGCGACGTCAGCCTCGAGCAGCGCCACGCGCACCTCGCGCATGGCCGCCGACACGTCGCTTTCGCTCAGTGCGCCGCGCTTCTTCAGCCGGTCGAAGACCGACCCAAGACGCTCGCTCAAACCCTCGAACACGTCGTCACCCGTGATGCGTTGCGGTCGAAACCGGTGGTCAACTCGATTGGCCCAAACGGAAGAGCGCCCGTGCTCGAACCCTCGAGGACGGACGGAACCCGCTAAGGTCTCGGCGGCCGAAGCTGTGCCAAGAAGCGCGCTGTATACGGTCAACCGGCCCCATGGTCAAGAATGACGGCTATCAGGGACGGTCGACGGTGCCGCCCGTCACCTGCTGAGCATGGTGATAAGGTCGTTGTTCTTGCGCCGGACGATGCCGGGTATCAGGAACATGTCGAGCAGCCACCAGAGGCCCGGGACGATCAGCAGCACGCTGCCGACGCCGAGGGTGAGGGTTGAGACGGCTCCGAAAACGATCCACATGCCGAGCATCACCAGCGCACTCTTCACGTCCCCAAGATAGAAACGATGGACGGCGAAGGGCACGCCCAGGAAGAACCAGAGCAGGTAGGCGATCAGCATCGACTTCTTGTTCGCGTCGTAGTGCATGATCCGCTCGGCATCGCCGGGCCCGCTGTGGTGGCCGGACGCGTCGTCCGGCGGCGTCTGGGTCATTGATTATCCTTCCGCTTTGAAACCGTCTCCGGCAATGCTGTGGATGTGGGTCGGGCGGCGCAGCCGCCTTCTGCAAAACCGGCATACCCGTTCCGCGCCGGATGCATGGTTATACCTCTTTGAAGCCAGACGAATGCGATGGATAGTTCGCCCGGCGATCTGGGGAGCCCGGCGACAGTGTCCGGCGATAACCGGACCGCGCCGCGCCGCACGCGCGATTGGGCCGGGAGGCCCTTCCACAATGTTTATCCCCGACATCCGCGTCGTCTTCTTCGCGGCGGTCATGGTCGCCTTGTTCTCGGCCGGTGCCTTCGCCGCCGGCAACGCCAATCGGGGCGTCGCCCCGGCGACCGACGCCAAGACTTGTAAGCAGCTCGTCTCGGACACCCGCGAAATGCTGGCGGAAACCGAGGTGACCGATGACACGGACAAAGCCGTCGAGTCGATGATCTCCAACGCGGTCGCCCAATGCGGCGCCGGTCAGTTCACCGAGGCCACTCACACCATCGTCCAAGCCCGGGCGCTGCTCACCAAAGAGTAGGCGGCTCCACGCACGCCGAAGGGTTGAGAGATCGTCCCGGCGGCGGTCCGCACCCGCTTGCCCCAGCCCCCGGTCAGGCCGCCGCTCCAGGTACGATGGGCGGCCGCGCGTTGAGAGCGTCCTTGTCGAAACCGGCAAGGCGTTTGTAGGCCGCGGCCGTCCCTTCCCGTTCCTCGACGCTCAGTACCTCATCAATCCGCTCGAAACCGTCTGGCGCGCGCTCTTCGACCATCTGCATAACCTGCTCCGGGCCGTTGCCGCGGTTCGCGGTGACGATCTTCGCCGTGGCCGGCAGCCGTTCCGCCTCGTACGCATTCAGCGCCTCGGCCGTCAGGCCGTGGGTCAGCAACTCGCGGGTCAGCACGCGCGCGTCCAGGATCGCCTGGCTCGCTCCGTTCGACCCGATCGGGTACATCGGATGGGCGGCATCGCCGAGCAGCGTCATTCGCCCATGGCTCCAGGCCGCCAGAGGATCCCGGTCCACCATGGGATACTCGTAGACGGTGGCGGCGGATCGGATCAGCCCCGGCACGTCCAGCCAGTCGAAGGTCCAGTCCTCGAAAGGCGGCAGATACTCCTCGACCCGGCCCTGCCGGTTCCAATCCTCGCGCCGCCAGGGCTGATCGCTGTCGAACTTTCGCTCGGCGACGAAGTTGATGAGTTGGCGGCCGTCCGGCAGATCGCGGATCGGGTAGTAAACGAATTTCTGGAACTCGTGACCGGCCATGATCATCGTTCTCCCGCCGAGAAACGGCGGCGCCTCTGCGGTGCCGCGCCACAGAATGGCGCCGTTCCAGATCGGTGCGCCCTCTCCCGGATGGAGGGCGGCGCGGGCTGCGGAATGGATTCCGTCGGCTGCGATCAGGAGATCGCCCTCGATCTCGACGGGACCGCCGCCCGAGCGGTCGGCGAAGCGGGCCACGACACGGCCGTCCCGGTCTTCCCACGAGGACAGCGCGTGGCCGGTGGCGATGGCGTCCGGTCCCAGCCGGTCGGTCACGGTCCGGGCCAGCAGCATCTGCAGGTCGCCGCGATGGACAGAGATCTGCGGCCACGCGTAGCCAGCCTCCCGACCGCGCGGTTCCGACCAGATCTCCTGGCCGAGGCGCGAATAGTAGGCGAGCCGTTCGGTTGGAATTCCGAGAGACAGCAACGCCTCCAGCAAGCCAAGCTCGGTGAGTTCGCGGACAGCGTGCGGCAGGACGTTGATACCGACGCCAAGCGGCGCGATCCTGTCGACCGCCTCGAACAGTCGGCAGGGAATCCCGACCTGATGCAGACTGAGTGCCGTACAGAGCCCACCAATTCCGGCTCCGGCGATCAACACAGTCATGACCGTCTCCTCCTGTTTCACTCGTTCCTGCAATGATAGGGAGAGGAGGGAAGGTCCGACAAGCCGGACCTCCGACGGTTGCGGCGACGGGGTTGGGATGGGCACGAGACAAAGCGAGACGGTCAACGCTTCTTTCGGAACCGTCGAGGTTCATCGCTGGGGCGAGGGTGGTCGGCCGGTGGTGATCCTGCACGCCGCGGCAACCGGTCCCCGCGCCTACGGTCCGCTGGCGGACCTTCTGGCCGACACGGGCTGGTCCTGCGTCGTACCGGCTCTGCATGGCTATGGCGCGAGTCTGGTGGACGCTGCGGCCGACACGGTCGATGGGCATGTGGCGATCGCCCGCTGGGCCGTGGAGACGAGCGGCGCCGAGGCCGTGTTCGGCCATTCGATGGGGGGGCTCGTGGCGCTGCTCGGTGCCGAAACGTTGAACCTTGATCGCCTGGTGCTGTTCGAGCCGATCCTGTTCGACGCGCTCGATCCGGTGGCGGACGCGGCGTTGATCGCGGCTGAATCGGAGATGGCCGCGGCGATGGTCCGGACGCTGGCGGAGGGGCGCCCGGAAGACGCCGTCAGGGCGTTCGTAGAGGTCTGGAATGATACATCCTGGTCCGACCTGCCGGAACCGGCGCGCGCTCGGCTGACCGACCTGGCGACGGGCGTCGTGGCCGACACCCAGGCGACCGGCACCGCGACGATCGGAAAAGGGGTCTGGTCTGCGGCGCCGCCGACCACCCTGATTCACGGCGACCGCTCGCCGGAAATCGTCCGGCACATGGTGGCGGGTGCCCGCAGAAGGATGCCGGGCGCGCGGGTCGAAAGGCTTCCCGGTCTCGGCCACATGGCACCATTGCTGTCGGCACCGGCAGTCGCGGCGGCGCTCGTCTCAGCGCTTGGGACCCCCTCTTAACAATCAACGGTCGGACATCTATATCCCGTCCGGAGGCCCGGAAACCAAAACTCTAAAGAGGGACGTTTCATGTTTGGCGGCTGCGCCATCTATGTCGGCGACCAGCACCTCGCTTCGCGTACCAATCCCTTCGGGAAGGACGTCGCCAACCGCGGTCTTTACCGAGCGCTCGTCGAACACGGTCCTTGGGACGATCAACTCTTTCTGGTTCATCGTCGGGTCAACGCCGAGGAGCTTGGTCGGAGTCTGTTCGATGGCCGGGCGCCCCGGAAGACCATTTTGAGCACCACAATTCTGGACCACGCGGAGATCGCCGCCCGCGGGGTCCTGCTGCGTGGCTAGGCAAACATCGCGGAGCATGGCTGGATCCGTCGGACCTACAACGAGCGCGCCTACAGCCTCGTCGGACTGATCCATAACCCGGAGCGGGCCCGAGCTATCGGGGCGGCGGCCCGGCGCCACGCACGGAACCGCTTTGACTGGAGCGCCGTCATCCCGCAATACGCGCGTCTCTTCGAAGACCTGGCGGAAATCCGGGGCTCGGTCCCGGCCTATGAACAGGGTTGGGTGCCGGCCGACAACCCGGTGCGAAGAGACCCCTTCGCTGCCTTCGCCGATTTCGCCACCGAGGTTGTGTCGGAAGACACGCTGCTTCGGCCGGTGAAAGGCGGCCTGCTCGACCCTCACCCGCATCACGCGGCCGGACTGAATGCGCCCACAGCCGCCTGGCGTCTTCCGGTCGGCCAGAGCGTGAGGATCCATGACATGGTGGCGGAACGGGGTGTCATGTCGGTCGCGGAGGTGATGCGCGATCTTGGAGCGGTGCCGCGCGACGCGCTGCTCCGCCATCTGGTCTGGATGTGCAAAGTCGGGTTGCTCGACTGGGAAGCGGCGGAAGTCGTTCCCCTGGACCGTCCGGACCCTACATGAACGCCCGGTTCTCGATCCCGCCGCTCCGCAAGGTCTCGGCGATGATCTGAAGACCGACTGCGGTCTCCTCTAGGCTGCTTGGCCGGCCGAGTGCGAGACGCAGGTTGCCGCGTCCAGCGCCGCCTTGAGGCGCGAACACGACGCCGGCGGTGGTGACGACCCCCTGTTCGAGCAGGGCGGCGGCCGCATCGCTGCTGTCCCAGGCGCCCGGCACGTGCAGCCATGCATGGGGGCTGGCGTCGGCGTCGATCGAGACCATGGTCCCGAGCAGGCGCCGCGCTTCTGCGACCCTTGCCTGTTGCGCGCGTCTCTTGCCGGCGCGCAGCCGCTCTGCCGTTCCGTCGGCGAGCCAGCGGACCGCCACCTCGACGCACAGCGGCGCCGTCATCCAGATGGTGTCGCGGATCGCCGCCCGGCCGCGCGGGCGGAGCCGTGGAGGCATGTGCAACGCGCCGACCCGAAGCCCGGGCGACAGGTGCTTGGACGCGCTGGTCAGATACAGCACGAAATCGGGTGCGAAGGCGGCCATCGACGGCGGCACGTCGCCATCCGCGTAGGGACGGTAAAGGTCGTCTTCGATCACCGGCAGACCGTGATGCTCGATCACCCTGGCGAGTTCGCGCCGTCGGGTCTCCGAGAAGGTGACCGTGGTCGGGTTGTGGACCGTCGGAATCAGGAACAGCGCTTTCGGCCGCTGATGGCGGATGGCGGCATCCAGCGCGTCGGGCGCCATGCCGTCTGCGTCCCACTCGACGCCGACCGTCCGCAACCGCAGGGTCGAGGCGACACCGACAAAGCCGGGATGGGTCAGGGGATCGCAAAGCACCACGTCCCCCGGCTCCGTCATCGCCTGTAGCGCCGAGGAGATCGCGTGTTGGGCGCCTGCCGTCACCAGGGTCGTTTCCGCCGTCGCCGGGACGCCGCCGGCCGCGATCCACTTGGCGAAAGCGGCCCGGTGGGCGCGGCGGCCGCCATTGGTATCGTAGTCGCCGAGGCTCAGGTCGCGAGGGTCGGCGACGATCTCCGCCAGCGTTGTTTTCAGCGCGGCCTCGGTTTCCGCCATCTCGGTCGGAAAGTTCAGGCCCATATCCACGGGGCTCGTATTGACGGGACCCGCAGCCGGCGAGTCCATGCCAGCCGGCGCCGGGTCGGTCTCTCGGTTGCGGCCCCAGCCGTGGGTTCGGGGATCGCGCACGAAGGTCCCCCGGCCGATCTCGCCGTCCACGAGGCCGCGGGCCGTGACCTCCTTGTAGGCGCGGGTTACCGTCCCCACCGTCATACCCAAACGCCAGGCGAGGTCGCGATGGGTCGGCAGCCGCGTGCCGACGGCGAGGCGGCCAGCCTGGATGTCGTCGGTGATTGCCTCGGCGATGGCGCGGTACCTTGGTCCGGTGCGCCGCGCGATGTCTGGAAGCCAATGTGTCATGGTGACAATGTTCCGCTTGAACCGATTTGATGGAGACAATATTCCAGACAAAGAGAATGACAATCATAACATTGTCCCAGTGACAGGACGGTTGCCGCCGCTCCGTCCTGGGACATTCAGGCCGGGAGCCGACGGATGGGCCAGCCCCTCGACAGAACCGACGTACTGGATCGCCTGAACTCGGCCGCCGAGATCGTGTACTCGGTGATGGCGCCGACCCCGCAGTACGTTTGGCCGCTGCTGGCCGAGCGGGTCGGGGCGGAGGTCTGGGTCAAGCACGAGAACCACACCCCCGCCGGGGCCTTCAAGGTTCGTGGTGGCTCCGTCTATGTCGACCATCTGCGCCGCACCGATCCCGCCGTGACCGGCGTGATCGCCGCCACCCGCGGTAACCACGGTCAGTCGGTGGCGATCGCCGCCCGCAGGGCCGGTCTTGGCGCCACCATCGTCGTTCCTGAGGGAAACTCCGTGGAGAAAAACGCCGCCATGAAGGCGTGGGGCGGTGAGTTGCTGGTGCATGGGCGGGACTTCCAGGAAAGCCTGGAATACGCCCAAGGCTTGGCCGAGGAACGCGGCCTTCACATGTTCGCCAGCTTTCACGACCGCCTGGTCGACGGGGTGGCTACCTACGGCATGGAACTGTTCCGCGCCGCCCCGGACCTGGAAGCGGTCTTCGTGCCGATCGGACTCGGCTCCGGCATCTGTGCGGTGATGGCGGCGCGTAACGCCGTCGGCTCCAGCGCCGAGGTTTGGGGAGTGGTTTCCGAGAACGCCCCGGCCTACGCACTCAGCTTCGCGGCCGGTCACCCGGTTTCCACCAATGCGGCGAGCGCGCCCACCATCGCCGACGGCGTCGACTGTCGGGTGCCCAACCCCGCCGCCTTCGAGCGTATCAAGGCGGGCGCCGCCGGCATCATCAAGGTGTCGGACGACGAGATCCGGGAGGCCATGCGGATCTACTACAGCGACACGCACAACATCGCCGAGGGCGCCGGCGCGGTGCCGCTCGCCGGTCTGATGCAGGTGCGCGACCGTTGGCAGGGGCGAAAGGTTGGCGTCATCCTGTCCGGTGGTAATGTGGACAGGGACGTGTACCGGGAAGTCCTGGCCGCATCGTCCTGACAGGCACGCCCAAACGAGACCCGACGCGAAAGGTGGATCATGACCGAGGAGCTGTTCCGCGAGGACTCCTACCTCACATCCTGCGAGGCCAAGGTGGTGGCGGTGGGCGAGGAGGGCGTCGTTCTCGACCGCACCGTCTTCTATCCGACCGGCGGTGGCCAGCCGGGCGATACCGGCACGCTCACGACCGCCGACGGCCGAAGCGTTCCGGTCGCCGACACCCGTAAAGGCAAGTCCATGGCCGGTATCGTCCACGTTCCGGCGGAAGGTGCGGCGACGCTGGCCGAAGGGGACACCGTCACCGCCGCCATCGATTGGGATCGCCGCTACCGGTTGATGCGGATGCACACGGCGATGCACATCCTCTGCTCTCTGGTCGAGGGCGGCGTTACCGGCGGTCAGGTCGGCGATGCGAAGAGTCGCCTCGACTTCAATCTCGAGCCCGAGAACGTGCCGGAGAAGGAAGGACTTACCGATAAGCTGAACGCGGTTATCGCCGGAAACCATGCGGTGACCATCGGCGCCATTACCGATGCGGAGCTTGAATCCAATCCCGATCTGGTGCGGACGATGTCGGTCAAGCCGCCGACGGGCGCCGGGACGGTCCGGATGATCAGGATCGGCGAGGACGTGGACTATCAGCCCTGCGGTGGAACCCATGTGAAGGCCACCGGCGAGATCGGTCGGCTGGAAGTGACCAAGATCGAGAACAAGGGAAAGCAGAACCGCCGGATCAATATCGCCCTGGTCGACTGAGGGCGGATCTCCAGCGGTCCGATGAACGCGCCGGGGTCCGGCGCGAACGGGGACGTGTGCGATGACACTGAGTTTCGAAACGGTGGACGTCTTCACCGATACCAGCTTCGGCGGCAATCCGTTGGCGGTGGTGTTCGGTGCAGAAGGCTTGACGACCGAGCGGCTGCAGGCGATCGCGCGGGAGTTCAACTACTCTGAGACCACCTTCGTCCTGCCGCCCCAGGATCCGGCGAACACGGCGCAGGTCCGAATCTTCTCGACCAAGCGCGAGATGCCCTTCGCCGGTCATCCCAATGTGGGCACCGCCGCCGTGGTCGGTTGGCGCGGCAAGCTGTTCGGCAAGCCGATAGGCGACACGGTCCTTTTCGAGGAGATTGCTGGAACCGTCCCGGTCTCCCTCGAGTGGGCCGGCGGGGTGGTTGTGGCGACGACGCTTACCGCGCCGGAACCGTTCGCCCGTGGTGGCGACGTCCCGGTGGCGGAGGTCGCCGCCTGTCTCGGGCTGACGGACGCCGATATCCGCACCGACCGGCACCCGCCGGTGATCGGATCGGTGGGGTTGCCCTTCATCCTGGCCGAGCTGCGCGACGCCGAGGCGGTCCGATGCGCCGGCCCGGTCGCCGCCCGGTTCGCCGACCAGCCGGCGGTCGCCGCAAACGGCGCCATCCTCTGCTACGCGCGAGTGGACGAGCCCGAGGTCGATATCCGGGCCCGCATGTTCGCCCCGATCCGAAACGTGGCCGAGGACCCGGCCACCGGCAGCGCCTGCGGCGCGCTGATGGGTCTGCTCGGCACGCTGGAGCCCGGCCGCGGGACCCTGTCGCGCCGCATCGCCCAGGGTGTGGAGATGGGCCGACCCTCGCTGCTGCGCGGGGCGGTCGACCATGCGGATGGCGGGGCCGTCGCGGTGCGCATCGGCGGCCGCTCGATCCCCGTCATGCGCGGCACCATCGAGATCTGACACGACAATAGGGACGAAAGGTTCGGGACATGGCACTGACCTATGAAACGTTGGACGTCTTCACCGACACCGCGTTCGGCGGCAACCCGCTGGCGGTCGTGTTCGGCGCCGAGGATCAATCGGCCGAGCGGATGCAGGCGATCGCCGTCGAGTTCGGCTACTCCGAGACGACCTTCGTTCTGCCGCCCCAGGATCCTGCCAATACGGCCCGGGTTCGGATCTTCACGCCGACCCGCGAGGTCCCGTTCGCCGGCCACCCGAATGTCGGCACCGCGACGGTCGTGGCCCGGCGCGGTGGGCTGTTCGGCAAACCCATCGGGGACACGGTGCGTTTCGAGGAGGGAGCCGGCCTGGTCCCGATCGGGATCATGATGCGAGACGGCGTACCGATCGGGGCTCAGCTCACCGCGCCGCAGCCGTTCCGCCGGCTCGATCCGGTTCCCGCGTCGGACATTGCCGCTTGCCTTGGCCTCGACGTCCATGCCGTCCGTATCGACCGCCACGAACCGGTCGGCGGTACGGTGGGGCTGGAATTCATCCTGGTGGAGTTGGCGGATCGGGCGGCGCTCGAGGCGGCGCGGCCGGTTCGGGCCGAGTTCGAGAGGCGCCTGGCGCATCGCCCGGTCTTCGACATCCACTGCTATGTGCGGACCGGCGGTGATGATAGTGTGGATCTTCGGACCCGGATGTTCGCGCCGCTCGACAACATCGACGAGGACCCGGCGACCGGAAGCGCCAACGGCGCCCTGCTCGGCCTGCTCGCGGAGATTGACGGACCGGTCGACGGGACCGTCTCGCTTCGCATCGCCCAGGGTGTCGAGATGGGACGGCCGTCGCTGCTGCTGGGCGAGATCGCCCGCGCGAAGGGCGTCACGGCGGCGATCCGGATCGGTGGGGAATGCATCGCGATGATGCGGGGGGAGGTCGTGGCGCCGTGACGGAAGGGCTCGCAATCGCCCCGGCGCTCTCGCCGCAGCATCTCGCCGAGTTCGCGGCGCTGGTCCGAGAATACGTGGACTGGCTGGCGATCGATCTCGGCTATCAGGGACTTGAAGCGGAGCTGACAGCATTGGATCGGGTCTACGCGGCACCGGGTACGGTGCTCCTGGCCCGCGATGGGGCCGGCGCCGCGCTGGGTGGGGTCGCCGTGAAACCGCTGCCGGATTTGGGCGTTGGGTTTTGCGAGATGAAGCGGCTGTATGTCCGTCCGGCAGGGCGCGGTCTCGGTCTCGGCCTTGGGCTGGCGCAGGCGGCTCTGGCCGCGGCGCGTTCGGCCGGGTTCGCCGCCATGGTGCTGGACACCATGCCGAGCCGAATGGGATCGGCGGTGGCGATGTACACGAAGCTCGGTTTCTCGGCCCGCCCGGCCTACTACGATACACCGATCGAGGAGACGATCTTCCTGGAACGCCGGTTGTGAACCGTCCGGCTCATGTTCCCGCGGCACAGGTTCCCGTCGCTCAACCCTCGCGCGGGCGCTTCGGCGGATCGGCCGGCGGCATCGCTCTCCAGGGTGGCAGCGTCAGCGTGATGGTCGTTCCCTCACCGGGTTTGCTCGCGATGGAGAGTTCGCCGCCGTGGGCCTGGGCGATAGCCCGGCAAAGTGGTAAGCCAAGTCCCGCCCCCCGATGTTCCCGGTGCAGGCGGGTGTCGAGCTGGGTGAACGGCTCCAAGACCTTGTCGATCTGACCCTCGGGAATGCCGATTCCCGTATCCGACACGTAGAGCGAGACCGATCGCCTATCGTCTATACGTGCCCCGATGGTGATCTTTCCGCCCGCGCCGGTGAACTTCACCGCGTTGGTGATCAGATTCGACAGCAGTTGCAGGATCAGCCGCGCATCGGCGCGAACCGGCGGCAATTCAGGGTCTATCCGGACGTCGACGGTGATCTGGCCTGATTCGATCGCGGCACTGCTCATTTCGATTGCGCGGCGGATCTGAGCGGCGAGCGCCACGGTGGAATCTGTCGGTACGAGGCCGCCGGCTTCCGCACGCGAAAGGTCCAGAAGGTCGTTGATCAAGTCGAGCAGGTGGGTGCCGCTGTTCCGCACGATCTCGGCGTAGTTGCTGTATCGGGCGTCGCCGAGCGGGCCGAACTTCTGGTTCTTGAGCACTTCCGCAAAGCCGATGATCGCGTTCAGCGGCGTTCGGAGCTCGTGGCTCATGTTCGCCAGGAACGCGCTCTTGGACCGGCTGGCGGCACGGGCCTCGTCGCGCGCGCGCTTGAGTTCCGCCGTACGCTCCTCGACACGATGCTCGAGTTCGATGCGAGCGTCATCCAGGGCCGCCTCGTAGGCGGTGTGCCGGCGCTGCATCCGGTTGAAGGCATCTATCACCCGGGCGACTTCGTCGGTTCCGCTCCACTGAACTTCCTGGCGGGGGGCGCCGAGCCGGGTGCTGTCGATGGCGCGCTGCAGATCCCTCAGTGCGCGGCCGATGACCAGATCGAACGCGACCTGGGCGGCAAGGACGATGGCGACCGTCAACAGGACCGCGAAAGCGATCAGCACCAGGATCCTGGATTTTGCCGATTCCCGTATCTCCGCGTCGGTCATGACCAGGACCAATCGACCGGCGTATTCGAGCCCGGTGCCGACCGTATGGGTGATCGGCATGTCGCGGGTGATCGTCGTTCCCTCCGACACGGTCTTCACGCCGAAATCCGCGATCAGGTCGCCACGACGATCGTAGATGGAGATGCCTACCAGTTCGGGATCGAGCATGGCAGAGGCGGCGTGGGTGGCGATGAGAGTGTCGTCGCGTTCCCAAACCGCGTGCGCCAGAATGAGCACATTGCTTGCCAGCATGCGCTCCAGCTTTATTTCCAGTTTGGAGAGCGCTTCGTCGTAGGTCTCCAGCTCAAGCAGCACGAAGAAACTGCCGACGACCGCGAGAATCAGCGGAATGGTCACGGCGAGAAACGCCGTCCGGACCGATCTGAACCGGTACAGGCGCGCGAGGCCGCTGTGGGCGGCCGCCCGATTTCCGTCGCCAGTTCTCACCACGTCGCTCTCGCCGGAGGCCCCCACCTCACCCCGCTCCGCTCCGAGATCGGGGCGTTAATAATCGAGAAAGCTACGAAGCTTCCGCGAGCGCGAGGGGTGCTTGAGCTTGCGCAACGCTTTCGCTTCGATCTGACGGATCCGCTCGCGCGTGACGCTGAACTGCTGACCGACCTCTTCAAGGGTGTGGTCCGTATTCATGCCGATGCCGAAGCGCATGCGCAGCACCCGCTCCTCGCGGGGCGTGAGGCTGGCAAGGACCCGGGTCGTGGTCTCGCGCAGGTTCGCCTGGATGGCGGCGTCAAGCGGCTGGACAGCGTTCTTGTCCTCGATGAAGTCGCCCAGATGGCTGTCTTCCTCGTCGCCGATTGGCGTCTCGAGGCTGATCGGCTCCTTGGCGATCTTCAGGACCTTTCGGACCTTCTCCAGCGGCATGACCAGCTTTTCCGCCAGCTCCTCCGGGGTCGGCTCGCGCCCGATCTCGTGCAGCATCTGCCGTGAGGTGCGCACCAGCTTGTTGATCGTCTCGATCATGTGCACCGGAATGCGGATGGTGCGCGCTTGGTCGGCGATCGACCGGGTGATCGCCTGCCGAATCCACCAGGTCGCGTAGGTCGAGAACTTGTAGCCGCGGCGGTATTCGAACTTGTCGACCGCCTTCATCAGACCGATGTTGCCCTCCTGGATCAGGTCCAGGAACTGCAAGCCTCGGTTCGTGTACTTCTTGGCGATGGAGATCACTAGGCGCAGGTTCGCCTCGACCATCTCCTTCTTCGCCCGGCTCGCCTCGCGTTCGCCCTTCTGGACCGTCTGGACGATGCGCCGGAACTCGCTGATCGGCAGGCCGGCGTCTGCCGAGATCAGGGCGAGGTCGGAGCGGTAGTTCTCGATCTGATCCTCGTAGCTCTCGACGAACCGGGCCCAGCGCTGGTCCCGCTTCGAAACGCGTGCGCCCCAGCCCGGCTCCAACTCGTTCCCGAAATGCTCGGCCATAAAGGATTCGCGCGGCACCTTCACGCTGTCGGCTAGTCGCCAGAGCTGCATGTCGACCTGGGTCATGCGGCGGTTCAGCGAGTAGAGCTGCTCCACCAGCGCCTCGATCCGGCCGTTGTTGAGCCGCACGCTCTCCATCGCCTCGATCAGCTCGCCCTTGAGCTTCTCGTACTTCCGCTCCGTCGTACGCGCCAGCTCCTCGCCGCGGGTCAGCTTCTCGATCCGCCGCTTCTGCATCTTGGCGAGTTTGCCGTAGGTGTCGGCGATCTTGTCGAAGTTCTCGAGCACCTGCGGGATGAGCTGCTGCTCCATCGCCGACAGCGAGAGGTTGTTCTCCTCGCCGTCGTCAGCGTCGTCGTCGTCGCCGTCCTCGGTCTTCTCGCTCTTCTCGGCGTCGCCGTCCTCCTCATCCTCGTCATCGTCGGGCGACGCGGCCGGGGTCGGCGGGTTCTCGGCACCGTAGGTCGCTTCCAGGTCGATGACGTCGCGCAGGAGAATGGCGCCGTCCTTCAATTGGTCGCGCCAATGGACCAGGGCGCGGATGGTCAGCGGACTCTCGCAGATGCCGCCGATCATCATCTCGCGGCCGGCTTCGATCCGCTTGGCGATCGCGATCTCGCCCTCGCGGGAGAGCAGCTCGACCGAGCCCATCTCGCGCAGATACATGCGAACCGGATCGTCGGTGCGTCCGACATCCTCGTCCGAGACGTTGCCGGCGACGGCGCCGTCGCTCTCTCCCTTCTCGTCGTCCTTGTCGCCGTCGTCCTCGTTCTCGACGACGTTGACGCCCATCTCGCTGAGCGCGCTCATGATGTCCTCGATCTGCTCGGAGGACATTTCTTCCTGCGGCAGGGCCGAATTCACCTCGTCGTAGGTGAGGAAGCCGCGCTCTTTACCCTTCTTGATGAGGTTCTTGACCGCCTGATTGATGTTGTCCAGCAGTGGGCCGTCCGGCGCGGCACCCTCTTCCCGGGTGTCCTCGTCCTCGGTCTGCGCCGCCGTTGCCGTCTTCGTCGCCATGAGTCTTCGACCTCATCGTTGCCGCCGGCGTGGACCCCGGCTCCGTTCTCAACCCGCGTCTTCCAGTGCCGACGCCGAAATAATTGCTTGAAGCGTGCTTTGCAGGCTCAGCATTCGCCGCCAGCTCGCATCGCTGAATGTCTGTCCGTATTCCCGCTGCGCATCTAACAGCTGTTCTCGTAGCAGAGGGGTGGCGAATCGTCCAAGGAGTTCCGCCAATCCCTGCCGGGCGTCGATATGGGCCGCCTCTTTCCGGGCGAAGCCTGCGTGCTGCAGAGCGTCGTCGGACAGCAATCCATCTACCGTTTCCGAATAGCCTAGCGTCTTGAGGTGGTCGCGCAGACCGTCCGCGTCAAGCCCAGGATCCTCAGCGTTGATCTCTAAAATCTGACGGCGAAGCTTGTCAAGGAACGGGTCGTTGAGCGCAAGGGTTGCAAGGACCTCGCCCAACTCATCCAAGAGTCCGGGATGGTGGACGAAGGTCGCCAGGATCACCTGCTGTTGGCGGCGGGGCAGGACCGCTTCGACGCGGGCCCGGGCGGTGCGGCTGCCGACCGGCTCCGGCGGCGGCGGCGCCCATCGTCCGCCGCGCGTTCTGTCGCCGAAACGGCCGCCCGGCCGGCCCCCCCGGTTGGCTTCCCGGTCGGATCCGCGTCCGAAGCCGCCTCTCTGTCCGCTATCCTTTGGCCGGCGCAGGGCGTCGATACGGGCCTCGACGTCGTCGCGATAGGCGGTTTGAACCGTCTGGTCGGCGACCTCGCGCACCAGATCGCGCATCCGCTTGAAGAAGGCGGCGCGGCGTTCCGGCGTGTCGGTCGGGTTGCTGACATACTCGCTGGCCCACAGGAATTCCGCGAGCCCGATCGCCGTCCCGATGAGATCGCGGACCGCCTTGCGGCTTTCGCGCTTGATCAGGTCGTCCGGGTCCTGGCCCTTGGGCAGGGTGATGAAGCGTAGCGAGTGGCCTGGCTTGAGCAGCGGCAGGGCCCGGTCGCAGGCGCGGCGGGCGGCCCGCTGACCGGCGGTGTCGCCGTCGAAGCACAGGATCGGCTCCGGCGTGAGGCGCCACAGCTCGGCGATCTGGTCTTCGGTCAGGGCGGTGCCGAGCGGCGCGACCGCCGGGAATCCGGCCTGGGCGAGCGCGATCACGTCCATGTAGCCTTCGGCTACCAGGAGCTCGCCGGATTTGTGGGCGGCTTCCCGCGCCTGGGCCAGGCCGTAGAGCACCCGGCCCTTGTGGAACAGCGGCGTGTCCGGGGAATTCAGGTATTTCGGCTGGCCGTCGCCGAGAACCCGCCCGCCGAAGGCGATGACCTTGCCCCGCCGGTCGGTAATCGGGAACAGCACCCGGCCGCGCATGTAGTCGACGGTCTCGCCGGCCCGCTCGCCGTCTCCGTCCCTGGCGTCATATCGCTTTACCAGACCCGCCTCGACCAGGATGTCGGTCTCGACCCCCTCGGCCTTCATGGCGCGCTGAAGCGCCTTGCGGTCGTCCGGCGCCCAGCCGAGCCGGAAGGTCTTGAGGGTCTCGTCGGTCAGGCCGCGGTCCCTGAGATACCGAAGTCCCGCCTCGCCGGCCGAGGTGTGGAGCTGGCGCTCGTACCAGCGGCAGGCCAGATCGACGACCTCCTGCAGCGAGCGGCGGCGCTCGGCCCGCTGCTGCTCCTCGGGGCTCGCCTTCGGGACCTCCATCCCGGCCAGGGCGGCGACCTGCTCGACCGCCTCCATGAACTTCAGTCCCTCGTTCTCCATCAGGAACTTGAAGACGTCGCCATGCGCCCCGCAGGCGAAGCAGTGGTAGAAGCCCTTGTCGTCGACGATGGAGAGCGACGGCTTGCTGTCGTTGTGGAACGGGCAGAGCGACAGGAACTCCCGCCCCTTGCGCTCCAGCTTCAACTTCCGGCCGATCACGCTGGAGACCGTCACGCGGTCGCGCAGCTCGTCGAGGAAGTGTGGAGGAAGGGACATGGAGGCGGCGACTCGGCATGGCTGTATGAAGGGGCGGGATCATACGCCTGTCGGGCCCGAGAGTCAGGAGGCTTCGAGCGGTCGGCGCGCGGCCGCTCAGAGCGTCTTCAGGAACGCCAGCAGCTTGTCCGCGACCGCCTCCGGCTGCTCCTGCTGGACCCAGTGACCCGCGCCTTCGATCAGGTGGGTTCCCCGCCAGTCGGGGCAGACCGCGTCGCTGGCCATCGCCTCGATGGCGCCGGGGAACTGGTAGATGCCCCAGTCCTGGGCGCCGGCGACGAACGTGGCGGGAACGTCGATTGTCCGGCCGCTGAACACCTCATGCTCGGCCAGGAACGCGCCGGTGGTGTTGCAGCGGTACCATTGGAGCCCACCCTGGAAGCCGGTGCGCCCATACTCTTCGGCATAGACCGCCAAGTCCGCCTCGGGCAGCCAGGTGTTGGCGGCGACCTGCGCCTCGGTCGGCATCTCCGGCGCCACGCTCTCGGCCATCGTCGCGGCGAGATCCATGATGTAGTAGGTCGGCATCTCTGCCAGCGCCTCCGCCGTCCAGCCCTCCAGGCGGTAGGGCCGGTTGCCGGGCCAGTCGGCGCTCTTGTGGTGATAGTAGGCGCGCAGAAAGGCGGGCAGGCCCTGGGCGCAGCGGGTCATGTCGGCATTGGCGGCCGGCGTCGAATAGTACCATTGGTAATGCTTGCGCGGCCGGTCGAGCGCCGCGAGATCGCCATGGATATCGCCGCGCGCCGGCGGCTGTTCGAAGGGCGTCTTCGGCGGACCGGGGAAGGGCGAACTCATCATTGCCAGCGCCCGGAAGACATCCGGCCGGACGAGGGCGCAGGTCGCGGCGATCGGCGAGCCGAAGTCGTGCCCCATCACCGCGTCCACGTGGCGGCGTCCGAGTGCGGCGATCAACCCCAGCATGTCGCGCACCAGATTCAACGGCCGGAACGGGGCGAGCGGAGCGTCGTACGCCGGGTCCCAGCCCGTCGTCCGGCCGTAGCCGCGCTGGTCCGGCGCGATCACATGATAGCCCGCCTCGGCCAGGGTCGGCATCACCTTGCGCCAACTGAAAGCCAGTTCCGGAAATCCATGCAGCAGAAGCAGGCAGGGCTTGTCCGCCGCTCCTTCCCAGCCTGCCTCCAGAACATGCAGCCGCAGCCCGTTGATGCCCGCTCCGTCAGCCCCCTCCATGAAGCGTGAGCGAATGCCCTCGGGAAGATGGGCTCTGTCGAGCGGCTCCTGCGGCGTGAAGGCGGGGTGGGTCATGCGGCTCTCCCTGTAGACCTTGCTTCGGGGGCGGTCCCGAAATGACCGGGCTGTTCGATTGCCCGTGTTAAATCTGTCCCCCTATCCTAGATTGGCCTGCCGCCTCCGCACCACCGCCCGGGTTCGCATGATCGCTTCCGTCGCCGCGTTGCTTACCAGCCTTGCCCTGCTGCTCGCCGGCAACGGATTGCTCACGCTGCTGCTGCCGACCCGGGCCGCGCTCGACGGCATGGCGACCGGTGCGATCGGCATTGCCATGGCCGGCTATTTCGTCGGCTATGTGCTCGGATGCCTGCTGACGCCGCGGATTGTCCAGCGTGTCGGTCATATCCGCAGCTTCGCCGCCCTGGCGGCGCTGGCGGCGGCGACGGCGCTGGCCTATGCCTTGGCTGGTGATCCGGTCGCCTGGTTCCTTCTGCGGGCGCTCTCGGGCGTCGCCATGTCCGGGCTGACCATGATCGTCGAAAGCTGGCTGAACGACCGCGCGACCGACGAGACACGGGGCCGGATCATCTCTGTCTATCGCATCGTCGATCTGAGCGCGGTCTCGGTCGGACAGCTTCTCTTGAGCGTGGCGCCCGTGGCCGGGTTCGAGCTTTTCAGCCTGTCGGCGATCCTGATCGTGCTGGCCCTGGTGCCGACGGCGATATCCACCGCCCAGGCGCCGGCGCCGATCCAGAATGTCAGAATCCGTCTTTTCTATCTCTGGCAGGTGTCGCCTCTCGGGCTCGCGGCGGCGCTGGCGGTCGGTGTCGGTAATGGGGCTTTCTGGTCCCTGGGCGCGGTGTTCGGCCAGAAGACGGGGCTCGATACCCTCGGCATATCGCTGTTCATGACGGCGGTGGTGATCGGCGGCGCCATCATGCAGGTGCCGGTCGCCGCCCTCGATCGGATCTTTGACCGGCGCAAGCTCCTGATCGGCGCCGCGTTCGCGACCGCCATCGCCAGCGGGTTCGCCGCTTTCCTGGCGCCGCTCTCGGTCGAATGGGCCGTGGTCTCCGGCTTCGTCCTAGGCAGCCTGTTCCTGCCGATCTACGGGCTCGCGCTCGCCCATGCCAACGACCGTCTGGCGGCCGGGGACTTCGTCGTCATGAGCGGCGGACTTCTGTTGACCTACGGAATCGGGGCGATCGTCGGCCCGCCCATCGCCTCGTTCCTGATGGAGGGATTCGGTCCCCGCGCGTTGTTCCTGCACATTTCCGTGGTCTGGCTTGTCCTGTTCCTGTTCGGTCTGTGGCGGCTGTCGGCCCGCCCGCCGGTCGCGATGTCGGAGCAGGCGGAGCTCGTTCCGACACCGCGCGGCGGCACCATGATGTTCGAACTGGACCCCCGAACGGAGGACCCGCCGCCGACATCGGCGCCCGCCGACGGCGCGGAGCCTCCGACCCGATAGTCCGTCCCTAGAGAAAATCACGATCAGATGGAAACATCTGGTCGTGTGAATTTGCTCTATCGTTGATGAGTGAGAGGGCGATTCACGGTTCAGATCGGTTCGATCTGAACCGATGCGCTCTAGCGCCGCCAGGCGAGGAGGGCGCGTTCGGCTCGGCCGATCAGGAAGTTCACCACCAGCCCGATTGCCGACAGGATGGCCACGCCGGCGATCAGTTCGTCCGTCGCCATCAGGCTGCCGGCCAGCAGGATATAGGCGCCGATCCCGTACTCCGCTCCGATCATCTCGGCGGCGACCAGCAGCACGATGGCGATGGCCGCGGAGATTCGGAAGCCGGGCAGGATCGCCGGCAACGCGCCCGGCAGGATGATTTTCCGCACGATAGAGAACCACGACAGACCAAAGGATTGGCCCATGCGGATGAGGGTGCGGTCGACATTGTCGACCCCGCCGTAGGTGGCGACGACGGTCGGAAAGAACGTGCCGAACAGGATGGTGGCGACCTTGGAGCCCTCGCCGATTCCGAACCAGATCACGAAGAGCGGCAGCAAGGCGATCTTCGGTACCGGGAAAAGGGCGGCGACGATCGGGGCGAGTCCGGCCCGGGCGAGCGAGAACAGGCCGATGGCGAGGCCGACGGCGATGCCCAGCAGCGTTCCCAGGCTCCAACCCACGACCAGACGCTGAAGCGAGGCGCCGAGGTGATCCCAGATCAGGCCGGTCTCCACCAGTCGCGCCAGGGCGGCATAGACCTCCGACGGTGCCGGGAGCACGAGCGGATGAATGACGCCGGTCCGGCAACCGGCCTCCCACAGTGCGACGATCACGGCGAAGACGAGCAGGCCGATCGGACCGAGTCGGCGGACGGTGAAGCCGCCGCCCCGGAACGGCACCGGTTGCAACCGGGCCGGTACGGTAGGTTGCTCAGCCATCCACAAGCTCCTTGTCGGCCGCTTCTGCCTCGTCTCGGATCAGCGCCCACAGCCGCGCCTGATGGGCGTCGAGTTCGACGGCGCGGGCCGCCCGGTCGCCCAGCGGTATGTCGATATCGACGGTTTCGCGGATACGCCCCGGTCGGCGCGACAGCACGATCACCCGGTGGCCCAGCCGCACCGCTTCGGACAGGTTATGGGTCACGTAGACTGCGGAGAACCGCTCGCGCTGCCAGAGATCGACCAGATCGGCCATCAGCAATTCGCGGGTCTGGGCGTCCAGCGCCGACAGGGGCTCGTCCATCAGCAGGACGGCGGGCGAGACCGCCAGAGCGCGGGCAATGGCGACTCGTTGGCGCATGCCGCCCGAGAGCTGGCGGGGCCATGCCTGGCGGAAGTCCGAGAGCTTGGTGCGGGCCAGCACGTCGGCGACGATGCGCTCGGTGTCGGCGGCGCCGATCCGATGGTCTTCCAGGACCAGCCGGATGTTGCCTTCGACGCTGCGCCAGGGGAGCAGGGCGAAGTCCTGAAAGATGAAGGTCAGCGGGTTGAGGCTGGCCGTCGGCGGACTGCCGATTTGCAGGATCTCGCCGCTGTCGGGCCGTTCCAAGCCGCCGATCATCCGCAGCAAGGTCGACTTGCCGCAGCCCGACGGCCCGACGATGCACACGATCCGGCCTTCCGGCACCGTGAAGTCGATGCCGTCGAGGACGGGGAGCGGGCCGTAGGCGTGGCCGACCGCGCGGACATGCAGTTCCAAGGCCCCGCTCCCGCCGTCGCTCAGTAGGTCTCGACGTAGCTCGAGTCCACGAGACCGTCGATCCCGATATCGCTTTTCACCAGACCCTCGGCCTTGAACCAGGCGAGCTGGTCGGCGACGTTTGTCACGTTGAGCTTCGCCCCTTCGTTCAGGCGGATGGCGCCGTTCCGTATGGAAACCGAAGCCTTCTCGTAGGGCTGGGTGGCGTAGACGTATTTGTGGATAAGCTGGGTGATCGCTTCGGCCTCGGCTTCGCCTGCCGTCTTGTCCACCAGGGCGGCGTTGAAGTCGGCCGCGCCGCGGGCGAACGCCTTCAGGAACCGCTCGGTCCGATCGCGCTCGTTGGCGGCGGTTTCGGCCGAGGTGAAGACCGTCGTCACCTGGTAGTCCGGCGCGTAATCGTTGACCCAGCCGATGATGTGGACAGCGCCACCGCCCGCCAGCGCCTTGGCGATGTGCGGCACAATGGCCCAGGCATCGACCTGGCCCGACTTCAGCGCACCGATGATGTTCGGCACCTTCTGCAGCGGGGTTAGCTTCAGATCCCCGATGCCGAAGCCTTCCTTCTCAGCGATCCGCGCCGCCATGTAGTGGAAGGAGGAGCCGGCCTGCGTAATGGCGAAGGAGCGTCCCTTGAGCTTGTCCGGGGAGGTGACGCCGTCCTTGAAGGCGGCGTCGGAGACCACGATGGCCGAACCGTCGATACCCTTCTCCTCATGCATGGCGCCGCCGATCACCTTGATGGCGCCCTTGTCGGCCAAATTGATCAAGCCGCCCGTGATCGAGGTGATGCCGTAGTCGATGTCGCCAGAGGCGATGGCGACGGCCATCGGCTGCGCCGCCTGGAAGAACTCGAACTCGACGTCGAGTCCGGCGTCCTGGAAATAGCCGCGCTCGAAGGCGATGAAACTGGCGGCGTGCGAGGTGAAGCGCAGGGCTCCGACCTTGATGGCGTCCCCGGCGCTGGCGAGGCCAGCGCTACCGACCACCGCCGGCACGGCGACCAGAGCCGCCAAAAGGGTGCGGCGCGCCAAGCCGCCGAGTTCTAAGGGTACTGCTCGCATCCGTTGTTTCCTCCCATGGATGTCTGGTCGCCCCTTGCTGGGGCTTGTCGCGATGATAGCCGGATGGCCGGAGAAGGTAAGACCGATCAAGCCGCCGGCTCGACGCCGATCCATTCGACGCCGTTCGTGTCTGATCAGCCGTCGTCTTCGAGCGCCGCCGCGGTCCGCGGCATGCGTTCGATCGAGGGGATAAGGCCGAGATCCACCACGCCAACCACGCTGTCGTCCGAATCCGGCAAGACCTGAAACATCAGAGCATCGAGAATCCGATGCAACGACTGCCGTTCGCCGTCCACAAGGCCATTGACGCCGGTATTGGCGAAATAGGTTCCAGGCATCAGCGCGCAGGTGAATTCGAAGGCCACCGATACGCTCTCACCCGGCGCGAAGTCCGGCAGATCGTCGCCAAGGCGTTGGGTGGCTCTACCGCCGATCTCGATGCCGGTCTTGGTCTTGAACAGGGTAGCGAACCGAACCTTCTTACAGGCGCCGCCAAAGGTGACCTTGTAGCGGAGGACATAGGAACGGCCGCGGACCAGCAGATTGACCCGCTGGCCGTTCACGGTTTCGATCCTGGGATCGTCGATCATCGCCCCTTTGCCGCCATGCTCGACCCGGCTCTCGCTCACGAAGGTCTCGTCAAGGCCGGACTCGACTTCTTGGACTGACCGGTCGTCGGCTGACGTGGGCGCGCGACCGAGAATCTCAGCCCGGATACGTTCCCTGTCGCTGCCGGGGGCGTGGGTCAGCCGGAAATAGTTCGATGCGACTTCTTTGGGATCGCCGTCGATCAGCACCTCGCCGCGGTCCATAAGGATCGCCCGGTCGCAGAGCTGAGTGATCATGCCCATCGCGTGGCTGACGAAAAGGATGGTCGCACCGGCGTCACGCATCGCCTCGATGCGCGCCAGGCACTTGCGCTGGAACCCCTCGTCGCCCACCGCCAACGCCTCGTCGACGATCAGGATGTCGGGATCGACGCTGACCGCGACGGAGAAGGCCAGCCGCACGTACATGCCGCTTGAGTAGGTGTTGACGGCCCGATCGATGAAATCGGCGAGGCCCGAGAACTCGACGATGCTGTCGAACCGGGCGTCGATTTCCTCCTGGGTCAGGCCCAGAATCGCGGCGTTCAGGTAGATGTTCTCGCGCCCGGTGAATTCCGGATTGAAGCCTGCGCCGAGTTCCAGGAGCGCTGCCGGTCGACCGCGGACCTCTACCGTACCGCCGTTGGGCTGCAGCAGCCCGGCAATGACCTGCAGCAGGGTCGACTTGCCGGAACCGTTGGAGCCCACGATGCCGACGGTCTCGCCTCTGTTGACGGTCAGCGACACGCCCTGCAGGGCCATGAAAACGTCGTAGTACCGCCCCAACCCCATCGACAGCATCTGCAGCAGTCGGTCGGCCGGACGCTTGAAGACCGAGAAAGCCTTCGAGACGTCACGGATGACGATCGCGGGCTCGCCGACGGCCGGTGGCGCGTCCGAATGCAGCACCTCAGAGGACATCGGCGAAGCCCCGCTTGGTGCGTTGAAACCAGAAGGCGCCGCACCACAGGAAGACAAAGGCTGCGGCGCTATAGATCGCCAGATGCTCCAGGTTCGGCATCACGCCCCATAGCGCCAGGTCGCGGGTCGCGTGGACGGGGATCGATAGGGGATTGAACCAGATCAGGGTCTTGAGGAACTCCGGCAGGGTTTCGGGCGGGAACAGAATCGGACTGCCGAACAGCAGCACGGTCGACAGGATGCCGACCACATGGCCGATATCCCGCAGGTAGACGCCGAGAGAGGCGAAGAACCAGGAGATACCGATCACGACGGCGAAGAACGGAATCCAGGCCAGGGGTACGAGGAGCACGGTCCAAGGAACCGCACCGTTGAACACCAGGACCGCCGCCACCAGGACCAGGAAATTAAAGCCCAGGGTCACCGCAGCCGAGCCGGTCGCCACCAGGGATAGCATCTCCAGCGGAAAGACGACTTTCTTTACGAAATTGACGTTCTCCAGAACCAGAACCGGCGACCGCGTCAGCACTTCGGTGATGAAAAAGTGCAGCATGAGCCCTGAGAACAGAATGATGCCGTAGTTGTACTCCACGTCAGGCACCCGGGACGGAAACCGGACCTTGAGGATGGCGCTGAACACATAGGCGTAGACGACGAAGGTCAGCAGCGGCGTCAAAAGCGCCCACAGCATGCCGAGCGCCGATTTGCGGTAGCGCGAGAGGATGTCCCGGCGGACTAGTTGGCGCAGAATCAGGCGATGCCGAGCAAGCGAACGGGCGATATCCGCTGGCGTGGAAAGGAAACGGGGCGCTGGCGTCATGGAAACAGGGTCACAGCTCCGGCTGGGCCGCCGGCGTGCGCGCTTCGCGCACCGCCGACACTCCGCGCGGTGTACCCGATCGGTCCGCCCTAGGCAATCGTGCCTCGGCAATCGTGGCCCGTTGCGTCGCTGCGCCGTGCTGCAGGCGTCGTTGTACCAGCTCTACGTCGGGACACTGTCTGAAAGACCGCGTCCGGCGCCGGGAGGCAGAACCCGCCTCAACGTGTCGGGATCGGCTTCTCGGAGTGGTAGTCGTAGAAACCGCGCTTGGTCTTGCGGCCGAGCCAGCCGGCTTCGACATACTTCACCAGCAGCGGGCAAGGCTGGTACTTCGCGTCAGCCAAGCCGCTATGCAGCGAATGCATGATCGCGAGACAGGTGTCGAGACCGATGAAATCGGCCAGTTCCAGCGGGCCCATCGGATGGTTGGCGCCGAGTTTCATCGCGGTGTCGATGCTCTCGACCGACCCGACGCCAGCATACAGCGTGTAGATCGCCTCGTTGATCATCGGCATCAGAATGCGGTTCACGATGAAGGCGGGGAAATCCTCCGCCACGCTCACCGTCTTACCAAGGGATTCGGCCAACTTTCGAACCGCGTCGAAGGTCGCCTGCTCGGTCTGAATCGCGCGGATCAACTCGACGAGCTGCATCACCGGCACCGGATTCATGAAATGCATGCCGACGAACTTGCCGGGCCGGTCGGTGGCGGCGGCGAGTCTGGTGATCGACAGGGAAGAGCTGTTCGTTGCGACGATCGCGTGCGGCGCCAGATGCGGCACGAGGGATCTCAGGACGTCGCGCTTGACCTCCTCGTCCTCGCTCGCCGCCTCGATAACCAGATCGCAGTCGGAAAGCAGCGCGTAGTCCTTGCCGGTGACGATGCGCTGCAGAGCGATCTCCGCCGACTCGGTGGACAGTCGGTCGCGCGCCACCTGGCGGGAGAGGTTCGTCTCTATTGTGTCGAGGGACGCGGCGATAACCTCGTCCTTGATATCGATCATCCGGACGTCATAGCCGGCGACCGCGCAGACCTGCGCGATGCCGGTACCCATCTGACCGGCGCCGATGATGCCGATCCGTTCCATGGCCCCTCCGGGCGCCCGTTCGGGCGGTTCGCCCCCGCGCCCCCTACATGATCTCGGCGGCGCGAAGGGCGGATTTGGTTAGGCGTTGTCGAGAGCCTCACTGAGCTCCGGCACCGCCTTGAAGAGATCGGCCACCAGACCGTAGTCGGCGACCTGGAAGATCGGCGCCTCCTCGTCCTTGTTGATGGCGACGATGACCTTGCTGTCCTTCATACCGGCCAGGTGCTGGATCGCTCCGGAAATGCCGACCGCGATATACAGCTCCGGCGCGACCACCTTGCCGGTCTGACCGACCTGATAGTCGTTCGGAACGAAGCCCGCGTCCACCGCCGCGCGCGACGCGCCGACGGCAGCCCCGAGCTTATCGGCGATTTCCTCGAGCATCTTGAAGTTCTCGCCGTTCTGCATGCCGCGGCCGCCGGAGATCACGACCTTGGCCGAGGTCAGCTCCGGACGGTCGGACTTCGACAGTTCCTGACCGACGAAGCTCGACAGGCCCGCATCGCCCGCGGCCGATCCGTCCTCGACGCTGGCCGAACCGCCCTCGGCGGCGGCCGGCTCGAAGTTGGTGCCGCGCACGGTAACGACCTTGATCGCATCCGACGACTTCACCGTCGCCAACGCGTTGCCGGCATAGATCGGCCGCACGAAGGTATCGGCGTCCACCACCTCGACGATGTCGGAAACCTGCGCCACGTCCAGAAGAGCGGCGACGCGCGGCATGATGTTCTTGCCGACGGTCGTCGCGGTCGCCACCACATGGCTGTGGCCGTCGGCCAGCTTGGCGATCAGGGGCGCCAGGTTCTCGGCCAGGGTGTGGCCGTACTCGGCACTGTCGACCTTGATGACCTTCGACACGCCCGCGACCTTGGCGGCGGCCTGGGCAGCACCGTCGCAGCCTGAGCCGGCGATCAGGGCGACCACGTCGCCGCCCATCTCGGCGGCGGCCGTGACCGCGTGCAGGCTGGCGGGGGAAATGGCGTCGTTTGTGTGTTCGAAGAAGACCAGCGTGCTCATGATCAGATCACCTTCGCTTCATTCTTCAGCTTCGCGACAAGCTCGGCGACGTCGGCCACCTTGGAGCCGCCTTCGCGCTTCTGGGGCTCGACGACCTTGATGGTCTGCAGCCGCGGCGCCGGGTCGACGCCCAGATCGGCCGGACTCATCTGATCGATCGGCTTCTTCTTCGCCTTCATGATGTTCGGCAGCGAAGCGTAACGCGGCTCGTTCAGTCGAAGATCCGTGGTGACGATCGCCGGTGTCTTGACCTTGATCGTCTCCAGGCCGCCGTCGACTTCCCGGGTCACCGTGGCCTCGCCGTCGCCGACCTCGATCTTGGAGGCGAAGGTCGCCTGGCTCCAGCCGAGCAGGGCGGACAGCATCTGACCGGTCTGGTTGCAGTCGTCGTCGATCGCCTGCTTGCCGAGGATGCAGAGCTCCGGGCTCTCCTTCTCGACGATGCCCTTGAGCATCTTAGCGACGGCGAGCGGCTCGACATCGCCGTCATGGACGACGTGGATGCCGCGATCGGCGCCCATGGCGAGAGCCGTCCGGATGGTCTCCTGCGCCTGGGTCGGGCCGATGGAGACGGCCACGACTTCGGTGACCTTGCCGGCTTCCTTCATACGAATCGCCTCTTCGACGGCGATTTCGTCGAACGGGTTCATCGACATCTTCACATTGGCGAGCTCGACACCGCTCTGGTCTGCCTTGACGCGGACCTTAACGTTGTAGTCGATCACCCGCTTGACGGGGACGAGTACCTTCATGGCTCCCTCGGACGATTTCGGATCAGGCGGTCTGACGAGACCGAAAGCAGTTCTTTCGCGAGACCCCGCTCTTTAGAAAGCGCCCGGTCGCGAGTCAACCCGGCCCCGGTGCGCAGCCGGCGTAAATCGGCGAATCGGTCGGTTCCTTTCCCTCGCGGTCTTTGTCGGGTGGCTATCGGTTCGCGCCCGGCACCCACAGGACGTCCGTCGCACCGCGGTCGTTGATCCAGCGCGCCAGGACGAACAGGTGATCGGAAAGTCGATTGATGTATTTGACCGCCTCGGCGCCGACCGGTTCCAGTTCGGCGGCCCGGGTGATTTCCCGTTCGGCCCGCCGCGCCACGGTTCGTGCCAGGTGCAGTTGCGCGGCGGTCGGTTTGCCGCCGGGCAGGATGAAGGAGTTGAGGGGCTGCAGCTCGGCGTTCATGGCGTCGATCTCCGCCTCCAGGCGCGCGACCTGGCCGGTGGTGACACGCAGCGGCGGGTATTTCGGGTTTTCTTCTTCCGGCGTGCAGAGATCGGCGCCGAGGTCGAACAGATCGTTCTGGATCCGCGCGAGCATGGCGTCCGCCGCTTCGCCGCCATCGGCCACCGCCGTCAGGCGCGCGATGCCGATCACGGCGTTGGCCTCGTCAACGGTTCCGTAGGCGGCAGGACGTGGCGCGTGCTTCGGCACCCTCGTTCCATCGCCGAGCGAGGTCTCTCCCGCATCGCCGCCGCGGGTGTAGATCTTCGTGAGCTTCACCATGGGCCCGCGTCCCTAGCCGGTGCCGACCATCGACAGCAGCGCCATGAAGACGCAGAGCGCGATTGCCTGAAACAGGATGCGGTAGCGCATCATTTTGTTGGACCACTTGGCGTTGAAGTCGCCGCCGCGGGCCATGGCGATAACGCCCCATGCCAGAGCGCCGACGGTGGCCGCCAAGGCGAGGAGCAGCAGAATGATGACGAATGTGTTCATGGCAGGAGATATAGCGGCTCGGGCGTCGGCTTCGATAGCGAAACCGACATCTAGGTGTGACGGATCGACGCGACCGGCGATCGGCGCCCACGACGTCCGGGTGGCGGCGGCTCAACCGATCTCGGCAATGCCGAACTCGGCGCGGAGCGCCTGACGGCCCTTCGGCGTGATGAACAGCGCCCGGCTGTCCGCGATCCGGGTGACCCAGTGTCGCTCCAGAAAATGGCGACAGACCGCGGCTCCCAGCCGCCCGGCCAGGTGAGGGCGGCGCTCGCTCCAGTCGAGGCAGGGTCGGCATAGCGGCCGCGTCGTGCGCCGGGCCGCGTCATCGACCGCTATGCCCAACGCGGCAAGCCGGTCGAGTCCGTCCGGGGCCACGATACCGGCGCCGTCGTCGAAGGCGATGACGCCCTTGGCCACCAGAGCGTCGGTCACGGCGACCCCAAGACCGCCGGCCAGATGGTCGTAGCAGGTCCGGGCAAGGCGCATCTGAGCGTCGCGCGGGCCGGTCACCGGTCTGCGGGTCTGCGGCAGGGTGACGGCGGCGATCCGGGCGACGCTCTCGATCAGGTCCGCCACCTCAGCCGAGGCGAGGCGGTGATAGCGGTGGCGGCCCTGCCGTTCGACCGCCAGCAGATTGGCGTCGGACAATCGGGCGAGATGGCCGCTGGCTGTCTGCGGCGTGATCCCCGCGACACCGGCAAGTTCGCCCGCGGTGAGCGCCCGCCCATCCATCAGAGCGTCCAGCATCGCCGCCCGGGCGGGCTCGCCGATCAGCAGTCCGATCTCCGCGATGCGGTTGGTGTTGACCATGGGGCACTCCCGGCCGCGGCGGTTGCGTTTCGTCGGAACCCTAGCCTCGGATCGGCCGCGACGCTACGGCCCAGACCGAAGCATCCGCCGCTGGTCCGGCGGCACTTTCGGCGGACCGAAACCGAGGAGCCCGCCATGATCACCTGTGTCATCGAGTACGAGATCGATCCCTACAAACGCGCGGCCTTTGCGGCCTATTCCCGGACCTGGGGCGAGGCGATCCCGCGTTGCGGCGCCGATCTGATCGGCTACTTCGCGCCGCATGAAGGGTCGGCCACCCGCGCCTACGGCATCTACTCGATCGAGAGCCTGGCCGCCTACGAGGCATACCGTGCCCGGTTGGCCGACGATCCGGCGGGCCGTCGCAACTACGAGTTCGCCCGGACCGAACGATTCATCCTGAAGGAGAACCGGACCTTCCTCACCCTCGCCTCCGCGCCACACGCGCCGGCGGTTCGGCCATGATCGCGGTGATCTTCGAACTCGAACCCTTGCCGGGGCGTCGGGAGGCCTATCTCGCCCTTGCCGCCGACCTGCGACCGATGCTGGACGAGATCGATGGTTTCGTGTCGATCGAGCGGTTCCAGAGTCTTTCGAACCCGGACAAGATTCTGTCTCTGTCCGTGTTCCGCGACGAGGCGGCGGTTCGACAATGGCGGAACACCGTGGCCCACAGAGATGCCCAGGCGTCGGGGCGCTCGTCGATCCTCCGCGACTACCGGCTGCGTGTGGCGGCGGTGCTGCGGGACTACGGCATGACCGATCGGGGGGAGGCCCCGCCCGACTCCCGGGCGGTCCACGACGCCGAGCGGTGAGCGAACCGGAAACCGGTGCAGGCGCTACAACAGTCTTCGCAGTTGCGAGATTGTCCCGCCCACCCGGCGGGTCTATAGCGGTGGGGTGCAACCTCAGCGGATCCTTCCATGACAGCGAGTTCGCCACCGCCCGGCTTCGTCGCCACGCGGCCGGGCTCGATCGCGATGCTCACCTTCATGGTGGCGCTCGGGCAGATGTCGCTTGGCCTCTACCTCCCGTCGCTGCCGTCGCTGTCCCAGGCGATCGGCGCGACAAGGGCGGAGACCCAGCTGACCCTGACGGTCTTCCTCGGCGGGTTCGCGGTGAGCCAGCTGCTCTGGGGGCCACTGGCTGACCGATTCGGTCGCAAGGTCACTCTGGTGACCGGGCTCGTCATCTTCGCCGCCGCGGGCATCGCCTGCTCGCGGGCCGAGACCATTCACGAACTGATCGTGTTCCGCTTCTTCCAGGCGCTGGGTGCCTGCTCCGGTCCGGTTGTCGCCCGGGCCATGGTCCGGGATACCACCGAAGGCGCGGCCACGGCTGTCGTGATGAGCTACATCGCAATGTCCATGTCGCTCGCCCCGGCCGTCACGCCGGCGCTCGGCGGGTTCCTGGAGACCCAATTCGGCTGGCGCGCGAATTTCGTCGCGCTCGGCCTGATCGGCCTAGCCCTATTGTTGCTGACGCTGGTGAAGGTGCCGGAAACACTGCGCGACCGGGTCCAGAATGCCCTGTCGCCGTTCCGGATCGTACGGAACTACGCCACCCTGCTCGGGAACAGGACCTATGTCTGCTACGTCGTTGCGGTCGGCGGCGTGTTCGGCGCCTACATGTCCTACACCACGGTCTCTCCGTTCGTGCTGATGGAGGCGCTCGGCTGGTCGCCCCAGGCTTTCGGGTTTCTGACCCTTTTCAACGTCATGGCCTTTCTGTCGGGCAGTCTGGTCGCGGGCCGCCTCGCGCCGGTCCATGGCGTCCGGCGAATGACCCGGATCGGAGCGGCGATCGGATTGGCGGCCGGTGTGGCCATGATCGTGCCGGCGCTGATCGGTCATCTGTCGACGCCCGCTGTCATCGGCCCGGCGATGCTGTTGCTGGTGGGGATGGCCTTTACGATGCCCAACGCGATGGCCGGGGCGATGCAGAACTTTCCCTACATCGCCGGGTCGGCGGCAGCCTTCCTCGGCTTCAGCCAAATGGCGCTGGCCATGGTGGCCTCTTACGCCGTCGGCGCGATCGGCGGCGACATGCACCTGACCATGGCGTCGGCAACCTTGTGCTGCAGCCTTGCGAGCGTCCTGGCCGCGCTGCTGCTCCCGCGTCCCTCTCCTGGCCGAGGCGCGAATCACCTAAACTCGTCCCCGCCATGACGCGAACCGTTCCTCTCGATCAGGACATCCTGATGCTGACCGATACCGACGGGACGGAGATCCCGGTGCCGGTCCGTCGCAGCGGGCGGGCGCGGCGGATGCTCCTGCGGGTGGACCCTGCGCGGGGCGGCCCCGAATTGGTTCTTCCGGCTGGCGCCAGGATCGAGGCCGCGGAGTCCTTTGCGACCCGCAATATCGGATGGTTGCGGGCGCGGCTCGCCCACCTTCCCGCGCGGACCGCTTTCGTTCACGGTGCCGTGGTGCCCATTCTCGGGCGAGACCATGTGATCCGCCACCGTCCCGATCAGCGTGGCGGCGTCTGGCGCGTCGAGGATCCGGACGGGTCCGTAGAGCTTCACGTCTCGGGCGCCGACGAGCATCTTGGCCGACGCGTGACCGACTACCTCAGGAGCGAGGCGCGGCGGATCGTGGCGCCGCGGGCCAAACTTCACGCCTCCGCCCTGGACCGAAGGATCGGCCGGGTGACGGTGCGCGATACGGCGACCCGTTGGGGAAGCTGCTCCTCGCGCGGCGACCTGTCGTTTTCCTGGCGGTTGATCCTGGCGCCGGAGGACGTTCTCGACTACGTGGTCGCCCATGAGGCGGCGCATCTGGTCGAGATGAACCATTCGGAGCGGTTCTGGGCCCTGGTCGAGCGGTTGATGCCTGACTACCGGCGGCCCCGCGCCTGGCTCAAGCGTCACGGCTCCCGGCTCCACGCCTACGGGTGATACGTTCGACCGGACGACTTGCCCCGATGGCGCGGGCGGCGTAAGTCGGAAGGCCCCGCTTTCGCCTTAAGGTCGTCTTCATGCCCCGTCCCCGGTCCGACAGCATAACGGTCGCCGTTCTCCTGACCGCGCTCGTCGCGTTCGGTCCACTGTCGACGGACATGTACCTGCCGTCGCTGCCGTCGCTCGTGACGGATTTCCAGACCGACGTGCCGACGGTTCAGCTCACGCTCAGCGCCTTCATGGTCGCTTTCGCGCTCTCAATGCTGATCTATGGGCCGCTGTCCGACCGATTCGGGCGGCGGCCGGTGCTTTTGGGAGCCGTGGTCCTCTACGTCGTCGCTTCGGTCGCCTGCGTCTTCGCACCGACCATCGAGGCGCTGGTGGTCGCCCGTGTGTTCCAGGCCATGGGCTGCTGTGCCGGCCCGGTTCTGGGCCGCGCCGTGGTGCGAGACGTCTACGGACCCGATCGAGCCGCCCAGGTGCTGTCCTACATGGGAACCGCCATGGCGCTGGCGCCGGCGGCGGGACCGATCGTCGGCGGCTGGCTGCAGGTGATGTTCGGCTGGCAAGCGGTCTTCGTGGTGCTGAGCCTGTTCTCGCTGGTCGCGCTCGTCGGCACCTATTTCCTGCTGGACGAGACCAACGCCCACCGGAACCCGTATGCCACCTCGCCGGCCGGGGTCTTTCGGAACTATGCAACCCTGCTGTCGCACCGGGCCTATGTCGGTTACCTGGCCACGATCGCAGCCTGCTACTGCGTGATCTTCAGCTTCATTTCCGGCTCCTCCTTCGTGCTGATAGAGGTCGTGGGACTGTCACCGGATCTCTACGGCTACAGTTTCGCGACCATCGTCGTCGGATACATGACCGGCTCGTTCATCTCGGGTCGCTTCGGGCGCCGGGTCGGCGGTGAGCGTCTGATCCTCATCGGCGGCGCGCTCGGAGCGCTTGGCGGCGGCGTCATGGCTTTCTTCGCCTGGACCGATCAGGTCACTGTGCTCACCATCGTCCTGCCGCAGATGTTGGCCATGGTCGGGGTCGGGTTCGTCTTCCCGAACAGCCAGGCCGGCGCGATCGGTCCGTTCCCGCAGATGGCCGGGTCGGCATCCGCCCTGGTCGGGTTCTTCCAGATGGGGGTCGCGTCGGTCGTCGGGCTCGCGATCGGCCACGCGTTCGACGGCTCGGCCCGGCCGTTGGCGACCGGTGTGGCGGTTTCCGGTTTCCTCATGCTGGCCTTCTTTCTCGTTCTGGTCTGGCCGGTGCGAAACCGGGCTTAGGAGGCGGGGTGGCGACATCGCTCTGGATTCGGCCGCCCAAGGCCAAAGAGGCCCGCGCCGTATCGCGGGTGATCCGCCGGTCGATCGTGGAGCTGTGCGGCGAGGACCATGGCGGCGACATGCTCCAGATCGCGGACTGGTTGGCCAACAAATCGCCGCAGCAGGTCGGGCGGTGGATCGCGGATCGCGAGCAGCTCTGGAGCGTGGCCGGACGCGAGGCGATCGAAGGGGCTGGCGCCATCCGCCGCGACGGACGCCTTCTCCTGCTGTACGTGGAGCCGTCCGCCCGGTTTTCCGGCGTGAGCCGGGCGCTGCTCGACCAGCTCGAGCTGGTCGCGTTCCAGGCCGGGGCCACCCGGATTACCCTGGAGACTACGCGCACCGCTCGCCGGTTCTACCTCGATGCCGGATACCGTCCCGTCGATGGGGACAGCGCCGATTTGATCAAACCGCTGGGCGGTATCGGCGATTTGGGTAGATAGCGTCCGTCATGTCCGGACCCGGCGTGGATCCGCCTGCGGAAGCTCTCTCAATTGCTCAAAATACTTGAAGTGTCAGTCTGAGGCGCCGATGCCCCGGTCGGATCCCTGAACGCTTGGAATCAGGTGAAGATTGTCTTCGATCCAACAGGCCAGGTCCGCCACCTTCGAGGAAACCGCGTCGCCGGTCTCGGTGAGACTGTACTCGACATGGGGCGGCACCGCGTCGAGGGCGCGACGGAGAACGAACCCATCAGCCTCCAGGTTCTGAAGCGTCAGGGCCAGCATGCGCTCGCTTACGCCATCGATCCGGCGGCGTAGCGCGCTGTATCGCAACGTCTCGCCGCGCAGCGCGATCAGTACGAGCACGCCCCAACGGCTGGTCACATGTTTCAGGACATGGCGCGAGGGACAGTTCGCGCTCATCACGTCGGGCGCCATGCAGGCCGCGGCCATCGTGTCCGGCATCATGCACCTCGATCCACGTATCTAAAACTAACAAAAATGTAGGTACTTACTTTTCGAAAGTATAGAGGCTATGTGCGCCGGATCGCCTCATGAGCACTGGAGTCTGACATGACCATCGCCATCACCGCCGCCACGGGCCAACTCGGTCGGCTCGCCACCGCCGCGCTCGTCGCCCGGGGTGCGGACAACAACGTCATCGCCCTCGCGCGTGATCCGGCCAAGGCGGCCGATCTCGGCGTCGAGACGCGGATGGCGGACTACACGAAGACGGATACGTTGGTCTCGGCCGTTCGCGGGGTCGAGACGCTGGTCCTGATTTCGTCGAGCGACTTCAACGATCGCGCAGGACAGCACCGCAACGTCATCGCCGCCGCCAAGGCCGCCGGCGTCGGCCGTTTGATCTATACGAGCATTCTCAAGGGTGACGCTTCGCCGCTTCTGCTCGCCGCGGATCACAAGGTGACGGAGGCGGACATCAAGTCGTCCGGCCTGGACTACACAATTCTGCGCAACGGTTGGTACACCGAGAACTATACCGGCAACCTGGGTCCGGCGTTGGCAGCCGGCCAGATGATAGGGAGTGCGGGAACCGGGCGCTTGTCCACCGCCGCCCGGGCCGACTACGCCGAGGCGATCGCCGTAACGGCGATCGGCGCAGGACATGGAAACCGGACGTATGAATTGGGGGGAGATACGGCCTATGCGTTGGCCGACATGGCGGCAGAGGTCAGCCGCTTGACGGGCAAACAGATCCCCTACAACGACCTGCCGCCGGAGGCCTACGCCGGGATTCTGGAATCCTTCGGTCTGCCCTCCGGGTTCGCCGCCATGATCGCGGACGCCGACGCGCGGGCTTCGGAAGGGGCGCTGTTCGACGACAGCGGCACCCTCGGTCGGCTGATCGGCAGGCCGACAACGACGATGGCGGCGAGCGTCGCTGCCGGACTCGCGTGACCGTCGGATCTGTCAGAAGGAAATTGGGGCGGATCGGTGGCTGAACGCCGATCCGCCGCCACTGTCGGGAGTTGGGCGGCGGCCCAAGGGCGGTTGGCGTGCCGCTCAGCGCGGCGCCACCACCATGATCATCTGACGACCTTCCAGCTTCGGATGCGCCTCGACCTTGGCCACCTCGGCGATCTCCTCCTGCACGCGCTTCAGCACGTTCAGACCGAGTTCCTGGTGCGCCATTTCACGACCCCGGAAGCGCATGGTCAGCTTGACCTTGTCCCCGTCGCCGAGGAAGCGGTTCACGCTGCGCATCTTCGTCTGGTAATCGTGTTCGTCGATGTTCGGGCGCATCTTGATCTCTTTGACCTCGATGACCTTTTGCTTCTTCTTGGCTTCGTTCTTCTTTTTCTGGGCCTCGTACTTGAACTTGCCGTAATCCAGAATCTTGCAGACAGGCGGATCGGCGTTCGGCGAGACCTCGACGAGATCCAGGCCGAATTCCTCGGCATGCGACATCGCCTCGTCGACGCTCATCACGCCGAGCATGTCCCCGTCGGGACCGACGCAGCGGACCTTGGGGACACGAATGTCGCGGTTGACCCGGGGGCCGTCCTTTTGCGGCGGGGTCGTATTAAACGGTGGTCTGGCGATAGGTTACCTCCTGTTTTTCGTTAAGCGGCGCGGCTGGAAACACGGTCCGGAGCCGCCGCTTCATCCTGTAGTCTATGAACGGCGTCGTCGAGAGCAAGGATTTCCTGAGCCTTGCCGCCAAGACGACGGACCGCCACTTGCTTTCCTTCGGCTTCACGAGCACCGACGACAAGCAATGCCGGTACCTTTGCCTCGGAATGTTCGCGGACCTTGTAGTTAATCTTTTCGTTCCGCAAATCCAGCGCCACCCGGAGTCCGGCGGCCTTGCAGGCTGCCGCGACCTCGCGGGCGTAGTCGTCCGCCGCCTCGGTGATCGTCGCGACCACCACCTGAACAGGACAGAGCCACATCGGGAAGCGGCCGGAGAACTGCTCGATCAGAATGCCGATCCAGCGTTCCATGGAACCGAAGATCGCCCGGTGCAGCATGACCGGCCGTTTGCGTTCTCCGCTTTCCGCCACATACGTCGCGTCGAGACGCTCGGGGAGAACGAAATCGACCTGCAGCGTGCCGCACTGCCAGTCGCGGCCGATGGCGTCGCGCAACACGAATTCCAGCTTCGGGCCGTAGAACGCGCCTTCGCCCGGATTCAACGTGGTCTCGAGCCCCGCGGCGTCGCAGGCTTCGCGCAGCGCGCCTTCGGCACGATCCCAGACCGCGTCCTCGCCGGCCCGGACCTCGGGACGGTCGGAAAACTTGATGCGGATGTCCTGGAAGCCGAAATCGGCATAGATCGACTTGAGCAGGTCGCAGAATCGGATGCTCTCGTCGGTGATCTGGTCTTCCGTGCAGAAGATATGGGCGTCGTCCTGGGTGAAGGCGCGCACCCGCATGATGCCGTGCAGGGCACCCGACGGCTCGTTGCGGTGGCAGGAGCCGAATTCGGCGAGGCGCAGCGGCAGGTCGCGGTAGGACTTCAGGCCCTGCTTGTAGATCTGCACGTGGCCCGGGCAGTTCATCGGCTTGAGCGCGAGCACCCGGTCGTCCTCGGCATTGGCCGTGAACATGTTCTCGCGGAACTTGTCCCAGTGGCCCGAGGCCTCCCAGAGCGCCCGGTCGATCAGCTGGGGCGTCTTGATCTCCTGATAGCCGGCCGCGTCGAGACGGCGCCGGATGTACATCTCGATCTCTCGGTACAGCGTCCAGCCCTTCGGGTGCCAGAACACCGATCCGACGGCCTCCTCCTGGATATGGAACAGGTCGAGCTCGCGTCCCAGACGCCGGTGATCGCGCTTCTCCGCCTCTTCCAGCATCGTCAGATGGGCCTGGAGCGCCTTCTCATCGGCGAAGGCCGTTCCGTAGATGCGCTGAAGCTGTTCGCGCTTGGCGTCGCCGCGCCAGTAGGCGCCGGCCACCCGCATCAGCTTGAAGGCGTGTCCGACACCCTTGGTCGATGGGCCGTGCGGGCCGCGGCAGAGATCGAGAAAATCGCCCTGACGGTAGAAACTGATCGTCTCCCCCTCGGGGATAACCTCCACCAGCTCGACTTTGAACGGCTCGTGCATCTTCTTGTAGTGCAGGACCGCCTCGTCCCGCGTCCATTCCTCGCGCACGATCTTCTCGTCGCGATCGACGATCTCGTGCATCCGCCGCTCGATCTTCTCCAGATCGTCCGGTGTGAAAGGCTGTTCGCGATAGAAGTCGTAGTAGAACCCGTTCTCGATCGAGGGTCCGATCGTGACCTGGGTTTCCGGATACAGCTCCAGCACCGCCTCGGCCAGAACGTGGGCGCAGTCATGGCGGATATGCGCGAGCGCTTTGTCGTCCTTCCGGGTGATCAGCGCGAGAGCGGCGTCCGTCTCGATCACATGGTCGAGATCGACCGGCTTTCCGTCGACCTCGGCGATGAACGCGGCCTTGGCGAGGCCCGGGCCGATATCGGCGGCGACGGAGGCTGGCGTGATCGGTGCGTCATAGGAGCGGACGGAACCGTCGGGGAGCGTAATGGCAGGCATGGGATGTCTCTTTGTCGAAACCGGGGCGGAACGGGGAGAAGCGGGCCGGCCCTTGGCCACCCGTCAGGCGTTATGCCGCCTCGAACGCGCGCACGATAGCGCAGGCCGTCCGAGACGGCCTGATAGTCTGCATCCGAGTGATGGTGAGACCCTGCGGGCGCATGGGTTCGTCCGGTTTCGTTACGGTCGCCTGGGTTTTACGCGCCCCGACGGCGCGAGGCAAGGGGCAGGGGGGCGGTGCGGGTCCGGGACCGTGCGCGCTCGCCCGACTCTTGCGTCGTCGCGAGCGAACGGGTTCACTCGGTCGGCATCCTGCAACGACAGCCCCGACCGATAGCCCGAGATCCGCGATGACGACCCAGATGAGACAGCTCCCGTCCCTCGATGTCGGCGATATCGTTCCGAAATGGCCGTTGAGACGGCGCAACGGCGACCCCTTCGACGTCCATGCCGACGCCGAGTCCGGCAACATCCACGTCCTCGTCTTCCTCGGCGATCCGGGCGCGGAGGCGGGCCGGGCGGCGGTTCAGGCCTTCAGCGCGGAGCGGGACGCGTTCGATGCCTTGGGTGTGCGGGTTCGGCTCGTCGTCTCCGGCAATGCCGGCGGCGACTTTCCGTTCCCCGTCCTGGTGGATACCGACGGCGCCGCCTCGCGCATGGCCGGTCTCGCGGCGACTCCTCTGCCGGGGCTCGGCGGCAGGGTCGCGGGCGGGAATCCTGTCATCCTCGTGGTCGCCCCCAACCAGCATTTGGCAGCACGGCTGCGCTCGGAGGAGGGCTCGACCGGAGTGAACCTGGCCGAGGCGGCGCTCGCCGCGATCCGGCCGTTGGCCGACCGCCGGCGGGCCGATCTGGTCCCTGTGATGCATCCGCCGGTTCTGGTCGTGCCGGACGTGTTCAACGACGCGGACTGCAAACGGCTGATCAACATTTATGCCATGCAGGGCAACGAATTCGTCGAGCCGGGCCATAACCAGCTCCAGGGCCGGACGACGGACTGCAAGATGCGGATTCCCGACTATGGCCGCGACGACCGGATCGACCACTGGGTCTGTTCCGCCGAGACCAACAACGTGATCGATGGGCGCATCGGGCCGCGTCTGATTCCGGAAATCCAGCGTGCCTTCAACTACCGCGTTACCCGGCATGAGCGGTATCGCATCGCCTGCTACGAGGGCGCGCAGAAGGGCTCCAAGCACGGCCACCGCGACAATACCCAGCCGATGGTGGCCCATCGCCGATTCGCGGTGACGATCAACCTGAACAGCGACGAGTACGAGGGCGCGGAGATCCGCTTTCCCGAGTTCTCGGAGGCGCTCTACAAGCCGCCGGCGGGTGCTGCGATCGTGTTTTCCTGCTCGCTGCTGCACGAGGTCATGCCGATGCGCTCCGGCCGCCGCTTCGCGCTGCTCGCCTTCCTGTTCGGCGAAACCTGAGGCGTCAGCGCCGGGCGGCGACGGCCTCGATCTCGACGGTCCAGTCCGGATTGGCCAAGGCGCTGATCACCAGGAGCGTGCTGGGGACCTTCCGCGTGCCCAGGAACTCGTTGCGGAGCGTCCGCATCGCCGGGATGTCGGCCGCTTTTGTCAGGTAGAAGCGCAGGAACACCAGGTCGTCGAGGCTCAGTCCGGCATCGGCCAGCAGGTTGGCGATATTGGCGAACGCCTGGCGGATCTGTGTCTCGGTATCGCGCCCGGCCAGCGTCCCATCCGGCTTCAGCCCGATCTGACCCGACATAATGAACCAGTCCCTCACCCCTTCGAGCATCAATCCCTGGGTGAAGGTCGGAATGCCGAGATCGGGCACGGTGTCGGGATCGTGGGTGGCGAAAGTCATGGGCAGCCTCTGGGTTGATGGGTGAGGGCGGGTGCTCGCCAATCCGGGCGCGCTTCACCGCGCGGCGACGATTTCCAGTTCGACCCGCCATTCCGGCTTCACCAGGCCGGAGACCAGCACCAGAGTGCTGGGGATGACCTTGTCCGGGCCGAAGAACTCGGTGCGGGCCTCGCGCAGCGCCGGGATGTCGTCGCGGTCGATCAGGTAGATCCGGAGATGGGCGACATCGTCCCTGGTCATGCCGGCGCCGTCCAGCAGCATGCCGATGTTTGCGAAGGCCTGACGGCACTGGGCCAGGGTTCCGGAGGCGGTGCTCCCGTCTGGCAGCACGCCGACCTGGCCGGCGATGTGAAGCCACTTGCTAACGTCTTCGGTGACCATCGCGTGGGTGTAGTTCGGCGTGCCCATTGCCGCCATCCCGGCGGGGTCGAGGGGAGTGTGGGTCATCGTTGCGATCTCTCTTACTCGGAGTGACGGGATCGGGACGCCGGATCGGCGGCGCGGGTATTGAAGCGCAGATCCGGCATTGCGGTAAGCCGTCGGCGGGGGATTCACCGCGACGATTCACAATTCCGTGCCATGAGGTTAGATTGGCGCGCGACTATCATCCGGGGGCGGGTGTTCTGGAGACGGCAATGACGCTTCGTTGGAAGACCGTGTTCATGGCAGTGTTTCTCGCCTGCCTGACCATGGTCGCCGGGCGGCCCGTCGCGGCCCATCCTCATGTGTGGATCGACCTGCGTACCACCGTGATGCTCGACGATGCCGGACGGGTGGCGGCGATCGGCCAGGAATGGCTCTTCGATCCGATGTATACCGCTTACGCGACCGTCGGCATCGACATCGCGTCCGATTCGGGGCAGCGGATGCTCGCCGATCTGATCGACGACAGCATGAAGAACCTGCGCGACTACGACTTCTTCATGCGGGTGCGCGCCGACGGCGCACGGCAGGACTTCGCAGCACCCAGGGACTTCTCCGCGAGCCTCCGGGAGGGCCGCTTGCAGTACAGGTTCACCGTCCCGCTGGCGCAGCCGGTCGATCCGCGCGCTCAGGACCTCGACATCGCGGTCTTCGATCCGACCTACTACATCGACATGGTCCACCTGGAAGGCGATGTCGTCGCGTTTCGGGGGCCTAATCCCGGAAACTGCTCTGCCCGGATCCTGGCGCCGACGCCCGACATGAACGCTATCATGGCCGCCCAGTCGGCGGATCAGGACTCCAATCCCGACGACACGCTCGGCGCGCAGTTCGCCGAGACCGTGATCGTGACCTGCAAGTGACCGGTCTCGCCGTATTGAGGATCCCATGTCGCTGAGTTCTGATCGGCTCCGTCCGAGCCTCCTCCTCCCGGCGGGAGGTCTGGTCTTGCTGGTTGCCGCCGCGATCCTGCTGGCGCTGGCGCCGCAATTCGATCTTGCGATCCCGTACTGGTCGCGCGTGGCGTTCGAGATCCAGTCGATCCAGCGCGACCTGCACCGCGCATTGTCCGCCGCCATGGTCGCCGTGCGGGACGGCGGCGTCATCGCGGCGTCGACTTTGATCGGGCTCAGTTTTCTGTACGGGATCTTTCACGCGGCAGGTCCGGGTCACGGCAAGGTGGTGATTTCGACCTACCTTCTGACCCAGGAGAGCGAGTTGAAACGCGGTCTCCTGCTGTCGCTCGTCTCCTCCCTGGTGCAAGGACTCGTCGCGATCGTCCTGGTCGAGGCGACCGTCAGACTGTTGGGCCTCACCATGCGGCAGGCCCAGGGGGTGGTGCCGAGCCTGGAGGCGGCGAGCTACGGACTGGTCGTCCTGCTCGGTTTCGGTCTGATCGCCATGCGGGGGCGCCGGCTGCTTCGGGCGATCGCCGACAGGCCGCAACCGGGCCGCGCCCATGGCGACAATCATGGTCATCACCATGCGCACGGTCATCGTCACGATCACGATCAGGATCACGGGGCTTGCGGTCATTCTCACGGTCCGAGCCGGGAGGATCTGGCGGCGCCGCTCGGCCTGAGGAGTTTCGCCGCACTGGTCCTGTCGATCGGCATCCGGCCGTGCAGCGGGGCGGTGCTGGTGCTGGTCGTCGCCTATTCCATGGATCTGCGCTCATCCGGAATGGCGGCAGTCTTGGCCATGTCGCTCGGTACCGCGATCACCGTCGGAGCGTTGGCGTCGCTGTCGGTCTTCGCCCGCGACGCCGCCCGACGGCTGGCGGCGCGCATGCCGGATCACGCCAACCGGTTGTCGATTGCCGGCGAAGGGGTGGCTGTGATCGGTGGGATGGTCATTCTGATGCTCGGGTTGCTGCTGCTCCAGACCGCCCTGGCGGCGCCCGCCCATCCGCTCCTGTAGGGGGTCGGTCAGCCGCCGCGGGGGGCGGCGTCGAGCCAGTCCTCAATACTCGTCAGAACGGTCTCCGTTTCGAGATCCGTCAAGCTCGCGCGTTGAAGAAAGCGCGTGTGGGGGCCGCGCGGGCCGGTTCGGGCCGGCTCACTGTCGTCGGAGAACAGGGCCAGAGTCGGCGCGCCCGCCAAGGCCGCCAGATGGGTGGGGCCGGTGTCGTTGCCGACCACCAGCCGCGCGGCGCGGGCGAAAGCCGCCAGTTCGGCGAGATCGGTCGCCCCAGTCAGGTCGAGCGCCTCCGGCGCCTGCGCCTGAATAGAGTGCGCCAGGTCGCCCTCTCCGGCAGTACCGGCAACGACGCTCCCGATCCCGCGAGCGGCGAGTTGCGCGGCAAGCTCGGCGAACCGGTCGGCCGGCCAACGCTTCGCCGGCCGACCGGCGGACGCGCCGGGGATCAGAAGGGCGAAAGGCCGGTGAGGCAGCCGGGCGGCGATATCGGAGTCGAGAAACCGGAGATCGGATAGCGCAACGTCTACGATCCCGGCGATCGAGAGCTGTTCGCGCTGACGGTCGACGGTGTGCAGGGGAGACGGGGACTCGTAGGCATGCCTGTGGCTGCAGCCAACGACCCGGCCCGACCATTCCGGTCCCGTCGCTCCGCCGAGCAGGCGGAAGTAGCTGGCGGAGCGGTCCGAGGTCTGCAGATCGTAGACCCTGTCGAACCGACCGCCGCGCAGACGGGCGCGAAGGGAGAGCCAGGAGATCGGATTGTAGCGCGGTGCCGGGTCTATCCAGATCTCGTCGAACAGGCCGCTGGCGGTCGCGAGATCGCGATAGGCTTCGCGGGTCAGGAGGGTGATGCGGGCGTCCGGATGACGCCGGCGGATAGCCTGCATCGGACCGATCGCAAGCAGAAAATCCCCCAGCGCGCCGAGCTTTATGACCAGCACGCGGTCGATGCTTCCGGTGGGCGTCATAGGCGTTCGCAGCCCCGTTCCGACAGGACCTCGGTGTAGACGGCCAGTGTCCGCGCGCACATCTGATAGCGCGAGAAATTCTCTCTCACATGGGCGATGGCCAGACCGGACAGCTTGGCCCGCGCTTCGCCGTCCAGGGAGAGCGCGGTTCTGAGCCCGGCGGCCAGTGCCTCGGCGTCTCCCGGAGCGACCAGCCAGCCCGTCTCCCCCGCCAGAACCGTTTCCCGCGCCCCGCCGTGGTCCGTGGCGACGATCGGTCGGCCCATGGCCTGGGCCTCGATCATCACGCGTCCGAACGGTTCCGGGTCGAGGCTCGCCGAGACGACCACGTCCGCCATCTTGTAGGCCGCCGGCATATCGTCGGTTCGCCCGACGAAGTGGACGTAGGCGCCGACACCGGCCGCCTGGGCGTGCGCTTCCAGACGCCGCTTCGCGTCCGGTCGCGAGATGTCGTCGCCGACCATCAGGCAATGGAACGAGCCGCGCTCAAGCCGCGCCAGGGCATCGATCAGCAAGGCGTGTCCCTTCCAGGCGGTGATCCGCCCCGGCATCATCACCACCGGCACCCCGTCGGGCACGCGCCACTTGTTGACCAGCCGGATCATACGCTCCGCCGGCACCCGGTCGGGATCGAACATGTCCAGATCGACCCCGCGGGGGATCACCCTCAGGCGCTCCGGGTCCATCCCATAGTCGGCGAGCAGGCGCTCGGCGATGTAGTGCGAGATCGCGATCACCCGTTCGCCTCGAACCATGACGGAATTGTAGGCGCGTTTCAGGGCGGTCGCCGCCGTTGGGCGCTGGTGGAAGGTGGTGACGAACGGCACCCGGTTTCGGGCTGCCGCCTTCAGGCCGTGCCAGGCGGGAATCCGCGATCGGGCATGGACAAGATCAACCCGCTCGCGGTGGATGACGTCGACCAAGGCGTCGAAGGTAGCGCGCCACAGCAGCGGATTCTTCGCGTGAACCGACAGCTCGATATGGGTGCCTCCGACCCGTTCGATCTCATGCACCATCGGCCCGCCGCGGGAGACGACGATGGCACGCCAGCCGGCCTGGACGATGGCGCGCGTCATGTCGACCGTGCCCCGTTCCACGCCGCCCGACACCAGGGCGGGCAACACCTGAAGAATGGTCGGTCCCGGACCGCCGTTGCGGGGTCGGAACGCCTCGAAATCCTCGGCGGAGATGTTAGGATCGGGCGCGGCGGTCGCGTCCGCCTCCATCGGTTCTGTCACCGGCAAATCCAGCAATCGGTACGGTTCAAATCGAAAGGGACCCTAGCACAATGACGCACGCGTCACAGCATCAGGAAACCGCCGCTCCCGATCCAGAGACCCTGACCACGGAGGATGGTGAGACGCTCGCCTACCACCACCTGCCCGGGGGGGAGCCCGGGATACTGTTCTGCGGCGGATTCATGTCCGATATGACCGGGACCAAGGCGATGGCGCTCGAAGCGTTCGCCCGGGATCGCGGACAGGCTTTCACCCGGTTCGACTACCGGGGGCATGGCCGGTCGTCCGGCGCGTTTCGCGACGGCACTATCGGAAAGTGGAAGGCCGACGCGCTGGCCGTGCTCGATCGGATGACGACCGGACGCGTGGTCGTCGTCGGCTCGTCCATGGGCGGGTGGATCGCCCTGCTGCTGGCGCTGGCGCGTCCGGACAGAGTGGCCGGACTGGTGGGCGTCGCCGCCGCGCCCGACTTCACCGAAGACCTGATGTGGGCGGAATTCGACGGGGAGGTGCGTCGGACCCTGGAGACCGAGCGGGTTTATCTAGAACCGTCGGAGTACTCCGATGAGCCCTACACGATCACCATGGATCTGATTGAAGACGGGCGCCACCACCTGATCATGCGGGGGCCGATCCCGATCCACGCGCCGGTCCGGTTGCTGCACGGGATGCGCGATGCTGACGTTCCTCACCGCCTCTCGGTCCTGTTGGCCGAGCGTTTGGAGACGGACGATGTCCAGGTGCATCTCGTCAAGGATGGCGACCACCGCCTGTCAACGGAGCGGGATCTAAGGCTGCTTGCCGATGCCGTGGCCGAATTGTCGGCGGCGTGAGGCACTCTACCGGCCGGGTTCCGCCATCCCCAGCGGCAACCGAACGATGGCGCAGGTTCCAACGCCTTTTGCCGAGCGCAGTTCCAGCGTGCCGCCGAGATCCGTAACCGTGCGCCGGATAATGATCAGGCCCAGGCCGGAGCCGGTGTCGCCATGTGCGCCCACGGTGGGCGACGGCTCGAACGTCTCCCCGGCCGGGGGCATCGTGTGGGCCACCATCTCCGGATCGAGACCGACGCCACTGTCGGACACGACGAACACCGCGACGTTCTCCAAGGGTTCCTTCCGAGCCAGCAGGGACACGCGGCCGCCGCGAGGCGTGAACTTGATCGCGTTCGTCACCAGATTGCTCAGAACGGTCCCAAGCGCTTCCGGATTCGCCTGGATATCCGGCAGATCGTCGGGCACATCCACATCGAGCGTGAGGCCACGAGCCTCCGCCATGGGGCGATACATCGCGGCGATGTTCGCCAAGAGCGAGGCGACTTCCACTCGGTGAACGGTGTCGGCCGGACCGGGTGTTTGGACCAACCGGTTGCAGAGATCCATCATTTTTGTGGTCGCGTCGTGGGCGAGCGCCGCGTATTCCTGATACCGCTGATCTCCCAGCGGGCCGAAGCGCTGATCCTTCATGATCTCCATGATCGCCGTAAGGGCGTTCAGGGGATTGCGAAGCTCGTGGGCGATCTCACGCAACTGCTCTGCCGCGGTGGGCGCGAGCTGGTCGGGAGCGGCGGGTTGGTCGCCATAGTCGGTTGAACGCTTGGTCGTCATCATGATGCATTATGCCCGTGCAACCCGTTACCATTCAGTAAAGAGGGTTTTTTGGCGCGCGGCTTCCGTTGCGTCGATCCTGGGGACGGTTCTGGCGACGGCTCTGGCGACAGCTCTGGCACTTCCCGGCTCCGCTTGGTCGCAAGCCGACGGTGCGGCGGATCAGGAGCTGCTCTACAGGGCCTGCCTGAACCAGGCGCGCGCCGATCCGGAGAATGCCTATCGGGCGGCGCTCGACTGGCATCAGGCCGGCGGCGGGTTGCCGGCGCGGCACTGCGCGGCGGTGGCGCTGCTGGGCCTCAACGCCTACGACGAGGCGGCATCCCGGCTCGAGACCCTGGCGGGCGAGGTGCCGGACGCCCGGCTCGACCTTCGGCTCGGCCTGATGGCCCAGGCGGCGCAGGGTTGGATGATGTCGGGGCGCGCGGCTCGAGCCGAACAGCTTCTGTCCCGCGTCATCAGCGTCCAGCCGAACGACCCGCAGATCCTGGCCGACAGGGCGGTGGCAAGGCTGTCTCTGAGAGACTATTGGGGCGCGGTCGACGATCTCGACCGCTCCATCCAGATGGCGCCGCGGGACGTGGAGCTGTTGCTGTATCGCGCGTCGGCCTACCGGTACCTCGGGGTGCCCGATCTCGCCCGGGACGATGTCGAGCGGGCGCTTGCGGTGAACCCGATTGCGCCTGCCGCCTGGCTCGAACGCGGCATCCTCGAACAGATGGCCGGCGACGATACGGCGGCGCGGCGTTCCTGGATCAGGGTGCTGGACTTGGCGCCGGAGAGCTCCACGGCCGATGCTGCGCGCGCTCGGATCGAGGCGCTGGACGTCACCCGATAGCGGCCGGGATCCGGGTCAGACAGCGATCGCCCGCGCCTCGCCTTCCTGGTTCTCTTCGCCGAGGTCTCCGGTCTCGGCGGCGAGGATGAGCCCGGCGAATTCCGACAGGAAGACGGACCCTTTTACGGTCCGCTGCACCAGGACGCTGCGGCGATCCTCCTCGTCCACCTTGCGGCGTAGGAAACCAAGCGTGCACAAACGGTCCAGAGCCCGGGTCACCGCCGGTTTGGAGATGTTCAGCGCCTGGGCCAGCCCCCGTACCGTATGCGGCGGCGTGGTCAGATAGACGGTGAGCAGCAGCCCCATCTGCCGCGACGTGAGGTCGGGGCCGTCACGGCGGACGCTCTGAACGGTGGCGGCCCGCCAAAGATTCAGAACTCTGTGCTGCTGGTCGGATCGATGCATCGACGGATCTTTTCCATTCGTTCCGGTAGCGGATCGAAGATACAGTGCTCTGTCGGGAAAGGAAAGGGGTTCGTTTCGCTCTCGATCTTCGCCTCAGCCTGGGAAACGCGCCTGAATCGTTCGGAACACGGCCCGGATGCCTTGCGCCTCGCCGCCTTCCGGGCGCCCCGGACGGTCGCGCAGGTTCCAGGCGATCAGGTCCACATGCATCCATGGCGTTGTTTTGGAAACGAAATGCTCCAGGAACAGCGCCGCGGTGATCGCTCCGCCATAGGGTCCTGAACCGGTGTTCGAGAGATCCGCGATCTTGGTCTTCAGCATCGCCTTGTAGGGCTGGTGCAACGGCAGCCGCCACATCGGATCCTCTTCGGCCAGACCGTTTGCGAGTATCTCGGCGGCCAGCGAATCGTCGTTGCAGAACATCGCCGGAAGGTCCGGTCCGAGAGCCACGCGGGCGGCTCCGGTCAGGGTGGCGAAATCGATCAGGAGTTCAGGCCGCTCGCTGTCGGCCTCGGTCAGAGCGTCGCAGAGCACCAGCCGCCCCTCGGCATCGGTGTTGCCGACCTCGACCGTGGTGCCCTTGCGGGTGCGGCAGATGTCCATCGGCAGGAAGGCGTTGCCGGAGACCATGTTCATAACCGCCGGCACCAGCACGCGGAGCCGAACCGGCAGGCCCGCCGCCATCACCATCCGCGCCAGCGCCAGGACCTGGGCCGAGCCGCCCATATCCTTCTTCATGGTCAACATCCCGTTCGACGGCTTCAGATCGTAGCCGCCGGTATCGAAGCAAACGCCCTTGCCCACCAGGGTCACCTTCGGATGCTTCGGGTTGCCCCAGGTGATGTCGATCAGACGCGGCGCGTCGTCGGCTCCACGGCCTACCATATGGATGGTCGGATAGTTCTTCTTGAGCAGCTGGTCGCCGACGGTGATCGCGATTTTCGCCTTGAACTGTTTGGCAAGCGCCTTGGCGACGTCGGCCAGATCGGACGGGCGCAGATCCGAACCGGGGGTGTTGATCAGGTCGCGGGCCAGGGCGGTCGATCCGGCGATGGTCTCGACATACTGGCGGTCCGCGCCCTTCGGCCAGACCAGTTCCGCCTCGATCGCGGGCATCTCGGTGTAGCGGGTGAAGCGGTATGTGGCCAAGGCCCAGCCGGTGGCAGCGCGGGTAGCATCCTCCGGCGCCAGGTCGGCATCGATCGCGTACCGTCCAGCGGGAAGCGACGCGGGCAGTCCCGCGAATTCCCAGACGCCGATACGGTCTGCGGCTTCGACGCCCAGCAAAACCCGGCCGATATCGCCGTTCTTGTCCGGGACGACGCAGGTCTCGCCGGCTTTGGCCTTGAAGCCGGTGGCGGCGATCCAGGTCTTGGTCGCGGCGTCGGTCTCCACCGACCAGTCGGCAAGGCCGTCTGCGGTGATCGGGGTGACCGGAATGGTTCCGGCGGTGGCGCGGGCGACGAGATTGAAGGCCACGGCGGATGCTCCGAACTGGTGACTGAGGACGAATGGGCGATGACAGAACCGCCTATCCGGTATACTCGCTGCGGCTTAACAGGCACAAGCAAGCTCCCCGCTCAATGGTTCGGCCGATGTGACGGGGTGCGTAAAGAAAGGCGAGGGGCTCATGTCAGACAGGTCCGACAGTCCGCTTACCCTGATTATCGGGAACAAAAACTATTCCAGTTGGTCGCTGCGGGCCTGGTTGGCGGTCCGCCAGGCCGATCTCTCAGCCGAGGAGATTCTCGTCCCGCTCGATGAGCCCGGCTACAAGACCGAGATCCTCAAGTACTCGCCCTCGGGCCGCGTTCCCTGTCTGGTGCATGGCGACCTGAAGATCTGGGACAGTCTGGCGATCGCCGAATACGCGGCCGAGCTGGCGCCCGAGGCCGGTCTTTGGCCGGACGACCTGTCGGCCCGCGCTCTCGCCCGGGCGGTTTCCTGCGAGATGCATAGCGGGTTTGGCGCGCTCCGCACCCACATGCCGATGAACATCCGCTCCTCGTTTCCGAAAGAGGGCCGCAAGCCGGGTGTGCAGGAGGACATCGACCGGGTGAAGGCGATCTGGCGGCTGTGTCTATCCCGCCATGGCGGCGACGGCCCGTTCCTGTTCGGACGGTTCACGGTGGCCGACGCCATGTATGCGCCGGTGGTCAGCCGGTTTCGGACGTTCGGCGTCGAACTGGGCGAGCAGGAGAAGGCCTATGCCGACGCAATCTGGTCGCTCGACGCCATGAAGGAATGGGCCGAGGCGGCCGAGCATGAGCCTATGGTGATCGACGACGCGGAGTTCTAATCCGCGTGGCACCCGCGTCGGGCGGCGATCAGTCGCGCTCGTTGACGCAGTGGAGCGGCCGATCGAAGTAGGTCGAGTCCGCGCAGCTTTTTCCGAACGCCTTGTTCATATGATAGAAGGCGTTGCGCCCGGTCGTGAGTTGGGGAACCGTCGCGACGGCGGCGCCGCTCCACACATAAGGATTGCAGCCGCCCATCATGCCGACGAGCAGGGCGGCGATGCTTAGTCGCGTGAGTGAAGACTGAAACACGGATTCTCCTCCGAACTTTTTTCGGGAGCCGATGGGCCGGATACCGCCGTTCTGGCGGCTGCAGCGATAATACATAAAATGCTTTTCTTTTCCAGCGCAAAAACCTTACTGCAAATCATTCGCAAAACGGTCTTGCGCGGTTGGGCCTTTGCCGCGAGGGTAGGGAACCCTATCTACGCGGCACACCAAATCGGAGCGAGTTCACATGTCTGTCGCAGAAACCTTCGCGGCCGCCGCGTCTCCCGGGATGATGGACCTGCTGCTGACCCGGCGGTCGGTGGTGGCCAAGAATCTGGGCGAGCCGGGTCCGGATGCCGAAACCTTGCGGAAGATCATCGCCGCTGGCCTGCGGGTGCCCGATCACGGGAAGCTTGGACCGTGGCGTGTTCAGGTCCTGCACAAGCAGGGTCAGGCTGCCCTGGGAGACGCCTTCGCATCGATCTACCGGGCCGACAATCCCGATGCCGAGGACCGCTTGGTCGAAGCAGAGCGCCTGCGCCCGCAGCGCAGCCCGATCCTGCTGGTCGTCACCGCGCGGCTCGACCCGCATCACCCGAAGATCCCGGAGATCGAACAGCGGATGTCCGGCGGCGCGCTTTGCCAGAACGTCCTGGTGGCGGCCCATGCCAGCGGCTTCGCCGCGCAATGGCTGACCGAGTGGCCTGCCTTCCATCCCGCGGTGAAGCAGGCGCTCGGCCATACTCCCGAGACCGACATCATCGGCATGATCTATATCGGCACCCCGACCGAAGCCCCGACCGAGCGCGGCCGGCCTGCCTACGAGGATGTGGTCAGCGAGTGGACCGGGCCCCAGCCCGCCGCTTGACCTCCGTCTGATCCTTCGCGTGCGCCGGGGCGGCTCACGCCTCCGGCGCGGCATGCACCGCGAAGCGCCGGCGGGCCTCGGCGAAGGCCCGCATGCGCGCCTCGACCCGGGCGTTGATCGTGCCCTTCGGAAAGTCCCCGTCCGGGCCTCGCACCCCGGCGGGGACGCCGGTAAGGATTTCGATCCCCTCGGCGATCGTCGACACGGCCCAAATGCCGAAGCGGCCATCCTTGACAGCGTCCCGGACCTCCTGCTTCAGCATCAGGTGCCGGGTGTTCGCGACCGGGATCAGCACACCCTGATCGCCGGTCAGGCCGCGCTCGGCGCAGATGTCGAAGAACCCCTCGATCTTCTCGTTCACCCCGCCGATTGCCTGGACCTCGCCCATCTGGTTCACCGACCCTGTGACCGCGACACCCTGGCGGATCGGTACATCCGACAAGGCCGAAAGCAGGGCATAGAGCTCGGTCGACGAGGCGCTGTCGCCGTCCACGCCGCCGTAGGACTGCTCGAAGACCAGGCTGGCCTGCACCGATGCCGGCACGTCGGTGGCGTAGGTGGCGCCGAGATAGCCTTGAAGGATCAGCACGCCCTTCGAATGCAGCGGTCCGCCCAGCTCGACCTCGCGCTCGATATCGACGAACCGGCCGGTGCCGGTCCGCACGCGGGCGGTGATCCGGGTCGGACGGCCGAAGGCGTGGGTCCCGATCTGCAGCACGCTCAACCCGTTCACCTGGCCGACGGCACCGCCCTCGGTGTCGATCAGCATGGTCTCTCGGAGTACCTGCTCGCGCATCCGGCGCTCGATCCGGTCTGAGCGGCGGCGCGCGGCCTCGAGTGCCGCCTCGACGTCGTCGCGCACGACGGTCTTGTGGCCGCGCTCGCGGGCCTGATAGTCGGCCTCGCGCAGCAGGTCGGCGACCAGCCCCACCCGTGTCGTGACCCGGTCCTTGTCCTCGACGATGCGGGAGCAGTGCTCAATCACCCGTTCCACCGCCTTCCGATCGAGCGGCCGCAGCGTTTCCTTCTTCTGGATCGTCGCGATCAGTCGGGCGTACAGAGCGTCGTGCTCGTCGTCGCGCTCCATGATGTCGTCGAAATCGGCGGCGACTTTGAACAGATCGCCGAAGTCCGGATCCGCCGCCGCCAGCGCGTGGTACAGGCGTTGGTCGCCGAACAGCACGACCTTGACCGCGAGCGGGATGTCAGTCGGCTGGATCGAGACCGCCAAGGCGGTGGTCGCCGCGTCCTGTGGGCTCTCGATCGAGACCCGGGCGTTGTAGAGCGCCCGTTTGAGGGCGTCCCAGGCGAACGGTTGCTGGAGCAGTTTGAGGGCGTCGATCAATAGATAGCCGCCATTGGCGCAGTGCAGGGCGCCGGGGCGGATCAGGGTGAAGTCCGTCAACATCGACCCCATCTGGGACCGGTATTCGATCCGTCCCACGATCCGGCCGAGGGTGGGATGATCCTCAATCACCACGGGGGCGCCGGCGGTGGGGTCGTGGGTGACGAAGACGTTGACCCGGAACCGGCGCAATGGATCCGTAGACCCGTTGGGATCGCTCTGTCCCTGTGGTTTGTGCCCCTGTGGTTTATGCCCGTCTGCCGGTTGGGCGAACAGGTGGATGTTGCCGACAAGGTCCTCCTTTAGCGAAGCGATCCACGCATCCAGTTCCGCCGATACGTCCAGCCCTTCCCGGACCTCGGCGATCTCCTCGTCGACCAGGGAACGGGCGACGGAGTCGTTCAGGGCGCGGATGGCTTTCTGCCGGTCGCGTTCGAGCAGCGGCGCCTTGTGCAGGGCATCGCGCAGCAGGACCTGGATCGCCTCGATATCCTCCTGCAAGCGCTCGCGCCGCACCTGGGGCAGGGCGTTGAACTTCTCCTGCGCCATCGGTTTGCCGCCGTCCTCCGGCGCGATGGCGAAGCCTTGTTCGGTCCGGACCAGAACGAGATCCTTTTTCTTCGCCGCCAAGGCGACGGATTCGAACAGACTCTCGTTTTGCGTGGCGAAGTCTCGGTCGATCGCCTCGCGCCGGGTGCGGTAGTCCTCGCCCTCGAGCACGGCGGCGACCGAGGCTGTGAGATCGTCGATCAGCTTCTCGATCCGCCGGTTCAGGTCGCCCGCCCGACCGGGTGGAAGACGTAGGGCGATCGGCCGGTGGGGGTCGTCGAAATCGTTGACATAGACCCAGTCGTCGCCGGCCGGGAACCGCTCCGCCCGGTCGCCCAGATAGCCCTGAACCGCCGCGTGCTTGCCCGATCCCTTCGGTCCGATGACGAAGAGGTTGTAGCCGCGGGCCCGCATGCGGGCGGCGAAGCGCACCGCCTCCAGCGCTCGATCCTGGCCGATCAGCGTTTCGACCGGTTCCAGCTCCTTCGTCGTCCGAAAGCCGAGCGTTGACAGGTCGCTGTGGCGGTAGAGCGCATCGACGGGGAGGGCGGAGGGGGGCATCGCGGGCCTCGTGCTGGGTGCGCAACATTCGACACCCCCGGGCGGTCGATGTCGAGGGTCGACGCCGCTTGATCCGGCGGGTGTAATGACCCGACCGCGCGCCCACGCGACCAGCCGGGACTTTCGATTCATCCTTATCGGGGAGTGAGCCATGCCGACGGCCAAGATCAACGGCATCGATCTGTACTACGAGATTTCCGGCCTGGAAGACGGCCCGCCGATCCTGTTCTCCAATTCTTTGGCCTCGACGCTCCACATGTGGGATCCGCAGATGCCGGCCTTCGAGACACGGTATCGGGTGGTCCGCTACGACAGCCGCGGCCACGGCAAGTCCGAGGCGCCGGCGGGCGCCTACAGCATCGAGACCCTGGTCGAGGACGCGGTCGGCCTGCTCGACCATCTCGGGATCGACCGGACGGATTATTGCGGCCTGTCCAAGGGCGGGATGGTCGGCCAACGGCTCGCCACACTGTATCCGCAGCGGGTCGATCGGCTCGTTCTCTGCGACACGGCCTGTTACATGGGGCCGCCGGAGATGTGGGAAGGCCGGATCAAGACGGCCCAGGCGGACGGCATGGAGGGCGTGGTCGACGCGACCATCATGCGCTGGTTCACCGAGCCCTTTCAGAAGAGCGATCCGGAAGCCGTCGACAAGGTGCGGGAAATGATCCTGAACACGCCGGTCGCCGGTTTCGTGGGCTGCTGCCGGGCGATCCAGGGCATGGATCAGCGCGAGACGATCCAGGCGATCACGGCGCCGACGCTGGTCGTGGTCGGTGCCGACGATCCCGGCACCACGCCCGACGCCGCCCGCGAGATCCAGAAGCGGATCAAGGGGGCCTCGCTGGAAATCCTGCCGGACGCGGCGCACCTGTCGAACATCGAGCAGCCAGACCTGTTCGACGCCGCCGTGCTCGGCTTCCTGGGCAAGGAATAGGAAAGTCCCGTCGTCCTGACGCACGTCAGGACCGAGCCGCCTGCGCCGACTGAGTGTTGATCCTGACTTGCGTCAGGATGACGAGGGGCGGTGGTTCAGAAGGGGTGGCGGTTCAGGATGACGGAGCAGAGTGAGGACGGCGGAGAAGGGGGGGGCTCCCCCTATCCCCACGGCCCGCGCCGGGGCGTCTCCTCGCCGGCCATGGCGCGCAGCCGGGCGATCCGCTCGCGCATCGGCGGGTGGGTCGAGAACAGCCCGTCAACCGCGTGGGCGTGCAGCGGATTCACGATGAACATATGCGCCGTCGCCGGGTTGTTCTCGGCGGCGTGGTTGTCGATCCGCCGCGCCCCGTCCTCCAGCTTCTGCAGCGCCGAGGCGAGCCAGAGCGGGCGGCCGCAGATCTCCGCACCCAGCCGGTCGGCGTCGTATTCCCGGACCCGGCTGATCGCCATCTGCACCAGGCTCGCGGCGAGAGGTGCCAGGATGGTCATGGCCAGCACCCCGACGATGCCCATCGGATTGTTGCGGTTGCCGCCGAGGAACGAGCTCCACATGGCCATGTTGGCCAGCATGGATATCGCACCGGCGATGGTCGCGGTGATCGTCATGATCAGGGTGTCGCGGTTCTGCACATGGGCCAGCTCGTGCGCCATCACCCCGGCGATCTCCTCGTGGGAGAGAGTGCGCAGCAGGCCGGTGGTGGCGGCGACGGCGGCGTTCTCCGGGTTGCGGCCGGTGGCGAAGGCGTTCGGCTGGTCCTGGTCGATCAGGTAGACCTTCGGCATGGGCAGCCCGGCGCGCGCGGCCATCTGGGCGATCATGTCGTGGAACCAGGGAAGCTCGGCCCGGGAGATCTCGCGCGCCCCGTGCATCCGAAGGACCATCTTGTCGGAGTTCCAATAGGCGAACAGGTTCATGCCGCCGGCCAGCAGCAGCGCGATCATCATGCCGCCGCTGCCGCCGAGCAGAAAGCCGACGCCCATGAACAGCGCCGTCAGCGCGGCGATCATCAGGCTGACCCGGACCATGCCTGCACACTCCTTGGCGATTGTGCCGAAACCGGACCTGCATGTGTGGGGGCGGCGTAGCGGCTTCAAGATCTGGTCGAAGCGGGCCGGGCGGTCTATATCGCAGCGTATGAGCGACAAGCACCCCCAGTTCCGCGAAGTCCAGGTGCCCCAGTCGAGGGATGCGCCGGGCGACGCGTCGAAAGATCCCGCCAAGACCGCCAAGGCGACCCGGCGGATCCCGGCCCCCGGCGAGGAGGTGACGGTGCCGCCGCAGCTCGACCCGCGCGCCGCCGCCAAGGACCTGCCGCCCGAGCGCGGCGGCTACGACGGCCCGGAGCCGACCCGCTTCGGCGACTGGGAACACAAGGGCCGCACGACGGACTTCTGAACCGCGTATCTCCCCATATCTCTCTACCACTCCCCGGATTTATTCCGGGGTGCACTGTTCCATCGCACGGGCGCCGGTTTGCGGCCGTCACTCGGGGCGAAACTCCAGTGCCTCGACGAAATCTCTCACCGCTTCTATCGGTGTCGTACCGTCTCGCTCTTCGCAGAGATGGCCTTTCAGCAATACTCGACGACTATTGCCTTCGACTGAAAAGTAAATGCAGTCGCGGTCATATCCTTTGTAGGAGAGGTCGAAGGAAACGGCTTTCACGATCCCCTTGGAGGTCGCTACTGACATTAATTCGCCCTTCCGCTTCGCGCCGCGCTTCCCTGGATCTTCGTCGAAATAGTCGAGCACGCTCTGATAGCGAAAACCCCTTCCGGTCTGCCTGTTGATGGTCACAGTGGCCTGGTCCGATGCCGCGGTGTTCCATCGTATCCATTCGGATCGACCGGCGCCGTTGGCGTTCAGGTTGACGCGGAGGTGGGCCGGTTCCTTGAACTGCCAACGGTTTCCGTCACCCATGAAAACCGTCTGCGCGCCATTCTTGTCCTGGCTCCATCGTATGTCGGCACTGGCGGGCGCCGCTGCGAGAACAAGCAAGGCAACCAGCATCGACAACAGGCGCACTGCCGAAAGGCGCATGGATACTCTCTCCCAAATCAATCGCGTTACACAGAATAGTTGTGCCGTCGGGTTTGGGAAACTGCGAAAAAATCGGCATCTTTGATCCCGGCCCGGCTCGGATTACCCTCCCGGCAATGAAAATCCACGGGAGGACGAATAGGATGGCCAGCCTCAAGAGCAAGTTCCAGAAGGGCAAGATCCTCACCGCGCCCGGCGTGTTCGACGGGGTGTCGGTCCGGCTCGCCGATGCCATGGGCTTCGACGCGCTCTACATGACCGGCTACGGCACGGTGGCCTCCCACCTGGGACTGCCGGATGCCGGCCTCGCCTCCTACCGGGACATGGTGGAGCGGGTGCGCACGCTCTCCGAGCTGTCCTCCGCCCCGCTGATCTGCGACGGCGACACCGGCTATGGCGGGCTGCTCAACGTCGATCACACGGTCAAGGGCTACGAGCGGGCGGGCGCCGCCGCGATCCAGCTCGAGGACCAGGAATTCCCGAAGAAATGCGGCCACACCCCGAACCGCAAGGTCATCCCGATCGACCAGGCGGCGGCCAAGATCAAGGTCGCGGCCGAGGCGCGGGACAGCGCCGATTTCCTGATCATCGCACGCACCGACGCCCGCACCGCCCACGGCCTGGACGAGGCCCTGCGCCGGGCCGACGCCTTTGCCGAGGCGGGGGCCGACATCCTGTTCGTCGAGGCGCCGGAATCGGTCGAGGAGATGGAGATCATCGGCAAGCGCTTCGACCTGCCGCTGCTCGTCAACGTGGTCGAGGGCGGCAAGACCCCGGTGCTCACCGCCGAGCAGTATGCCGAGATCGGCTACCAGATCGCGATCTATCCGGCGGCCGGGTTCCTCGCCGTCGGCCATGCGCTGAACTCGGTCTACGGGACCCTGAAGCGCACCGGCGCCTCTACCGACCTCGAGGTGCCGATCGCCGACTTCATGACCTTCTCCAAGGCCATGGGTTTCGAGGACGTTTGGCAGTTCGAGCGCGATCACGCCGACCTGGAAGCCCCCGCCGAAGCCGCCGAATAGGAGCCGGGCCATGCGCGCCACCGTTCTGCACGGTATCGAGGATCTGAGGGTCGAAACGCGGGAGGAACGCCCGCTGGCGGAAGGCGAGGTGCGGGTGCGGGTCGAGGCCGGCGGTATCTGCGGGTCGGATCTGCACTATTTCCACCACGCGCGGATGGGCGACTTCCCCGTGCGCGAGCCCTTCGTGCTGGGCCACGAGGCGGCCGGACGGATCGCCGAGATCGGACCCGGCGTCGAGGCTGAATTCGGGGGGCTGGCGGTCGGCGATCCGGTGGCGATCAACCCGAGCCACCCCTGCGGCGCCTGCCACTACTGCCGTACCGGGCGGGAGAACCTCTGCGCCGACATGATTTTCCTCGGCTCGTCGCGCCGCTTCCCGCATGTGCAGGGCCTGTTCGCCGAGACCTATGTCGCGCCGGCGCGGCAATGCGTTCCCGTCCCGGCGGGGACCGATCCAGGGGTGGCGGCGCTGGCCGAGCCCCTGTCGGTCTGCCTGCACGCGGCGAGCCACGCCGGGCCGCTGCTGGGGCGGAGGGTGCTGGTCACCGGCGCGGGCCCGATCGGTGCCTTGTGCCTCACGGTCGCGCGGCTCGGCGGGGCCGTCGAAACGGTGATCACGGATGTCATGGACGAGCCGCTGAAAGCGGCCGAGGCGCTGGGCGCGAGCCAGGCGATCAACGTGGCGGCCGCGCCGGACGGGTTGACCGACCCGGCGCATCCGCGCGGCCGGTTCGACGTGGCCTTCGAGTGTTCCGGCAACCCGCACGCTATGCGGAGCTGTCTCGACGCCCTGGCGCCGGGCGGGACACTGGTTCAGGTCGGTACCTACGCCGATCCGAAAGTCACCATCCCGGCCGATTTCGTGATGGTGAAGGAACTGACCCTGAAGAGCTCGTTCCGCTTCGCTCGGGAGTTTCCGACGGCCGTGGCGCTGCTGGCCTCGGGCCGGATCGATACCGGCCCGTTGCTCAGCCACAGTTTCGCGATGGAGGAGGCAATGCAGGCTTTCCGCACGGCCGCCGACCGGCGTCAGGCGATGAAGGTGCAGATCCGGTTCTGAAGGGCGCTTTTGCCGTCATCCTGACGCACGTCAGGATCAAGCACCCTGCGCCTGTGCACCGCAGATCCTGACGTGCGTCAGGATGACGGTAGTGGGGAAGCAAGCTGGGAAATCACATCCCAGTCCCCCCGTTGTCCCGGCCGATCACCAGGATCCGGGCGCGGCCGTAGGCGCGGTCTTCCAGAACTTCAAAGCCGGCGGGCGGGTCGGTGCGCTCGCGCTTATCGGTCTCGACCACGATGACGGTGTCGCCGCCGATCCATCCGGTGCGCAGGGCCGATTCCATCGCCGGGACCCAGGCTTCGCTGCCGTAGGGCGGGTCCATGAAGATCACTCCGGCCGCTGCCGGCGCGCGCTCGTGCAGGCGGGTGGCGTCGCCGGAGCGGACCAGACTCCGACCTCCGGCCCGGAGTTTCTCCACATTGGCTCGCAGGGTATCTAGGGCGACCGGGTTGGTGTCCACCAGGACAACCCGGTCGGCGCCGCGGGAGAGCGCCTCCAAACCCATGGCCCCGGTGCCTGCGAACAGATCCAGCACCAGCCGGTCGCGCAGGACCGGGCCGAACCGGCCGCTCTCCAGCATGCTGAAGACCGCCTCGCGGACCCGTTCCGGGGTCGGCCGCGTCTCCAGCCCTTCCGGCGCGGTCAGCTTAGTTCCGCGGTGTTTTCCGGCGATGATCCGCACGGTTTCCGTCCTTGCTCTTGGCAGTCCCTGGTTTCGGAGAGGTCGGCTTGGTGCCGGGCTTCGCCACGGACCTCGCCCCCGACTTGGCACCGGACGACTTGGCACCGGGCGGCTTGGTACCGATGCGTTTGGGCTTGGCCTTGGCCCGCCCGGTCTCGTCGCCGGCGTCCAGGCCGAGTTGGCTTTTCAGGACCCGGGCTTTCACTTCCTCGATCCCGCCGGACGGGATGTCGCCGAGCTGGAAAGGGCCGTAGGAGATCCGGAGCAGCCGGCTGACGGTGAGCCCGAGATGCTCCATAACCCGACGGATCTCTCGGTTCTTTCCTTCCTTGAGGCCGACGGTCAGCCACGAGTTGGTCCGCGATGCCTTGTCGATCGTGACCTCGATCTGGCCGTAGGCCACACCGTCGATGGTGACGCCGCGCTTCAGTCCGTCCAGCGCCTTCTCGTTGAGCGGCCCGAACACCCGCACGCGGTAGCGCCGGGTCCATCCGGTGGAGGGCAGCTCCAGATAGCGCGCGAGCGCGCCGTCATTGGTGAGCAGTAGCAACCCCTCGCTATCCAGATCGAGACGGCCGACGGACACGACCCGGGGCATGCCGGCGGGCAAGGTGTCGAAAACCGTCTTGCGCCCCTCCGGATCGCGGGCGGTCGTCACCGTCCCCCGGTCCTTGTGGTAGCGCCAGAGCCGCGGCGGTTCGATCTTCGGCAAGGGCTTGCCGTCGACGACGATCTCGCTTGCGTCGGTGACGGTGACCGCCGGGCTGTCGAGCAACTTGCCGTCCACCGCCACCCGGCCGTCGGCGATCCAGCGCTCGGCGTCCCGGCGCGAGCACAGTCCGGCGCGGGCGAGGCGTTTGGCGATCCGTTCGGGGCCACGCTGTTCGTCGAACAGCCCGTCGAGCTCGGCGCTTGGACGCGGTGCCGCCCGGCCGGCGGGTTTGCCGGGGGAAACGCGGCCGGAGGGTTTGCTGGGTGCGTTCATCGTCCTGCGTGTAGCGCGCCGGGCGTCCGACCGCAATCTCGCAGCGATGGACAGGGCGCAACGGGCGTCCTATCCAGGCGATATGAGCGCACCGACGACCCCGATGGCCATCGCCCTAGAGCTTGCCCGGTACGCGGCCGACCGCGGCGAGGTTCCGGTCGGCGCCGTGGTCGTCGATGCCGCCGGGATGGTGATCGCCCGCGCCCACAATCGGGTGGAGTCCCCGCCGGACCCGGCGGGGCATGCGGAGATCCTGGCCCTGCGCGCGGCGGCGGAGGTGCTGGGCACGCCGCGGCTGAGCGACTGCGATCTCTATGTCACCCTGGAGCCCTGCGCCATGTGTGCCCAGGCCATCGCCCATGCGCGCATCCGCCGCTTGGTGTTCGGTGCCTACGATCCGAAGGGCGGCAGTGTCGACCATGGCCCGCGCATCTTCACTCAACCCACCTGCCATCACCGTCCGGAGGTCGTCGGGGGCGTGGAGGAGACCGCCGCCGGCGCCCTGCTGAAGGCGTTCTTCGCAGCGCGGCGCTGATCAGGCTCCGGCCATTGCCTGCCGCGGCGCCGGCATGCGCCGGGCCCAGAACGCTCCCTCATGCAGAACGGCCTCGGCTCCGTAGAAATCGGCCAGGTTGGACGTGTAGGCGGCATGGATCTCGGCGATCCGGTTGGCGTAGGCGTGCCCGGCCTTGCCGTCGTTCGCCAGGATCGCCGCCGCCGCGTCGCCTCCGGCCATACCGGTGAACAGCGCGTTGAACAGCCCCTGGGAGGAAAGCGGATCGAGTGCGAGCGCGGCATCGCCGACCGCGACCCAACCATCGCCGGTCGGCGGGACGGAGCGAGCGCTGTGAGCGGGAACGACATGCGGACCGTCGGCGATGCGTGCGCGCTCCAAACCCAGTTCGGGCGCGATCATCCGGGTCTGCGCGAGGGCGGAGAGGAACCCGCTCGCCTTCCCAAGGTCGCGGATGGCCGGTCGATCGCTGTCGGTGTGATAGGCGGCGACCCGACCGCCGGCGGGTAGCGGGGCCGTGTACCACCAACCGTCGGCCGCCGCCTCGATCCGGCTGAAACCGTCTGTCGATGTCGCGGACCCCGGCCGGAACCGGCAATAGACCGCGGTCAGGCGGTCCAGTACCTGGCGTTGGGCTCCGAGACGACGGCAGAGTGCGGCGCTCCGTCCGCTGGCGTCGACCAGTACGCGGCATCGGATCCGGTGGCCGTGACTGGTGACGAGGCCCCACCCGCCGGCCAGCCGGGTTGCCGCCCGCAGGGTCACGCAGCGCCACAGTGTCGTTCCGGCCTCGGTCGCGGCGGCCATGAGCATGTCGTCGAAGGCGGCGCGGTCCAGATGCCAGCCCGGCCCCTGAGGGTCGCGCAGGAAGTCGTGGGTCGCCGGGCCGCCGCCCCAGAGGCTGCGGTTGCCGAGATAGGGGCGATGGACGTCCATGCGCTCCAGCAGGCCGAGATCGCGCAGCAGGGGGCGACAGGCCGGTGGCAGCGATTCCCCGATGCGGGGCGCCGGAGCCGCCGCGCGCTCCAAAACCAGCACCCGGTGCTTGGGTGCCAGCCGCATCGCCGCGATCGCGCCGGCGGGCCCGCCACCGACGACGACCGCATCCCAGGTGAAGGGACGGCCGGTCACCGGACCCGCTTGCCCGGCGCCACCTTTCGAATGTAGCCGGCGACGATCTGATCGTCGGGTAGGCCGGTCCGGCGCGCCATCCTGGCCGTCGAGGCCGCCTCGCCGTTCTTGTCCAGGGTCGGGGCGGCATCGTCGTCGTGCACGGGTGTCAGGCCGACGGTCGTGCCCGTGTAGGGAGGCGCCCCGGGTCCGAGTTTCGCGACCTGGATCTCGGAGGGGATGTCCGGGTCGTCCAGCACGCCCGGCAGGGTCGCCACCAGACCCATCTGGTCGAAATGATCGACCATGTAGTTGATCTGCGACAGATATCCGGCGCTGCCGAGAGTCTGAAACCAGCTTGCCCGTCGGTTGAAGGCGGCGACCCGCTCCTCGTGCGGCAGGCCGGTGTCGACGGCTTTCCGGTAGTCCTCCTCGGACAGCACGTGGTTCGGCACCCGGGCGGGCCAGAAGGTCGGCACATAGGGATCGTAGTTCGGGCCGTAGCCGGCGTAGTAGGCGGAGCGGCAACTCGCCGTGTCGGTCTGCCAGGGAACGGCCATCCAGCGCGTGATGCTGCCCGGCGCCTGGCCGTAGAGCGGCCCGGTGGACGAGACCGCGACCTCCGGGGTCAACTTGCTGCCATAGGGCTGGACGCCATCCTTGGGGACCTCGCCGCCGCCGCGAATCCGATAGGGCGCGCGGTACATCGACGGGTGCCGCATGGGCCAGGTCATCTCGCAACCGGGGTGGAAGGCGTCGGCGAGGCAGAAGTCCATCGCCGCCTTGTCGAGCGCGCGGGGCCGGTCCGCCAGCGGCAGCGCGTCGAGCGTCGCCGCCGTCTCGATCGGATCGTCGCCCGGATCGAACTCGCCGGCGGCCCACTGCTGCAGCATGTCGAGCTGAGTATCGGTCAGGGCCACGTGCTGTTCCGGCAGCTTGGCCGGGGGAACGTCCATGGCGTCGCCATAGATCCAGGGCCAGGGCATCGGCGACCAGCCGTCGCGCTCGAACACCCGGAAGGAATTGGCGAGCTGCTGGCGCAGTTCCTTCTGATCTGATCCCGGACTGCGCAACGTGTCGATCCAGTCGGAGGCCCGGAAATCCTTCGCCGTGCCGAAGCCGAAACCGGCGGCGAAACCGGCGTTCACCCATTGCAGATCGGTCTGGCGCACGAACACCGGCAGGATGTCGCGTCCGAACAGCGGCGCTCCTGGGCGGGGGAGCATGCCGGCCCGGATCGCGACATCGGTCATCAGGTCGTGGAGGGTGCGCACCGACTTCTGCTGCGGGCCGTAGTTCGGTGGTGCGGTCACCACCCAGGCGGAGTCGACCGGGATCTCCCGCCCGCCGATGGTCACCGTCGCCTCGACCGGGCCGTCGGACGTGTCGTCGTGCCAGCCGTCGTTGTTGGCGAAATCCTTGGCGGGCTGTCCGTCGTGGGAGGCAGACACGCCGTGGCCGCCCAGAAAGAGCAGCCGTCCTTGTTCGTCGGTTCGCAGCTCCCCGAGGTAGACCTTTTTGCCCATGAAACTGCCGGTATCGAAGCGGTAGGCCGGGCCGTCCTTCGAGGCGCCCGAAATCTGCCGAGCGCCCGGATCGATGATGAGGGAGGACCGATCCGCGACACTGGCGTTGCGGAGCGCCGGAGCCCGTTGCGACGGATCGACGGTGCTCAAGGCCTGCTCGCTGTCGAGGGCGGCGTGGAACTGGTACCAGCCCGACTTTTGATTGGCGACGTGGACGCTCCAGGTGATGTCCGCGTTGTCGCTGGTCAACTCCGCTACCACCTCGCCGGCGGCATTGTACCCGTAGATGCGGAACAGGGCCGCCTCGCGTTTTAGGGCGCCGGTCTCATCACGGTAATGCTCCGGCGGCAGCGGTGTCGGGTTCGGCACTTGCGGGCCGATATAGAAGGCGTCGTGCGCGTTGCCGACGCGGGCGATCCCGATTCCGGGGTGAATCGCCGCACGGACGATCGTCCCGTCGGCCGCTATCGATGTCGTCATTGCTTCCTCCCAGTCCCTGAGCTGGCCGGAAGGATAATCGTGAAAACAATCTAAACGCGAGTGAAATTTATTTCAAAGCGCGCATTGCGATTTCTTCCAGAGTGGAAGAGGGTGGCGCAAGAGCGGCGAGAACAGCCTCCAACGCCCGGTCCCGCAGCCCCATAGCGTGGATATGCTCGACGGTCTGACGCAGGTAGTCGGGATTTGTTCCGGACAAGCCGGCCGCACCGGCGACGATGGCCGCCTGCTCCGTCACCGAGAGAGCGCCGGCGTAGTCCGCCTCGCGCCGGTCCACGGTGTAGGTGATCGCCCGGCACCGATGTCGTCGGCCGAGATCGATCGAGACCGTTGACCGGCGATAGACCGGGTAGTGGGCGATTTCCCGGTCGTCGAGATATGCCAGCGTTTCCGCAACCGCCGCTTCTGGCACCCGATAGGCGACGCCGCGGCACGCGCCGCCCAGGTCGAGACCCATCACGAGACCGGGCCGGGCCGGCGTCCCGCGATGATGCCGGGAGACCACACACAACCGACGACGAAAGCCGCGCAGCAGCGCGTCCGCGCGCTCCACATGCTCGAAGCCTGGTCTCCACATGAGCGATCCGTAGCCGAAGATCCACACATCCCCGTCGGCGCCGGTTCCGGGCGTCTGCACGGCCCCGAAGCCCGGCCTCCCGTCGTTCCTGCGTCTGTCGTGCATGGCGCAACCTTTTCTCCGGCGGGTTCGATCCGTATCCTGTGTCGTTCCCTGCACCTAGGCCCTGGCTATGAGCTCCGCAAGCGACCCCGTCGATCCCCCGCAAAGCGACCGCCGCACCGGTGGCTTCTGGGTGATGATCGGTTTCGCGATCTTGGCCTTTCTCGCCATCGCCTGGAGCATCGGCTGGGTTCTGCTCTCAATCAATCTGAGAGCATCGATAGACAACTGGATGGATTTCCGGCGTGCGGTCGGCGACCGGCTGACCCATGGCGACCGGGTGCTCGACGGATACCCGTTCCAGATCCGCTTCTCCTATGCGGACGTCGCATGGGTGCGGGTCGACGGGGACCGTCGCCTGATCGCCTCCACCGACCGGCTTGTGGTCTCGGCGCGTCCGTGGCGACCGTTCCGGCTTCGGCTGGGCAGTCCCGGACCGGTCGCCGCCGCGTGGCAGGCTCCGTCGCTGGACGTGTCGCTGACGGCGACCAGTGCCGAGGGGGTGGTCGGGACGACGCCGCGGGCGATCGACGCTCTTGAACTCGACCTTCGGGAGGTCGTGGCCGCCGATCGGGGGCGCCGTGTGATCGCCCGGGCGAAGCGGCTGGCCCTCGATGCGGATCCCACGCCTGCCGCCGCTCCGGACGAGACCGGGGTATCGACGACGTTGCGGGTGTCGCTCTTGGCGGAAGCGTTGGAACCGACGGATATTCTGACCCCTCGTCTGCCGTTCGAAGGACCGGCCGACGGTCGGCTCAAAGCGGTGGTTCGGGGGCCGTTGCCGCTCTCTCTCGACCCGGCGTCACTGGCCCTCTGGCGTGATTCCGGGGGCGTGATCGATGTCGACCATCTTGGGTTGAGCTGGCGGCCGATGGACCTGACCGCCGAGGGAACCCTCACATTGGACGGGCTGATGCGTCCGGAAGGAGCGGCGACCGCCGAAATCCGAGGGCTTCCGGCGATGATAGACCGGGCGGTGTCTCAGGGCCTGCTGGCCGAGGACATGGCAACGCTGTTGCGCTTGGCGACGGCCGCATTCTCCCGCACGACCGGTGACGGCGGAGCACCGGCGGTCCGTGCGCCTGTGACGATTCAAGACGGTCGCCTCGCCGTCGGGCCGATCAAGATCCTGAGGGTGCCGTCACTGGTCCGCTGAGCCTCGGGCGTGCGAGCGCCGGACGGACGTCGGGTTGGCCGGCTTAAGTCGGCCTAGCCGAGGCTGCTGACCGCCATGCCGCTGCTGGCCTGCTTCGCTTTCTTTTTCAACTGTGCGATCTGTTCCATGACCTGATCGACCGGCACCTCGTCCCGCTCCGCTCTGAGGTTCAGCAGGCCGGCGCTGACGGTGAGAAGGCCATAGCGTTGCAGCCGCCCGTCGCGTCCGCGCATCTCCAGGAACCCGCTCTCGCGCGTCTTGGCGTCGTAGAAACTTTCGACATCGTGGGCGAATTGGGCAAGCAGGGCGGCGACGAGTTTGCCGACCATGCGGGGATTGTCGGTCCGAAACCCGGCGAAAAAATCGTCGCCGCCGATATGGCCGACGAAGGCGTTCTGATTCTGGGTGTGCTTCTGCAGCAACTCCGCGAAGAGCTGAATCGCCCGGTCGCCGCTGCGAAAGCCGTACGTGTCGTTGAACGGCTTGAAGCTGTCGAAGTCGAAATAGGCGAGAACGATTCCTGTCTGACGATCCTCCAGCGCATCGGTCACCCAGTCGTTGATCGACAGATTACCCGGCAGGCGCGTCAGCGGGTTCTGATCGCGAGCCGCCGCCACCGTCTTCTCGTGGAGCACCTTGAGCAAGGCGGTGGAACTCATGAAACCGGCGTAGCGCCCGCGTTCCACCATGAGGATACCGGGCGCGTCCGTCCGGTGGGCGAAGATCTCCAGAACCTTCTCGATCGGCATGTCGACACTCGCGGTCGGGCAGGATCGCACGAGGTCGCGCAGTGTGCGGCCATAGGCTTTGTTGGCCATGAGGTCCCGGCCGTAGGGAGAGTAGGCGTAGGCTTTGAGATCGGAATCGCCGACCACGCCGATCGGTACGCCGGCCTGGTCGACGACCGGGAAGATCGTCAGGTCGCGGTTTCGGCGGAACGTGTCGAAAACCTCGACCATCGGGAGATCGACCATCAGCGGAGGCAGCGTCTCCATGTGGTCCTGGAGTCTCGACTTGTCTGTGGACCGATCGCGACGTTCGCGAGCGTTGAGGCCGGCGACGACGGGATAGTGCGACAGGATATGATCCAGATCGGTGGTCGGCTTCTGCACGAGATAGCCTTGGACGTAGTCGAAACCGAGGTCCTTGCAGGTCCGGAAGTCCGCCTCGGTCTCCACGCCCTCGGCAACCATCGCGATTCCGATGACGTGCATGATATCGACCAGTCGGGACAGGAACAGCCGTCGTTTGGGGTCGGTCGCAACGCCGTGGACGAAATATCGGTCGACCTTCACAAAGTTGGGCTGCAACTCGTGCAGCAGCTTAAGCCGGGAGTAGCCCTGACCGAAATCGTCGAGCGCAAGGCGCACGCCCGCGCCGGAGATTTGCTGCATAACGGCCAACGCTTCGTCGCCGGCGACGATGTCCTGGGTCTCCGGCAGTTCGAGGCAGAACCGGTCCGCGCTCAGACCGCTCGCGGCGATGGCGGCCGCCATGCCGTCGATCACGACGCGGCCCGAGGCCAGCAGCCGGGCGTCTACGTTCAGGAACAGGATTGCCGTTCGGCTGGGCAGTTTCAGGAAGGACTGGACCGCCTTGCGCTGAAGACGACGTTCGGCCTCGTCGAGAATACCGAGTTCGTAGGCGGCGTCGAAGAAGCCGGCAATCGATCCGAACTCGGTTTGATCCGTTCCTCGCAGCAGCGCTTCGTAACCGAAGGCGATACCGGTATCGATATTGACGATCGGCTGGAAGGCGTACACAAGCTTTGTGTCGACGTCGTCGAGCAGCCTTCTACGTCTCGTGTCGAGATCCGAGGGAGCAGGCGCGTCGAGCGTCCCAGCCAAGCAGTCTGCGTCTGCACGATGCATGTGTTTCTCGTTTTCAACGCTTGGTAAGCTGGCGGCATGAAACATAGAAAAGCCTAATCAAACCTTAACGGCCATAGTTGAGTTATCAATAATTTACGGAAAAGTTGTACTTTAACATGGCAGATGTTCCGACAGGCATACACGTAATTTTCGATTTGGAGCGGGAACGGCTGACGGCCCGCAGGTTTCTCCACGAGATGGCCGAACAGAAATGGCCAATTGTGATAACCGGTGCATCAAAACGTGAAGATTTAGATCCCAAACACAAGGAAGTCGTGGTCACGGAGCGCATGCGCTCGGCCAAGGTCGCCCTGGTTTTGGTCACCCCCATGTCCGGCGTCAGCCGTAACGTTAACGAGGAAATCAAGTTCGCCAAACGGGCGAACCTGAACTTGATCGGCGTTCTGGTCGCGGGCTCTACGGCGCACACCAATCTTCCCGAGGGTCTACACCGATCGCGGGTGGTGGGCTGGGATTGGGGAGCCCTCAAGAAGGAGGTTTTGCCGAAGCGCGACGTCTAGAAGGGCGGATGTGCCAGCTATCGCCCGATGGCGCGCGCCCCGATGTCGCGTCGGCAAAAGCCGCCGGGCCAGTCGATTGCGTCCACCGCGGCGTAGGCCCGCCGACGCGCCTCCTCGGCGTCCTTGCCGACGGCGGTGACGCCGAGCACCCGCCCGCCCGTGGCCAGAAGGTCGCCGTCCGTGCCGCGAGCCGTCCCTGCGTGGAAGACCACCACGTCGTCAGTTTCGACCGAGTCGACACCGGCGACGACGGTGTTCTTTTCGTAGGTGCCGGGATATCCGTTCGCCGCCATGACGACGCAGAGCGCGGTCTCGTCGTGCCAGCGCAGCTGGAAATGGCCGATCTGTCCGTCGGCGGTGGCGATCAGGGCAGACAGGAAGTCGCCCTTCACTCGCAGCATCAGCGCCTGGCATTCGGGATCTCCGAAGCGGACGTTGTATTCGATCAGCTTCGGCCCGGTCTCTGTGATCATCAGCCCGGCGAACAGCACGCCGCGGAATGTCCGTCCCTCGGCAGCCATGCCCGCGACCGTCGGGGCGATGATCTCGTCCAGAATCCGCTTCGACATGGCGTCGTCGACCACGGGAGCGGGCGAATAGGCGCCCATGCCGCCGGTATTCGGCCCGGTATCCCCATCGCCGACCCGCTTATGATCCTGGGCGCCCGCCAAAGGCAGGATCGCCTCGCCGTCGGTGAGCGCGAAGAAGCTGGCTTCCTCGCCGATCATCCACTCCTCCACAACCACCTCGGCTCCGGCCTCGCCGAAGGCCCGATCGGCCATGATCGCGTCGACGGCGTCGAGCGCCTGCTCCACCGTTTCGGCCATGATGACGCCCTTGCCGGCGGCCAGTCCGTCCGCCTTCACCACAATGGGGGCGCCCTGCGTGCGGATATAGGTCTTGGCCGCTTCCGCGTCGGTGAAGCGTCCGTAGGCGGCGGTCGGAATGCTATGGCGGGCGCAGAAATCCTTGGTGTAGGCCTTCGAGCCTTCAAGCACGGCTGCCGCCGCCGTTGGGCCGAACGCCTTTATGCCGGCGCCGTTCAACCGATCCACAAGCCCGGCCACGAGCGGAGCTTCCGGACCGACCACGACGAAGTCGATCGCGCGGTCCCGGCAGAGAGCCAGGATCCCCTCTTGATCGTCGGCGGAGACCGGCACGCAGGTCGCTTCCCGGGCGATCCCGGCGTTGCCGGGCGCGCAGAACAACTCCGTGACCAGGGGCGAGGCGGCGATGGCCCAGCACAGCGCATGTTCACGCCCACCGGAGCCCACGACCAGAATGCGCATATCGAAGCTCTCCAGTTCCGATCCGTCGAGATACCGCGCCGGAGCCCGGTCGGCGGTCGGCGCGGACCATACTGCGCCGCTCACCGTCTTGCCACTCTCCCGTCTTGCGGCGCAGGTGTCTCGCCATCCTACCCGCTCAGACCGTTGCTATCGCGAGAGAGGAAGGGCCAGGAGCATCTCCTGGCGCGGGGCCTTGCCGTCGGATCCCAAGTTTGCCGCGGTGCCGTTCCAGGCGGGCTCCCGCATCACCTCGAACCTCCGATCCCGCAGCCAATCGGTTAGCCATGCCGCCGAGACCGGCTGAGGATTGCGGTGGAGCGCGGGATCGAAGCTGTCTTCTTCAGGCTCCAGAGCGGCGTGGAACTCGAACAGGATCGGCACGCGGAACTCGGCCATCGCCGTCAGGTTCGTCGTCAGGTCGTCGAAATGATAGATCAGGCCGAGGGCGCAAATCGTGTCGATCGGCGCGAAATCGGGCGTCTCGGCCCCGATGCGGTCGACCATGGCCCGGAGTTCGGTCGTCGGACCCAGGCGGGCCTGCACCTGTCGGTGCAGGCCGTTCAGCGCCGCAAAAGTTGCCGTCCGCAGGATCATCGTCACCGCGATGTCGATAGCGATCACTCGAGCGCCCGCCTGCGCCAAACTCAGGCTGAAGAAACCGTCCGCGCATCCGAGATCAACGACGACCTTGTCCGCCAGCGATCCGCCGCAGGCGCGCTCCAGGAGCCGGCGGACCAAAGTCCACTCAGCGGTATGGTAGGCAACGCTGGTCGAACGCACGTTGGCCCGATTCGGACGAATCGGAGCGTCAACGGTGGGCAGCCGAATCGGGTGGTAGTAGCCTCTGTCGCCGAGCGCCTGGACCATGAGGCGGTCGAACTCGACTTTGCTGCGGGGAATCTGCGAGGCTACCGGAGGTCGTGGGACCGCGTTCTCCACCCATCGCGAGGATACGCCGGCGACCGCCTGGAGAACGGCCTGGGCCTCACGGCGCACCGCCATTGCCTCGGAATTGGCCGCCAGCCATGAGGTCACCGAAAGGAATTCCGCGGTCCGAATCAGTTCCGTCTGGCCTGGCAGACCGTGCGCCGCGACCACCTCGCTCGCAGCGAGAAAGTCGCCATTGAGGATGTGCTTGATTACTATGCCGTTCGGGTTTTCTGCCATGTCGCGCAACTCCTCGCGTCGGTTGTTTTGGCGGTAGAAAAATCAATTCTGTCGTGATCTCCCTTCGGGTGTTCGCAGAAGCTGCTAAGGGGATTCATGGAAGAGTTGGCCGCAGGGCATCCGGGGAACCTGCCGGAGTTCTCCGTCGGGGAGATCAGCCAGGCGGTGAAACGGACCGTCGAATCCAATTTCGACCGGGTGCGGGTCCGGGGCGAGATTTCGCGGCCGACCCGGGCCGGATCCGGTCACGTCTACCTGACCCTCAAGGACGACAGTGCCGTGCTGGACGCCGTGTGCTGGCGCGGAGCGGCGCAGCGGCTGTCGATCCAGCCGGAAGAAGGCATGGAGGTCATCGCCACCGGCAAGCTGACCACCTATCCCGGCCGCTCGAAGTACCAGATGGTCATCGAGCAGATGGAACTGGCGGGCGAGGGGGCGCTTCTCAAGCTGCTGGAGGATCGGCGCAAGCGACTCGCCGCCGAAGGTCTGTTCGATGCCGAACGAAAGCGCTCCATTCCTTTCCTACCGTCGGTTATCGGTGTCGTCACATCGCCGACCGGGGCCGTGATTCGCGACATTCTCCACCGGCTCTCCGATCGGTTTCCGGTGCATGTCATCGTCTGGCCGGTGCTGGTTCAGGGCGAGATGGCGAAGTCGCAGATCGCCCGCGCCATCGAGGGTTTCAACGCGATCCCGTTCGAAGGCGGGCCGATGCCGCGCCCCGACCTGCTCATCGTTGCCCGGGGTGGGGGTAGCCTGGAGGATCTCTGGGCCTTCAACGAGGAGGAGGTGGTGCGCGCCGCTGCCGCGTCGGATATCCCGCTGATCTCCGCCGTTGGTCACGAGACCGATACCACCCTGATCGATTTCGCCAGCGATCGGCGTGCGCCGACCCCGACCGCGGCCGCCGAGATGGCGGTGCCGGTGCGCAGCGACCTGATCGCCCGGTTGGCGGAGGACACCGCTCGGTTGACCGGAGCGATTAGCCGCCGGCTGAACGAGGGACGCACCGTGGTTGCCGGTCTGGCGCGCGGGCTGGGCGATCCGGCGGCCCGTATCGAGCAGGCGCAGCAGCGTCTGGACTACGCAAGTGGCAGCGCCCAGAGCCGGATCGGCGCGCTGCTCGACCGTTTGAGATATGCCGTCGACCGGCCGATCCCCTCTCCGGCCGAGATCCTGGCACGGACGCGGGGCCGATTCGACACCGTGGCGCGCGGGCTTCGCATCTCGCCGATCGAGCGATCCATCGGCGATGGCGGTCGGGATCTGGAACGCCTGCTGCGGCGCGCCGGATCCGCCTATGCACGACGGTTGAAGGCGGAAGACGACAGGCTCACCGGGATCGGCAAGCTGCTGGACGCCAACTCCTTCGAGCGCGTGCTCGAGCGCGGCTTCGCGCTGGTCCGCGATGAAAGCGGAGCGCCGGTGAAGTCCGCCGGCGAGACGCGCGAGGGTCAGGCCGTTACCCTGCGGTTCCGCGACGGCGAGGCGCCGGCGGTGATCGGCACGGCTGTTCCGTCCGGCAGCGGTGGCCTGTCCTCCGGCGGGAACCGGTCGAAACCCCGCCCCAAGGCTCCGGCCGCACCGGCAGACGAACCGCCAACCCAGGAGTCGCTGTTCTGATGGTCGAACGCCTTCTTGCCGTCGTTTGTCTCGTCCTCGTCTCCACCGCGGCGCTGGCCGAGACCACCTTGAGCGGGGCCTTGACCCAAGGCGGAATCGTATTTGGGCAGACCGAACCCGGAACGACGCTGGTTCTGGACGACCTGACCGTCCGGGTGGACGACGACGGCGCGTTCGTTTTCGGTTTCCATCGGGACGCGCCGGCGACCGCGACCCTGGTCATCACCCGCCCGGACGGCGCGGTGGAGCGTCGGGAACTCACGGTCGACAGCCGGGAGTTCGACGTTCAGCGCATCGACGGGCTGCCCGAGAACATGGTCTCGCCGCCGCAGGAGGTGATGGACCGGATCCTCAAGGACATCGCCGAGGTCAAGGCGGCGCGGTCGGCGGACCGCCCGGAATCCGACTTCCGTTCCGGCTTCGTTTGGCCGGCGACCGGCCGGATCTCGGGAGTCTATGGGAGTCAGCGGATTCTCAACGGCAAACCGCGACAGCCTCACTACGGCATCGACATCGCCGCACCGACCGGAACACCGGTAGTCGCACCCGCCGACGGCGTGGTCACGCTGGCCGCCACCGATCATTACTATACGGGCGGCACACTGATCCTCGACCATGGCCACAGTCTGTCCAGCACCTTCATCCATCTGGACAGTGTCGCGGTGGCGGTCGGCCAGCAAGTGCGTCAGGGCGATGTGATCGGAACGATCGGGGCGACCGGTCGGGCGACCGGGCCGCATCTCGACTGGCGGATGAACTGGCGCGACCGGCGATTGGACCCAGCCTACGTCGTTCCGCCGATGCCCACGAACTGATCGAGCAGACCGGTCAGCGCCGCCGGGTCGCGCCAGGTGAGGGTTACATCGAGAACCGTCACCATCGCCCGTGCGTCCGGCGGCAGGCGCGCCGCGTCCTTCGCCGTCGTGACCGGGACGGCATCGGCTGACGCCGCGCGCTCGATCAGCGCCATGATCTCGTCCGGCGTGTAGGGGTGATGGTCGTCGAAAGCCTCGAAGCCGACCACCTCGGCGCCAAGATCGACCAGGGTCCCGCGCACTTTCTCCGGCCAGCCGATTCCGGCGAAGCCCAGAACCCGTCGGCCCTGAAGAGCCAAGGCTGCCGGTGCGGGCTCGAGCAGACCGGACAGAATAGGCCGTCTGCCGCCGATCTTTGCGGCGACGCCGGCCCGGTCCGCACCGACCACGACGACGGCGGCGGCTTTCTCGAGCGCGCTATCCAGGGGCTCGCGCAAAGGGCCGGCGGGGATCAGGCGGCCGTTGCCGAGGCCGGCGCCTCCGTCGATGACGAGAAGACCGAGCGTCGGGACGAGAGACGGGTTCTGCAGTCCGTCATCCATGACGATGGCCTCTGCGCCGAGCTCTTCCAGCAGGCGTGCGCCGGCGGCCCTGTCCCGGGCGATCACCGTAGGGGCGAGGGCGGCGAGCAGGAGCGGTTCGTCGCCGACATCGGCGGCCGAGTGGATCGCCCGGTCCACGACCACGGGACCCATGAGGCGGCCGCCATGGCCTCGCGAGAGCAGGCCGACCCGGACTCCCCGTGCGATCAGTTCCGTCGCGACCGCCAGAACCGTCGGTGTCTTCCCGGCGCCCCCCGCCGTCACGTTGCCGATGCAGATCAGTGGAACTCTTGGGACGTAGGGCGAAGCCGCCGACCGGCGAAGACCGGCGCCCAGTCGCCACAGCCAGCTGACGGGCGTCAGCGCTGCCGCCCGCCAACCGCCGGTCTGCCAGAAGCCGGGGGCTCTCAACCGGGTTCCCCGGGAAGCAGCGGTGTCAGGGCGTCGAGAATGCGGGCGAGACCTGCCCGTCCGTCCTTTGCGACCGCCTTGGCCTGCTCCGCCATCGTCGCTGCCTCCTGCGGTGCGGACAGCAGCGCCAGGACCGCGTCAGCCAGTCTATCGGCATCCGCGACCGGTCGGGCGCCGCCGGCGCCGATCAGCATGGCGGCGGCATCGCGGTTGTTCGGCATCAGCGGACCCAGAAGAAGCGCGGTGCCGCAATGGGCCGGCTCAATCGGATTGTGTCCGCCGACCGGTACGAACGATCCGGCGAGAAACGTGATGGGGATCGCGGAATAGAACGCCGCCATCTCGCCCATCGTGTCGCCAAGATAGATCGCCGTCCGCGGCGTCACGGCCTCGCCGGCTGAACGGCGGGCCACGGGCAGGTCGCGGGCGCGCGCCAAGGCCGCGATCTCATCGCCGCGTGTGGCGTGGCGCGGGACGATGACGGTGAGCAAATCCGGTCGCGCCAGGGTCAATCGGGCATGGGCGTCAAGAACGGCCGCGTCCTCGCCCGGATGGGTGTTCGCCGCGAGCCAGACGGGCCGACCAGCGATGGCGGCTCGGAGCGCCTCTGCCGCCGCCGTGTCGAGCGGCGGCGGATCGCCGGCCGCTTTGAGGTTGCCGGCATAGCGCACATCTGGGCAGCCGAGAGCGGCGAACCGACGGGCCTGATCCTCGCTCGCCGCCAGCACGAGATCGAACGCGGAGAAGAGCGGCCGGGCGAGCGGTCCCATGCGCCGCCAGCGCTGGAACGCGCTGAAGGAGAGACGCGCGTCGACGATCGCCATCGGGAGCCTGCGCGCGTCCGCTTCGGTGACCAGGCTCGGCCAGAGGTCCGACTCCATCCAGATGCCGAGATCCGGTCTCCAGTGATCCAGGAACCGGCGCACCCAGACCGGGCGGTCGGCCGGAACGAACTGGTGGATCACCCCTTCGGGCAGGCGTCTGGCCATCGCCTCAGCCGATGTCACGGTGCCGGTGGTGAGCAAGAGCGCGAGGTCGGGGCGGACGTCGCGCAAGGCGCGGATCAGGGTCAACAGCCCGACCGCCTCGCCAACGCTGGCGGCATGCAGCCAGACCAGCGCTCCGTCCGGACGCGGCCGATCGGCGATGCCCCGTCGCTCGTCGAGTCGTGCGGGATCTTCCTTGCCACGGGCCACCCGGCGCGCGAGGTAGACGTCGATCACCGGACCCAGGGCCGTGGCCAGTCGTTTGTAGAGCGGTAGTATCATGGTCCGGTGCCCGTCCTTTCCGGCGCCGGCGGAATCGGTTCCAGGCCGAGTTCCCGGTCGGCCGAGTCGGTCAGCGCCGTCAGCGCGTCCTCGACCCGCCGCCGGGCGCCTTCGCGGTCCTCAGAGACATCGCTCAGATCGATCGGCGCGCCGATTTTCCCAATGCCGCGGGTGAAGGGTAGCGGCACCAGGAAGCGGTCCCATGACCGGGTCACGATACGGGGCCGGAAACTGCAGGTGGCGGGTACGATTGGTACGCCCGTGCGCCGGGCGGCCTCGATGGCGCCCGGTTGGCAGCGCATGCGCGGGCCGCGGGGGCCGTCGGGCGTGATCGCAACGGGAAGCCCGTCCTTGATCGCTTTCAGCATACCGCGCATCGCACCCGTGGGATTGCGTCTGGTCGAGCCCTCGATCGGCCGCGTGACGACGTGCGACAGCGCATTCCCGAGCATACGGCCGTCGCCATGGGGGGAATGTACCATGGCGATGCCCTTGCCCTCCGGCCAGGCGCCCGCGATCAGGCCGAGCCGGTTGTGCCAGAACACGATCACAAACGGCCTGCCGCCGTCGATGAGCTCGGCGACCGCGGGATCAATTCGGCGCTCGATCCGGATCGTCGCGAGCAGCAGCCGGATATAGATTCGCAGCACCCCCGTCACGAACGCGGTGCCCGTTTTGCTCCGGAGGATGGATTTCAGCATGGGATCACGGTTGGCGCTCGGGCGGGCTCGTCGGTCAGGACGTGGGGTGCGTATCGCCGCCTTCTAGCACGCCGCGCCACTCGTCGCATGGGAATGGAACGATCCGGCGTCGGTCAGATCCGCTCGCTCAGCCAGATTGCCAGGCGGGAACCGGCGGCGATGGCCGCCCGCATCACCGGATAGCCGACCGTGTCTTCGCCGCCGTGGGCTCGACCGATATCGGCGTGCTCCGCTTCCTCTGCGCGGAAGGTCTCGATCGTTTCTTTCAACGCGGCCTCGTCGTCGCCGAGGGCTTCGTGCTGGCGGCGGTAGTGGTCGTCGATCACCTCCTCGACCGCGATCGTGCAGGCCATGGCCGCCCGCTCTCCCAGCAGCGCGGTACCCGCACCCAGCGCGAAGCCGGCAACGTTCCACAGAGGATGCAACAGGGTCGGCCGGGCCCGACGCTCCACCATCAGCGTCTCGAAGGCGGCGAGGTGCCTTTCCTCCTGCTGCTTCATGTGGCGAATGGTCTTCCCGCACGGTTTGCGTCCGAGGACGGCGAGTTGGCCTTCGTATATGCGCTGTGCGCCGAACTCCCCGGCATGATCGACTCGGATGATCCGGTCGATCAGTTCTCGTTTCGAGAGGCCGTCCGGACGGCGTCGCGACGGAGGGTGCGGGTCCCTGCCGAAGGTCTTGGCGGTCATGCTCAGTCTCCGCGGCGGTGTCGAGCCGGCATCATCATGGCGCGGCCGGCGACGACAGCAACCCCCAGTGCGAACAGCGCATTCCAGCCGGCCATGGATATCCCGAACAGGGAGAATGCCACCTCGTCGCAGCGCACGATCGGCGCGTTCATGATCTGCGCCCGCAAAGTGGCGAGATCGTTGGTCGAGGAAACGGACCCGCAGCCCGAGGTGCCCTCCCACCAGCCCTGCTCGACGCCGACATGAAAGGCGCCGATGCCGCCCGAGACGAGGACGGCGCCGATGGCGAGAACGGTGAACGCGGTGCGGGCGGCTGCATGGCGGCGCAGGACGATCGCCGCGACGCCGAGAAGGATGGCGGCGGCGTAGGGCCAGCGTTGCCAGATACACAGCACGCAGGGCTGCAGGCCGAAACCGAATTCGGAGATGAAGGCTGCCGCCAGTGCGGCGGCGGCGGCGGCGGCGACGAAGATCGGGATCAGAACAGCCATTTCAGGGCCACGAACCCTCCCAGCAGGAGCACGAAGAAAACGACGGTGATCAGGCCGAAATGCTTCTCGAGAAGCTTGCGGATCGGCGGTCCGAAATACCAGAGCAGGCCGGCGACCGCGAAGAACCGCAGTCCGCGCGACAGAACCGAGGCGACGACGAAGATCATGACATCGAGCTGGGTAAGGCCGCTGGCGATGGTGATGACCTTGTAGGGAAACGGGGTGACGCCGGCGCCGAAGACGACCCAGGCGCCCCACGCGTTGTACATCTCCGCGAATTCGTCGAACTTGTCCGCCTTGCCGTAGAACTCGAGGACCGGCTGGCCGATCGCCTCGAAGAAGAACAGCCCGATGGCGTAGCCGGCGAGGCCGCCGAGCACGGAGGCGACGGTGGCGATGAAGGCAAGTCGCCAGGCCCGCGTCCGGTCTGCCAAAATCATCGGCACCAGCATCACGTCGGGCGGGATCGGGAAGACCGAGCTTTCGATGAAGGAGACCGCCGCCAGCCAACGTTCCGAATGGCGATTTCCGGAGACCCGCAGGGTCCAGTCGTAGAACGGGCGCAGCATGGCGGTCTCTCGGCAAGGACGCGGGCGGTTGTCGGCTGGCGGTGCGATACCAGGGCGGCGCCGGTCCGACAAGGCCGGCCTGCGCTGAGGCGGGCTTCAGGGGCCGGGCCGACGACGTCCCGCGAGAACGTTGACCGGGAGTCCCACCCTCGCCATAGTGCAGTCGTTCCGGCGCCCCCGTGGCGGAATTGGTAGACGCGACAGACTCAAAATCTGTTTCCCGCAAGGGAGTGTCCGTTCGAGTCGGACCGGGGGCACCATCACAACTTTTCAACATTTATCGCCAAACACTGGCCCCGGAGCGGCGTTCCTCCTGATGACTTATATGGGGATGGTGGTGATGGCGATCGCCTTGGCTGGTGCCGCTACTTCCTACGCAGCAGAGGACCGTCCGCCCGATCAGGCGTTCGGCGGACTCTATGCCGAAGAACGGAACCTTGAGCTCTCTCTGTTCGGCTTCACTCTGCGAAGTTTCAAGATGTCAGCAAGTTCGATGCTGCCGACGATGACCACCGGTGAGCTCTTTCTCGTCATACCGGTGGACCGCCCCGTGGCCCGCGGTGACGTGGTTGTTTTCAAGCCACCCGGAGACAAACAAGTCGACTATGTGAAGCGCGTCGTTGGGTTGCCCGGCGACACAATTGAAATGGCGAACGGGATCCTCCGGATCAACGGGAGCGATGTGACGCGGGCGCCAGTCGAGAGCTTCGAGGTCAAGCGACAGGACAATAACGCGCGCGACGTGCCTCAGTATGTCGAGACCCTACCGAATGGGCGGAGGCACCTCATCATCGAGATGCTGGGAGACAAGGGTCCGGGGGACAATATGCCGGAGACATTGGTCCCTGAAGGCCACTACTTCGTGATGGGAGACAACCGGGACAATTCCAGGGACTCTAGATACCCGCTCGTCGGCTTCGTCCCTGCTCGAAACATCGGGTATTTCGTCTGGAGAATGATGCGGCCCGGGCCGGTTGCGGTGGATGCTGAATTCCAGTGACGTCGCCGCCAGCGATCTGCGTTTCCGTCAACAGTCTCTGCGGATCGCGAGGGCGGACAAATTCTCGTCATCCGCCCGCCCTCTCCGTTTCGCTTACAGCCGATTGCAGGCGCTCACCACCGCCTTGATCGGGGCCAGGGTGATGTCGGTGTCGATGCCCACGCCGAAGATGCTGGTCCCGGCCTCGTCCGGGGTCTTGATCTCGATATAGGCGGCCGCCTCGGCGTCGGAGCCGACCGAGCGGGTGTGCTCGACATAGTCCTTGAGCTTGAACTTCAGTCCGAACTCCTTGCGCATCATGTGCGAGAAGGCGTTGACCGGCCCGTTCCCCTGGCCGGTGACCGTCTTCTCCTCGCCGTTGTCGCTGACGACGGCGGTGATCTCCACGGTCTGGTTCGAGCCCTGCACGCGGCGGGATTCGAAGGAGATCAGGTTGAACCGGCCCTCGGGCTGGGTGACGTACTCGGTCTCGAAGGCGTTCCAGATCTCCTGGCTGGAGATTTCCCGCGACGTGGCGTCGGTCAGTCGCTGGATCACCTGGCTGAACTGCGCCTGCCACTCCTTGGGCAGCCGGATGTGGTGATCGGTCTCGAGGACGTAGGCGATGCCGCCCTTGCCCGACTGCGAGTTCACCCGGATTACCGCCTCGTAGTCGCGGCCGATATCGTGCGGGTCGATCGGCAGGTAGGGGACCTCCCAGACGCCGCTGTTGGCCGCCTTGATCGCCTTCATGCCCTTGTTGATGGCGTCCTGGTGCGAGCCGGAGAAGGCCGTATGCACCAGCTCGCCGGCATAGGGGTGACGCGGGTGGATGGGCAACTGGTTGCAGTACTCCGCCGTCTCCATCAGGCCGTTGATGTCGGAGAAGTCCAGCTTCGGGTCGACGCCCTGAGTGAACAGGTTCAGGCCCAAAGTGACGATGTCCACGTTGCCGGTGCGCTCGCCGTTTCCGAACAGGGTGCCCTCTACCCGGTCGGCGCCCGCCATTACCGCCATTTCGGCCGCGGCGACGCCGGTGCCCCGGTCGTTGTGGGGATGCACCGACAGGCAGATCCGATCGCGCCGGGTGAAGTTCCGGTGCATCCATTCGATCTGGTCGGCGTAGATGTTCGGCGTCGACATCTCGACGGTCGAGGGCAGGTTCAGAATGATCTGGTTGTCCACCACCGGCGCCCAGACGTCCATCACCGCCTCGCAGACCTCGAGCGCGTAGTCCAGCTCCGTGCCGGTGAAGCTCTCCGGCGAGTACTGGAGCTGCACGTTCTGCCCCTTCAGCATCGGCAGGCGGTCCCGCACCATCTCGGCGCCGTCGGTGGCGATCTTCTTCACCCCGGCCTGGTCTTCCTGGAACACCACGCGGCGCTGCAGTTCGGAGGTCGAGTTGTAGAGGTGAATGATCACGTTCTTCGCGCCGACCACGCTCTCGAAGGTCCGCTGCACCAGATGCTCGCGGGCCTGCGTCAGAACCTGGATGGTGACGTCGTCGGGGATCAGGTTCTCGTCGATGAGCTGGCGCACGAAGTTGAAGTCGGTGTCCGAGGCGGACGGGAAGCCGACCTCGATCTGCTTGAAGCCCATCTTGATCAAGGCGTCCCACATCCGGCGCTTGCGGGGGCCGTCCATCGGATCGACCAGGGCCTGGTTTCCATCCCGCAGGTCGACGGAGCACCAGATCGGCGCGGTATCGATGACCTTGTCAGGCCAACTCCGGGCGGGCAGGTCGACCTGGGCGTAGGCGCGGTACTTCTGGATCGGCATGCGGTTCAACATCGTCTTTCCTCCTGTGGGCGCGCCGCCTGTCCGGACCCTGTCTCGCCGAGTGTTCGGGACTGGGGTCGGGGTTCTGGGGCGGGCGCCGAACTATCGTCGCTCGTGATTTCTGAAGGGTGCCGCCGCCACGCCACAGGCACGAACGGTCGCGAACGCGGGTCTGGCGTTCGGATCTGTCGGGGCCTGTCGGGTATCAGTGCCGATCATCGGTCGGCCTCATGGAACCTTGGGGGTGACGCGTGGGGCGAACGAATCTGTCCCGGTCTCTCTTCAGAGAGCCGGGCAAATAAGTCGCAGGCCGAGCGTCGCGGTTCCGATCATCATGGCGGCAGTTGAGCCACAAGCGCGGCTTGCGGTCAAGTCCGGACTGGCGTGCGGTCGAGCCGCGCCGTATGACTGCCCGATGCGCAACACTCTCTTCGCCCTGATCCTCGCCCTGCCTGCCGTTCCCGCGGTGGCCGAGGAGAAATCGTCGAAGGACCCGGACAGGGACGAGTCGGTGCTCAGCTTCACGCTTGAGAACGACCTCCCGGCCAACACCGACCGCTACTACACCAACGGGTTCCGCTTCACCTGGACCAGCGAGGTGAACGACATCCCCGAAGCGGTGCGGATCTGGTCGGAACCGCTTGTGGGTACCGGCGAGACGGTGCGGTGGCAGGCGACCTTCGGGCAAAACCTCTACACCCCGCAGGACATCAAGCTTCCCGACCCTCCTGCCGACGATCAGCCCTATGCGGCCTGGCTCTACGCGTCGGTCGGCGTGATCACCGACGAACCCTACGAGGGCGACAGCCGGTTCTCCCGTGTGCAGACCTCGGGCATCCTTTCGCTCGGCGTCGTCGGACCGCTTGCCTTGGGCGAACAGGTACAGGACTTCGTCCACGATATCGTCGGGTCGCCCGACCCCCAGGGATGGGACCATCAGCTCAAGAACGAGCCGGCGGTGCTGCTGATGTTGCAGCGTCGCTGGGTGTTCGGGGCGCCGCTTGCTGATTTCGGCGGGCTGCGGGTCGATGCGGCTCCCCATGCCACGGCCGCGCTCGGCAACGTGTTCACCCATGCCGCCGCGGGCCTGACCTTGCGGTTCGGTGATCCGCCGGACGGCGACTATGGTCCGCCGCGCATCCAGCCGGCGAGTCCCGGATCCGGGTTTTTCGGCGAGGTTGTAGGCGGCGACCGGCTTGGCTGGTACGTCTTCGCCGGCGCCGAAGGGCGTGCGGTGGGTCGCAACATCTTCCTCGACGGCAACACGTTCGAGGACTCGCCGAGCGTCGACAAGAGATACTTCGTCGGCGAACTGTCGGCCGGCGCGGTGCTGACCTACGACGACTTCCGGATCGGATATACCCATGTGATCCGCAGTCCAGAATTCGAAGGCCAGGGCGGCCCGAGCGTCTTTGGCGGTATCACCGTCGGCTGGCGGTTCTGAAGCTTCAATCCCCAGCCAGTCGCTGGAACTGCCCGGGCGTGACCTGGAAAGCCCTGTGGAACGCGGCGACGAAGGCGCTGGACGTTGCGTAGCCGGCCTCGAAGGCGACGTCGGTTACCCGCGCGCCCGTCAGCAGTTTCTCCGCCGCCGCGGTGAGCGCCAGGTAGCGCCGCCAGTCGCGGTAGGTCATGCCGGTCTCTGCCTGTACCCGTCGGCGCAGGGTGCGTGGGCTGACGGCCAGACTGTCGCCCCATTCCTCCAGCGAGCGGGCATCGCCCGGGTCCGCCGAGACGGCGTCCGCGATCCGCGCCACCGCCGGGTCCGACGGCCGCGGGAGCCGCACGCTCACGCCGGGCGCCGGCCGCACCAGGGCGAGAGCCGCCCCCGCAACCGTTGTCCACGCGCGATCCAGACGCTCTCGGTCGTAGGTCTCGGCCAGCCACGTCACCATGTCCGCCAGCGGCGTGCCCTGTTCCACAGCGCTCGGTCGACCCGGCAGCGCGCCGTCGCCGTCGCCGCGCACGAACAGCGAGCGCATCGACCGTTCCTCGGGAGCGAGAGAGCGGTGCGGCGTGCCGGCCGGCAGCCAGAGCACGCTGCCCCGTGGCACCAGCCAGACGCGCTCCGGCGTCTCCACGCGCATCACCCGGGCGAGCGTCAGGGCGAGCTGGCCCCGGTCGTGGGTGTGCCAGGGCACGCTTGCCCCCGGTGCGAAGGACGCGGCATGCCCGATCACCGGTGTGTCGGTCTCCTCGTGACCGCTCACCGGATCCTTGATCCGATCCCCCTCCTGTCCGCTCGGCGACATCGGCTGTCCGCTCGTCCGGTATCTATGACACTGTGCCGGGGTTAGATTAGCACGCGGAGAAACGCAAACGGGCACTGTCCCGGAGGGTGTCACGATGGTCGATGCGAAAGCACGGATCGGCGATAGCGCGCTAGCCGAGCGGCTGGCGCGCGAGATCGAGGGTGAGGTGTGGTTCGACGCCTTCACCCGCGGGCGCTACGCCACCGACGCCTCGATCTATCAGGTCGAGCCGATCGGCGTGGTGATCCCCAAGACCGAGAACGATCTGCGTTCCGCCGTTCACATCGCCGAGATGGAGGGCGTGCCGATCCTGCCGCGCGGTGGCGGCACCTCCCAATGCGGCCAAACGGTCAACACCGCCCTGGTGTTGGATTGCACCAAGCACCTGCGCGAGATCGTCGACTATGACGAGGAGACCCACGAGGTCACTGTGCAACCGGGCATCGTTCTCGACCATCTGAATGCCTGGCTGAAACCGAAGGGGCGGATCTATCCGGTCGACATCTCCACCTCGTCGCGGGCGACGATCGGCGGGATGACGGCGAACAATTCCTGCGGCGGCCGGTCCATTCACTACGGGATCATGGTCGACAACGTGGAGGCCATCGACGCCATCCTCATGGACGGAACGGAGGCGCGGTTCGACCGCGTGCCGGGCAACATTGGCGAACTGTCCGGTCCGGCGCGATACCGCGACCTCGTCCAGCAGATCCGGGCCATCGCCGAGCGCGAGCAGGCCGAGATCGACACCCGCATCCCGAAGCTTATGCGCAAGGTGGGCGGCTACAATCTCGACCGGGTGACGGCGCGGGACGCGGCTGGCGGTCACAACATGGCGTCGCTCCTGGTCGGCTCCGAAGGGACCCTCGCCCTGTCGCGGCGGATCAAGCTGAAAACCCATGCGATCCCGAAGCATCGGGTGGTCGGCGTCTGTCATTTTCCGACCTTCCACGCGGCGATGGAGAACACCCGGCATCTGGTGACCCTGAAACCGTTCGGCGTCGAACTGATCGACCGGACGATGATCGAGCTTGCCCGCGAGATTCCCATGTTCCAGGCGGCAATGCGGGAGTTCGTGAAGGGCGAGCCGGATGCGCTGCTGCTGGTCGAGTTCGCCGGTGACGAGAAGGCGCCGCTGCTCGCCAATCTCGACGATCTCGAGACCCTGATGGCCGATCTGGGGTTCCCGGACGCGGTGGTGCGGGCGGAGGATCCGGGGCTGCAGGCGCGCATCACCGAGGTCCGGCAGTCGGGCCTGAACATCATGATGTCGATGAAGACCGAGGGGAAGCCGGTCTCCTTCATCGAGGACTGCGCCGTGCCGCTGGAGCATCTGGCCGATTACACGTCCCGTCTGACCGACGTGTTCGCGAAACACGGGACCAAGGGCACCTGGTACGCCCACGCCTCGGTCGGAACCCTGCATGTCCGGCCGATCCTCAACCTGAAGGACGGCGGCGATGTGAAGAAGATGCGCGCCATCGCCGAAGAGGCCTTCGAGATGGTGCGGGAGTACAAGGGCTCCCATTCCGGCGAGCATGGCGACGGCATCGTGCGGTCCGAGTTCCATCGCCGGATGTTCGGCGACCGGGTGGTCGATGCGTTCGGCGAGGTGAAGCGGGCGTTCGACCCGAAGGGGCTGATGAATCCGGGCCGGATCGTCGATCCGCCCAAGATGGACGACCGCTCCCTGTTCCGGTTCAAGCCGGGCTACGCGGCGGTGAACCCGGACACTTGGTTCGACTGGTCCGCCTGGGGCGGGCTCTCCGGGGCCGTCGAGATGTGCAACAACAACGGCGCCTGCCGCAAACGCGATCCGGGCGTCATGTGCCCGAGCTTCCGCGCCACCGGCGACGAGCAGCATCTGGTGCGCGGCCGGGCCAACACCCTGCGCCTCGCCCTGTCCGGCCAGCTCGGCCCCGAGGCGCTGACCGATCCCGCCCTGAAGGAAACGCTGGATCTCTGCGTCGGCTGCAAGGGCTGCAAGCGCGAGTGTCCGACCGGCGTCGACATGGCGAAGATGAAGACCGAGGTGCTGGGCCAGTACGTCAAGCGCCACGGTCTCTCTGTGAAGGATCGGCTGATCGCCGAGATGCCGCGCTATGCCGAGGCGGCGAGCCGGTTCTCCTATGTGGCAAACCTGCGCGACGCGGTGCCGGGTGCGGCCTGGCTGAGCGAGAAGCTGCTCGGTTTCGCCAGGGAGAGGACGCTCCCGCAGTGGAGTCCGACGCCGTTCCGCGGATCGGAAGTGGCAGAGGGCCCGGCGGTCGACGGGCGCGAGGTCGTGCTGTTCGCCGATACGTTCAACACCTATTTCGAGCCGGAGAATCTGCGCGCCGCCGTCGCCGTGTTGGAGGCGGCGGATTACACGATCCACGTGATCGACCCGGTCGCGACGGGCAGGCGGCATCTGTGCTGCGGGCGCACCTACCTCGCTTCGGGGCTGATCGAGAAGGCGGAGGCCGAGATGGCCCGGCTCGCGGAGGCCTTCGCTCCCTTCGCCGAGCGCGGTGTGCCGATCGTCGGGCTTGAGCCGTCCTGCCTGTTCACCCTGAAGGACGAACTGCCGTCGCTGCTGCGCGATCGGGCGGGCAAAGTCCCGGAGATGGCCATGCTGTTCGAAGAGTTCATTGCCCGCGAGGCGGCGGCCGGACGACTGGACGGGCTCACGCTCAAGCCGATCGGCGCCAAGGCGCTGGTTCACGGTCACTGCCACCAGAAGGCCTTCGCCGCCATGGGGCCGGTGCAGGCGGCGCTGAAACTGATTCCGGAGCTCGAGGTCTCGGTGATCGAGTCGAGCTGCTGCGGCATGGCCGGCGCGTTCGGCTACGAGAAAGATCACCACGAGGTTTCCATGAAGATGGCGGAACTCAGCCTGCTACCGGCGGTTCGGGCCGCCGACGCCGATACCATCCTCGTCGCCGACGGCACCTCGTGCCGCCACCAGATCCAAGACGGCGCCGGACGGGAGGCGATCCACGTCTCTCGCGTCCTCGAGCGCGCCCTCGCCTGACCAAGACAGAACCTTTAGGAGGAACGACCCATGGCCCACCGCGCCGGCCCCCATTTCCTGCAGATCCCCGGTCCCTCCAACGTGCCGGGCCGCATCCTGCGCGCTATCGAGAGGCCGACCATCGACCATCGCGGCCCCGAGTTTCAGGCGCTGGCCAAGGAGGTGCTCGAGAAGATCAAGCCGATCTTCAAGACCAAGAACCCGGTCATCATCTTTCCGGCATCCGGGACCGGCGCCTGGGAAGCGGCCCTGGTCAACACGCTCTCGCCCGGCGACAAGGTGCTGATGGTCGAGACCGGTCAATTCTCCACCCTGTGGGTCGAACTCGCCACCCGCATCGGCCTGAAGCCGGAGGTGATCGAGGGCGACTGGCGCTGCGGCGTCGATCCGGCGGCGGTCGAGGAGCGGCTGTCGAAGGACAAGGGCCACGAGATCAAGGCCGTGTGCTGCGTCCACAACGAAACCTCCACCGGTGTCACGTCGCGCATCCCCGAGGTGCGCAAGGCGATCGACGCTACCGGTCACCCGGCGCTGTTCATGGTGGACACGATTTCGGGCCTGGCCTCCGCCGATCTGCGCCATGACGAGTGGGGAATCGACGTCACCATCTCCGGTTCCCAGAAGGGCCTGATGCTGCCGCCTGGCATCAGCTTCAACGCTGTCAGCGACAAGGCGCTGGAGGCGGCGAAGTCCTCGAAGATGACCAAGTCCTATTGGGAATGGTCGTCGCAGATCGGTCAGAACCCGACCGGAAACTTCCCCTATACCCCGAACACCAACCTGCTCTACGGCCTCAAGGAGGCCTGCGACATGCTGATGGACGAGGGGTTGGACAACGTGTTCGCGCGGCACGAGCGCCACGCCGAGGCGACTCGTCGGGCCGTGCGCCAGTGGGGACTGGAGATCCAGTGCGAGGACAGCCGCGAGTACTCGCCGGTGCTGACCGGCGTCGTCATGCCGGACGGCCATGACGCCGACGCCGTGCGCAAGGTGATCCTGGACAAGTTCGACATGTCGCTCGGCGCCGGGCTCGGTAAGGTGAAGGGGAAGATGTTCCGCATCGGTCATCTCGGCGACTTCAACGACCTGATGCTGTGCGGCACCCTGTCGGGTTGCGAGATGGGCCTGCGGATGGCCGGCGTGCCGATCCGGACGGGAGGCGTCCAGGCGGCGCTGGACTATCTCAGCGGCAACGCCTGAGTGATCAGCCCAACGCGCCGGCGGCGAGGGCGAAGCTGAGCGTGCCGCTCGCCACCCCGACCAGCAGGTTGCGGCGCGACAGATAGAAAGCGGCCACGCCGACCACTGCCGCGCCCAACCGTACCTCCAGGCCGATGGTCGCCAAATCACCGGTCGGAAGGATCAGCAGTCGCGACAGCAGTCCCGCAAGCACGGCGAAAGAGGCGAAGGAGAACCAGCGGAAGACGGCGCCCTTGGTGTCGAGCCGTCGGGCCAGAATCACGCCGATCCCCCGCCACAGGAACGTCGCGCCGACCGAAGCGGCAACGACCAGCGCCGCCGCCGTCGGTCCAAACGCGCTCACGAGGCCGCACTCCGACCCGTAGCGTCGGCCAGAAATCCGACGGTACCACCGACGATGCCGGTGACGATCAGTCCGGTATCGGGGAGGTACATATTGATTGGGATGCCCGCGACGACCCCGGTGACGACCGCGAAGGCCGCTCCTCGGCCTTTGGTGTCGAGCAGCAGCAGCAGCAGGAAGCATGCGTTGATGAACAGCAGCGCCAGCGCCAGCGGCTTCGGCAGGCCGGCGGCGCCGAGATAGCCGACCATCGTCGCGATCGCCGCGACCGTCATGCACTGGCCGGCGAAGCCGGTGTGGAAGCCGAGCCTGGCCGAGGGCGTTTCCGGCGCGGTGCTGCGCATCACATAGGCCCAGGACGTGGCCGACATGAGCTGAGCCTGGGCGAGGCGGGCTAGGATGCCGCCGCCGCTCAGGGTCGGCATGAGCGACACCGCCATTGGAAAGAACCGCATGTTGGCCATGCCCACGGCGATGGCGATCGCCAGGATGTCCGCGCCGGCGGCGTACATCTCGGCCATGACGATCTGACCGGGCAAACCCCAGATCAGGATCGTCGACAATACGGCGAGGCCGGCGCCGAAACCGGTGTCGTGGGCGAGCGCGCCGTATCCCGTCATGCTGCCGACGAGGACAAGGGTCGGCAGGCCAAGCGCCGACCGGATCCCTGCCCGCAGCCCGCCTTTGAAATCCTGCGGTTTCATGGCGGTCATCGTAGCCGCCTTAAATCCGGCGAGAACCCGAAAAACACCTGCAAATTCGGGCCCGGGTCGGCTAGTGTATGCAATCTGCCCCCGCCAAAGAGGGGCGACGGGACGGTTTTGCTTTATTGGGAGTTAGGGGATGGATGCCAATCGGCTCATCGAGGTCAACGATCTGAAGGTCCACTTCCCGCTGGAGGACCGCACGGTCAGGGCTGTGGACGGTGTGTCGTGGCACATCAACAAGGGCGAGACCCTCGCCGTGGTCGGTGAATCCGGCTCGGGAAAGTCGGTCACCGCCATGTCGATCATGCGCCTTACGGACAACGCCGGCGGCAAGATCCCGTCGGGCGAGATCCTGTTCCGCAAGCCGGCCGGCGATGTCGTCGACATCGCCAAACAGACGCCGGAGCAGATGCGTGCGATCCGGGGCAACGACATCTCCATGATCTTCCAGGAGCCGATGACGTCGCTGAACCCGGTTTTCACGATCGGCTTCCAGATCGCCGAGGCGATCATGCTGCATCAGGGCAAGAGCGAGGAGCAGGCGCTGCAGCAGGCGCTTGAAATGCTCCGGCTCGTCCGCATCCCGGAACCCGAGAAACAACTGACACAGTATCCGCACCAGCTTTCCGGCGGCATGCGCCAGCGCGTGATGATCGCCATGGCGCTCTCCTGCCGCCCGAGCCTGTTGATCGCCGACGAGCCGACCACGGCGCTCGACGTGACGATCCAGGCGCAGATCCTCGATCTGATCAAGCAGTTGCAGAACGATATCGGCATGTCGGTGATGTTCATCACCCACGACATGGGCGTGGTCGCCGAGGTTGCCGATCGCGTCGTGGTGATGCTGAAAGGCAAGAAGGTCGAGGAGGGCCCGGCCCAGCAGATCTTCGAAAGCCCGCAGCATCCCTATACCAAGGCCCTGCTCGCGGCGGTGCCGCGTCTCGGCTCGATGACCGGCCACCGGTTGCCAATGAAGTTCGCCAACGTGGATGTGAGTCGGGCCGAGGGGGATGCCGTCAAGGAGCAGGTCGAAGTGGCGGATTCCGCCCTTGAGATCCGCGACACCGTTAAGGAAGACGCCGAGCCGCTGTTGAAGGTGACTGGGCTGACCACCCGGTTCGACATCGGCGGCGGCGGGTTGTTCAGCAAGGCCGGCGGCCGGGTTCACGCCGTCGAGAACGTCTCGTTCAGTCTGCAGCCCGGGGAGACTCTTGCCGTCGTCGGCGAGTCCGGCTGCGGCAAGTCTACGACGGGACGGAGCATCATCCGCCTCGTGGAGCCGACCCGCGGTTCGGTTGTCTTCGAGGGTCAGGAACTGGTCGGGCTGTCGGCGTCGGACATGCGGCCGTATCGGCGCGAGATGCAGATGATCTTCCAGGATCCGTTCGCGTCCCTGAATCCGCGCATGACGGCGGGCGACGCGATCGCCGAACCCATGATCGTTCACGGCCTTGCCAGGGGCAAGGAGGCTGAGGATCGGGTTATCGATCTCCTGCGCCGAGTGGGTCTCGACGCGGAACATGCCGGCCGCTACCCGCACGAGTTCTCCGGCGGTCAGCGTCAGCGTCTGTGTATCGCCCGGGCGTTGGGGCTGTCTCCGAAGCTGATCATCGCCGACGAGGCGGTCTCGGCCCTCGACGTATCGATCCAGGCCCAGGTCGTGAACCTGATGATGGATCTGCAGGAGGAGATGGGACTCGCCTATCTCTTCATCAGCCACGACATGGCCGTGGTCGAGCGGATCAGCCACCGGGTTGCGGTGATGTATCTTGGCGAAATCGTCGAGATCGGTCCGCGACAAGCGGTTTTCGAGAATCCGCAGCACCCTTATACGAAGAAGCTCATGGCGGCGGTACCGATCGCGGATCCGAGCAAGCGGAAGACCGAACTGCGCCTCATGACCGACGAAATCCCGAGCCCGGTGAAACCGCTGGGATACGAGCCGCCGCAGCGGTTCTACGACGTGGTGTCGCCGGGGCATTGGGTGCAGCGGGTCGATCCGGCGGTTTCCGCTGCCGCCTGACGGCAAACGATACTGGGGGCGGCGATACTGGGGGCGGCGATACTGGGGGCGGATTGACTGCACGTTCGCCCCGCCTGGGCTGGCATAGCGGGTCAGCCAAGCGCGCGACGGATGCGGCTTCTGGGACCGGTGTCACCGGATAGAGCGTGACGGCGGCTGGGTCGATGGGATCCGGCGCGACTGGACCCGTCGCCTCGCGGGAGCCTGGATCCAGATCGCGGGACATGCTGGATAAGACGCGCCGCTCCATATGGTAATGGAGGTGCTTCCATGGATCGACTTTGTCTTGCTGAGTAGCGGCTTGACCAGAATATGCTTCGATGCATCTCAGATATAGAATTCTTGAAGACAAGAGAGTCCGGTCAAGTATTACGTGATGATGACTCCGTTTGCTGTGCTTGGTTCGGCGATCAGGCATTTTTAGTTGACACTGATCCATGTTGCCGCGTGCGATGGGGAGGGTCCTTTAAGGGAGCGTCTCTTGAATCAGGGTTTGGGGTTTCGGGACACGATCGCCGATCCATCGCTGGCGGGCCTTTACGACCACTGGCGCCGCCTTGTTGAGAAGCTGGGCCGACTGCCTAGGCGTAGCGAAATCGATCCGATCGACCTGCCGCGTGCCCTCCTGCCGGGCATGATGGTTATCGAGCGGGAAGAGACGGGCCGATTCCTCTGTAGGCTTGCAGGTACCCGGCTTCGTGAGATCATGGGGTTCGAACCCACGGGGCGCTACGTCGATGAAATCATGTCGCCGATTGCGTCGGATCTCAGGATGAGTATGTACACGCAGGCGCTGAACGAGAAGCGGGCGGTATTCTGCCGGATGCGGTTCGCCGTGCCGGGCAAGGAGTTCGTTGCCTGCGATCGGCTGTATGTGCCGGCGCTCGGCGACGAAACGGGAGTGCCCACCGTGCTCTTCGGCGCCCAGCTCCATCTCATGGCGAGCGACGTGGTTGGACAGCCTGACGAGCGCGGGGTCTACAGCATTTCCTGCGACAGTCCGGTGACCGTCTAGGGGCCGGGTCCTCGCGGGAAGTCCGGAAAGACGAAGGGCCCCGCCAGAGCGGGGCCCATTCCAATTCGGTGATGTCGTTGCCTCAGCGAGAGCGCAGCCGAGGGTCGAGGGCATCCCGCACCGCATCGCCGAAGAGGTTGAAGCCGAACACCGCGATGGTTATGGCCAGGCCAGGGAAGATCGGGACCCAGGGCGCACTCTCCGCATATTCCTCCGCGCCGCCCTGCAGCATCAAGCCCCAAGCCGGTGTCGGCTCCTGCACGCCCAACCCGAGGTAGGACAGAGACGCCTCGAGCAGGATCGCCTCGCCGAGGAACGCGGTCAGCATGATCAGGAACGGAGCCACCACGTTCGGCGCGATATGGCGGAAGATGATCCGGGCGTTGCCGTATCCGATCGACCGCGCGGCATCCACATAGGGCATCTCGCGGACCGCCAGCGCGCTCGACCGAACGACGCGGGCGCATCGCGGGATAAACGGGATGGTGATGGCGATGATCACCTTGTCGGTTCCGGTGCCGAAGATCGCTACGATCGCCAGCGCCATGATGATCAGCGGAAACGCCATGAACACGTCGATGATCCGCTGCAGGACAAGGTCGAAATAGCCGCCGAAATACGCGCTGGCGACGCCGAGGGCGAGACCGGCGAAGGAACCGATGATCGCTGCCGTGAAGCCAACGGTCAGAGCCGTTCGCGCGCCGTAGATGATGCGGGAGAAAAGGTCCCGGCCGAACTGGTCGGTGCCTAGAAGGAAGAGCCCGTCGCCCATATTGCTGGCGGCGCCCGGCGGCACCAGCATGTCGGCGAAATTGGCCTGTTCCGGATCGAAGGGAGCGAGCCAGGGAGCGAAGATCGCCATGATTATCATTGCCAGCACAACGATCCCGCCGGCGAAGCCGAGGGGTTGCTTGCGGGCGAGGCGGCCGGTCCGCTGCAGGATGGTCTTGCGGGCCGGAAGCTCGTCGGATTCGATACTGATATCGGGGGTCGCCATCATCGGTCCTCCCTCAATTGTAGCGGATACGCGGGTCGAGCCACGCGTACATGATGTCGACCAGGAAGTTCACCAGCACGAAGATTGCCACCACGAGCATAACCAGCGCCTGGGTCAGCGTGTAGTCGGACTGGGTGACCGATTCCACGAAAAGCTTGCCGAGGCCGTTGAGGTTGAAGACCTGTTCGGTCACAACAAGGCCGCCCATCAGGAAGGCGAACTCAATGCCGATGATGGTCACCACAGGCAGCATCGCATTCTTCAGCGCATGCTTGTTGATGATCACTTTCTCAATCAGACCCTTGGCGCGTGCGGTGCGGACATAGTCCTCGTGCAGCACCTCGAGCATCGCGGATCGGGTCATGCGGGTGGCGACGGCCGAATAGCGATATCCGGTCGCCAGCGCCGGCCAGATCAAGGCGCTGAGATTGTACCAGGGGTCGACCCAGAGCGGCACGTAGTCGATCGGCGGCATCCAAGGGCGCCCGAACCATGCCTGCGAGCCGATCAGCAACCCGAGAATGATCAGGATGCCGAGCCAGAACGACGGCATGGCGATTCCGGCGATACTGAACGCTCGCACGAAATAGTCGACCGGCGTGTTCTGCTTGGCGGCGGATATCACTCCGAGCGGCAGGGCGATCACCACCGACACGAGGGTCGCCATGATCGCGATCTGCAGGGACAGGCCGAAACGGATCCCGATTTCTGTCGTCACCGGCTGCGACGTCCACATCGACACGCCGAGATCGAACGTGAAGAAGCCGACCATGTAGTCGAAGAACTGCAGATAAATTGGGAGATCCAAACCGAGACGCTCCCGGCAAAGCCGGATCTGCTCGGGATCGGCGTAGCCGCCTTCTCCGCCGAAGCGCAGAAGACAAACGTCGCCGGGCACAAGCCGCAGCAACAAGAAGACCAGGATCGCCGCGCCGATGAGTGTCGGCAGCAGGATCAACAGGCGCTTGACGATGTAGCTATACATGCCCCGCGTCTCTCTCTATCCGGTTAATTTCTAAAAAGCCGCCCCGAACGCGCGGGTCCGGGGCGGCAAATTCGACGGCAGATCTAGCCTTACCCGCCGAGCTGCTTCTTGTACTCGGCCTGATCGATCCAGATGTTCTCGAGCGACTGGTTCAGATAGTGGCTCGGAGCGATCTTCCAGCCCTTCACGTAGGAGCGGTACGGATTGATCTTGTACCACCACAGGGTGATGAACTGGGACGCCAGATCGTTGAGGACCCGCTTCTCGTAGGCCGCGAACAGCTCGCGCTGCTTTGCCGGATCGCCGGTCTGGAGGAGCTCGTTGTAGATGTCCTCGAGTTGCTGATCCTCGAAGTCTGAGTAGTTGGCGCCGCCCGAGGGCAGGAACTTCGAGATATCCGCGATCGGGTTCACCACCGCCTGGCAGTTGAAGTCGAGCGAGACGTCGAAGTCCTTCTTCGTACGCAGGGTCGCGTAGAACGGCGTCGACGGCTGTACCCACTGCTCGACATCCAGGCCGATGCGCTTCCACTGGTCGATCAGCCAGGTCCCGACGACCTTGTACGGCTGGTCCACGCCGCGGTTGTGCAGGGTGAACTTGAGGTTCTCGTGGCCGGCTTCCTTGAGAAGCTCCTTCGCCCGCGCCCGGTTCGCCTCAACGTCCTTACCATAGCCGATGATGTTCTTCTCGAGATACTCCGGCGTGGAGGAGAGCGGGTGGCCCGGGAAACCGATGCCGCCGACCGTCTTCACGATGGCGATCTGCGACAGGTACTTGGAGCCGCCGGCCCGATCGATGGCGAGCGACAGCGCTTGCCGGACGCGCGGATCGTCGAACGGTTTCACCTTGTGGTTCGGCGTCACCAGCAGCACGCAGTTCCAGTCGCTTTCCTGGACCGTGACCTGGTCGCCCAGCGCCTTGACGAGGTCGTCACGAGCCTTCGGCGGGAAGCCGCGGAACTCGATATCGGCCTGACCGCCGCGGATCGCCTGCAGGCGCACCGACATCTTCGGCGCGGAGATCGCCCGGAAGCCGTCGAGATACGGCATGCCCTCGTGGTAGTAGTTCGGGTTCTTCTTACCCAAAACGTGGCTACCCTGGACGTGCTCCACGAAATGGAACGGGCCGGAGCCGTTGATGTTGGTCTGGTGCCACTTGTAGCCGTGCTCGTCGAGATCCTTCTTCGAATAGACGAAGTTGAACGGCATGGCGACGGACGGGATGAACGTCCCGGACGCGAACTTCAGATTGAAGACGACCGTCTCGGGGTCCGGCGTCTCGATCGAATCGATCATCTTGAAGTAGGCTTTGCGGTTCGACGCGACGCCTTCCGGCGGGAAAGCCATTTTGTCGAACGTGGCCTTGATGTCCGCGGAGGTCAGCGGCGTACCGTCCTGGAAGGTGACGCCCTGGCGGATCTTGAAGGTATAGGTCTTGCCGTCGTTGGTCGGCTCCGGCACGTCGCCGACGCACAGGTCGCAGACGAAGTCGGTGGGCGACGACGGATTGTCCGGATTGATCCGGATCAGCATGCTGTAGAACGGCCGGATCGGATGGATCATGCCGAATGTAGATTCGATGTGGCCGTCGTAGGACGGGATCTTCGAGCCCACGACCAGGCGCAGCTCGCCGCCATACTCCTGCGCGGACGCCGAAATCGAGCCGGCCCCGACCGCGAGGGCCGAGCCGAGCACGACCGAGGCCGCGAAACGGGTCAGACGTGACTTCATAGGGTCGTCTCCTTCCCAAACGTGACATTACCTCCGGCGCGAGGCCGAAAGCGGTTCGATGTGGGGGCTCAATCGCGCGATGCCTTGGCACCGTCGTTTCCGTCCCACTTGCATGTCGGTCGGGATGCGGCACACGTCCGCGATGTTCCTCCCGTCCCTGCATCTTTTCCGGTGTGATTCAGTCCACCGGTTGCCGCGCCTTGTGACGCTTGTATACAGTTTCATGCCACGCGCCGGGGGTCAAGTGAAGCCCCCACCCGGAACGCCGGAATCTCAAATCAACACGGCGCGGCGCCCAGGAGGAAAGTAATGGCCGACCATGAGGTCAAGGCGCTCGTATTCGACGTCTTCGGGACTGTGGTGGACTGGCGCACCAGCGTCGGGCGCGAGGTTGACGAACTGGCGGCGGCACGGGGCTGGTCGGTTGACGGTGCGGCCTTCGCCGACCGTTGGCGGGCGCTCTATCAGCCCTCGATGCGGCCTGTCCGACGCGGCGAAGCGCCCTATCGCCGGCTCGACGACCTCCATCGCGAAAGTCTGAAGACGGTGCTGGATGAGTTCGAGATTCCGATGGACGACCCGGACGAGATCGAGCACCTGAACAGGGTCTGGCACCGCCTTACCCCTTGGCCCGACAGCATTCCGGGGCTCGAGCGGCTGAAGAGGAAGTTCATCCTGGCTACCATGTCGAACGGCAATGTCTCGCTGATGGTCAACATGGCCAAGCATGCCGGTCTGCCCTGGGACATGATTCTCGGATCGGAACCGGCGCAAAACTACAAGCCGAAATCCGTGGTCTATCTGACCGGCGCCGATTGGCTCGGTCTGGAGCCGGGCGAAATCATCATGACCGCGGCTCACAACCACGACCTGGAGGCCGCCCGCCGTCTCGGGTTCCGCACAGCGTTCATCCTCCGGCCGACCGAGTACGGTCCGAACCAGGACAAGGACACGGCGGCCGAGAGCGACTGGGACTACATCGTCGACAGCATGGAAGAGCTGGCCGACAGGCTCGGCGCCTGAGGGAGGATGACATGACGACCGTTATCGAGACCTATGCCCGCTTTGCCGCCGGTCTCCGCGCGGCCCCGCTGGACGACGAGGTGTGCCATCACGCGGTTCGCGCCGTGGTCGACTGGTTCGCCGCCTGCGTGCCGGGCGGAGTCATGGCGCCCGCGACCCTGGTGGGCGAGGCCCTGAGCGATCAGGTCGGCGCCGGCGCGGCGTCGCTGGTCCCTGGCGGCACCCGGGCGACCCCGCAGACGGCGGCATTGATCAACGGGACCGCGTCCCACACGGTGGAGTTCGACGATATCTTCCGTGACGGGCTCTATCACCCTGGAACGCCGACCATCTCCGCCGCCCTCGCCGCCGCGGAACTGGCCGGGGCCGACGGGGCCCGGCTGATTGCCGGCGTTGTGGCCGGGTACGAGGTTTCCAACCGCATCGCCATGGCGGTGAACCCGCGCCACTACGACTATTGGCATACCACGGCGACGGTCGGGTGCTTCGGTGCCGCCGCGGCGGCATCGGTGGTCCTGGATCTGAACGCCGATGAGACCGCCCACGCTTTGGCCACCGCGGCGACCATGGCGGCCGGCCTGCAGCAGGCGTTCCGGGCCGACGCCATGAGCAAACCGCTGCACTCCGGCCGGGCGGCCGAAGCCGGTGTGCTTGCCGCCCGTCTTGCCAAGGCTGGGGTCACCGGCGCGCTCGATGCCCTGGAAGGGCCGCGCGGCTTCGGGGCGGCGATGAGCGGGCCGGACGTGGACTGGCGGGCGGCGACTGACGGTCTCGGGTCCGACTGGACGATCACCCGCGTCACCTTCAAGAACCACGCCGCCTGCGGCCACGTTCACGCCGCCGTCGACGCGGTCGCGGAAATCGCCGCCGCCAACGGGATCACCGTCGACCGAATTGCCCGGATCGAGGCCGCTTCCTACGCCAAGTCGCTTGAGATCTGCGGCAATCCCGAGCCGACCACGGCCTTCGAGGCGAAGTTCAGCCTTCCCTACTGCGTCGCGGCGGTTCTTACGCGCGGATCGGTTCGGCGGGCGGCCTTCGAGGTGGATGCGCTTGCCGACCCGGCGATTAGGGCGCTCGCCGCCAAGGTTGTGCATACGGTCGACCCCGGCTGCGAGGCGGCGTTTCCGCGCGTTCGCTCCGCCCGGGCCGCCATCGTCACCGTCGATGGCAGGCGGTTCGAGCATTTCGCCCCAACCCGCAAAGGCGATCCCGACAACCCGCTGACCGACAGCGAGCTGGACGACAAGTTCCACGAGTTGACCGACCCGGTCCTCGGCCCGACCGCCGCCGCCGGACTGCTCGTGCGGCTGCGCGACCTGGCCACCGCCGGCGATGTCGGCGCCCTGCTTCGCGACGTCGCCCTGCCCCGCGCCGCGGAGTAGGGCCAAAACCACGGCACCTCCCGGCCTTCAGCCGAGGCTTGCGGGTGGGCTTGCCCGACGCAGGGGCTCTGTCCCCCCAGCAACCCGCAGGGTCGGCGGTGGGCCCCGGCACAACGCCATCGAGTGCCCTGGAAGAATGGAACAACGACAAGACCGTCCCACCCACCGGAGATCCGCATGCCGTCCCTCTATGATGACCTTCTAACCGAGGAACAGCTTCAGTTCCGCGATGCCGTGCGCGGGTTCGCGGAGCGACACCTTGCGCCCGACCGCCTGGCCCGCGCCCACCGGCCGGAGTTTCCGTTCGATGTCGCCAAGCTGATGGCCGAGCAGGGGCTGCTCGGCATCACTTTCGCCGAAGAGGACGGCGGTATGGGCGGCTCCCTGATGGACGCGATCATTGCCATCGAGACCGTCTCCGCCGTCTGCCCGCGTTCGGCCGACGTCGTGCAAGCCGGAAATTTCGGACCGATCCGCACCTTCGTCGAGTACGCCACGGCGGACCAGAAGGAGCGCTATCTCGGCCCGCTGATCGGCGGTGAGGCGACGATTTCGGTCGGTATGAGCGAGCCAGAGGCCGGATCCGCGGTCACGGACCTGAAGACCACCGCAACGCCCGATGGCGATGGGTTCCGGATCAACGGCACCAAGGTTTTTTCCTCTCACAGCCCGGATTCGAATCTGTTCCTGGTCTATGTCCGCTACGGACCGGGGGTCGACGGTATCGGCTCGGTGCTGATCGAACGCGGGACCGACGGGTTCACGCTCGGCCGGCCGAGCCGCTACGTCGGCGGCGACGACTGGTGCCAGCTCTATTTCGAGGATGTCTATGTCGGGCCGGAAAACGTCCTGCTGAGGGAGGGCGGTTTCAAGAAGCAGATCGCCGCCTTCAACATCGAGCGCCTTGGCAACTCCGCCCGGGCGCTCGCCTTCGGACGCCACGCCTTCGAGATCGCCCGCGACCATGCCGAGACGCGCGAGCAGTTCGGTCGGCCGCTCGCCGACTTTCAGGGCCTGCAATGGAAGTTCGCGGAGGTGGCGGCCCGTATGGAAGCCGCTCAACTCATGCTCTATCGGGTCGCCGGCAAGGCGGATAAGGGCCTGCCGAGCGCCTACGAGACGGCTCTCGTGAAGTTTCTCTGCAACGAGGCCGGGTTCCTCGCGGCAAATGAAGCCATGCAGGTGCTGGGCGGGTTCGGCTATACCGAGGAGAGCCTAGTCGAATACTGCTGGCGTCGGGCCCGTGGCTGGCAGATAGCCGGGGGTAGCCTTGAGATGATGAAGAACCGGATCGCGGAGGGCGTCTTCGGCCGCCGGTTCTCCCAGCGCCCGCCGAAGCCGAAGGTGTGACCTCGATGAGCCGCGATGACTCGGGCTGGATCGACGCGCTGGTCCGGCCGTCCTCTGTCGCCGTCGTCGGCGCCTCCGACGATCCGAAGAAGGACAGCGCCCGGCCCTTGCGGTTCCTCCGCAAGCACGGCTTCCCCGGCACCGTCTGGCCGATCAACCCGATGCGGGAGACCGTACTCGGGGAGAAGGCGTGGCCGAGCCTCGCCGCGCTGCCGGCGGTGCCGGACCACGTCTACATCGTCACCGCCGCCGAACGGGTCGAAGAGCAGGTGATCGAGGCCGCGAGGCTCGGCGTCAAGGTCGCGACCGTTTTGGCCGACGGCTTCGCCGAGAGCGGCGACGCCGGCGCGGTGGCTCAGCGCCGCCTGGTCGAGCGTGCCCATGCGGGCGGGATGCGACTGCTGGGCCCGAACAGTATGGGCGCGGCCAGCGTCGCCGACCGCGTGCCCTTCACGACGAACGCCGCCTGGGAAGCCGAGAGCCTCGCGCCGGGTCGGTTGATGGCCCTGTCCCAGTCCGGCTCTCTGATCGGCACCCTGGTCTCGCGCGGGGCGGCCAGGGGCATCGGCTTTCATTCGCTCGTCTCCGTCGGCAACGAGGCGGATTTGGATGTCGGCGCCATCGGCGAGGCCGCTGTCGGCCTCGATGGGGTCGACGCCTTCATCCTGTTTCTGGAGACGGTCCGCCGACCGGAGCGGATCGCCGCCTTCGCCCGCGCCGCCCATGCCGCCGGAAAACCGATCGTGGCCTACAAGCTCGGCCGCTCGCCGGAGGCCCAGGCGCTCGCCGTATCCCATACGGGCGCCCTGGTCGGATCGGACAGGGCGGCGGATGCCTTCTTCCGTGACCTCGGCATCCTGCGTGTCGACCAGTTTGAGGCGCTGCTTGAGCTGCCCGCCCTGTTGAAGGGCCGCGTACCCGATCCGACCCGGCGCACGAAGCCGGTCGCCGTCGTCACCACGACGGGCGGCGGCGGCGCCATGGCCGTCGACCGTCTCGGGGCCGCGGGGATCGATATTGCGGGCGCCTCGGAGTCGCTTCGAGCGCGGGTGAGGGACACGGTCGGTTTGTCGCTCAAGCCGGCGCGTCTGATCGACGTCACCCTCGCCGGTGCGCGCTACGAGGTCATGAAGACGGTGCTCGACGGTCTGCTGGACAGCGGCGACTACGCGGCGGTCGTTGCCGCGATCGGTTCCTCGGCCCAGTTCCTGCCCGAGCGGGCGGTGCAGCCGATCGTCGACTGCGCCGGACATGCGACGCCGATCGCGGCGGCGCCCCTACCGCAGGCGGACCAGGCTCTGGCCATGCTCTCGACGGCCGAGGTCGCGGGCTTCCGGACCATCGAATCGATGGCCGACGCGGTGCGCGCCTTCATGCAGTGGACGCCGCCGCGGCCTCGGCCGACCCAGGTGCCACCGGAAATCGGACCGTCCCGCCCCGGCGTGCTATTGGGGGAGGCGGACGGGCTGGACCTGCTCGACCGGCTCGGCATGGGGACGGTGGCCCGGCGCGTGCTGGCCCCAGACGCAGAGATTCCGGAGGATATTGCCTATCCTGTGGTGCTGAAGGCGGTGAGCGCCGATCTGCCGCACAAGACCGAGGCGGGCGCCGTCGCACTCGGCCTGGCGGACCGGGCCTCCCTGGAGGCGGCGCGCGAGGCCATGCGCCGCCGGCTGGCGACCACCGCCCCCACCGCCCGGATCGAGGGTTGGCTGGTCCAAACCATGGTGCGGGGGCTGGGTGAGGCGTTGGTCGGCTATCGGGTCGATCCGGAGGTCGGCCCCGTGATCAGCGTCGCCCCGGGCGGCATCTTCGCCGAACTCTACGAGGATGTCGCTGTGCGTACCGCGCCGGTCGATCCGCAGGAGGCGCGGGCGATGATCGCCGAGGTGAGGGGGCTGCGGGCGCTGGCCGGTTGGCGCGGCAGGGAGCCGGGGGATCTGCAGGCGCTGGCCCAAGCGGTGTCGGCGCTCTCGACCCTGGCGCTCGATCCCGACCACCGGGTTGCCGAGGCCGAGGCGAATCCGGTGATGGTTCTGGCCGATGGCGCGGTCGCGGTCGACGCGCTGGTGCGGTTCGCCTGACGACCGGGCTATCTGACGGCCCAGTCGCTTTTTGCCCCGGCCGCCATTTGCCCCGGCCGCCGGATGACCGGATCGCCGCCGACAAACGACAAGCCCCGGCTCGGAGGCCGGGGCTGATCGTTTGAACGCCGCACCGCGGGCGGCGCCTCACCACCCGTTATCGGCTCGCGACCTCGGTGTCGCCGCGCAGCAGGGCGACGCGCTGGTCGATCGACGGCAGCAGAGCCCGGAAAGCCTTCAGTTCCTTGCCGTCGAGCTTCTCGCCTGCCGGAAGCTTTACGCTCATCGGGTTCCGCTGGCGGCCGTCGACCAGGACCTCGTAATGCAGGTGCGGGCCGGTCGACCGGCCGGTGCTGCCCACATAGCCGATGATATCGCCCTGCTTCACCCGCGCGCCCTTTCGGGTGCCCTTGGCGAATTTGCTGAGATGGGCATAGGCGGTCTTGATCGAGCCGTTGTGCCGGATCCGGATGTAGTTGCCGTACCCGCCGTTGCGGCCGGCCACGTCGATGACGCCATCGCCTGCGGCCATGATCGGCGTGCCGGTGCGGGCGGCGAAATCCACGCCCTTGTGCATCTTGGTGTAGCCGAGAATGGGATGCTTGCGCTTCCCGAAACCCGAGGACAGTCGGGCGCCGTCGATCGGCGTGCGCATCAGGGTCTTGCGGACGCTGCGCCCGTCCGGGCCGAAATAGTCAGTGATGCCGCTGGACGGCGTGTACCGGTAGAACGCGACGGTCTTTCCCGACAGGGTCATCGACGCATACTGGATGTCGCCGTTGCGCACGCGGTTGCCGAGTTCGTCCTCATAGGTGTCGAACAGCACCTCGAATCGGTCGCCGGCCTGAACATCCCGCTGGAAGTCGACGTCGAAACTGAACACCCGCACCAGGGAAACAAGGACGTCGATCGGCATCCCGGCGTCGAGGGCGGCCTCGTACAGAGTGCTCTGGATCTCGGCGGCGGCGAAGTCGTCGTGTCTCTCCAACTCCCGGACCACTTCCTCGGCGACGAAGCCCGCGGACGCGTCGGCCCGGACCTCGATGTCGCGCTCGGCGCTCGGGCTCAGGGTCATGCCGAGAAAGGCGAGACCGTCGCTCTGTTCCTGGAATGTGAGCGCGATGTCCTGGCCGATCTGCAGACGGCGGACGTCGTAGACTTCTGACAAACGCTGGATGGCGCTGTGCGCGGTGGACCGTCCGACGCCGTTGTCGGTGAGCAGTTTCATCAGCGTATCGCCGCGCGCCACGGTGACGATCCGGTCTTCTGGATCCGGTGTGGGCGTGAAACCGTGCGCGTCCTTGGCGATCTCGCGATCGAACTTGGGCCGGCGCGGCGTCGGCGCATCGCCGTCGGCGACAGCGGACGGCAGCATGGCAAGTTGCGTCGATGCGGCCGCCCGGGCAGGAGCGTCGCGGTCCAGTATCAGGGCGATCGCGAGGGCGGATACTGCCACGGTCCCCGCCAGGGCCACCTTCGTCCAACGCATGCGGTGCCGTCTCCCGTTGATTGAGACATGCCCGCCGGGCGGTGGCGGGCCGGATAATAGGGTTTTCGACCGTCCCCCGGCGGACCGTCGAATCATGTCTGCGGGTGGTCTGTGTGTCAAGAAAAGAGAAGAAATTCAGGTCATTCGAACCTGTTCTTCGTGCTTTCTATCAATCCTGTCCCCTTCTTTCGATGCTCTTTATACGAGCGGCGGCGCGGTTTGAAAACCGGCGACGCATACCGTGCGGGACGGGGTCAGGAGAGCGGGCTCCGCGCACCGTTAAAAAAATCCAAAAAGGTGTTTGACAGGTCCAAGGGCGGTCCCTATAAACCGCCTCCTCGCCGCAGGGCACACCCTTCGGCGGGACGGCCAGCGGGGCGGTTCGCCGCGTCTCAGATCGGCCCTAGTTTTTTGACATAGTTGGAAAATGGAAGGGATGCGCGGGCGGCGGTTCGGCTTTGGTTTTTGCTGGACCGTATCCGGAGCGGGCGAGCGATCGTCTGTTTCGAGAAGCTAGCGTTCCTTGGGTTTGGGTTGGTTTC
>JANSYS010000078.1 GCA_024742275.1 Alphaproteobacteria bacterium | reverse complement strand
GCGGTGGTGCGCCCATTCATGATGGCGACCAATGCGCTCGACCCGCGAATACCGACCACTGCCGTGCGTGTCGCGATTTCGGCGGGCGCAGTGCGAGAGTTGCGCCCCCCAATGAACCTTAGTGCCCCTTCGAGCATTTGAAGCCGGGTTGATCCACTGCCATCAGGATCAAAGACGAAATGATCGAGCACGATCGTCGTGTTCGGAGCGATCGACATCGTGGTTTCGTCCACAAACAGGATCTGAGCGCGACCGGTTGCAGAGCTTCTGAGCGTTTCATCCTGCACAAGGGCTGCGCCAATCTCCAGCTGACGCATTGCTGCGTCGGGCGGCGTGCCGGTGACGGTCTGCTCGACCGAAGCTACGACGCCGATCTGTTGCGAATGAGCCGGCACAGCAACCGTGGTACAGGCAAGCGCGAAGGCCATGCCTTGGGCGAAACGGAAGCGGCTCCGCAGGGGATGCGTCAGTCGATGATGAAACGCCATGGTTAAAACTCCACCCCCAATTCGAGGGTCATGACCCGCTCGCTCGTCCTGCCAGAACTGCTTTGGGTGGCGAGCCATCTCTGCCCTGCCTCGATGAAGAGATCGTCGCGCAGGAAAGAACGCAACGAGAGTCCGGCACTCAGGTCATTATAGGCGTCGAGATCACCGTCAACGTCGCTGACCGACGCAAATCCACGCGCCACCCAATTGCGTGCCGTCACTGGTGCGCCCGAAATGGCGAAGTCATGCCGAAGGTCAAGCCGGAGCGTGGTGGCGATCGTGTCACCCCGCGCGAAACTGTTGTCTGCTCTGTTCGATCCGCTCACGCGCAGCCGCGTGTCGGGTGTTGGTCGATAAACCATACCGGCCATAAATTCATAAGTTGAAAAGCTTTCGCTTTCCCTTTGGTGGCGACCGCGCCCTGCCTCGACGTCAGCGAAAATGAGAACCTCGGGCGAGATCGGATTGCGGTAGGACAGTCCAATGGCGGCCGACCGCGATGCGTCGCTTGCGGTCCCCGACAGCCCGTCCAACTCAAGTTCGATCCATGGCTGCAGCCTCGGCCCATAGGCATCGCCGGCAATCCGGAATTCCGGTCCGGTCCGCAGCGTAAGCGTGTTGCGCGCATCTTCCCCTGCCGGTCGAGGGCGGGCATATGCGACATGGGCTTCAGTCACCCATGTGGTGACCTGTGCGTCCCCAAGATCCAATCGCCAGTCAAGCGAGACCGTGCCGGTCGTGCCGGTCCGCGTCGCCGTGCCTGACCGCAATGCCCCAAGCATGATCTCGCCAGACAGTACGCCGGGCGCATTCCGGCGCTCGGCGACTTCGGCATAGCGCGCGGCCAATTCTTCTTCAGCGGGGGTCAATCCACCCGACGACTGCAATGTGTCGAGGTGGACCTGCGCCAGAGCGTAGCTGCCCAGCGCAAAATAAGCCGCAGCCAATTCAAGACGTGCCGAAGCATTTGAAGGCTCAATGTCCAGGAGGCGCTCCAGCGTGGCTGCGGCGGCCTCATGATCGCGCAACTGGACAGACAGGC
>JANSYS010000015.1 GCA_024742275.1 Alphaproteobacteria bacterium | reverse complement strand
GTGCCGGCGTCTTTATTGTGGCTCCAGACGTGCGGATGTCCATCTTGGCCATGGGTTCAACCATGAGACCGTATACGTTGACGCAGACTGATCAGGGAATCTCAAAATCTAACTTGCAAACGGGGCGGGCCATACGTTTTTCGGGAAGAGCTGACCCACGCCCATTGCAGGGGCGTCTGCTCGCGGGAACTCCGCCCCACCGCTTGCCGTCGGGGGGCGGTGCGTTGCACCGTGAGGCAGCGGTTTGGCCGGGGCGGCGTCTGGAGAGCATGTGATCTAGAGACTTCTACCCCTGCGGGGCGCCTATGGTGTTGAACCGGCAAGCTTGGTGCGACCGCGCTCCATCGTCGTCCTCGCGACTACAGACAGGGCAGGGGTCTCGACCGGTTTCATGGAATTGGCATCGTTGAAGTCGAGCGGCTACCGATAGCGGGCGATAGTGAACGGCAGTTCTGGATCTGCCGGCGAACGTGTGCGCGCCCATCGGAACAGCGTTCGGATTTCGGAGCGCCTGCGGTCGAGGGCCAACTTGCGTGTTTCCGAACCGGGTTGAATGCGTCGCCCAGCGTGGTGCTCGCAAGATCGTGCGGCGTGCGGCGATCCCTGGATCCAGCGGCTCTCGCGACAAGAAAAAGCCCGCTCCGACGAGGAGCGGGCAGAGTTGGGGGGAGAGTGTGCCGTCTTGGGCGGAAGCCCTCCCGACGGCGAAGGAAATGGGTGTCTGTGACTAAGCGTGGACTAGGGATCTCGGCGCCTGGCTGTTGAGGAACCGGCGCGCGGCCTCGCGGTGATGGTCATGAACGCTGTCCAGGTAGATCCGGGCCTGATGCAGGTCGGCGATCCGAATTCCGTCTTCCAGACGCTCCAGAAGACAGGTGTAGCCAACTTCCTTGAGGCTCTCGAACTCCTCGTCAGTCATCTCGTCCATGTGCCGGCGGAACTGTTCGGCGAACACGCGGGCGAAATGGGTCATGGCTTCGCGCCGGAACCGCCAGGGGCGGGCCGAGAGGTGGACGGCCCATTCGTCGATGGCACCACGGATGGCGGCGGGCAGTTGGCCGTACAGCATGCCCTCGGCTGTGGGGACGTTCTCGTTGGCGACGCCGAGTACCGTGTCGAGTTGGACCGGGCCGGCGGCACGACCGCACAGCGTTACAGCGCTCATCATCTGCACGCGCCGGGATTGCGGGCTCTGCAGCGCCACCGCCGCGTCGTTGGAAACGTCGAAATGAGTAGGGTCGATATCGTGCATTGTGCCTCTCCCGCAGCAGGTTTGTGTTCGCGGAAGGCATCGCAAGCCCTGGGCCAGGGTTGGTGGAATTGTAAGCTATTGATAAGTATGGATTTTGAGAGACTGTTTGATCGCCGGGGGTAGGAATTGCCCGGGCCGACCCGGCAAGCACTGCCGCACTGGACGGAAATGTCCGGGTCGGGCAGGTTCGCAGGACGACGGGCGGCGCCAAGCGGCCAAAAAAAGGGGCCGCGACAAGCGCGGCCCGAGTTAAGGGAGGAAACGCCCAAGAAGTCTAGGCAGCATGTTGGGCAGTCATGCTGCACTGCAAAATATGCTCGGCGAAATTCGGGTTTGCAAGGCTTTTTCCATGCCGCAACGCGAAAAAAAATCAGATCAGATGGGCTGGAAATGCCGAAAATGGCTTTTGATCAAAGAGATGCGATGTCCCACAAACACCTTAGCGACCGCAGCAATGGTCCTGGCCTGCGGCATCTCGGCGTGCAGGGGGCAATGCTGGCAGCAACCGGTACGCTGTGCCTGATCGTGGACGGGCCGTTGCTGGCGGGGGTGATGCTGGCGCACGGCGTGTTGCTTGTGTTCCTGTTCCCGCCACTGCACGAGTGCGTTCATCGTACTGCGTTCCGCACCGCCTGGATCAACAAATCGGTGGCCGATCTCTGCGGCTTTCTGCTGCTGCTGCCGCCGCGGTGGTTCGCGGCCTTTCACATGGCGCATCATCGTTTCACCCAGGATCCCGGGCGCGACCCCGAGTTGGCCAGTCCGAAACCGACGACCCTGGCGGGCTATCTCTACCTATTGAGCGGGGTCGAATACTGGCACCGGATGGTCCGGGGGCTGGTCGGTCGTGCTCTTGGACATGCACCGGGGGCTTTTCTCGACGAGCGATCACGGACGCGGTCGATCGTCGAGGCGCGGATCTATCTCGGTCTCTATATCGCCCTTGGCACCGTGTCCGCGTTGACCGATCCCTGGCCCGTCCTGGTCTTGTGGGTCGGGCCGGCCCTGCTCGGGCAACCGTTCCTGCGTGCCTACCTTCTGTCCGAGCATTGGGGTTGTCCGTCGGTCAAGGATATGTGGGCTAACACGCGTTCGGTCGTAAGCGTCTGGCCGATCCGCTGGCTGGCTTGGAACATGCCGTATCATGCGGAACATCATGCCAATCCCGGTATCCCGTTCCACGCGCTTCCGGCGTATGCGGAGGCGATGCGGGGCTCGCGCAAGGTGGAAGCGGCCGGGTATGCGCCGTTCCATGCGGAGCGCATCGTCGCCCTGAGAAACGGGACGGCCGAGCCGCTCTGATCCTCCAAGGTTCCTGCCTCGGTAGATGTCTCGCAGGCGGCGGAGCGCCGACAGGCTCCTCAAAGTCCAGACCCTGGCCGTCCCCGGTACGGCGTTCAGCCGGAAGAATGCGACGCCCGATGGCGGATTCCGACGTGCAGTCGATCCAGGGATTTGTGACGCTGACGTGTATCGGCCAGAAGGAGGTTGAGTATGCTGTCGTCGTTCACCCACGAGCCGAGTTCGGCAATGAGCTACGGGCTCGATCGGATTGGCGGCTTACCGGAGGATGTGACCGGGCTCTGCGGACCGGACGCGCGCGTTCTGATCGTGACAGATCCTGGCGTGGCGGCGACCGGCATTCCCGAGACGGCAGCTCGACGTCTGGCTTCAGCCGGATTGACCGTCGCGCAGTTCGACGAGGTGGAAAGCGATCCCTCGGCCGCATCGGTAGATGCGGCGGCGCGCCAGGCCAGGACGCATCGGGCTGATCTGATCGTGGGTATCGGAGGCGGTTCGGCCCTGGATGTCGCCAAGCTCGCCGCGGCGGTCGCGGTGGGCGACGCGCCGGCCGAGGCGTATGCGGTGATGGCCACGCCGCTACCGGAACGCTCGATCCGTAAAATCATGATCCCGACCACCTCTGGGACGGGTGCCGAGATGACGCGGACATCCGTGTACGGGGTTGATGGCGGGCGCAAGGTCTGGGCCTGGGGCGGCGCGTTGAAGGCCGACCTGTCTATTCTCGACCCGACAATGACCCTCGGGCTGCCGGGGCCGTTGACCGCAGCGACAGGTCTCGATGCCCTGGTCCACGCGATCGAAGCCTACACTCATGTCCGCTCGACGCCGGTGGTGGCCGGTATCGCGCTGCAGGCCGTATCCCTGGTGGCCGGAAGCCTTGAGCGGGCGGTGACCCATCCCGAGGACGTGGACGCCCGTGGTCGGATGGCCCTGGGATCGGCGATGGCCGGTATGGCGATCGACGCCTGCGGAACCGGAATCGCCCACGCCTACGGCCATGCGCTCGGCACCTTGGCCCATGTGCATCACGGTCGGGCGGTGGCGCTGGCCATGCGGGTGATCCTGCCGTGGTCGGCTGCGCAGCGCCCCGATCTGTATGCGCCGGTGGCGACGGCTCTGGGTGTCGACCCGCGCAGTACCGCCGATACCGAGGAGCAGGCGTTGGCGGGCGCCGACCGGTTCGAGACCCTGCTAAGGGCCGTCGGACTGCCGGTGACCCTGACGGACACGTCGATGCGGGAAGCGGACGCATCGCGTCTGACGACGGTCGCCATGGCGCCGGAGAACCGTCCGATGATCGACAACAACGCGATCCGACCGGACGACCGGGATCTCTTGGATCTGGCGAGACGGATTCTGACGGCGGAGTAGAGGGTCAGGCGAGGAGCGGGTAACCCTGTTCCTCCGCCGCCTCGCGCATTCGGACGATGACGGCGTAGTCGGCGTTGCGGGCCGGCAGCAGGCCCGCGATGCGCAGCGTGTCGCGGGCAGTGGCCGCGTGCGGATCTTCTCCTGCCTCCAGAAGCCCCGTGAATACGCGGTCACGGGTGTCCGGTTCTGTGTCCGCGCGAACGGCATAGGGAAGGGCCGGCGCGGAGGGGCTCCAGTCGAGCACTCGCAGCCCGGCGATCTCGTGCGGAGCCACGTCCCCGACCAAAGCGAGGCTTAGACCGTCGATCGCGGCGATGTCCGCCTGTCCGTCCCGAACCAGAGCGAGGCTTCTCCTGTGGGCGCCGCTCCAGAGCACGTCTGAGAAAAACCGATCGTTGCCGGCGGCGACCATGGCGACAGCGATCCTCAAAGCGTTGCAGCCTGATTGGCTGTCGGGCCCGTTGGCGGCGACCCGGCGTCCGCGCATGTCGTCGAGGGTTTCGGCCGGATCAGTCTCCCGGACCATGAACGCGCTGCTGTAGCGGCCGCCGCCGCAGCCTTCGGCGCGGTAATCGGGTACTGCGATCGCCAGCAGGTCGGCGGCATGGGCGTGGGTGAGGGGATACCCGCAAGTCTGAGTCAAAAGCAGCGCCGGATCGCGCCAGTTCACGGCGACCGGACGCCCGCGTGTCAATGCTGCCGGGACATTGTCCAGTCCGGCCGCCGCCAAATGCCGCGCGATCGCGGCCCACCAGTCGTTGGTAGCGGCGCGAATTTCCGGCAGGTCGTACATGTCCAGGGTCGCGACGGCGATCACGCGGGTCGTCCCTCGTCAAGGCGCTCGATCAGCGTACGGGCGAAGACCGGAATCTCGTGGGCATGAATGACGGCGTGGCGGATCAATTCGTCGAACCGACGAGTCAGCACCCTGATGTGTTCGGTTGTTGTGAACACGATGTACATGTTTCCCGCGTAGATCGCCGCCCGTTTCGGTCCGAAGATGGTGACCGGAATCGCGTAGTCCTTGACGCCATCGAAGAGATACCAGCGCACGCTTGGATACAGCTCTTCCACCAGATCGGCGATGTGGGCAAGTTGTCGACGTCGGACCTCCGGCGGCAGGTCGCGCCAAACACCGGTGCCGTCGGCGAAATCCTGTAGCGATTGGATCGAGGTGCAGATTTCCACGTCGGTTTCGGGCTGTCGGACATAGTCGAGGCGGTCGCGTGATCGCCGAATGGCCTGGTCCGCCGTCGTGGCGCCGGTCTCGAGATACTCGTGCTCGATGACGTCGGGGATCTTCACTTGATCGGGCAAGCCGCTCGGCACGTAACGGATCTTGTACCCCGCGGCCTCTGCATGCCAGCGCAGCAGATTTTCGTCCGCCGCTGTCCTGGTGTGCGGGCTGATCTCCGGCGACCGTTCCATGATGTCGGCGGTGAACTGACCTTCCTCCGCCAGACCGAGCAGCCAGTCGAGCGAGACTTGGAGAGTTCCCGCGAGCGCGGCGACCGTGTCGGCGCGCGGCAGGCGGACACCTTCGTCCGAGAGAATTTGGGACAGTGTGGAGCGGTCGACCCCGATGCGCCGCGCTACGGCCGATCGGGACAGACCTGCGCGTTCCATCGCTGTTTCCAGCCGTTCGCGGAACAGCCGGGCAACATCCCGTTTGTCCTGTGGGTGTCCTAACTGTTGCATTTTTTAAACATCGTTTTTTTATGTGACGAATGTCAATAAATGTTTCCCATTGGCCAATTGTCGCAACAGGCCTTGCGTCCTTAGCGTGGCGCCATGGATCACCGGTATCGAAGTGTTTCGGGCAGCGTGGGGGCGCGGACTGCCGCAGGCGCGGCTTCCGATGGCTCGCCTGCAGGGCGGGTCCGGCATCCCGCCCATGTCGAGTGGCCGACTCTGCTTGTCGCCGCAGGCGTCTACCTCCCGATCGTCGCGGCGCTCGCCGCGGTCGGTTCCGGGGCGTGTCCCTGGTGGTCGGTCACGCCGGCGCTCGCTTGGTGCGTGGCGTGGCAGGCATCGCTTCAGCATGAAGTCATTCATGGCCATCCGACACCATGGGGTTGGGCCAACCGTTTGGTGGCGGGACCGCCGCTGTTGTTGGCGATCCCCTTCGACCGATATCGGGACAGTCACCTCGCGCATCATGTAGACGAGCGCCTGACCGATCCGCTGGACGACCCGGAGAGTTGGTACGTGACCGCAGAGGCTTGGCGCAGTGCTTGCGGAATCGAACGCGGCTTCCGCTTGGCGATGAATACGCTTGCCGGTCGGGTGGTGCTGGGGCCGCTATGGGTGCTCGGCCTATCCATCCTCGCCGATATGCGCGATCTGGCGTCGGCGCGGCGGATTGGGTTGCTAGCGTGGCACGGATTTCAAGTGTGCGCCGTTTCGGTCGGTTTGGGGGCGGTTGGGATGCCGATTTGGGGCTATCTCATTCTGGTTGTCTGGCCCGCCACGGGCTTGCTCCTGATACGAAGTTACGCGGAACATCGTCCGAGTCCCAACCCAGCCGAGCGTAGTGTGATCGTGGAGGCGGCTGGCCTGTTCGATCTGCTTTTTCTGTCGAACAACCTACACGCGCTGCATCACGAGCGTCCCGGATTGCCGTGGTACGTCCTGCGGCATGCGTACCGCGATGGGCGAGATCGGATACTCGCCCGAAATGGAGGGTATTGGTTCGCGTCGTACCCGAAAATGGTATCGAGATATTTTTTTTCCCTGCTGGATCATCCGATTCACCCGTCGGAACGATAAGGATTACTCAACCCTCGGGGTTGTCCGCGGGCTGGAAGTATATGATTTTTCGTGCTGTTTTCGGCAATACTATAGTTAATTTAGGAAAAATTTGAATGATTTGCGCGTTAACCTCTTCTCAATAAATCCATGTAATATAACGTATATCGGTGGAAGCCGGGCGGCTTGATTGAAAATGATTTCAGTTTTGTTGCTTGGGCTGCAATCGAGGGATATAGAATGGGGTGTAATTAACGTCGCATGTTTGAGGAAAGAACAGCTGCCCGCGACGGCGTCGCAGCACCGCGCATTCGCCCGAAACGTGTGACTTTGCCGACCCCAAAAACGTGTATTGCCTTGTCATCAGGGTAGTGCAAAACCCATACTGCACTTTAAGTGAGACGGAGCGTAGCTCGCATCACCGTCTCAAAGTAAGGAGGTTAAATTAGCTCCATGGCTAAAGCCAAAGTCGACAAACGTCGTGATGATCCGAACTACCAGATCACAAACAACAACCCGATCGATGTTCATGTCGGTCGTCGTGTGCGTCTGCGTCGGACGTTGCTGGGTATGAGCCAGGAGCAGCTTGGCGAGGCCCTGAACATCACGTTCCAGCAGGTTCAGAAGTACGAGCGCGGCAGCAACCGCATCAGCTCGTCTCGGTTGTGGGATATCGCCCAGATCCTTGACGTGCCGGTCAGCTTCTTTTTTGACGACATGTCGGACGATACGATGGCGCACTCGCCGCGCCGCATGAAGTCCGGCCAGCCGCGTGACGAATACGAGGAGAACCCGACGGATCCGATGGCCCGTCGCGAAACCCTCGAGCTGGTGCGTGCGTACTATTCGATCAAGAATCCGAACCTGCGCAAGCGCATCACCGAGATGGTCAAGTCCGTAGCCACGGCATTGCCGGAAGAGAAGTAGACCGGTACTTGCAGAGCTGACCTAGAACGAGCGCGCCGGATCGTCGGCGCGCTTTTTCTTTGCGCGCCGGGAAGTCGTGGAATGCGGCCCGGCGGCGAGATTCAGACGGAAATATCGACGCTCCGACCGCGGGCGCCGTCGACTGGGACGGCCGTCGAGGCCGCGGATGTCGGGGTCTGCTCGGCGATCTGTTCGGCCACCGCAAGCAGCGACGAAAGGCCCTGTCCCAGAACGCGAACCTGCTCGTTCGCCGCACGGACTCCCGATACAGAAAGTGCCGAACTGGCTGCGGCCGCGCTCGAAATCGCCATGACGTGTCGCTCCTGGGGCGAACTATTTACGGCTACTAGGATAAAGCAGAAGTCGCCGGATTTGAAGGGTAGCGGTGCCGTCTCTTCTACAGCGTCGACGGAGGGGCCGCGGAACTGCCCGCGGATGGGAGCATGTCGCGAAGGCCGGAACCAGCTTTGAGCACCCCTGCCGAGACCGGTATCATGTGGGGTGGAGTTGTGCCCCTGCGGGCCGGACCGGACGCGCGGGAGGCGATCCGTTCCTGGGCAGCCGCGCGGCGTTTGCGGAGACTGTTTCTGGTCCGTCGGGACTCGCTCGAGCCACCGGTCTGTGCCGCGGGGACGGCGGGGCCCGATCTGATCAGCGGATTGGAAGCGGAAGGATTGGCGGTCTTTCCGTTCGAGGCGGGGCTGGGGGTCAGCGTTGCGATCGTCGCCGAAGCGGTTGGCGCCTTCCATTTCGACGGCTGTGATGGGGTGGTCGCGGTCGGTGGCGACGGCTGCATCGAATTGGCCGGACTGGTCGCGTTCATGGCCGGCCAGCGGCGGTCGTTAACGGAACTCGCAGCCGACAGCCGGTTGATCGATCCGAATGCTCCGGTGCCTTCCATGGCGGTAGCGACGGACCTGGACGGGGTTGCGGCCATTGGAGGCTCCGCGATCGTTCTGGACGATCGGGGCTGTCCCTTCCTGCTGCGGGACGCGGCTCTCAGACCGGATGCGGCCGCCTATTGCCCTTACGACGTCGGAGATGGCGCATTGGCAGCGGCCCTGGCGCTCGATGCCGGAGAGGAGGGACGTGCCGCTGCGGTCCAGCTGCATGCGGCAACCGGCGGTTCCGTTGCCGCGGCCCTGAGCGTGGCCGGAATACTGGAGCGTCACATCGGCCCGGCGCGCGTGCTCTCCGCCTATGCGGAGGTTGTTGCCGGGACCCCGAGGCGTCTATCCCTGGCATGTCTGCTGAATCTCTTCCCTGCCGATGAGTTGCGAACGGCGATCGCCACCGCCCTCGATCCGTCCGGCTCCGGCAAGTCGGCGCTGGACGGCTTGCCGCTGGACGGCCTGGCGCATCTCGACCCGTCGACTCTTCCGGTGGACATTTCCGGCGCCCTGAAGATGCTGGGTTGGGAGATTCCGCCGCGCAGACGACGGGGCGGACGGAGAGGGGCGGCACGCGACCGCGGATAGACAATGCAGCAAGTTCGAGATGCCGAGCCCGGCGACTACGAAGCGTTGGTTCAGCTCAACAACGCGGCGATACCGGCCGTGAATGCTTTGACGGTCGCCGCTTTCGCGGATTTTGCGGCGCAGGCCGACCTGTTTCGGGTCATCGGACCGGTCGGCGCAGCGGAAGGCCTGCTCATCGCCCTTCAACCCGGGCGGGGATATGAGAGCCAGAACTACCGCTGGTTCGAGCGGGCCTATAGCAGCTTTCTCTACGTGGACAGGGTGGTCGTGTCCGAGACGCGGCGCGGTGGTGGCCTTGGCGCGCTGCTATACAAGGATTTCGCGGCGGCAGGCGAACGTCTCGGTGTCCCGCTGCTCGCTTGCGAGGTCAACCTGGACCCGCCCAACCCCGGCTCGATCCGCTTTCACGAACGCTTGGGGTTCCGGCCGGTCGGCACCCAGCAAGCCGGCGGTAAGCTGGTCCAACTCATGATCCGGGAGGTGGCGGGGTGAGCGGTGCAGTCGCTGTGCCCGAGGTGCTTGCCTCGTTGCGCAGGCTCGGCCTGGTGGCTGCCGACGAGAGGCCCGACCTAACACCGCTCACCGGCGGAGTCGCGTCCGACATCTGGCGGGTCGATGCCGCACGCGGCCCGTTCTGCGTAAAGCGGGCTCTGGCCAAACTAAAGGTCGCCGCCGACTGGCAGGCGCCGGTAGTCCGCAACGCCTACGAGGTCGCCTGGTTCGATGTCGTCGCCCAGTCGGTCCCGGAGGCTGTTCCGGAGATCCTTGGCCACGATCCCGACGCCGGGCTGTTCGCCATGGCGTGGCTCGACCCGCGCGACCACCGGCTCTGGAAGGCGGATCTGGCCGCCGGCATTGCCGACCCCGGCGTCGCGCATGTCGTCGGCGATCGGCTTGGGCGAATTCATGCGGCTACCACCGCCTGCCCGGATCTCGCGGTGCGCTTTCCGACGGACGACATATTCCATGCCATTCGCCTCGAACCGTACCTGGAGGCGGCCGGCCGGGCCCGACCGGAGGTGGCGGCGCGGCTCGGGGAGCTGGTCGCGCGGACGGCGTCGACGAAGGTGTGTCTGGTCCATGGCGATGTCAGCCCGAAGAACATCCAGGTCGGCCCAGCCGGCCCGCTGTTTCTTGACGCCGAATGTGCCTGGTGGGGTGATCCCGCTTTCGACCTTGCCTTTTGTCTGAACCATCTGTTGCTGAAGTGCCTTTGGGTGCCGAAGACGGCGTCCGGCTTCCTGCGCTGCTTCGACACGATGGCGACCGCCTACCGCGCTCGTGTGGCATGGGAGGACCCGGATACGCTGGAGGCACGGGTTGCCAGTCTCTTGCCAGGTCTCTTTTTGGCTCGGGTCGACGGCAAGTCGCCGGTCGAGTATCTGGTTGATGAGCGCGACAAGTCGCGGGTGCGCGCAGCGGCACTCCGGTGGCTGAAAACCCCACCCGTCAGCCTTGCGGCGCTGCGCGAGGATTGGGCGCGGGAGCTGATGGCGGAAGGCGGGAGAGCATGAGCGACACGATCGAGACCGTGATTGGCCGGCGGATCTGGGACAGTCGAGGCAGGCCGACCGTCGAGGTTGAGATCCGGACGGTTGCCGGTGCGTCGGGACGGGCGATCGCGCCGGCTGGCGCCTCGACCGGCTCGGGGGAAGCCCTGGATCGCCGCGACGGCGGAGCCGCTTTCGCAGGCCTCGACGTTCGGGGCGCAGTATCCTCCGTGAACGGCGAGATCCGGGACGCTCTGAGGGGCTATCCGGTCGAAGATCAGTTGGGAGTCGACCGGGCCCTGGTTGAACTGGATGGAACCGGGAACAAGGCCCGGCTCGGCGGCAACGCCCTTATCGCCACCTCCATGGCTCTGGCTCACGCGGCGGCGGCGTCGGCCGGACTTCCGCTCTGGCGTCATCTGGCGGCCACGGCGAAACCGGGGCCCCTCCCGCTGCCGGAGATTCAGATCCTGGGTGGCGGTGCCCATGCCGCGCGTCGCGTCGATGTCCAGGACTTCATGGTGATCGCTGTCGGCGCGCCGGACTACCCGACCGCCCTCGACTGGACTGCCGACGTCTATCGTGCCGCCGGGCTTATCCTCGCCGATGCGGGCAAACTCCAGGGCGTAGCCGACGAGGGCGGGTACTGGCCTGCCTTCGACAGCAACGAGGAAGCGTTGGACTGCCTCATGCGAGCGATTGAGGCGTCCGGCCATGCGCCTGGCGACGAGATGGCCATCGCTCTCGATATCGCCGCGTCCGACTTCGGTAGGGGCGGACGCTATACCCTGGCTCGAGACGGTCGGGAGATCGACAGCGACGGTCTGAGCGAGATGCTCCTCGGCTGGCTCGCCAGATACCCGGTGGTGTCCATCGAGGATCCGCTGGCCGAGGACGACGCCGACGCCTTCGCCCGCTTCACCGCCGCGGCACCTCCGCGCGTTCAGGTGGTCGGCGACGACCTGGTGACGACCAACGCCGCCCGCATCGCCCACTGTGCCTCCCTGGGCGCCGGCAACACGGCGCTGATCAAGCCCAACCAGATCGGGACCCTCACCGAGACCTGGGAGGCGCTGGAGACGGCCCGTGCAAAGGGTTGGGGAGCCATAGTGTCGGCACGTTCCGGCGAAACGGAGGACGTCACCATCGTCCATCTCGGCGTTGGCTGGGGTATTCCGCAGCTCAAGGTCGGATCTTTCACCCGGTCCGAGCGCATGGCGAAATGGAACGAGGGTCTGCGGCTCGCGGAACAGGTTCCGACGGGAGACGCGTTGCCTGAACGGTCGGCGTTTGCGTGGGGCGATTCATAGGGGAGCACGCACGGCATGAAGGTTCTGTACCACTATGACGTCGGCCCGTGGTTACGCGACCGTCTCAATCGGATGGCCCAGGATGAAGGCTTGATAGTCACGATCTGCTCGGAACGCGACCATGACGGGTTCCTTGAGCAGATTGCCGATACCGACGTGCTGCTTCACAACCTGGAGCCGGTGAAGGACGAGCATATGGCTGCCGCGCCGAGGCTGAAGCTCGTTCAGAAGATCGGTGTCGGCGTCAACACGATCGACCTGGATGCGGCGAAGAAGCGGGGGGTCGCCGTCTGCAACATGCCTGGCACCAACAGTCAGGCGGTGTCCGAGATGACCCTGCTTCTGATGCTGGCCTGTCTGCGGCGATTGCCCGTGTTTCACGCCAGAACGGCACGCGGCGACGGTTGGGGCTGGCCGCCGGCGATGCAGGACACCCTGGGGGAGATCGCCGGCCGGACGGTTGGGCTGGTCGGCAACGGCTCGGTCCCGCAACTGCTGACTCCGGTACTGAAGGCGATGGGGGCGACCGTGATCTTCACCAAGCGCGGCGATCCGGATCCGGCAATTCCGGGGTGGGTCGACAAAGCGACCTTGCTGGCTGAGTCGGACATCGTCTCGCTGCACATTCCGCTGGTTCCGGAAACCCGGCACTGGCTGGACGGCGCGGCACTCGCCGGGATGAAGCCGGGCGCGATCCTGGTGAACACGGCCCGAGGACCGCTCGTGGACGAGGAGGCGCTGGCGGCGGCCCTGTCGTCGGGTCGGCTGATGGGGGCGGGCCTGGATGTCTTCGCCGAAGAGCCGTCGCCGGCCGGGAATCCGCTCTTCGCGCTGGATAACGTCGTTTTGGCCCCGCACGTGGCGTTTTTCACGCTCGGTACGCTGGAGCGCAGCCTCGCCGTCGCCGTCGAGAACATTGCCCGTCTTCGGGATGGGCGCGATCTATTGCACCGTGTCGCCTGACGTCGGCGCTCACGTGCGGGACTGCCTACCGCGGACCCTTTTCGTGACGCGTTTGAGAATGAGTACGAATGCGAGCGCTTCAGTGTCGTGGCGCCCAACCCAAATTCTCAAGGAATCCAAGGGACGAGGAGCGTCTTTCCGGAAGCCCAACGGCTATTCTGGCCACTCGCCCCCCCTTTGACCGGACGCGCAAGGCCGATCGACTCTATCATGCGAACCTGGAATCCAGCGAGGAGCCAATTGTGAGCGACATCGCCTCGACCCTCGGCGATCTGCCGACCCCCTGTCTAGTTCTCGACCGGAGCAAATTGGAGCGCAACCTGACCCGCATGCGCGACCGCGCCGCCGCGCTCGGCGTGCGCCTTCGGCCGCATTGCAAGACCGCTAAGTCGGCCGAAGTCGCCCGCAGGGCCCTTGCCGCCGACACCGGTCCGATAACGGTTTCCACCATGCGCGAGGCGCAGTACTTCGCCGACAACGGTTTCACCGACATAACCGTGGCGGTGGGCATCTCGCCGTCGCGCCTGGGACAGGCCGCGGACCTGATCGCGCGGGGTATCGACCTGACGGTTGTCACCGACAATGCCGTGATCGCGGGCGAGATCGTTCAGGCGGCGAAGACTCGAGACGTGACCTTCGCCGCAATGATCGAAGTCGATGTTGGCGAGCACCGGGGCGGTATCGATGTCCGGACGGACGAACTGCTGGAGATCGCCGGCGTCCTGCGGGATGGAGGGCAGGCGGTTCGCGGCGTTCTTGCCCATGCCGGCCACACCTACGCCTGCACCGATCCGGACGCCATCGCTGACATTGCCGAATCTGAGCGGGCGGGCGCGGTTCTGGCCGCCGAACGCCTCCGCCGGGCCGGGCATGCCTGTCCCGTTGTCAGCGTCGGATCCACCCCCGGCGCGCTGTTCGCCCGATCGCTTGACGGGGTCACCGAGATGCGGCCGGGTGTGTACATGTTCATGGACCTGTTCCAATCCGGCGTCGGGTGTTGTGGGCTTGAGGATATTGCCGTTACGGTTATGGCGAGCGTCACGAATCTTCGTCCCGAGCAGGGAACCGCCCATATCGATGCGGGTGCTCTCGCCCTATCGAAGGATCGCTCAACCCAGTCGCAGCCGCGCGATTGCGGGTTCGGGCTTCTCACGGATGCCTATGGCCGGCCGCTGCCGGGGCTGACCGTCGAGGCGGTGCATCAGGAACATGGCCGAATTGCGGGGGTGGGCGCGGATCCCGCCGTTCTACCGATCGGCAGTCGGGTTCATGTGTTGCCCAACCATGTTTGCATGACGGCGGCGATGTATGACCGATATGCCGTCGTCGAGAGCCTGTCCGGCGGGCCGAAACAGCCGGTGGAGGCATTCTGGGAGCGTGTGAACGGTTGGTAGAGCGGACGTCGAAGGGGAGACGGTACTGCTCAGGACCGCCGGGCGCCTGTTTGGGCGCTCAGGGTTTGCTTGCGAGTTCGGCCAGTTGCTCCGGGCTCAGATTGGCGCCATCGGTTTCTGCGCCGCGTAGGTGTGCGCGGGCCAGACGGGCGCCCTGAAAGTTCGCGCCCTTCAAATTTGCCCCGGTCAACTTCGCGCCGGTCAGATCGGCATCGACGAAGACCGTTCCCGACAGATTCGAAACCCACATACGCCCGGTCGGAGTGCCGTCCGACGATTTCAGTTCCACTTCGGAAAAGTCGGCTCCGGCCGCCCGGCAACCGCTCAGATTGGCGCCGGACAAGTTTATACCGGCCAACTCCGCGTCCCGAAGGTCGGCACCGCTCAGGTCCACGCCCGAGAGATCGGACATCACCAGACTTGTTCGGCGCAACGTGGCATTGGCCAAGCGGGCCTCTCGCAGATCGGCGCCTGACAGATTCACGTCCGAGATATCGATTCCGGAGAGATCGGTCTTGGCGAGTTGGGCGCGGGAGCCGCCACGGCCCTGCTCGCGGATCCAGACCGCATGATCGCGCAGGATATCTCGCATGGAGCGGGACAGGCCGCGACCGTCCGAATTGACCATGTTGGCGCCGGCCAGATCCGCGGATGACAAGTCGACATTCTCGAGAATGGCGCCATGAAGATCGGAATTGCGGAGTTCGGTTCGGTGGATCAGAGCGCCGGACAAGTTGGCGCCGGCGAGGTTCGCGCCGATGATTTTCGCTTTCGAAAGGTTGGCGCCGGAAAGATCCGCGCCTTGAAGATTGGCGTTCTCCAGGTTGACCCCGGAAAGGTTCGCGCCGCAGAGAAGCGTCTTTTCCAGCGTCGCCCCGACCATGCTCGAATGGGACAGGTCGGTTCCCGAGAGGTTCGCGCCGTTGAGTTCTGCCTCGTCCAATTCCGATTGGCCGATATTCGCCCTGATCATGGTGGCCGGTGCTGTGGGGTTGCCGCTGATGAGGGCGCCGCCTCGCAGATCCGCTTCCTTCAAATTGGCGCCCGCGAGATTGGCGCCGCGCATAAAGGCACCGCGCAAATCGCATCGCATCAGCAGGGATCTGGACAGATCGGCCCCGTCAAGGTTTGCGCAGAACATGTCCGAATAGGAGAGATCGGCGCCCGTCAAGATGGTCCGCGCCATATAGGCGCCTGATAGCTTGGCCGATTGCAGAGTCGCGCTGGTCAGATTGAATTCCGAGAGATTGCAGCCCGATAAATCTGCGCGTTGTCCGCCCGACTTGCGCTGGAGCCATCGCTCATGGCTCTCGATCATCTTGAGGATCTGTTCGGGGTTCATGCCGAAGGACCCGGCTGCCAGCCGTCCACGATCACCCGATAGATCTTCGTGGGACGTGGATCGTTGGCGTAGAAATGCTCATCGATACGGACTTTGAGATTCTGCCCTTCGCAGTGAGCCCGCAACTGCTGAAATCCCTTGGTCTCGGTGATGTCCTTGAGCCCGATTCCCAAGTCCGACGCGGTTACGTCCTTCAACGGTTCCCCGTTCTCGTCGGTCAGGTAGTAAATCACGAATCCGCCGCCGGCGCTGCCGACCGCAGTGTCGGCGTAGCGGGCGACATCGTCTTCCACGCGGCTGACCATGCCGGAGAGCTGATCGCTGAGTGTGCTGATGAAGGATACGTTAGGCGGGGCCACGGCGATCTTCATTCCTGAGGGTCAATCCCGAATAAGGTTCGAATTCTAATGGGTCGGCCCTTACTTAGCGTTAAATATTTAACGCGACGTTTAATCTCTCGACTAAACGTCGCGCAGGTATGCCCCTTTGGAACCGCGGACCTGAGAGCAGCGGCTGGGTCGAGGCTCCGTAGGTTTTCTCCGCTGTTCCTTAGCCGTCCGATGACGGTTTAGGCGTCTGGGTTTGCGGGGCCATCACCGTTTGACTCGACGAAGTGGATGACGCCGTCTTACTCGACCAGCCGCACGCCGAAGCGTCGAAGGCCGTGAAGGCGACGAACCCGAGACTCAATCCGCAGGCGATTATGAGAGTACGCATGACGTGCCTCCTATCTGAGCGAGCCCAGGATAGTGCGTCGGGCGTCCCCCGACAACCGGAACTGGTCAGACGGTGGCTGCTTCCGTGTTCACCGCCGAGTCCAGTTGGCCCGGCTCGATCACCACATCGGTGAGGTTGGCGGCGGTGATGTTGGCGCCGTCGAGCAGCGCGCCGGACATGTCGCAGTGGGAGAGATTGGCGCCGCGCAAATCCGCTCCCCGCAGGTCCGCGCCGTTCAGCTTCGCCCCAGAGAGGTTGGCGGGCCACAGTCTGCCTGTCGGCCGCCCTTTGCTGTCCTTGAGGTTGACCGGCGAGATATTGGCATTCTGAAGATTGGCGCCGACGAGAGTCGCATTGGAAAGATTGATGCCTTCCAGTGTTGCTTTGGTGAGATCCGAGCCTTCCAGATTGCACTTCGCCAGATCGCACATCACGAGCAGGGTTTCGGACAAGTTGGCGCCTGACAGGTTGCTGGTGTGCAGATCGGCCCCCGAGAGGTTCACGCCCGAGAGATCGATATGGCTGAGATCCGTGCCCACGAGCACCGCCCGGTCACCCAGTCGGCCGTCCTCGCGAATCCAGACGTAGTGATTGTTCAGCATGTCCCGGATGTCTGGCGGCAGGGTGTCCTCGCTGCGCACCATATTGGCTCCGGTCAGATTGGCCGACGACATGTCGCAACCGTCGGTGTTCGCCCCGGACAGGTTGGCGTGCTTGAACACCGTATTGTTGATGATCGCACCCTGAAGCTTGGCATCCTGAAGGTTGGCACCGGTAAAGTCGGTTTCGCTCAGGACGCACCCCTTCATATCGGCGCCTTCGAGATTGGCGTTGCGGAGGTTGACGCCCGACAGATTGGCGCCGGCCAGCGTGGCGCCGGCCAAATTGGCGTTCGCCATGGCCGAGTTGGACAAGTCGGCGCCGCGCTCGTTGTTCGTCGGGCTGTCGCGCTCGCCGTCCTCGTCGTCGCTGCCGAACATCAGCGTTCCGCCCCGGAAATCGGCGCCGCGCAGGTTGGCGCCCGACAGGTTCACATTGCGGATGTTGGCGCCGCGCAAGTCGGCATTCTCCAGGTTGCAGCCCTTCGCATTCACGCCGTCCAGGACGGCACAGAATAGATCAGCCTCCGACAGGTCGGCGCGTTGCAGGATCGCCCGCGTCAGGTCGCTTCCGGACATCTTCGCGCCGCGAAGCCGCGCGCCCTCCAGGGAGAAGCCCGTCAGGTTCTGACGGGCAAGATTCGCGCGCACCCCCCCACGGCCCTGCGTGAGCCACGCTTCATGCTCCTGTAGGATCATGACGAACTGTTGCGGCGTCATGCGCAGGCCCCGATTTCATACGAACTCATTGCGCCGTGTATCCCCACACCCTGCTCGGGAAACGTTAACACATCGTTTGCCCGCGCAATAATGGCAACGCGAGATTCGTTCCAATCGGCCGGTTGAGCCGCTCATTCGGCCGGTGCGCCGCCGGGCTTCGGTCGTTCGCGGTCTGCATCCGGCGGTGGGGCGGCTCCTGCCGCTGCGGTGCCCTTGCGGCCCTCGATCGTGGACACGAACAGGGACAGCATGGGCGGAATGAGTCCGAGCGTCAGCACGGCGGAGAGCGCGAGGCCGCCGACGACAACCGACCCGAGGCCGCGATAGAGCTCCGAACCCGCGCCGGGGAACATCACCAAAGGCAGCATCCCCAGCACGCTCGTCAGCGTCGACATGAAGATCGGCCGGATACGGTTGCTGGTCGCCTCAATGATGGCGTCGCCCGGTGCCATGCCGTCGCTGCGGAGATGATGCAGTGTCTGGTGGACCAGCAGGATCGCGTTGTTGACCACGATGCCGATCAGAATGACGAATCCCAGCAGCGTCAGCATGTCCAGCTTCTGCTGGGTGAAGGTATTCAGGATACCGAGACCCAACATCCCCCCGGCCGTGGCCAGGGGCACTGAGAACACGATGATGATCGGATAGAGGAAACTCTCGAACAGGATGGCCATGACCAGGTAGACAATGGCCAGCGCCATGACCAAGTCGATCTGCATCTCCGCCCAGGTCTCCTGGAGTTTGCTAGCGGTCCCTGACAGCCGCATCGTGATCCCCGGTGGCACGCCCTCGGCAACCACCTTGGCGATTACCTGATCGCGCAGGATCTCCATGCTCTCTTCCAACGCGATGGACGCCGGAGGCTGTACGACCAGCGTAATGGTCCGCTGGCGTTCGCGGTGACGAATCTCGGTCGGGCCGGTCGTCACCACGACATCGGCCAACGAACTGGCCGGCAGGATCATGCCCTGCTCGGTGACAACCGGCAGCGCTTCGATCCCCTGGGTCTCGGTCACGTTCCTGACCGGTCCGCGCAGGGTGAGGTCCAGGCGTTCGCCGTCGACGGTGATCTCCGCCACGCGCAGCCCATCGTTGAAGGCGTCTACGGTCTGACCGAGTTCGAGCGCCGAGATGCCGTTATCCGCGAGCTGGGTCCGATCCGGCAACAGCCGGACCTCCGGCGCGCCGAGGGTCAAGCTCGGCAGCGGTCGGATCTGCGTTCCCTCGCTCCGGGGAAGAACGTCGTTGATTGCCCGGTCGATCCGCTGGGCAACCTGAACGATCTCGTTCATGTCGCCGCCTGAGATGTCTAGATCGACGGCACCCGCGCCGCCTACGCCGCGTCCGAACAGCGAGGTCTGGAAGAAGAACGCCCGCGTTCCAGGCACTGCGCTAACCGGCCCGCGGAGCACCGGAATCAGGTCCGCGACCCGGGACTCGTCCGCCGCAGCGGCGCCGATGATTGTGTTGGCGCGGAAGGCGACGAAGAAGAAGCGGCCCAGGGTCGGCGTGCCGTCCTCAGTCTGCAGGCGTTCGGCGTTCTCGTCCCAGATCGGCCGGGTTGCGGTCTCGAGCAGGCCTGCGATCTCGGTCTGGGTGTCCAGGTTGTACCCAGGAGGGGGCGCCAGGCGGCCGATCACGAGGTTGCGGTTGCCGTTGGGCAGGTAGTCGAGCTTCGGCAGAAAGATGTAAGTGGAAACCGAACAGATGACCGTCAGGGCAAGAATCATCGTGGCGGCGAAACCGCGCGAGTTCACCGCGCGGCGCGTGATGCCCATGACGCCTCGGTGGAAGCCGCGCGCGAATTGATCGATTCCCGGCACGCGCCGGTTCTGGGCCTTCTCGACACCCGGCCCCAGCAGCCGGCTCGCCAGGGCCGGCACGACTGTGACCGAGACCAGAAGGGAGAGAAGCACCGACACCGAGATCGCCACCGCGATGTCGCGGAAGAGCTGTCCGACCTCGAGTTGCATCACCAGGATCGGGATGAAGACCATGACGGTGGTCAGGGCGGAGACCAGTACCGCGCCCCAGACCTGGGAAGCGCCGAGAAAGGCGGCGTCCTTCGCGCTGCGTCCGCTCTGCCGGAGCCGGAAGATGTTCTCCAGCACCACGATGGCGGCATCCACGACCATGCCGACGGCGAAGGCCAGACCGGCCAGCGAAATCACGTTGATGGACCGCCCGAGCGCAGCCATTGCGACGAAGGAACCGACGACCGAGACGGGAATGGCGAGCGACACCACCAGCGTCGCCGACCCGGAGCGCAGGAACGTCATGAGCACCAGGGCCGCGAGCAGGCCGCCGACCCAGATGTTCTGCTGCACCAGGCTTATTGCGGAGTTGATGTAGGTCGTCTCGTCGTAGACCTTGTTGATGTAGAGGCCTTCGTTCGGAAGCTCGAACTCTGAGAGCTCGCGAAGAGCTTCCTCGACGCCGGCCATGGTCTCGATGACGTTGGCGCCGGTCTCGCGCCGAACCGGCATGGCCATGCCGGGTTCGCCGAAATAGCGAATGCGGGCGACCGGTTCCTTGTAGTCGAAGACCACGTCGCCGATATCGGCCACTGTCAGCCGGGCAACCCGGCCGGTGGCCGGGTCCACCGTCGACCGCAGGACGACGTCGCGCACTGACTGGATACTCTCGAAATCGCCCTCGGTGCGGACTGTATAGCGGCGTTTGCCTTCCTCCACCGCGCCGGCGGAGATCGAGGCGTTCGCGGCGCGCAGGCCCTGGACCACCTGACCGATCGTGATCCGGTTATGGGCGAGCCGTTCCGGGTCGACGATGACCTGCATCTCCCGCTCCGCACCGCCATAGACGTCGACGCGGCTGACACCGGGCACCCGTTCGATCCGGGTCTTGACCACGTCCTCGGCGAAATCGCCGAAGGTGTGGATCGGCCGGTCGTTGCCGGCGACGCGCCGAAGCGTCAGCCAGGCGATCGGATTGTCCTCGGCGCCGGCGGTGCTAAGCGTGGGTTGGTCGACCTCGGTCGGATAGTCGCCCACCCGGTCGAGCCGGTTGGCCACCAGAAGCAGGGCGCGGTCCATATCGGTCCCGACCATGAACTCCAACTCGACCCGGGCCCGCCCAGTCTCGGCGGTGCCGATCATCTCCTCCAGGCCCTCGAGCCCGCGTAGCTCGTCCTCCTGGCGGTTGACGATCTCCCGCTCTACCTCGGCCGGCGCGGCGCCGAACCACTGGGTCTCGACGGTGATGACCGGCCGGTTGACGTCCGGCGCGAGCTGGATCGGGATGTTGAGCAGGGCGACGATGCCGAACATCACCACCATCAACACGGCGGAAATGACGGCGATCGGTCGTTCGATCGAGGCGCGGATGATGTTCATCGGTCTAGCCCTGACCCTCGCCGATCGTGACCGGCTGCCCTGGACGCAGGACCTCGTTGCCACGGATCACGGCGAGATCGCCTTCTTCTAGGCCAGAGATGACCTCGAAGCGGTTTCCGACGCTCTCGCCGAGCCGCACGCTGCGTGGCACCGCCTTGCCGTCCTCGACGATGAAGACGATGTTCTCGCCTCGCTGAACCGTGACGGCGTCCTTGTCGACGGTGAGCACTTGTCGGGAGCGGTCGAGCGGAACCGCCAGGGTCACGGCCTGGTTCGCCGCGTTGGCGACGGAGGCTGTCTCCTGAGGCATGAAGCGGACCGCGAGCGTTCGGGTCCGGGTGTTTTCTTCGGGTACCACGGCCCGTACCATCGCACGCAGGCGCGTCCCGTCCTGCAGGGTGCCTTCGACGAGGGTGCCGGGCGCAAGTCCGCCGGTCCTGTTCGCCGGCACGTCCGCCTCTATTTCCAGTTCCAGATGATTAAGCATCGTCACCACCGGATCGCCGAGACGGACATAGGAGCCGACCGACACGTGCTTGACGGTCACGACGCCGTCGTACGGCGCGGTGATCGTGGCGTCGGCCAGCGCGATCTCGGCGAGATCGAGCTGCGCCTTGGCGTCCGCGGCGTCCGCTTCGGCGGAGCGAAGGGACGCGCGCAGGGCTTCGACGTCGCGCTCGGCGTCCTCCGTCCGGTCCGAGCGGTAGGCGGTCGAGCCCCGCAGCCGGTTCTGCCGCTCGAGTGTCTGCTGCGCTTTGCCAAGGTTGGCGCGTTCCCGGGCGATATTGGACGCCGCCGCCTTGGCCTGGGCGTCCATGCGGGCGCGCTCCGCCGCCAGCCGGTCGCTGGACAGCCGGGCGATGACCTGCCCGCGCGCGACCCGGTCGCCGACCTGAACGGCGATCTCGTCGACCCGTTCGGCGATGCGGGCTGCGATCGTGCCCGACTGTCTGGCGACGAACCGTCCGAGAACCTCCACCGTGGCGGTCAGGGGTTGGCGTGTGACGGGGTCGACCGCCACCGCCGCAGCACGCCCTTGGGCGTGGGCGCTATCCGGCATGGATAGGAGCAACGGAAGGGCCCAGAGCCCAAGCAGCAAGGCGGCGGATCGGGCGAGGCGTGGCATCGCGCTGGAATCCTCACGAAGTCGATACACAGGATGGAAGGAGGCGGTTTTCCGGTAGGCTGTTGAGCATTTCGTATACCAGAAATGCCCTCCACTCACGATGTTGAGATGGGCGTACCAACGGAACTATATGCTGCACGGCTCAAGCGGCAATACGCCGTGGGGCTTTTCTCTGGACCGGCGAGGGCAAGGCATGCAGGAACCCGTGATCGAGACGGATCGGCTCGTACTGCGCCGGCACGGTCTCGAAGACGCCGAATGCCTTCGGGCGCTGTGGAGCGATCCGGAGGTCGTGCGGTATATCGGTACGGCCTCGACACCTGAGGAGAGCTGGGCCCGGCTTCTGCGCTACGCCGGTCACTGGTCGTTCTATGGATATGGCTATCTCGCGATCGAGGAGCGCGCTACCGGACGTTTCGTGGGCGATGTCGGCGTCGCTCAATTCCGCCGCGACGGTCTGGAGGCGCCGGAAGAGTCTGCTGAGGCCGGATGGGTCCTCTCCGGCGACTGCCACGGCCACGGATACGGACGCGAAGCCGCGGCCGCTCTCCATCGTTGGATCGACGGCAGACTTGGACTGGCCCGCACCCATTGCATCATCGACCCGGACAACGCCCCGTCAATACGGCTGGCGCGGTCGCTGGGGTATGAGGAACGGGCCGATCTCGACTATCGCGGCAGCCGGGTTGTCCTGCTGGTACGCGAACGGCCCGCTTGTTAGGCTCGCGCGATGACAACGCTTCTCTTCACGCACGACGCCTATGCCGGGCATGAGACCGGTCAGATGCACCCGGAACACCCGGCACGGATCAAGGCGATCTGGAAGGCCCTGGACAATCCGGTCTTCAACGATCTCGAACGGCGCGAGGCTCCCCGCGCGACGGTCGAACAAATCGCGCGCGTGCATCCCGAACGCTACATCGCCAGGATCCTGGAAGCGATCCCCGAGAGCGGCATGGCGGCCCTGGACGGCGACACCTTTCTGTCACCCGGATCCGGGGAGGCGGGGTTGCGAGCCGCCGGCGCGGCCGTGGCTGCCACCGACGCCGTGCTGTCGGGCGACGCGTCGAATGCCTTCTGCGCGGCGCGCCCGCCGGGTCACCACGCCGAACCCGAGCGCGCGATGGGGTTCTGTCTGTTCAACTCCGTTGCCATCGCCGCCCGCCATGCCAAGGCGGTCCATGGGCTCGCACGGGTAGCGGTGATGGATTTCGACGTGCATCACGGCAACGGCACCCAGGCGGCGTTTTGGGACGAGCCGAGCCTGCTCTATGCCTCCACGCATCAGATGCCGCTCTATCCGGGCACCGGAGCCGCGACGGAGCGGGGACAAGGCAATATCGTCAACGCCCCCCTGGCGCCGATGTCGGGCGGACCCGAGTTCCGGCAGGCCATGACCGATCGCATCCTGCCCGCCGTCGCCGCCTTCAAGCCGGAGTTGCTGATCATATCCGCCGGTTTCGATGCCCATCGCGACGATCCTTTGGCGTCGCTTATGCTGGAGGTCGACGATTTCGTCTGGGCGACGGCGGAACTGATGCGCATCGCCGACGGGACCTGCGGCGGCAAGGTCGTTTCCTGCCTTGAGGGCGGATACGACCTGGAAGCCCTGTCGCTCTGCACGGCGGCCCATTTGAAGCAGCTCATGACGGCGTGACCGGCGCCGGTCAGGCAAGAGCGGCCGTTATGACAGACGGCGGCGGCCAAGCTTGTTTCCCGTTCGCCCGATGCATACACTCCGCGCGCTTTCCGGAGGATTGAAGTGACCGATACAAATGCAGCCGCCGCTTCCGTTGATGCCCTGAGCTTCGAGGACGCTCTGCGCGAGCTTGAGACGATCGTCGAGACCCTGGAACAGGGGCGGGGGTCGCTGGACGACGCGATCGCCGCTTACGAGCGCGGCGCCGCGCTCAAGAAGCACTGCCAAAAGAAGCTCGAGGAGGCGCGGCTGAAGGTCGAGAAGATCAAACTCGACGAGAGCGGCCAGCCGTCCGGAACCACCGAATTCGACGCCTGAGGAGACGAGCGTATGGCCGATCTGGCGACGCTGATGGCGGATTGCGCCGCCACGGTCGAGAAGACCATGGACCTTCTGCTGCCGCAGCCTGACGACGCCGAGGCCCGGTTGTTCGAGGCCATGCGGTATTCCTGCGAGGCTGGCGGGAAGCGCCTGCGGCCGTTCCTGGTCATGCAGTCGGCAAATCTGTTCCGCGTCGATCGGCGGTGTGCCGCGCGCGTGGCGGCGGCGGTCGAGTTCATGCATACCTACTCGCTGATCCACGACGATCTGCCGGCGATGGACAATGCCGATATGCGTCGCGGAAAGCCCAGCTGCCACAAGCAGTTCGACGAGGCGACGGCGATCTTGGCGGGCGACGCGTTGCAGGCTCTGGCGTTCGAGGTGCTGGCCGCGCCCGAAACCCATTCCGACCCGAACGTGCGCATCGAACTGGTGAAGGAACTCTCCCAGGCGGTGGGCGGGCATGGCATGTGCGGCGGTCAGATGATCGATCTTCTTACGGAAAAGGAGCCGGAGCTGAACATTGGCGCGATCACCCGATTGCAACGGCTGAAGACCGGCGAGATGTTCGCTTTCGCGTCGGTTTCCGGCGCGGTCCTGGGCAAAGGCTCCAAGCGGGCCTATATGGCTCTTCACAATTTCGCGCAGGAATTCGGTCTCGCGTTCCAGATCGCGGACGATCTGCTCGACGCGGAAGGCGACCCGGAGAAGACCGGAAAGCCTGTTGGACAGGATGCCGCCGCGGGTAAGGCGACGTTTGTGTCCATCCTCGGCACCGATCGGGCCAGGGCGCAGGCGCATCTGCTGATCGATCAGGCGATCCGGGCGCTCGACGTGTTCGACGAGACGGCCGATCCCCTGAGGGAGGCCGCGCGCTTCGTCGTCGATCGCACGAACTGACGGACTGGAAAGTAGGATCATGAGCCACCGGCCCGACACCCCGCTCCTGGACCGGATCGCCACGCCGGCGGATCTGAAGGGGCTGAGCGTTGCCGAGTTGCGCCAAGTGGCCGACGAGCTGCGGGCGGAGACCATCTCGGCGGTATCCGTGACCGGCGGCCATCTGGGCGCCGGACTGGGTGTGGTCGAACTGACCGTGGCGCTGCACCACGTTTTCGACACGCCGCGCGACAAGGTGATCTGGGACGTGGGCCACCAAGCCTACCCGCACAAGATCCTGACCGGCCGACGGGACCGCATCCGGACCCTAAGGCAGGGTGGCGGTCTGAGCGGATTCACCAAGCGCTCGGAGAGCGAGTACGATCCGTTCGGTGCCGCGCACAGCTCGACCTCGATCTCCTCCGGCCTCGGCATGGCGGCCGCGCGCGACCTGCTGGGCGGCGATTTCGATGTTGTCTCGGTGATCGGCGACGGCTCCATGAGTGCCGGCATGGCCTATGAGGCGATGAACAACGCCGGCGCGTCGGCCAGCCGCATGCTGGTGATCCTGAACGACAACGACATGTCGATCGCGCCGCCGGTCGGCGCGATGAGCGCCTATCTGAGCCAGATTGTCTCCTCGCGCTCCTTCGCTTCGTTTCGTGAACTTGGCAAGCAGGTCGCTCGTCACTTTCCGAAGCCGCTGGAGCGGGCCGCCCAGCGGGCCGAGGAGTTCGCCCGCGGCATGCTGACCGGGGGGACGCTGTTCGAGGAGATGGGGTTCTTCTATGTCGGTCCGGTCGATGGTCACAATCTCGATCATCTTGTGCCGATCCTGAAGAAGCTGAAGGGCCGGAAACAGGGCCCAGTGCTGCTGCACGTGGTCACGGAGAAGGGCCGGGGGCACCCGTTCGGCGAATCCAGTGCCGAGAAATACCACGCGGTCGCCAAGTTCGACGTGGTGACCGGTGCCCAGGCCAAGCCGAAGCCGAACGCTCCGAACTACACCAACGTCTTCGCCGAGAGCCTGATCCAGGCCGCCGAAGCCGACGACCGCATCGTCGCCATCACCGCCGCGATGCCGTCCGGCACCGGCCTGAACAAATTCGCGGAGCGGTTTCCCGAGCGCAGCTTCGATGTCGGCATCGCGGAACAGCATGCGGTTACCTTCGCCGCAGGCATGGCTTGCGAGGGCCTCAAACCGTTCTGCGCGATTTACTCGACCTTTCTGCAGCGCGGTTACGATCAGGTCGTTCACGACGTGATGCTGCAGAACCTGCCGGTGCGTTTCGCCATCGACCGGGCCGGTCTGGTCGGCGCCGACGGGGCGACCCATGCCGGTGCCTTCGACCTGAGCTATCTCGGTTGTCTACCGAACTTCGTCGTCATGGCTCCGTCGGACGAGGCCGAGTTGAAGCATATGGTCGCCACCGCGGCGGCCATCGATGACGGCCCCTCGGCGGTGCGCTACCCGCGTGGAGAAGGGGTCGGCGTCGAGTTGCCGGCGACCGGATCGGTGTTGGAGATCGGCAAGGGCAGGGTAATCCGAGAGGGGACCACGGTCGCCATCCTGGCGCTAGGCGGGCGGCTGCAGGACGCTCTGGCCGCGGCCGACGCGCTGGTGGCGCGCGGGGTCTCGACGACCGTCGCCGATGCCCGGTTCGCCAAGCCGATCGACGCGGCCCTGGTGACCCGACTAGCCCGCGAGCACGCTGTGCTGATCACCGTGGAGGAGAACGCCATTGGCGGCTTCGCCACCCAGGTCATGCATCATCTCGCCCACGCGGGATTGCTGGATGCCGGGCTGGCGGTGCGGCCGATGGTCCTGCCGGACCGTCCGATCGATCACGACAGCCAGCCGGCCCAATACAAGGATGCGGGTCTGGATGCGGAGGCAATCGTCAAGACCGCCCTGGCCGCGCTCATGGCGACCGGTGCCGGCGGTGCGTCGGGCACGGTCCCCGTCGCCTGAACGACGGGGCCGGTCGACGCCGTTACTCGTCGTCGAGGGTGAGCCGTTTCCTGGCACGGCGGGCGCCGAGCCAGATCAGACCGGCGACGACGGGAACCGAAAGGCCCTGAACGACGGGCACGTTCATCTCCACGCCCGCCGACTTCATCGCGTAGAGCAGATAGCCGACCAAGCTGACGAGGTAGTAGGTGATCGCCGCCACGGAGAGACCCTCGACGGTCTGCTGCAGGCGAAGCTGGAGCCTCGCTCGGCGGTCCATCGAGGCCAGCAGGTCCCGGTTCTGCGCCTCGAGCGTGATGTCGACACGGGTTCGGAGGAGGTTCGCTGCCCGCGTGGCGCGTTCGGACAGGGAGGACTGGCGTGCGGCCGTCGATTCGCAGGTGCGCATGGCAGGCGTGAAACGTCGGTCGACATAGGCGCTCGGCGTCGGATGATCGGCCAGCGGGACCTCGGCAATCTCGGAAACCCGGTCGATCACCAAGCCTTCGTATGCGCGAGCCGCCGCGAAGCGGTACGAGGTGGCTGCGATGTTCTCCTCGATCTCGGCCGACAGGGTGATCAGCCGTTCGAGCATGCGCTGCTCGTCGTCAATCTGGCCTGTCGACGTCATCATCCCAGTCAATTCAGCGAGAGCGGCATCGATGCGCGCGATCGTCGGAGCGGCTTCGCGCGCGTTCGGAAGGGCCAGCAACGCCATGTCCCTGTATGTCTGAATCTCCGCAAGGCGCTGCACCAGCCGGCCGGCTTGCCGTGGCAGAAGGGTGTGGTCGAACACCAGCATGCGGGTGAAACCGTCTGGCGCGATCCGATGGTCCGTGGCGATTTCCGCCGCGCCGCCCAACACGGTCGCCCGGCAGAGAGAGCTCTCCGCCAGTTGTTTGGCCACGGTCGTTTCCGTTCGGTCTCCGTCCGCGGGCAGCAGCGCCAGATGCATGGCGACAACCCGTTCGCCTGGCAGTCCGGCAAGCCAGTCGGACGGCACCATCGATGCGGCCGGCTCGGCGAACGGCGAGTCGAACGGGCCGTGGCGGAGGAACGTGTAGGTCGTGAACTCCGTGTGCCGTTCCCATTTCAGGCGAAACGTGCCGAAATCCATGATGTGATGGGTCGCATTCTCGCCGGGCGGCGTGCCGCCGAGCCTCTCGCAAAGCTCCTCGAGACGTTGCATCTCGATATCGCGCGACCCGGTTCCCGTGAGCATCGCGATATGGGACACGCGCTCGGGCGCTTGCAGTTCGGCAAAAGGGCGGGCGTGCAGCTCTGCTGCCAGGGGAAACCGCAGTGGATGGTCTGTCGGGGCGGCCATGGTGCCAGGATATCCGCAGCTTCAATGCGTTAGTATACGGGACCAGGGTCGGTCCGGATCAATGTCGAATTATATTCCAATATTCTTCGGAATATCGTTGAACCGGGTCTTGAGAGGGCGTATGTTGAGGCCATGAACAGTTCCGATACAGCGCGCCGCCTCGAGGCGCTCGGCAACGAGACCCGTTTGGAGATCTTCCGGACTCTGGTGCGGGCGGGTCACGACGGCCTTCCGGTCGGCGAGATCCAGTCGCGCACGGGGACGGCGCGATCGACCCTGTCGCACCATCTGCACAAGCTCATCGCCGTTGGGTTGGTGCGCCAGGAACGGGACGGGACTACGCTGTATTGCCACGCGGTCTTCGACGAGATGCAAGCGACCATCGACTATCTCACCCGGGAGTGCTGCGCCGACGCGCGGAGCAATTCCTGCAACGCCGCCTGAACGCGGTTTTTTTTTGCCCAGGAATGTCGATATTCTTGGGAATAGAGAAGAAGGATTTTTGTTATGGCCGACATGGCCCTCACCACCCGGCGTCTCGCCGGCAGGATCGATTGGACGGTGGTCGTCGTTTTGGCGGCGTTCGTCGCGCTGGCGCTGTTCAGCGCGGAACAGGCCGCATCAAGCGCCGTCTTCGTGGGTGATGCGCTGATCGGCGTCGCCCCGTTCCTGTTCGCGTCCATCGCCATCGCCGCCTACGCCAAGGCGAGCGGGGCCGACAGCCTGATCGCCCGCGCCTTCGAGGGGCGTGAAGTCACCATGATCGGGGCGGCGGCCCTGATGGGGGCGCTGTCGCCGTTCTGCAGCTGCGGCGTCATTCCGCTGATCGCGGCTCTTCTGTCCATGGGCGTCCCGCTCGCCCCGGTCATGGCGTTCTGGCTGGCCTCGCCGCTCATGGATCCATCCATGTTCTTCCTGACCGCGGGCACCCTCGGCATGGACTTCGCGCTGTTCAAGGTGGCGGCGGCCGTCGCGGTCGGTCTGATCGGCGGCTTCGGCACCTTCGCGGTGGTCCGCGCCGGCGGCTTCGAGAACCCGCTGCGCGAGGGCGTGGGCAACGGCGGCTGCGGCGCCTCCAGCGTCCGCGCGCCGAAAGAGGTGGTGTGGAAGTTCTGGGGTGAGGCGGGCCGGCGTGAGCGGTTCGCCAGGAACGCCTGGGAAAACACCCTGTTCCTCGGCAAGTGGCTGGCCGTCGCCTTCTTCCTGGAGAGCCTGATGCTGGCCTACATCCCGGCCGAGACCGTGAGCTCGGCGATCGGCGGCGACGGCTGGCTCACGATCCTGGGGGCCACCCTGATCGGCGTCCCGGCCTACCTGAACGGCTATGCCGCGCTGCCGCTGGTCGGCGGCCTGATCGAGCAGGGTATGGCGCCGGGGGCCGGCATGGCGTTCCTGCTGGCCGGCGGCGTGAGCTCCATTCCCGCCATGATCGCGGTTTGGGCTCTGGCCCGTCCCCATGTCTTCGCCGTATACCTGGGCTTCGCCTTTGTCGGAGCCTTCTCCATGGGAGCGCTGTACGGCGTGATCGCTTGACCTCAATCGCCTCACAGGCGGCGGCGTTCCCCACCGGGCGCGTCGCCGCTCTCGCCATCGCCGAAACGCTTGTCTGGGCCGGGATGTTCTACAGCTTCCCGGCCCTGATCGCGCATTGGGAGACCGATCTTGGCTGGTCGAAGACGGCGCTGGCGGGCGCCTATACCGCGGCGCTGATCTGCTCCGCGCTCTGTGCGCCGATGATGGGGCGCCTGATCGACCGCGGACACGGCCGCGCCGTCCTGACCGTCTGTGCTGTGATCGGCGGCCTGCTGGTGGGGCTGCTGAGCGTGGTGCGGGAGCCCTGGCAATTCTTCGCGCTCTGGGTCGGCATCGGCGTGTGCATGTCCGGTTGCCTGTACGAGCCTTGCTTCGCCTTCGTCACCCGGATGATGGGCGGTCAGGCCCGGCGCGCCATCACCCGCATCACACTCATTGCCGGGTTCGCCGGGACAGTCTCCTTTCCGCTCGCCGGCTTCGTCTCGGAGGCCTACGGCTGGAGGGTCGCGGTGCTGACCTTCGCCGCCATTATTCTGGCGGTCGCCATCCCCCTGTTCCGCTACGGCACGGCGTTGCCGTCGACAGAGGATACGCCGGAACCCCGGAAGACGGCGCCCGGAGACGCTTCGGACCTGCGCCGGGCGATGGGAAAGGCCACGTTCTGGCTGCTGGCCGTCACCTTCTCGATGATCGGGCTGACCCACGGGATCATCATCACCCATCTGCTGCCGATGCTGGCCGAGCGGGACGTCCCGGTGGCGACGGCCGTTCTGGTCGCTTCGATGATCGGACCGATGCAGGTGGCCGGGCGGGTGGCGATGATGGCGGTCGAGCGCCGTGTGTCGATGCAGGTGATCTGCGCGATCTCCTTTCTTTTCATGATCGGTGCGATCTCCTCGCTAATGGGCTCGATCATGTGGCCCGCGCTGCTGGTCCTGTTCGTGGTCCTGCAGGGCTCCGGGTATGGGGTGACCTCGATCACCCGGCCGGTGGTCACGGCTGAGATACTGGGACGCGCCGGTTTCGGCTCGATCTCAGGCGCCTTGGCCATGGGGTTCATGGGAGCGTCCGCCGCTGCCGCGATGCTCGGCGCGGCGATCTGGCAGGTCGGCGGATACTCCGCGGTTCGCTGGACCGTCTTCGCCTGTGTGCTGATCGGTATGGGCGCGTTCCTGACGGCGATGGCGCTCGCCCGACGTGAGCAGTCCGTCTAGGACGGTCAGCTCGTCGCCAGGAGCGAGGCGTTGCCGCCCGCCGCCGTCGTATCGATGCAGAGGTGACGCTCCAGCACGTAGCGCTCCGGATCGATACGATCGGTGATCGGAGTCAGAAGAGGTCCGGGGCGGGCGGCCAGAGCCCTGGCGATCGGCCGGACCGCCTCGCGCGCACCGGCAAAGGCGACCCCGTCGATGCCCTCGCTCTCGGCCAGCGCGTCGGGCTCTACCGTTCCGTCGGCGACGGCCAAGGCGGGCGCCAGATCCGCCAGATCCGATAGCGCGTCTTCGGCGCCCGGGGCGATGACGACCGCGCGGTTGCCAGTGGCCAACGCCTGGATCGCCTGGTCGCGGGCCGCCTCCGCGCTCGGTCCAAGGCACAGGATCAGGCCCCGCGGATGCACGCTAAACCGGTTGCTCTCGCCGGTGGGGCCGGGTAGTTCGAGCACCTGATCGGCGATGTCGGCGGCGGCTCCGAGGGCGGGGGAGGTGGTCTTCAGCGCCCGGCCGACGGCGCGCAGGGACGATTGCCCGCCGGTTGCGGCGATCAGCTTCTTCAGGGCGGCGGTGTCGACGAGAGAGGCCGGAGCCTGGGCCGGTTCAGGCGTCTCTCCGGCGCTGCGGAACCGAGACAGATAGTGCGGGCCGCCCGCCTTCGGGCCGGTACCCGACAGACCCTCGCCACCGAACGGCTGGGATCCGACAATGGCACCGATCTGGTTGCGGTTGACGTAGAGGTTGCCAGCCTTCGCGCGATCGACGACCTGCTGGACCCGGCTGTCGACGCGGGTATGAAGGCCGAAGGTGAGCCCATAGCCTTTGGCATTGACCCGCTCCACCACGGCGTCGATCTCGTCCGGCGCGAAGGTCGCGACGTGGAGCACCGGGCCGAAGATTTCCCGGTCCAGGTCCTCGATCCCGTCCACCTCGATGACCGTCGGCGGCACGAAAGTTCCGCTCTGAGGGGGCTTCAGGCGCTTGAGAACCCTTCCCGCCTCGGCCATGGCCGCGCAATGGGCCTCGATGCCGTCGCGGGCCTCGGCGTCGATCACCGGGCCGATATCGGTCGAGAGCAGGCGCGGATCGCCCATCCGAAGCTCGTCCATGGCACCGAACAGCATCTCCAGGAGGCGGTCCTTCACTTCCCTCTGGACGTAAAGGCAGCGTAGGGCTGAACAGCGCTGGCCAGCGCTTTGGAAGGCCGAAGCGATGATGTCGCGGACCGCCTGCTCCGGCAGAGCCGTGCTGTCGACGATCATCGCGTTGAGTCCGCCGGTCTCGGCGATCAGCGGCGCGTTGGCGGCGCCGGTCTCCGCCATGGCCCGTTGGATGCGCCGCGCGGTATCGGTCGAGCCGGTGAAGCAAACGCCGTCGATCCGGTTATCGCCGACCAGCGCCGCCCCGACCGTTGCGCCGTCGCCGGGCAGAAGCTGCACCACGTCGTCCGGAATCCCGGCGGCGTGCATCAGGGCGACTGCGGCGGCGGCGATCAGCGGGGTCTGTTCCGCGGGCTTGGCAATAACGGAGTTGCCGGCGGCCAAAGCGGCCGCGACCTGGCCGGTGAAGATGGCGAGCGGGAAGTTCCAGGGCGAAATACACACGAAGGTCCCGCGTCCGCTTTCGGCATCGCCAAAACGGCGGGTCTCGGCGGCGTAGTATCGGCAGAAGTCAACCGCCTCCCGGACCTCGCCGATTGCGTCGAGCAGTGTTTTGCCCGCTTCCCGGGCCAGGATGACGAAGAGTTCGGGCGCGTTGGCCTCGTAAAGGTCGGCGAGTGTTTCGATCGCCGCTGCGCGCTCGTCGGCGGACCGGCGCGACCAGGCGACGTGTGCCGCCTTCGCCCTGAGCAGACCGTTCTCAACTTCCTCGGCGTTCGCCTCGACGACGCGGCCGACAAGGTCGTCCGGGTCGGCGGGGTTTCGAATCTCCGTGCCCGCCCGGTCGCCGCCGTGAGTGGGCGCGGCGCGCCAGGTGGCGGTGGCGAACCGGGCGCGGGACTCGTCCAGGGCGGCGATGTCGACCGGATCCGTCTGGTCCCAGCCCTTGGCGTTGCGCCGCTCGGCGCCGTAAAGGCCCAGCGGCTTGCGTATGCGCGGGTTGGCCCGCCCGGCCTGCTCGAAGGGATCGGCGGCGACCTTCTCTGCGGGCACGCTCTTGTCGACGATCTGGTTCACGAATGACGAATTGGCACCGTTCTCCAAAAGGCGGCGGACGAGATAGGCGAGCAGGTCCTGGTGCTTGCCCACGGGGGCGTAGATCCTGCACCGGGTGCCGTAGTCTTTGCGCACGGTGTCGTGCAGCGACTCGCCCATACCATGCAGACGCTGGAATTCGAAGCTGTCCCGGTCGTCGCCCGCCATATGGACGATGGCGGCGGCGGTGTGGGCGTTGTGGCTGGCGAATTGCGGGTAGATTCGGTCTGTCATGCCCAGCAGCAGCCGTGCGCAGGCGATGTAGGAGACATCGGTATTGGCTTTCTGAGTGAACACCGAATAACCGTCGAGACCGAGGGTCTGTGCCCGCTTGATCTCGGTGTCCCAGTAGGCGCCCTTCACCAGTCGGACCATGATGCGCCGGTCGAGCCGTTCGGCGAGGGCGTGGAGCCAGCGCAGAACGAAATGCGCGCGGGGGCCGAATGCCTGGACGACGACGCCGAAGCCGTCCCATCCGTCGAGTGCCTCGTCGCTGAGGACAGCCTCGATCACGTCCAGCGACAGGTCCAGCCGGTCTGCCTCCTCGGCGTCGATGTTGAAGCCCATGTTCGCGCTCTTGGCCAGCAGCGCGAGCGACCGGCAGCGGGCCGTGAGTTCCGACATGACCCGCTTGCGCTGCGGATACTCGTAACGCGGATGCAGTGCGGACAGCTTGACCGAGATTCCCGGATTTTCGCGGATGTCCTTTGATGTGCAGGCTGGAGCGATGGCGGTGATGGCGTCGGAATAGGACAGGTGATAGCGCCGCGCGTCGGCTTCCGTCCGGGCGGCCTCGCCGAGCATATCGAAGGAATAGGTATAGCCGCGCGCCTCCATTCCGGCGCCGCGCTTCATCGCCTCTTCGATGGTGCGGCCGAGCACGAACTGCCGTCCGAGTTCGATCATCGCCTGTCCGGTGGCGGTGCGGACCACCGGCTCCCCGAGGCGGCGGATCGCGCCGCGCAGGGCGGTCACCAATCCTTGCTGCTCGCCCGGCCGCAGGACGCTGCCGGTCAGCATGAGCGCCCAGGTCGACGCGTTGACCAGGGAGGAGGACGAGTGGCCGAGATGCTGGCCCCATTCTCCCGGGACGATCTTGTCCTCGATCAGCGCGTCGATGGTCGGCGTGTCCGGTACCCGCAACAGCGCCTCCGCCAGGCACATCAGGGCGATGCCCTCCTTGGTCGAGAGGCCATACTCCGCCAGGAAGCTTTCCATCGCCGTCGGTTCGGTCGCGGAACGCACGCTCTCGACCAGCCGGGCCGCGTCCTTGGAAATTGCCGCCCGGTCCGCTTCCGACAGACCGGCCGCCTCCTTCAGCGCGGCGATCCTGCCGCTCTCCTCGGCGAGCGTCGCTGCGCGGATGGCAGCGCGCAGATCCTCGTTCGACCGCGCCGGCGCGTTGGTATTGGCGTTGGGGGCACTGGAATGGCTATGCTCGGCCGACGGTGCGGTCATCGCCTTCTCCGATATGGGGGTTGCCGAAACCTACACCCTGAGCAAGGGGCCGTCATCGATTGTGAAATCTGTTCGGGCTACGAACGACGTGACCGAGATCGGCTTCTACCATCTGACCGCGACAGCCATGGACCGCGCCCTGCCGAAGCTCCTGGAAAAGACGCTCGAGGCCGGCGAACGAGCGGTGGTGCGGTTGGCCACGGCCGAGCGGGTTCAAGCGCTCAACGGTCATCTCTGGGTCTACGAGGAGCGCTCCTGGCTGCCCCACGGCACCGAGCGCGACGGCGAGGCCGAGCTTCAGCCGATCTGGCTGACCGACCGGGAGGAAAACCCGAACGGTGCGGCTTTTCTGTTCCTCGCGGAGGGAGTCGAGGCATCGGATCTGGAGAGTTTCAAGCGCGTGTTCGATCTTTTCGACGGCCGGGACGATCAGGCGGTGGCCGCGGCGCGGGCGCGTTGGAAGGCGGCCAGGGACGCCGGCCACGCGCTCACCTACTGGCGCCAGAAGGATAATGGCGGCTGGGAGAAGGCGGGGTAGGACGCGCTCCAGCCCAGTCGGATTGCCCGCGCCGCTTGCCGCCGAGTAACCGCATCGCTATAAGGCGCGCGAGCGTCCCGTCGGTGCGATCAGTACCGCTCGGACCCGCCGATTTCATCAACCTATCTGCCAACGGAAGAGAGAGCCATGGCCCTCCAGCGCACCTTCTCCATCATCAAGCCGGACGCCACCGAGCGGAACCTGACCGGTGCCGTCAACGCCAAGATCGAAGAGGCGGGCCTGCGCATCGTCGCCCAGAAGCGGATCCAGATGACCCGCGGCCAGGCCGAGACCTTCTACGCCGTCCACAAGGAGCGTCCGTTCTTCGGCGAGTTGGTCGACTTCATGATCTCCGCGCCGGTCGTCGTCCAGGTGCTGGAGGGCGAGGACGCCATCGCCAAGTACCGCGACGTGATGGGCGCCACCAATCCGGAGCAGGCCGCCGAGGGTACGATCCGCAAGGCGTTCGCCAAGTCGATCGGCGAGAACTCGGTGCATGGGTCCGACGCGCCGGAGACGGCGGCGATCGAAATCGCCCAGTTCTTCAGCGGCAACGAGATCGTCGGCTGATCCGGCGCTCCTCGAGAATCGCGAACGCGAAGGGCCGGTCCTCAGGACCGGCCCTTTTTCGTCTCGGCGGAAGCGCCGCTCAGACCAGGAAGATCGCCATCAGGATGACGATGACGGCGATCACGATGCCGCTCCACAGGGTGAAGCTCATGAAGCCGTCCCAGAACGCCTTCCGTTCCCGATGCATTTCGGCGAATTGATCGTTACCGGCCATCGTGCCAATGCCCTCCCAGGCGCAGATATGTTCGTCTGACACCGGTTATACGGGAACCGGCGCCGGGCGAAAAGTGTCTTGCGACGGGCTCAGATCATCGCCCCGACCATGCCCAATCCGGTCGCTGCCACGCCCAGCCCGGCGAGCCGAACGGTGGCGGTTCCCATCGCGTCGAACCGGCGGTTGAGAAGCCGGGCGCCGAACAGGCCGAGCGCATGGAGCAGCGCGGTCGCGAGAACGAATCCTGCGCCGAACAGCGCCGTGGCGACCGAGAGCGCCATCTCCGAGCCGTGGACATGACCGTGAAACACGGCGAAGACGGCGGCCATGGCGACAGCGGCGCTTTCCGGCACGGATCGGCCGCAAGCGGTTGCAATCCCCAGAACTACGACGGATAGCGCGATCCCCAACTCGACCATCGGCAGCGCGATCCCCTGCAAACCGACGGCCGCGCCTGCGACCATGACCGCGATAAAGGCGGCGGGGACTGTCCAGAGAGCCCGGCCGCCGACCAGCGCGGCCATGGTTCCGATGGACACCATGCTGAGCACATGGAAGATGCCGCTCAGGGGATGAAGGAAACCGGCCAGGATGCTGGTTGCTGGAGCGCCGCCCGTATGGGCCAGTGCCGGGGTCGCTAGGCTCCCGAGAACGGTAGCGGTCAGAACGGCGGAAAGGACGGCGGTCAGGGGCAGGCGCATGGGATCGGGCTCCGATCGTTTTTGTCGACGCGAAGTCTAGAACGGGGTTTCTCGGTGCAACAAGACGGCCACCGAGACGCCCGGCGTCTGCGATCGCGACGGCCGGGCTAGGAGGTCAGGGCGCGGCGCCCTTCGAGCCGAATTCGACCCGCTGCGAGGGCAGCTAGGGCGCGCGGATAGATCCGATGCTCCTGTTCCAGAATCCGAGCGGAGAGCGACGACTCGTCGTCGCCGTCGAGCACCGGCACGGCCGCCTGCTCAAGGATCGGGCCGTCGTCCAGATCCGGCGTGACCAGATGGACGGTGCATCCGGCGATCTTCACTCCTGCCTCCAGCGCCTGTCGCTGGACGTGGAGACCCTTGAAGGACGGCAGCAACGACGGATGGATGTTCAGCATGCGGCCTTGCCACGCCTCGACGAAGGCCGGCGTGAGAATACGCATGAAACCGGCGAGGCAGACGATCTCGCAGGCGGCGTCCCGCAGGGCGGAATCCGTCTCCCGGTCGAAGCTCTCGCGGTCCGGAAACCGCTTGTGATCGATGATCCGGGTGGCGATCCCTGCCTTTGCGGCGCGTTCGAGCCCAAAGGCATCGGCGCGGTTCGAGATCACCAGCACGATCTCGGCGGGGTAGTCGGGAGCGGCGGCGGCGTCGATCAGCGCCTGCAGGTTGCTGCCGCCGCCGGAAATCAGCACGCCGACCCGTTTGCGCGACATCACGCCAGCCAGGTTTGCTCGAGCCCGTCGAACACGACCGCATCGCCGGCCCGCGGTTCGATCCGTCCGACCCGCACCGGCGCTTCGCCGGCGTCGGTCAACGCCGTTTCGACGGCGTCGGCGGTGTCCGCCGCGACGACGACGAGCATGCCGAGGCCGCAATTGAAGGTACGAAGCATTTCGCGTCCCTCGATGCCGCCCTGCGCGGCGAGCCAAGGGAAGACGGGCGGAGGCGTCCAGGCCGAGAGATCGAGGCGCATGGTCAGATCGTCGCCGTAGACCCGAGGCGGATTCTCGATCAGACCGCCTCCGGTCACATGCACGAATCCATGGACCCCGTCGGTCCGAAGCGCAGCGAGACAGGATTTTACATAGATCCGCGTCGGCGCCAGCAATGCCTCCGCCAGGGTCTTGCCGGCATCGAACGGGGCCGCCGCGTCCCAGGCGAGCCCGGAGCGTTCGATCACCCGGCGAACCAGGGAATAGCCGTTGGAATGGACACCGGAGGAGGGCAGGCCGATGACGATGTCGCCGGCGGCGACCCGGTCGCGCTCGAGAACCCGGTCGCGTTCGACGGCGCCGACCGAAAACCCGGCGAGATCGTAGTCGCCCTCTGAATACATGCCCGGCATTTCCGCCGTCTCACCGCCGATCAGGCCGCATCCGGCCTGGCGGCATCCTTCGGCGATACCGGCGACCACGTCGCGGGCGACGGCGACCTCAAGTCTGCCGGTGGCGTAGTAGTCGAGGAACATCAGGGGTTCCGCGCCCTGAACGACCAGATCGTTGACGCACATGGCGACGAGGTCGATTCCGACCGTGTCGTGTTTGCCCGCCTCGATGGCGACCCGGAGCTTGGTGCCGACCCCGTCGGTGGCGGCGACCAGGATCGGATCCGAGAAGCCCGCCGCTTTCAGATCGAAGAGACCGCCGAACCCGCCGAGGTCGGCATTGGCGCCGGGCCGCCGGGTCGAGGCGGCCAGTGGCTTGATCGCCTCGACCAGGGCGTCGCCCGCGTCGATGTCGACGCCCGCGTCGCGGTAGGTGAGCGGCGTGTTCGGACGCCCGCTCTCCGGGTCCTCCGGTGAATTGTCGCTAGGGGCGGTTATGGTGTCCTCCACCATGCTGGGCTATAAGTCCGGCGGCGGTATCCATCCCTCGGATGGTCACCGTTTCGCCACGTTCGCGGTTTATGCCGTGGCGCTCGTGGTTCCGGCAAGCGGCAAGTGGGAAGCAACCGTGTTCCATCGCTCCATCCTTTTCGCATCGCTCGTTCTTATCGCCGCGTCGATCGGTGGTGGGTCCGCGTTCGCGCAGGAGATTTACACGGTGCGCGGCGTTGTGGTGGATGCGACCGCCGAAAGCCCGTCCGCGGCCCGCGAGCAGGCGATTGCCGAAGGTCGGCGACAGGCGCTGGGCCGCCTTGTGGCTCGTCTCGTGCCGAGCGCCGTCGTGCCGTCCGTAGCGCTCCCGACGGACGATGAGCTTGCCAACCTGAGCCTCGGTTTCGAAGTCGAAGAAGAGAGGACATCCGCCGTACGCTATGTCGGCCGGATGACCTTCGCTTTCGATCCGGCCGGCGTCCGCCGGTTTCTTACCGCGCGCGGCGTGGGCTTCGCCGAGACCCGCAGCCTCCCCGTTCTGGTGATCCCTCTTCTGGACACCGGCGCCGGCCCTCTGCTGTGGGAGGAGGGGAACCCGTTTCGCGCTGCGTGGGCGAATACAATAATCGGGCTGGGTCTCGTGCCTTTCGTGGTGCCGTACGGCGATATCGCCGATGTGAGAGACCTGACGACCGCGCAGGCACTCGGAGGCGACGAAGACGCGCTTGCACGGATGGCGGAGCGCTACGGGGCCCGTGATGCCGTCATCGTCCTGGCGAGGCCGAGATCGGCTGGAGCGGTCGAAATCTCGGTGCAGCGAATTGGCCCGAGCGGCACCGGGACCACTCAGATCGAAACCGTGGCGCCGCCGCCCGTGGAGACCCTCTCCGTGTCCGACGCCGGCGAGGCGGTTCGGTACGCTCCGGCCGTGCGGCGGGCTGTCGAGCTGGTTGAGGACTCCTGGAAAATGAGCAATCTGGTCCGTAGCGGGCTCGAATCGCGCGTCACGGTCACGGTGCCGATCGACAGCATGGGGCGATGGCTGGCGATACGGGAGGGCCTGGAGAACACGCTGGTCGTCTCCCGGTTCGACGTCGTGCAGATGACCCGTAAGGAGGCGCTGGTGGATCTCTGGGTCAACGGCGATGCCGAACAGCTCCGCGTGGCGCTGGAGCAGCGCAATCTGCGCCTCGTTCCGGGGGCCGGCGACTACATCCTAGTTCAGCGTGGTCAGGAGATTCCGGTGCCAACGCGTCCTGAGCCGGAGGCGCCGCCGGTCGGCACATCGAACACGACAACGCCGGCACCCGGCTCCACCGCGCCGTCCTACGTCCCGGCAAGCGGTCAGCGGTCGTGACCCGTCGCGAACGGCAAGTCTTCTGGCTGCTGTTGCTGGTGGCCTTTCTGCTGGCCACATACGTCCTGCGGCACGTCCTGCTCCCCTTCGTAGCCGGTATGGCGGTCGCCTATCTGTTGGATCCGGTCGCGGACCGGCTGGAGCGGTTGAAGCTAAGCCGGACACTCGCGACGACGATCGTCCTGTTGTCGTTTTTCATCGTCACGATCGGCCTCCTGCTCTTGCTCCTGCCAATCCTGCAGCAGCAGGTCGACCAGTTCATCAAGGCGGTCCCCGGCTACGTTGAGCTGGTTCGCGATCGCATCGGGCCCAAGCTTCAGGAACTCATGCTGGGCTTTGACCAGGGCGCGGCGATGAGCAAGCTGCCCGACCTCGCCGGTAACGCGCTGAAATGGATAGGGAACATTTTCGGCAAACTGCTGAGCGGCGGCGCCTGGTTGGCGAACCTGATCTCGATCCTGGTGATCACCCCGCTCGTCTCGTTCTACCTGTTGAGAGACTGGGACAAGATCGTTGCCGCGGTAGATGGGTGGTTGCCGCGCGATCAGGCGGATGCGATCCGTGAACAGATGCGCGCGATCGACCAGACACTGGCCGCCTTCGTGCGGGGTCAGAGCACGGTTTGTCTTATTCTCGGCGTGTTCTACGCCGCCGGATTGTCGCTGGCCGGCCTGAACTTCGGTCTGGTGATCGGACTTTTTGCCGGTCTCATTTCCTTCGTGCCCTTCGTCGGCTCTACTCTCGGAGCGATCCTCAGCATTGGCCTCGCCACGGCGCAGTTCGGAACCTGGGAGCCGGTCGCGGTGGTCGCGGCGATTTTCGTCGCCGGACAGTTGATCGAGGGCAACTTCCTGACACCGAATCTTGTGGGGGAAGCGGTCGGACTGCACCCGGTCTGGGTCATCTTCGCACTGCTCGCCGGGGGGGCGCTCTTCGGCTTTCTCGGCGTGTTGCTCGCGGTTCCGGTGGCGGCGGTGGTCGGGGTCTTGACGCGGTTCGCGCTGCAACAATATCTCGCCAGCCCGCTCCACTTGCATGGGATACCGCCGCCGGACGATGAGCCGGTTCGCGCTGAAATCGATGATCACAAGCACTGACGCCCCGCCCCGACGACAGCTTGCTCTCGATCTCGGTTACAGGCCCGCTTTCGGGCGCGAGGACTTTCTGGTTGGGCCGTCGAACGCGGAGGCGGCCGCCTGGATCGATCGCTGGCCGGACTGGCCGGAACCGGCGCGCGGCTTGGCGATCGTCGGGCCAGCAGGCGCGGGCAAGAGCCACCTTGCGGCGGTCTGGCGGGCGGCGAGCGGCGCGGCGCTGATCGACGCGACGGCGCTGAGCCCGGAGTCGGTGCCGGAGGCGCTCGGTACGGCGGAGAACGCGTTGGTCGAGCGCGTCGATGCGAGCATGGACGCTCAGGCGCTTTTTCATCTCTTCAATATGGTGGTTGAGCGGCGCGGATCGCTGGTTATCCTATCGCGCGTTCCCCCGACGCGACTGGACATCGCCTTGCCGGATCTGGCCTCCAGATTGGCGACCCTTCCGGTGGCGACCATAGGCTTGCCCGACGAGGCGCTGCTGGCCGGCGTGCTGGCGAAACACTTCGCCGATCGGCAGGTTGAAGTTCGGGATGGTGTGATCGCCTATCTGGTCAACCGAATGGAGCGATCGTTCGACGCCGCGGAGAGGCTGGCGGACCGTATGGATAGGGCCGCGTTGGAAGGGGACGGGAAGATTTCGATGCGTGTCGCCCGCCAAGTCATGGCGGCGCAGGAGGCGGAAGAGCCGGCCCCGGAATTGTCGGGCTCGGATCGCGCCGACACGCAGCCGGGTTAACGACGACGATCAAGAGCGATCAAACCGGAGAGGAGACCGACGAATGGATCTTGGAATCAAGGGCCGCAAGGCGATTGTCTGTGCCGCCAGCAAGGGCCTCGGCAAGGCTTGCGCCATGCATTTGGCCGAAGCGGGGGTCGACTTGGTCATAAACTCACGCACCAAGGAGGCGATTGAAGCGACCGCCGCCGAAATCGCCAAGGCGACCGGTGTGACGGTCATTCCCGTCGCTTGCGACATCACCACCCCCGAGGGCCGCAAGCAGGTGTTGGACGCCGCTGGCGATGTCGACATTCTCGTGAACAATGCGGGCGGTCCGCCGCCGGGCAATTTCCGCGACTGGGAGATCGAGGACTGGGAGAAGGCGGTAAACGCCAACATGCTGACGCCGATCGAACTCATCAAGTCGACGGTCGACGGGATGATCGACCGGAAGTTCGGCCGGATCGTCAACATCACATCAGGCGCGGTCAAGGCACCGATCTCCTATCTCGGACTGTCCAACGGCGCCCGCGCCGGCCTGACCGGTTTCGTCGCCGGCGTCGCCCGCGAGACCGTTCGGCACAACGTGACGATCAACGGGCTGCTGCCGGGGCCTTTCGCCACGGACCGCCTGCACGGAAACCTGCGTCTGCAGGCGGAGAAGGCAGGACGGACCTTCGAGGACTATGCCGCGGAGCAGGCCGGGAAGAATCCTGCCGGCCGCTTTGGTGAGCCGGACGAATTCGGCGCCACCTGCGCGTTCATGTGCAGTGTCCATGCCGGCTTCATGACCGGTCAGAACATCCTGCTCGATGGCGGCGCGTTCCCTGGTACTCTCTAGGACCGTGCCGAAAAGCCGTCCGGTGTCATGCCCTTGTCACGTCTTTGTCACACGGGGCGCGTACACCGGACGGAAGACCGCTCCACCGTGCGATGCTGGGGCGGCCTGACAGGCAAGGAGAGCGAAGGTGAGCAAGCAGGCGACGAAGACGGGCAGAGCGCGTGGGACGGCGTTGACGGATACCGTGTCGTCCTCATCGCGGCGGGGCGCCCACGGATCGACCCCGGAGCAACCGGCGATCACCCTCGCCAGCCCGGAACGGCTTATCAACCGCGAACTCTCGTGGCTTTCCTTCAATACCAGAGTGATGGAGGAATCCCTCAACAGCCGCAATCCATTGCTGGAACGGCTGCGGTTCGTCGCCATCTCCGCCTCCAACCTGGATGAGTTCTACATGGTCCGGGTCGCCGGCCTTAAGGGGATGGTCAACGCCGACATCACCTCGGCCAGCGACGATGGATTGAGCCCCGGGCAGCAGCTCGCGGAGATCACCCGCGAGGTCGCCATCCTGATGAGCGACCAGCAGACCTGCCTCAAACGGCTGCGGGACGAGTTGAAGGAAGCGGACTTCCACCTCGTGGACATCGACGAACTCACCCGTGAGGACCGTGACTTCCTGCGCGCCCACTACAGCGAGCACGTGTTTCCTGTACTCACGCCGCTTGCGATCGATCCGGCGCATCCGTTTCCGTTCATCCCCAACAAGGGTCTCTGCCTCGTTCTGGGCCTGCGGGGAACCGGCGGCGCCTCGGACATGCAGGGCCTCGTGCCGCTGCCGGCCCAGGTCGGCCGCTTCGTGCGCCTGCCGGGGGAGACGATCCGTTTCATCGCCATAGAGCAAGCCATTCTGCTCAACGTCGACCGCCTGTTCCCGAAATACGAGGTGACAGGACAAGGCGTGTTCCGCGTGATCCGGGACAGCGAGATGGAGATCGACGAGGAGGCGGAGGATCTGGTCCTCTCGTTCGAGACGGCACTGAAGGCGCGGCGGCGTGGCAATGTCATTCGTCTAGCGGTCAATCTTGCGATGCCGGACGACCTCAAGGCCATGGTGATCGGTGAACTGAACGTGGCCGAGGAGGACGTTTTCGCTCTGGAAGAGATGGTGGGGTTGGCGGACCTGTCCCAACTCATCACCGCGGAGCGTCCGGATCTGCTCTGGCCGCCCTTCAACGCCCGCTTCCCCGAGCGGATCCGCGATTTCGCCGGCGACTGCTTCGCCGCGATCCGTGCAAAGGACATCGTCGTCCATCATCCCTACGAGAGCTTCGACGTCGTCGTCCAGTTTCTGCGGCAGGCCGCGTCCGACCCGTCGGTCATCGCCATCAAGCAGACCCTGTACCGCACGTCCAAGGACAGTCCGATCGTCAAGGCGCTCATCGAGGCGGCGGAAAGCGGCAAGACCGTCACGGCCATGGTCGAGATCAAGGCTCGGTTCGACGAGGAAGCCAATATCCGGTTGTCGCGCGACCTGGAGCGCGCCGGGGTGCAAGTGGTGTACGGGTTTGTCCACCTGAAGACCCATGCCAAGGTGTCTCTGGTCGTCCGGCGCGAGGGCAATGCGCTACGCAACTACGTCCATTTCGGAACCGGCAACTACCATCCGATCACCGCGAAGATCTACACGGACCTGTCGTTCTTTACCTGCGATCCAGCGCTGTGCCGGGACGCGGCTCGAATGTTCAACTACATGACGGGTTACGCGCTGCCGGAGGAGATGGAGAAACTGTCGATCTCGCCGCTGACCTTGCACAAGACCATCATCGACGGGATCGAGCAGGAGATCGAACACGCGAAGGCCGGACGGCCGGCGACGATCTGGGCGAAGATGAACAGCCTGGTCGATCCGATCCTGATCGACGAACTCTACAAGGCCAGTCAGGCGGGCGTTCAGGTTGACCTGGTGATCCGTGGGATATGCTGTCTGCGGCCGGGCGTCGACGGACTGTCGGAGAACATCCGCGTCCGCTCCATCGTCGGGCGGTTCCTAGAGCATTCGCGGATCGTGGTCTTCGGCAACGGCGCGAAGTTGCCGTCGGACGGTGCGAAGGTGTACATCTCATCGGCCGACTGGATGCCCCGGAACCTGTACCGACGGGTGGAGCATCTGGTCCCGATCGAGAACCCGACCGTTCACCGGCAGATCCTGGATCAGATTATGGTGGCCAACCTCAAGGACCAGACCAACAGCTGGATCCTGCATTCGGACGGAAGGTTCGAGCGGGTGCCGGCCGGGAGCGAGGACTTCTCGGCGCATACGTATTTCATGACGAACCCGAGCCTTTCCGGCCGCGGCAGTGCGCTGCGGCGTGGCGGTGGTCCCAAGACCATCCGCGGGTCGTCCACCTGAGCCCCAGGCGCGAGCGAAGCACTGACAATCGAGAGTTCTGAACCACGATCGAAGCGGACCCGACGCGACCATCGCATCGGCGTGCTCGATATCGGCTCCAATTCGATCCGGCTGGTCGTCTACGACCACGAGGGATTGTCGCCGATCCCGGTGTTCAACGAGAAAGCACTCTGCGGCCTCGGGCGGGGCCTCGACGAAACCGGAGCGCTCGCGGTCGAGGCCATGGGCTCGGCGTTGACCAATCTCCAGCGTTTCGCCGAGATCGCGACCGCCATGCGCGTTTCCCATGTGGACGTGCTCGCGACCTCGGCCGTGCGCGATGCAAGCAACGGCCCGGAGTTCGTCTCTGAGATCGAGCGGCGGACCGGCTACACCGTTCGGATCATCGGCGGAGACGAGGAGGCGAGGTTGTCCGCTCTCGGAGTGGTCAGCGGGTTTCCCGACGCCGACGGCGTCGTCGGCGATCTTGGCGGTGGCAGCCTGGAACTCATCGAGGTCTCGAAGCAGAACCTCGGTGCGCACACCACCATGCCGGTGGGGCCCTTGCGCATCGGCGACGTGGAGTCCGGGAACCGGCGAAAGATGGCCTCTCTCGTCGATCGCCATCTGGAGTCGGCGCCCTGGCTTGCATCGCTTGAAGGGCGCACTCTGTATGCCGTGGGCGGCGCCTGGCGTAGCGTGGCGAAGGCGCATATGGCGTCCACCAGCTACCCGATCGAAGTCATCCACGGCTACACGCTGGATCGAGCGTCGCTGAGCGAGTTTCTCACCGCGCTTGCCCGCAGTTCCAAGAAAACGATCCGTACGACGCCGGGCATCTCCAAGCGTCGGGCCGAAACTATGCCGACTGCCGCTCTGGTTTTGCAGCGGGTGCTGGCGCGGGGAAAGCCGGATCGCGTGGTGTTCTCCGCGTTCGGACTGCGCGAGGGTTGTATCTTCGACCGTTTGCCCGACGAGGAACGGCACAAGGATCCGCTGCTCGTCGCCGCCGTTTCCATCGCGCGCGAGGCGAACCGCTTCGCGCCGCCGGCGGAGACGGTCTTCAATTGGCTGACGCCGCTCTTCGGCCAGTTCGCCCCACGGGATGAACGCCTGGTGCGGGCGCTCTGCATGCTCAGCGACATGGCCTGGGCGGAGCACCCCAGTTATCGCGGCGAGCACGCTTTTCTGCGGGTGTCGCGCCTACCCGTAGCCGGGCTCGACCATGCGGATCGGGTTTTTCTCGGCTTGGGAATGCTGGCCCGCTACAGCGGTCACGTCCAGTTGGAGGCGGCCCGGAAGGTCGAAGGCCTGCTCGATCCCAAACGCCGGGCGCTGGCCTTCCAGGTCGGTCTCGCCCTGAGGCTGGGCCTGACTCTTTCAGGGGGCGCGACCGCGCTGCTGCGGCGCACGCGGATCGAACCGCGCGATGAGGGTGTCGCGTTGACCGTCGCCAGAGAGGCCATCGTGCTCGTCGGCGAGGTCGTGGAGCGCCGTGTTCAGGCGCTTTCCGAGGCGTTGCAGCGTCCGGTCGTGTTAAGTGTCCGCCCCGGCCGCGGTCGATTGACGCAAAACGGCAACCGTTGACGGTTCCGTGCGGGCCTCAATACGGGCGCGTCCACTGAGACGCGTCTGTTGGGGCGCCTCTATTGGGGTACGTCGATGAGTGCCAGCCGATCTTTTTCCGGGTCGAAGGCGAAGGCGAGGCGGCCGTGCTTCACCGCCAGCGCGGCATCGCCGAAGACCTCTCTGCGCCACCCCTTCATCGCCGGCACATCCGCCGTGTCGTCGGCGGCGATGGCGTCCAGGTCGTCTGCGCTGGCGACCAGTTTCGGCGCGACGTCGTGGGCATCGCACTGCACTTTCAGCAGGACGCGTAGGAGTTCGGCGACCGGCTGGCGTCCCTGCGGCTTGTCCCGCTGATCGACCACTTTGGGCCAAGTTTCCTTCGGCGACTCGAGCGCCTCCGCGACGGCCTCCAGAATAGCCCGGCCGGTCTTGCCGTTGGCGGAGTCCCGGTTAAAGGATCGGGAGCGCGACAGCTCATCGGCGGTTGTCGGCGCTTGCGCGGCGATGTCGACCAGCGCATCGTCTCGCAGGACCCGGTTGCGGGGGATGTCGCGGGTTTGGGCCTCAAGTTCGCGCCAGGCGGCGAGTGCGCGGAGGACCGCAAGGAACTTGGGCTTGCTACTCCGCGTCTTGAGACGCTTCCAGGCTTCGTCCGGTTCCACCCGGTATGTGGCCATGTCGGTCAGGACCGCCATCTCCTCGGCAAGCCAGCCGGAGCGCCCCGTCTTCTCCAGCCGCTTGGCCAACTTCTCGTATGACGGCCGCAGATGGATCACATCGGCCAGCGCGTACTCGATCTGATGTTCCGAGAGCGGACGGTGGCTCCAATCGGTGAATCGCGACGTCTTGTCAATATTGACGCCCGTCAGCGCCCGGACCAGGCGATCGTAGCTGACCGCGTCGCCGAAGCCACAGACCATGGCAGCGATCTGGGTATCGAACATCGGCGCCGGGACGGCTTCCATCTGGTTGACGAAGATCTCGACATCCTGTCGGGCGGCATGGAACACCTTCAGCACCGACGGATTGACCAGCAACTCGTAGAGCGGTGACAGGTCGATATCGGCCGCGAGCGTATCGACCGCCACCACGTCGTCCTTGCCGGCAAGCTGGACCAGACAAAGCCGCGAGTAGTAGGTCTTGTCGCGCAGGAACTCGGTGTCGATCGCAACGTAAGGCTCGACCGCGATTCGCTGGCAAACGGCGGCGAGAGTATCCGTGTCCGTGACGAGTGTCATGGCGGGTGGTAATACACGAGCGTGCCGGTGACGCAAGCGTCGCTGCGATAAGTCGTTGAAACGCGAATCGAAATCGCCGCGCGCGACCGCTTTGTCAAAGGTGTCGGAACAAGAAATCGAACGGACCGGGGTCGGGGCGGTTGCGCTTTCTTCAGTGATCGGTGAAGATTCACGGACTAAGGGGCTGACGTCACGGGAGAAATGTTATGAAGCGCATCATCGCGATAGCCGCATTGCCGGCATTGCTCGGAGGATGCCTGCCTCTTCCGGTGACGATCGCGTCGACCGCGATCTCGGGTCTCAGCTACCTGACCACAGGAAAGACTTCCAGCGATCATGTTCTCTCGGCCGCCGTCGAGCAGGACTGCATCATGGCGCGACCGATTTTCGGCGAGTCCATGTGCCGCGACATCGATCCCAACAGCCCTCAGGCGAGCGAACGTGTGGTCGTGGCCGCGTATCCCGGCGACCGCGACGACGGCAGTTTCCGCTCCAGCAACGATCCGGACGTGCGTCTGGGCGCTATGAGATACGACGATCTGCCGGAGAGCGGGATCCAGGTCGCCGTCGCACTCCCTTTTGCTGCTCCGGTCCGCGATCCGATCGAAACGCCGGGACTGCGAATGGACGGCGATCAGCCGGTCGCGTTGACGGCGGCGCCGGTTCCGACACCGCGGCCGGCGATTCAGCCTGAGGCGACCACGGTGCCCGCCGTCCGCGTGTCCGCGCCGATCGACTCCTGGACGCGCCCAGGCGCGACGGTCCAGACCGCGTCGGCCATGGGGACGGCGGTTCTGCAAAAGGCCGTGGTCGATCAGTCGTTGGGTCGCGACGATGGGCGATACGTGGTGATCGGCTCGCTGCGCGACTCCGATCGTGCCGAAGCTCTAGCTGTCCGCTTCGAGGATCTGCGGCCGCAGATCCGTTCTGTCGAACTGCAGGGAACGACCTGGAACCGAGTTGTCGTCGGTCCGTATTCGACGGAGCAGGCGCGGCACGTAAAAGCAGATCTCGGCGTTATCGACGGTCGTGAGCCTTGGATCGTTCAGCTTCGACCGGAGGCCGAGCAGATCGCGATGCGTTGACGTCACGGAGCAATCATTCTCCGGGCGCGGCATCTACACGCCGATTGAATACCGCCCCTCCCTGACGCCTCAGCCCCGCCGCTCCGCCTTTCGGCGGTACATGATCTCGTCGGCGCGTTTCAGCAACTCGGCTGGCCTGTCCTGCGGCAGATAACTCACCGCTCCGACACTGGCGGAGACAGGCAGAACCAGATCTCCCCAGCTCAATCGTGTCGCGTTGAGGCGTTTCTCCAAACGCCGGGCACGGGTGAGACCGTCGGCCGTGTCCAGGTCTGGCATTAGAACGGCGAACTCGTCCCCGCCGAGGCGCGCGACGGTATCGCTCGCCCGCACGTCGCGGGTCAACACGCCGGCCACCAGCCGCAGCAACTCGTCGCCGGCCGCGTGGCCATGGGTGTCGTTCACCGATTTGAAGCGGTCGAGATCGATCATCAGCACGATCCCGCCTTCGGTCTCCTCGCCATCCGCGTTTAGCCGCTTCGATTGCGCCAAGGCTTTTCGGAGCTGCATGTCGAAGCCGCGGCGGTTCATAGCTCCCGTCAGTTCATCGGTAACCGAGAGGTTCTCCAACTCGGCGATGCGGGCCTGCTGGCGCTCGATACGCTTCTGCGCCTCCGTCATGGCGACGAGCGCGAGGCGGAGCGCGGCCGTGGTCTCGTGCGGATTGAGGTCCGGTGCGCCGCTTGTTGTCTCCAGAGCACCGTTGAACCGCGCGAGCATGCCGGTGACTTCCGCGTACATGCGTGCGCTCGGTCCGTCCAGGGGAGCCGTCATCAGGGTCGTATCGTGTGACATGGGGCCACCTCGCATGTTGGTCGGCGAGTGCCATGCATCGAGCGTGCCATCGGATGGCGGTCGCAGCCGATTGTAAGGGTTTGAAATAAAGTGAAAAAAACCCACCTGTTCAGGAGTCCACGACGGTAGGGGAAATTCTTGCCGGGGATGCGGTGGCCGACAGGGGCCATTTTTCCGCCCGGTTCGGCATGCAATAGTCATTGGAGAACGGGAGTGAAGGAGTTGCGTATGTTGCACCGAACCCGGGCCGCGGCGGCTGTTGCCGTCGCTTTTTGGGGAATGGCGTTGGCGGCGGGGTCGGCCATGGCGGCGGTGGAGATCCTGCCGCACCGAGCATTGTACGCGGTCAGTCTCGAGAAGGCGGCTTCGTCGTCCTCCATCATCGACGTCCAAGGCCGGATGGGATTCGAGTGGCGCGACGCCTGCGACGGATGGGCGGTCGAACAGCGCTATGCCATGGAGTTTTCGAATGCCGATGGCGACGGATCTGTGATCCAGTCGTCGTATTCAACCTGGGAGTCGAAGGCCGGCGACATCTATCGGTTTTTCGTCAAGCGGGACCGTGGCGGCGGAGAGGAGCGCATCGAAGGCAAGGCGGTCATGCCTCTCCCTCTCGGTTCAGGCCCCGGAAGCGTGACCTTCACGGAGCCGGACCAGCATGACCTCGTACTCCCGGCGGATACTCTTTTTCCGACCGAGCACACGATCCGGATGATCGACGCGGCGGCGTCGGGACAGCGCTTCCTCAGGGCGCCGGTCTTCGATGGCGGCGAGCCGGAAGCTCCGTCGCTGATCTCGGCCGTGATCGGAAAGGGTCACACCGACAATCCTTTGCCCTTAGACGCTGAAGCGGTGAAGGGCACGTACTATCCGGCTCGCCTGGCCTGGTTCGGCCCGGACAGCGAAGGCTCCGAACCGGACTTCGAAATGACCATCGAGGTTCTGGCTAACGGCATCGCCCGATCCATCGTGGTTCACTACTCCGAGTTCTCGGTGCGCATGACCCTCGAACAGGTGGAAGCCTTGCCTAAGGCCCAATGCTGATACCGCTTCTGTCCAGCCAAGCGACGGGCTCGATCAGAGGTCATGTCCGTCCGGGGGCTTGTCGGATGGCTGCTGTCGGATCCGCCTGGCCTTAAGACCGATACCCTTGGTGATCGCGGTGTCTCCCAGTTTGGCTCGGACCGCGTCCATCGCGGTCTCGACCTTTCGCCGCGTCTCGAAACCGGGATCGGCGAGATCCTGTGGGTCCGCCAAATGCTCCCCGCCAAGATCGCCGACGCCGACTCCGATCAACCTGAATTTGCGACCATCCGCCTGCTTGGCGAGGAGGGCGTCGGCGGTTCTGTAGATCCGGTCGGCCAGTTGCGTCGGCGCCAGGAGATGCTGCTGTCGGGTGAGCGTCTTGAAATCCTTCGTCTTCAGTTTCAGGGTCACCACGCCACCGGCGATCGCTTTGCGCTTGAGGCGTCCGGAGACTTCTTCGCTCAGCCGCCAGAGATAGGGGCGGAGGGCGTCGATATCCGAGATGTCGACGTCGAAGGTTGTTTCGTTTGAGACGCTCTTGATCACGGAACCGGGTTCGATTCGTCGGTCGTCGCGACCATGGGAGAAACGCGCGAGCCGCTGTCCGATGCTGCCGTAGCGGCGCATCAGGTCGACTTCCTCCATCGGCTGCAGGTCGCCGATGGTCTGAATGCCGTCTGCGATCAGCTTGCGTTGCAGGGCCTTGCCCACGCCCCAGAGGATCGATACCGGCTGATCGGCGAGGAAGGAAAGCGCCTCGCTGCGGCCGATAGCATGGAACCCTCGCGGCTTGTCGAGATCGGATGAAACCTTGGCGAGGAACTTGTTAAAGCTGAGGCCGATGGAGACTGTTACCTGGATCGTCTCCTCCACCCGCTTTGCGAGCCGCGCCAGGGTTTCGGCCGGTGGAGCGTGATGCAGGCGTTCGGTGCCGCTCAGGTCCATGAATGCCTCGTCGATCGACAGCGGTTCCACCAGAGGAGTTATCGCACGCATCATTTCGCGGATTTCCAGGCCGACAGCAGCGTACTTCTTCATGTTCGGCGGGATAACGACGGCATGGGGGCAGGCGGCAAGCGCCTTGAACATCGGCATGGCGGAGCGCACGCCGTAGACCCGCGCGACGTAGCAGGCGGTGGAGACCACGCCGCGTTGACGTCCGCCGATGATCAACGGTTTGTCCAATAGGGATGGGTCGTCGCGCTTCTCAACGCTGGCGTAGAAGGCATCGCAGTCGAGATGGGCGGTCGACAGGGTTCTCAGCTCCGGGTGTGCGATGACGCGCAGGGATCCGCAGACCGGGCAGCGTTCCACCCGTCCCGACGTCCAGGCGAAGCAGTCCCGGCAGAGGGTTTCGGTGGTGGCCATGGCCCGCCTAGGTAGCTTCGCCGGAATTCCAGGCGGCACTCGGCAACGCCGCTCCCGTATCATCGCTCGATCCCGGCTCCCAGAGCCAAGCGGCTCCCCGGACGCCGCTGCTGTCGCCGTGCATCGGAGGCACGATCCGAGTGTCGAGGCGATCGGTGAAGACATAGCGTCGCAAGAGGATCGGTAGACGGTCGTACAGGATGGCGACGCGCGACAGACCGCCGCCCAGAACAATGGCATCCGGGTCGATTATGTTGATGACGGAGCCCAACCCTCTCGCAAGTCTGTCGGCGTACAGTTCCATATGGGCCGTCGCCCTGACATCGCCATTGGCCGCCGCATCGGCGATCTCGACGGCGGTATCCAGTGTGCCACCCGCTTCGCCGAAGCGACGGGCCATGCCTGGGCCGGAAAGGAAGGTTTCGATACAGCCCCGGCGGCCGCAATAGCACTCGGGCCCTGGCCGCTCGTCGTCTCGAGCGGCGGGTAGGGGGTTATGTCCCCATTCCCCGGTCACACCCATCGGGCCGTCGACCACCCGGCCGTTGATCACCAATCCGCCGCCGACTCCGGTACCGAGGATGACGCCGAACACGATGCCGGCGTCCCGGGCAACGCCATCGGTCGCTTCGGAAACGGCGAAGCAATTGGCGTCGTTCTGGACGCGAACCGGCCGGCCCAACGCGTCCGCGAGGTCCCGATCCAAGGCTCGCCCGTTGAGCCAGACCGAGTTCGCGTTCTTGACCACGCCGCTGGCTCTCGACAGGGTTCCCGGGATTCCGACCCCGACGGTTCCGCGCGTTCGGAGTTCCGCCTCGATGCCGAGGATCAGCTCGGCGGCGCGGATGACCGTGCCGTGATAGTCGCCCTGCGGAGTGGCCACGCGCCGGCGGATCAGTTCCCTGCCTTCGTCTGCTAGAGCCAGCGCCTCAATCTTGGTGCCGCCAAGATCGAGGCCGATCCGCAGTCGGCGAAGATTCGGCTTTTGGTGCAATGTCGCCTCATCCGTGATAATCCGATGGATGTATGTTGGAGTTGCGCGTGTTGGGTTGATATTATCGTGTCGACTTGCGAAACAGGGTCTTGTGTATCCCAGATTGGATCAAGGTGGACGAGTTTATGACCTCGGTCGAGACACAGAACGGTACCTCTGACTCGGAGTCATCCGCGGCGAAGACAGTCCTGATCGTCGAGGATAACGAACTGAACATGAAGCTCTTCCACGATCTACTGGAAGCGCATGGGTACAACATCATCTGCACGCGCGACGGGATGGATGCCTTGCGTCTTGCGCGCGACCGTCGTCCCGATCTCATTCTCATGGACATCCAGCTTCCGGAGGTTTCCGGGCTGGAGGTCACGAAATGGATTAAGGAAGACGATCGGCTAAAGGCCATCCCCGTGATTGCCGTGACGGCTTTCGCGATGAAGGGTGACGAGGAAAAAATTCGGGAAGGCGGCTGCGAGGCGTATATCGCGAAGCCGATCTCCGTCGGGCATTTTTTGGATACAGTTAAAAAGTTTTTAGGATAACTGGTTATGCCGGGCCGCGTCCTCGTCGTCGACGATGTGCTGCCGAACGTCAAGCTCCTCGAAGCGAAACTGACGGCGGAGTATTTCGACGTACTGTCGGCCTATAATGGGCCTGAGGCGCTCGAGATGATCGAGCGCGAAATGCCGGACATCGTCTTGTTGGACGTCATGATGCCCGGCATGGACGGGTTCGAGGTTTGCCGGCGGATCAAGGCGGACCCGCGGACGACGCATCTGCCCGTTGTCATGGTCACGGCCCTGTCGGACGTGTCCGATCGGGTGCGGGGTATTGAAGCCGGCGCCGACGATTTTCTGACGAAGCCGGTGGTCGACGCCGCGCTCTTCGCCAGGGTGCGGTCGCTGCTGCGCTTGAAGATGATGATGGACGAGTGGCGTCTGCGGGTCGAGACCTCTTCCCAACTCGGGATGCAGGAGCCGAAGCCCTTGACTGAGATCGATGTCACGGCGGCCCGCGTTCTGGCGATCGAAGACAACCGCATCGACGGCATGAATCTTCGCGAGAGCCTATCGGTCGACGGCGACGTCGTCGAACAGGTCTCCGATGGAGCGACCGGCTTTTCGCGCGCGTCCGAAGGGGTGTTCGATCTGGTCATCTGCAGCCTCAATCTGGTCAGCGACGACGCGCTCAGATTGGTCTCGCAGTTCCGCGCGAACGAAGCGACCCGTCACATCCCGATCCTGATGGTGGGCGAAGAAGACCAGACCGAGAAACTGGCCAAGGCCCTGGATCTTGGCGTCAACGACTACCTGATGAAGCCGATCGACCGAAACGAGATGCTGGCGCGGGTGCGCACGCAGATCCGTCGGCGGCGGTATCACGAGCGGATGCGCGAGACCTATGAGCAGAGCCTCGCGCTGGCGCTGACCGACAGCCTTACGGGTCTCTACAACCGTCGTTACCTTCTGACCCATTTGGGTCGCTTGATGAACGACACGGCCGAACGTCAGAAGCCGCTCGCCTTGCTCGTCATCGACGTGGATCTCTTCAAACAGGTCAACGACAACCACGGCCACGCCGTCGGCGACCGTGTGCTGCAGCACATCACCGAGTTGATGCGGAGCAGCGTACGCAATGTCGATCTCGTGTCACGCCTTGGGGGCGAGGAGTTCGTCGTGGTGATGCCGGACACGCCCGAGACTTTCGCCATGGTGGTCGCCGAGCGTCTGCGCGACGTCATCGCGACCACTCCGTTGATTCTCGAAGACGGCAGGGAACTGACGGTCACGATCAGCGTCGGATGCGCTCTGCGCAATTCCCACGGCGAGGACAGCATCGACAAGCTGATCGCTCGAGCCGACGATGCGCTCTACCAAGCCAAGCGCCAGGGGCGGAACCGTGTGACCCTCGCCGAGAGCGAGCCGGCTGCCGGGGTGAGCGTCGGCGGCTGAGGTTAGGCGCGTCTCCTGAGCTGGACATCGCGGATCGAAGCTTGGAACGGCACCCGAAGAAAAAAGGGCCGCCCGCCGGGCGACCCTTCGAACCGTCAAAAGAAACCGAAAATCACTTGATCTTGGATTCCTTGAACAGCACGTGCTTGCGCGCAACCGGGTCGTATTTGCGCAGCTCAAGCTTCTCGGTCTTCGTACGCGGGTTCTTCTTCGTCACGTAGAAGTAACCGGTGTCGGCGGTGCTGACCATCTTGATCAGAACGGTCGCGGGCTTCGCCATGTCTCATCTCCTTCGCCTTCGCGGAGGCCGCAAAATAGCTACGGCGCCACGGTTGTCAAGGTTGCTTAGTTGCTTTCTCTCGGCCGCTCACCAAGCGCGACGCGGGAAGCGTGGAACGCCAGACTGAACAGCTTGCGATCGGACAGCAGCCGCACGGCCAGCTTCGTGTCGCCGTCGGTGGTCGACGGCGGGTGATCCGCGTTGCACCAGTTCTTGAGGGTGTCGCGGTCGGCTTCCGCCATCGTGGCCACGTAGAGGCGGTTCTGCATGGTCTCGCTGAGCCGCAGCTCGCCTGATTCGAGGGCGGCGGCGCCGACCTGCGGGTCGTTTCCATAGTCCGGTGTGCAGATCGAGGGAAAAACGCCGAACTCTGCGAGCGTGTATCCGGACGGTGCATGCATACGGGCCCAGGTCAGATGCAACTCGGTGCCGATGGGAGGCAATTCGAGAATGCGCTGGACTGATCCCTTGCCGTAAGACCGGGCGCCGATCACGAGGGCGCGGCCGGAGTCCTGAAGCGCCGCCGCGACGACTTCCGCTGCGGATGCGGATCCGCTGTCTATCAGAACCGCCAGCGGGGCGTTCGTGACGGTGTCGTCGAAATGGGCGTCATAGGTGTGTCTCGAACTGCTATGACGGCCTCTCGTTTCAAGCAACAGGCCGCTGTCGACGAACAGATCCGCGACTTCAACGGCCTGGTTCAGGGTTCCGCCGCGGTTCTGCCTGAGGTCTAGAACGATGCCGGGAAGGTCTTCACCCAAAACGTCCTTCGCGTCGTGGATCGCGTCAGCAAGCGCCGATGCCGTTGCGACGTTGAAGCCGCTGACATGGAAGTAGGCGATTCCGTCCACCGGTTCGAACCGAACCGTGTCCTCGATCACTTGTTGACGGCGAACCGAGACGTCGAACTCGGCATCGCCTCGGGCGACACGGATGGGGACCGACGTACCGCTGCGTCCGCGCAAGAGATGGGCGGCGTCCGAGACGCCCAATCCTGCGACGGGGGTGCCGGCGATGGAAACGAAACGATCGCCCTGCATCAGGCCAGCGTCGTCGGCTGGAGACTTCGCGAAAACGGACGACACAACGATCGCACCATCCTGCGCGCTGATGGTGACGCCAACGCCGACATATCCCTTCCTGGCGGCTCTGGACGCCTCCGACTCGGCGGCATTGCGGTATCGCGAGAACCGATCCAGTTTCTGGGTGATGGCGTCGAAGGCCGCCTCGAACAGCCGATCGTTGCTCGTCTGCATGAGAACAGCTGACCGCTTGCGGGCCGCTGCCAGGGACGCAGAGGTCAAACGTGCCCAATCGCGCGCATTTTCGTCATGCGGCACAACGAACTTGGCAAACGGCGTGCCGTCGGTTGTGACGATCAGCGAATCCCCACGGCGAACGAAGCCGATCGACGGATCGAGAGCCGCGACTCCGTCCAGCGCGGCCAGCGCGAGGGACTGGGTAGGTACGGCCTCAACGTATAGATCAGCGATCCCCTCGTACCCGATCGAGAAGACTTCGGCCCCGGTGTCCATGGCGAAGTATCCGGGCTGGCCCGCGTACGGATCCGTTACCGCACAGGATCCCAACGCCGTCAGCGCCAGTCCACAGACCGCGAGCCGGCGCCAGGAGAGCGACGATGCAACGTTGCGCGGGGTCAGACGGCTCAAACCGGTCATTCAATCGCACTCAGGGCCAAGGACGGAGCGAACGCTCCGCTACTCATCACAATGCTGCAATTCCTGTGCCGAATCAATTGTACCCGGCGATGAGTTTGCCCGCGGACGCGTGCCAGCGGCTGTCTGCTATTTCCGTCGACCGCCGGGTTTGTGTCGGCGACCGCGGGCCTGTGGCCGACGCTTCGGTCCACCGTGGCGCCGACCGCCGCGCGGCGCCGGACCCTGGGTGCCGCCGGAGACGATCTCGACGACGATGCCGCCGGACGCCGGGTCAGAATCGACAAGACGAACCTCGACCCGGTCGCCCAATCTGAAGACCCAACCATGCGAGCGGCCGGTCAGAGTGTGGTGGACGTCATCATGGTCGTAGTAATCGTCCGGAAGGGAGCGAATCGGTACCAGTCCGTCCGCTCCGGTCTCGTCCAGGGTGACGAACACGCCGAACTTGGTCACGCCGTTTATCCGTCCGGGGAAGATTCCGCCCACCCGGTCGGCTAGGTGACGGGCAAGGTAGCGGTCCAACGTGGTGCGCTCGGCCGTCGCCGCCCGGCGCTCCGTCATGGAGATGTGCTCGCCCCATTCCTGGAAATCGGCATCGTCGTCCGGGCGCAGCCCGTCGTCCCCGAGCTTGAGCCCTCTGATCAGCGCCCGATGGACGAGCAGGTCCGAGTAGCGGCGGATCGGGGACGTGAAATGCGCGTATCTGGTCAGGGCGAGGCCGAAATGGCCTAGATTCTCGGGCGCGTATACCGCCTGCGATTGGGAGCGCAGGACCAATTCGTTGACCATACGCTCGTGCGGTTCGCCCTTCACCTTGGCGAGCACGGCGTTAAAGGTCTTCGGTCGGACGACCTGATCTTTGGCGAACGGAATGCCGAGCCCGTCCAGGACTTCGGCCAGTGCGGCGACCTTTTCCGGATCGGGCGTTTCGTGGACCCGGTACATGCAGGGCTGGCGACGGTCCTCCAGGGTTTCGGCCGCGCAGACGTTTGCCAGCACCATGAATTCTTCGATCAGCATGTGTGCGTCGAGGCGCTCGCGAATGCCGATCTCGGTGATGGTGCCGGCTCCGTCGAGGATGACCCGTTTCTCCGGCAGGTCGATATCCAATGCCCCTCGCGCCGCACGGGCCTTCCTAAGGGCCTCGAAGGCCCCGTAGAGCGGTTCCAGCACCCCGTCGGGGATCCCCGCCCTTGTGCCGCCGTCATGGGCCTCCTGCACCTGTCGGTAGGTCAGGCGCGCCTGGGACCGCATCAGACCGCGCATGAACCTGTGACGGCGCTTGTTGCCGGCGGCATCGATGACGATTTCCACAGCAAGGCAGGCGCGATCCTCGTCAGGACGGAGCGAACAGAGGCCGTTAGACAGCGCCTCCGGGAGCATCGGCACGACCTGGTCGGGGAAATAGACCGAGTTGCCGCGCTTGAGCGCCTCGCGATCGAGCGCGTCTCCGGGGCGGACGTAGTGGGCGACGTCGGCGATGGCGACCAGAAGTCGGAAGCCGCCCGGGTTTCCCGGATCGTCGTCCGGCTCCGCGAAGACCGCATCGTCGAAATCCCGGGCGTCGATTCCGTCAATGGTCACGAGCGGAACGTTTCGCAGATCGGTGCGCTTGCCGAGGCCCACCGCTTTGGCCTTCTCGGCCTGGGCGACAGCGGCATCCGGAAACTGGTCCGGGATTTCCTGCTCGTGGATGGCGATGCGGCTGAACGATTTCGGGTCGGCCACGCCGGCGAACCGTTCCACAACCCGACCGACCGGCAGACCGAGCCGGCCTTTCGGCATGATCTCGACGGTGACCAGATCGCCGGTCTTCGCGTCCTTCTCGTCTCCCTTCGGGATCCGGATCTCCGACTTCGCCTTCTTGTCGGTTGAGCGCACGCGCCCGCCGTCGGAGGTTTTCTCGAACACACCGAGGGTGCGGGGCGTGGCGCGTCCGATACGGCGGATTACCCGCGCGACGTAGAACGTGTCGCCGCGGCGCTCCAGGCGGCACAATGCACGATCTCCCCGGCCCATCGGGCCGGAGCGGCGGTCGGCCAGGAGATGGATGCGGGCGGGGGGCTCCTCAGCCTCGCGGCCTACGGCACGGGCCAGCACCTCCCCGTCCTCGTCAACCCCCGTGACCTCCACGACCGCGACTTCGGGCAGGGCTCCGACCGGCGCCACCTTGCGCTTGCGCCCCATGTCCAGGTCGCCCGCGTCGGCCATTTCCTTCAGCAAACCGCGCAGTTCGGCGCGCATCGGCCCCTTGATGTCGAAAGCGCGCGCGATCTCGCGCCGGCCGACGGGCGTCGGGCTGTCCTCGACGAACGCGAGGATCTGCGCGCGGGTCGGAAGCTGGGCGGGAGGACGGGTCACGTCGGCGGGCTCAGTTTCCCGACGTTCCGGCCGACTCCGCATCGTCCGACTTCTTCGACTTCGCAGCCGCCTTTTCGGTTGGAGCCTTCTTGGCCGCGGTCTTCTTCGCCGCCGGTTTCTTGGCAGCGGACTTCTTGGCAGTTGTCTTCTTGGCGGCGGCTTTCTTGGGCGCGCCTTTGCCGCTCTTCTCGGCTTTCGCTGTGAGGAGTTCGACCGCACGCTCGAGGCCGATGGTCTCCATCTCCTCGCCCTTGGGCAGCGTGGCTCGAAGCGAACCGTGCTGGACATATGGCCCGTAGCGTCCGGCCTGGACGGTGACCGGCTTGCCGTCTGCCGGATGGTCACCGATGGAGCGGGCCGGTTTCTTCTTCGAGCCCTTTTCGGCGATGATCTGGACCGCGTGATTCAGTCCGATCGTCAACACCGTATCGTCCGCGGGAAGGCTGACATACGTACCGGCGAATTTAAGATATGGCCCGTAGCGGCCGATTCCGGCCTCGATCATGTCCTTGGTCTCGGGGTGCTCGCCCACCGGACGGGGCAGAGAGAGGAGGGCGAGCGCCTTCTGAAGGTCGATATCCGCGGGTGAGACCTGTTTCGGTAAAGAGGCCCGCTTCGGTTTGGCCTTCGAGCCCTCTTCGGGTTCGCCGAGCTGCACGTAGACGCCGTACGGACCCTTCTTGAGGCTGACGTCCTGTCCGGTCTCCGGATCCTGGCCTAGCACGCGGGGCAGCGTGCCACCCTCTCCCTCGGCGTCGACCGGACGGCCGCCGGCGGCTTCTCCGAGCTGACGGGTGAACTTGCAATTCGGATAGTTCGAGCAGCCGATGAAGGCGCCGAACTTGCCCAACCGCAGCGAAAGATTGCCGTCGCCGCAACTCGGACAGGTCCGTGCCGGTTGTCCATCCTCGCCCTTGGGAAAGAAATGATCCGCGAGCTCGGCGTCGAGTTTCTCGATGACGTCGCCGATCGACAGGTCTTTCGTCCCGTCGACCGAACCTTTGAACGAGGTCCAGAAGTCTCTGAGCACCTGACGCCAGTCGATCTGACCGTCCGAAACCTCGTCGAGCTGGGTTTCCAGGTCGGCAGTGAAGTTGTACTGGACGTAGCGCTCGAAGAAACTCGACAGGAAGGTCGTGACGAGACGGCCTCGATCCTCCGGCACGAAACGACGACGGTCCAATCGGACATATTCCCGGTCCTGGAGGACCTGCAGAATGCTGGCATAAGTTGACGGGCGGCCGATTCCGAGTTCTTCCAGCTTCTTGACCAGGCTTGCCTCGGAATAGCGCGGTGGCGGCTGGGTGAAATGCTCTTCCGGGGTCACGTCCTGTCGGGACACGGCCTCGCCGTCGGCGACCGCAGGCAGGATCTTGTCATTCTCGTCGTCGCCGAGATCGGCGCCGTCGCTGTCGTCGCGATCCTCGCGGTAGAGCTTCAGGAAACCGTCGAAAGCGATCACCGAGCCGGTGGCGCGAAGTACGCTGCGGCCGCCCTTGTCGGCGACGTCGATCGTGGTCTGGTCGAGCTCGGCACTGGCCATCTGGCTGGCGACGGCCCGTTTCCAGATCAGCGAGTACAGCTTCCACTGATCGGCATCCAGACGCGAACGCATGGACTCCGGCGTCCGGACGACATCGGTCGGGCGGATCGCCTCGTGCGCCTCCTGGGCGTTCTTCGCCTTGGAGGTATAGGCGCGGGGCGTGTTCGGCAGGTAGCGGTCGCCGTACTCGCCGCCGATTGCGGTGCGGATCTGGGTGATCGCCTCCGGCGACATCTGCACGCCGTCGGTTCGCATGTAGGTGATCAGACCCGTGGTCTCGCCGCCGATATCCACGCCCTCGTAGAGCCTCTGGGCGAGTTGCATCGTGCGGGACGCGCCGAAGCCGAGCTTGCGGGACGCCTCCTGCTGCAGGGTGGACGTGGTGAAGGGCGGCGACGGGTTGCGCCGGACGCGCTTCTTCTCCACCGATCCGATGGAGAACTCGCCGGCTTCGATGGCGGCAACGGCGGCTTTGGCCTGGGCTTCCGACTTGATGTCGAGGCGATCGAGCTTGGTGCCGTCCAGGTGGGTCAGGCGCGCGGTGAAGGTCTTGCGCTCCTGGGTGCGGAACACCGCTTCGACCGACCAGTATTCCTGCGGCACGAAGCGTTCGACCTCGGCCTCCCGCTCGCAGATCAGGCGCAGCGCGACGGACTGCACGCGGCCGGCGGAGCGGGCGCCCGGCAGCTTGCGCCATAGGACCGGCGACAGGGTGAAGCCGACGAGGTAGTCGAGCGCACGGCGCGCCAGATAGGCGTCGATCAGCGCCTGGTCGAGTTCGCGCGGATGAGCGATGGCGTCGAGGACCGCGTCCTTGGTGATGGCGTTGAAGGCGACGCGTTTGACGTCGACCCCGTTCAGCACCTTGCGCTCGTCGAGAACGTTTCGGACGTGCCAACTGATCGCTTCGCCCTCGCGGTCAGGGTCGGTTGCCAGAATAAGCTGGTCGGCCCCCTTCATCGCCTCGGCGATCGCCTTGATCTGCTTTTCCGATCGCTGGTCCGTCTGCCACCGCATTTCGAAGTCCTGGTCCGGATCGACGGATCCGTCCTTGGGCGGCAGGTCCCGGATGTGGCCGTAACTCGCCAGGACGTGATAGTCGCTGCCGAGGTACTTGTTGATGGTCTTGGCCTTTGCCGGGGATTCGACGACAACGACTTTGCTCATGCGTACCGTTCGCTTTCCCTGGATCAGATCTTTTGACCGAACGGCGGAACGGCCGCATGGTCAGACCGGGACTTCCAAACGCCGCGAAATCTGGTTTCCTGGGTGCCGGTCAATAAGGCCAGCAAGTTCCGCCTCCAGGAGCACCGTCGCGACGACCGGAGCCGACAATTGGCACCCGCGGATCACTTCGTCAACCGCGACCGGTTCCGGACCCAGGGCCTGCATGACCTCCCGGCGCACCCTGTCGTCCACCTCGAGGGGCGGCGTTTCAAGGGTTTCCGAGCCGATTGAGCCTTGCCAGTCGCGGCCCGGCGGCTCGTCCAGATGCTGCGCCGCCAACCCGTCCAGGACGTTCTCGACATCGCGGGCGGACTCGACCAGGAACGCCGCCCCCTCCTTGATCAGCCCATTCGTGCCGCCGCAACGAGGGTCCAGCGGAGATCCCGGAACGGCGAAGACCTCTCGCCCCTGATCAAGGGCGCGCCGGGCCGTGATCAGCGAGCCGGAGCGGGTGGCCGCCTCGACAACGAGCACGCCGAGGCTGAGCCCGGCGATGATCCGGTTGCGCGACGGAAAATGCCGCGCCTGGGGCGTGGTGCCCACCGGCTGCTCGGCGATGATGGCGCCGGCCTCCGATATGCGGCGGTACAGATCGGTGTGCTCCGGCGGGTAGATCACATCGATTCCGCCGGCGACCACCGCAACCGTGCCGGTTTCCAGCGCGCCCTCATGGGCGGCGGCGTCGATCCCACGGGCCAGCCCAGACGCGATCGCGTACCCGCCGGCGCCGATCCCGCGGGCGAGGGACATGGCGAGGCGGCGGCCGTTCATCGACGCGTTCCGCGCGCCGACGATCGCGACGGTGCGTTGCGAGGGCAGGTAGCCGTGCCCGATCAGGGAGAAGACGGCCGGGGCGTCCTCGACGGCCGCGAGCGCCGATGGATAGAGCGGGTCGCCGAACACCACAAGATCGGCGCCGACCCTGGCATTGGCGGCGATCTCCCGCTCGGCTGCGCCCGCGGGCGGAACCGCAAGCGCACGCCGGCGTCCGCCACGGCGCGCAAGGTCGGGCAGGGCATCGATGGCCCGCTCGGCGGTTCCGAAGCGCTCCAGAAGCTGGCGGAACGTCATCGGCCCCACATTCTCGGTGCGAATCAGACGCAGTCGGGCCAGCCGCTCCCGGTCGGACAAGCTTGCGGGTAGGGCATCGCGGGGCATCGGTCGGCTCCTTTGCGTTGGGTGACGCTGGAGCTATGGACGGACAGGGGGCGTTTCGGCGCGATCGTCTCGTTGCTTAAACGAAATGAAATCAACTCCTGAAACCAGGAGCCGAGTTTCACTTCTTCCTGAAGCTGATCCGGGTTTCTTCGCCTTTGAGAAGGCGCCGGATGTTCTGGTGATGTCGAAGCCAGACAATAACGGCGATCGCGCCCCCGGCTTGGGCAAACTGGGGGCCTTCCAAGTGCCAGGCCAGGAACGGGGCGACGGCCATGGCGACGAGCGACGCCGCGGAGGAGTAGCGGAACACGAAGGCGATCGCGAGCCACAGGCCGCAGACGACGACGCCGACATTCGGCACCAAGGCCAGCCAGACGCCGATGGCCGTGGCCACCCCTTTACCGCCGTTGAACTTCAGCCAGATCGGAAAGCAGTGTCCGAGGATGGCACCGACAGCGGCGAGCAGGGCCATGTCCGGACCGAACTGCCAGGCGACGGCTACCGCGAGAAGCCCCTTGCCGCCGTCCAGCAGCAGGGTGGCGGCGGCCAGACCCTTGCGTCCGGTCCGCAGGACATTGGTGGCACCGATGTTGCGGGACCCGATCGACCGGATGTCTCCCAGACCCGCGAACCGGGTCAGCACCAATCCAAAAGGAATGGAGCCCACCAGGTAGGCGAGCAGGAAGCCGGCCAGGAACGGCCATGTGAATTCGATACTACCCATGGGATCAGGCATCGACGAAGGCCCTGCGGCGAGAGGGAAGGGGAGGTTCGGTGTCGACGTCGTAGACCGTCGTTCCGCGGTAGACCGTTCGCCAGACCCGTCCTTCGATCGGACGGCCATCGAACGGCGTGTTCCGCGACTTCGAGGCGAACCGATCCGGATCGACCTTCCCGGCGCGATTGAGGTCGAAAATGACCATGTCGGCGTCGCCTCCGACAGCGAGCGTGCCGTAGGGCAGCCCGAGAATACGAGCCGGTGCCACCGTCAGCCGGTGGAGAAGATCGATCAGTTCCATGGCCTCGGTGTGGACCAGGTCGAGGCTCACCGCCAGCAGGGTTTCCAGTCCGACCCCGCCGGGTTCGGCCTGGGCGAAGGGGACCCGTTTGCTGTCCTGATCGTGGGGCGCGTGATCGCTGGCAATGGCGTCGATTGTGCCGTCGGCGAGGCCGGCGATGACGGCGAGCCGGTCCTGCTCGCTACGCAGGGGCGGCGACAGCCGGGCGAAGGTCCGGTAGTCGACCACGGCGCCTTCGTTCAAGGCGAAATAGGGCGGAGCGGTGTCGCAGGTGACGGGCAGGCCACGCTTCTTGGCCTGCCGGATAGCGTCGACCGCGGCACCGGTGGACAGATGGGCGGCGTGATAGCGCCCGCCGGTGAGTTCCACCAGTCGCAGGTCTCGTTCCACCATCATGACCTCGGCGACCGCCGGAATTCCGGCGAGGCCGAGCCGGGTCGCGGTTTCGCCCTCGTTCGCCGATCCTTCGCGGGCCAGCGCCGGGTCCTCCGGGTGCTGGACGATGGTGCGCTTGAAGATGCTGGCGTAGGACAGGGCCCGACGCATCACCAGTGCGTCGGCGATCGCCTTCTCGCCGTCTGTGAAGGCGACGGCGCCGCTCTCGGCCAGCATGCCGAATTCGGTCATCTCCTCGCCGCGCAACCCTTTCGTCGCGGCGGCATAGGGGTGGACATTGGCAATGCCGACTTCCATCGCCCGCCGCTCGACGAATTCCAGCAGCGACACGTCGTCGATGATGGGGTTCGTGTTCGGCAGCGTGGCGAAGGTCGTGACACCGCCCGCGGCCGCGGCCTTTTGGGCGGAGGCCAAGGTCTCCATGTGTTCGTCGCCGGGCTCGCGAACCTGCACGCGCATGTCGACGAGGCCCGGAGCGAGGCAACGGCCGTTGCAGTCGACGACCTCGACATCGGCCTGGATCGCGTCGACGAAGACCTGGGGGCCGACCTCGGCGATCTTGCCGTCTCGCACCAGTAGCGCGCCCCTGGCGTCGAGCCCGCTTGCCGGATCCAGCAGGCGGGCGTTCTTGTAGAGGGTTGCCCTCATTGGTTCTTCGCCCAGGGTTCGGTTTGGTTGCTCACCAGGATATCGAGGATTGCCATTCGGACCGCCACCCCCATCTCGACCTGCTCGCGGATCAGCGACCGGTCGATATCGTCGGCGACCAGGCTGTCGATCTCGACGCCGCGGTTCATCGGTCCCGGGTGCATGATCAGGGCATCCGGCTTGGCCGCCTGAAGCTTGTCCACGTCGAGCCCGAAATACCGGAAATACTCGCGTACCGACGGCACGAAGGAGCCTTTCATTCGCTCTGTCTGCAGGCGCAGCATCATGACGATGTCGCAGCCGGCGATACCCCGTTCCATGTCGTGGTGGACTTCGACGCCCATTCGTTCGATCCCACTCGGCAGCAAGGTCGGCGGGGCCACGAGACGGACGCGCGCGCCCATGATCGACAGCAGGTGGATATTGGAACGGGCGACCCGGCTGTGCGCGACGTCACCGCAGATCGCGACTTCCAGGCCCTCCAGCCGGCCCTTGCGCCGGCGAATGGTGAGGGCGTCGAGCAGCGCCTGGGTCGGGTGTTCATGGCTGCCGTCGCCGGCGTTGATCACCGAGCAGTTGACCTTCTCGGCCAGCAGGTGGACGGCCCCCGACTCCGAGTGGCGGACCACCAGGGCGTCGGGATGCATGGCGTTGAGGGTCATGGCGGTGTCGATCAGGCTTTCGCCCTTCTTGATCGACGAAGTGCCGACGGACATGTTGATCACGTCGCCGCCAAGACGTTTTCCGGCCAACTCGAAGCTGGTGCGGGTTCGGGTGGAGTTCTCGAAGAACAGGTTGATCACCGTGCGTCCGCGCAGACTGGACACTTTTTTGTCCAACTGACGGTTCTGGGCGACGAAGCGCTCCGACCGGTCGAGCAAAAGATCGATATCCGGTCGGGTCAGCCCCTCGATGCCGAGCAGGTGACGGTGCGGGTACGCTCGACCGTCATCATCGGATGCCGGCTGGGCGAGCTGGGAAAGGGCGTCGGTCATTAAAGGGGCTGTATAGGCCCGTGCGGCCGATGGAGCAACCGCGCCCGCTGAGAATTCGCCACGGCCGTCAGATCACCTTTGCGTCCCGCAGCTTGGCGACGGTCGCGGGATCGACGCCAAGCTCGCCGGTCAGCACCTCGTCCGTATGTTGCCCGAGAATCGGAGGCGGCCGGCGGTAGGTCGCCGGCGTCTCCGAGAGCTTCAGAGGGTAGGCCACGCAGGGTACGGCGTCGGGGGTCAACGCGTGGCCGCCGATACTGGTCGCCATGCCGCGTGCCTGGACCTGCGGATCGGCGAAAACACGGTCGATCGTGTTGACCGGCCCGCAGGGCACTTTCACCGCTTCGAGTGCCTGGACCCACGCGTCGGTGGTGCGGGTCTTGAAGATCGCCGCCAGGTACGTGCGTAACGCATCGATGTTGGCGAGACGCGACCGGTTGTCGACGAAGCGCGGATCGTCGGCCAGGTCCTCGTGCCCGGCGACCTGCAGGAAGGCGCGAAACTGCCTGTCGGCACCGCAGCCCAGGATGAGGAAGCCGTCGGCACTGGCGAATACCTCGTAGGGCGCGACGTTCGGATGGGCGTTGCCGAGCCGTCCGGGCACCACTCCACCGACCAGATAATTCATGGCCTGGTTCATGAGCCACGTGACCTGGGTGTCGAGCAATGCGGCGTCGATATGCTGTCCCTGGCCGGTCAGGTCGCGGTGTCGCAACGCCGCCAGAATGGCGCTGGTGGTGTACATACCGGTCATCATGTCGGCGATGGCGACGCCGACCTTGGTGGGCTGTCCCGCAGGGTCGCCGGTCACGCTCATGATGCCGCCCATCGCTTGGGCGAGCAGATCGTAGCCCGGTCGCGGGGCATAGGGGCCGGTTTGACCGAAGCCGGTGACGCTGGCGTAGACGAGGCGTGGGAAGCGGTCCTTGATCTGGTCGTAGGCGAGCCCGTGGCGGGCGAGGTCGCCGACCTTGTAGTTCTCGACGAAAACGTCGGCGGTCTCCAAAAGGTCGAACAGAATCGCGCGCCCCTCCGGCTGGGTAAAGTCGAGGGTGACGGAGCGCTTGTTGCGGTTGGTGCCGAGGTAGTAGGCGCTCTCGGTGGTGTCGTTGCCGTCGCCGTCCTTTAGGAAAGGGGGGCCCCAGCGACGGATGTCGTCGCCGGCCCCGGGCCGTTCGATCTTGATCACGTCGGCACCGAGATCGCCCAGGGTCTGGGTCGCTATCGGGGCCGCGAGGATGCGCGAGGCATCGATCACGCGGATGCCGTCGAGCGCCATGGGCGTGTCGGAGGTCGGCGTCGGGTCCATCGGCGCGGCGTCGCAATCGGTCATGTCTGAGCCTCGGCGTTGGGCGGAGATCCTTGGTTAGAGCAGGGATGCGTGCTCGGCAATGACGGCTCGTTTCACAGAATGAAGCGGCCCGGAGTAATTCAGGGGAACGGAGGTGTCCGGGCTGCTAGTCTGGACCGGGAACAGGAGGATGACGTGGAGACGATACCTTTCGAAATTCGGGTCCTGGCCTGGTCGGGCCTCTTGACGGTGGGTCAGCTCTGCCTGCTCGCCGTATACGCGAACCGGCAACTCAGCCCCCGCTATCTCGCGTCGGCCCGCGATCAACCGCGTCAGCTTTCCGGGATGGCTGCCCGCTTGCAGCGCGCTTTTCAGAATCAGATCGAAGGCTTGGTTATGTATGCCGCGGCGGCGGTGGCCGTGACCCTTGCGGGCGCATCGACGCCGGTGACCGAAGGCTGTGCGCTGGCCTATATCGTCGCGCGCGTCGTCTTCGTCCCGTTGTATTGGTTCGGGGTGCCCTGGATCCGCACCGTCTTCTGGGCGGTCGGGTTCGCCGCGACCATCGTCATGCTGGTCTCCGTCGCCATTTAGAGTGCGCTAAACCATCGCCAACATCGTCGGTAGGGTGATTGCCGCCATGATGACCTGGGTCGTCAGGATCGCCGCCATCAACTCGTGATCGCCCCCCAGTTGCCGGGCGAAGACGTAGGCGGAGGCCGAACTGGGCAGGGCGTTGAACAGCACCGCGACCGCAAGGGCGGTTCCGGTCACCCCTAGCGGCGCCGCCAGCGCGATTGTCAACAGGGGCAACCCGACCAGCTTGACCGCATTGGACAGCAGCAGCGCCGGCCATCCGGTTTTCAGAACACCGAAGCGGAGCCCGGCGCCGACCGCCAGAAGTCCCAGCGCCAGGGCGGCGCCGGCGAGCTTGTCCAACCCTTCGGCCAGGATCGGATGGATCCCGATGCCGGTGGCGTTCAGCGCGATGCCGAGGGCGCAGGCGACGAAGATCGGATTGGTCAGGATCGCCCAGAGCAGCTTCAGGCCCGAGACCGTTTCCCGGCCGGCCATGCGGGTCAGAACCCAGATCGACAGCGTGTTCACCAGCGGAATCACCGCGGCGATGCCGACGGCCGCGAGCGCTTCGCCGGACTGGCCGTAGAGCGCGCCGACGCTGCCGACGCCGATATAGGTGTTCTGCCGGATCGCGCCCTGGATCACGCTGGTATAGGCCGGACCAGCGATGCCGGTAAGGCGCCGGATCGCCAGCAGCAGAGCGGCGACGATCAGGATGGCGCCGGACATGGCGACTACCATGGGGCCGATCGAGTAGCCGGACAGGTCGGTGCCGCCGAGTTTCAGGACGAGCAACGCCGGCAGCAGCAGCCAGTACGTGATCTGCTCGATCGCCCGCCATCCGTCATCGCTCAGCGGCCCGATGCGCGCGAGCACGGCGCCGAGGACGATCAGGCCGAAGACGGGGAGCAGGGCGGTCAAGGGGAGCCTGGGAAGCGGAATGGACGGCGTGCGTATTCTACACGCTCGCCGCCGGGAAGCGAGATGTCGACTTGCGCTCCGTCCAATCCGACCTGTCTAGAGCGCGTCGAGCGCCGATTGCAGGATGTAGGCGGCGGCCGCGGCGTCGATCGCGTCGCCCCGTTTTTTGCGGCTGAGGTCGGCCTCGCCGATCATCGCGCGTTCCACCGCCTGGCTGCTCATCCGCTCGTCCTGGAAGATGGTCAGCAGGTCGTGGCGCTTCAGCAACTCCTCGGTGAGGTCGCGGGTCGACTGGCAGCGGGGTCCTTCGGTGCCGTCCATGTTGAGCGGCAGACCGACGACGAAGCCGCCGACGCCGCGGCTCTCGGCGATCTTGATCAACTCGTCCGCATCCGCCGAGAACTTTCGGCGGCGGATCGTCGTCACCGGCGCGGCAACGCGAAGCGCGGCGTCGGAGATTGCCACGCCTATGGTTTTGGTTCCGAAATCGAGCCCGATGAGACGGGCGCCGGGGCTGAGAAGGCGAACGAGGTCGCCGGGCTTGCAGACGGGCATGGCTGGTGCTAGCTTCCGCGCTTCCAAACGGCGGATTTCCGCCGTTTTTCGCGCTCCTGAGAATAACTGGAACGGTCTTAGCCCATGTCGCTCGACAAGGCCACAGTCGCGTCAATCGCGAACCTCGCCCGGATCAAGGTCCCAGACGATCGCCTGGAGGCGATGGTGGGCGACCTGAACGCCATTCTCGGCTTCGTCGAGCAACTGGATGAGGTCGATACCACCGGCGTCGAACCTCTGGCCAGCGTGACGGGCCATTCCCTGCCGCAGCGCGAGGACGCCGTCACCGATGGCGGATACCAGGCCAGGGTCACCGCGAACGCCCCCGAGTCCGTCCATGGCTTCTATGTCGTGCCGAAGGTGGTGGAGTGATGAGCGATCTTCTGGACCTGACGCTCGCCGAGGCGCGGAAGAAGCTCGCCGCCAAGGACATCTCGAGCACGGAGCTGACCAGGGCCTACATCGCCCGGATGGAGGCGACGGCCGCTCTGAACGCCTACATCACGACCACGCCGGACAAGGCGCTGCAGATGGCCGAACAGGCCGACGCGCGCCTGGCCAAAGGCGAGGCGGGGGCGCTGGAGGGCATTCCGCTCGCCATCAAGGACCTGTTCTGCACCGAGGGGGTGTTGACCACGGCGGCAAGCCATATCCTCGACGGTTTCATACCGCCCTATGAGTCGACGGTGACCACGAACCTTTGGCAGGCCGGTGCGGTGCTGCTGGGCAAGACCAACCTGGACGAGTTCGCCATGGGGTCGTCCAACGGCACGTCGTATTACGGGCCGGTGGAGAACCCTTGGCGCTCCACCGATGAGCCGGACAAGAAGCTGGTTCCCGGTGGCTCCTCCGGCGGTTCGGCGGCGGTGGTCGCCGCGCGCTCGGCCTTGGCGGCGACCGGGACGGATACCGGCGGCTCGATCCGTCAGCCGGCGAGCTTCTCCGGCATCGTCGGCATGAAGCCGACCTACGGGCGCTGCTCGCGCTGGGGAATCGTCGCCTTCGCCTCGTCCCTGGATCAGGCCGGACCGATGGCCCGGACGGTGGAGGACGCGGCGATCATGTTGCAGGCGATGGCCGGTCACGACCCGAAGGACTCGACCTCCGCGCCTGAGCCGATGGCCGACCTGACGGCGTCGCTGGACCAGGGCGTGAAGGGTATGCGGATCGGCGTGCCGGCCGAGTACCGGGTCGACGGCATGCCCGAGGAGATCAACAAGGCCTGGCAGCAGGGGATCGATTGGCTCAAGGCCGAAGGGGCCGAGATCGTCGACATCTCCCTGCCGCACACGAAATACGCGCTGCCGACCTACTACATCATTGCCCCGGCCGAGGCCTCCTCGAACCTGGCCCGCTACGACGGGGTGCGTTACGGCCTGCGCGTCGATGGCGGCAGCCTGGCGGAGATGTACGCCAACACCCGGGCCGAGGGTTTCGGCGAGGAAGTGCGGCGTCGGGTGCTGATCGGCACCTATGTGCTTTCCGCCGGTTACTACGACGCCTACTACCTGAAGGCGCAGAAGGTTCGGGCCTTGCTGCGGCGGGACTTCGATCAGGCGTTCGAGAAGGTGGACGCGATCCTGACGCCGACCGCGCCGTCGGACGCCTTCGCCATCGGCGAGAACGAGGACGATCCGGTCAAGATGTACCTGAACGACGTATTCACAGTCCCGGCCAGCCTTGCCGGCCTGCCGGGTATCTCCGTCCCCGCCGGCCTGTCCGAGCGCGGGCTGCCTTTGGGGCTGCAGGTGCTGGGCCGCATGTTCGACGAGGGTTCCGTGGTCCGGGTCGGCCGGGCTCTCGAGCGGGCGGCGGATTTCAGGGCCGTGGCGGCCATGGTGCGGGAGGGCTGAACGATGACCGAGCCGTATCGCATCCAGGGTGAGACGGGCGCATGGGAGGTCGTTCTCGGCCTCGAGGTCCACGCCCAGGTGATTTCCAAGGCCAAGCTGTTCTCCGGCTCCTCGACCACGTTCGGCGCCGAGGCCAATACTCAGGTCAGCCTGGTCGACGCGGCGATGCCGGGCATGCTGCCGGTGATCAACCGCGAATGCGTCGAACAGGCGGTGCGCACCGGTCTGGCGCTGAAGGCGCAGATCAACCTGCGCAGCGTGTTCGACCGCAAGAACTACTTCTACGCCGATCTGCCCCAGGGCTATCAGATCAGCCAGTACAAGGACCCGATCGTCGGCGAGGGCGAGCTGCTGCTGGACCTGCCGGACGGCTCGACCAAGGCGGTCGGCATCGAGCGCCTGCACCTGGAGCAGGACGCAGGCAAATCGATGCACGATCAGCATCCGCAGAAGTCCTATATCGACCTCAACCGGTCGGGTGTGGCGCTGATGGAGATCGTTTCCAAACCGGACTTGTCCTCTCCGGAGGAAGCGGGCCTTTACGTCAAGAAGCTGCGCTCGATTCTGCGCTATGTCGGCACCTGCGACGGCAATATGCAGGAAGGCTCGATGCGGGCCGACGTGAACGTCTCCGTCCGCAAGCCCGGCGATCCGCTCGGGACGCGCTGCGAGATCAAAAACATGAACTCGGTGCGCTTCATCCAGCAGGCGATCGAGTACGAGGCGCGGCGCCAGATCGAAATTCTCGAGGGCGGCGGCCAGATCGACCAGGAAACCCGCCTGTTCGACACGTCCCGCGGCGAGACCCGGTCGATGCGCTCCAAGGAGGACGCGCACGACTACCGCTACTTCCCGGATCCCGACCTGCTCCCGCTGGTGCTGGAGCAGGCGCGGGTGGACGCGCTCGGCGCCGACCTGCCGGAGTTGCCGGACACGAAGAAGGCGCGGTTCATCTCGGAATACGGCCTGTCGGCCTACGACGCAGCGATCCTGGTCGAGGAGCGGGCGACCGCCGACTGGTACGAGCAGCTTGCCAAGGGGCGCGACGCCAAGATCGCCGCCAACTGGATGATCACCGAGCTGTTCGGCGCCCTGAACAAGGCCGGCAAGGACCTGTCCGAAAGCCCGGTCTCGGCCGACAATCTGGGTGGACTGGTCGACCTGATCGGTGACGGCACGATCTCCGGGCGTATCGCCAAGGAGGTCTTCGCCGAGATGTTCGAGACCGGCAAGCCGGCCGGTGAGATCGTCGAGGAAAAGGGTCTCAAGCAGGTGTCCGATACCGGCGCAATCGAAGGCATCATCGATGAGGTGTTGGCCGAGAACGCCGACAAGGTAGAGCAGTACAAGGGCGGAAAGGACAAGTTGTTCGGCTTCTTCGTCGGTCAGACCATGAAGAAGAGCCAGGGCAAGGCCAATCCCGGCATGGTCAACGAACTGCTGCGCAAGAAACTCGACGGCTGACAAGCGGTCACACCCGCGCGAGCACACGCAGGCGCTATCACCCTTGAAGCACCGGGTGCGCTAGACTGCGTCGGGGGAGTTTCGAAAGAGAGGCCTGCAATGCAGGGTAGACTGACGCTGACGGCCTTCGCGGTGATTCTTGGCTCCGCTATCGGGGCGGGGGTCGCGTGGGCGGCCACGACCCATACCGTGGTCCAGAAGGGCAAGGACTTCTGGTCAAACAACATGACCTTTGAGATGACCGTCGAAGCCGGCGATGCCATCGCCTTCGTGAACAGCGACATCTTCGACCACAATGTCTATTCGGAGACGCCCGGCAACAGCTTCAACATCGGTCTTCAGGCGCCTGGAAGCACGACCCGTGTGGCGCTGAAAAGGGCCGGAATCGTCGACGTACGCTGCCGGATCCACCCGAAGATGCGGCTGACCGTCACGGTGGAGTGAACGTCCGGTCGGTAGGGGCCCGCAACGCCGTGACGGTCTCCGGCGGCCCTCCGGGTGCCGGAGCCATGGGTGACGTGGTTTGGCTTCTTGGGATTGGATAGTCCGATCCCGTGATATCCTGATCCCGCCAGGAAGAGGGGCCACCGCCATGCTCGCCCGCGTCTCGATCCGATGGAAGCTGATCGGTGCGTTCTTCGTCGCCGTTGTTGCGGCCGCCGCTCTGGCAGCCGTGGCCTTGACGGCTACATGGTCCCTCGGTGGCCTTGCTCAGCGCCTGTATGATGAGCCGCTTCAGGCGATCAACCACGCTCGGTCGGCCCAGTTGAATTTTGCCGTGCTGCGGCGGGCTGACGCCGAGACGGATCGTGAGACCCGTTGGGAGGACTTGCTTTCCGACCTCGCCGTCGTCGAGGAACGGTCGGGCGATACGGCCATGATCGGGCATATCGACACTATTCTTGAGCAACTTGAAGCTTGGCGGTCGGGTTTGTCCGTCGCCGAGCAGAGGTCGGCGCTCGGCGACGATATCGCGCTCAACCTGGAAATCCTCGTTGAGGGGGCTGCCTCGGGCGGCTTCCGGTTCTGGTTGGAGGCAGAGCGGCTGATCGATCAGACCAAGCTCTGGACAATCGCCGTGGTCTGCGGGGTTATGATCGCCGCCATCGCCGTTGCCTTCCTGCTCGCGCGGACCATCGTGTTGCCGCTTGGCCGGATGGAGCATGCGATGACGCGGTTGGCATCCGGTGAGGGGGAGGTGGCGGTTCCCGATGTCGGGCGTGGCGACGAAATCGGGTCGATGGCCTCGGCGCTTTCCGTGTTTAAGACCGCCATGGCGGAAGTGCGCGACGCCAAGGACCGGGCCGAGGACGCCACACGGGCGAAGTCCGAATTCCTCGCGATCATGTCCCACGAAATCCGGACGCCCATGAACGGCGTTATCGGCATGACGCGCCTGCTCATGGATAGCGACCTCAACCCGGATGCGCGGGAAACCGCGCGGACGGTCCTGGAATCTGGCGAAAGCCTTATGACCATCCTCAACGACATTCTGGACCATTCCAAGCTGGAGGCCGGTCGGCTCGATCTCGAGGCGGTGGATTTCGATCTGCACCGGATCGTCCAGGCAGCTGTCTCTCTAATGCAGGGGCGGGCGTCCGAGCGGGGCCTCGTGCTGTCCGCGGAGATCGGCGGCGACGTTCCACGCTACCTGCTGGGCGATCCGGGGCGGTTACGGCAGGTGTTGCTCAATCTGGTCGGCAACGCGGTCAAGTTCACCGAGTCCGGCTCCGTGCGACTGGTTGTGGAGCGTGTTTCGGGCAGTGGACGGGTCGCGCTATCGGTCATCGACACAGGCATCGGCATGGATGCGGAGACCCAGGGCCGCCTCTTCCGCGACTTCTCGCAGGCCGATGCCTCCGTGGCGCGAAAGTTCGGCGGCACGGGCCTCGGTCTTTCCATCGCCAAGCGCATAGTCGACCGCATGGGCGGTTCGCTGACCGTCACCAGCGCGCGGGGACGGGGCTCGACCTTCCGCGTGGAAATTGATCTTCCGATCGGACGGGCCGTCGACGATGTAGCAGATGCCCCGCAAACCGTGCTGTCGCCGCTGCGTGTGCTGGTGGCCGAAGACAACGCGGTGAACCAGCAGGTCGCGCGCGGCCTGCTCGCCCGCGACGGCCACAGCGTCACCATCGTCGAAACCGGGACAGCCGCCGTTGCCGCGGTGCGGGAAGGGGTTTTCGACGTCGTGCTGATGGACCTGCACATGCCGGAGATGGGGGGTATAGAGGCGACGCGAGCAATTCGGGCGCTGGGCGGGATGGCCGCTTCTGTTCCGATCGTCGCGGCCACCGCCGGCGCCATGGATCACGAAATCCAAGCTTGCCTGGAGGCGGGTATGAACGCCGCAGTCCCGAAGCCCATCGATCCGCGAGCGCTCAATCGGACCCTGGCCGGAGTGATCGGAGCGGGCACGCCGCCTGCCAACGCTCAGCCGGAGGACGATATGGAGGTGGAGGAGGACGAGGCCGCCACCGTGTTGGAGCGAGGGACGGCGCCGTTCGAACCGATCCTGATCGACCGGCTGGCCGATCAATTGGGCGCCGACTTCGCCGAAGAGATGGCACAGGACTTCGCCGGGACCGCCGAATCCTCCCTCGCGGAGATCGCTGCCGCTCGGATCGCGCAGGACGTGTCGGCTTGGGCGGACGCGGCTCACAAGCTCAAGAGTGGGGCCGGCGCGGTCGGATTGCGCGAAGTCTGGCGTTTGGCCGAGGGGATTGAACAGGCCGCCGAAGCGGGCGATATCGGTAGGGCGTCGGAGGCCAGCGACCGGTTGGCGGAGGTCATAGGACGCGGGCGACTCCTGCTCGACGCGCATTTGGGTGGAGCGATGCACGGGAAAGCAACACCGATGGGGCGGGACGTGACCTTATGAAGGAACTGCAACAGGACTTCTCCGGATTGCGGGTCCTTCTCGCCGAGGACGAGGAGATGGCGACCAAGCTGGCTCGCGGCGCGCTGCGTCTCGTCGGGATAACGGATGTCGTCTATTGCCGCGACGGCGCCGAAGCGGTGAAGGCGCTGGATGCCGAACGGGGAGGGTTCCAGCTTGTGATCTCGGATTGGAACATGCCGACGATCTCCGGGATCGAATTGCTGCGGTATGTCCGGATGCATCACCAGCCCCTGAAATTCATCATGCTGACAGGGCGCAAGCAGACTGATGCCGTCCTGCAGGCCCGCGAACTCGATGTGGACGCCTATGTGGTGAAGCCGTTTTCACCGGAGGCGCTGAAGAAGAAGATCGAGGTTCTGTTCAGGCTCTAGGCCCGCCAGGTGAGGATTGCCGGGACCAGGCGGCGCGGGTCAGCAATGAAGTATTTGTCATAAAAAAGCAATTTTGCGCACGATGTGCGCTTGACGGGCGCACGGTGTGCGCGCACGATTCACTGCATGTGGCACTTGGCAATGATCGTGGTCTGTTCGCTCAACGGTGACGTCTGCACCTACAGGACGAACGTGGCCACGCTGGACGATAGATCGGCTTGTGAGCGGCTCGGATATCTGCTGGCTGGAGGCGCGTTGGAGCGGGCCTATGGCAGTTTCGAGTTGGGCGAGATCACCGTGAAATGCGAACGGATCAAGGAGGTGGCGGCTGCGATGCCGACTGACCTCCGGTCGCGGAACTGACGGTCGAGCGCATTCCCAGGCCCGGCAGCGCGCCGGCGAGCAGTTCGTCCGTGAACACGGCAAGGAGCTGTGTGCGGCTCGACACGCCCGCCTTTGCGTAGACCCGCGCGAGCTGGGCGCGCACGGTGCCGGGCGCCGATCCTCTGAGCTCCGCGATCTCGGCGATGTCGAACCCCTTCAGGGCGAACAGAGCGACGTCGCTCTCGGCCGGGGTGAGGTTCCAGCTCCTGAACTGGGCTGAAATCAGATCGGCGAAGGCGCCCGATGCAACGGAGACCGCGGCTTCCGCCCGGCGGGATCGGTCGATCGTCCGCCGCATCTCGAGACCTGCGAATACCACGCCGACCGCCAGCGCCCCGGCGACCGCCGCTTCAAAGGCGATGTGAATGTCGACACCCTCGACGATCACGTCGCCGACGACGTCGCCGATGAAGAAGACCGTGCAGAACGTCTGCAGAAACAGCAGCGCCGCGAGCACCACGGCGCGGCGGCGTTCCCTCCAGGGAGCGCCGGCCGCCGGAGCGGTCTCCGAGGGCCGCCGGCCCGCGTGTGCGGTTCGTGCGTTCTGGGTCGTTGCGTCGTGGGGTCGATCGTCTTCAATCACTCTCCGCTCCGGCCGGTGGGCGCTCCGTCAATCATCGCACGAACCAGGTTTCTTCCGGAAAGACGGGATTCGACCGCGACACCGGCGACGTGAAGCGCGGCGAGGATCAGCAGCAGGTTGGCCGCCAACTCGTGGATTTCCTCCACGAGCTCGACCGTCTCGTCTTCGTCGTCGCGCTCGTCTCGATCAAGGGGCTCGACCGCCCAACCGTGCCGTTCTTCCGCACTCGATGCGGCGGCGGGCGACACCGGGAACGGTTCGGTCTGGAGGAAGACGCCGGTGGCAACGGTGAGGCCGAGCGTGGCCCAGAGCGCGTAGACCATGAGGCTTCCGGCAGGATTGTGCGAAGGATGCGATCTGTGCCGACCGGCGGCGAGGTCGCGCACATGCGCGATCGCTCCGGCGACGCTCGGCGGGAAGGAGGAGAAGCGTGCCTCCTCCGGCCCGATGACGCCCCAGAGCAGGCGGAGGACCAGCAGAGCGAGGGCGGAATAGCCGACCCAGAGATGCAGGGTGGAGCCGCCCTCGGTGATCAGTCCGTTGACAGTGATCGCGAGGGCGGTGGCCCAGTGGGTGACGCGCACGATCGGGTCCCAGACGGGGCCCGATGCGGCGGTTGCGTTGACTGCGGCCATTAGTCGTCGAGCTCGATCGCGGTGACGGCGCCGGTGTTGCTGTCGACCTTGATCTCGTAGCGGCGTCCGTCGCGATCCGCCTTCACTTCAATATAGCCGTGTTCGCGCTCGTATTTCCGCACGGTGTATCCGTCGGCGGCGAGGGCGGTCGTGATCTCCTCGGCGGTGGTTCCGAGCACCGTGCCGAGCGTGAGGTCGGCGGCGGAGACGGGGGTGGCCAGAAGGATCGCGGCAAGGGCGAGGGTGGCAAGGGCGGGGGCGGCAAGGGCGGGGGCCGTGGGGCGGATCATGGTCGGTCTCCTGTTCGGTTGAGAGACGGGAACGGGTCGTCCCCATGCCCTCAACCTGAACAGCCGGACCGCGCCTCACCATCCGACCGGCGCGTAGGCGGCGCCGCGTAAGCGGATGCTTACGCGGTGGCGTTGGTCTTCGATCAGACCGGACGGTCGCCGAAAACGGTCGTGCGGTGCATGTACCGGTCGCCGACACCGTCATAGTCGGCGACGGCGTAGTGCATGGTCGACCGGTTGTCCCAGACCAGCAGATCGCCCTTGCGCCACTGGTGGCGGTAGACGAATTCCGGCCGGGTGCAATGCCGGTAGAGGTAGTCGAGGATCGGCTGGCTCTCCTCGACGCTCATCCCCTCGATATGGGTGACGACGCCGGCGTTCAGGAATAGGCACTTCCGTCCGGTTTCCGGATGGGTGCGCACCAGCGGATGGCTGATCGCCGGGGTGACGTTCAGGTGGCTCTCCGTCACCGTCTCGTTCTTGAAGCTGCCCGACTTCGCCTTCTCGAAATCGTGCACGCAGCGCAGGCCGTCGATCATCTTCTGGTAAGTCGGGGACAGTTCGTCCCAGGCCCTCGTCATGGCTGCGAACTGGGTGTCGCCGCCATATTCCGGGATCTCGATGCCGTATAGCAGGGAGGCCTTGGCCGCGCGCTCCTTGTGGCTGTTGTCGGAATGCCAGTAGGTGCCGGCGCGCTGGCGACCGAGCTTCTGACCGTCTTTCACCTTGTTCGACACCCGATAGATCTCCGGGTGGCCCGGCAGCAGGTAGGGCTCCACCGTTTGCCCTTTGAGCGGATCGAGTTCGCCGAAGCGGCGGGAAAAAGCGATCTGATCCTCCGGTTCGAGCTTCTGGTCTCGCAGCACAAGCAGTCCGCCGCTGTCGAGCCATGCCTGATAGACCTCGCCGAACACGTTGTCGCCGAGATCCTGCGTAACCTGAATTCCCCTGATCTCGGTCCCGATCACCGGGTTCAGCCGCCGCACAGACAAGGTCATGACAGGTCTCCCTTTTCCTCGATAGGATCGCGTCCCCGCTGATCGGAGACGATTTATGACGACTCGCATCCTCTACTTCGTGCCGGCTGACGACAAGCTGCGGACTCTGATCGAAGCGGAGAAACCAGAAGGGGTCGAGGTCGACTATCTGGACGGCGAGGGCGATGCGGAGAGGTTGGCGAAGCTTGCCGAGGCTGAGGTGATCATGGTCGGTGCCCGGCGGCTGACCGAGGAGGATGTGGCTGCGGCGCCTAAGCTCAGGCTCGTGCTGCACCAGGGCGTAGGCTATCACGATACCGTGGCGACAAGATCGATCCGTGACCGCCAGATCCCACTGGCGATCACCCCCGGCGGCACGCCCGAGGGCGTGGCCGAGCATGCGCTCATGATGATGCTCGCGACGGGTCGGCGATTGGCTTTTCAGGACAGTGAACTTCGGGCCGGGCGCTGGCATTCCAACACGTTCCGCGCTGAGGCGCGGGGCCTTGGAGGATCGCGGGTCGGAATCATCGGTCTGGGCAGGATCGGCAAGCAGGTCGCCAAGCGCCTAGCGCCTTTCGGCTGCGACGTCGTCTACCACGAACTGCTCGAGATGGAGCCGGCGGTGGAGCGGGAACTCCAGGTCACCCGTGTCGGGTTCGATGCCCTGATCGCCTCCAGCGACTTCATCTCTCTCCACGTTCCTCTGACCGATCTTACCCATCACATGATCGACACCCCTCAGTTCGACGCCATGAAGCCGGGTGCGATCCTGATCAACTGCGCCCGCGGCCCGGTCGTCGCGGAGCCGGCGCTGTTGGCGGCGCTTGAATCGGGGCGTCTCGGTGGAGCGGGCCTAGACGTGTTCGAGATCGAGCCGGTGGTCGGCCCGTCTCCCTTCGCCGGGTTCCGCAACGTCGTGCTGACGCCGCACAATGCACCCGGCACTCAGGACATCATGCGCCGCAAATTCCGCGAGATGTTCGCCAACGCAACCCGTTTCGCCGAGGGCGAAAATCTCGAAAACAAGATCGACCTCTAGCGATGCGCGGCGGTGCTAGATCCAGTGTCGCCATCGGAGGACGGCGATGCCGGCGACGAAGCCGGCGGCCATCAGGCCGACGACCAGCGCGAAGGCATAGGGGGCGTCCGCTCCGGGTATCCCCGCCACGTTCATGCCCAGCAGTCCGGTGACGAAACTGAGCGGTACGAACAGGGCGGCCAGGATTGAGATCAGATAGGTGTTGCGTGCCTGGGTGGCGGCGGTCTCCGCGAGGAGTTCTTCGCGCAGGAGGGTCGCTTGTCCCTCCACTTCCCTGAGATGTTCGATCAATCGCAGGAACTCGTTCTCGACATCGTCTATATCGGCCAGATCCACCGCCTCGGCCCAATCGCCGCAGAGATGGCGCAGGCGGCTCAGGGCCTCGCGCTGGGGCAGCATGAACCGTACCAGCGGCAGCAGATCGCGGCGCAACGCCGACAACGCGTCCTCGCGCGCCTCCGCCTGGTGGCTTTCGATACTCTCCAGACAGGCGTCGAGTTCGGCGATCCGGGCGGCGAACCGTTCCGAAAGCCCCTCGATCAGGTCGATGACGAAGGCCGCGGGCGAGGGGGGCGCGTTTCCGCTTTCGCAGCGATCCACAAGATCCTGAAGCGCCATGAAATGGAACTTCCGGCAGGTGATCACCATGCGTTTGGAGACGCTCAGGCGCAGGGCGATGAGCGGATGACCGCCAAGATCCTCGTTCAGATTGATTCCCCGCAGAACCATTAGGGTTCGGTCACCCAGGGTCCAGGCGCGTGGACGGGTCTCCTCGACCAGCAGCGGGTCGATCGCGGTTTGCGATAGACCGAGCGATGCGAGGATCTCGGCCGCGTCGGGCTCCGTGCGCATCAGGTTGACCCAACGCCAGACGCCGTCGGGCAGGGGGGACGCGATGAGGCCGTCCGTGAGGCGGCGGGCGGAGCCGTCGCTGGAAATGTCGTAGGCACAGATCAGGGCGGTCATGGCGATGGCTCGATCGGGATGTCAGGCGGTCATCGGTTGCTTGAGCGCGGTCACCAGCGCGTCGAGTGCCGTTTCGGTGAAGCGCCACATGTTCGCCTCCCGGTCGCTGTCGCCGGTCTCGAGCGTGAAAACCTTGGTAACCGGGCCGCAAAGCGCGATGCAGGTATGGCCGGCGGCATCTCCGTAACGGTTGCCCCGCGGTCCCGCCGCGCCCGTCTCGGCCAGCCCCCACGTCGTTTCAAACCGCCGGCGCATGGTTTCCGCTAGGAGGGCGGCATAGGGCTCGGAGGACGAACGCATGCCCGGATGGTGGTCCAATTCGATATCGGTGAACAGCTCGCGCGCTTTGTGGGTGTAGATCACGCCGCCGCCGATGAAATACGCCGACGCACCGGGAACGGCCAGCAAAGCGGCGGAAATCAGTCCTCCGGCCGACGACTCGGCAACGGCGACGGTTTCTCCGCGGGTCTTCAACAGTCGACCCGCCGTCTCCCCGAGCTTGCTCAGGTCACCCATCCCATCCTCCCGTTGCGGCGCAAATCGCGCTATCACTCTGTTCTTGAATGCTACCCGCGTGTCAGAAGAATGGCGACCGGCTACCGTCCGGTGACTGATGGAGGAAGGGATGGCGGCGTCGGACGAAACCCGTGGCTTCGACAGTGCCGAAGCGGTCGTCTCGGAGATCGGAAGGCTCTATAGCGCGGAGATCGAGCGCTTGCAGGAAGCGTTTCGGCGTTTCGAGGCCGGGCGCCTCGGGGACCGCGTGCGGGCGACCTATCCGATGGTGCGGTTGACGGTCGCCGCAGAGGACGTGACCCCGCTTTCGTCGGGCGCCTTTGGCTTCGCCGACGAGGCAGGTCAGTACGAGGGAACCTTTACGCGCATCGATCTGTTCGCCGCGCATCTGACCAAGCAGTTCCGCGCTGTTCTGGAGAACCATCGCCGACCACTCGAGGTTGGGCTGTCCCAAATTCCGATCCCTTTGCCCTTTGCCTTCCCGGACGGCATGAAGGTCGGAGACGGGTTCGACGGCGCGGCCATGTCCCGGCTGAAGCGGTACTTCGACATGCCGTCGCTGAAGGTCATGGACGACCGTATCGTGAACGGCGAACTCGACCAGGCGCCGGGCGACGCGCTGCCCTTGGCGCTGTTCACGGCGCCCCGGGTCGACTACTCGCTGCATCGTCTACGGCACTATTGCGGCACCTCGCCCGAGCATTTTCAGAACTACGTCCTGTTCACCAACTATCAGGTTTACATCGACGGATTCATTCAACGAGCCGAGGATCTGGTCCGCGATCCTGATAGCGGCTACACCGCCTTCGTCGAACCCGGCGACCGGGTCTTGCGGTCGGACGGAACGGCGATTGGCGTTCCGGCGGCGCGGACGCCTCAGATGCCCGCCTACCATCTCGTCCGCGAGGGACACCAGGGCATCACCATGGTGAATATCGGGGTCGGCCCGTCCAATGCCAAGACCATCACCGACCACGTCGCCGTGCTGCGCCCGAATGCCTGGCTGATGCTCGGCCACTGCGCGGGACTGCGGAACATGCAGCGGCTCGGCGACTATGTCCTGGCCCACGCCTACCACCGTGACGACCACGTGCTCGACGCCGATCTGCCGGTCTGGGTACCGATTCCGGCGCTGGCGGAGGTCCAACTGGCCCTGGAGCAGTCGGTGGCCGACGTCACCGGCCTGGATGCTGTCGGGGTCAAGCGGATCATGCGGACCGGCACCGTCGCCTCCACCGATAACCGGAACTGGGAACTCCGCGATCAGCGCGAGCCGGACCGGGCGCTCAGTCTGTCCCGGGCGATCGCACTGGACATGGAAAGCGCTACGGTGGCGGCCAACGGGTTCCGCATGCGCGTGCCCTACGGAACGCTGCTCTGCGTCTCCGACAAACCGCTCCATGGAGAATTGAAGCTGCCGGGCATGGCGGACGACTTCTATCGCCGCCAGGTGGCCCAGCACCTCGATATCGGATTCCGCGCCATGGAGCTGCTGCGCGGCCTGCCGCCGGAGAAGCTGCATTCGAGGAAGCTGCGCAGCTTCAACGAGGTGCCGCTGCAGTAGCCGTCATCCTGACGCAAGTCAGGACCATGTCGTCGGCGCCGTGAGGTGCTTGATCCTGATTTGCATCAGGATGACGGTAACGCATCGTCCAATCCCCATACCGTCCTCATCCCGGGAGATCCCGGACCTGATCCGGGAGCTGCCCGGGACCCAGCGATTACGGTTGAGCAGCGCGACCCAGCCGCCCTCAGCTCATCATCCAGCCGCCGGCGACGTCGAGCACCTGGCCGGTGACGAAATGGCCGGCCTCGGAGGTCAGGTAGAGGGCCGCCGCCGCTACGTCCTCCGGCGTCCCGAGCCGGCGCATCGGCGTGTCGAGCCGCACGGCCTCGTTGACCTCGGGATTGACGCCGCGCATCAGCGGGGTCTCGATCCGGCCCGGCGCAAGGGCGTTCACGTTGATGTTGGAGGGACCGAGCTCGCCGGCAAGCTGCTTGGTCATGCCGATCAGGCCGGCCTTGCTGGCCGGGTAGTGGACGCCGAGGAACGCGATGTGCCTTTTGGCCGAGACCGAGGACTGGTTGACGATCGAGCCCCAGCCGCGGGCCGCCATGGCCGGACCGAAGGCGCGCACCCCATGAAAGGCGCCGGTCAGGTTCACCGCGAGCACCTGTGCCCATTCCTCGGGGTCCATCTCCAGCGTGGGGGCGGGCTTGCCGTCGTGCTTGGGCGAGATTCCCGCGTTGTTGACCAGAATGTCCGCTGACCCGAGGCCGGCTGATACCTCGCGGGCCGCCGCCGCCACATCCTCCCAGAGCGAGACGTCGCAGGTCACAGCCATGGCCTTGCGCCCCGTGGCGGCGATCCTGCCCGCCGTCTCCTCGGCCGCGTTTCCGTTCGCATCGAGCACCGCGACCAATGCGCCCGCTGCGGCCAATCCTTCGGCAATGGCGCGTCCGATGCCCGAGCCGCCGCCGGTGACGACGGCGATCCTGCCGGAATGGGTCTGCGGGTGGTCGGCCATAGCCGCTCCTTCACTGTTCCAGTGGCGCGTCCAGCGCGCGGATCGTGGTGCGGACGTCGTCGGCGATCGCCACTTTCTCTCCGGTCGCGTTGACCATCAGCACCAGCAACGCCTCGCAGGTGCAGGCGCAGCCGTCCGTGCCCCAGGCGGCGTACTCCATCACGAAGGACGTCCGCCGCATGGACTTTACCCGCGCCGTCACGAAGACCGGATCGTGATAGGCGAGCGGCTTCAGGTAGCGGGTGGTCAGGTTCATCATTACCGGTCCCGGCTTGTCGACGGCATGGCGCGGAATGCCGACGGCCTCCAGATAGAGATTCCGGGCGGCTTCGAACCAGAGCAGAAAGCTGGTGTGGTTGGCATGGGCGAAGGCGTCCACATCCGACCATTCGACCACCCGAGCCATCCCGGCGCGCCAATCGTCTGGGATCGCGAAGGTCGCGCGGGCCGCGTCTGAAATGGCAAGGCGGCGCCGGACAGCCTCTCGCGTGGTGTCGAGGATCTCGGTCATCGCCGCTTTCAGGACCCGAACGCGTCGTTGGCCGCGCGCTTATGCTTGAGCAGAGCCATAAGACGGCGATCGCGCCAGACCTGGCGGGGGTCGAGTCTGTCGGCGCCGAGAACCTTGCGTCTTTCTCCTTCGATCCGTTTGACGGTGTCCTCGTCCCACGCCCGTACCTCCGCCTGCTCCGCCTGCAGGCGCTCGTAGATGCCGCCGTAGCGCGTGCAGTAATCGGCGACGCCGCCCGGAGCGTTGAGGTCGATGGTCTCGAACGGTCCCATGAAAGACCAGCGCAGGCCGAGCCCGTCCTTCACCGTCTTGTCCAGGTCCTCGGTGGAGATCACCCCGTCCGCAACCAGCTTGAAAGCCTCGGCCAGAAGGGCGCCCTGCAGGCGGTTCAGAACGAAGCCCTCGACCTCCTTGTTGACGGCAACCGGCACCATCCCGACCGCGTCCATGGTCTGGCGGGCGCGCTGGATGACCGCCGGATCGGTCCAGGGGGCGGGGCAGAGTTCTACCAGCGGCACCAGATACGGCGGGTTCACCGGGTGAGCGACGAGGCAGCGCAGACGACCGTCGAGGGTCTCGGTATAGCGGGAGGCGGTGATCGAGGAGGAGGAGGAAGCCAGGATCGCGTCCGGCTCTGCGTAGCGGTCGGCCTCTGCAAACAGCGCCGTCTTCGCCTCAACGGTCTCTGCGATGCATTCCTGCATCCACCGCGCGCCGTCCAGCGCGTCGGCGAGCGTCGGTACCGGCCGCACACGTTCTGCCACGTCGATGGCGCTGTCGATCAGGCCCTGGGCCTCCAGGTCGTCGAGATTGGCGCGCAGCAGCGGGATCGCGGCGGCGAGCGCGTCGGCCGAGCCGTCCCAGAGATGAACGGTATGGCCCGCGCGGGCGAAGACGATGGCCCAGGCGCGGCCGATCAGGCCGGCGCCGGCGACCGCGAAGGTGTCGGGCATGACGTTTCCTCGAAATCGTTCTTGGTGACGTTCGGAGCAGTCTAAACGCCAGCGGAAGGCCGCGGGAAGATGCGGCGGGCCCGACGGAAAACAAAACGGGCGCCTCAAGGGCGCCCGTATCGCATCGGTGAGAGGGAGAGCCTTCCGGCCTACTCCTTGAGCAGTTCCGGCAGGGCGTCGAGCAGGGCGTCGCGGTCCGATTTGGCGACATAGTCCGCGAACCCGACCTGATGGCCGCGCTCCAGATCCTGGTCCGACGTCCTGGAAGACAGGGCGACCACCGGGATCTCGGCCCATTCGGTCTCCTTCAGCTTCTCGGCGAAGGTGAAGCCGTCCATGTCCGGCATCTCGATGTCGGTGACGATCAGGTCGAACGTCGCGCCCTGCTCGCAGAGTTCCAGGGCCCGCACGGCGCTGTCGACCGGGACGACCTTGTAGCCGGACGTCGCGAGCAGCGGCGTCATAAGGTTGCGGAAGAACGAACTGTCGTCGACCAGCAGCAGCCGGCGCTTGCTGACGTTGCTCGCGCCCGGGCGGGAGTGGCGGAACCAGTCGCCGAAGGCCTCGGTCAGGTAGAACCCGGCATCGACGATGTCGGTCGCCTTTTCCTTGATGATCGCCGATCCCATCATACCGGCACCGTCCGGAGCGATGGTCACGTCGATCCGATCCTCCACAACGTCCAGGATCTCGTCGACCACCAGGCCCATCGACTTGCCGTCGTCGGTGAACACCAGCGCCGGGCGCTGGCCCTCGTGCTCCAGCGGCTTGGCGCCCTTGCAGAGCACCAGCGGCATCAGCGACCCGCGGTACTGCACGAGCGGGCGGCCTTCGGAATGCTCGACCGTCTTGAGTTCGAGCATCTCGATACGCGCCACCAGGGACAGCGGCACCGCCTTCGGTCCGTCCTCGCCGGATTTGAACAGCAGCAGCGTCTGCTCCTCCAGCGACATGTCGAGATGATCGTTCTCGTCGTAGTCGGCCTGATCCGGGACAACCACTTCGCCGGTCTCCTGGGCAATTCCGTTCGGGTCGAGGATCATGATCACGGAGCCGTCGCCGAGGATCGTGTTACCCGAGAACACCGTCAGATCGCGCAACACAGGAGCGACCGGCTTGACCACGATTTCCTCGGTGTCGAACACCTTGTCGACGAGGAGGCCGAAGGAGTAGGTGCCGACCTGCATCACGACCACGAAGGTCTCGCTGGCACTGTCCTCGTCGGTTTCCTCGTGAAGGCGCAGAAGGTCCTTGAGCGACACCAGCGGCAGCAAGCGGTCGCGCAGACGCATCACGCGCGTCCCCTGAACCGTCTCGATCCGGTTCGGTCCGTCGGCGGTGGTCTTGACCAGTTCGAGGACCGAAAGCTGCGGAATAGCGAACCGCTCGCCCGAGGAAGCGACGATCAGGGCCGACACGATGGCCAGCGTCAGCGGGATCTTGATCTTGAAGACCGAGCCCTTGCCGACCTGGCTGGTCAGGTCGACGGTACCGCCGATCTTCTCGATGTTGGTCTTCACCACGTCCATGCCGACACCGCGGCCGGACACGCTGGTGATCTTCTCGGCGGTCGAGAAGCCGGGTTTGAAGATCAGCTGCAGGATCTGCTGATCCGACATGTTCGCCGCGTCGGCGGCGCTGACCACGTTCTTCTCGATCGCCTTGTCGCGGATCTTCTCCGCGTCGATACCCTTACCGTCGTCGGCGATCTCGATGATGATGTGACCGCCTTCGTGATAGGCGTTCAGCCGGATATGGCCGGTTTCGGACTTGCCGAAGGCGAGACGCGTCGCCGGGTCCTCTACCCCGTGGTCGGCCGAGTTGCGCACCATGTGGGTGAGCGGGTCCTTGATCATTTCAAGGACCTGACGGTCGAGTTCGGTGTCGGCGCCCTGCATCACGAGTTCGATCTTCTTGTTCAACTCGTGGGCCAGGTCGCGAACGATGCGCGGCAGCTTCGACCAGGCGTTGCCGATCGGCTGCATTCGGGTCTTCATGACCCCTTCCTGCAGCTCCGACGTGACCTGGCTGAGGCGCTGCAGCGGGACGCTGAAGCCTTCGATCTCCTGGCCGTTGCTCCGGGCAATCTGCAGCAGCTGGTTGCGGGTCAGGACGAGTTCGGAAACCATCGTCATCAGGTTTTCGAGAAGCTCGACATTGACGCGAATATTCTGCGAAGCGGCCTTGCTTTCGGCGACCGGAAGCGCTTCGCCGGCGGCCGGCTGCGGCTTCTCGGAGATGGCGGGAACGGCCGGCGGCGCTGCCGGCACGTCAGCCTTGGCTTCCTCGGGCTTCGCGTCGTCCGTGGATCCGGTTTCCTCCGGTCCCGGCGCTTCCATGAAGGCGCGCTCCAATTCGTCGAGGGGAACCTCGCCGGGACGGGTGCCGATTTCGTCGCCGCTCGCAACCGGGGCATCGAGATCGTCGGCTGCCGGAGCCTCGGGAGCGGTTTCCTCGACCGGCTCGCTCGCCGGAGCGGCGGCCGCGTCCGGAGTGCGTCCTTCGGCGAGCTCGTTCAGCTGAAGGATCAGGTCGTCGTCGCTGCCTTCCGGCTCCTGCTCGGTCGCCTCGATATGCGCGAGGATGCTCTTGATCCGGTCGAGCGAGGCGAGAATGACGGTCACCGATGTCGGGGTGACTTCAAGCTCCCGGTCGCGGTACTTGCCGAGAACGTTCTCCGCGGCATGGGCGACGGTCTCGAGTCTCGGGAGGCCGATGAAGCCACAGGTGCCCTTGATCGTGTGTACGATCCGGAAGATGCTGGCGATAAGACCCGCGTCGTTCGGGTTCTGCTCCAGCTTCACGATCTCGACGTCGAGTTCCGCAAGGCCCTCGGCCGTCTCGGTGAGAAATTCGCTCAGCAGCTCATCCATGGTCACTGACCCCTGTCGTGGTATTCCAAAAGCGATACCTGTTTGACATCAGAGTTCAAAGAAAAGGTTAACATCGGGAGCGGTTGAAAACATTTTTGCTAAATGGGATTTGTCCACCCTTGAGGCTTGTCAACCGTACCCGGCCTTCGGCGATCCCGTGCGTCGCCCGGCGGCGCAGTCGCCCTCAAGGCGGCTTGGGACAATGGCCGAAGCCGCAATATCCGATCACGTCAGCCCGCGGACGCGGAAGTCGTTCTCACCGCATCGATCCGTCCCGCGCAGCAAAAACAGCGAGCGAACCGATTGATCGTAGTCGCCGCGCTCTTCGGCGGCTTTCCTCGCGAGCTCACGATCATAATGAGACGTCGTCGGCATCAGTCGAAGGGTCATTCCTCGGCGCGGCTTCGGCGACGTGTTCGCCTCCGAACCGTGGAACAGATACACGTCGTGCAGTGAGATCTGCCCCGCTTCCAGCGCAACGTCGACGGCTTCCGTTTCGTCGAAGGTGCCGGGCGACAGCTCTTGGCTGAGCGTCAGAGATGGATCCTTCTTCAGGTCGTGTTTGGCCAGGTCCTTCGACTTGTGCGATCCCGGAATGAACCGCATGCATCCGTTCTCGGGGGTCGCGTCGTCGACCGCGATCCAAACGGTGCAGGTGGCCAGAGGGCGGATCGGCCAATAGGCGCCGTCCTGATGCCAAGGAGTACGCTTGCCGTTGAGAGCGGGCTTAGCGAAAAAGCTCATGTTCCAGAGAGCGATGTCCGGGCCGATGAGCTGCTCGACCATGTCGAGGATCGCGTCGTTGCGCGCGTAGTTGAGAAAACCGCTGTCGAAAGTGAGGAGATCGGGGCAGTTGTCCCGAAATTCCGGATGCCGCTCGAGCAGGCGGGAATGATCGTCCCGGATCGCCTGAAGCGTCGATTCCGGCAAGCGGTATTCCGGAAACACGTAACCCTTGTCGTGATAGTGCGCCTTTTCGGCATCGGACAGCATGCCGCGTTCCTCCTGTGTCGCGGTTCGATCCGCGAGCGTCGGTGTTCGTAGGGGCGATGATCCGACGGACGCGGACTCAAGATCAACACCCCAAGCGTTTTACCGGGAGCGTCGGAAACGCGCCTCGGTCTCTTGCCGTCTGCGGGATGTTGCCGCGTCAGAACGGGTTGGTCACGATACCGCCTTCCACTCTGAGCGCGGCGCCGTTGGTCGCGCTCGACGCTTTGGAGCAGACGTAGCAGATCATGTTCGCGACTTCCTCCGGCGTGGCGTAGCGCTGGATCAGTGACGCGGGGCGCCGCTCGGTGAACATGGTCGAGGTGAGTGCTTCCAGCGTCGTGCCCTGGGCCTTCGCGCGGGCGGTGAGGCGCTCGTGCTGGGCCTCGACCCAGGTCGGGCCGGGTAGGACTGAGTTTACAGTAATGTTGGTCCCCTTGGTCGCCTCGGCGGCGCCGCGGGCGATCACGAGCTGCGCGCTTTTCGACATGCCGTAGTGGACCATCTCCTTGGGAATGAAGATCCCGGATTCGCTCGAGACGAAGACCACCCGCCCCCAGTCTTTAGTGTCGAGCATGTCCTTGAGATAGTGGCGGGTGAGGCGCACGCCGCTCATCACATTGATGTCGAACATCTCCTGCCAGTCGGAATCCTCCGTCTCGAAGAACGCCTTCGGCCCGTAGATACCCATGTTGTTGACCAGGATGTCGACGCTGGGAAACGCCTTGATCAGACTGGCGCAACCCTCAGCCGTGCCGAGGTCGGCAACCTGCCCATGAACCACCGCCTTCGCTGCGACGCTCTGAATCGCTTCGATCGCGTCGGCGACCGGACCGTCGCTGCGGCCGTTGACGATCACCTCCGCCCCCATGACCGCAAGTCCTTTGGCGGTCGCCAAGCCGATGCCGCGGGTCGACCCGGTGACGAGGGCGGTCTTTCCGGAGAGATCGAGATCCATGACGTGCTCCTTTTCCAACTCGGATTTGACGGGCGTCGAACAGGCGAGGGGCGGCACATTACTGCATCCGCAGCTTGCGGGACCATGGAGCTTCTCGATCTGCCAGGCGCGCGAGGGTGTCCGGCGAGAACGGAAGGCCGGTGCCGACAGGTAAGGAGGGAAAGGGAATTCGAGCGACTGTGAGGAAAATCACTTTGAAACAAGCGCCTGAAGGATAGTTTCAAACGTAAACAATTTGCTAACTCTTCGCAGCTAGGCTGTACGGGTGTGGAAGATCCATCCGCCGGTCTACCGATCGTTTGGAGTGAAGATCAAAATGAGTGTCGGTCCTCTCCACTCAACGCTTCGCGAGTTCGCCTCCGATCGGGACATCCTCGAGCAATCGGGAAATATAATCGCCGATGGTGGGTCCTTGGTCTCGCCGATCGTCGCTCGTGGATTTGCGATCTGGTCGGGTGCCCGACGATCGCAACCGATGCCGATGGCCGCTGACTTGAAGGCGGAGCAGCTCGAACCGATCTTGCCGTATGTCTACCTAGTGGACGTGGTCGACGAAGCGGACCGAAACCGGAGCAACGGCGAACCGAACTTTCGCTATCGTCTGGTCGGGACCGACGTCGTCTCCCACACGGAAGCCGACAATACGGGCCGTCTTCTGTCCGAAGTTGCGCACCAAGGCAGCCAGTCGACGCTCATCCGCCTGTACTCCCTCGCCATCAGAACGGGCGAGCCGGCAGTTCAGAGGATCCCCTATCTCAGCAAGGAGGGCACGCGCAACTGGTACGAGACCATCGTCCTGCCCATGGCGACGCAGCCAGGCGGCAAGGCCGACCGTCTTCTTGGGGTGGCGGAGCATTTCCATCAAACGATCCCGTCGGGTCCTCTCCAAGCGGATCACGTTCAGCCGGATCAAGTGACGCCTTGACCCGCCAGCTGATGTAGCGGCGCGAGAGGGCTCTTCCGGCCGTTCCGACATCCTGCTGCCACAACTGCCCCTGAATTGCCTTATCCGTGTCCGCGTCCTGTACGGATTGGGGATTACTTCTGCGATCGACGGCAAAAGAGATGTCCGGCGGCAGGCCAGATATCGGCACGTCCATCAGCATTGTGGAGGACACATCCCATGACCCGACTCAGGACACGCTCCGCCATCCGTGCGGCTTTGCTGGCGACCGCTTTGATCGCCGCACCCTTGGCCATTCAACCGATCTTCGCGCCATCTCCCGCGCAAGCGCATGGTGAACTTCCGGGATCGTTCTCCGGTCTCGTCAAACAGGCCAAACCGGCGGTCGTGACCGTGCTGACCAAGGCGAGCGGCGATGCGTCCGAGGTCGGCGGACAGCAGGTTCCGGATCTGCCGCCTGGGCATCCGCTGCGCGACTTCTTCGAGAAATTTTTCGACGGTCAACCGCCGATGGGACGCTCCGGCCCGCAGGGGCGGGAACAGGCGCGGGGCCTCGGGTCGGGCTTCATCATCGACGCCGGCGGAACCATCGTGACCAATAACCACGTCATCGACGGCGCCAACGAGATCAAGGTCGTGCTCGAAGACGGCACGGAATTGGACGCGGTTCTGGTCGGTGGCGATCCGAAGACCGACGTCGCCGTGCTCAAGGTGAACAGCGATACGCCCTTGCCCACACTGCCTTGGGGCGATAGCGACCGACTGGAGGTCGGCGACTGGGTCGTCGCCATCGGCAACCCGTTCGGACTCGGCGGAACCGTCACGTCCGGTATCGTCTCGGCCCGGGGGCGCGACATCAATGCCGGTCCGTATGACGATTTCATCCAGGTCGACGCCGCCATCAACCGCGGCAATTCCGGCGGACCGCTCTTCGATGCCGAAGGGCGCGTGGTCGGCATGAATACCGCGATCTTCTCGCCGAACGGCGGCAGCATCGGCCTCGGCTTCGCTGTACCCTCCAACCAGACCAGGGCGATCGTCGCCGAGATCCTTGAGAACGGCTCGGTGGAGCGAGGTTTCATCGGCGTGCGCATCCAGCCGATCACGCCCGAGATCGCCGACAGCCTGGGCTTGAGCGCGGATGACGGGGCGCTGGTCGCCGATGTCGACCCGAACGGTCCGGCGGGCAAGGCGGGTCTGAAGGCTGGCGACGTGATCCTGCGCTTCGGTAACACCGCCATCGAGGAAGTTCGCGACCTGACGCGGGCCGTTGCCGATACCGATCCCGGCGATACCGCCAACATCATGGTCTGGCGGGACGGAACCGGGCGCGACCTCGGCATAACGGTCGGCGCGTATCCGAAAGACGATCAGAAGGTCGCCGCGGCGGATCCGGCCTCGTCCGATACCTGCGGTTTGGACGTTCCGCCGCTCGGCGTCACCCTCGGCGACGAGACGGAGGGCGCCGTTGTGCTCTCCGTCGCACCCGATGGGGCCCGCGAGCTCAGGCGGGGCGACGTGATCGCCGCGGTGGGGCAGTCTCCGGTCGCAACCGCCGGCGAAGCCCGCACAGCGATCGACAAAGCCAAGGCCGACCACAAGAAGTCCGTGCTCCTGCTCGTCCGTCGTGACGGTCAGCAGCGCTTCGTAGCGGTGCCGTTGCGCGACGCGTAAGTTCCCGGCACCTTTAGGGCCGTGCTCCGTGTGTCCCCAACGGAGCACGGCCTTTTCACGTCCGCTGGAGCGTCGCGCCTATGGATATCAGACAGCTTCAGTATCTGGTGGCCCTGGCCCGCGAGCAGCACTTCACCCGTGCCGCCGAAGCTTGCGGAGTCACTCAGCCAACCCTGTCCGGTCGTATTCGCCAGCTGGAGCACGAACTCGGCGTGCCGATCGTTCTCCGCGGTCAGCGCTATATCGGTCTGACGACCGAAGGCCAGCACATCCTGAAATGGGCGCAGCGCATTCTCGAGGACTGCGACAGCCTGCGCGACGACCTTTCCGCGCTGTCCGGCGCACCGGAAGGACGTATGGTTCTCGGCGTCATCCCGTCGGCGCTGCCTGCGGTGCCGCCGTTGACGGAACTATTGCGCAAGCGCTTTCCCAAGCTGACCTTCAGCATCCGCTCTCAATCCTCGAAGGAGATCGAGCGGCACCTTGCGGAGTTCGCCATCGATGCCGGGATCACCTATCTCGACAATGAGCCGATCGACATCTCCGCCGCCCAGACGCTTTACTGCGAGCGTTACCGGCTGATCGTGCGGGCCGATCACCCGCTGGCCGGGCAGGAGAGCGTGTCATGGGCGGAAGCGGCCACTCATCCGCTTTGCGCGCTGACTCCCGACATGCAGAACCGGCGGATCATCGACCGTGCCTTCGCCAAGGCGGACTGCCATCCGCATCCGGAGATCGAGAGCAATTCCGTCGTCAATCTATGCGCCTATGTGCAGACCGCCGGGCTGGCCAGCGTGCTTCCAGAGGCACTGTCCCGCGTGATCGGAGAGGGGGCGGGCATCCGTGCCATTCCCCTGGTCGATCCGGTCGTGGAGCATACGATCGGCGTGGTCGCCCTTGACCGTGAGCCGATGTCGCCGCTGGTCGAGGCGTTGCTGGAGGTTGCAAAGGCGTATCCAGACAGACCGGACTGGGTGGGCCAGTGAATGCACCAGCAGCGCGATCGCTTTTCCGGAATTTAGCTCGCTTCTCGGCTTTGAAGCTTGGTCCGGAACCACATGGTCCGGATGGTCCAACCGGTGGGTTTGTCCACCGTCTAGGGTCCATCGGCAAGAGACCGATAGATGCATAAACCCTGGAGGATGGACGGTGACCATCGAGTGGAGTGACCGCGTCGAGGACGTGGACTGGGAGGAACTGGCCGATCTGGTCCGGGCGGCGCCGTTGGGCGACAAGACGCCGGAGTTTCTGCGGACCGTATTCTCGAACAGCCTCTACCGTGAATTCGCCCGGGAGGACGGTCGGCTGGTGGCGGCGGGGCGTGCGCTCGCCGACGGCATGGACTGTGCCTATCTCGGCGATATCGTCGTGTTGCCGAGCCATCAGGGCCGCGGCCTCGGCGGCCAACTCATCCGCCGCCTGCTCGAACGCGTCCGCGGCTATCGCAAGGTCCTGCTCTACGCGGTGCCGGGCAAGGAGCCGATCTATTGAAAGTACGGTTTCGAGCGCATGACGACGGCGATGGCGATCTTCGAGGATCAGGAGGCCGCCTTCGAACGAGGCTATCTGACACGGGATTGATGATCCGGCGCCCCAGTCTGTGCCGCGCTGCACCATAGAGCGCGTCTATGAACGTATTGAATCCTCCGATTTGACCAGCCCGCAAACAAACCCCCATCGTGCCTGAACACTGCGCCGTGTCGGTCGACAGTGGTTGGAATGGGAGACAGGCACGGATGAACGAGGCTGCGAGCGCGCCGATGGGCGCGGGGGCCGACGCGCAGGCGATCTGCGCCCGCCACGGCAACGATCCGGCGGCATTGCTGGAAATCTTTCACGACATTCAGGAGTCGGCAGGGTTTGTCGACGAGGCCGTCTTGCCGACTGTGGCCAGCGCTCTGAACCTCTCGCGGGCCGAGGTTTTCGGTGTTCTGAGTTTCTATCACGACTACCGCCGTACCCCGGCGGGTCCGGTCGTTGTCAAGGTGTGCCGAGCCGAGGCCTGCCAGTCCATGGGAGCGCTCGGACTGATCGAAGCCGTGTGCGACCGGCGCGGTATCGCGTTGGGCGGGACCTCCGAGGATGGGGTGACGGTCGAGCCCGTGTACTGCCTGGGGAACTGCGCGCTGGCGCCTGTGGCGATGGTCAACGGCAAGCTGATCGGTCGCGCCGATGCGGGGCGGCTCGACACCGCCGTCAGGGAGGCCCGCTCATGACGACGGCGATCTACGTTCCCAAGGATTCCGCAGCCCGATCCGTCGGCGCCGACGCGGTAGCCCGGGCGATTGCCGACGCGGCCGAGGCGCGGGGCGAGTCGGTGACCATCGTGCGCAACGGCTCCCGTGGGATGTTCTGGCTGGAGCCGCTGGTAGAGGTCGAAACGGATGCGGGGCGTATCGCCTACGGTCCGGTGACCGCCGCTGACGTCGCGTCGCTGTTCGATGGCGGTTTTCTGGTCGGGGGCAGTCACGCGCTCGCGCTCGGCCCGACCGAGGAGATTCCGTATCTGAAGAACCAGGAGCGGTTGACCTTCGCCCGGGTCGGCGTGATTGATCCGTTCGATCTCTCCGCCTACGAGGCCCATGGCGGGCTTGCCGGTCTTAGGGCAGCGCTGGCGATGGACGGGGCGTCGGTCTGCGAAACCGTTCTAAAGTCCGGTCTGCGGGGCCGTGGCGGCGCCGGGTTCCCGGCCGGCATCAAGTGGAAGACGGTGCACGACCAGCCGTCCGGCCAGAAATACGTTTGCTGCAACGCCGACGAGGGGGACAGCGGCACCTTCGCCGACCGGATGATCATGGAAGGCGATCCCTTCGCGCTGATCGAGGGAATGACCATCGCCGGGCTCGCCGTGGGGGCGGAGGACGGCTATGTGTACATCCGCTCGGAGTATCCCGACGCCATCGCGGCCATGGTCGAGGCGGCGGCCGTTCTGGAGCGGGCCGGTTGGCTGGGTTCGAATGTCGGCGGTAGCGGCAGAACCTTCCGCCTGCATGTCCGCCGCGGCGCCGGCGCGTATATCTGCGGCGAAGAATCCTCGATGCTGGAAAGCCTTGAGGGCAAGCGCGGCACGGTCCGCGCCAAGCCGCCGATCCCAGCGATTCATGGACTGTTCGGAAAGCCGACCGTCGTCAACAATGTGCTGACCCTGGCGACCGTGCCGGTGGTCCTGGCCAAGGGCGCGGACCACTACAAGAATTTCGGCATGGGGCGATCACGCGGGACCCAGCCGTTCCAGCTTGCGGGCAACATCAAGCGCGGCGGTCTGGTGGAGAAGGCATTCGGCGTGACCCTGCGTCAGCTCGTCGAGGAATTCGGCGGCGGCACCGCCACCGGCAGGCCGTTCCGCGCCGCCCAGGTCGGTGGTCCGCTCGGCGCCTATGTGAACGACGCGATGCTCGATCTGGAAACAGACTACGAGGCCATGGCGGCGGCGAACGCAATGCTTGGCCACGGCGGAATCGTCGTGTTCGACGATAGTGTCGACATGGCGGCGATGGCGCGCTTCGCCTTCGAGTTCTGCGAAATCGAAAGTTGCGGAAAGTGTACGCCCTGCCGGATCGGCGCCGTGCGCGGCAAGGAGACGGTGGAGAAGATCCAGCGGGGCGAGAACGTCGCGGCGAATTTGGAACTGGTAAGCGACCTTTGCGACACCATGCGGGACGGATCGCTTTGCGCGATGGGCGGTTTGACACCGATGCCGGTGCTCTCTGCCATGCGCCTATTCCCGGAAGACTTCGAATCCCAGCCCCTGATGGCGGCCGAGTAGGAGCGCGAGCGATGGCTCTTCTGAAAGAACAGGACCACGGCACGCCCGCCAAGGAAGGCGCACCGGTCACCCTGACCATCGACGGCGTCGAGGTCACCGTGCCCGAGGGCACGTCGATCATGCGGGCCGCATCGCAGATCGACCGTCCGATCCCGAAGCTCTGCGCCACCGACAGTCTCGACGCCTGGGGTTCCTGCCGGATGTGTCTGGTGGAGATCGAAGGCGTGAAGGGAACGCCGGCCTCCTGCACCACACCGGTACGGGCCGGTATGGCGGTGACCACCCAGACCGAGAGACTGGCGAAGATCCGCAAGGGCGTGATGGAGCTGTACATCTCCGATCATCCGCTCGATTGCTTGACCTGTTCGGCGAACGGCGACTGCGAACTGCAGGACATGGCGGGCGCGGTCGGCCTGCGCGACGTGCGCTACGGCATGGACAACGCCAACCATTTCGACGCCGAGAGCCGCAAGCCGGTGGACACCTCGAACCCCTACTTCCAGTTCGACCCGGCGAAATGCATCGTCTGCTCCCGTTGCGTGCGGGCATGCGAGGAGGTCCAGGGAACCTTTGCCCTGACCATCGACGGGCGCGGCTTCGCCTCCATGGTGTCGGCCGGAGCCGAGGCCGATGACTTCTTCTCCTCGGAGTGCGTGTCCTGCGGCGCCTGCGTGCAGGCCTGTCCGACCGCCACGCTCATGGAAGCCTCCGTCGTGGAGAAGGGGGTACCGACCCGCTCGGTGGAGACCACATGCGCCTATTGCGGTGTCGGCTGCTCTTTCAAGGCGGAGCTCCAGGGCGATACGGTCGTCCGCATGGTCCCGCAGAAGACCGGCGGAGCGAATGAGGGCCATTCCTGCGTGAAGGGCCGCTTCGCTTGGGGCTACGCCACCCACAAGGATCGGGTGACGACGCCCATGGTGCGGGAGCGCATCACCGACCCGTGGCGTGCGGTATCCTGGGAAGAGGCGATCGCTTTCGCCGCCGGACGGTTCAAGGCGATCCAGGCCGAGCACGGCAAGGGTGCGATCGGCGGCATCACCTCTTCGCGCTGCACGAACGAAGAGGTCTACGTCGTCCAGAAAATGATCCGCGCGGCTTTCGGCAACAACAACGTCGACACCTGCGCCCGGGTTTGCCATTCGCCGACCGGCTACGGGCTGAAAACCACCTTCGGAACCTCGGCGGGGACGCAGAACTTCAAGTCTGTGGAAAAGGCGGACGTCATTCTTCTGATCGGCGCCAATCCGACCGATGGCCACCCGGTCTTCGCCTCGCGGATGAAAAAGCGCCTGCGCGAGGGTGCCCAGATCGTGGTTCTCGATCCGCGCCGCATCGACCTGGTGAAATCCCCGCACATCACGGCCGCCCATCACGTCCAGCTGCGTCCGGGGACGAACGTGGCGGTGATGAACGCCCTGGCGCACACGATCGTCACCGAAGGTTTGGTGGACGAGGCGTTCGTCGCCGAGCGTTGCGAGAGTGTCGATTTCGAACGGTGGCGGGCGTTCGTCGCGGAGGAGCGGAATTCGCCGGAGGCTTTGGCCGATAGAATCGGTGTGGAGGCGGAGACCCTGCGCGCGGCCGCCCGGCTCTACGCGACGGCGGGCAACGGCGCGATCTACTACGGGCTTGGCGTCACCGAGCACAGCCAGGGCTCCACCATGGTCATGGCGATGGCCAATCTCGCGATGGCGACCGGCAATATCGGGCGCGAAGGGGTCGGCGTGAACCCGCTGCGGGGTCAGAACAACGTGCAGGGCTCCTGCGATATGGGCAGCTTCCCGCACGAGTTCCCCGGCTACCGTCATGTGTCCGACGACGCGACGCGGGCGCTGTTCGAGAAAGCGTGGGGCCTGCCGCTGCTGAACGAGCCGGGGCTGCGTATTCCCAACATGCTGGCGGCCGCACTCGACGGGACCTATCGCGGCATCTTCATTCAAGGAGAGGACATCGCCCAATCGGACCCGAACACGACCCATGTGACGGCGGCTTTGGAAGCGATGGACTGCGTGGTTGTGCAGGATCTTTTCCTGAACGAGACCGCCGGTTATGCCCATGTCTTTCTGCCGGGCACTTCGTTCCTGGAGAAGGACGGTACCTTCACCAATGCGGAACGGCGGATCAACCGGGTACGGCCGGTGATGAGGGAGGCGACGGGCCTCAGCGAGTGGGAGGCGGTCTGCCGCCTCGCCGAAGCCATGGGCTATGACGGTATGACCTATGCCTCGGCGGCGGAGATTATGGACGAGATCGCCGAGCTGACCCCGACCTTCGCCGGCGTAAGCCATGCCCGCCTGGACGCAGGCGGATCGCTGCAGTGGCCGGTCAACGATGCCAGCCCGAACGGGACTCCGACCATGCACAAGGATGGTTTCGTGCGCGGTAAGGGGCGGTTCATGGTCACGGAATACGTTGCCACCGACGAGCGCACCAACCGCCACTTCCCGCTGATTCTCACCACCGGGCGGATCCTGAGCCAGTACAACGTTGGTGCCCAGACCCGGCGCACGGAGAACGGCCGCTGGCATCCCGAGGATATCCTGGAGATCCATCCGCACGACGCCGAGGAGCGGGGCGTCGGCGAGGGCGACATGGTCAGCGTCGCTTCGCGCATCGGCGCAACCGCTCTGCGCGCGACCATCACGGACAGGGTGCCGCAGGGCGTCGTCTACACCACGTTCCATCACCCGGTGAGCGGCGCCAACGTCATCACGACGGAGTATTCCGACTGGGCCACCAACTGCCCGGAATACAAAGTGACCGCGGTGCAGGTGACGCGATCGAACCGGCCGGCGGAGTGGCAGGAGCACTTCCGCGACGTCCACGAGCGCCAGTTCGTCGTGGCAGCCGAGTGATGGGGCGGCGCGGCGCGATGGAGATCCGGCGACTCGACAGTCGGACGAGCGACGTCTCGCCCGAGGTGACGGGTACCATGGTCGGGGCCGAGGGCGCGCACGTGGCGGCTTGGCAGGTGCCGGCTGAGACCCCTGTCGCGATCCTGGTCAACGGCGAGACCTTTGCCGTGATGATGGCGACGCCGGCGGATCTCGAGGATTTCGCGGTCGGCTTCGCGCTGACCGAAGGGATTGTTCCGGCGGCGAGCCGGATCGAAAGCCTGAGGATCGGGGAGGCAAGCGACGGCTACCTGCTGAACCTGCGGGTGGCCGAACGTTTCGCGTCCGCTGCTCAGGACCGCAAGCGCTCCATCGCCGGTCGGTCGGGATGCGGCATCTGCGGAGCCCAGACGATCGAGGCGGCGGTCCCGCGTCCGCCGCGCGTCCAGGGCGTTTTGCCTGCTGCTGCCGCGCTGGCCCACGCCTTTGAGGCGTTGCGGGATGCGCAGGTGATGAACCGCACGAACCATTCGACCCATGCCGCCGCGTTCTGCCTCTCGGACGGGTCAATCGAGCGGGTCCGGGAGGATATCGGGCGTCACAATGCGCTCGACAAACTGATCGGTGCCCTGGCGCGCGACGGCAAGGACACCCGGGTTGGATTCCTGCTCGTGTCGAGCCGGATCAGCGTCGAACTAGTTCAAAAGGCGGCCGTGGCCGGCGCGCCGTTTCTGGCCGCCGTTTCGGCGCCGAGCAAACTCGCGCTCGATGTCGCGGGACGCTGCGGGATGGGGCTGGCCAGCCTCGCCGGCGACGGGATCATGGTGTTCGAACCGGCCAAGGGTCGTGGCGGTTCGCGACAGGAGAAGGTGGCATGAAACGCCAGGATATCGTTCGGATGGCCAACCAGATCGCCGACTTCCATCGCTCCTACCCGGAGGAGGAGGCGGTTGCCGGCGTTGCCCAGCACATCCGCGACTTCTGGGACCCACGCATGCGCGCCGACCTCGCTGAGTTGCTTGCGCGGGAAGAGACCGGTTTCAACGATCTCGCCCGCGCCGGTGCCAGACGGGTCGTCGCAGAGGACCGACCGGCGGCCTGACGCGCTTCAGAACGGGCTGAAAGCCAACCGGACCTCATGGTTTCCGACGGTTGGCCCGGTTTCAATCCCTTCGGTTCTTGTCGGCATTCAACTCTCATTAGAGCGCGGTTGCGATCGTCTTAAATCCACGATTGAGCGGGAGCGCAAACACTATGATTGACAGGCAACTACGCCGACCGTAGCGTCCGGATGTCAATCGCATGTGGTGTTCCGGTGCAGTTTCCTGTGCCGGAATGAAACGGGAAGCCGGTCCAAATCCGGCACTGCCCCCGCAACGGTAGGCGAGGTTGATCCGCCGCAGAATGCCACTGTGCCACAACGGCATGGGAAGGCGCGGAAGGATCCGGGCTTCGGTGCCCGACCTCGCAAGTCCGGAGACCGGCCATGGCGAGAAACCACGATGTCGCGGGGCGCGATGATCGGGTCCGGCCATGCTTGTGGACCCGTGGTCGTCCCTCTCCATCCGTTGTGCCCGGCGCCGTCGCTTTGCAACGCCGCGCGGGTGTGCGTCGGCCATGGAGGATTGGATGAATTTCGACCCAACACACGGGACGTCCGGACGGATGCGTGGGCTCGGCCTGGCGGCCGTACTGGTCGCGGCTGGGGCTCTTCCCGCGGCCGCGCAGCAGAGTGTCGCGCCGGCGATTGCCGAACGCGGGGCTGCCGCCGCTCTGACGGACGAGGTGGTGATCACGGCGTCTCGAATTGCCGAGACGGCGGATGACACGCTCGCTCCGGTCAGCGTGATCACGCGAGACGAGATCGAGCGCCGCCAGATCCGGTCCGTGCCGGAAGCACTGAAGCGAGTTCCAGGGCTGACGCTCACCAACAACGGCGGGCAGGGCAAGGCAACGTCTGTGTTCCTGCGCGGCACCGAGAGCGATCACGTGCTCGTTCTGATCGACGGGGTCAAGGTCGGGTCGGCAACGCTCGGCACCTTCAACTTCGAGAGTCTGTCGATCGGCGACGTTGAGCGTATCGAAGTGGTGCGCGGGCCGCGGTCCTATCTCTACGGCTCCGAGGCCCTTGGCGGAATCATTCAGATCTTCACTCGGCAACCGACCGAAGCGACCCGCGCCCACGCGAGCATCGGTTACGGCTCGGACGATACGGTCGAAGGCCAGGCGGGGTTTTCCGGGCGCAGCAATGGTGTCGGTTTTGCCGCCAACACCAGCTATCTGCGGACCGATGGCTTCAATTCCTGCGGAGACGGGACGACGGTCCCGTCCGGCGGCTGCTTCGCCGCAGAGCCGGACCGTGACGGGTTCGAGAGGGCCGGTGTCACCGGATCCTTGGACTACGTCTTCGCGAATGGGATCAAAGTCGAAGCGAACGGTCTATATACGGAAACCGATAACGAATACGACGGGACGATCTCGAACGAGTCTGAAGGCGCGAACTACGTTCTGGGGCTGAGCGCTCTGGCGTCGCCGGCAGATGTCTGGGACGTGACGGTTGCCGCCGGCTACACCGTAGACGATACCGACAACTTTCTTGACGGATCCTATCAATCGACTTTCAAGACGGCGCGTAAATCACTGTCTTTACAAAACGATCTGTATTTCCTTCCCGACAACATCACGACTGTCGGGGTCGATGTCCAGCGTGACGAAGTCTCCGGGACCACCGACTATGTCGAAGACAGCCGCGACAACGGCGGCCTGTTCGCACAGCATCGTACGGAGTTCGACCGGCATACGGTTCAGGTCTCCGGGCGGGTCGACGAGAACGAGCAGTTCGGCGGCTACCTGACCGGTGGGCTCGCTTACGGCTTCCGCATCACCGACGCTCTCCGCGCCACGGCATCCTATGGGACGGCGTTCAAGGCGCCGACCTTCAACGAGCTATACTTTCCGGGCTTCGGAAACGCCGATCTTGAGCCGGAGCAGTCCGAGAGCGCCGAGATCGGTTTGGCGGCGACCGTCGGTGGTTTCGAACTTGGCGCCAATTTGTTCCACACGGAGATCGACGATCTGATCGCCTATGACAGTGCGATTCAGGCACCCGCGAATGTCGACAAGGCTCGCATCACAGGGCTTGAACTGTTGACGTCCGGCGAGGTCTCGGGCTTCCTGATTTCGGCCAGCGCTACATTCCTCGATCCTCGGAATGCATCGGGTGGAACGAACGACGGCAACCTTCTGCCGAGACGGGCCGAGCAAGTCTATGCCCTGTCGGTCGACCGGACCGTCGGCGATTTGGGCCTGGGCGTTGGCACGTTCTCGCTCGGCGGCGATCTCCACTACGAGAGCGAGCGGTTTGACGACCTGGCCAACACCCGTAGGCTGGACGCCTTCACGACCGTAGATGTCCGGGCGGCCTGGGCGGCAACGGAGAATTGGGGCGTCGACCTGAAGCTCTCGAACCTGTTCGACGAGGAGTACGAGACCGCCTCGTTCTATAATCAGCAGGGCCGGGCGTTCTTCCTGCGCCTTACCTACCGGCGCTGAGCCATGGGGGGACGGGAGCTGCTCCTGGCGACCTGCCTGCTCTGGGCGGGCCCGGTCATGGCGCAGTCCGTCCCCCGGTCCACCGCGGATTCGGCGGTTGTGTCCATCGACTATTGCGCCGACCAGTATGTTTTGTCCCTGGCCGATCGAGAGCAGATCGCGGGGCTGTCTCCGAGGGCGTCGCAGGCGTTCTCCTACCATCGCGACAGGGCGCTCGGCCTGCCGATCGTCGATCCGTCGGCGGAGGCGCTGCTGCATGCGGCTCCGTCGCTCGTGGTCCGGTTCTGGGGGGGCAACAGGCGAATGGTTTCGATGCTCGACCGGGCCGGTATCGAGACCGTGAACATCGTCTACGGGCACGACAGCGCGACCATTTTCGACAACCTGACCGAGGTAGCGGCGGCGTTGGACCAGGCGGAGGCGTCGACCAGCTTGGTCGCCGACCAGCGCAGGCGCATCGCGGCGCTTGAGGCCAAACCGCGTCTTGGCCTTCGGGCACTCTATCTGACGCCGAGCGGCACCACCGGCGGTCTGGGCACCGATGTCGATGGCATGATCCGTCTTGCCGGGCTGGACAACATGGCGGCCGATCTCGGCTATCGGGGATGGCGGAAAATCTCCCTCGAGGAACTGATCCTGGCGCCTCCCGATGTCTTCATCGGCAGCTTCTTCGACGATCGCAGTGTTGCCCGCTCGTCCTGGTCGCCGGCACGCCATCCCCGTTTGGCCAGGCTGATGGCGGCGGTCCGCACGGTCGCGGTACCCGGACGGTTTCTGTCGTGCAGCGGCCTGTTCTCGGTGGATGCCGCCGAGTTCATCCGGGCGGCGCTGGACCGGCCGGAATGATGTCGCGCGCCAGCCGGCCCGGTGTCGAGCTCTCCGACCGTGTACTGCTTCCGGCCATGGCGCTTGTGCTGGTGGCCGTTTCGATCGTCTCGCTCAGCATTGGGCCGGCCGCCCTGTCGGTCTCCGAGATCGTGGCGGCGCTGCTCGGGGTGGGGGACGAGGTCCGGGAAATCATCGTCTACGAGCTTCGACTGCCACGGGTGGCACTCGGCATCATGCTCGGCGCTGTCCTGGGTTTCTCCGGTGCGGCGCTCCAGGGTCTGCTGCGAAACCCGCTGGCGGATCCGGGTGTGATCGGCGTGACCGCGGCGGCCGGATTCGGCGCCGTTGTGGCCATCGGCTTCGGGCTTGCTGCCGTTTCGGTGCTGATGGTGCCGCTGGCGGCGATCGCGGGCGCGGCGGTCGCCACGGCGCTGCTGTTCTCCGTCGCCGCCCGCAGCGACAGTCTGCTGGCGCTGATCTTGACCGGTATAGGCGTCTCCAGCCTCGCGACCGCGCTCACCTCGCTGGCCTTCAACCTTGCGCCGGATCCGATCACGCTCCGGGACATGATCCTGTGGCTGTTGGGATCGCTGGAAAACCGTACGACCACCGATCTGTACATCGCGGCGCCGTTCGTGCTCGCCGGTTTCGCGGTCATGGCGACCATCGGGCGCGGTCTCGATGCGCTCAGCCTGGGCGAGGAAACGACCCGCTCTCTCGGGATCGATGTCGTCAGACTGCGCTGGCGCGTGGTGCTCGGCGTATCGGCGTCGGTCGGGGCGATGGTCGCGGTCTGCGGAGCGGTCGGTTTCGTCGGCCTCGTCGTGCCGCACATGGTCCGTCCCTTCGTCGGTTACCGCCCGGGACGGGTACTGGCGGCAAGCGCTTTGGGCGGTGCGATCCTGATTACGCTGGCAGACCTGGTTACGCGGATTCCGACCAGCGGCGAGCGGCTTCAGCTCGGAGTCGTGACCGCCCTGATCGGTGCGCCGATCTTCATCTGGATCGTTCAACGGTCCTGGATGGCTTCGCGATGAGGGAGGGCAGATCGTGGCCAGGGCGTTGATGCTTCAAGGCACCGGTTCCGACGTCGGCAAGTCGGTGCTGACGGCCGGTCTGTGCCGGGCCTTCGTCCGCCGCGGCCTTACCGTGCGCCCTTTCAAGCCGCAGAACATGTCGAACAATGCGGCCGTCGCCGATGACGGGGACGGCGGAGGCGGCGAGATCGGACGGGCTCAGTGGCTGCAGGCGATGGCTTGCGGTGTGCCCGCGAGCGTTCACATGAACCCGGTGCTGCTGAAGCCGAACAGCGACACCGGCTCCCAGGTCGTGCTGCGCGGGCGGGCGCTGGAGACGACGGAGGCGCGGCGGTACTGGGGAACGCGCGGTGCGCTGCTCGCGCCGGTGATCGAGAGTTTCGAGCGCCTGAAAGGCGAGGCGGACATCGTCGTCGTAGAGGGGGCGGGCAGTGCGGCGGAAGCCAATCTGCGCCAGGGCGACATCGCCAACATGGGGTTCGCCGTCCCGACCGGGACACCGGTGGTCCTGGTCGGCGACATCAACCGTGGCGGGGTCATCGCATCGCTCGTGGGCACTAGGGAGGTCTTGGACCCGACGGACCGCGCCATGGTTGCCGGGTTCATCGTGAACCTATTCCGCGGCGACCCGACGCTGTTCGACGACGGCCTCGCCATGATCGTCGAGCGGACAGGCTGGCCGAGCTTCGGTGTCGTTCCGTTTTTGCCTGTCGTGAAGGCGCTGCCTGCCGAGGACGCGGTGGTGCTGGAGCAGGGCCCCACGGACGAGGAGGGCCGGGTGGTCGTGGCCGTTCCGATGATCTCCCGCATCGCGAATTTCGACGATCTCGATCCGCTGCGGGCCGATCCGGCCTTCGACGTCCGGTTCTGTCTGCCAGGAACGGCCCTGCCTGGCGATGCCGCTCTGGTGGTGCTGCCGGGAACGAAGTCTACGCTCTCCGACCTCCGGTTCCTGAAGGCCCAGGGCTGGGATATCGATTTGCGCGCCCATGTTCGGCGTGGTGGCCGGGTGCTCGGTCTGTGCGGCGGATACCAGATGCTCGGTACCTGGGTGCGCGATCCCGACGGCCTCGAGGGGCCTCCGGGTGAAGAGGAGGGCCTGGGGCTGTTGGACGTCGAAACGGTGATCGAGCCGACCAAGACCGTCCGCAACGCCGTCTGCCGATCGGCTATGCTCGATGCGAACGCCTACGGATACGAGATTCATGCCGGACGCACCACGGGCGCCGGTCTTGCCCGCACGTTTCTGGAGCGTGACGGCGACGTCATCGCGGTGGTGTCCAGCGACGGTCTGGTGGTTGGGTCCTATCTCCACGGGATGCTCGGCGACGACATGTTTCGCGACCGATACCTACGCTTCGCCGGCCTATGCGGTACGTCCGGTCTGATCTTCAACGAGCAGGTCAAGACCGCGCTCGACGCGCTGGCCGACGCGTTGGAGCGGCATCTCGACGTCGACGCCCTGCTGGAGGCGGCACGTTGAGCCTGCTTGTAGTCGCCGGCGCCATGGTGTTGGACGCGGTCACGGGCGATCCGCGCCGGCTCTACAGCCGCGTTCCCCATCCGGTCACCCTCATGGCGGCGACGCTGAACGCGTTGGAGCGGCGGATGAACCGCTCAGGGGACAACCGCTCAGGGGATGGGGCCCGGCGTCGGCGCTGGTTCGGCATCGGCGCGCTGGGGCTCTATCTGTTCGGCTGGACGGTGGTCGCCGTCGCGATCGACTTGTTCCTGGTTGGCCCGCTGGGAGCCATGGTTTTGATCGTGTTCGCCTCCACGCTGCTCGCTGGGCGCGACCTGATCGACCACGTGGCGGCGGTTGCCGATGCCCTCACCGGGGACGATCTCGAGCCTGCACGGGACGCCGTCGGCCGGATCGTCGGGCGGGAGACCGCGCTCATGGATCGGTCCGCCATCGTTCGGGCCGCCACCGAGAGTCTGGCGGAGAACCTGTCCGACGGCTTTGTGGCGCCCCTGTTCTGGTTCGCGCTCGGGGGATTTCCGGCCCTGGTTGCGTACAAGGCGATCAATACAGCGGACAGTCTGATCGGTCACCGCGACGATCGCTACCGCGCTTTCGGCTGGGCCGCGGCACGGACGGACGATCTGGCGAACTGGGTACCGGCGCGGCTGACCGCCGCTCTGTTGGCAGCACTCGCCGCGATTGAAGGCCGCGGCGCCGAGGCCTGGCGTACGGCCCGTCGGGACGCGCGGCGGCACTTGTCGCCGAACGCCGGTTGGCCGGAGGCGGCGATGGCCGGCGCGGTGGGTATCCGACTCGGTGGGCCGCGCCGCTACGGCGCTCTGGCGGTGGACGGTGCCTGGTTCGGAGACGGTCGCGAGTCGGCGGATATAGATGACCTCCGCATTGCGTTGCGCTTGGCCCGGCGGGTGTGGATCGGACTTATACTCGCCGCGGTCGCTCTAGCGCTCGTCACACACTGAAAAGAGAAGGCGGATATGACCGAATTAGATGAGGCCGAACGGGGCGAGGCTCACCGCGCCGAAATGAAGCGCGTCCAGGCGGAACACCGGGCCCGGATGAAAACGAAACAGAAGGCCGAACGGGGGCTCTTGGCGGTCCATACGGGTGACGGAAAAGGAAAGTCGACCGCGGCTTTCGGCACCATCATCCGGGCGCTCGGCTGGGGTCGGAGCGTGGGGGTCGTCCAGTTCATCAAGGGGACCTGGAAGACCGGCGAGAACGAGTTCTTCAAGCGGTTCTCAGATCTGCTCGAATTCAGACGGATGGGCGACGGTTTCACCTGGGACACGCAGGACAGGGAGCAGGACATTCGAGCGGCACGTGCCGCCTGGGATATCGCTCAGGAGATGTTCACCAGCGGCGCGCACGACCTCGTGGTCCTGGACGAGCTCAACATCGCCCTCCGCTACGAGTACCTGCCGGTAGACGAGGTTGTGGAAGCGCTCGCGGGTCGTCACCCTCGCACGACCGTAATCGTCACCGGTCGCGATGCGCCGGCAGCTCTGGTGGAGTCGGCCGACCTCGTGACGGAAATGACAAAGGTAAAGCATCCCTTCGACGCCGGTATCAAGGCGGCGCCCGGCTTCGACTATTGATCAGCGTGGTACCGACCGAATTGCATGTTGGTTCGGATAGGCGCAGAATCCTCCGACCCGGATCGAGAGATCCAAGGCGAGAGGAGCGTTGATGGCCCGTGACCTGCGCCCGAAGCCGGGAAGTCACCCGGCGCCCGCCGCTGCCGAACCCACGGAGATCGGGGACGACCCGTTCGACCCGGCGGAGAACGTGCCGAGCGACCTCGACGATCTGACCCATGCAGAGTTCGTCGAGATTTACAGGGACGCGTCCGAAAACGTGCGCTTCGCCAAGGAGCAGATGTGGCGCACTGTCCTATATTTCAGCGTGGGAGCGATAGCTGCGACGGGGTATGGAGTCGTCAGCCGCTGGAGCGATCCGCAGCTCATTCGATATCTTCTGGTCATCGTGTGGCTATGCAGTGTGCTCAGCGTCTTGATCATTCTCAGCTTGCAATGGTGGCAGGCCGTTGAGCACCGGAAGATCGCCTATGTGACCTCGAAGTGGTCGAGCTTTTCCACCGCGGCGCGCAGGCGCAAGTCCAAAGGGGTCAGTGATGTGCAGCGTTATGGAATGCTGGCGGCGATGATCCTGTACCTGGAGCTTGTGACGATCGCGGTCACCCGGATCTTTACCGGTTATCTTTGATTTTTGCGTACAATTTTAGCGACTGAAGCGCGGTTTCGATGCTTTGTGTCCGATTGTCTGCCAGTACCGCAAATACCTGTGAAACCGCGATTTTTGGAGCTGCGCCAGGAAAATTATATTGGATTTTATAAAAAAATTACCTATTCTCTGTTCAGTGAATGGGGGGACAGATGGCTGACGATCGATCAGAGCTTGAAACTGAGGGTCAATTCGGGACGGAGAATTCCGAATCGAACAATCGTTCGAACTCCGGTGAAACCCCGGCGGCCGCAGGCGATCGATCGGGGCAAAACTCGGGGCAAGGCGAGGATCCGCGGGCTGCGGACGGTAACATTCATCTCGGCTCCCGGCGCAATCCGGACACATCGACCGTCGAGCAGACCGAACAGCGTGAGTTTCAAGACAACGATCTCGACATTCGTGAAGCTGACCGGCGCGGCGGTGATCGTGCCGACGGCGAAAGCGGGAATGACGGCGACGGTGCGGCGGCGGGCCGCGAGGCTCGGCCGGGTCGTGACGGCCGCGACGGGAACGATCGAAGCTCCGGCGACCGGCCGGAAGGCCGCATCGGCGGCAACCAGCGCGACGGAGGCGAGAACGCTGGCGCCGGTGACACGGCTGGCGGGCAGCAGTTCGCAGCCAACAATCAGGCTGGTTCGAATGGGTCGGCGGGCCCAGGTGCGACGGGCCGCGTCGCGGCGGGTACCACCGGGTCGGGCGACCTCGCGGCGACCGGTGCCGGCGCTCAGGCCGGTGGCGGCGAGCAGTCTGCCGCGGGCGAGAGCGACACCGGCGAGGGCGGGGCGGGTGCTGCCGCTGGAACGGGAAGCTCCTCAGAAGCCGGCGATGCGTCTGCAAGCGGCGATGCCGAGGTTGTTGGCGGCGCTGCAGAGGGTGGTGCCGGTGATGGTCGGGGCGAGCCCGGTGGTGGCGGCGGCCCTGTGGCCGGTGGCGGTGTGGCCGATGGCGGTGCGGCCGATGGCGGTGCGGTCGGGTTGGACGGCGGCCAGGGCGATGGACGGTCGTTCCGGGCCAGTCGGGAGTCCGGCGACGATTCGGAGTCCGGTGCGCGTCGTGACGGCGCGGAGTCGGGCGGACGATCGGGCGGCGGATCCGTCGACGACGGGCCGGAAGATGACGGCGACAACGATGGCCGGATCGGACAAGGTGCTGCCGCTTCCGAACCCGGCGTGCGTGACACCGGGCCGGACCTGGGTGGCGACGCGCTTGAGGATTCCGACGACGCCTCCGGTTCGGACATATCGACAGGATCCGAAGGCAGTGACGCGGTCGGTCTGACGGACACGACGGAAGACGACGAGACGCCGCCGGCAGCCACCCGTGGTTCCGTTTCGGAAGACATTGTCGATGAGACGACTACGAGTCCCCTTTCAGGCGCCGATCCGACGCGAGCGGAGCCGACGCCATCCGACGACACGGCGACGGGCGGCGATGCCACGGTCGGGTCGGGTGACGACACGGCGACGGGCGACGACACGGCGACGGGCGGTGATGACACGGTCGGGTCGGGCGACGACACGGCGACCGGCGGCGATGCCACGGTCGGGTCGGGCGACGACACGGCGACGGGCGGCGATGCCACGGTCGGGTCGGGCGACGACACGGCGACGGGCGGCGATGCCACGGTCGGGTCGGGCGACGACACGGCGACCGGTGGCGATGCCACGGTCGGGTCGGGCGACGACACGACGACGGG